>NZ_JACSKR010000002.1:0-375627 GCF_018617685.1 Exiguobacterium sp. s57
CCCAAGTCGCGATGCGGCTCCGGGATTGCCTGCGGAAAGCGTGGGCGCCGGAAAGGCGAGCGATATTATTCATGTTAGTCAACAGCCTGAAAGGGACGCTCAGGCGTCCCTTGTCTGTGTCGTATAGCTAGCAATCCATGTTTCAAGTTCTTGAAGCGGCAACGGTCTAGAGAAATAGTACCCTTGCATCTCATCACAGCCGAGTCCACGTAATGCCTCCCACTGCTCAAGCGTTTCGACGCCTTCACAAACCGTCTTCAAGTTCAATCCGCGTGCTAAGTCGACGATGGATTCAACGATAACGTTCCCGGTCGGGTCGTTCTCTGTCACTTGAATGAACTGCCGATCGATTTTGATCTCATGAATCGGATAGTGCTTCAAGTAGACGAATGCTGAGAACCCGGTCCCGAAGTCATCGATGGAAATGGAAAATCCTTCTTCGCGGAAGGCGATGAAACGGTCGATGACGTGTTGCTGGTTTTCCATCCCAACGCTCTCTGTAATCTCAAGAGTCATGTAACTCGTACAGATTCCTTCTTCACGTGCGATTTGGGCAAATTTTTCGACGACCCCTTCAGATAAGAAATGACGCGCCGATAAGTTGAGCGCAAGCTCGTAGCGGTCTCCACGATTATGCCACTGTTTGAGCTGGCGACAGGCCGTTACGAACGCCCATTCTTCTAGGTCGATGATGAGCCCCGTCGATTCGGCGAGCGGAATGAAGTCGAGTGGCGGGACGAGACCACGCTCCGGATGATTCCAGCGCATCAATCCTTCGAACCCTTTCAATTTTCCAGAATCAGCAATAACTTTTGGTTGATAATATAATTCAAACTGTTCTGACAGGACTCCCAATCGTAGGTTCATCTCTAGCCTTAGGCGATCTGATGCTTTCTGTGCCATCTCCTCTTCAAAAAACGCAATGACTCCCCGCTTCCCATTCGATTGACCCGCAACAACCCGAGTTGTATGAATCATGTCTAATGTGGAGCGACCTTCAATTTCGATCGAGATGAACGCGCTCGTCGTCAACACAACATCTAATTCATTAATTCGGTATGGAAGACGTGTCACTTGCTCACATAAGTGTTCCGCAAGCGTATGCACTTTCCTCCGTTCCCCGTAAGGAATCCAAATGACAAATCCAGATTGAGACGTTCGAGCCATTCGAGACTCATCGACCACCTTGCGCAATCGACTCGCCATTTCTTTGACAATCAAATCAGACGCTTCAGAACCGATAGCATCTTCAATCGATCGAAAATCATCGGCTCGAATATAAAGAACAGCACCGAGAAAACCTTCCGTATGAAGACGAAGTGAATCGATTTCATCGACAAACGCGTACTTATTCATCAATCCCGTTAATTCATCCGTATAGGCCAGTTGATGAAGATGTTCATCAACTAACTGGCGGTCGAGTCGAAAGTAAAGGATTGCGATAAAGTCCGCAAGCGTGCTCACAATTAATTCTTCAAGATAGTTCCACTTCCGCGGTAAAAATGTTTCGCAACAAATCACACCTTTAGCGCGATTGTTCGCGTAAATCGGAGCATCGAGCATCGAGTAGATACGCTGACCTTCCACAAAATACTCTGTGTATAGTTCCTTCACCCACGGGTGACTTCGAACGTCCTCGAACGTGAGGACCCGTTCTGTCTGAAGCGCCTCAAAATAGTCCGCTGCGAGTTCACGATGAACCGACAACTTCGGATAATGTGTACCTGATTCGTGAGAATAGGCGACTTGGCACGAAATGGATTGATATGATGTGTCAAAATGCCAAATTGACACTGTATCGACCGCCAGCATATCAGCGACGATCTCACACATATATCGAATCGCCTCCTGTACGGTTTTCTCGGTCACAATCGGCATTCTCACGAGTTCGAACAGTTTCTCTTGATGTTTACGATATGTTCGGTTTGAAAAGTTCTTCTCGATCATCAGTCTGCCACCTCACCAAATTTATTTTGACCTAATGATAGCATGAAACATCACACGTCACGTTTTCCAAAATTCAACAGAAAGTCAATACTTCCTCCTTTTTCGAATCCGTTAAATATCCATTTATACCCATTTATAAATTATTGACCTCCTTTTCAATAAAAGGACGTGAATTGACCTTTTGCCCCATTGCTTGCTCATTTCGTCTCACCGTACAATAAACTTGTATTGTCTCACTTGTTGAATGGTTTCATTCTCACTCTTTGAAAGGATGTGACGCTATGAATTCAAAGTCTGGTCTCACTTACTCATTCGCGGCTCTCGCAGCGGTAAGTATACTTACCCACGCGGACGAAGCTGCGGCTGCGACCACGCATACGGTACGTTCTGGTGATACATTATGGTCCATCAGCCGTTCCTACGATGTATCTGTCGCGACGGTTAAATCTTTGAACGGACTATCCTCTAACAATATTCGCGTCGGTCAGACACTACGTCTCACAGGAAATGCGTCTGCATCGACAGGCGGTTCATCGTTGACCGCTGCGAGTACGAATCGTGTCACGACGACGCATGCGTTGAACATGCGACTCGCCGGAGGAACGTGGCACCGCGTCCTCTTGACGATTCCAAAAGGCAAAACGCTCACCCCGATTCAATCAAAAGGATCGTGGACGAAAGTCAGTTACGGCGGACAGACCGGGTGGGTGCATAACGACTATTTACAAAAAGCTTCCACGTCAAGCGGAGCAGACACGCCTTCGACTGTCACACCGAACGCGGCGACGGCCCAAACGAAAGTAAACTTGAATCTTCGCTCGTCGAAGTCAACAAAGACGACCGTGGTGCTCACGATTCCTAAGGGCAAGACGGTCACCGTCTTAGCTGTCGAAGGCTCATGGTCGAAAGTAAAGTACGGGACAAAAACTGGATATGTCGCCAATACATATTTAACGACATCTGAATCAGCGACATCTACGTCACCGAGTACAGAACAATCCATCAACCAACAGTTCACCACGACCGCAAACTTGAATGTTCGGCAAGGTGCCGGCATCGGCTACGCCCTCGTCACGTCCATCCCGAACGGCACGGTCGTCCAGGCGACGAAACAGTCAGGTAGCTGGTACTATGTCACGTATAATGGTAAATCCGGATACGTGAGCGCCGGTTATTTAAAGCAAACGACCACGACACCGAGTGACCCTGCCCCCAATGAAGGAGATGCCGGTGCTGGCAATGCCACTGTTGATTACATCGTCAACACTCCCTCTTTGAACGTCCGTTCGAGCTCTTCAACGAGTGCGACGATCATCGGTAGTGTCAAAGCGGGACAGACGTTGCGCGTCGTCGAGTCTTCAAAAGGTTGGCTACAAATCTATTACGGGAATACGGTCGGCTTTGTTGCCTCGGCCTATGTGAAAACGGTCCCGAAAGGCTCGGCAGAAGGTCCGGCTTGGGTCGAAGGTTCCTATGACGCAAACTCGTACTATACGTACTATCCGACTTCGATTCGGTCACAGGCGAGCGAGGCGAGCAGTACGGTCGGTTCGACACTCCGCGGAGAACTGTTGAACATCATTGGAGAGACGGCTACGCACTATCGGCTCTCTTCAGGATTTGTCGCAAAATCAGCCGTCACAGAAATCAAAGGACAAAGCGCTCAGTCGACACGACTTTCGACCATCCAGGTCGCTAAACAGTATGTGGGTACACCATACGTGTGGGCATCTTCTAGCCCGGCCAACGGCGGATTCGATTGTTCAGGTCTCATCTATTATGTATTCAATCAATCCGGTGTCAGCATCCCACGTACGAACGTGGCCAATTATTGGAGCGGCGCTTACTTCGGAGCACAATTACCGAAGTCGTTCGTCCCGCAGCCCGGTGATCTCGTCTTTTTCGAAAACACATATACCGCAGGACCATCGCATATGGGCATCATGATTAACTCTGATACATTCATCCATGCCGGTTCATACGGATTAGGTTATAACCAAATCAGTAAAGAACCGTATTGGCAATCACGCTTGATCGGTTATAAGCGCCCGTGACTTTAGTCACGTTAATAAACCCGACAAAAGTCGGGTTTTTCTTTCGTTTTGCAGGAATTTCATCCCGTGACCCGAAATCGGAGTATGATGAAGAAAAAAAGGAGGTGCCGGATGGGCCAATCCCGTTTCGCGAAAATTCCATACCGTATCTACACGATGGCGCTTGCGGTCGCTTGTCTCATCGGTGTCTTGTTGTTTGGGCTTGGAACGAATTTTTATTGGCATGAAAAACAAGAAGCCATCGACCAGACAATCGCGAATTTGAGTCAGGCGGCAGACCTGGCTGGTGTCGAAGCGTATGTGACGCTCTTCGAGGCGGCGACCCGTTACGAGGAACAGTCGAATCAGACGTCATCGTTCTTATCCACACCGTACAAAGAACGGGCACTCCAATACAATGATCGTTTATTGAACGACTTCGAAGCTGGTATAAACGAACGGGAACGAGAGACGCTTCAGACGTTCTCGAACGATTTGAACCGTATTCTCGAAGAAGAGCGATTCGAGACGGTCCCGAACGATGTCATCAGTTCAATCAATCGCCGTTGGCTCTATCAAGCGCTCGAACAAACGAATCAACCGAATGCAGCTTATGAACTGATTGACGCCATTATGCGGATGCAATCGATGCTCATGCGAAACGGCGCTTCTTTACTTGGTGATTCAATTGACGAGAACCAACTGGCCAGTACCGTTGATTTGATTGTAGGCGAAGCGGCAATCATCCAAACAATCATCGCATCGAACACAACGTTACAAACGAAAGCCGTCATCGACGTGGCAGAAAGTGGTCAATCGTTCGCCAATATGGCAAACCGTGAGGCATCTCTCGAAGCTCGTTATGTCAATTCAACGAACGTCTACGAAGATGCGTATGGGGCTCTTCGCTCGATTCGCTCTACTTCAGAGGTCGCGCTACGAGAAGAAAGTAAACATTACCAAATTCTCGCCACTACCTCATTCGTCATGACATTCCTCTTATCACTCGGACTGATTTTCCTGCTTTACTATACGCGCAAGCGTTACAATCACGATTTGGCGCACCTCAAGGCACGAGCGCTTGCTATCGATCCAAGTCTCACGCCGGTTGAAGAAATGTTCCCGAAGACGCATGACTTCCGTGGCATCGAGGACGAGTTACGCGAGATTGCCGCAAGCGTTCATTCGACCTTCCATGAGCTCGAGAATCGCTCACAGGATCTCGTGCGCTATCACGAACGTTGGTCGTCCCTCTTTTCAGAGACCGGGCTCGCCATCGCGCTGATGGATGATTCTTATAATCTGATTGAACGAAATGAGATGTTCCGTCAGTTTTTTGGCGATCGAAATTTATATGAGATCAACCAACTGTTCACCGAGACGGGTCGCCGTCTGTTCGAACAAGCACTTGAAGGCGTGACCGACCAAGGAACGAGCGCCCAATTCATCATCCATTTGAAAGGCGAACATACTCGTTATTTGAACGTGAAATTGACACCGCTAAAACGGGAAGAACAATTGACATATTATTTGATTGTTGAAGATGAGACCGATCGTGTCGAGCGGGAACGAAAAGTCGACCGTCTCGTGCGCTTTGATTTGGCGACCAACCTCTACAACGAGTATGGCTTCATCCGCAGATGGGAGAATCAAGAGATTGACGGTGCATTCGTCTTGATTAGACTGCACGACTACCATCACCTCGTCGATTGGTACGATCCGGCATACGCCGATCTTCTCATGAACGAGTTCGCGCGCACCGTCGAGGCTCGCCTGTCCAAATATGCACAACATCTATTCGGACGGTATCGGGACGACACGTTCATGCTGTATGTCAGAGGCTTCTCTTTTGAGGATGAACATGAATTATTGGAACTGTTCCCGACGGAATTGACAGTCAATCATAAACGACAAAATGTACACATCCAAATCGGTGCAACCGAGACGAAACCTGCGTATAACGATTGTTTGTTCGAGGCGATGAAGGCGTTACAACACGCTAAAGAAACCCGCATTCCATCCGTTTGGTATGACTCAGACATCCTAGCCCAAATGCAACTCGCCGCACTGATTGAGCAGGCGCTTCCAGAGGCGATCCGAAAAGGTGAATTGACGGTCGCCTATCAGCCACAAGTCGAGCTGAAAACAGGCCGTGTCGTCGGAGCGGAAGTACTCGCCCGCTGGACACATCCTGACGTCGGAGTCATTCCACCGAACGAATTCATTCGTGTCGCAGAGCGATCCGATCAAATCTTATGGCTATCGCATAACATTCTCGACCAGACGATCGCACAGCTCGTCGCGTGGCAAGACACGCCTTTCGAAGACATCTCACTGTCGTTCAACTTGTCGGCTCATTCGGTCGACCCGTCGATTGTAGCGAAACTTCGGGACTCCATCGAGCTACATCCTTGGCTACCGGACCGATTGAAGATTGAATTGACGGAGTCGTCAGATATTATGTCGTATGAGAGTGAACTCGAACGGTTAGAAGATATCGCCGACCTCGGATATTGCCTCTCGATTGACGACTTCGGGACCGGATATGCCTCATTCGAAGCGATTTGGCATTTGCCGATTCAAGAAGTCAAAATCGACCGGATGTATGTGAGTGGGAAGGCGAAAGAAAGTACATCCTTCTTACGTGCCGTGTCGCGTTTTGCGAACGAGCAACAGCTGACCGCCCTCGCTGAAGGCATCGAGACCGATGACGACCTGTCACGAATGATTCATGAAGGAGTCGAGCTCGGGCAGGGCTACTACTTCTCACCCGCTCTTGATGCGGCTTCATTTGAAACTTGGGTCAACACGAAGGGACACTCGCATTGAGTGTCCCTTTTTTCAGCGTGATTGAATCTCTTCATATAATGCTCGCGTCGCTTCTGTCGAGGACTGATTGAGATAGATTGGTTCTGCCGACCAATCGAGTCGAATGACCGGTTCGACATCGCGATCGATAAACAGGAGGACATCTTCTCCTGCTTCCGTGCGAAAATGTCCCGTCAGGCGTGTTCCCGTGTCTGCTCCGTTCGTCCGACGCGCGATGTCCGGTAAGATTGTCCATGTCACGTCTTCCACTTCATCGAGCGGGACTTCACGACCATAACTGCCTTCAATGACAATCACCGAGTCTGTTACAGTCACTTCAGTCGGTTGACTGAACCAAAATAGGAGCGCGGGCACACCGACGAGTAATATGACAGAGACGATGATGATTGGGATGAGGCGCTTTTTCCCACCCGGTCTCAAACGACCAGATTCATCAAAGATGTTCCCGTCATACCGCTGCATCCGCCAAAGCATGGCGACGATGAAGACGAATAGGACGAGAAAGAACGGTTCGAGTGGTGCGCTCCATCCAGACAAGTCGATGAGTGCGATCAACAGAAACATCGCGCCAATGCCGTAACACATCCAAGCAATCAGTCGCGCCACCCGCTTGATGTCGACACGTTCTTGCCTCTCTTTAGACATCGTATTATACCCTGAGATCAGATGATACCAGCCGAACCTATCTACCGCGAATCCTAACGCGACGACGATTCCTGCTGCTAGAATGAGAATCCACATATGCCTCGCCTCCTCTCCTTTCTTTACGATACAAGACTTCTGAAGGATTCAAATTACACGAAAACAGGACCGCCTATATGAGCAGTCCTGAACAATATTAGTTTGAAGTCGGTGTGTTCGATGGACGCTGCATCCGTCCGGTTCCTTCGTACGAAACAGCACCCGGGTCGCGCGCAAACTTCCACGCGTTTCGCGCATCAATCAAGCGACGCTGGCGCATACTCGAAAAGGACTCCGGTCTCAAATTCACGAGCTCATCCCATTCCGTGACGAGAACAGCACAGTCCGCACCATGCAACGCCTCTTCAATCGATGCCGCCTGCGGATACTCCCACGTCGCAATCGGATCATATCCGATGACTTCAACGTCTCGGGCGACCATATGGTGCGCGAGTAAAATCGACGGGGCATCCCGCATATCGTCCGTTCCCGGCTTGAATGCCAAACCAAGAATCGCAACCCGCATGTTCGGTTGAAGATTTAGTTTAGACAGCACATATTCGATTTGCGTCTCATTCACTTTTGCCGCCGCTCGGATGACACGCAAGTCAGTCTCGTTCTCTTTCGCGACATGAAGCAGTGCGTTCATATCTTTCGGGAAGCACGATCCGCCATATCCAATTCCTGCGTTTAAGAACGAGCGCCCGATACGCGGATCGAGTCCCATTCCATCCGCAATTGTTGTAATATCAGCACCTGCTTTATCGGCTAAGCGCGACAAGTCATTCATGAAGCTGATTTTCGTGGCCAAAAATGCATTCGATGCGTATTTGATGAGTTCTGCGTTGATGGGTGTCGTACAGATGAGTGGAACGCCGAGACGACCGTATATGCCGGCCAGCTCCTCTGACACTTCAAGGTCCTCACAGCCGATAACGACCCGATGTGGCTTCATGACATCCGCAAGTGCACGTCCCTCTTGTAAAAATTCAGGTACGATCGCAAACGTATGAGAGGGATACATGATGTTCAATAAATCTGTCGTGCCGGGGGGGACTGAACTACGAATGATAATTTTATGCTTCGTTCTCAGTTCCGAAAGGACTGCTTCGATATAGGATAAGTCACAGCTACCATCTGACTTGCTCGGTGTCCCGACCGCAAGAATCAAATAGTCGACCTGCTCCGTATCCGCAACACGATCTGTTAACGTGATTTGATCGGCGTGCTCTTGTAGCACCTCTGCCATGCCTGGTTCATGGAATGGTGGGTGTCCACTCATGAGGAGACGTAACTTCTCTTCGTCAGCCTCGACACCGATGACGTGATGACCGGCTTTTGCCAATCCGCAAAGCGTGGCCAATCCAACGTATCCTAAACCAATAATTCCAAATTTCACATCTGTTCCTCCTTCAATCATCTTTTATAAGCGTACCGAAACACGCCTAAGAAGTGAAGCTTCTAACACTCTCTCGATGTTCTTTGCTATAATGAGTCAAAATGATGGGTGAAAGGACAAATTGCATGGGCTTAATCGCTTTCTTCTTAGTGACCTTGTTCGTTTATTTCTGGTTTCCGGTCCGGGGGGGACTGAAAACTTTTTTACTTGTATTAATCATGGTGAGCGGATGGCTCTCGATTTTTGAACTTGTTGCCATTCTAGAAGCTCGACCGTGGATCTTTGCACCAATCCTAATCGTCATTGCTTCAGTGATTTGGAAAGTACAACGCGACCGGAAGCAACAAATGAAGAAAAGTGTTTGACACTCAGTCAGGCGCTTTTTCTTTTTGTGTTATTCGAGAAATTCTGTAAAACTCCTGTATCCATGCAAAAACAAAAAACGCTCTCAGCGGGTGAGGGCGTCTTCTTTGTGATTTTGTTCGCTACCCATAAATGCTTCCATCGTCGCCGATGTTTCCGAAGAGATTCCATCTCTTTTGAGTACTTTATAGGCGGTTTGAAAGATAATCTTCCAGTCACCTATAAACGTGATGTCGTCGACATATTGCACATCCATCTCGAATCGTTCTTCCCACGATAAACGATTGCGCCCGTTCACTTGTGCAAGACCAGTCAATCCCGGTCTCACCTCATGGCGGCGCATTTGTCTATCGTTATAACGTGGTAAATACTCAACGAGCAGAGGCCGCGGTCCAACGATGGATAAATCACCTTTCACAATGTTCATCAAACTAGGCAATTCATCGATGCTGAGCGAACGCAACTTTTGCCCGAATGATGTCAAACGCTTGTCATCGGAAAGAAGTTCTCCCACCTCGTCCCTTTCGTCTGTCATTGTCCGGAATTTAATCATCTCAAA
Source organism: Exiguobacterium sp. s57 (assembly GCF_018617685.1). Lineage (NCBI taxonomy): Bacteria > Bacillati > Bacillota > Bacilli > Caryophanales > Exiguobacterium > Exiguobacterium sp. s57. The sequence continues at coordinate 9,812 of NZ_JACSKR010000002.1, forward strand.
AATTACACCGTCTTTTCCGGGACGCTTTTGCTTGAATAAAACCGGTCCACCTAGTTTAAGGCGAATCAGAAGAGCAGTCCCCCCTATGAGAGGACTAAGTAACACTAAAGCAACTATTGCTAACAAAAGATCTTGAGGGCGCTTAAAAAAACGACGATACATGTTCATTTGAGTTCTCCCTTCTTTATACGCTTAAACGGAAGAATCGATTGAATCAAATCTTTTTCAAACTGATTCACCGTAAAGAACCAAGTAAACACCGCATAGAGAGCAACAAATCCCACTGCTTTATATAAAAATTCAATCATATTTGAGGATGGATGTAGGTGTTGAATCACCATCCCGATAACTAATGTCAACAAAAGTCCAGGCAGTAGCTGTAAATGACATTCTTTAAAAAATCGCAAAACATCTATCTTTAATATTTTTACGTAGATGATATTCATAAATACAGCATTTCCACTTAAGTAACCAATCATGAGAGCGAGTGCTGCTCCACTCGCGCCATAGGCCCCACTCAAAAATATTGCGAGCACTAAACCGATGACTGCCGAGATTACCATCCCGTAAGCTCGATACCGAATTTGATTTGTCGTTACAAGGTGGATGTTTGCAATTTCTTGAGGAAGCGTAATCACACCCATCGCAATGAGTAACGACGCAACAATATATGATTCGCGAAATGCATCACCTACCCAAAAGTGAATAAATTCCGATCCAATCGCAATGAATGTTACTGTAATGAATCCCACAACATAGAGTTGAATCCTACCAACCCGAATCATCAGGTTTTCGATATCTTTAACATCACCTGAATGGGTGAGCCTTGATACTTTTGGCAAAAAAAGTGAATTGACTGCTGTCGCTATAAGCAATACATAACCTTGAACAACCATCCCGATCGAAAAGATTGCAACGGCAACCCCACTTGCTACAATCACAAGTACTGTCGGCATGATATTCATTAGAAAGTTATGTGTTGCAGCAACAGTCGTTTGCCAAGAGGAAAAAACAAAAATTTCACGGTACATCCCTTTCCCGCTGGCCATGAAGTCTATTTTAGTATCTGTATATTTCCAGATGTATAGTACTTTGAAAATATTATTTAATAATATAACAATCGCATTGATTACAACGAGCGCATATACGCCATACCCCATCACAAGAGCTACGATTGTACAGGTTACAATCACTACTTTCTCAAAAAATAGCAATGAATTGAATTGAATGAAACGCTCATTTACGATAAACACTGCATCGAGTGGCTTAGATATTAGGGTAATCAAAATGTAAAAAGCAACAATTGGGTACATAAATTGTAGTTTCTCTAAATCACCAGCACTCAAATTACCGTAAAGATTATCTAGAAACACATATAAAATGGCTAACACGACCGCTAATATAAAGGTCAGCAAAAAAAATAATTTATAGGCGATGCCTAGAAAGCGGATTTCACCTTGCCGATCCCCATCATTTCGATATTTACTTAAAAATCTGGCAACTACTACTTCAAGACCTAGATTAAATGCGAAAATGGCAATGATGGAAAACGATAAAATGTATAATCCATAATTAGCTTGACCAATCTTTCCGATCATCCATGGCGTATAGAGAAATCCTGAAATGATATTGAAACCAATTGAAACGTAGGATACCAAGGCACCATATTTAATTTGATTCGAACTGACTTCTTCCGGTTCGAGAGCATATTTGGTCGCCATAGGTATCCCTCCTTTTTATTGATATGCATAATAGTAGTTATTTCGATCCTTTCGATACTCACGGCGATTTAACACAAGACCTAGAATTTTGGTGCCTGTCATTGTCAATTGATCACGCGCTTTTACTACTTCATCCCGATCTGAAGCTTCGCAACTCACAACGAGAACTGTCCCGTCAACCTCAGTCGCAATCACTCGACTATCCGCAACTTGCATCACTGGTGGTGCATCTAAAATAATGATGTCAAACTGGGTCTGCACTTGATCTAACATTTCTTTAAAGGAAGGTGCAGAGAGTAGTTCTGATGGATTCGGTGGAATGACGCCTGCCGTCATCACGTATAAGTTTTCAAGTTGAGTTTGTTGAATGGCAAGATCAATTGTGACACGTTTTGCAAGAACATTTGAAAGGCCATTCTTCGTATCTAGTCGGAAGATTTGGTGCATTGTTGGACGACGCATGTCACAATCAACGACTAGTACACGTTTACCTAATTGAGCATATACAACGGCTAAGTTTCCAGCGGTTGTCGATTTCCCTTCTCCAGTAAAAGTCGAGGTTACAAGTATTGTTTGTAGTCCAGTACCGAGCGACGTATATTCAAGATTTGTACGTAGTGTACGATATTGTTCGGAGATTGGCGATTTCGGATCTGAGATTGTAATTAAATTTCGGTTCATATTTCTATGAAAGCTTTCTTTGTGTTTTCGGAACATATTTTTCTCCCTCCTTTACTTGATTCGATGAGTGCGAATTATGTTTATCTGTTTTGAACGATTGACGTTCAAATAGAGGAATCGAAGCAATCACTGGTATTCCAAGTATGGCTTCTGCTTCCGCCTCAGTTCGAATTTGTTTGTTGAAAAGATGTCTAATTAATACGAAGGCGCTACTGAAAATGAACCCGAGGAGTATACCAATTGCAGTGTTCCGTGGAATATTTGGCTCTACCGGTTCAATCGGAACAGATGAAGGTGACAAAATTTGTGTATTATCGACTTTCATTAAGCTTGGAATCTCACTTGAAAATACCAAACCTAATTCATTCGCAATACTTGCAGCCATTTCCCCTGATCCTGCGGTAGCACGAACTGTAATGACTTGCGAATTTTCTTCGCTTTCAATAACAATTTGTTCTTCTAAGTTTTCAGGGGCATTCGGGATATTTTCACGCACTTCATTTAGAATGATTGGACTTTTCATAATAATTCGATACGTATTAATCAGCCCCTGCGATGATTGGATCTGATTACTGTCTAACGCTTCAGTCCCATTTTGTTTTGGTACCACCAAAATTTGCGTCGAAGCTTCATACGTCGGTGGGATTACATACCGACTTAACGAGTAGGCAATCGCTCCTATTAAAATCATCGTCATTAAAATAAGCCACTTTTTAGATTTCAAAATAAACCAAGTATCCTGGATTGACGAGTTGATATCTCTCACGGTGACTATACCTCCCTTACTTTTTCGACTGTCGACACCATTATGAATTAGATAGTGAACCTTTCCCTCTCCGAAAATCATTCAATTCAAAATAGGAAGGAGATACTTATCATTCTTTTGAAATCTTCATTGGCGAGAGAATGACGATGACTTTTTCCCTGTTTCAGCACGATACTGACTATAGGTGACAACGAATACAAGTAAAATCAGTAAATATGCAATAGCTCGTAATCGTAATGATGTACCAATGTTGTCGTTGGTGATGGCAATCAGTCCGTTCCATACAAAAGCTTGTGTCAAAATGAAACCTTGAACTTTCGTCACCCACCCTCTTCTCAACCATAGAAACCCTAAAATCAAAATCATCGGAACCGCTTCAATTACAAAGGCGATTAATGTAGACACGCTCCGAATGTGCCATGGCAAAGGTCCAACTAAGTTACCCAAATAACTGTGTGCATAATTTGCCAAGAAACCTAGATAATTCGTTGCATCAAGTTGAATCCCCATTTGACTACTCCCCCCTAACTGACCTAGCCCGCTGGATCGATACTGTAAGGCAGAGCGAAGTGTACGTTCAACAATAGGAACTTGGATATCCATAAAGAATGAATAAATGACGCCGAATACAATAAGAAACATAATTAGGAATACAACAGGACGCTTAACGAGTGTAACTACAAACCAAATACTCATCGCCAACACAAAAGAAAGAAGAGCGTAAGTTCGGAATTGACCGAGTAGCCAAATTGTCGGAACAAGGAGCATGAAATAGGTCCAATTCTTTTCAAATAACCAACGTGTAGCTAAATATGTGGCAGTCACGAACAACATATAAATCCATACATCCCGAAAAATTGACGTAGTGATATTGAAAAACAAACTAATATAGGCGATATAACTGACAAGTGAGAGGAGATAAGCTCTTTTTCGAATTTCTGTGGCATTTTTCTTTAGAGAAATAGATTCCAATTGGACAGTTACTAATTTCAGTGAAAAGTGGATAAGCAATACGACACCAACAAAGTTAAACATACGAATCGCAAATACACTTTCCGCCCCAATCAGTTGGAGGTATTTCCCAATAATCCAAGGGTATATAGAAGTTCGGATCCACGATAAGTCATAAAAGACATTCATGGCTTGTTCCCAATAAAATAGGCCGTCATCTCCCCCACCAAAAATTTGAAAAGATATACCATTCCCACTTACATAAATGGCAAGCATATAAAAGACTGTCGTCGCAAGTAAGTAATAAATCAGTACTAAATATCGTACGATACTCACTTCTGATCCAAGTTTCATGACGGCACCCCCTCACTTTAATGTCCAGAAGCCTGAACGGACTCGTAAATTCGTCTCATTTCGATTTTTGACTGCTCAATATCATAGGACTTAGCAGTTTTTATATTATTCGACCCCATCTGGTGTGCCACTTTTAAATCAATACGCATCATTTGAATCGCTCGGGCAAAACCTGCGATGTCATCAGGTGCACATTTATAACCCGTCACACCTTCAACTGAATAATCATTGATTCCATGAACATTTGATGTGATTAGAGGCAGGCCCGCTGCCATCGCTTCTAGGGCCGCCATGCCTAGCCCTTCCCTCCTAGAAGGAAAAACGAAGCAGTCGGCAGCTTTCATCACTTCAAATACATCTTCTCGAAATCCTAGTAAATGTACTTGTTCTTTTAGTTCAAGTTCGATAATCATTCGTTCGAGGCGCTGTTTCGAATCGCCGGTTCCGGCAATCCAATATTGAACGTTTCGATCTTTCAACGTCGCAATCGCTCGGATGATCGTTTCATGATTTTTATTTTCATTCAGTTCTCCGACCGACAACAGTACAAAGTTTGAATCTTGGTAAACACCTAAATTATTGCGTTTCTCAGATCGATTGATGGAGATTTGCTCAATTCGATTCGTATCGACTCCAATCCCAGGTATCCGGAACGTACGAGACGTTTTGAACGTCAATGCCCGTTCATAATCCTCTTTATTCACCGTGACCAGTGTATCTGTTAAATGAGCAAGTGTACGCTCCACAGGATAATAAAGTAACCAATTAAGCGAAGGACTACCTCTGAAAAAGTGAAACCCGTGCGCTGTATACATACAGGGAGTCTCGGTTTGGCGAGCAACCAGTCTACCAATCACCCCACCGATTGGAGAGTGGCAATGTATAAATTCATACGTTTGTTGTGAAAGTACATCTTTCAATTGTTGAAAAGCTTTAACATGCCGGTTTATTTTTTTTATGTCACGTTCAAAATCGATTTGGAACATGGAAACCCCTTCTCTTTGAAGACTCTCCCGAATACGTGTGATTTTTTCTTTAGAGTACATACTCCCCCACTCAAAATTCGTTGCAACATGAACCTCATAACCCATTTCCTGTAGTATTCTGATGTTGTCACGATTAAAACTTTCAATCATGGATACAACCGACGCGACCATGAGGACACGTTTCATTATCAACACCCCTTTATACACGTTTCCGTAAATAGTCGACACTCCGTAACATTAGAACGAGTGAAATGGTCTGTTCACGTTTACAAAGTTGGAAGAACGTCCTCCATTTCAAATCGAAGTACTTCATATCAATTTGAGAATATGCTTGGCGAAATTCTTTTTGACGCAACACTTGCTTCAACGTTTCCGCTTGATTCAAAAGTGATTTTTGAGACCAAATCTCATTCAACCCAATCCCAATCATGCTTAGTGCGATTCGATTATAAAGCGCACGATTGTAATCTTCACCGAGATTTCGCTCTTCGATATAACGCATGAGGATGTGAAAAAACTCAATCCGAGAAGCAATCAAATTTTTTTGATACATACTTGTCATCGATGTTACATTCGTCTTCCGATAATGATAAACAGGATAATCGATATAAATAAATCGTTTACAATTCTCCAACGCACGAATTTGATAGTATAAATCTGCGAATGATCCATATGTGCTATCAAAGGATAAATGTTTAATCAAATCACGATGATATAAGGTAATACAATTTGAATTCAGGGCGTCCACTGTTTCCGGACGAGCTAGTTCCTCACCCATAAGTCCGAATAAACGCCGATGAACGTATCGCTTGGTTTCTTCTTCATCGTAAGACAGGAAGTTTGCGTTAAAAATATGTTTAGGTAAAGAACGTCCCTCGTATTCTCGGACATATGTTCCCATAACTGCATCTGCTCGTTCTCTCTCGGCATGTTCTACCATTAGGCGAATGGCGTCCAGATCGAGCCAATCATCACTATCAACGAACATGATGTATTCTCCATCTGCCAAATTGAGTCCTCGATTCCGAGAAAATGAACACCCTCTATTTGTCTGATCATATAGTTGCACGCGTAAATCCGAGTCATACTGCAGTAAAACACCAAAACTGTTATCCGTACTTCCATCATTGATACAGATAATTTCAAGGTTTGGATAGGTTTGATTGACAAGACTTTCAAGGCATTGTTCGATGTAAGGTGCAGTGTTATAAATAGGAACAACTAGACTGACTAACGGCATGCTCTTTGGCATCCTTCTCACTCCTTCTATGCTGTTTGTCTCAAGGTGTACGGGGCAATCAGATATGACGTTATATGTCATTGTTCCCATTCAAAAAAATGGATAAATCCGAATTGAAGAGAGTTCGATATAATTTTTTAGTGAATTATCAAAACAAAAACCCGAGATCCAAAGGCTCTCGAGTCAACGTTCACGATTTGTATGAACTTGTTTTAGATTACTCAAAACGTTGTTGAACAATCGATTATTCACTTGATCAGATACATAGGAGTTATGGGGGGTGATAGACACCCAATCAAAATCATACAATGGATGGTCTGATGGTAGTGGTTCTGATGCAAACACATCAAGAGATACACCAAAAAATTTCCCTTCTTTCAGCACTGAAACAAGAGCGGTCTCATCAATAATCGCTCCCCGTGCGACATTCATCAGAATAGCATCCTCTTTCATCACCCCGAGTGTTTCCTCATCTATTAATTGATAAGTATCTTCCGTCAGTGGAAGCGCAAGAATAATAACGTCACTTTCACGTAATACATCGTGTAGCTCATTCATCAAAACATATTGATCGACAAATGAAACTACTTTTTCACGGTGTCCAACTCCAATTAGGCGAACACCAAATGGTCGAAGTCTTGTTGCTATGGCTTCACTCACATGACCTACGCCAAGCAAGGTCACTGTCTTCCCTGTCAATTCGAGTAAGCGCCGCTCTTTTTCCCACTTACGGTTGGATTGATTTTCACGAAGTGATGCACCATGTTTCATAAAATCAAGAAGTTGCCATATGACCCACTCCGCCATTGGCGCGGCGTATGTATCGCCGGCATTATAAACCTCAATACCACGTTCTTTTAACTCTTCAAGAGGCAATCGATCTAAGCCGGCACTCACTGCTTGAACGATTTTCAGCTGAGGAAACTCCTCGACTTGTCTATAAGCGAAAATATTTTGACAAACGAGCACTTCTACTTTTGTCACATCTTGTAGTGAGATATCGGACTCTTGCTCTAGCATAGTGACTTTGCATCCGATTTGTTCTAGTTGTTCTTTTTGATTTAACGATAGACGCATTCCTGTTACCAATACATTCATAACAAAATCCCTTTCTGTGTTTGAATTTCTGTAGTAATACCTTCAACATCCAAAACGAGACTGCGTCTATTTTTTTCCAACCAGTCTGAGGATACATATTTCAGGTGTTGCTCATATGCCCTTACTTTCCAAACCCCCTCTTTAAAAAGTTGAGTTTGGTATGCGGACATCATTTTGACATTCCCTAAATTACAAAAACTCCGCGATAAAATAATGAGCGAAGAATCAAGACGTTTGTGCTCAGCCAAAATTTTTTCTGCAGGTAATTTGCCCTCCCCTATACGAGCAATTCCACCAAATCCGTAAATAATATCCTGCTCACGTATTTGATTAATGATTTTTTCCACTAATCCGTTTGCAAGTGGTTCGAAAAGAAAAGATTGTCCATAACTTAAATGTAAGTCATTCAACCCAATATGAATAAAATCGATTCCATCTAACTTTAAAACATCAGGCATGCATTCTACAGCTTCTTTCGTCTCACAAAGAAGACAAACTTTGGCACGACCATGAACAAATTCAATCAGTCTCTTTACCTCGTCCGTCGTTTTATAGTAAGGCAACATAACGATATCCGCACCGCGATTAATCACCTCGTCAATTTCTTGACGGGACCCTCGGAAAATCGGGTTTACTCTTACAAGTAGTTTTGAATGTTTCAACACTGCACGTACCCGACTGATGTCTTGAAAGTTATGTCGGGAAATCACTGTATCCAAATGACCTTGCCTTTCCGTTTTCCCCATTATTTCAAGGTCAATAAAAATCCAATCAACTCCATTTTGCTCCGCAACACGTGCTACTTCAGGTTGATTTGTAATGTACATTAACGTCAAAGACATAGTCTCTTCTCCTTCCTGAGCGCGATAAAGGACTTTAACAAAATATCCGTTTTCGAGAACAACGAAACAGAAATAAATAACATCATTTAAAATACCTTTATCTCATCGTTTATCAATCACGATACCATTTCATGTTCGTTTATTCATTGTCATTCTGTTTGAAATCAAAAGAATCGGAAATAATGTCATTACAGACAAATCTATTCGACATTTTTCAACAAAAAAGGAGTGACTTCCGATGGAGTGGATTGTGATTTTTGGTGCAGGCGGTCACGCACAAGTCATTATCGATATCTTAGAATTAATGGGACTCTATCGAATTGCGGGCATTTACGATGACAGTCCAGAACTTGTAGGGAAATTCATCTATGGTTATCCCGTTCTTGGTCTAATTGGTGCTAATTCTATCATTCGAAAAGGAATCATCGGTGTCGGGGATAACGATCGTCGTGCGTCCATCGCAATCAAGGTAGGAGAACGTATGCCAGATTTTGAATTTATTTCAGCGATTCATCCAAGTGCGATTGTCGGACGTAACGTGTCCATCGGTCCTGGGGTCGCCGTGATGGCGGGTAGTGTCATTAATCCAAATTCTGTCCTTCAAGAACATTGTGTCGTCAATACGATGGCTTCGGTTGATCACAATTGTCGTCTTGAACCCTTTAGCTCGATTGCACCTGGTGCACATCTTGGCGGTGGTGTAACAATCGGTACTAGATCTTTCATCGGCATGGGGGCCACGGTCATTCATAACATTCACGTCGGACCCGACACAGTCGTCGGCGCCGGAGCGACTGTTGTCTCCAACCTACCAAGTCAAGTAATTGCTTATGGAACACCAGCTAAGGTCACGCGTAGCCGTGAAGTCCGAGAGACATATTTATAAAAAGGAAGAAATTCGTACTAAACCTTATGAACTGAACCTTGAATATCGACACTTTTTCTAAGTATCGAGCATTTAGGGTTTTTTTTATGTGTAACGAATCGATATAATAAACTTATTCATTCAGACCGCACTGTAAAACAATCGAAAAAGACATTCATCATCGATGTCACCACTTTAGTTCTTCTAAACGACTAGAAAAGAAGTTATTTTTTTCAAGGTTAAACAACATAAGGAAGTAGGCAGGAGTTTATTAGGGTATAAATTATTATAAACATTTAAAAACTACACTTTATCAAGGGGGAGTCTATGCGACACCTTATTTCTATCTCACTCTCATGTTTATTTTTATTGTACGGATGTTCAGATAACAAAGAAGAAACTGAGCTTCCTCAAGACTACGAGAGTGAATTTCCAACAGAATCATTCATTCGGAGTCATCTGTTAACAGAAAAAGGTCTCATCCAAACGAATGTGACCAATCGCGAAAACGAATTTTTATCTGAGTCTCTCGGACTCTATTTGCTATTTTTAGTCGAACGGGATCGCGCAGACGAATTTGCCTCACAAGTCGATGTACTCACCGAGCATTTCTTGCATGCATCTAATTTGGTTAGTTGGCGACTTGAAAGGACGAACGATGAGCTTACACGAAGCCCTGCGAATGCCTGGATTGATGATGCTCGAATCGTTCACGCCCTGTATGAAGCGGGAGATGCGTTTGATGAACCTTCTTACATTGAATTGGCTGAACAGATTGGCACTTCACTCACATCAATTGGGGTCAAAGATGGGATCCCCGTTGACTTCGTCGATTTGGCAACAAAGGAACGTGGAGACGTTTTGACTTTAAGCTACTTAGATGAGGACGCCCTACGCCACATGGCCGTGAGCGACTTGTACGACAACAGCAAACAAGTATTGAGTAATGCGCCGCTGAGCGAACCGTTCTTCGCAAAATCTTACGTCATCTCAACTCAGACGTATCAGTTCGATGAGGAAATCAATATGATTGATCAATTATATGTCGCCTTGCGCTATGAACAGTTCGGGTTATCGACCGCATCGTTTTATTCTTTCTTTAAAGAGACATTCAATGACGGGATTGTCTACGGACGGTACGATCTCAACTCAAAAAAACCAACTGTCAACTATGAGTCTCAAGCAGTCTATGCGTTGGCAATCTTTTATTTACTCGAGCGTGATGAACGGGACTTTGCAGAGCGGGTGATGAATCGACTCACCTCATCGATGGTTTCCGACTCATCATCTGATTACTATGGAGGGTATCTTGATGTAGATACGAAAGAGACTCACGCTTTTGACAATTTACTGCCTTTATTAGCAGAAGGGGGACTAATCGATGGATACCTCATTCCGTAAAACAAGTTTAGTCAGTTTACAAATTGGACTTTTGTTGATCGCTGCCGTTCTATTTATACTGTACATGCCAGACCTAGGAAATGTAACGATTGAAGGGTCTTTACTAATTGCTTTAGCTTTATTTATTAGCTTGTTTGCAGGGATGCGTGCAGGATTATTCACGGCACTGGTAATTTTATTTTTATTCGGAAGCCTGTACTTTTGGAACCTATTCTTCCGACCTACCGACCAAATGTTTTTGTTTTCAGAAGCCACCCTCTTACAGTTTGGTGTCTGGTTGATTGTTTTTGTCATTTTAAGCGGAAGTATTTATGCACGAATCAATCAATTAAACCGATTAAACCTTTCATTACAAGAGAAGGTCAGACGACTCGTATCAATCGATGAGGAGACGGGACTTGACAATAAAGAACGTTTTGAACTTGAACTTCAGTTGGAAATCAATCGTACAAACCGTCACGGAGAATCATTCACCGTCCTGCTCTATCAAATTGACTACTTCACAGAATTTAAACGACTCTATGGAGATGAGGAAGCAACACGTTTTTTAACATTTTTTAGTGAACGTCTTCACCAATCGACACGAACGACCGATAAAAAATTTCGATTGTCCACTGAAGAGTTCGCGCTCATTCTACCTTATGCTTCTGAATCGGATATGATGATCATTTTGAATCGCTTCCGACAATTGATTGGGGACTACGAGCTGTCAAATGGCAAAACGGTATCCTTCACGAACCATATCGCCCACTACACCGTCACAAAAGAAGCAAAGATCGAATCACCTGATGACGTCCTCGGATTATTGAGAAATGAGTTGAAGAGTTATGCGTTATAAAATGATTATTCTCATTCTTGTCTTAGTTGGCATCCCACAAATTTCTTTTGCAGAAGAACCGAACGTTACAATCGTTTTTAGTTCAGAAACAAATGATATTCCACCAGAAGTCTACAAATTGGATGCTCTGATTTCCCACTTTTCGGAGAAAATCGACATCCTTCGCGACACTGAAGTATCAAAAGAATCGTTTAATGGGACAACTCACTTATTTTACTTCGGTGCAAACCCTACGACAATTCCTGAATCAACTCGTGAGCGAATTAACCAGTTAGACGCTCCATTGTATGGAATCGGCTATAGCGTGAATCAACTTGATATCTTTAACAAACTAGAAACAACAACGAAACAAGGAGTCTCCAAATTCCATCAAGCGCGTACCGACCATTTTTTAACTTTCGAATCAGCTGACTCAATCCTGACTGTAGATGACCCCGCCTCAATTGTGCACGCAAGTTCGATGCACAATGATAAAAAACAAGCGGTTATCGTTCAAACAGACGAACATTTTTATTCAGGAATTCACAATTTATTGAACCGTTCTTCTTTACTCGTAGCGGATAGCCTATTTGACTTTTTTCAAGTCGAATCATCAAATGAGCATCTTGGGTATCTTCGACTAGAAGATATTAATCCGAGCACAGACCCAAAACTCCTTGAAGAGGTAGGGAACTATCTGTTAGATCGAGACGTACCAATTCTGTTAGCGGTAATAACAGTGTATGCCGAACCAGGGAGTGAGCAACTTGTTCACTATACCGACCGTCCAGAACTGCTTGATGTTATTCAAAGTCTTGAAAAACGTGGTGCTTCCGTCATTTCACATGGCTATACTCATCAATATCGTTCTTCAGAAACAGGAGAAGGATTTGAGTTTTGGGATGTCGAGAACAATCAGCCGGTACTCGTTCCTTCGAATGAAACGCCTCCCCTTCTAAAAAAACGTGAAGCGTTCAGTAACAATCGTGATTATACTGAATACGTAGCGACGTTATTAGAAGGAGAGACGGCTTATATGCAGTCAAAATTAACGAATTCGATTCATAAGCTTGTGTCACTCGACCTTAAGCCTCTAGGATTTGAAGCACCACACTACACGATGTCACATTCAGGGTATGCTTTAACATCGAACTATTTTTCTAATATTTTTGGACAAGTACAATTTAGTAACACAAATTGGGAAGTTATGGGCTCGACTCCTTATATTGCTAAACCGTCGCTTCTACATGGAATGACCTTATACCCTGAAACAATTGGATACGTTCGAACCGACCTTCCAAGACCGGTCAACGAAATGCGTCGCGCGCGTGACGAACTGATGATTGTACGTGATTCGATGATTGGCGGTTTTTATCACCCTTATCTCGGAACAGAACATTTATCGGACCTCGTCAACATGATGGAGTCCACACCCGGCTTTCGCTGGCTCGACTTACGTGAGCAAAATGAATGGGTTCGTACAGAAAATGTCTCCATCACAGCTACAAACGGCGAGCTTACACTGCAAGACGACCGTTCTCGCGTAATAAGTCAGTTGAGCCTGTACGCCCCGACCTCATTTCTTGAACGAGCTCTCTTAGTCCTTGCCCTCATCACGTTCGTCGCTGTCCTGACATTTTTGTTATATACACTCTACCTGCGTGGACAGCGCAAAAAACGATTATTTAAGGAGCGTGGATAATCATGGCAAATCTCTTATTCCTATTTTCGCTCATCATGATTTGGACGATGCTTCTATACCATATGTTTTTAATGCAGGGTGGATTTTGGCATTACATGACATTTCGTAATCCCATCCCCGAATGGTCAAAGAACATGAAGAACTTGCCAAAAGTCTCGGTCCTGATTCCCGCCCATAATGAAGCGGTTGTCGTCGCCGCTACGCTTCGGGCAATGTCTCGAATCAACTACCCACACGATAAACTTGAGGTTATTTTGATCAATGACAACTCATCTGACCGCACTGGTGAAATCGCCCAAACGTTCGCAGAAAAATTCTCATTTATCCATGTCGTCCAAACAACACCGGATTACGCAGGGAAAGGCAAGTCCTCTGCTTTAAACTATGGATTGACCCAATCGACCGGTGATGTTCTCGTCATATATGATGCGGACAACACTCCCGAAAAGGATGGTGTGTATCACCTCGTGATGGGACTTGTCAACGACCCGGATGCGGGGGCCGTCGTCGGAAAATTCCGAGTGACGAATGCATATGAGACTTTATTGACCCGTTTTATTAATATTGAAACGATTTGCTTCCAATGGATGGCACAGGCAGGCAGGTGGAAATGGTTCAACATCTCCACTATTCCTGGGACAAACTTCGCCATACGCCGTACTATTATCGAAGAACTTGGGGGATGGGACGAAGCGGCACTCGCGGAGGACACTGAATTGACGGTTCGTGTGTACGAACTCGGGTGGCATATCCGCTTTTTCCCGGCCGCAATCACATGGGAACAAGAGCCACAGACGCTAAAAGTATGGTGGAAACAACGAACGCGTTGGGCACGTGGGAATCAATACGTCGTCCTCAAATTTATGCGTCAACTGTTCTCGTTGAAACGAAAGAAAATCGTCTTCGACATCATTTACTTTTTCTTCACCTACTTCTTGTTTTTCTTTGGGGTCATCTTATCGAATAGTTTATTTATCATCAATTTGTTTTTCGACATCGGTCTCGAGGTAGGAAACATCACTTTGGTTTTATGGGTTCTTGCATTCCTTCTCTTTGTGACTGAAGTATTTGTGACACTGAGTATCGAGCGTTCTGAATTTAACATTCCAAACTTCTTTACCGTCATTCTGATGTACTTCACGTACAGCCAGTTATGGATTTTACTCGTCATCTACTCGCTTTATCTCGAGATCAAACGCGTCTTGTTTAATCAAGAAGTGAGATGGTACAAAACAGACCGATTCGAATGAAGGGGAGGATATTATGAAAAAAATCACACTCTACTTATTGACCGTTTTCTTGATTTTCTCAACGTTTTCAGTACAAGCTGCAACAGAGCTTCGCTCCTCATTACCCATCGCTTCCGCAAGCGATGCGGGAGAACGCTTATTGACGACCGGAGATGATGTATTGCCTGGTGAAACGTCCTCTCGAACGTACACATATACCATGCTCGGAGATGAGAAAGCGGCTTCTTCGAAATACGTATCCGTCGACTGGGCCCACTCTGAGCTGTTAATTCCCCCGTCGGCACTCACCATCGATATCGATGGAGAACCACTCAAGTCAGTCGCACTATCTAAGGAGTCCTCACAAGGTAACATACGTGTCCCACTTCAAAATGAACATTTAACGAAAGGAACACACGAAGTCACCGTGCGCTTCACGGGCGTGATTGAAGGGCGCATGTGTGATACCGGAAACACATCGGGAAGTTGGCTGACGGTCCTTCCATCAAGCTTTCTTTCAATCGGAAGCAAAGTCGAACTCGCTTTAAATGATTATCCGAACCCCTTTATTCAAACGACCAACCAGAAGTTGACAATCGTACTCCCGGACTCACCGGACACGATGTCTTTAGAAGCGGGACTTCTTCTGTTCCGACAGCTACAAGGGGACGCAGCCAAACCGAATAACGTATCGCTTCAATATGAAGGACAATTGAAAACATTGGATGGACGGTACGTGTTCGTCGGTCAGACGGATTCGTTCACCGGTCCCGTCCAAACGTTAATTGAGGAACTAGAGACCCTCCCGGAAGGTGAGGATGTCTTGTTTGAGCAAGCTCGAATCGTCAGCGACGATACGGCCGTCGATGCGATGTTCGTCCTCGCAGAAGACGCGGCTTCCTTCGAAGGGACGGTGGACCATCTTCTCATCACGACGCAGCGACAACAGCTGAACGGGAGTCAACTCGCCCTATCAAGTGCACCTTCCGTTCAAAAAAGTGGTGACACGATTGATTTACGTACACTCGGAGCCTCTGACTTCATGTTGAGTGGGACCCAAGCCGTCAGTCAAAACTACTTTTATCCGTTGCCAGTCATCGATCGGCAATCCACCGTGGAGATGGAGGTCCGTTTCAAGACATCGGCGTACGTAACGTCTGAGCAGAACAATGACGTGTCTCCGGAGTTGATTGCATGGGTGAACGGCACCCCGTACTCCATCCCGCTCTCGCCTTTAGAGGACGATCAAGAATGGCAACAACATACGATTCAAATCGATGCATCGACACTTCAAAAAGATACGTTTTTAGATGTATCGTTTGAAGCGAACGGTCTTCGTTCTGAAGCGCCATGTAACGAGAGTGATTTAGATCGCTGGATTTTCATCTCGAGTGACAGTCAGTTGACATTGCCAAAAGGAAGTGGAGAAGCAAATAACAAGGTTTTCTCGAATATGGCCAGTCTGTTTTCGACTGATCCTGGTGTTGTGTTCGTGATCCCTGACGAATCGAATGCACAAACTTTGCAAAATATGACCGGTGTGATGAGTGGCCTACCGGTCACCCCTTTGACGCAACAAGTCGAGTTCATTCGGGCTAAAGACGTGACCGAGGAGGCGGTCTCTAACCGCTCGATCATCTATATCGGAGATCCGGAGCAAAGTCTGCTCTTTAACGAGCAGAAAGAGGGGTGGCTCGTCACAAAAGACAATCAAGTGGATTTGTCGCAGTATGGATTCGTTCCAGAGACGTCCTCTGAATATGCATGGATTCAACCTTCTCCTTGGAACGAGGATAAGGCAATGATTGTTGTGTCAACGAACGATACGATCGATTCAACCCTCATTCAAACACTTGCTTTTCCGAGTGAGACGTTTAGTGTAGCGGTAAAAAATCAGAATGGCGCAGTTTTTACGAATAGTGCGAGTATCCAAAGTGAGCAAGCAGAAGGAGATGTCACGTCTAACGAGTCTACTTCGATGAACCCGACTTGGTATTTCGTCGGATTCATCGCATTGATTGCCCTTATTGTCGCAATCCTTTTCTATCTACGTCGCAACAAAAAGAAATAACCGATGCGTCTACACGCTCGAAAAACCAGAAAGTTAACATTAAAAAACACATCCGATTGTCGAATCGGATGTGTTTTTTAATGTTAACTCGCTGAAAATCGATACACCGTCCGCGAATGATACAATTCACCCGGTTTCAGTTCAATCGAGGTCGCGATGTGTGGATGATTCGGAGCGTCCGGGAACACCTGTGCCTCGAGACAAATCGCGCTATGCTTTTGTTGACCGTCAAGTGTCACCGGTGTCTCTTCACTGAGGAAGTTTCCCGTATAGACGACCATGACGGGTTGATTCGTCTCGATCGTCATCGTCCGTCCGCTCAACGGGTCATGCAATCGGATCGGTTCATCCTTCAAGATGAAAGGATGATCGAGTCCATCAGCACGCTCAATCGCCTCGTCTCCAGACTCGAGCGCTTCTCGGACCGCTTTCTTATCTCGGAAGTCAAACGGCGTCCCGCTCACGTCTCGCAACTCTCCTGTCGGCAACGATTCTGCATCGAGCACCCCGACCGAATCCGCTGGTAGCGTCAGCACATGGTCATGGATGGTCGATCGTCCGCCGAGATTGAAGTAGTTGTGATGATTCAGGTTGACCCATGTCAGTTCGTCCGTCTCCGCCGTCATCGTGACAATCAGCTCATTATCGTCCGTCAGTTCATAAATCACTTTGAAGAAGACATTCCCGGGATATCCTTCCTCCCCATTCGGGCTCCCGTAGGTAAACTGGATACAACGCTCTTCAGCATCCATCTCCCAGTAACGGGCCGTGATGCCTTTGTCTCCTCCATGGATATGATGAGGCGCCTCGCTTGGGGACAAGGTGACACCATCAATCTCTGCGTTTCGGATGCGGCCGGCGATTCGCCCGACGACCGATCCAAGATAAATCGGGTTTTCTAAGTATTGAGAGACGTCCCCGTATTTCAAAATGACCGATCCCAGGTTACCTTCTCGGTCCGGGGCCGTCAGCTCCGTCATCGCACAGCCATAGTCGATGGCGGATAGTGTCATGCCGTTACTGTTTCGAATCGTTGCTTGTTTCATCCAATCACCCATCCTATAAAGTCGTTCCCTATCGATTCCCTCATATCGAACGACTTACACTTCCATTATCTCGGTGACAGGCTGTGAATCCCTTCCACAAAACGCTTTGCAATCTGCTGTGGTCGTGTGATGGCGCCACCGACGACGACTGCATATGCCCCGATTTCAAGAACTTTACGTGCATGCTCCGGTGTAATCACATTTCCTTCCGCAATGACAGGAATCGAGACAATCTGCACCATTTCTCTTAAAAATTGAAAGTCACCTTCATACACTTTCTTACCAACCGTCAACGCCCGGCATGGACGCCATCCCTTTTCTTGATGGCGAGGGCGAGTGCTCCTTTTAATCCGGCGAAATCCCCGAGTGTCGGTGGCACGATATACGTCTCCAACTCATTCACATACGGATTTTGGATATAGCCGTTCATTTTCTGTCGAAACGCTTCACGTACTTTCGGGAACAGGTGTGACTGCTTCATGACACCACCGCCGAGAATCATCCGCTCCGGTGCGAGAATGAGGGCGATGTTGACGAGCGCCTGCGCCAAATAATCCGCCTCAATGTCCCACGCCGGGTCGGTCGGATCGAGCAAGTGTGCCTTCTTGCCATGTCTCGCCTCGATGGCGGGACCTGATGCCAAACCTTCGAGGCAGTCTCCGTGATACGGACAGACGCCGTTCGACATGTCTTCGGGATGACGACGGACAATCACATGTCCCATCTCCGGATGTCCCATCCCGTGGACGAGCTCCCCATCAATGACGGCGCCCGCTCCGATTCCGGTCCCGACCGTCATATAGAGACAACTCGAGACGTCCGTCGCCCCGCCAAACGTCATCTCCCCGAACGCTGCCCCGTTCACATCGGTATCGAATACGATTGGAACTTGAAAGTGTGCCTTCAATACTTCATAGAGCGGATAGTTTGCCCACTTTACTTTTGGTGTCGTCGTAATGTGCCCATACGTTTCACTATCTCGGTTCAAGTCGACCGGACCGAACGTGCCGACGCCGAGTGCCTCGATTGTCTCTCCTTCAAAAAATTCGAACACGCTCGCCATCGTCTCTTTCGGATCTGTCGTCGGGATGGACACGTGGCGTATAATGTCTCCTGTTTCCGTACCGACGCCGCAGACGATTTTCGTTCCTCCTAATTCAATCGCTCCAAACATATGAAAATCCCCTTCCCATCAAAATAGTCTCGGTTCGTCATCACTTCGGGTTGCAATCGCTTACAATGAACTCCATGCTACCTGTAACGATGCGCGGTTGATTGCTCACCGTTACGACGATGTGGTCGCCCTTCTCGAGCGGAACCCCATCTAACGTACCTGTCCCGTCGAGTACACTGATGAGACGGAAGCGGTCTAGCGGCTTGAGTGTGAACCCATCTGTGACATCCATCCGATAGACGTTGAACTCGTCTGTCTCGATCAATGTCTGAATCGTTCCACCCGTCACTTCTGTCGTCGTCGGATGGACGATTGACGGCGTATCCGGTACCGTCGTTACTTCAATCGCTTGAGCCAGGTGGAGCTCACGGGTATTTCCCGCATTGTCTGTCCGGTCAAAGTCATATACCCGATACGTCGTGTCTGAAGACTGTTGCGTCTCGAGGATGACGATCCCTTCCCCAATCGCATGGATTGTCCCGCTCGGCACGAAAATAAAATCACCTGTCTTCACCGGTTGACGACGTAACAACGTGTCCCACTCACTGTCCGCAATCGCCTTTGCCAACTCTTCTTTCGTCTCCGCTGTATGTCCGAGAATCAACTCTGCTCCAGGTTCAGCCTCGACGACATACCAACATTCCGTCTTTCCGTACGACTCCCCTTCTAAGCGCATCGCTTCCTCATCGTTCGGATGAACCTGGACGGAAAGGTCATCCGCCGCATCAAGCAATTTAACGAGAAGCGGGAAGCTGTCGAGTGTATACTCCCCGAAGAGATGGCGTTCCTTCTTCCATAGTTCAGCAAGCGTAAGCCCCACGTACTCTCCAGAAGTGATGACACTCATCCCGTTCGGATGGGCCGAGATGCCCCAACACTCGCCGATGTTCCCTTTTGGAATGTCATATTCGAACATCGTTTCGAGCTTCCGTCCACCCCAAAGTCGTTCTTGAAAGACTGGTTTACATGTTAAAATCGTCATCATGAATCCTCCTATTTTGATTTTTTATTTAATTGCATACCAATAGGACGCTCGTCATGAGCGTCCTATACATTATGCGTATACCGTTTCAAGTTGTATGACGACTTCTTCAACAGTTGTCGCTTCCTTTAATTTGTTACGGAACTCATCGTCAATGAGACGTCGGCTCAAGAGAGCAAGAATCCGTAGATGCTCATCCCCTTCTGACGCTTCCGGTACACCAATCATAAAAATCAATTTAGCCGGTTCGCCGTCAAGACTATCCCACTCAATCCCTTTCGGTGCTTTTGCGAAGGCAATGACTGGACGATTGACCGCATTCGTCTTTCCATGCGGAATCGCGACTTCAAAACCGATTCCCGTCGAACTGAGTGCTTCCCGCGCTTCAAGTGCCGTGACAAATGCAACACGATCATTCAAGTATCCGGCTTCGTCTAATTTTCGCGTCAATACTTCAAACGCTTCTTCACGTGACGTTGCCGCTAAGTCCAATTCAATCAATGTCTCTTCCATGTAGTTCATGAGTTTCATCTCTATCTCTCCTTACCCGACTTGTTTGAGTGATTCCGACTGTTTGACTTTACGCTGTGCCCGTTCTTTTAAGAAGATCGTCGTGAACGCTGTGATGAGCGATCCGATGATAACGGAGATAAAGAACATGATGACATTATCAACAGCACCGAGTACCGCGACGACTGGTCCACCATGAGGGACGTTGTTCGTCACTCCGACTGTGATAGCGATGGCCGCTCCCACCATCGCACCAATCATATTCGCAGGAATGACACGAAGCGGGTCGCCGGCTGCAAATGGGATGGCCCCTTCCGTGATTCCGACTAGCCCCATCATGAAGGCCGCCTTACCAGCTTCTTGCTCTTCTTTTACGAACAATTTTTTACGGATGAATGTAGCGATTCCCATACCGAGCGGCGGGATACAAATCGCGACCGCAATGGCACCCATGATGCCAGTCTGTCCTTCGGCAATCATTGAGGCTCCGAACAAGAAGGCGACTTTGTTGACCGGACCACCCATATCAAAGGCGATCATCGCTCCAAGCAAGAGACCGAGAACGATTTTACTTGACCCTTCCATACCTTGAAGCATCGTCGTAAGGCCTTCCATCAATCCAGCAATCGGTGCCCCGACGACGAAAATAAAGAGTGCCGCGATAGCGACCATGCTGATGATTGGGATGACAAGAATCGGCATAATTGGCTGCATCATCTGTGGAACTTTCCACGTCTTAATCCACCGAACGAGATAACCGGCTGCAAAACCTGCTAAGATACCACCTAAGAAACCAGCTCCTGCCTCAGATCCATAAAAACTACCGTTCGCAGCGATATATCCTCCGACGATACCCGGTGCGAGGGCTGGACGATCTGCAATCGCATAAGCGATATAACCGGCTAGGATTGGAACCATGAACATGAAGGATGCCGCCCCCACGTCTAATACCTTCTGCCAAATCGAACCTTCTGGAATCGCAAGTCCGTTAGCTGTCGGTTCGCCTCCGATAGCGAGAGCAAGAGCAATCAACAGCCCCCCGACGACGACAAATGGAATCATGTGACTGACACCGTTCATGAGAGCTCGATAGACAATGTTTCCATCTTTCTCTTTCTTGACGTCCTTCACTGCTCCCTTTTGAATCGGAGCAGTTTTGACGCGTTCGATCAGTTCTGCCGGTTGTTTGATTGCCTCGGTAACCGGTACCACCACAACACGTTTCCCTGCGAAGCGTTCGAGGTCCACCGTCTTATCGGCGGCGATGATGACCCCGTCTGCCTCCTTGATTTCTTGTTCAGTCAATCCGTTCTCAATCCCGATTGATCCATGTGTTTCGACTTTGACGTCATGACCGAGTTCCGCGCCAGTCTTTGAGAGCTTCTCAGCCGCCATGTACGTATGCGCAATCCCGACTGGACAGGCTGTAATAGCAACAATTTTCATTATCGTATTCCCCTTTCGTGTAAGTATTTGATTTTCACTTGCTACATCTATACTTTACTCGTATATGAAAGGGGTTTCAGATAACGTTTTGCCGTTGTCTACGGCAACAGCAAATTGCGGAACGCCGTATTGTCGTTCGTCTCAATGAGTTTTCGGACGAGGCCCGGGTCTTCTGTAAGAGCTGCAATCTCTTCAAACAAATGACTCGAGAACGTTGCGTCTGAGTCTCGAAATTGAAGAAGAAACACGAGCTGAACCTTCTCTTGTCCCCACTCAATCGGTTCTTTTGAAACGAGTACATCGATTCGGTTCATCGTTGCATGCTCAGGATCTCCATGTGGAATGGCAACGCTTTGTCCAATGGAAGTCGGACCAGTTTGTTCCCTAGCATATACAGTTCCTGCATAGGTCGAATCGATTTTGACTTGATCCATCAATAAACTAAGCGCATGTCCACGTGAAAGTACACTATCAATGAAAACAATATGTTCGATGAGCGAGGCGATCGTGGCATATGAGACACCGCCGATTCCAAACGTCTGCCTTAAATGTGCCACGTCTTGTTCCGTCAATACGGCCGAAACGACGTGTACCGGAACAAGGTCTTGCTTTAAGCTAACGGTCGACAAAATCAAATCAGGAGTGTGAATGGAAACTTG
The DNA here is from genome assembly GCF_018617685.1 of Exiguobacterium sp. s57. Taxonomy (NCBI): domain Bacteria; kingdom Bacillati; phylum Bacillota; class Bacilli; order Caryophanales; genus Exiguobacterium; species Exiguobacterium sp. s57. The sequence continues at coordinate 32,353 of NZ_JACSKR010000002.1, forward strand.
ATGTTTAACATCGCGTAATGACGAGAAACCGACAATCTCAACCGTATCGTGGAAATGATTCTTGAGTCGTGCCGCAATCAGCTTGCTCGTACCCATACCGTACGTACAGACGAGTAAGATTCGCTTCTTGTCGACGGGGCGTCGTTCTTCAAGCATCGTTTGGAAATGGAGCGTCAAAAATCCGACTTCAGCCTCGGTCACGTATAAGTCTAGCTCTTCCTCTAAAATCGAAGCGTGACGTAAAACCGCTGCATACGTCGCTGTAAACCGACGTTTGATTTGATCCAAAAGCGGGTTGTCGACATGCGCTTTAATCAGTTGCCGATACACCATAGGTCGAATGTGAGCGAGTAGTGATTGGAATAACTCACGTTGCAAGACACCCCCATAAATCGTGCCAATTACAGCGAGGGCGAATCGATTCGTTGTCCGTGCGAGTTCTGTCGTCACCCGATCTTCTGACGGGAGGAATTCTTGGGCGCCAGCGAGTGCCAGCATCATGTAAGCACGTTCGGCAAACGGGATGGATAGTCCAAGTGCTCGCTCGAGGTCTTCCACAAGTTCGCATAACAATGGATAATCGTTCGTCGCTTCTACCATCTCGTAACCAATTGGTGACAGTTCAACGTGGCTACGTCGTCGCATACGTTTTAGTGTGACGAGAAATCGGGTCTGAAGCAATTCCGCCGCCGAATCGGCGTATCGCTTCCCGACGCGATGTTCCCATTGAAGCAGGAAGGTCTCAATGAGTTGTACATCTTGACTATGAGCCCAATTAAATCGAGCGTGAACAAGTAGTTGTGTCAAAAGCTCACGCTTTACAAGTTCTTCTCCTTCTACGTGAAAGGTACGTCGATTGAATGTCAGTCCGTGTTCAGTGAGCAATCGTTCCACTTCATCCATGTCCTGCTTCACAGTGGCTTCACTCACGTAAAACATTTGTTCAGCAGCTTGCATCGAGTTCAATTCATCAAGTAATAGTTGAACGAGTTCATGCTTGATACGAGAGTCACGATCTTCTGCCTCTGGCGTATCGACATGGCGGTTCTCGATTAATCGAACGCCTTTTCCGCGGCTCGTCTCAATCATGACATCCGGCAGTTGTTCGAGGAGCCGTAACTCGGTTCGTACCGTGCGTTCCGAACACTTTAGTGACCAGGCGATATCTTTTGTCGACATCCAGTCCTTATGCTTTAGCAAATCTAACAGTTTACGTTGTCGTTCCGTCATGGTCCATTCCACCTTTGGCAGTTTTCCACCAAAAGCATAGCATAATTTTTTCATAGGTTTTTGTGTTTCTTGTACAACAAGGAAAAACTTCGATATCGCTATCGAGGTTCAAGCCCGTCTCAAACGAACAATTTGTTCTGCGCTTCGTTCGATTTCAGCCCGTGCGATATGAGGCAACATCGCTTCTTCGAGTGGACGGCATGTGCTTTGAATCGAAAAGACGCCAGCGAATTGATCCGCAAAGTCGCCGAGCTCCATTCCAACGCTGCCAGCCAATGCGACAACGGGGACATCGAGCTCTTGACCAAGTCTCGCTACACCGACCGGTACTTTGCCTTTGGCGGACTGGTGGTCGATTCGCCCTTCTCCTGTGATGATCAAATCCGCTCCAAGACACGCCTCTCTCAGACCAATCGTCTCTGCTACCCAATCGAATCCTGAAATGATACGTCCGCCAAGCGCGAGCAAGCCTGCCCCAAGACCTCCTGCCGCTCCACTTCCCTGGATGTCAGCGATATCCCCGAGCCTATGTCCAAGTAAGTCAAGTTGACGGTCCAACCGTTGAATCTGTTCGACCATGGCTCCTTTTTGGGCGGCGAAGACGTGTGCCGCTCCTGTCTCTCCGGCGAGTGGGTTCGTGACGTCGGTCGCGATGACCAGTTCTGTCGACTGCAACCTGGAATCGAGTCCCGACAAATCGACGTCATCAAACGTCCATAGAGGGTTCGTATCGTGCGGAATAACGCGCCCATTACTAGTAAAGACAGCTCCGAGCGCTTGGAGCATCCCCGTCCCCCCGTCCGTCGTCCCACTCCCACCGAGGGTGACGACGACCCGCGCGGCCGGCAAAGCGTCTTTAATCTGTTGCCCGAGACCGTAACTGCTCACATATGGGACGAACTCAGGGCCAGGGGTGAATTTAGTGATACCGAGCGTCTCCGCACATTCGATGAGTGCGAAGTCGCCGAACCGGGCGTAGCTCGACTCGAACGGTCGATGCATCAAATCTTCTGCGGTGACATGAACTAGCTCATGGGGCAAAAAACTCATTAGTGACTCGAGCGTCCCTTCGCCCCCATCAGCGATAGGGAAGACGACCGCTTCCGCACCGGCCCGAATCGCTCCGTTTGCGGCCGCTTCCCCGACCTCCCGTGAAGAAAGCGAGCCTTTGAATGAATCAATCGCACAGATGACCCGCATGTCACACCTCAATCCAGGCAAAACCATATGGTTGGAGTGTGATCGGGTCTGTCGTGTCCTTGAAGACGTTATTTCCGGACAGGTCCAACTCGACCGTCTCCGGACTGACGTTGGCGACCGCGACAATCGTCGACGTCGCACCGGTCCGCTTCACCGCGAAGACACGCGTGTCCAAATCGAGAACGTCTTGATCGGCATAAGGACTGAACGCATCGTATTGACCACGAAGAGAGATCATATGCTTTAGACCACTGAACACGTTGCGACGGCGTGCATCGCTCTCGAGCTCCTCATGGAGCGTGTCCGCGTCGAGTTTCTCACGGTTGATGCGACGATTGATACCGCTCGATTCGACTGCTGCTTCATCGTTTCGCGAGCCGAACAGCGAATGATAATAAATCGCGGGCACACCGACGACGGAGAGAAGGATGCTATGAGCGGACAACATTTTTTGAGTATGGAGCGGTGTGTCTTCCTCGCCAGCATTCGCAAGCGCATCCATGTAGTTGATGTTCAACTCATATACCGTCTGGCTGCCGTCCGGGTTCGATTTATAGGACACACGTCCATGGTTGTGGACGACCTTGTCGACGAGGAGTTGGCGGTCTGTCTCATCTAAAATCCCTTCGGTCGGGCGCATACCGATGCCATCGTGTGACGCGAGGAAGTTGAAGTATGTCGCCGTCTCCGATACCGGTTTGATTTGTCGCGCCCAGTCAGAGAGCTTCGTCGCATCGTTTGTCGTATAGCTGTAGAGCACGAGTGGCGGAAGTGAGAATTGGTACACTTGGTTCGCTTCGTCGTTCCCGCTCCCAAAGTAACTGATATTCTCTTGGTGTGGCACGTTCGTCTCCGTGATAATCTGTGCGCCCGGTTTGAAGTGGTCGACGAGTTCACGCCACACTTGAATCAAGGCATGCGTCTCCGGCAAATGGATACACGTCGTCCCTGATTCTTTCCACAGGAAACCGATGGCATCGAGGCGGATTGAGGACGCCCCTTTCGCCAAGTAATCGAGGAGCACGTCCGTCAACTCAAGAAACGCCGGAATGTGTGCCACGTTCACATCGACTTGATCTTCACTGAACGTTGTCCACGCTGTTTTCTCGCCGTACGTATGAATCAACGGTGACGTACGGGGTCGCACGACACGGCTCGCATCGAACGACGGGTCTTCCGGGATAAAGAATTCTGCGTAGCGTTCGTCACCGGCGACATAGCCTTTGAACCAGTCACTCGATTTCGACAAGTGGTTGGCGACGAAGTCATACATGAGCCGGAAGTCATGAGAGAATGAGACAATGTCTTGCCACGTCCCGTAGTCCGGGTTGATGGCACGGTAATCCGTGACCGAGAAACCATCATCGGACGTGTAAGGGAACATCGGCAACAGATGCACGTCCGTAATGACCCCTTTTGCTTCTCGGTTCAAGAAGCGATGGAGCGTCTGCAGCGGAACCTCACCTTTCCGTTGAATCGCGTCCCCATACGTGATCAAGTAGACGTTCTTCTCCGTGAGCGGCGACGTCTTGTCAAACGAGACCTGTTCAAAGCGGTCGACGAGCGCGCACATCCCTTCCACCGCCTCATCGGCCCGTTCTTTATACACAAAGCGTAAATGTTGTTCGATCACAGTCCAGTTCATGAGGTTTCCTCCTTGATGTGTAGCGTGGTATATCCGTGTGCCTTGATGACGTCTTGCGCGTCCACTTCAGTCTCCGCGAGCGAGACATGTTGGATTGTCCCTGCCGTCTCGATGCGGAGCGGGACATCCTCGCTTGACGGGTTGAACAGTCGAACGATCCGTCCGCCGTCCGCACCTTGTTTAATGGCCGATACGAAGTGACTTGTCGTCAAGAGCGAGTAAGTCGCCGGGACATGATCGACCGGCTGCGGAATCTCGAAGCGCTCCAACCGTTCCTCGAACGTGTTGAGCGATTGTTTATGGTAGCTGGCACGATTCGCTTTATACGTTTCGGTCCGTTCTGTCCAGTCAACCGCGTCGAAGCAGTCCGCGACGCCGACTGCGTAGTCGAAATTCATATGTCCAAGCATTTGCGCGTCAGGCGTCTCGACGACTTTATTGTTGATTCCCGAAGCGCGACCAGGGCGCCAAGCGAGATTGTCTTTCCCAAGCAAGCCGACAGAGCGGAACAACGTGAGCGCGAGACCGTCATCGAGATGTTCATACTCTTTTAGCCCTTGGGTGATGACGCCGAGTCCGGCGCCGCCTTCCGCGACCACGTAATTCTCGAGTGGATAAATCGAGACGGGCTTCTCGGCATACTTCTCTTCTTTCCAGACGGTGGCACGCGGGTTTTGCTTTCGCTCAAGCGCCGTGTATGCTTGGTCGGCGAATGTGCGTTCAAGCGCCCATGGAAACAAGACACGGACACGATGGTCTTTGACGTCGTTATCAATCTCGTGGTTCACACGAACGAACGCTTCGCCTTGACGCACCTCAAGTTTCGTCACGATCGTCTGTTGCTTCAACTTGTCTGTTCCCCTTGCCTCTAAATCGATTGGGAGCGACCATGTGTGCTTAACGGTCATCGTTGATACGAGATCGCTCTCGGAGACGTCGATTAGTTCAGCCTGTGCTGTCGTGATCGGTGTCTCACCGACGAGCGGTGAGTAATCATACGAGTCGCCCGTGTCCGCCGTATCTTCGAACGTGAACAGTTCGACATCATGTGTTCCGGCCTTCATCGTGACACGTCCTTCTGCGAACGTGACGGCCAGTTGGTCATTTTCGATCCGTGCCACGTCCGTCGCGCCAAGTGTCGCCTTCGTCTCGTTCACGATTCGGTATGCCGCGTACCCTAGGTTCGGCAATGTGACTTCAGCCGCGAGCACCGTCCGGTAATAGCCTGGCACTTCAACTTCTTTCTCGCCATCTGCCGTGACGACGATTTTCTTGCCACCGCTCACATAACTTTGCTCGCGGATGACGGTGTTGACCGTGTCGCCGTCAAACGTCACGAGCCCGACATCCGATTCGTTCGTAAAGACGACGACGTCTTCAATCAGCGTGCGCTGTTTTGGGACATAGTTGAAGAACAAGACGAGCTCTCCTGTTGGCACGTCGACGGCACGGGCGATCTGTTTCTTCAACAAATTGATCAGCCCATCGACGATTCGCTCACATTTTTCAATCCTTTTCTTGATGTCATCATTCGTCGCGTCCGAATTGCAACCCCCAATCGAATCATGGGAATGGACGTCGAACAGTTCTTTCCACACTTGATCAATCCACGCCTTCGGATATCGGAATCCGAGAGATTCAGCGATGACACCGAGCGGCTCAAGCTGGTCAATCAGTTTCGTCTCGACCGCATAGTTCCCTTGCTTCAAGTCGACGCGCTGCGAACGGATTGTGTGGTGCATCCGTGACTTTTGTGAGGCAATCAGCTCGCCTTCAATCGTGTTTGGAATCTCTCTCGCAAACGCCGCTTCCATGAACGTCTCGTAGTCAGACAGTTGGTACGTCCGCTCTCGGTCCATTTCGTTCAAACGACGAACGGCCTCAGGGAAATGCTCACGCACGAGCACCTGGTCCCCACCCGACGGGAGCAACAGTTCATCCGTCGATCTATTCATTGACTCAAGTGTCTTGAGAATTGGATCGAGTCGTTCTGTCTTATATGCGTCCGTCGCCTCTAAGAACTTACCAGGCCCATAGCCGAAAAAGATGTAGTTCGTCTTGACCCGGGCACCGTCAGGAGATTGCCAATGGAAGTTTAAATCACCCTTGATCTCATCGTGATAAATCCCGCGCTGTAAGACACTATAATCAATTCCGAAGTCTTTAAAAAATGAAGGCAGATACGCATTTTGTCCAAAAATGTCAGGGAGGTACCCGACGTTCATTGAGTGACCCATCGCTTTGGCAATCCGTGTCCCACACAACAAATTTCGGATGATTGACTCGCGATTGACGAGAAGCGTATCGGTCTGTGTATACCACGGGCCGACGAAGAGACGACGCTCGGTGATGAAACGTTTCATGCGGTCTCTCTCTTCCGGACGAATCTTCAAGTACTCCTCGACGATTGAAACTTGTCCATCAAATACGTAGGAAACGTAGGTCGGATCTCCTTCGAGGACGTCCAACAGACGGTCCAAATTTTCGACTAGTAAAACATTCGAATCTTCGATTGTGAAATACCACTCCCGATCCCAATGCGAATGTGGGACAACGTGGACGTTCGGTTTGCCTGTTTTCATGGTATACCCTCCTAGAAATAAGAAAGAGACCAGGTTTCCCCAGTCTCTATTCACTGTTTAAAAGATCTCTTCTCCACGGCGCTCGCGACGTTTAATGAACGCATAGCGAATGAAGATATTGGCGAAAGCGATAAACAATACGCCTGATGCTAGGCCAATGAAGTAAGCCCAGAAGTTCTCAACGAGCGGCCAACCCCAAACTGCTGGGAGTGGGTACCACTGAATCGCACCGAGATAGACGGCCGTACATGCCCCGATGATTGCTCCGATGATGTTGATTGGAATCGTGATGAGCGGGTTACGCAGCATGAACGGGATCGCCCCTTCCGAGATGGCAAGGAAACCGAGCAAGAATGCAGTGTTTCCTGCGACGCGTAAGTTGGCGTCAAATACGCGACGTCCGACAACGAAACGGTCAATGATGGTGGCAAGACCGAGTCCCATCGGTGGGATGACGATGGCTAGGACGCGCGGCGTGAGTGGGAAAATCTCATCCGCTGCCATACCAATCGCAATCGCACCAGCTGCTTTGTTTACTGGACCACCTAAATCAAAAGCAGTCGCTGCCGCGATGATAGCCGAAAGTGTAAGTTCACCAGCACCGGTCATGCTCGTGATAAAGGCCGCCATCGAAGCATTCAACTGACCAAAGATTGGATCGACGACGTATTGGTTCAAAATGAAGACCGCGAGCACGGTAATCCCCGGGATGAGGAACATCGGTTTCATCGCTTGGAAGTTTGGCGATAGTTTAATCTTCTGGTTCAAGAAACGGGCCAAGTAACCGGCAGAGAGACCGAGAACAAGTGCGCCAAGGAATCCACTTGGAATTCCACCTTCAATTCCCCAGAACGTGTAATGGAGACCGTTGGCAAATAATCCACCAAGAAAACCAGGTACGAGACCAACACGATCAGCAATCGCATAAGCGACAAACATAGCAAAAATCGCGTATAAGAACTTAAAAATCATACCGCCGAATAAATCTAAGAAGTAGAAGAACTGAATCGCACCGCCAGCTGTCCCGTTGTCAGGATTTGCAAGATCCGCGATATCAAGCCCAAGTCCGTACATCCATGTCAGCTTGGCAATCCCAAGCATGAGACCTGCGGCGACGAGGAGTGGAATCATATACGAAATCCCCGTCATAACGGCTTGCGCCATCTCTCCAAAGAACCCTTTGACACCTTTTTTCTTTGGAGCCTCATCGGTGACGTCACTCGCGTCACCGGCTACTTTTTGCGTCGTTGATGTTGCTTCAAGGAGAAGTTCTTTCGCCCGACGGAGCGGATCTGCTACACGAGTCTGTACGTATGGAAGTCCGGCGTATCGCTCTTGGTCTTTCACTTTCGTATCGACTGCGAAGACGACGGCGTCTGCCTCTTGGATGATCTCTTTCATATGACGATCTTCAATACCGTTCGCCCCTTGCTTCTCGACGAGGACACGAATGCCGAGCTCACGTCCGGCCTGTTCGAGTGCCTCAGCAGCCATGTAAGTATGCGCGATACCAGCCGCGCAAGCCGTGACAGCGAGGACGGTTTTCTCTGCCGCTTCTGGTGAAGACTGGATCGTCTGTTCGAGGCGATCTAAGTTTTGGAGGAACTCCTCGTTTGTCTTCGCCGCATACAACCCTTCGCGATAGGTAGGTTTCATGAGTCGAGTCGATAGTTCGGCGAGCAACGTCAAGTGCGTCGATCCCGCTTCTGCTTCAGGAATAGCAAGCAAGAAAATCAAGTCCACTCTATTCTCAGGGTCAATGGATTCCCAATCTGTGAGTGGTGTCTGAAGTCGAGCAATCGCCACTTTCGCTTCCTTAACGAGTGTGGACTTACCATGCGGGATAGCAAGTCCAGCTTCAAGTCCCGTTGCCGAATGAGCCTCGCGCTCGAGGACGACTTGTTTGAATCCTTCTTTGGAAGAGACGATATTTTGTTCATATAGGGCACCGACGAGTCGGTCGATTGCCTCTTCTTTTGACGCAAACGTTGCGTCGAGAAACAACAGACGGTCATTGGTCATCTGCCGTAGTTCCATGTTAATACCCCCAATACCCATTGTTAGTTGAAGCGCTTTCATCTACACTCTATTTTTATCATGGTAGTGCTTTTCGTTTTGTACGGATTGTGTATAATTGTACAAGGAATAAGGAGGGGTTAGATGGGGAAAATCATTGCTACGTTTCATAATGAAATGGAACAGTTAAGTGAATCAGAGAAGCTTGTCTTATATTATTTGGATAACCACATCGATGATATAGATGCCTTGACACTGGTCAAACTGGCTGAGGCAACGCGCGTTTCTACAACGACAGTCATTCGAATGACACATAAACTCGGACTAGAAGGTTTCTCTGATTTAAAATATAAATTGAAACAAATGAACCAATCAAAAACGATTGCTTATTCATCATTTATACAGGAGTATATCCCATTTTTAACCGAAACATTCGATCAAATCGATCCCATTCGTTTAAAACGAATGGGTAACATTATTAAACAAGCCCCTTCTATTTTTATCGTATCTGTAGGTTTAACAAAAACGGTCGGGGAGTATGCTTCTCAACGACTCATTCAAGCAAACAAGCCTGCCATGCATGCTTACGAATCACATTTAATCGATTTGTTGCCAAATTTACTGAAACCGAACGATGTTGTCATCTTCATTTCGATGAGCGGCGAGACACAAACCCTCATCCAATCCGTAAAAAAGCTCCGTTTCACCGGAGCTCAACTATTCGCCTTCACTAACGCGGCTGATAGTACGGTATCTCAACTTGTCCACTTTAACTTGAGTACGGCTTTCCCAACAGAATCACGATCAGGATATGATATCACGCCTCGTTCTCCATTATTTGTCTTAATTGATGTATTAATCGAAGAATATTTGCGAACTTAACGAAAATGGACCTGACAACGCGACTGCGTCATCAGGTCTTTTAGTACATTCCATCCCAAACCATTACACTGTCCGCGAGTGATATAGCTCACCCGATTTAAGTTGAATCGAAGTCGTGCTATCCGGGGACACCTGCAACTCGAGACAAATCGTACTGTGTTTCTAGCGCCCATCAAGGGTCAGTATCTCTAGTTACCTGTGGCCGACCATGACCGGTTGATTCGTAATCGGGTAGTTTTTTACCACTTCCAACGCCCCCGCCAGTTTTTCTCTGGCAATCGTGGTGGGTTCGTCGCAATCTGTTTATTTGCTAAGATTTGCTCCGTGAAATGGAGGTGTTGCTCCCACATCTCTTCTCCTAGTTCATTGACGACTTCCTGTTTCGCTGCTCGCCAATTGAAATCGCGATGTTCTACATTATGAGCGTCTGACGCGATGATTTGACTCAAGCCGTTACTGATGAACGTAAGCGCCAGTTCCCGCACCTGTCTTCCGAATTGCCCCGTCAAACTGCTTGTCGTTACCTGCGACAATGCGCCAGACGATACGAGATGATGCAATTTTTCAGGATGAAGCGCGAGTTCGCGATTCCGTTCAGGGTGCGCGATGACCGGAATGTAACCCGCCGTTTGGAGTTGAAAAAACAACGCTTCCGTGTACGCCGGTATGCTTTGACTCGGTAATTCCACGAGTACATAGCGGGACCCAGCGAGTGAATGTGCTTCCCCAGACTCAAGTGCTTCAACCAACTCCCCAAAAATTCGAATTTCTTGTCCGACGTATAAAGTTAATGAAATGCCTTCTTCGTCTAGTCGTTGCTGCAATTGTGCGACTTCTAGCGCCACATCGTGATGTCGTGTTTCAAAGTACGGATGATACGCATGAGGCGTCACGACAATCGATGTCACACCTTCTTCCACCGCGCGTCTCGCCAGTTGAAGTGACGCTTCGATTGTGCGTGGACCATCATCCACCTCAGGCAACAAATGACAATGTACATCAATCATGAGGGTTCACTCTCCAATGTGAGATTGTTTTAGCCAAACGTATTCATACGGGCGAAGCGTTACATTTGTCATCCGCTCTTCTGTGAAAAGACTCATCCCCTCACAGTCGGTTTGCACCGTCTCTTCACTCATATTCGTCAATAAGAGAAGCGTCTCATCCTTGTGCTGTCGTTTGACCGCAAAGATACGACGATCGAGACTCACCACTTCTTGACCTATATAAGGTGAAAATGCCGGGTGGAGTCGTTTGACGTTCAATTGACTCAATATGCCCTCATAGACACGAAGGCGGTTCGGATCACGCTTTAGCGCTTGAAGCAACTCGTCTTGCTCGATTGGTTGTGCCGCTCCAAACAGTGTTCGGTAGTCAATCAACGGAATGCCCTGAAGCGAGAACAGCACACTGTGTGCAGCAAGAATCGCATCAGGTGTAGCATCCATTAAATTCTTCTCAAACGGGTCGCGTTCCGCTGAAGATAGGAAATTAAAATACGTTTTATCCGATGATAGCGGATGACCCTGTCTCACCCAGTCTGCCAACCTTGTCACATCCGACTGCGCAAACGCTAAGATTACATGACTAGATAAATCAAAATGACAGACGACATCCGCCTCTTGCTCGTACACGAGAGAAGAATCGACTCGCTCATTGGCGACGACGAGTTGTGCATTCGGCTTATACGCATGCATGACCATTTTCCACAGCTTGAGGACTAGTTTAATTCGTTCTGGTTCGATTCCACGAAACGATTCCACGTGAACCCTGATTTTCGTCGCTCCGTACGCTAAACGTTCAATGAGTGCATCCGTTTCGGTGATCAGGTCAAATTGATGTTCGCTATACGCTTCAGGTACCATCTCGTACATGAGATCAAACTCATCCGTGAAACGCCCCAAATCTTCAAACAGTTGCACGCGTGAGTCGATGGCTGTATCATTTTGTCTCGTTTTGTATGGAAACAGTGAGACGAGATAGAGGTCACTCACTGTCGTTTGGACGTGATCCGCCAACAATTGATGGAGCGCCTCTAAATTGGCTCTTCCGTCCGTGAGGATAAAGCCTGCATCCACTAACAAGATATTTGTTTTTTCAGAAGGGTGCTCATGATCGTGCCAGTGATGATTCGACCACTTCTCAAACAATCGGTTCCAGTCTTGTCGTGCGGTGTCCCCGAGTTCATGGAGCACTTCTTCAATCGCTTCCCATTTCATGATTCATCCCTCCTTGGCATCTCTTTATTTCTCCCACTTTCTGTTCGGTTTGAAACAAAAAAACTGCCTGACCTTAGTCAGACAGCTCACTCCATCAATCGCTTCAATTCTTCCTGTAGGCCACTCAACGAGGTCTCGTCCGGATTCCAATAATAGATTCCATCCCCTTCTAAACCTCCTGTACCTTCTAGTCGTAAGACGCTCGCATTACGAAATGCGTTCATATAGTCTGTCGACAAAGAGACGAATTCATTGAGTTCGATATTCGTCTTCGCTTGATTTCCGACGACATCGAGTAACGCAGTGACCTTGTCGAGAGAGAAGTCCGTCCGCCCCTGTTCGACGATGGCGGCGACGACGTCTCGCTGACGTTCTTGTCGTCCAAAGTCACCATTCGGATCATCATAGCGCATTCGGGTGTAAGCGAGCGCTGCTTCTCCATCTAACTTCACTTCACCGACAGGAAACGTAAATCCGTCTGTCGCAAAGGCGAATTTGTTCATGACCGTGATCCCGCCGAGCGCATCGACCACATCACTAAACGCTTCCATATCTGTTTCGATGACATAATCAATCGGGATATCGAGGAAGTTCTCGACCGTGTTCATGGCCATTTCGGCCCCACCAAATGCATAAGCATGATTGATTTTGTCACGTGTCCCCTTTCCGACAATCTCCGTCTTTGTGTCCCGCGGAATCGACAGCATCGCTCCTTCATCGAGTTCAGGGTTGAGCGTCAGGACGATGATTGAGTCACTCCGTCCTTGTTCGCTCCCCCGACGGTCAATTCCTAACAATAAAATCGAAACCGCTTCTTTTCGTTCGATTGTCTCCACTTGTTTACGTTCTTTGCTAATCTTTAAATTGTCATTCACTTGCGCAACCGTGTCATCGACTTCCTGTACCATCGACCAGACAAATGCTCCACCTGTAATGAGCAACAAGGCCATGACGCCTGCTACAACCCCTAGTACGATTTTCCACTTTGATGGTTTACGTTGTTTCGCCACGTGGCCACACCTTCTTCCGTGAAATAGTACTATTTTATTCCCGGTGGTCGGGTTGTTTTAAAGTATGTTCAAAAAAAATGATAGTCATATCCCCTCATTTGTCACGGAAAGTGCGTCCTCTCCGGTTGACGTGTCATATGGTTCGACCAAGCCGCATTGATTTCCGCACCAATCAGCATCGTCGCAGCCGTCAAATAGAGCCAAATTTGCAGCAAGATGACCGCACCAATCGTGCCGTATGTGTCACCGAGGATTGAGAAACGTTCGACATAGATACTGTATCCGGTTGATAACAATTGCCACGAGATGACCGCAAACACGGCTCCCGGAATCGTTTCCATGAACCGCACACGCTGTTGTGGTGCGATTTTATAGAAAAGTGAGAATGCAATAATCAGGATGAGCGTTGAGACCGTATAGCGTGTCACCGTCGACAACCGGTCAAACTCTTCGACTTCAGGATAAAGAGCATAAATAAGTTGAACAAACTCCTGACCAAATAGATGAAAGACAATCAAGATGACGGCACCTATACTGCCTGCTAAAATCACGAGTAACCCAATCAACCGACGGAAAATGTAACCACGCGCCTCCGTTTCTCCATAAGCGAATACGGTCAGTTTGACGAGTCGCGCCGTCCCGTTCGAAGCAGACCAAAACGCGATAATCGCACTGACTGACAACAAGCCTCCGTTTAAATTCCCACTGACATCATAGACGACCGACAACAGCTCACGGACACTCGAACCTGGAATGAGCGTCTCAATCTGTTCGATGAGAAGTGCATCATCAATTTGAAACCATGCCATCACGGCAAAGAGGACAAAGAACGTCGGGAAGATGGCTAAAAACCAGAAGAAGGCCAGTGTCGCGCTATAGTCATTTATGTGATGATCTTTGAAGCGGTGCCTGACGTCCACCGCCAAACGAAACAAATTCTCTCCCATAGCTGCCCGCCTTTCAATAAAGTATTCATCTATATCATTCTACACCTCAATCAACCTGTCCTTTTGAGCAAGCTGTATTTCGGGTATGCCCTATAGAAGAGTAAATTTTAAAAATGGGGTGGAACGAATGGAAATCGGCATGATTGGACTTGGTAAAATGGGACTGAACCTGGCTCTGAATTTAACGGACAATGGACATAGCGTCCATGGCTATGACCCGGGAAATGTGTCAACGAGTCAATTTGAAACAAAATCATCGCTAGAAGAAGTCGTTTCGGCGCTTCAGGCACCACGTGTCATCTGGGTGATGGTACCAGCTGGCGAAGTGACCGAGCATGTACTCAACGACTTGTATGACGCCCTCTCACCTGGTGATATCGTCATCGACGGAGGGAACTCGAACTATAAAGAGTCGATGCGGCGCGCTGACCATTTCAAAGAAAAACTCATATATTTCTTTGACGTCGGGACGAGTGGTGGCATGGAAGGAGCCCGTCACGGAGCGTGTACGATGATCGGGGGCGATATGGAGGCGTTCGGAAAAATCGAGCAACTCTTTCAAGACGTCTCGACCGACCAGGGATATCTTTACGCGGGGCCAAGCGGAAGTGGTCACTTCTTGAAGATGGTGCATAACGGGATTGAGTACGGGATGATGCAGGCGATTGCCGAAGGGTTCGAAGTGCTCGAAAAAAGCCCGTTCGACTATGAGTATGAGGATGTCGCACGCATATGGAATCATGGATCGGTCATCCGTTCTTGGTTGATGGAGCTGACCGAAAGCGCATTTTCGAAAGATGCGAAGCTCGATGATATTCGAGGAGTCATGCATGCGTCAGGAGAAGGGAAATGGACAGTCGAAACGGCACTCGAGTATGACGTGCCGACACCGGTCATCGCCCTCTCGCTCATGATGCGACAACGTTCGCTACAAGACGACACGTTCTCAGGGAAAGTCGTCGCCGCGCTCAGGAATGAGTTCGGTGGGCATGCAGTGGAGAAAAAAGAGTGAAAATTAGGCCTCGGCGTGTGCCGAGGCCATACTTCATCCCATCGTATTTCCCTCTGCCGGAATCGGATTCGCTTTCAACATTCTCGCGAAGTGCACGAGATTATACGCCATCGTCTCTCCATGTGACTTCGTGAACTCGTTGTCGCGCCCGGCATCGATATATGAGTCACCTGGTCCTGCTTCCCCGACCCAATACGTGTCGACGTTCGGTGGCACGGTGAAGCCGATATGCGACAAAGCATAAAGAATGCCGGCACACGCATGTTTCGCCCCGTCTTCATTCCCCGTGACGACGACCCCACCGACTTTGTTGTAGTAGATCGCCTGCCCTAACTCGTTCGTCAGCCCGCTACCACCGTATAACCGTTCAATCACTTGTGTCGCAACGCTGCTCTTCTCACCGAGCCAAAGTGGTGTGCCGATGACGACGATGTCTGATTCTTTCACCTTCTCAAAAATCTGTGGCCATTCATCCCCGTTTCCTTCGTCCTCCGTCACCCCAAAAGAAACATTATAGTCGACGATGCGAACGATTTCCGATTCGACCCCGAGTAAATCGAAGTGTGGCAAGATATCACGAATCAACCCTTCCGTATGCGACGTCGTGTCGCCACCTTTTAACGTACAGTTCAAGAATAGAGCTTTCATCTAATCCCTCCTTCAAATGAGTCAACACAATTAGCTGTTCCCTTTCCAAAAGTTTTTATACCTGATTAAATCGGCCGTCATATACAAAATATCATCACACCCGTTCTCAACAAAAAAACACCCCGTCAAAGGAACAGGGTGTCCTCAGTCGTTCGGGATCGTGACCCCGTCAAATTGTTCATTTCGGCATAGCGTGATCGCCTGCATCGCCAATTTATAATCCTCTTCCGGTAAAGCAATCAATTCGGTCGGAAGGACCCATTCTTTCGAGTTATACAAATGAATAACGAGTTTGGCGAGGACAAACTCCCGTTTATCGAACGTATTGTCATCGATGATCGTCGACGTTCGAATTTTTCCTGCCTCGAGATCCATGTAAGGAAGCAATCGTTCACGAACATGGGCATTTCCTGCGATTACGTACAGCGCGGCGAAATATTCTCGACTCGTACTGCCGGGATCTGTGAGCCGCTGTGCCAACCATTTGAACTCACTGTAGTGGTCGGAAGATAAAAAATCAATATGGTTCATCGATTCACCTTCTCTCTCTAAGCCTCGCTTTGCCCTCAGAGTTTATAATTTCCACCTTTTTGTAGAAGTTAACCCTGTTTCACTCAAATTCGACGTAGCGAAATCGCTTCTCTCATCTGCTGAAGAGAGGTGCGAGCCGCTTCACCGCGCCGCATCATGACGGTTGTGAACAGTGCGTCGACAAGACTGAGTTCAGCGATTCGAGAGGCAAGCGCCTCCGAACGAAACGCCGTCTCTTGAGACACCGTGTAGAGTGATACGTCCGCAAATTTAGAAAGCGGTGACTTCGCATAGTTCGTAATCGCAATCATCGGTACACCCTTCTCTTTTAGGAGCTTTGCGATGTCGAGCGTCTCTTTTGAGGCACCGGAGTGCGAGATGACGACGGCGACGTCTTCTGTCGTCAATTGCGAGGCCGACATGAGTTGCATATGCGATTCAAGGATCGCGCTCACCTGAAGCCCACTCCGGACAAACTTATGATAGGCGTCCAGTGCGACGACGGCCGACCCGCCGCTCCCAAAAAATTCGATGCGACGTGCTGTGAGAAACAGCTCAATCGCTTTTTCGAGTGAAGACGCCTCTAAAATCTGACGAGTCGACTCAATCGTCTTCCCGTTCGTCGAAAAAATTTTTTCGGCAACTTCAAGCGCCGTGTCCATCTCCGTGATATCTTCATGAATGTCTTGCAGCGGTGCGACGACATCCGAGGCGAGGGCAATCTTTAACGCCTGGTAGCCCTTGAATCCGACCCGCTGACAAAAACGGAACACGGTCGATTCCGCCACGTCGAGGTCTTCTGCCACTTGATTGATTGTATGGTGGATAATTTTTTCGGGTTGTTTCAAGATATAGTCGGCAATGCGTTGTTCTTTCTTACTCAGTGTCGAATAGGCGCCACGGATGTGAGCCGTGCCGTTCATCGTTTCCATCAAGAATCACCCTTTCTCTTCTTCACTTAACGATACCGTTTCGAAAAAAATTCCGCAATGTATGATTCGACCGAAAGATTGACCCTCCTTATAAAAGGAAGCAGGAAGTGGGTTTCTTGAATATGCTACTCTAATAAAGCACTTATTAGTCGTTCATTCTTTGTACAATTTGAAATTGAAAGGACTGTTTCTGATCGAACATCACCTGAGTAGCTCATACAACCTACCACTCGTCATTCTCTCAATTGCTGTCGCCATATTTGCTGCAGGGGTCTCCCTCGATATTAGCAGTCATTTGAAGTATGCAAAACACGCCTCACAGCATGTTTGGGTCGTAGCCGGTGCCTTCAGCCTCGGGCTTGGGATTTGGGCGATGCATTTTATCGGGATGTTGGCATTCCACTTACAAGCCGACGTTACCTACCACTTTGGCATCGTCTTGTTGTCAATCCTCCCGGCCGTCTTCGCCTCTGGACTTGCTTTCAGAATCATCAGTCAACTAGAGACACGACCGACGCAATTCATCTTTGTTTCATTTTTGATTAGTGTCGGGGTCGTCTCGATGCATTACATCGGGATGGAATCGATGCAGATGAATGCTGTCCTCACGTATGACCCTGTCATGTGGATCGCCTCTGTCCTCGTTGCCTTTGCCGCTTCGCTCGTTGGACTTTATATCCTTTTTTATATCCCAAACGTCTCAAGGTTTCATTGGCGTCGTCTCGCCAGTTCGGTCTTGATTGGTGTCGCCGTCTCTGGCATGCATTACGTCGGGATGGGGGCTGCCCGCTTCACGCCGACGGAAGGAGTCGCTCAGCCTTTGAGTGGCTATGCGATCGATCGCACCCTCCTCGCCTATGTCATCGCAGCGAGTGTCATAACATTGTTCGGAATCATGTACATCTCGATTCGAACAGCATCACGGATCGAGGCTCAGTCGGAAGAACTCGAAATGAAGTTCGAGTCGATCATCGAATCTGCCTCCGATGCAATCATCGTCGCCGACCACAATCGAATCGTCATCCAGTGGAACCGCGGGGCGACCGACTTGTTCGGGTACACATCTAAAGAGGTGATTGGACAGTCGATGGCCACCATCATCCCAGAGCGATTCCGAGAAGCGCACGAACGTGGCATGAAACGTTACGAGACAACGGGTGAAAAACGTGTGATCGGTCAAACAGTGGAACTCATCGGATTACGAAAAGATGGTTCCGAAGTACCGATTGAGATGTCTCTCGGGACATGGAAGACGGGAAAGGGCATCTTTTTCAGTAGCATCATCCGGGACATCAGTGAACGGAAACGAATCGAGGCACAAATCAACGACCTCGTCTATTTGGACCCGCTCACCGGTCTCCCGAACCGCCGCTTATTCAGTGATCGGCTCAATGCATTACTCGGTCAAGGCCAATCTGAACAATTCGCCTTGTTCTATATCGACTTGGACAATTTCAAAGTCATCAACGACCGCTTCGGTCATTCGATCGGCGACCATTTCTTGAAACAAGTCACGACCCGCCTCCAATCGACGATTCAAACATCGGACACGCTCGCACGTCTCGGTGGAGATGAGTTCATCATCTTGTCGCCGCATACGAAAAGTAACTTGGCGGCCCATCACGCCCAGGAGTTGATTAACGTCCTCCATCCTCCGTTCGAGCTTGAGCAAGAGGAAGTGTTCACCGGTGCCTCGATTGGCATCAGCCTCCATCCGTCAGATGGGGACACGGCCGATGAGTTGATTAAAAACGCCGACATCGCCATGTATCGGGCAAAAGCAGACGGGAAAAATGGCTATCAGTTCTTCACCAATGAATTGAATGAGTCGGTGTCCCGTCGTTCGAACTTATCGATGGCACTCCGTAAAGGGCTCGGTCGTGGCGAATTCACTGTTCACTATCAACCTCAAATTCAGTTAAAATCGGAGACTGTTATTGGCATGGAAGCACTCGTCCGTTGGCAGCACCCGAAACTTGGGATGATTTCCCCGGGCGAGTTCATTCCAATCGCTGAAGAGACTGGAAGTATCCATCGTCTCGGTGAGTTCGTCTTGAACGAGGCGTGTCGTCAAAACAAGGCGTGGCAAGATGCTGGCATCCCGCCGTTCCGGGTCGCCGTCAACATCTCGGCCATCCAGTTTGCCCAGAAAGACTTGCCGGAAGTCGTCAGCCGTGCGCTCGACGCTTCGGGTCTCGAGGCAGAGTATTTAGAACTGGAGTTGACAGAAAGCGTTATCCAAAGTGCAGACCGGGCCATCGATACGATGCATGAGCTCGTCGCTCTCGGCGTCCATCTCTCAATCGACGACTTCGGGACCGGGTATTCGTCCCTCAGCTACTTGAAGCTGTTCCCAATCGATACGCTGAAGATTGACCAACACTTCACGAAGAATATCGAGAGCGATGAGAAAGACGCCGCCCTCGTCAAAACGATCATCCGCATGGCGCACGAGCTTGATTTGAACGTCATCGCAGAAGGTGTCGAAACGGAGAATCAAGTCGCTTTCTTAAAAGCCGAATCATGCAACCAGGCGCAAGGATATTTCTACAATCGTCCTGTACCTGCGGAAGAAATCGAAGTCTTCTTCCAACAATTCAAAAAAGCATCATCAAGTTGATTCGTTCGACCTCCATAACGGGGGTCGGTTTTTTATTATAAAAAGAAAAAAATTCCGTAAATCCACTTGTAAATCGAATTTATTTTGATATGATGAATGCAGATACGGAAAAAAATTCTTTTTAGGGGTGACATTATGGAAATTGGTTTGATTGGATTAGGAAAGATGGGATATAATCTGGCCCTCAACTTGAGTGATAACGGTCACACGGTCGTTGGAACGGATGTTGGGGACGTCACATCGGATGCGTTCACGATTGTGCCGACACTTGAGGACGTCGTGAGCAAGCTGTCGACGCCACGAATCATCTGGGCGATGGTTCCTGCCGGAGACGTCACAGAAGCAGTGCTCGCCGAACTATATGAGCGACTCGAACCAGGTGACATCGTCATCGATGGCGGCAACTCGAACTACAAACTGTCGGTCGAACGCGCCGAGCAGTTCGCCGAGAAGGACATCAAGTTCTTCGACTGCGGGACGAGCGGCGGGACGGACGGGGCACGGAACGGTGCCTGTACGATGGTCGGTGGTGACGCGGGCGCTTGGTCGACGATCGAGCCAATCTTCAAAGACTTGTCTGTCGAGAACGGCTACCTGTATACAGGACCTGCCGGAAGCGGTCACTTCTTGAAAATGATTCATAATGGGATCGAGTACGGGATGATGCAGGCCATCGCGGAAGGATTCGACATCTTAGAGAAAAGCCCGTTCGATTACGACTACGAACAAGTCGCACGTGTCTGGAACCACGGCTCGGTCGTCCGTTCTTGGCTCATGGAGCTCACAGAGAATGCTTTCAAGAAAGATGCGAAGCTTGATGAGATTCGTGGGGTCATGCATTCGTCCGGTGAAGGAAAATGGACGGTCGAGACAGCACTCGAACTTCAGGCAGCGGCACCGGTTATCGCCCTTTCGCTCATGATGCGCTACCGTTCGCTCGAAGATGACACGTTCTCTGGAAAAGTCGTCGCCGCGCTTCGCAATGAGTTCGGTGGCCACGCGGTCGTCAAGAAGTAAGGAATGTTTGAAAAGGTCACGGGGAGTTGGCCTTTTCCTTCGTAAGAAACTGTAAACGGTTACATATTCGGAATTTAGGGGGAACACTCAATGTCTGGCTCAACACTTATTTTGATCGCCTTAGCCGGAATCTTCTTGCTTTTATTTTTAGTCATTCGCACAAAGCTTCACGCATTCGTTTCGTTGTTACTTGTCAGTCTCATCGTCGGGGTCGCGGCCGGCATGCCACTCGGGGACGTCATCGCTTCCATCCAGAGCGGGATGGGCGGAACGCTCGGCTTCGTCGCCGTCGTCGTCGGTCTCGGTGCGATGTTCGGGAAGATGCTCGAGGTGTCAGGTGGAGCGGAACGCCTCGCCCAGACGCTCGTCAGTAAGTTCGGAGAAGATAAAGCGCAATGGGCACTCGGGATTACAGGCTTCATCGTCGCCGTCCCGGTCTTCTTTGATGTCGGATTCATCATTCTCGTCCCAATCGTATACGGTCTCGCCAAAAAGACGGGACGTTCGCTTCTCTACTACGGGATTCCGCTCCTCGCAGGTCTCGCAGTCACGCATAGCTTCATCCCACCGACACCTGGTCCAATCGCCGTGGCCAACTTGATTGGTGCTGACCTCGGATGGGTCATCTTGTTCGGTGTCCTCGCCGGGATTCCATCCATGATTTTAGCAGGTCCTGTTTTTGGGAAGTATATTGCTAAGAAGATTCATGTGACGATTCCAGACTACATGGAATTCGAAGAAATCGATACATCGAAAGAATTACCGAGCTTCAAAATGATTTTATCGCTCATCTTGATTCCGCTCGTGCTAATTTTAGCGAACACATTATCAGCGGTTCTTCTAGATGAAGGGAACGCCGTCCGTGACCTCTTGACGTTCCTCGGACATCCGTTCGTCGCCTTGACGATCGCGACGCTTCTCACGTTCGTCTTCCTCGGGACACGTCGTGGCTATTCACGTGACGAGGTTCAAGAAATCGCGACGAAAGCACTCGAACCAGCCGGGATCATCATCCTCGTCACAGGAGCCGGTGGTGTGTTCAAACAAGTGCTCATCGACTCAGGTGTTGGTGACGTGCTCGGTGAAATGATGGCCGGTTCCCCACTTCCGGCGATCGTCCTCGCTTTCTTGATTGCGACGGTCGTCCGTGTCGCCCAAGGGTCGGCAACGGTCTCGATGGTCACAGCAGCCGGACTCATCACACCACTACTTGAAATTCAAAACATCACGGGCGCGGCACTCGGTTTGATCGTCATCGCCATCGCCTCAGGAGCGACAGTCCTCTCGCACGTCAACGACTCGGGCTTCTGGCTCGTCAACCGTTACTTCGGTCTCGACGTGAAAGATACGCTCAAGTCGTGGACGATTATGGAAACAATTATCGGACTCACGGGCTTCGCCGTTGTGTTCTTGATTAGCCTATTCATCATCTAAGTTAGGAAGTGATTGTGTGTTTACGATTGGGGTCGATATCGGGACGACGAGTACGAAAGCTGTCCTGTTCAACGGTCATCAACAACTGGCGGTACATAACGTGTTGTATCCGCTTCTCACGCCCGATACGGAGACGGCCGAGCAAGATCCGGTCGTCATCTATGGGGCCGTGCTCGAAGCCGTCTCGGCGGTCCGCGCCAAAGCGGATGGTCCGATTCGCTTCGCATCATTCAGTTCAGCGATGCACAGCTTGATCGCACTCGACGCATTAGGACGTCCGCTCACAAACAGCATCACATGGGCCGACAGTCGTGCGAACCCGTATACGCAAGAAATCAAACGCGACTTTGACGCGAGCGCTCTCCATATGCGTACCGGCACACCCGTTCATCCGATGGCTCCGCTGTCGAAGTTACGTTGGCTGAAGGCGGAACATCCGGATGTGTTTGAACAGACGGACAAGTTCGTCTCCATCAAAGAGTATGTCTTCTATCGGTTGACGGGACGCTTCGTCGTCGACCACTCCATCGCTTCAGCGACGGGACTATTCAATTTGAAACAACGGGATTGGGATGCGGAAGCACTCGAAGTCGCCGGTGTGACGCCAGATCGTCTGTCAGAACTCGTTCCGACGACAGAAATTTTACACGTGACGCCTGAAGTGACCGAGACACTCGGTTTTGACTTCCCGCTCGTCATCGGGGCGAGCGACGGCGTACTCTCAAATCTCGGTGTCGGTGCCTTCGAACAAGGTGTTGTCGCCGTGACAATCGGGACGAGTGGCGCCATTCGAACGGTCGTCTCGGAGCCTGTCGAAGACCCGAAAGGTCGCATCTTCTGTTATGCGCTGACGGACAAACATTGGGTGATCGGTGGACCCGTCAATAACGGCGGCATCATCCTCCGTTGGCTCCGTGACGAGTTCGCGGCAAGTGAGGTCGAGACGGCGAAACGACTCGGGATTGATGCGTACGACGTGTTGACCCGAATCGCAGAAACGGTCAAACCGGGTGCGGACGGTCTCTTGTTCCATCCGTATTTGATGGGTGAACGGGCACCACTTTGGGATTCGAACGCCCGTGGCTCCTTCTTCGGACTCAGCATTCACCATAAACGCGAACACTTCATCCGTGCTGTGTTAGAAGGTGTCATCTTTAATCTCTATACGGTCATGCTCGCACTCGACGAGTTGACGGGCGCACCGAACCGGATCCATGCGACGGGTGGATTCGCCCAGTCGAGCCTATGGCGCCAGATGATGGCAGACATCTTCGATACGCCGGTCGTCGTGCCGGAAAGTCACGAAAGTTCATGCCTCGGGGCCGTCATGCTCGGGGAGTATTCCTTTGGGGACATCGAGGAGTTTCAAGAAGTGCCCCAAGTGACCCATGAGCATGCACCGAACATGGAAGCAACGAACGTATATCGCGAACTCTTACCGATCTACATTCGCCTGTCGCGTCATCTATCGGAAGAATATGAAGCCATTTCAGCCTTTCAGCGGAAGCATGTATGACGTCAAACCGAGTCCTTCGAGGGCTCGGTTTTTTGAAGGATGACAGGAGATTAAGTTACATAAATAGAAAGTAAGTGTGAGGTTGAACTGTCGACACGAAAGAAGGGATTGATGGAATGGCGATTGCAATCGGATATCTCATCGCAAGTTTAGGAGCATTTGTAGCGTATTGGTTCAGTACAGGCGAAGCACGAAACACAAAATTTAAAATATGGGGAGTCGCTCTCATGATTCCTATATCACCAGCCTTGGCCTTTTCAATCGGACTCTCCTACGCAATAAGTGTGCAGAACGGTTGGGCCGCACTAATCATGTGGTTCATTTTTCCTGTGATTTTCTTTAGTGGTCTTGCGCTTCTATTGGTCGGTCTATTCAAAAAAGAAAAGAAGATGGTTTGAATGATATGACCATAACACTCACGACAACCCGCTGTCTCATCCGTCCGTTTGAACGACAAGACATCGAATCGTTCATGACGTATCGGAACGACTTGGACTGGATGAAGCATCAGTCATTCAAAGGACTTAGCTACGTAGAATACGAAAACGCCCTACTCGGCGAACAATCACTTCTTCAAGGCGCGCAACTCGCCATCATCGACCAAGTGACCGGTGAACTGATTGGGGATGTGTATATCCAGCAGGAAGGTACAACATATTGGATCGGTTACACGATTTCGCCCACTCACGCTCGAAAAGGCTATGCGTTCGAGGTGATGTCGGAGTTGATTCGTTACTTGGCCGACCGAGGAGCGGAAGCGTTCAAAGCCGGTGTCTTAGAGGAGAACATGGCGTCCATCGCGCTATTGAGAAAATTGAACTTCACTTATCTCACGACAGAGATGGATGAACAGATTTATCAGCTCGGTGTCTCGGATGTGTGATTAGGTCGGTTACATAGGTCACTTATTTTGACTCAAGGAGGTCTTTGTTCGAATAAATGAAAAGACGACTGTGATTCACCTTGTGTCTCCAACTTCTCGTAAAAAACACATCTCATGAAGATACTTCCTCTTCCCATTGGCAATACCAATTGAGACGAAGATATGAATTCCCTGTTTATTCAAAGTAAGTCGATTATTATCATTCTACATATCACCAAAAAATCGAGCCTTGATTGGACTCGACTCAAATTTAGTTTTGATATGTCACCATCACAAATTGACCGGATGCACGCTGATTCGTCAGTTGAAGTTTCGTCTCTTCCGTACCTTCTGGGAAGAGCGGTATCCCCTCTCCTAACACAATCGGCGCAATCGCAATCTCATACCGGTCAATCAAATCATGTTCCATCGCCGCTTTGATGACTTCACCCCCACCGATAAGCCAAATATCTTGATCGACTTCTTGCTTCAACCGATTGATGAGTTCTTCGATTGGCTCGTCCGTGAATGTGACATGCTCGGCTTCACGGTCAAGCTGACGTGTCAAAATATAGTTCGGGATATTTGAATACGGATATTTTTCTGAGAGTTGCAGTACTTCCTCATACGTCTTCCGTCCCATGATGACGGCACCAATCGTTTTGAAAAATTCGGCATAGCCGTTGTCCCCGTCCCCATCTACCGCGAACAACCAATCAAGCTGGTCGTTCGACCGGGCAATCTTTCCGTCTAAACTCATCGCAATATATAACACTACATTCGACATCGTATCTTCCTCCTTGATTCGTGATATAGTCAGCTTAAACAAAATACACGACAAAAGATGACGGGAATGGTCATGATGAAAAAAAGACATTTACAACTGATTCGGCTGCTCAATCGTGGACGACGTTTTACCGCCGAAGAACTGTCTCAAGAGACAGGCGCCTCCATCCGGACGATTCAACGGGATATGTTGTCACTTGAAGAGCTCGGTTATCCGATTTGGAGTGTGCCCGGGATTCGTGGTGGCTATGAGATGCTACCAAATCGCTTGTTGCCGCCCCTTCACCTCCGTGAACAAGAAGCCGTCGCCCTTTACCTTACGCTCAAATGGATGGAACAAATCTCCGACGTGCCATTCGGTGATATAAGAAATACGCTGTCCGACTGGTACGCGAACGAATTACCGCAAGACTTGGAGATGAAGATTCATCGCTTGGAACGAAACATCCTATGGCTCGGGAACAAACAGATTCCTAAGGCTCCGTTCACAAAAGACATCTATCAGGCGGTCGAACAAAGAAACCAGATTGAAGTGACGTATCGAACGACGAAAGGTCAACGCACGTTCACCATCGCACCGATTGGCATGGCACTCCTTGACTTGAAGTGGTACGTCTTCGGGCTCTCCGAACGAGGACTCCGTCAATATCGGGTTGATCGCATCGAAGCGGTACAATTGCTGGAAGAAACGTTTGAATCCGAAGACTTGGTGACATTACTACAGGCAAGTGACGAACGGGGCGGTGTGACCGTTCAACTCGAACTGACGCCACTCGGTCGTCGTTTACTTGAAGATGTATTACCCGATATCGAGGAGAAGAATGAGTGGGATGTACCTGAGGAAGAGCTGCCGTTTTTGTCGAGACAGCTATTGAAGGCTGGAGCGGAAGTTGAGGTGAAAGCGCCGAGTGCGTTGCGGGAGATGATGAAGGAGCATACAAAACGCCTTGCCGCATTATACGTATAAAGACTGAAATGGCCCAACCTTTGAGGTTGAGCCATTTGTCAATTTGCTTCATCCATTTCCTTGTGGATCCGTAACAATTCATTTTTGTATAGGTCAGAACGACCTCCAAAAATCGCTTGAATGTTGTTTTTCACTTTGACGACTCCCGCCGCCCCAAGTGCTTTTAATTCGTCTTCATCGATTTGAGAGACATCTCTCACTTCAACACGTAGTCGTGTGAAGCAAGCGTCGATATCGAGAATGTTCTCTCGGCCCCCAAGTGCCTCCTCAATCGCGAGTGCTGTCATTTGAATCGCTGACTGACCTGACTTTTTATCATTGTAATCTTTCCGTGTATACAGTTTCGCTTCTTGTCCACCTCGACCAGGTGTCGCCAAGTTCCACTTCTTGATGGCGAATGTAAAGATACTATAGTAAACGATGAAGAACCCAATGCCGACGACGATATTCATCCACCAACGCGGTGTTCCTGGTAAGACGTTCACTAAAATATAGTCAATCAACCCTGATCCTCCAGCCCAACCGATATGTGTATCGAGCGCATACATGAGCGCGAAGGAAATCCCCGTCAACACGCTATGGATGACATACAGGATTGGTGCCACGAATAAGAAAGTGAATTCAATCGGTTCTGTGATTCCTGTTAAAAAGGCTGTACCGGCTGCGGCAATCAACAACCCTCTTACAACGGGGCGTTTGTCCGGATCAGCCTGACGATACATCGCGAGCGCCGCCCCGAGTAAACCAAACATAATGATTGGGAACTTACCAGACATGAAGCGTCCCGACGTCACTTCAACACCCTCAGCAATCTGGGCGAGGAAAATATACTGATCACCGTTCACTACCGCATCACCGACCGTTGCTGTTCCACCGAGAGATGTCCACAGGAACGGGGCATACCAAATATGATGTAATCCTGTCGGAATCAATAACCGCTCCAACATTCCATATAACCCTACGTATGCAGGATTAGTCGCATCACTTGCGATGACATTTGCCATTGAAGTCAATGCCGATTGGATCGGTGGCCAAATGAGCATCATGACAAATCCAAGTAAAATGGAGAAGAAGACCATCACAATCCCGACAGAACGATCACCTGCAAAAAAACCTAAGACTTCTGGCGGATTGAACGTATGGAACTTTTTATATACCCAAACTGCGAGCAAACCGACCGCAATCCCTCCGAGCACACCGGTTTCAAGCGAAGGAATACCAAGTAACATCCCGTATTCCCCACTCTCAGCAGCCATTTCTGCCGTGATGCCGAGTGAGATCGAGATTGTCGTATTCATAATGACATATCCGACGAGTGCTGCGAGTGCGGCAATCCCTGATCCCCCTGACAAACCAACTGCGACCCCGATGGCAAAAATGATTGGTAAGTTCGCAAAGATGCTTAGACCGATTTGTAACATCCCAGCACTGATTGCTTCTACCGTTCCGTTCTGTAAAAAAGTCCAACTATCTGCTAAAGGGCCTGTGAGTGCTGCACCTAGTCCTAGCAAAATTCCGGCAGCCGGCAACAAAGCGACCGGTACCATGAGCGCTTTCCCGAACTTTTGAAAAACTCCAAACCATTGACTCATTCGATTCACTCCTCATCTTGTAAGCGTTATCAATCTAGACAATGAGAAAGGGGATTTTCTCCCCTCTCTAGTTACCGCATCGCTACTGTCTCACCCGATTTTAATTCTGGCCAGTACGTTCTGTTTTCTTCAATCAAATCATCTAAGATTCGACGAGCCACCGGTGCATCGACGACTGTACGATTGAGCGTGAGCGCTTGAAGTGCTTTTTCGTAGCTGTTCTCAAAATACGCATCGACGACGAGTTGTTCATACGCTAGTTGCCCTTCAATCATGCCTTTATAGAAACGTGGGATTTTCCCGACTGCGAATGATTTTGGACCACGATTTGTGAGCATCGCCGGTACTTCAACCATCGCATCGTCTGGTAAGTTCGAAATGATCCCGTCATTTTTCACCATGACGATGAAAATATCACCGTTATTGTAGGCTAACGATGCCGCAACTCGAATCATATAACAACCGTGAATATCGACTTCTAGGTGGACGTTCTCGAGCGAGTTGTCCGCAATGATTTGGTCACACATCGAGAAGACACGTTCTTGACGGCCGTTGATCACTTGTCGTGCCCGTGTGTTCGTGACGTCCTCTTTTTCTGCCATATCAGATGGATACAAGTAATATTGAAGGTACGTGTTCGGCAAGTACTCTGGGAAGTCTGTAAGCATCTTCTCGACTTGCTTGAACGTCTTGATCCACGACGGATCATTCGCAATCTCTGAATCTTCTGGAATGAAGCCGTCTTCTAAAATGGCACGTTTGATATCTTCCGTTAATTCATTTCCTTCTTTATCAAAGATGCCTGTAAACCAGCCAAAGTGATTCAGTCCGAAATATTCCGGGACGAGATCCCAAATCTCTTTACCTAGAATTTTCGCATAGCTCACCATAATTGCTGCCGGCATATCACAAATATTTAATATTTTTTGATCGTCCGGGTACGCACGTTTGAGCGCCTCGGCGACAATCGCAGCAGGGTTCGTATAGTTTAAGATCCAGCCATCCGGTGAGCCGGCGCGAATGTCAGAGATGAGTTCAATCATATCTCCGATCGAGCGCATCCCGTATGACATTCCGCCCGGTCCACACGTTTCTTGTCCCACCACGCCATGACGAAGCGGAATCTGTTCATCTTTTTCGCGCATCTCCAAGCCACCTGTCCGAATCTGAACGAAGAAGAAATCCTTATCTTTGAAGGCATATTCTTTGTCCGTCGTGTATTCGAACGACTCAAGTTCTGGATAATGCTCACGCAAGATGACTTCACTCGCTTTCGCGACACGTTCTTGACGTAATTCATCTGTATCGTAAAACGTGATGGAACGAAGTGGGAAGTGTGCTTTCTCCTCAATCAAACTCATGATCATGCCGATTGTGTACGTACTACCTCCACCGACGACGACGAGACGCTGTGGTTTTTTCATATGTGCGTTCCCCTTTCAATACATATCTAATTGATTACAATACAAATTTAATACATATTATTTAAACCGTCAACACCTTTTTGAAAACGTTTTATTTTTGTATACTATGAGTAATGAATGTATGAGATCAGGAGGTTATCCACATGAAAGCCAAATCTCCGCTATACCAGCGGATTGCTCAACAGATGCGCACGTTTATCGAGGCAGGCGATTGGGTTCCCGGTGAAGCGATTCCGACAGAAGCACAACTCGTCGAGGAATTCAAAGTAAGTCGAGTGACCGTTCGACAAGCCGTCAAACTACTTCAAGAGGAAGGTCTGCTTTGGAAACGACAAGGAAGTGGCACGTATGTACAATCCGAAAAGATTGAACATAATATGTACGAATTAAAAAGCTTCACTGAGGACATGAAACGGGAAGGAAAGGAAGTCACGAGTAAAGTACTCACTTTCACCGTTCAACCTCCGACTGAAAAAATAAGGGAAATACTCGAACTCGACGAAGATGCTCTCGTCTACTACATTCGCCGTCTACGCTTTGCGAACGGAGAGCCGCTCATTGTCGAAGATACGTATCTTCCGCTCCAATTGTTCCCGGATTTAACGTACGAGGTAATGACACGGTCGAAGTACGATTACATTGAAAACGTCAAGAACTTGAAGATTGCCGACAGTGTTCAAGAATTTATCCCGGTCTTACCGGCGAAAGAAATTGCTGAAATGCTTGAGGTGAGCGATCGAACGCCAATACTAAAAGTCGAACTTTATTCATTTCTCATGGACGGTAGTCGATTTGAGTTCACCGAAACCTATTTCAAGAGTGAAGAGTATCGTTTTATCATCCGAGCCGGTCGGAGACATGAAACCACAAACACCCAGTGAATCCGACGATTCACTGGGTGTTTTAAAATGCTAACTTATATACTTCAACATTTAACCTACAGACTTATGCTATTCCAGCTGCTTTACGGATTCGAATAGACGTTCAGTATTTTTAGAACTACTCGTCAGGTAAATGATTTCTAACAAGCTATTTTATGAACCGATTCGATGGAAAGATCGATTGCGACCAGTTCGTGGAAAAGTGGTCACTTCCCGCGAGGAAGAGGGATCGTCTCGTATGGGATTGCAGCCCTCGATTTCTTAGAACTTCTTCTTTACGTCATACAGGCCATTTCACGATTGTTTTTTCGCTTTTTTGGATAAGAAAACCCCTCAGATTCCTGAGGGGTCCAACATCACATATCCAAATCTGTGAACGCGAGCGGAACGAGCTCCCCGAGCGTCACTTCTTTCACATCGGCGTTGCCGTTTGTGAGGAGTACTTTGAAGTCAGGATCGCCGAACTCGACCATGACTTGGCGGCAGATGCTGCAAGGTGGCAAGAAGTCTTCCGTGTCACCAGACACGGCAACCGCTTCGAAGTCACCTTTTTTGTATCCTTGAGCGACTGCTGTGAAGATGGCTGTGCGCTCCGCACAGTTTGTTGCTCCGAACGAAACGTTCTCGACGTTGACGCCGTCGATGACCGTACCGTCCTTCATGAGAAGTGCCGCGCCGACGCGGAACTTCGAATATGGTGAATACGCATTGTCCTTCGATTGGCGTGCGCGTTCGACTAATTGTTGTTGGTTCATCTAAGTCATTCCTCTCGAATATCGAATGAACTGATGCCAGTCCCCATGCCTCTCATTTTTAGGCAGGATTTTTAGCATACACCCACCCCGAAGAGAAGTCAACGACTTTTTACAAACGCTTTCATGAACAAACAAAAAAAGAAGGAACTCTCGCTCCTTCTCCCCTCTGTTTCCCCTTTATACCAACTCAAGTTGCGCGACAGCCGCCTCTTCCGTTTCCGTCTGCACGTGATGACGACCGATTGGAATGACGGAAGGTGAACCGGATACCGGGTCACACATGACCGAGCAGCGAAGGTTGAAGACCCGATGGATCAAATCACACGTGATGACGTCCGACGGCTTCCCTTCTGCAATCAACTTCCCTTTATCGAGTGCGAAGATATAGTCCGCATAACGCGCCGACAAGTTGATATCGTGCAGCACCATGACGATCGTCGTCCCGTACTTCCGGTTCAAATCCGTCAACAAATCGAGAATTTCGACTTGGTACGTGATATCGAGATATGTCGTCGGTTCATCTAAAAAGAGGACGTCCGTCTGTTGGGCAAGTGCCATCGCAATCCAGACGCGTTGACGCTGTCCGCCTGACAACTCATCAATCGGACGGTCCGCGAACTCGGTGATGTTCATCATCTCCATCGCTTCAGCGACAGCCTCGTAATCGGCTTTCGTCCATCCCTTCAAGAATGATTGATGCGGATAACGACCGCGACCGACGAGATCGGCGACCGTGATCCCTTCCGGTACGACCGGGGACTGTGGCAACATCCCGAGGACACGCGCTAGCTTTTTCGGTGCCATCTTCGAGATCGGTTTATCGTAGAGCGTCACTTGACCGGCAATCGGTTTGATGAGGCGTGCCATCGTCTTCAGTAGCGTCGACTTCCCGCAACCGTTCGCACCGATGATGATGCTGATCTGATTGCTCGGAATTTCAAGGCTGATATCGTTCAAAATCATCTTGTCCTCGTATCCTGAGGTGAGATGTTCCACTTTCATAATGGATGCCATTTAGAAGTCCCCTTTCTGGTTCATCCGAATCAACAAGTATAAGAGATAAGGCGCGCCGATGATGCCGGTGATGACACCGACCGGATAACGTGCCATGAAGGCGAATTGTCCGACGAGGTCAGCCGCGAGCACTAAGATAATCCCGACAAGCGCCGCTGGGAGGATTCCCGCATGGTTCATTCCGACGAGACGTTTCGCGATGGGCCCTGCCAAAAAGGCGATAAAGGCGATTGGGCCCGTCGTCGCCGTCGCAAGCGCGAGCATGAACACTGCAGCAATGATGAGAAGCAACCGGGTCTGGTTCGTATTGATCCCGAGCCCTGTCGCCGCCATCTCCCCGAGCTCGAGCATTTCGAGCTGACGAGTGAGTAACAGGACAATCGGTAAACAGATGAGCACTGTTATGATTAAAGGCGGCAACTCCTCAAGTTTCGCCCCATTTAAACTTCCTGTCAACCACCGCATGGCCATCGCGACATCGTTTTGTCGACTGATGAGCAGTAAGTAATTGATGACCGCTGTCAGCATCGCCTGAATCCCAATCCCGACCAAGACGAGACGACCGATGGAAAACGCGGCACCTTTCGATAGAAAATAAATCACGAGCACGGTGACGAGCCCTCCGATAATCGAGGCAATCGAGATGATGGCCTCACTCGACTGAAGGACGACGATACAGAAGACAGCCGCCGCACTCGAACCGGTTGTGATCCCGATGACGTTCGGGTTGGCGAGCGGGTTACGGAGCATCGTTTGGAAAATCGTTCCCGCGACCCCGAATGCCGCTCCGGCGAAGACGCCGGCGAGCATACGCGGGAGACGAAGTACCTCTACGGCGAACGTCGCTCCTTTTACGTCTTCCCCGAGCAAGACGCGGATGACATCTTGAACGGGATAAATCGTATTACCCAACATGAGCATTAACCCGCTCAATAAAATCGCGATGACGGTCAAGATAAGCGTCATGCCAACATAACGACGGCGACGCTTCATCCGTCCTTGTCTGATTTGTTCAATCGCTGGTTGCATCATAGTCCTCGTACTTTCACTTTCATTGTCAATAGAATCAAGATCGGAGCCCCGATGAACGCCGTCACAATCCCGACCTCGAGCTCCCCCGGGCTTCCGAGCAAACGTCCGATGACGTCTGAGAAGGTCAGAATAATTGCACCGGCTAGAGCAGACATCGGCATGAGATAACGCTGATCCGGACCGAGCACGAGTCGAATCAAGTGCGGGGCGAGAAGTCCGATAAACCCAATCGGTCCGGCGAGCGCCGTCGCCGCCCCGCAAAGAATGACGCCTGCGAACGAGGAGGTCAGTTTCAGCGTCCCTGTCCGAACGCCGAGACTTTTCGCCATCTCTTCCCCGAGCGCGAGCGCGTTCAAGGAAGGCGCTGTTACGACCGCGATCACGAGACCGATCAATAAGAAAGGTAAAAACGTATAGATCGAATCGATGTTTCCCGCACCGACACTCCCGACTTGCCAAAAACGGAACTGGTCCATGACGTTCGAACGTGGGATCATGAGTGCCATGACGAGTGATGATAACGCCGCACTCGTCGCCGCACCTGCCAAGACGAGTTTGAGCGGAGTCGCCCCGCCTCGACCGAGCGAACCGATGCCAAAGACGAAGATGGCCGTCAACAGCGCCCCGACGAGCGCGAACCAGATGAACGCACTCGCTGTCGAGATGTTAAAAAACGCGATGCCGATGACGACGGCGAGCGCAGCTCCTGTGTTGACCCCGAGAATGCTCGGGTCAGCGATCGGGTTACGCGTCACAGACTGCATGAGCGCCCCCGCCACACCGAGTGCCGCCCCGCACATGAAACTGAAGATTGTTCGGACGACCCGCTCTCGGACGATGTCCGCTTCATACGACTGAACAGCCGGGCGAAATAAACCGTCCAGCAGTTCATTCCACCCGACTGTCCGTGAGCCGAAGGCAAGGGATGCCAAAATGCACAGCACCGTCAATACGAGCGTCCCGATGAGAAGAAGTGGAAAGTGTTTTGGCGTGTGCATCTGTTTGATTTGTGATTGCATCATTTTACTTTCGCAAGGGCATCCGATACGCGTGAGACGTACTCATCAATCGTATATTCGATTGAGAGTGGCGTCGGTGTTCCAGCCGCTGCGAGTGGTGTGTTGTCTTCGATCAAGACGACCGAACCACGCTCGATGGCTGGTACTTTACTGTAGAGCGGGTCTGCTTGAAGCGCCTTCAACGTGTCTTCATTTCCGTAAGTGACGAAGATGTCGACGTCATTCAAGATGTCGGCGTTCTCTTTACTGAGTTCAAGATAGAAGCTATCTGCTTTTTCCGCTTCATCTAAAATGTTTTGTGGATACTCCATACCGAGCTCTTCAATGAAAGCACCTCTAGGGTCACCCGTTGTGTAAATATAGAATTTTGAAAGGTCTTCCGCGCTCATCGAAACGAAAGCGGCTTTTTTACCGGCAATCTCAGAAACGGCTGTCGCCTTGTCTGTAATCAACTGCTCCGTGTCTTTAATCAATTGTTCGCCTTCTTCACCAAGTCCCATCGCGAGTGAGTCATAGCGAACCATGTCTTGCCATGATGTGACCCAAGGTGTCTCTTTGTAAGCGACGACCGGTGCGATTTGGCTGAGCGTGTCATAATCTTCTTGCGTGATGCCTGAGTAGGCCGCTAAGATGACGTCCGGATTTGAATCGGCAATTGCTTCAAAGTCTAATCCATCTGTATCTTGATAGATGTTCGGGTTCTCTTCCCCGAGCGCTTTCAACTTCTCAGCTGTCCATGGAAGCATGCCGCTGTCATCTTGGACACCGTAGTTCGCAGCCGAGAGTCCGACCGGTACAACGTCGAGCGCAAGTGCGACGTCATGGTTCCCCCATGAAATCGTAGCGACACGCTCTGGCTTTTCTTCGATGACCGTCTCACCGAATGCATGCTCAATCGTGATCGGATAACCTTCTGCCGATTCCTCTGTACCTTCATTCGTGGAAGCGTTCTCAGCTTCTTCTGAACCACAACCGGCTAAAATGAGTGCAAACGCCGAAGCGAAGACGAACATATGTAACCACTTCTTCATTGTCTTGTTCACGTTATTTTCTCCTTTTCGAACTTCTCTGTATTTTGTCGATACTGATAATCATTATCATTTATGAGTATAGACGTGCATCTAAGTCATGTCAACCGCTATTCGGCAAAGAAATATGAAAAAACCTGTCTTTTTAGGACAGGTTGATTACAACTCCCGATGGCGTCGCATGACATCAGCAATCGGTTCATCTTGTTTTTCAAGCTCTGATACAATCCGTTCATGATCCATATCATTTCGATTTTGACTTAATTTGAACGTCGCCTGCACGTCAGTGATCTCAATCCGAAATCCGACGACACCGTGCATTTGTCGCTTTACCGGTTCTGATAATGTATCCCAACGCACTGCATGCTCACGTTCCCCTTCATGCTCGTGAAGTAATCCTGCTAGTTCCTCAACCAACTCGTTTTCATTGAGAATCGTCGCACGCCCATACACGTGTACGGCTTGATAATTCCAAGTCGATACGTCTTCGTGCCCGTACCAGGATGCTGATACGTATGCGTCCGGTCCTTGGAAGATGACGAGGACCGTCTGTTCTTCAATCGTTCGCCACTGTGGATTCGCTTTTGACACGTGAGTCGTCAGTTGACCGTTCACCTCGTCAAATCGTAAAGGAACGTGCGTCGCAATCGGTTTGTCCCCGTCATGCGTGACGATGGTACCGAATGGATGGGCATGGAGAAACGCATGGATGTCTTTTTGGTTACTTGCGATATACTGTTTAGGGATGTACATTAAATTCCTCCTATCTTGTTAGCTGGCTTACAAACAAACTGAGCATGACATGTTAGGATAAAAACCTCACTAAAATTAAAACGCGAGGAGGAACACCATTGTCTACACTTTTAAATTTACGCGACAAGGTCCCTGACTTCAATTTACCAGATGTATCTGGAAACACATTCTCTCTTTCAGACTCGATTGAGCAACACGACGGATGGCATCTTATTATATTCTTCCGCGGTGCCTGGTGTCCGGTCTGTGTCCAAGACTTAAAAGAACTTGAAAGCCAACAAGGCTATTTCCAAAATAAAGACATTCGTCTCGTGACGATTTCGACCGATAAGATAAAAGATTTGAAAAAAATGGTCGACGACAACGCACTTAATTTCCCTGTCCTTCAAGATGAGTCACTCGATACGCTCCTCAATTATGGCGTGCACTACCATGGGGCCGATGCGCCATATCACGACCATGGCGAACATGGAGAACCTGCTTATTATCTCATTGATGAGAGCGGACAATTGTTGTATCAACAAATCCAGACAAGCCCGTTCGGTAGACCGACCGCAACTGAACTCCGAAAAATTATCCAGTATATTCAAAAAAATCTTAAATGAGAAAGTGGCGCCAGTATGGCGTCATTTTTTTCTTGATTGTAAGACTGGTTACAGAATTATCGAATCATACACGATACCCTTATCTTATCAAATCAGACGAAATGAAGAAGATGAAACGGTATGTGGTCAACAGCGTTATCAGTGGAGTAATTGGCTGGATTTTGTTCGGGCTATTTATGCAGATAATCGGTATGGGGACAAATCGTGCGAATGTATTTACACCTGATCAGCTAATGAACCTCGGGACACATCTCTTCTTCTCAATTGTCTTGGCCATCGTTTTTAAATTACGCACCGAAAAACAAGTCGCACCAAAAGCAGCCGTGCGCTAATGGAGGAAAGCACATGAAGATTACAACGGAGCAACAATTCGAACAACTTATTTCATCTAACCAGTACACAATCGTCAAGTTCTATACGGACTGGTGTCCAGACTGCAGACGGCTAGACGCCTTTATGCCAGACATCACATCGATACTTGGTGATGTTCTGGTGCATACTTTGAACAAAGACGAATTAGCCACCCTATCTGAACGCGAACAAGTGATAGGGATTCCGAGCCTTCTCGTTTACAAAAACGGTGAAAAAATTGGACATCTTCATAGTGCAAACGCAAAGACACCAGGAGAAGTCACCGAGTTCCTTTCGGCATACGTCACATCATAATAAAAGGGAGCCATTCGCTCCCTCTTTGTTTATTTCATTGACTCCAGCTTGTCCCACAGCAATTTTCCGGAGAAAACCCGAGTTTCATAAATGAGAGTTGGTAGCACAAATTCACGGGTCAGACTACGAAGTTCTTCGATATAGCACGGGTACTCGAATAAATTTTTTTCGATGAAAGAAATACCTAGCTGTTGTAAACGGTGTTTGACGAAGTGTGAACGAGAACAACCGTCAATGGTATAAAGTTGAATCATAAGGCTCCCCCCTTTTTTTTATTTTATCGTTTACAATGAATTTAAACCGTAAGACAGATTACAAGAAAGAAGTGACATAGATGGATAAATTAACATTACTCTCTCACATCAGTCTCTTCGAAGAGCTCCCGATGCAGGAATTAAAAGTAATCGATGCGATGAGCCAGATGCGTCCTGTCAAAAAAGGGAAAATCATCGTGGCACCGGACGCTCCGTTTCCCGCACTCTTCTTGTTGAAAGAAGGACAAGTCCGCCTCTATCGAATGAATCAACACGGAAAACAATTCACTGTAGACATCTTGACGAGCGGAAATATTTTCGGCGAAACGGCGACGCTAGCGTTGACCGATGACGACTTGTACGCCGAGGCGATGACGGATACATATTTGTGCACAATTAGTGTTGAAGAGTTCGAACAGTTCATCGAGAAAAATCCAAAAATCGCCTTAAAACTGATTAACATCCTCTCCGAACGACTAAAAGACGTATACGCGCTCAGTGAAAAAATTGCCCTGACCGACGTGAAATACCGCATCCTTTATCTCCTCCTAAAATTGAGCGAGAAAAGTGGCGAGCGGAAAAAAGAGTGGCAGACAATCAATATTAAACTGACTCATGCCGATATCGCCGCCATGGTCGGGACAACACGTGAAACGACGAGTGTCATTATGTCTAACTTGAAGAAAGAAGGGTATATCAAAAAAGGACTGCGACTATCCATTCACGCAGACAAAGTGAAACAGGCGCTACAAGACCTTTAGGAGGAAATTTGATGAAACCCACAATTAAAGCAATCGTCTTTGACGTATACGGCACATTATTCGACGTCCATTCCGTGAAGGACGCCTGTGAACAAGAGTTCCCTGAAAAAGGAGCAGCTATCAGTCAAGTGTGGCGAACGAAACAACTTGAGTATTTCTTTTGGCGGCACATGATGGGACGGTATGAAGATTTCGATACAGTGACCCGGGACGCACTCCGTTACGCGCTCGACGTGCATGATGCAAAAGCGACGGATGAAATCGAACAACATCTGATTGCATCGTATGCGCACCTCACCCCGTATGAGGAGGTCGAGTCGGTCCTAAAAGAGCTGCATGACGTGAAGACCGTCATCCTTTCGAACGGGACAGACGAGATGCTCGAGGTATTGCTTCAAAACGCCGGACTTACCGACTATTTCGATGAAGTCGTCAGCGTCGACGGCATCAAACAACCAAAACCAACGCCAGCCGCCTATATGCATTGGTTCAAGACGTCCGGTCTTCGTCGTGACGAGGTGCTCTTCTTATCGTCGAACGGATGGGACATCGCCGGGGCGAAAAACTTCGGCTTCCATGCGGCCTGGATCAATCGAAACGAGTTGCCGTTCGAAGCGTTCGATGTGGAGCCGGATGAAATCTATGAAGCTTTGAATGGAATTCTGGAATGGGTGTAACCAGCTTCGCTCGAAATATGAGAAAATAAAGAAAACATGACCGAAACGAGGGAGACACATGGCACATCGCATCTACACGACAAGCTTTGCGAGCGTCTATCCACACTACGTCGAAAAAGCCGAACGAAAAGGACGAACGAAGGAAGAGGTCGACTCGATCATCGAGTGGTTGACGGGATATGACGAGACCGGACTCGAGCGTCAACTTGCGGACGAAGTAGATTTCGATACGTTCTTCGCTTCGGCACCACACCTAAATGAAGACCGTACCCTCATCAAAGGCGTCGTTTGTGGTGTACGTGTCGAAAACGTCGAAGAGCCACTCATGCGCGAGATTCGTTACTTGGATAAACTCATCGATGAGTTGGCGAGGGGCAAGAAAATGGAGAAGATCTTACGAGGAGGCGAATCATGATGGACGTGACGACACTCGTGGACGAGGCACGACTTGATTCTTTCATTCATCTGATTGAGGTCATCGATGAGCATCTACCAGAAGGGTTTGAAAAGACGACCGATGGACATGGGATTCATTACGTCGTCCCACTCGACACATATCCATCCGGGTATCATGTCACACCTCATACTTCCTTACCATTCATCAGTGTAATCGCTCAAAACGTCATATCGGACTCTATCATATGGGCATTTACTCCGATCCTGAATTGCTCGCTTGGTTCAAACAGGAGTATGCGAATCGCGTCCCGACAAAGCTCGATATGGGCAAAAGCTGTATTCGCTTCAATAACGTGAAACGGATCCCGTTTGACTTGGTCGGGGAACTCGTCGAGAAGATGACTGTTGAGGAATGGATTCAGCGCTACGAAGGAAGCCGAGACTAACGCTTCGGTTTTTTCGCACATTCGTATTCTTTCATGAGCTGAGTTTACGGTATGCTTAGAAAAAAGGAGGGACGCCTCATGCCACGTTGGCTAAAAATCACTTTGTTTTTACTCGTATTCGGCACGTTGTTTTATATCACTCATTTCCATTATGAGTTGCGTCCGTCTGACATCCGGGACATCGTCTTATCATTTGGATTTTGGGGTCCACTCTTCTTTATTTTTCTTTATGCCATCGGGCCGGTCGCCTTTTTACCGACATCTGTGCTGTCACTTGGAGCCGGTCTCGCGTTCGGCGTATGGCCAGGAGTCCTCTATATCATCATCGGTGCGACCGCTGCTGCGACGACCGGTTACGTTATGGGGCGCTTTTTCGGCCGCTCGGTTATCAATGTTGACCGTTATCCGTGGTCGGAGAAGCTGTTCACCCAGATGGTACGCCGCGGTTTCTTATATGTGTTCGTCTTACGACTGATCCCCCTCGTCAGTTTTGACTTACTCAGCTACGCCGGCGGAATCTCACGCGTCCGTTTCCGTGCCTTCGTCCCGGCGACCGTGCTCGGCATGATTCCGGGGACGTTCGCTTATAGTTTTCTTGGGGCAAGCCTCGCTTCAGGTAGTGTCACCACGATTTTTATCGCCGCGCTCGTCTTCACCGGGTTGATTGTTGTCACATATATCTTCCGTGAGCCTGTTAAAAAGTGGCTTGGGTTGAATTGAAAACTCATGAAAAGGAGCATCATGCTCTTTTTTTGTGCCGTGAACGTGTAAATAGAATAAACTTCTGTGAACTTCTTCCGATATGTATAGAGCTACAACAAATGAAAACGAGAATGTGAGGAAAGAAACATGAGTTTTACGAAACGAAATCAGTTGATGTTGTTGACGACGTTATTGATTGTAATGACGTCGGTTGTCGTCCATGTGCTTCACCGTTTCACGGAATTTGCTTATACGTATACGATTTTACGAAACGGCGCAGATGACTATGTGTATTCAAGTGTGACGTGGGTGCTCTTCGCACTCCCACTCATCTTCTTCGGAATGATGCTCGTCAGCCTAAAAAGAGAAGGTAAGACGTTCCCGTATTGGATAATGCTCACGCTCACCTTCGCGAGCATCTCGACGGTAGCCGGTGGACAAGGACTCGTTGAATATCACTTCTCGATTTTTGTCGTCTTGGCGATTTTGTCGTTCATGCGTCGAATCGACTTGATTTTATATAGTGCAGGCATCTTCGCAGTCCAACATTTGGCGGGATACTTTTTATTCCCGGCACTCATCTGCGGGACGAGTGATTATCCGTTTAGCTTATTGCTCGTCCACGCTGTATACTTGATTTTGCTCAGTGCCGTACTCGTCGCCCAGATTCATTTCCGCAACAAGGAAACGGAACGTGTCGAGGCGCACGAACAGGAGACGCGACAGTTATTGCGACAAGCGATTCAAGACGTCAGTTCCCTCGTTCAGTCTTTGAATAATCACGCGGAAGAACTCGAATCGGCTGCCAACCAGTCACTTGAATCTGGTGAACAGATCGCCATCACTGTCGACCCGATTGTCGCGCACGCCTCGTCTCAACAAGCTTCCATGGTGCAAGGGGCTGATGAAATTCAATCGATTCGTTCCCTGACAGCACTCATCCAGGAACGGATGGCGCAAACGGCAGCAGCCTCTTCCCGCATCGCCAAAGACGCCCTCTCTGGGAATACGGATATGCGTCTCATGGAAGAAAAAGTACATGAAATCATCACGGAATCCGAGCAACTCAAGCAGATCGTCGCAACGATGATAAATCGTTCCTCTGAAATCCAAGGCATCTTGCAGCAAGTCGGCTCAATCAGTGAACAGACGAATATGCTCGCATTGAACGCATCCATTGAAGCGGCTCGTGCCGGAGAAGCTGGTCGTGGCTTTGCCGTCGTCGCTTCTGAAGTTGGGAAGCTCGCCGCCCAGTCACGTGAATACGCATCCGAGATGACCCGTGTCCTCGGTGGATTGATGGATGATACGACGGTCGTGTCGAAATCGGCTCACCTTTTCAAACAAGCAACAGAGAACTGTCAAACCGTCACGAATGACGTGACGGCCGTCTTCGGTCGCCTCACTGAAGACGTGTCAGAAATCGATGCACAAATCGCGTCGATTCAAGAAACGAGACAACTCGTGACCACGCAGATGGAGACGCTTGAAACACGCCTCGAATCAACGAAACACGCTTCAAGCGAACTGCAACAACAGATTCATCACGTGGCCGCCGCAACGGAAGAACAGGTCGCCGTCCAAAAAGAGCTCAGTTCGATGTCAGACCGTCTTGCCATCACGGCGAACGTACTTGAAGATGTGACGACACAACTCGAAGATCACGCATCACGCACGTAATACAAATGCCCTCGACCAAGCGGTCGGGGGCATTTGTATTATCGGTCGAGTAATTGACGAATTCCTTCTTGAAGCGGTGTGACCGGACGTCCGAGAACCGGTTCAAAGTCGCTCTCGTGAATCTCGAGCGTTCCTTGACGGATGCTTCGTTGAATGCCAGCAAGAAGTGCGACCAGGTCATCGGGCATCCCTGCCCCACGCATCGTCTCTTCGTATGCCTCGAGGCTCAGCTCTTGCATCATCACTTCACGGCCTAACACTTCACTGAGTGCGTCTACAAGATCTTGCTGGGTATGAAGTGGTCCAGACAATTCATAGACAGCACTCTCCTGCTGTTCTTTCAACAGGACATTCGCCGCAGCTTCTGCATAATCTTGTTGCAGTGCCCAACCGACTTTCCCGTCCCGGGCCGCCGTGATCCATGGGGCTCCATCAAGTACAGCTTGCATACTCGACAACTCGTTCTCTAAGTACCAGTTGTTCCGTAAGAACGCGTAAGGTATCCCTGATTCCACGATTGCTTCCTCGGTGACGACGTGTGGAGGTGCCATCAAGTTCTCACTGTCTGTCGCATCGGCGAGACTCGTGTAGGCGATGAATGAAACACCAGCCCGTTTTGCCGCCTCGACCGCGTTCGTATGTTGACGAATCCGCGTGTCGTTATCACCATCTGCCGAGATAATCAACAGACGCTCGACACCTTTGAACGCTTCATCGAGTGTGTCCGGCTGATCGAAGTCACCATGTCGCACATCGACCCCGCGCTCTTTGAGTGAAGCGGCTTTCTCTGGATTCCGTACACTGACAGCTAGATCACTCGTATCAATTGATTTGAGTAGCTCCTCCACAATTTTTGAACCTAGTTTACCCGTTGCTCCGGTGACTAAGTATTTCATGCGGCCATCCCCTTTCTCATGCTTCAGAATATATTCCCGTTCTCTACATGCAATTAACTCGATAACAAAATAACACTTTACTTCAAGTTCATATGAACTTAAATTAATGATATAAAGGTTCGCATGAACTTAAAAGGAGGAATTGTTGTTGACCCTACTTATCGGGTTTTTACTCATCGTCATCTTTATGCTCGCGCTTGACCTCGGGGTGTTTCACCGCAAGGCACACGAAGTCTCGCTCCGCGAGGCGTGGACATGGACGTTCGTCTGGATTGGATTTGCTTTTGTTTTTGGAGGATGGTTATTCTACACGCAAGGCAGTACGGCCGCGACGGAATATGCGAGCGTCTATTTCATCGAGAAGGCACTCGCGATCGATAACGTGTTCGTCTTCTCACTCGTTTTCGCCTATTTCG
Source organism: Exiguobacterium sp. s57 (assembly GCF_018617685.1). Lineage (NCBI taxonomy): Bacteria > Bacillati > Bacillota > Bacilli > Caryophanales > Exiguobacterium > Exiguobacterium sp. s57. The sequence goes on from NZ_JACSKR010000002.1 coordinate 75,406, forward strand.
CCATCCCGCTCAAGTATCAGCACAAAGTGTTGTTCTGGGGGATTCTCGGAGCGATTCTTTTCCGCGCCGTCTTCATCGTCGCTGGGGTATCGTTGTTAGAAAACTTCGGTTGGGTCTACTACGTGTTCGGAGCGTTCCTCGTCTATACGGGTTGGGTGATGTATAAAAATATCGGGAAAGACGAGTCGCTCGAGGAGAACAAGACGATTCGTTGGCTCGAGCGACGCCTTCCGATCACACAAGACATCTCGTCTGGAAAGTTCACGAAACGCATCAACGGGAAGTTGTTCTTCACGCCGCTTTTCATCGCGCTCATTTTCATCGAGTTGTCGGATATCGTCTTCGCTGTCGATTCAGTCGCCGCGAGCTTCGCGTATTCGCGTGACCCGTATATCATCTTCTATGCGAATATCATGGCGATTCTTGGACTTCGTAGTCTCTACTTCGTTCTCGCCAACTTGATCGATCGCTTCTATTACTTGAAGCACGGCCTCAGTTTCATGCTCGTCTTTATCGGGGCGAAGATGATTTTAGGTGATGTGTACAAGATGCCGATCTGGATGTCGCTCGGAACAATCGTTCTCGTCATCTTGATTAGCGTTCTCTATAGTTTCTACAAAACGAAACCTAGTTCGGCCAAACACGTATAATGAATCAATCGATCCATTTCGTCGGTGTTCTTTCTTTGAAATTCTCGGGTAATCATTGAGGTGCACAACTACAGAAAAGGGGATTCACTATGTTTGATCGGATTGGCCTCATGAGTATCGGTCTCGTCTTCGGGATCATCCTCATCTTACTCTTCAACAACTTATTCGGATTAGTGTTCGGTGTCGTTCTTGGCGCGAGCCTCATCGTTGCCAACCAATTCGGACGAAACAAACGAACAACGATCCACTAACCAAAAAGCACGCTCCCCCATCGATTGGGGAGCGCGTGCTTTTGCGTCAAAACATCGTATATGGATTGATACTGTTGGCAGGAGCTGAACTGCTATATACATAGCTGTTCCGGTGTACTTCGAAATGGAGATGGTTCCCGAACGAGTTGCCGGTATTTCCGACGGCTCCGATTGTCGCCCCTTTTGTGACCGTCTGTCCATTGACGACATGGAGGCGGTCGAGGTGTGCGTATACCGTGATGTAGGTTTGGCCATTTAACTGATGGGTCATCATGATGTGATTCCCGTACGCCCCGTAGTTTCGGGAGACAATGACTTGTCCAGACGCGGCTGCCACGACCGGTGTTCCTCTTGGAGCAGCCAAGTCGATGCCGTTATGGAACGTATAACCGTACTGCCCGCTCGCAGGACCATACTTTTGTGTCAACGTCCCTTTTGTCGGGATGATCATTTTTGCAGTCGATGTCGTTGAAAGCGTGGAGACACTATACTTCTTCACATATGTACTCGATACGTAGCGGGATGTCCCGTTGAAATTGATTTTCGTCCATCCCCCGCCCACGCCGAGATATTTGAACGACTGTCCCAACTTCGCGCTACCGACAATCTTATACGTCGTGCCCGGACCCGAACGGACGTTTAAACTGTTGGTCGTGACTTTGACATAATACGTGGTCGCCGCTTCAGCAGGGGTACTGGCTGGAGTGAAGATTACCATGGTGAGTAAGACTGCACAGAAGAGGGAGAGCATCTTTCGTTTCATGTTATGGTAAATCCTTTCAATTATGTATTTAAATTTTTTTATTTTTTATATTATCTTGATGAAAAAATTTTACCACCAAAACGAACCGACAAATATGTCATTTATATTTCAAATAAAGGAAAACAAATTCTAACTTAATTCCCTTATTTTTCCTTAAGACAAAAAACATACACAGCCGATCGGCTGTGTATGTCTGTTAATCTTGATTCTCTTCTGCGTTCTCTTCCTCATCCTCTAAATCTTTAATCAACTGCTTCATCTCTTCGATTTCACGGCGCTGTGCCTTGATGATTTCTTCCGACAGTTCTTTGACGCGCGGGTCTTCAATTTCAGCGCGTTCACTTGTCAAGATGGCAATCGAGTGGTGCGGGATCATCGCTTTCATCCAACTGACATCATCGACGGTCGTCTGGCTCCTAACGAGCCAGAGTGAGGCACTGAAGACGAGGGCGCTGACACCTAGAATGATAAAGTTAAGGGTTTTATTCTTATACATTCCCCACATGAAAAGAAGCATGACGAATGCCATGACTGATCCCATGATGAGTGCCATATATAACCTGGTCTGACTAAAGAAGATATGATTGATTTGAAAGACGTTCAAATACATGAGCCAATACATCAGGAATGTCGAGACTGCAATCATAATTCCAAATTTACCGTACGATTTCATTTCGTTCACCCTTTCTTAAGTTATGTGTGTAGAAATAGTTTTACCTACCTGTATTAAACTCAAACCTAAATATTCTTATGCTTGATGTGTTCTTCTAAACTTTCACTTCTTTTTCACAAACGTCGGGTACACTAGTGAAATTGAGATTATGCAAAGAAGGGGAACGACAATGCAAGAGCTGACGTTACGTGACGTATTGGCAACACTGGATTCTGTCTTATCTTGGTCGTATCTCGACCGTCCTGAAGAGATGGCGATTCGCGGCATCGGAACGACACCAGAAAAAACAAAAAAAACTTTTTTATATGTATGCAAACGTCCAATTAATGAACGGGGTGTCGATTTAGTGAAGGCAGCCATTCGGAACGGGGCAGTCGCCATTGTCACGGATCGCCCGATTGACGCGAGAGTGCCCGTCATTTACTGTCGAGACGTCGCACGCGCATGTGAACAACTACAGACTCTTTTTGCCACGGAAGGAAATCACGCGAAGCACGCGGAACGATAATAATAGGAGTAAAGAAAGGAGGAGTACAAGATGAAGATTCTCATTGTAGACGATGAAGAAAAGATGAGACATTTGATTCGTCTGTTTCTTGAGGGTGACGGGTACTCTTGCATCGAGGCGAGCGATGCTCGTTCCGCACTCGACAAAATCGAAGAGCGTCCGGATCTCGTCCTTTTAGATATTATGATGCCAGAAGTAGATGGGATCTCACTTTGTCGTCAGTTAAAAACGATGGACCCGGCATTACCTGTCGTCTTATTGACGGCACGTTCAGACAATGAAACGACCATCCAGGGATTAGATGCCGGAGCGGATGATTACGTCACCAAACCGTTCGATGGGAACGTGCTCCTCGCCCGTATTCGCGCCGTCTTACGTCGGACCCGTGTCGTCAACATCCAATACGGACCACTTCGTTACGATGAGGAGAGCGGACGCGTTTTGTATGAAGAACAAGAGATTGTCCTCACACCGAAAGCGACGGCCATCTTGAAACTGTTCCTTCAGCACCCGAATCGACTCTTCAATCGCCTAGATTTATTTGATCTCGTCTGGCCCTACTCTGCAGAATCCGACCCTCGCACAGTTGATGCGCATATTCGTATGATTCGAGAAAAGTTAGGAGATGCAGGATTTCCGATTGATGATTATTTAAAGACGGTATGGGGACGTGGATATCGATGGACCGAGGAGCGTTCCGGATGAAGCGAAGTCGTAACAGTCTACCGTTTCGCATCAGCCTCGTCTTTCTCCTATCAACCCTATTGATTGAAGGTGTGTTGTTTCTTCTCCTCTATCACACGCTTCTCGGCGAACGCGTTGTAGAAGAAATCAATCGCCTCGAATCTCGGGCCGAGAGCCATGCGAGCGTATTAGCAATGAATTTTTCCGAAGAGACGATTGATCATGTAGCGACCATGGAAAGTGAGACCGATACGAAAGTCGCCATCACTGATCCCACGCATCATCTTCTTCAGACTTCACGCTTCTTTCCCCAAGTCCTTGCCGATACAGTCGATTCTAAAAAACAAACTGGTCCCTTCGACGACACGACTGTCCTAGAGGACGACTGGGAAAACGAACCGTATTTGAGCGTTCGTACGCCAATCACAGATGATACCGACAGACGGTATGGATACGTCTATATGTTTTTACCGACCGAAATCATTCATGGAATTAGCCATCGGCTCCAGTGGCGATTCCTATATATCACGGCGATCGCGCTCGTAACGACCGTCTTGACGTTCATCCTCTTGAGTCGATTGATTTCAAAACCAATTCAATCATTGAAACAAGCAACGGAGAACGTATTGACAAACCCAGACGATTTACAGTTACCGACGAATCGTGTCGACGAAATCGGTGAATTAGCGCGTGCCATCGAATCGATGTCAGTGGAACTATCAAGACTACGGCGGGAACGTCGTCAGTTTTTATCCGACCTATCGCATGAAATCAAGACCCCTCTCACTTACTTGAGGGGTTACGCCGAAATCGCTTCGAAAGAAAGCACGCCCGAATCATTACGCAAACAGTCGATTCAAACGATTTTAGATGAGAGCCGGTCGCTCACAGAGCTCGTCGAAAATGCGTTTCAATTGGCACAGCTCGATGAAAACACATTCTTGTTGCACCGAGAAGAAGTGACCGTCACGACGTTTTGTGCGGACTTACGTCGAATGCTCGATACGATGTTCCGGATGACGACGATTCACTTCGATGCTGCACCGAACACGGGACAACAAGACATCCCTCTTACATTGGATCGGCACCGGATGCTCCAAGTCTTCCGCTCCATCGCCCATAATGCGATTGAACATAGTGAGGCCTCTCATGTCTCCCTACGCTCAAACGTCACGGACACTCACCTGATCCTGACCATTACAGACAATGGGAAAGGCATTCCTGAAAAAGATTTACCTCACATTTTTGACCGCCTGTATCGTGTGGAAAAATCACGGTCCCGACAGACCGGTGGCAGTGGACTCGGACTCGCCATCGCTGACCAAATCGTCAACCGTCACGGCGGAGAATTGACAGTCACGTCTGACGCATCGGGCACTTCTTTCACCATCATGCTTCCACTCGACAAAAAGACGCCTATCCTTTAATGGAAAGGCGTCTTTTGATCAGTTGAGCTCACCTTTGTCGAGGCGCATCTCCCATTCCCCGTCTGTAAACTCATATACGCTGTTATCCGATGTGACGAGCAACATGCGCTCCTCTTTGACTGCCAATTTGATTGGCACAGCATCCGCTTGAAGCTTTGGAAGGTTGAACGTCTCTGTCGACTCATCGTCTAAGTTGAAACGAACCCCTTCGAAAGAACCATCTGTCTGTCGTACGTAGGCCAACTGCCCCTCATCCGCTCCGACCGTGACAACTTGTTCTGCTTCAACAAGTGGCTCGAACGAATCTCCAGAGTCATTCGAAACGAGGATGCCGGACGGCCCGTACAAGAAGACGCGCTCCGCATCCGTCGCATCGGCGACGATACCTGCCACTTGCGCTTCCTCTATTCCTTGCACCTGCATCGGTTCAAATGAGCTCCCACCATCGATGGAACGATAAAATCCCGGTTCTAGCTCCGAGGTCGCTTCTTCCAGATAAACGTAGAGTGTACCTGTGGCATAACCGGCGCTCATATAGTGAAAATCTGCCTCGCCTTCAAGCGACCGACTCTCGAGTACCACCCCATGATTTTTTCCATGCATGACCCCAAGTGGATTTTTGAAATCTGTCCGACGATCGGGGTGACCGCTCGCATAAAATCCATCCTCGACGACTTCAAACCCCATATAGTCATGGCGATTTGTCGGAAGCGTATACCAACCGTCTTCTCGATATTCCATCAACCCGGCATGAGTTGCGATGACAGGACGTTCGTCGTCTTGCCAAAATCCTGCCCCGTGGATGTGGGAGACCATTTCATCCGCTCCCACGCGTTGCCACATGTCCTGTGTCGCTGTCGTTTCGTTTTCTGATTGATTTGTATCCGATGGTTCCTCTTCTGCTCCACACGCCGACAAGAGCAGGGGAGTCAGTAATAGTGATAGCATAAACGTTCGTTTCATCTCAATCCCTCCATCATTAGCATCCCATCTAGCATACGTGCTAAAGATGAAAAACTTGTTAAATCTTCAAAAGTCGAGCGTTGATAGCGACAATGACAGTACTTAGACTCATCAAAACGGCACCGATGGCTGGTGATAGGATAATACCTATTGGCGCCAACACGCCCGCAGCGAGTGGGATGGCGACGATGTTGTAACCAGCGGCCCACCACAAGTTTTGAATCATCTTCCGATACGTGTTTTGTGAAAGTTCCAAAATCGATAGGACATCTTTCGGATTGCTGCGGACGAGGACGATGTCTGCCGTCTCGACAGCAACGTCTGTCCCGCTCCCGATTGCGATTCCGACATCAGCTTGCGCTAAGGCCGGGGCATCATTGATCCCATCTCCGACCATCGCTACTTTGCTGCCATCTTTCTGGACGTCTTTTACCTGGTTCGCCTTGTCGTCTGGCAATACTTCGGCATACACGTCATCGATACCGAGCTGACCCGCGACCCAATGCGCGACCTTCTCGTTGTCCCCCGTCAACATGATGGAGCGGATGCCTTTTTCACGAAGGGCCTCGACGGTCTCCTTCGCCTCTTCCCTTACTAGATCGGCCATCGCAATCATACCGACCCATTCACCGTCCTTCAGGACAAAGACGACGGTTTTGCCTTCTTCCGATAATCGCGTGAACGTTTCTTCATCGATTTGAATATGTTGATCACGGATATGACGTGGACTGACGACTTGTATGTGCGCACCGTCAACAGTTCCTTCTAATCCGATACCTGTCATGGAGCCAAAATGATCTACAGCGTAGAGCTTCAACTCCCGTTTTTCTATTTCTCTCAATACTCCTTGTGCGAGTGGATGTTGCGACTCACGCTCAACCGATCCTGCAAGTTGTAACACGTCTTCTTCCGTATAAGACGAGCTCGCCTGTACGTCCGTGACGCCGAAATTCCCTTCCGTCAACGTACCGGTCTTATCAAAGATGACGGCATCGAGTCGACGTGCTTCTTCAAATTGGGTCCGATTACGGATGAGAAGACCTTGTTTCGCCGATAGCGCTGTCGAAACTGCGACGACGAGCGGTGTCGCCAGTCCGAGTGCATGCGGACACGAGATGACCATGACCGTCACCATCCGTTCGACCGCCGTCCCTACCGAGTAGCCGAGCATGAACCAGATGGTGAATGTGATGACTCCAGCAGCAATCGCGATGTAGAACAAATATTTCGCCGCACGGTTTGCCAAGTTTTGAGCCCGTGACTTCGATTTTTGTGCCTCACTCACCAATTCAATCACTTTTGACAAGTACGTACTTTCTCCCGTACCGATCGTTTCAATCGTCAAACTCCCTTCTTGGTTGATGGAACCTGCGATGACGTCCTCACCTTCGGACTTTTCGACCGGGACCGATTCACCTGTCAACATCGACTCATCGATTGTCGTCTGCCCTTTGATAATCTTCCCGTCTACCGGAACCTGTTCCCCTGGTTTGACGAGAATCCGATCTCCTTCTTTAAGCTCAGAGATCGGGACGTCTTCCGTCTCTTCCCCGTTGATGCGATGCGCCTCGTTCGGTAACAGTTGGACGAGTTGCTCCAACGCATTTGACGCCCCCATGACCGAACGCATTTCAATCCAGTGACCGAGTAGCATGATCACAATCAGTGAAGCGAGTTCCCAAAAGAAGTCATGTCCACTTCCGTATCCAAAGACGACAGCGGCACTATAGAAGTAAGCGACACTGATTGCCAAGCCGATCAGCATCATCATACCCGGGCTACGATCCCGCAGCTCATCCACACTCCCTTTTAAGAATGGCCATCCACCGTATACATACACAATCGTCGCTAAGACAAACAAGATTGTTTTTTCAAATGGAAAATCAAGTTCAAATCGAAGCCATTCTTGAATCATATCCGACAACAGGAGGATCGGAATCATCAAACCGAGCGAAACAAAAAAGCGCCGTTTAAAGTCTTCAATCATATGTTCATGTCCATGTCCTCCGTGATGAGAATCATGACTCTCTTCATGGCGTTCATGATGTTCGTGATGTTCATGCTCCATTATTCATCCTCTCCTTTATACGGATGATATACCCCTAAGCGGTATATCAATAAACGAATTTGGGCTTTCATGTTTCTTTCACAATTAAGTGGTAAAACAAAGTAAGGACTGAATAATAAAGGAGTGTTATAGGATGAAATCAAAAGGAATATGGTTCCTATTAACGGGGATATTGATCGGGATCATTCTAGTTCTACTGTTCGTCTTATTCAATGGAAGATGGAACATGAACAATATGAATCATATGTGGGGCGACAATTCAACGTTTGAACAGATGGATGATAATATGATGGGCAACGATGTAATGACAGGAAATGGCGGACCGATGGGACACGGAACGACGCAAGCAATCGAGGCATCTGACGAACCGGAACAATCGCTTCCGATTCCCTCCCCCTTGAAACCAGACCGCGTCACGGACAGTACCGTCTATTATACGGTAGTAGCAGATGAAGGAACGTCACGGTTCTTTCAAAATGGAAAATCGACAGAAACGCTTGGATATAACGGGAACTTACTCGGACCGATGCTCGAGCTCCCAAAAGGAAAGACGGTCGTGATTGATACAATCAACCGATTGGATGAACCGACAACGTTCCACTGGCACGGTCTTGTTATCCCTGCCGAAATGGACGGAGGGCCGCATCAAGCTGTAGCAGCGGGTGACCGTGCGCAAGTTCGACTCGATATCGACCAAGAGCCGAGTACGCTTTGGTTTCACCCCCATCCGATGGGCGCAACAGCTGAACAAGTTTACAAAGGGCTCGCCGGTCTTCTTTATGTGACCGACGATGCACAGAGTGGTCTCCCGAATGACTATGGTGTCGACGACATCCCGCTTATCGTACAGGATCGGCTCTTCACAAAAGATGGTGAACTTGACTACGATGCTCATATGAACGTCGACGGGACGACGGGCGATACGATTCTTGCGAACGGAGCCATTAATACAACGTTTGATGTCCAGACCGAAACGCTCCGAGTCCGCCTTGTCAATGGTTCGAACGCGCGCGATTTTGACTTTACACTATCGAACGGGGAAAACATGACGCAAATCGTGGCAGACGGCGGGCTGTTGGAACAACCGGTTTCTTTGAAGACCATCTCGTTGACACCAGGTGAACGGGCCGAAGTGTTGATTGATTTTTCAGAAATAGAAGATGATGTCGCCTTAGAGGCTGATGGAGTATCTTTCACTACGTTTCGTGTTGGTGAACTCGACAAAACGTCCATCGATATACCAACGAGCAAGAAAACACTGACTCCAGTGAATACGAAAACAGACCGTCAGCTCACCTTGTTCGGGATGGGGAACATGGTGTCCATCAATGGCGATACGTATGATCCAGACCGAATCGATATAAAAGTGAAACAAGGGGACACAGAGATATGGGAAATCGAGAACAAACCAGACATGATGGGCGGGATGACGCATCCCTTCCACATTCACGGTGTCCAGTTCCGAATCATCAGTCGAGATGGCAACCCACCAGCCGATTATGAGAAAGGTTGGAAAGACACGGTAGCCGTCGCTCCTGATGAACGGGTAAAAATTGAACTTACCTTCACCGAAACCGGCACGTTCATGTATCATTGCCACATCCTCGAGCATGAAGAGAACGGGATGATGGGACAATTAAATGTGACCGAATGACCTAATACCTCTCCGTTCACTCAACGGAGAGGTATTTTGCATGTCCGTCCCAATTTCGGTACGTTTCTGTTAGGACTATCGCCTGTATAGGGATTCCTGCTCAAATGTCGTATACTAGTTGTGAACGACTGTACAAATGATTGCGAGGAGGTAGGTTGATGCGCCGATTTCGTAGGGTAGTACAAAAGCGATCCGCTCGTCAAAAACAGGAACGTCACACGTTCTCCATCGCTTCCGTTGTGGAAGAAGTGCAGGATGCGATGTGTTATATCGATTTTTCGAAACACCGTCTTTATACGAATCACCTGCTTCGTCACTGGTGCCCTTCGATGATGACACAATCGTTCACTTCCATGGAAACGTTAACTCGTTTCCTCTATACAGTTTTTGAAGAGCATGGAGCAGATATGGCGCAAGTTGCGCACATGATTCAAGAATTGCTCGAGTGCGAGACCGAGACATGGCCAAGCATGACGTCACGACGCGTTCGGTTTGATGACCGGACGCTATACCTGATCTTCAACTTCACCCGAACACCAAGAGGCGTCTTCATCATGTGGCGTGACCAAACCGAAACCGTTCGCTTTGAAGAACGAAGAAACGCGTTTATCGCTGAACTGTCCCATGACTTCCGTACCCCTCTGACTGCCATTCATGGCTATACTGAATTGTTGATGAACAATCATGATGGTAATGAAAAAACGTCCAAAATGTTGCGACATGTCAAAGAAGAGGCAGAGCGGTTAGATCGACTCGTCGATAACTTCCTCGATTATCAAAAAATTGATTATTCGGCAGAACAACTGACCGTCACAACCTTTCCCCTTCTTCCTTTGCTTAAAGACATCACGGAGAGTTATCAGGCCATGTCACCAAATCATGAAGTGACTTACACTGCTCCTCCCATCCATATTCAAGCAGACGAAGAAAAACTGAAACAAATGCTCCATAATCTGATTGGAAATGCGATTAAATACTCCCCTGAAGGAGGAACTGTGCACACACAGGTCGAGGATCAGGCAGGTATCGTCACCTTATCCGTCTCTGACACAGGAATCGGAATTCCAGCGGATGCACTTCCATATGTCTTTGATGAATACTATCGTGTCGATTCGAAAGCCCATCACACCATTAAAGGAACAGGGCTCGGTCTACGTATTTGTAAGCGGATTGCCGAGGCCCATGGTTGGGGAATCCATGCGGACTCCGTTTATGAAGAAGGTACGACATTCACGATTGAATTGCATGCACGTCACGCATCTTCTTATGTTCGTACGCCACCATACGCGAAAAGGTTCGACTGATACTTTTGACCAGCCGAACCTTTTTCATGCGACTTCTTTCACTGGAATGTCACACTCCACCTGTGCCGCCCGCATCGCGCGTGCCCGCTTATGGAACAAGAAGAGCAGCGTCAGCGTCCCGAGTGTCGAGATGACGTACGGCAGGACCCCATCGAGCTCGAAGCCGATCGGCGCCGTCAAGATGTAGAACCAGACCGCATACAACATGAACGTCCCCGGAAGGAGCGCGATGTAGTGGTTGCGTCCTTTGATATAGAGATACATCGCCCCGACGAAGAGCGCGATGACCGCCGTCGTCTGGTTCGCCCAGTTGAAGTACTGCCAGAGCATCTGGAAATCCATGTTCGTGAGCACGTATGAGATCGCGAAGAGTGGGAGCGCGATCCAGAGGCGTGACGAGAACTTCTTCTGTGCGATCGACAAGTAGTCCGCGATGATCATCCGAGCGCTACGGAACGCCGTGTCGCCTGACGTGATCGGCAAGACGATGACACCGAGGATCGCGAGCGTCCCGCCGATACTGCCGAGCATGAGCGTCGCCACCTCCTGGACGACGAGTGCCGGCGTCCCTGAATTGATGAGCCCGAGCAATTCGCCCGGCTCGAAGATGGCCATCGCCGCCCCGGCCCAGACCATCGCGATGACCGCCTCGGCGATCATCATGCCGTAGAAGATGGAGCGGCCGTTGCTCTCTTTCATCGTCGTCCGCGAGATGATCGGCGACTGTGTCGCATGGAAACCGGAGAGCGCCCCGCACGAGATCGTGAAGAAGAGAAGCGGCCAGATCGGCAGGCCGTCCGGGTGCATGTTCGTCAATGTCATCTCCGGGATCTTGTAGCCCTGTGCGAACAGGCTGACCGCGATCCCGATGGCGCTGACGACAAGGAGCGCCCCGAAGAACGGGTAGATGCGTCCGATGATCTTATCGACCGGCAGGAGCGTCGCCAAGATATAGTAGGCGAACACGCCGAAGATGACGAACATGAGCGTCGAGGCGTCCCCGTCGAACAAGTTGTTGATCATGTTGCTCGGCGACGTGACGAACACCGTCCCGACGAGTAAGAGAAGTAAAAGTGCGAACCCGTTGACGACATGTCGGAGCGAGCGCCCGAGGAACTTCTCCGCGAGCTGCGGCAAGTGTGCCCCGTTGTTCCGCAGGGAGATCATCCCGGTCAGATAGTCGTGCACCGCCCCGGCAAAGATCGACCCGAACACGATCCAAAGGAAGGCGACCGGTCCATAGAGCGCCCCCATGATCGGCCCGAAGATCGGTCCGACGCCGGCGATGTTGAGCAATTGAATCATCGAGTTCCGTTTCTTGCCCATTGGCACGTAGTCGATGCCGTCCCGGGAAGCGTAGGCGGGCGTCGTCCGCTCCTCCTTGATGCCGAACGTCTTCTCGACGTAGCGACCGTATACGAGATAGCCAAGTAATAATATTCCTAAAGCAATGAAAAATGTAATCATGTAGGATGCCTCCATTAACGAATGAATTGATTTATTGTGAATAATATCACATAAACAATATAGCAAGAGTTTTTCCCTTTGAATAGACAGATTGTTCATTTTTTCACATGTTTATTTATCTGTTCATTATTTGGACAAACCTCATGGTTGAGCCATTTTCATGAAAGCGTTCTCGGAATTGCATGAAGGATTGCATTTGCGGGAATAAGGATGGCAGGACAAAGAAAGGGTGACAAATCATGAAACAACGTGGATACTTATCGATTCCGGTCGCTGTTGTGTTCGCTGTCGTCTTCGGTCTTACACTCGACAACTGGTGGCTCGGGATTGGGATTGGCATCGCCATGTTCTTCGCGTTTCGAGGTACGAAGAAAAAAGCGTGAAGACCATATGATTTTTGCACATCTTACGATTGACATTATTTTGCAGACTGCTACGGTTAACGTATAGTCTATGAAAAAGGTCGTGAAAGAATGACGCTCACTGTTCTATTGCTCAATGCCTGTGTCGCATTCACCGGGTTTTATGTGATTTCAAAAATTTATCACTCTTCTCTATTTAATTCACAGCGTCTCCGTGGCTTCATCATCGGTTTGATGGCAGGTGCGCTAGGTCTTTTTTTAATGTATAACGCCGTTGAAGCCAATGACACAGTTCGTGTAGATTTACGTCACCTACCACTCGTCTTACTCGCTTTTTACGGAGCCCGGTCTCCATTGTTGATTGCCACACTTGTTATCGCGAGTACGCGTTTCTTGTTTGGAGTGACCGAGCAGGCTGTGATTGCCTTTATCGCGACGTTCATCGTCAGCATCGGCATGCTTTGGATTCACCGACTTTTGTTAGAACGCCTCTTCCTGCAAAGCATCTTCTTAAATATATGGGCGCTCTTTATCATCTCCATCGCCATATTCATCAATATGGGATGGGGTCCTGCTTTTGTCTCCCTCGTTTTGACCATTTGGATGGTCGGCATGCTCGTCGGGCTGCTCTCGAGTACGCTCACGATTGATTTAGAGAAGACGACTCGACGCGCGCTCGAGTATAAGCAATCTTCCGAACGAGACCACTTGACCGGATTGTTCAATCGTCGAGTTTGGGATCGTTATACCGCCACACTTGGAGAAGAAGATCGTACCTACAACGTCCTCGCTCTCGACATCGATCATTTCAAACAAGTGAACGATACATATGGTCACGGTAATGGTGATCTCGTCTTGCAACAGTTTGCTGACATCCTTAAGGTGGAGACACGTGCCCACGATACGGTCGCTCGCATCGGCGGAGAAGAATTCGTCATCTTGATGTACGACTTGACCCCAAAAAAAGTGGATAAAGTGGCTAATCGCATTCGGGAACGAATTGCCACTGAAGTATTTTATTTAAATAACTTTCCTCCGATTCAAATCACTACATCTGTAGGTGTCGCCCATGGTACCGCCCTTTCCATCAAGCGTATGGTCGACCTTGCGGATTCAGCGCTCTATCAAGCGAAGAACGAAGGACGCAATCAAGTCGTCGTCTCGACTTATGAAACACCAGAACCAATCATGACATGAATGAACCCAGCTCCCTCTATTGAAGGAGCTGGGTTTTCGGTTTGCTTATTTCACGAACCGTTCGACTTCATCCGTCATGATGGCTGAAACCGGAAACGGAGGTAGGTCCTTCACGTTGTTGATTGTGTAGAGACGTGCCTCAAGTGACGTGTGCCTCATGTCTTCCCATGCAGTTGAACCGATAAACTCAACCTGAGCGTGAATCGCCTCGGCCCGAATCGTTTCAGCAAACGAGACGATGTCCGATTCTCCTGTGAGCGTCAAGACCGCAAGACGTGCGTGGGGCGCCACATCCCGCATTCGGACGAGCGTCTCCCGATTGAATGAGGAGAAGACAACTCGATTAGTCAGCTGAAACTCGTTGACGGCGAGCCAAGCGAGGCGTTCGATGCCCGGATAGTCTAGTCGATCCGTCTTCAGTTCAATGTTCAGCGTGACGTTGCTCCGTTCAATCAATCCGAGCACCTCTTCTAACGTCGGGATACGTTCGTACCCGTCAATCTTCAATTGACGTAGCTCCTGAAGTGCCATGTCTTTTACCCATCCGGTCCCGTCTGTCGTCCGGTCGACGGTCTCGTCATGAATGACGACGAGGCGACCGTCCTTTGATAACTGTACGTCCAGCTCGATTCCGTCCACATACGGGAGAGCCGCCTCGAACGCCGACAGCGTATTTTCCGGGTAATTGGCGCTATATCCACGATGTGCGTAAATCAACATGTCACTGCCCCAAGGTGGAAGTCGTCTCGTCAGCCGCACGCTTCAATGCCTCTTCGACCGACACGCCTTGATACAAACTTTCCATCGCGTTGACGACGCTTTGACGTGATTGCGGGAATGTCGAGATGAGCGCACCTTGTGTCGCCGGTGACGCCTTCGTCTCACTGAGTTGGTCGACCGTCACTTTGAGCTGTGGATATTTCGCCCACATCTCTTTCACGACTGGTTCGTTGTACGCTTCAGGATTGATGGCGAAGTATCCTGTATCGACATGCCACTGCGCTTGTGCTTCCGTTGATGACACATGCTTCATGAACTCCCATGCACCTTCTTTCGTTTCGTCAGCAATCCCGTCACCCATCCAGAGTGAAGCCCCTCCAATGACGACACCTTGACGATCTGCTTCATTCGGTACTGGTAAATACGATGCGCCGATTTCAAAGTCTGCGTTGTCCGCAACGGTCCGGATTCCTGCTGACGAATCAAGATACATGGCGACTTTTCCAGATTGGAATGCCGCACGCATATCGTCCCAGTTCTGACCGACGTTTAGGAACGTCTCCTCATCGTACATCTCTTTAATGAGGTTGAACGCATTCTGACCTTCTTCCCCGTCGAACACCGCCTTCGTCGGCTCATCGCTTCGTCCGTTATCGTTGTCGACGTACAGCCCACCTTGTGCAGCCACGAGCTGTTCAAAGAACCAACCATAGTTGAGCATCGTGAAGCCGGTCTGACCGTCCGTCGTCAACTTCTTCGCCGCCTCTTTCAACTCGTCATACGTCCGTGGCGCCTTCTCAGGGTCGAGCCCTGCTTTTTCAAACGCCTCCTTGTTATAGATGAGGACCGGTGTTGATGAGTTGAACGGCATCGAGTATTGTTTGCCATCGACCTGATAGTAACTCAAGATATTCTCTTCCCACACACTCGTGTCAAAGTCCTCTTTGTCGATGAACTCCTGAACTGGTGTAATCTTGTTCGAGTCGATCATGTATTTCGTCCCGACCTCAAACGTCTGCATGATGGCAGGCGCGTCTTCCGAGCCGGCGACCGCATTGAACTTCGTCAGCGCTTCCTCGTACGTTCCTTGAAAGATTGGCTTCACTTCATAGTCGTCTTGCGAAGCATTGAACGCATCGACCTGACTGTTTAATGCTGTCTCCAAGTCACCGCTCATCGCGTGCCAAAAGACGACCTCTGTCTTTCCTTCTTCCGTCGTCGCCGCGACCGGCGCCGCTTCTTCACTTCCACATGCCCCGAGTAGTAACACCGAACTTGCCAACCCTGCGAATAATCCAAGCTTTTTCATTTGTCATGTCCCCCTATTATTTGATTGCGCCTTGCGTCAACCCTTCTTGCAAGTGCTTTTGTCCTGCGAATAACAATAAAAGTGTCGGAATGATAATCAAGATGACCGCCGCCATGACGACGCCCCAGTCCGAGGCGACCTCGTTCGACTGCATCTGCTTGATTCCGATTTGGACCGTCCTCGCCTGTTCCGTGTTCGTGACGAGAAGCGGCCATAAGTACATATTCCAAGTCGTTAAAAAGCTATACACTGACAATGTGACGAGCGGCGTCTTCGAGACCGGCAAGACGACGTTCCAAAAGAAACGGAAGCGACTGATTCCGGCAATTTGGGACGCTTCGTACATCTCATATGGAATCGTTTTAAACTGTTGCCGAAGTAAGAACGTCCCGAATGCAAGTGCGAAGAACGGCACAGACAGTCCCCAGACGCTATTCAGCCAGCCGAGCGACTGGATTGTCAAAAAGTTTGGCACCATCGTCGCTTCCCACGGCACCATCATCGTCGCCAGGAAGAGCATGAAGATGAGCCCTTTTCCTTTGAAGTCGATGAAAACAAAGGCGAACGCCGCTAGACTCGACAAGATGACCTGTCCGACCATCACGAGGAGCGCGACGATCAAACTGTTGAGCAGGTATGTCGTCATCGGGATGCGCTCGAACGCGGCCACATAGTTTTCAAATGAAGGCTCACGTGGAAGCAGATGTCCTTGGAGCACTTCCTTTCCGTCCATCAGACTGATCGAGAATGCGTACCCGATTGGAAACAGCATGACGGCGGCACTCAAGATGAGTAAGACATATACGCCTACATTCCGTAATCTCATTGGTAATGCACCTTCCTTTCGACCAGTTTGAACTGGAGCCATGTCAACAGAAGGACGGCAATAAACAAGAGCACGGCCTGGGCACTGGCACTCCCGACGTTGTAGTTGATGAACGCATCTTTATAGATAGCATAGACGATGACGTTCGTCGCATTCGTCGGTCCGCCTTTCGTCAACAAATCAATCTGCCCGAACGTCTGGAAGGCGTTGATGAGTGAGATGATGCTGACGAAGAAGAGTGTCGGCGACAACATTGGGATCGTGATGGCGCGAAGTTGTGTCCAGTAACTTGTCCCGGCGATGTCCGCACTCTCGTATAGCGTTCGGTCAATGTTTTGCAGACCTCCGAGCAGAATCAAGAACGTGAAGCCGATGTTCATCCAGACGGTCGCGAGCGACACGGAAAGAAGCGCATATTGTGGATCAAGGAGCCACTGGACGCCACTTGCCCCCACCGCCTCGAGGAACCGATTGAAAATGCCAATCGACGGATTGTACATGAACATCCAAATGACCGATGATGCTGCGACGCTCATCCCCATCGTCGCCGAAAAAGCCGTTCGGAAGATGCCGATTCCTTTCAAGTTCTCATTGGCGAGGAGTGCGAGACCGAGCGCAACGAGAATCGTGAGCGGGACCGTCAAGAGAACGAATCCAACCGTCGCCTGAATGCTTTGCCAAAATGCCGCACTCGTGAACAGATTGCTGTAGTGCCCCACTCCGACAAATTCGAGTGGTGTCCCTTGTGTGTCGGTTCGGAAAAAACTTAAATAAATCGTTCGCAGAAGCGGGTAGACAAGGAAGACACCAAACAAGACGATAGACGGAGACAAGTACAACAATCCGCTCGCTGCGTCCGACAGTCGCGTGCGGACTTTCTCTCTCGGTAAGGCGACCGTCATTGGAACACCTCCAACGCCTCAAACAGTTTCGGTTGCCTTGGCTCAATTCGTTGCCCGGTCGCATCAAATAACGACATCTGTTTCGGGTCCACGTAACACGCCATTTTTTCTCCGACAGTGAGCGGCCATTGTCCTGGCCATTTCGCCAGCCATTCATTGCCACCGACATCGAAGGCAAGAATCGTCTCGGTCCCGAGTACTTCGATGTTTTTCAACTCTGCATAAAACGTCACGTCTTCGTCTGCCGGTTTGATTTGTTCCGGACGTACGCCGAGCGTCGCCTCTGACATTTCTGTCAATGCGTTCGGATGGAACAGACGTCCGTCCGCTGCCATCCACCCTCTCTCTTGTCGGGTGACCTCTACTAAGTTCATCGGGGGCGATCCGATAAACGAGGCGACGAACGTGTTCGCTGGTTTATTGTATAGGTCGAGCGGCTTTCCGACTTGTTGTACCTCCCCTTCATTGATAAGCATGATGCGGTCCGCCATCGTCATCGCTTCGACTTGGTCGTGGGTGACGTAAATCATCGTCAGCCCTAATTTTCGCTGCAGCTGACGAATCTCTGAACGCATCTTCGCCCGTAGTTTCGCATCCAAGTTCGAGAGCGGCTCATCCATCAGGCAAATCGGTGCCTCTGTCACGATCGCTCGTGCCAACGCGACCCGTTGCCTCTGACCACCTGAGAGCTCGCGCGGCTTCCGTTTCATATAATCGGTGAGTCCAAGTGTCTCGGCCGCCTGTAGGCACCGCTCTCGCTGCTCGAGTTTCGTCAGTCCTTTCGTATGTAGACCGAACGTAATATTTTTCTCAACCGTCATATGTGGGTAGAGAGCGTAGTTTTGAAACACCATCGACAAGTGACGCTCACTCGGCTTCATCCCGTTTGCCGCCACGCCGTCGATACGAAGTGTGCCGCTCGTGATCGATTCGAGCCCGGCGATCATCCGAAGCATCGTACTCTTCCCGCAGCCGGAAGGACCTACGAGTGCGAAGAACTCCCCCGCTTCAATCGTCACATCAATCCCTCGAATGACTTCCGTCTCTCCGAATGATTTTGCCAATTGTTGTAGTTGTATTGATTTCATGCTAATTCCTCCTTTCGACTTTGTGCGTGCCAAAGTCGTTCATCCCCAGTCGATACGGCGAATGCCCCGTGATCGAGGGCGCGATGCACGTCAATCGGTTGACGAATCATACCACCCGTCACAATCGGAAAGGAGACTTCCTGGGAAATCTTTTCGACGACACTCGGAATCAAACCGGGCATCAGTTCGATCGCATCCGGTTGTTGTGCCTCGGCGAGCTTGAGCCCGCTCGCGACCGCATCCGAGTCGACGAGAAACAGTCGTTGTACCGTCAACAGTCCCGCCCGCTTCGCATGCTGAAGGACCGACGCTTTCGTCGTGACAATCCCGTCGGCGCCGACACGTTTGGCGAGGTAATCGATGCCATCCCGGTCGAGGCTAATTCCATTGATTCGCTCGGCATGGAGGAAGACCGTTCGATTCTCTCGCTTTAAGTGCGCCACATAGCGGTCGAGCGTGCTGAGCGTTCCCATCATGAGAAACGTCGTCGTCACATCCGTTTTTAAAAACGCTTCGATTTGTTTCGGACTCTTGATGGAGGCAATCATCCGTTCTTGTCCGATTCGTGCAATCGCTTCATTCACTTGGATCATCCTTTCTTGAAAAAAAGGACCAACAGAAACGACACGTCATCGACGTACGGGCTTCTGTTGGTCTCTCAAAGGTTCTACCGGTAACTATTCACTTGGAGTGAGGGGGTCTCACAGCTCCTATCGTAACGAACGATTGTAAAGCTACCATAAAGGAATCGCTAAGTTTCATGAAGGAAACGTAAAAAAACCGATTCACGGGGAATCGGTCAACGTCTGTTCAGCTTTCACTAAGATCTCGGCTTTCACGTCATTGTCCCGCCCTTGCCAATTGCGGACCATCATCTTCATCCGCTGATTTTTCGAGAATCGTTTCTCGTGACGATCAATGAAGCGCCAGTAGAGGGCGTTGAACGGACAAGCATCGTCCTCGGTCGTATGTTTCGGGTTATATGGGCAATCTCCACAGTAATCACTCATTCGGTCGATATACTTCCCAGAGGCAACATATGGTTTCGTGGCAAGTTTCCCGCCGTCCGCATGGAGGGCCATCCCGAGCACGTTCGGTAAGACGACCCAGTCATAGGCATCGATATACATCTCATTGAACCAGTCGCTCGTCTGTTTCGGTGAGATTTCAAACAACGTCGCGTAGTTTCCGAGCACCATCAATCGCTGAATGTGATGGTTGTGGGCATGTGCCACAACTGGCTTTAGACTTTGATGCAGACAGTTCAAGTCCGTCTTCGCGTCCCAAAAGAAGGACGGTAAGTCGCGTTCATGCTTGAACGTGTTCACTTCTTCATAGCCCGGCATGACGGCGAGGTAGACGGCGCGCATATATTCCCGCCAACCGAGGATTTGGCGGACGAATCCTTCAATCGATGACAAGGGAGCATCTGCCTCACAAGCCGCCTCGACGACTTCATGTGGCGTCAACAGACCGATGTTGATGGCAGCCGACAATAGGCTGTGTGACATCTCCGGTTCATCTGCCATCATCGCATCTTGATACGGACCGAACGTCTCGAGCCGCTCTTTCACGAATCGATTCAGTGCCCGTCTCGCCTCGGTGTGTGTGACCGGCCAGTGAAACGGTTTCACCTTCCCCGGGTGATCCGAGAATGTCGACTCGACCTTTTCGATGACGTCTTTCGTGATCGCGTCGGGGCGGAAATGGATAGCGGACGGAAACGACAGTCCTTCTTTCGGTGGTTTTCGATTTTCTGCGTCAAACGACCACTTCCCGCCACGCGGCTTCCCGTCTTCGAGCAAGATATCGAACCGTTTCCGCATCAGACGATAAAAACGATCCATCCGCCACGGCTCATTCCCGAGTGTCTCGGTCGCTTCATCTTTCGATAAATAGAAGAGCGGGACATCCGTATGTTCGACAAGGTGATGTTTCTTACCGAACTGTTTCAGTTTTTTCGCCATCGGTTCGTCCGTGACGGCAGTGACATGAATTTCGTCCGGATTGTACTGTTTCACATGATTGTCCCATGCCTCTTGGAATGAATCCGCCTCGTGATAATCTATGGTATACCCTTTGTCACGTAACTCTTCCGCAAAGTGTCGCATCGCCGAGAAGATGAGGACGAGCTTTTGTTTATGGTACGGACGCCATGTCGCGCGTGATGTCGCCTCAATCATGACGATGACGTCATCTTCTTGTATATCCTTCAGCATCGCAAGC
This sequence comes from Exiguobacterium sp. s57, assembly GCF_018617685.1. NCBI lineage: Bacteria > Bacillati > Bacillota > Bacilli > Caryophanales > Exiguobacterium > Exiguobacterium sp. s57. Next base: position 96,448 of record NZ_JACSKR010000002.1, read on the forward strand.
TCGTGCGAGAGTTGGTTGCCGAGTATCCAAAATGAACGCATGTTGTTGACTCCTTTGTCTCATCGATATGCTACAATCGAGCTACTCTTGAAATGAGGTGACAGATGCTCTCGTAAGTATTCAAAAACTGGGTGGACAGCCAATACGAAAATCCACGCGGTCCCGTCGAAAATATATCGGGGAAAAGACGGTGCGCCAACACCGCATCGAAGTCGAGTGGACAATCGAACAGCTACAGATGTATCCAAACACCACCGTGCTCGAGCTCGGATGTGGGGCTGGTGATGCAATGGCGACGATTCTTCAAAAGCGGGAGGATGTGAATGTGATTGGCTTCAACCGCTCGAAGTCGCTCATCGCTTCTGTCGAGAAACGTAATGCTACGTCCATCCAAAGGGGACGAGCTCGCTTGATTATCGTACGATCGCAGTTACGGGACGCAAACCGAATTCTTAATCAGTACCCGTTTTTTAGTCACAAAAGACGCCCCGCTCTTTATTCATCATAAAGAACAGGACGTCATTTGTGTGTGTTGAATCGGTCGACGATTTGTAATGACCTTAGTCAACGATTCCTGCTGCCGTAAAGTCATATCGAATTCTTGTACCAGCAGTACCCGCTATCGCTCCTTTTAAAGAAGAGATATCTGTAATAACCGCTTCACGTTCAGAGTCGTCTTGAATAAATTGAAGAGCCGCTTCTACCTTTGGCAACATACTCCCTGCCATAAAATGATTCTCTTCAATCAACTGTTCAAGTTTTGAAGTGGTCACTTCTTCTAACTTTTCCTGGTTAGGTTGGTTGAAGTGAAGACATACGTTAGGGACACCCGTGATAATCATGAGATGTGTCGCTTGAATTGATTGAGCCAACTGCGCTGCCGCAAAATCTTTATCGATGACCGCTTCCACTCCATGTAGCATATATTGTTCTCTAACGACAGGAACTCCACCACCTCCAGCGGCAATGACGAGATGACCGGCACGGAGTAAATCTTGAATGACTGGTGCTTCCACGATTTGAACCGGTTTTGGACTCGCTACCACTTTTCGATATCCTCTTCCTGCATCCTCGACCACCACCTCACCTCGAGCTCGCATATGTGATGCTTCCATTTCATTGTAGAAAGGACCAATCGGTTTGGTTGGTTGGGTAAATGCCTGATCTGAAGCCTCCACTTCTGATTGAGTGATCATCGTGACGACTTGACGCTCCATTCCGCGACGAGATAACTCATTTCTCAGTAACTGTTGGAACCAATATCCAATCATTCCTTGAGTCATTGCACCACATGTTCCCAAATCCATCGCCGGTGTTTTTTCCGAATCCGCGATTTGTTGTTGAATCAGTATCGCACCGATTTGTGGTCCATTGCCATGACTCAAAACAACTTCGTGCCCTTCTTCGATTAAATCAGCAATGTGACGTACCGTTTCAGTAATTGCTTTACGTTGTGCGGCCGCAGAACCGTCATCTGTTAAAATGGCATTCCCGCCAAGGGCAATCACAATTCGTTTTTTCATCTAACCATGTCCTCCATTTCATATTTCAAGGCTAAATAGATTCCTAACGCCGTATCTTGGCCTGATGAGCTACCAAACTCAATCAGTCGTTCCCAATCACTCTGCCAGTCGGAAGGTGATCGTGTTAAAAGTGCCGTGATTAGTCGGTTCAGTTCGTTCGTATATTCCCCACGTAGTGCTGCTTCATAATATGCGACTGAACTTCGGGTCGTTCGATATTTGGCGCTTGATACATAGTCCACCTGCCATCCCATCGGTCGCCCTAACACTTCACATACTGCCATATAGCCAACAATCACATCGTCACCACTCGGGGTTAACCCTTTTCCGTAACCGATAAGTTGCTTCCCTTTTTCCTGACCAATGTTCGACAAATAATCATATAACGGCTGTTCTTTTTCTCGATAAGCTCGACTCCAATCGTGTCCAAGTTTTTTTAGAAATCGATTCATCTCTTCGATATTTCTTTCGAATTGAACAGGATCGGGCTTGATTCGCTCTACTTTCATTCTCATCACTTGGTTCGGATAAACTGTCACACCAGTCGAAATATGATGGATGGTCGCTCCCGTCCCAACAAGTAAACAATCGCCTACTCTCCATTTCAATTGATCCACCGTCTTCATATGGATACCGAATGGCGCGTATCCATTCTTTGTCGTTCCAATATAGAGTAGGTTTGCGCCTGCTCGGATATTGTAGCCCGTTTGAAAGACGGCTTCGACTTGAAGAGGATGAAATGCATCATGCAAGAGAGAGGCAGCATACGAGCTGTATACCGCCCCAATTTGAATCATGCGTGCTGAACCAACCCTAATTTTTCAGCATATGCTTCAAGCGCCTTTTCGAAGCAAGCGAGCGGTGCTCGCACGGTACCTGCACCAACTTGTCCGATTCCTGGGTTTTTATGCGCAATGCCTGTATTGATGATTGGTGTGATTCCAGTTTCCACAACTTTTCGAATATCGATTCCTACGCAAGCTCCTTGGAAGTCCCAAGATGGAATGCTTAAGTTTGAATTGTGCCGATCGCAAATTTCAATCATCTCTTCACTAATCGCTTGGGCCTCACTGGCTCCTGCCCGACCTAAGAAACGAGTGACACCGGGCGCGGCTACCATCGCCATTCCCCCGACACCATATGTTTCAGTAATCGCACTGTCTCCGATATCTGGGTTGGCATCGTCTTGGCTATATCCTGTAAAGAATAAACCTTCTGGTGTATTCACCGGAGCTGTAAACCATTCGTCCCCCATACCACTGATTCGAATACCGAACTCTTTTCCGTTTCGCGTCATCGCCGTCACAATCGTGCCTGCCTCATGCTGACGCGCCTCGTCTAGTACGGCTTTACATGTCGCCATCATCACGTTCAAGAAAAATTGGTCGGTGTCCGCAAGGAACTGTAAAACATCTCGACGTTCCGTATCTTCAATCTCTGCCAGCATTAAATATGGCGCTAATTCTTTCAATAAGAGAACAGAAGCTGCAATATTTCGTTGATGGAACTCATCGCCCATCGTGATCGCTTTTGAGATGATGACGTTTAGATTGACACCTTCACCTGTTTCTTTTAATGTTTTTGAAAGAACTGGACCGAGTACGTCTTTCATCCAATGTAAACGTGAAATGACCTCATCGTCGTTTGCACCAAATCGCATCACTTTACCGATTCCTTCATTCATCGTGCAATACGCTTTGGCGCTGCCGTTACGGTTTTCAACGACGAGAACGGGCATGTGTCCCGATGTGATCCCTCCCATTGGACCAACGGCATTGACATGATGACAAGGTGTAAATGTCACTTCTCCCCGTTCAAGCATCTGTTCCGCTTCTTCATAATCATCTGTCCATTGTTCGAATATGACAGCCCCGATGGCTGCCCCTTTCATCGGTCCCGTCATCTCGTGATAAGCAATCGGCGGACCAGCGTGTAATAATACTTTATCTTTTAAAATCGGGATGACCGTGTGGGCCGGAACGACATCCGTCAAAAATGGCTGACCATTTAAAATGGTTTGTACGACTTTTTCATTTGCTTCTTGAATCATAGCTCCGATACTCATTTGTTTTCCTCCTCAAGACATGAGCGCGAGTAAGCGCTGAAGATGTGGTTTTCCGCCTGCAGTCGGTTGCCAGTTGTATTGCACACTTTGCCCTCCCTCATTCGTTACTGCGTCTGCGAATGAGCGAAGTCCTAAGTTAATCACTTTTGGTGCACGTAACAGCTGTTGAATGGCTTCCGACGACTCCACTTGCGGTGTATTCCGTTCAATCGACGGCATTGTTTTCTCCTCGAATTTTGGTACAGGTTTTCCAATCATATGAAGGGCGTACTCAACAGCTGCGACATTACTCTCGGCGACAAAGATACCCGCTGATTCAAAAAGTTGTTTTTGAGCACTATAACGTTGTGGATCTTGCTCGGTACCACATACGTTGACGATGACATGAACGTTTGGTCGTGACGTCTGTAGTGCTTGTAACGTTGGAAGCAATGCGCCAGCCATATTTTCATGAGAACCGTATCCGAGAACATTATCTAATAGGAGTACGATCGAATCGTCCGTATCGCAGTAGCGATTAATAAAATCGATGCGCGTTGATGGATCAATCATTGGATGCGGTTTACCTTGGGTATAGACGTCATCTCCTAAATCGATGACGACATTTCCTTCATAATCGAATGAGAATCCGTCACGATGTTCTCGGTCTGCCTCTACGCTAAACGAGAGCGCAAGCAAATCAGCAGTTTCCGCAGCTAACGTTCCGCCTGAGAACAGTCCGACAATCCGTGTCGCTTCGTTTGAGACCTGCTCCATTCGTTTCCGTTCAGTCGTCGACTTTCCAAGTGCCAGTAATGCTGCTTCTTCTGATGTATCTGCGTAAATCACGTGATGTTTTGGTGCGAGACCATGTTCACCGACAAAGAAAGCCACGACCGGTTTTGTCACCTGTTGAAGAAGCTGTTCAATCTCTTCTCGCACTTTCTTAGCAGGTGGTTTCGAAATCACGACAATCGTATCTGTCGACGCATCTTGTTCGAGGGCTCGTATACCCGCCTTCATCGAAATTCCACCAATCTCCGTAGACAGGTCACGTCCTCCCGTTCCAATGGCATGCGATACGCCACCACCGAGACGATCAATCAACGTCGCCACTTCTTGAATCCCTGTTCCGGAAGCACCCACAATACCGACACGCCCTGTTTGAACGACGTTCGTGAACGCCAGAGGGATTCCCGCAAGTGAGGCAGTCCCACAGTCTGGACCCATGACCAACAATCCATTTTGATCAGCAAATTGTTTTAATTCGCGTTCGACTTCAACGGGAACGTTGTCACTGAAAATATGAACATTCAGTCCTTGATTGAGCGCCTTTCTTGCCTCGTATTCTACATATTGTCCAGGAATCGACAATAAAGCCAAGTTCGCATCGGGCAACTCTTCCAAAGCACCTTTCCAAGAACGAGCTTCTTGTTTATCTCCTGAATCTTGTTTCGTTTGATTGTTCAAGAAGTCGTGAATGGCGGTCAATAGTCGCTCTGTCTGATCTGTTTCTGAATCTACAACGATACACATATCCTGAGGTGTCGCTGTTTCTAATTCACTTGTGTAAAAACCTGTACTTTTGAAAATATCAAGGTTCGCTGGCGTTCCCATCATGATTGAGACTTTATTGATTCCTTCAAGACTCGAGACATGATTGGACAACACCATGAGTGTCACCGAATCTTGGTACGTATTTTCTTGAATGATTGTGGTTAACATACGCTTCTCTCCTTACGCTTCCGTCGGATTGACGGTTTCTTTTGTGAACAACATGGCAATCATCCCGATGACGAGAAGGACAGCTGCCAGATAAAAGCCTGTTTGCATCGACCCAGACTGGTCAACCAAGTAACCGGTGATATACGGTGCAAGAATCGATGAGGTCATTCCGACAAAGTTATAGACACCAAATACGGTTCCATATACTTTTTTCGGTGCGTTATTCGCTACGAATGAAAGAAGGACTGGGTCAAGTGCTAACTTTCCAGTCAACCCGTACAAGATAAGCGCCGCAAACAAAAGCGGTGTACTTTCTACGAATACGACGGCGAATATCGAAGCAATCGATAGAGGAACGAGCACAAATACGAGCGGCTTCTTCTTGCCCATTTTGTCTGACAAGTATCCAATCAACAGTGCCCCTGGGATTGAAGCCCATGGAACGAGAGATGAGATAAATCCAACATCACTTCCTTGGAACCCACGTTCGACTTGCAAGTACTGTGGTAGCCACGTGAGAATCATGAAGAAGCCGTAAAGTGAACAAAATACCATAATGAACGTTGCAAGTAAGTTTCGATTTTTAAACAAGCTCATGATAGAGAAATCTGATTTTTCTGCTGTTGCCTCTACACGCTCTGGACGTTTTTCTTTGATGACAAACCAGATTAAGACCCCGGTTAAAATTGTCGGGATTGTCATGAAGTAAAACGGCGTACGCCAACTCATTCCAAGTTCGAGCGTCAAATAACTTGATGAGATGTAACCGAGCGAAATACCGAGTGCCATACCACTGTTGATAATAGCTGTTCCGATAGTCAAAAATTGCTTTGGAATGGCTTCAGATGACAGGGCATATTGCGGACCGTAATACGTTCCTTCGCCAAGTCCTGTGATTGCTCGGGCAATCATGAACAAGAGAAATGTTGTAGCGAATCCAGTAATTCCGGTAAATAATCCGAAAAGAATGAAGCCTGGCACTAAAATACGTTTCCGTCCAAACTTATCGCCAAGTGAACCAGAAGGGATTTGGGCGATGGCGTACGTGAGGAAAAAGACACTGTTAATCAAACCGAGCTGAGCGTTATTCAACCCGAACTCTTGAGCCAAGTTCGGCATGACCGGATTCAGGATGGTCCGGTCCGCATACATAAACATCCAACCTAGGAAAAAGACGGCGACGACTTTCCACCAATACGGGATGCGCTCTCGCTTGGGCTCCAAGACGGGTTGAGAAACTGGGGATGTACTCATTGGGTTACTTCCTTTCTATTTTTGATATCGCTTACATTTATACTTTACGTCTCACTCCATAAGAAACGCATAAATAGAATGAGGGTCTTCGTAACAATTCCATAAAAAAACGCCCGAAGGCGCTTATGAGAGTAAGGCGTAGCCGATACCAGGATACGTCTTTAGTTGATTCGCCGCTTCTGTTGCCCCGGCAGCTTTCAATTTTTTTCGGATTCGACCAATGGTAACTCTCAAATATTCGACCTCTTCTCCGTATTCAGGTCCCCATACCGATTGCAAGAGCTCTCGATGTTGAACGACTTGATCTAGATGCTTGCCCAATTCGGATAATAAGGAGAATTCGTTTTGAGTCAACTTGACTTCCTCCCCTCGGTGAAACACTCTATTTCGTAAACGATCTATCTCAACACCTTTAATGTGAACAGTCATTTCCAGTACTTCTTCGGCAACGGATCTCCGAAGCACCGCTTTGACTCGTGCAAACAATTCTTCAAGTGCAAATGGTTTGGTCAAATAATCATCTGCCCCTAAGTTCAATCCATCTACTTTATCTTTGGATTGACTTCGAGCTGTCAACAAAATAACAGGGATATCCGACACGGTACGTAGACGACGCAGCACTTCAAATCCGTCCATTCGAGGCATCATAATATCGAGTAAGACCAAATCAAACTGATTCCGTTCAATTTCCTCTAAAAACTGACTACCGTCGATATATTGTTTCACTTCATAACCAAGCGAAAGTAAATTTGCCGCCACAAAACGTGCGATTTTCTTTTCATCCTCAACTATGGCAATTGTCGGCATTGCTTAGTCCTCCCCTTTTGGCATTGTTAGAAAGAATCGGGTTCCATGACCTAACTCACTCTCGACTCGAATATTCCCACCGTGGGCTTCAATGATTCCTTTGCAAATTGCTAACCCGAGACCGGTCCCGCCTTTTCGTCTCGTTGATTTCATTTCTACTTGATAAAAGCGATCAAAAATCCGATTTACATGATCGTGACGAATGCCAATCCCTTGATCTTCAATGACGAGTTGCCAAGACTCGTTTGTCTCTTCTGTCAGAATCTGAATCTTGGGTGAACCGTCACTGTATCGAACCGCATTCGTCAATAAATTGACGAGTACTTGCCGAAATCGATTAAAATCGACTTCGACTACGGTTGGTCCATTCCATTCGTACGTTGTATATTCTTCAATTTGCAGCTCTTTTATGATGGCTTTTACATAAGGGATGAACAAGACCGCTTCAAGTTCAACAGGAAAGTTTCCAGATTCAATTTTAGTGATGTCTAACCAGTCATCAATAAGTTGACGGATTCGTTGCGCATCTTCTTGGATCCCTTGTAACAATTCAGTTCGGAACGAGCTATCCCATGAGACGTCGGTCCTCATCAACGTTTCGATGCTTCCACGAATGTTTGTGAGCGGTGTTTTAAATTCATGAGATGCTAGTGAAATTAAATTATCCTTTAATTGATCGATTTCTACTTCACGAGTGACGTCGCGCACGATGTATCCTTGTCCGATAGTGTCGGATGAGCCAATCACTGAAAACGGTTGTACGTGGAAGATTTGATCGTCAATAAATAATCTAGAGATGTCTTTCTCATCACCATAGAGCTTCATAACCGTATCCCAATCCTCCACTTGATCAGATTGAGATAACTCGAAATTCAGCTCCATAAAGCGGTTCACATACTCAATTTCTCCACTTTCATTTAACACGATTACACCTTCGGACATACTACTTAATGTCGCATTCCACAAGGCGTTCTGTTTTGTCGTCTCATCGACCAACACTTTATTATCGAGAAGGATGGAAAAAGCATCACTAAGTGTGTGTAAAAAAATTTCTTCTCGCTTAGAGATGGTTTGATCGGCTGTTAATCCGACCAATAACATGCCACCTGCACGTCCTCCAAAATATAAATGGTTCGTATAAAACCGATAACCTTTTTGCTGTGCATCTAAAAATTCACACAAGCTCTCTTGTGATAAGATTGCGTCTTTTGAAATGACTTGATTCGGCAAGGAGACAAACAAAGGATATGGCAAAATAGATGCCATATCTTGTAATGTACTTTGTACAAGTGAAATGATGTTCGGCGCATGACGAAACGATGTCATAAATTGATTGAGCGCCTTTAGCTCTAAGTTATTTTGTTCTAATTCTTTCGTTCGGCGAGATACCTTTTCTTCTAATGCCTCATTCAATTGACGTAAATTTTCTTGGCTCTCCCGAACATGTTCGGCCATATGTTCAAAACGTTTAGCCAATTCAATGATCTCTTTCGGGGCACGAATGGATTGCAAGTGCCTAACGACGTGAGAGGGTTCGTTGTGTTCAACGAGCAGTTCGGTTTGATTCATAAAATCCGCAAGCGAACGATTTAGTTTACGGGAAAGTATAGAGCCTAGGATAAACATAATGGTCGCAATCATTAAAAATAACAATGTGTTTGGAATAATTGTTTTTATAACAGAAGCCACTACACTTTCCACCGGACGAGCAATCCAAACCGTCCATCCATACTCGGGTACCACTTCATATGTGACAAATTGAGACTGCTGTTTTTCTTCATCAAAAACTCGCCAAACATTTCCCCACATTCGCTCTCCATGCTCATCCGGATTCATCGTAACCGCTTTCACTTCTTTAGACGGGTATGTGTTTGGATGGAACACAATCTGATCTCGATCATCCACGACTACCGGAAATTGTTCTTGATTAAAATTGTTGGCAATCAAGGTCTCTCCAATCCCTTCTAAACTTAAGGCACCTAATATGTAACCTGACATATCATCTTCTTCGGAGAATATCGGTGTTGCAATGACAATCAAAGGTTTTTGGCTACCTCCACGTCCTTGGAATACATGAGAGACGTATGTGTCTCTCGTCATTTGAAGTTGTTTGAAGTAAAAACGATTACTAAAATCAAGCCCGATATTAGACTGTCCGTCCCCATTTACTTTCGGTGAAAAAGCGATGGTACGTCCGCCCTCATCAGCGATATATAAATTCTCAAAGCGTGGATTGTGCGTTTTAATATGATCAATCATCTCCTGTTCAACAGCTACAGATGAACCTGTTGAACGAAGGGTTTCGACATTGTCTGCAGTCGTTTGAATAACTTGTCTACTTTGCTCAATGTAATCATACACAATCGACTGCATTTGTTTCGTGGCCACTTCCTGTTGTACAAACTCTTCTTTCACACCTTGTATGGTATCGAATAAATAGATAACTAAAGAAAAGAAACCTGAGACAATAATGAGTAAAATAAAATCAAATAACAATCTCCCCCGAAATGTTTCTCGCATACGACGGACTCGTTTCATTCTTTTCACCACCCTATAAAAAAGATTAGCACGCTTTATATTTTTTTAAGTTGCTCCTTCATATTTTTTATGTTTTTGTTATGACGGTGTTGTGACGGATTATGCTATTCCTGCTGTATCCTTTACTCAAATACAGCAGGAAAAAGCGGTCTAGATATCTGAATTCTAGACCGCTTCATAATTTGTCATATGTTTTTCAAGCTCTGTACTGGCAATGTTCTCTTTTCGGACTCTCACTTAAGGTGCAAATCAATCGAAAGTCTATATATATCTTTCCAAAAAACTTATGAACTCTTCAAACTGGAAGCGAGTGCCTCATCAAACCGTGCGGTAATTTGATGCGGGCGAGTAATCGCTCCACCTACGACGACAGCATATGTTCCTAAATTCACACAACGCTTCGCCATCTCAGGTGTCAAAATATTCCCTTCTGCGATAACCGGTCGAGACACGTGGTGTAACACATCTTTTAGAAACTTGAAATCATCATGGTAGAGGAGAGATCCGTTTGTCTCTTTTGTATATCCATGTAGCGTTGTCGAAATATAGTCAAAACCAAGACGATCCGCTTCGATACAATCGTTGAGTGTTGCACAATCCGCCATGATTGCCTGTTTCGGATAAATCGAACGAATGGCATGCACCAACTCTTGAAGCGTCACCCCGTTCGGTCGGAGGCGTTGTGTCGCATCGAGGGCGATTACGTCCACGCCGACTTCAATCAACTCTTCGACTTCTTTCATCGTTGCCGTGATAAAAACGTCACTGTCTTCATAGTCACGTTTGACGATGCCGATAATCGGAACAGCGACCTGTTTTTTAATTTCTTGAATATCTTTCGCTGAATTGGCCCGAATTCCTTTGGCGCCACCTTGAACGGCCGCGATGGCCATCCGTCCCATAATGAACTCACTATGGAGCGGTTCATCTTCTAAAGCCTGGCACGAAACAATCAATCCAGTCGGTAATGTTGTCATACTGATTATTCACTTCTTTCTTTTAAACGATCAAGCGCTTTAAGCGTTCGCATATAGTGCGCTTTTAATGCTTCATTCGTCTCCATCAATGTTTTCGTCACCGCATCCGCCGTAAAGAGAAGCGGGAGTTGGGTATTAATCAAGAATGCCTCTCCTGACGCACCGGCGGTCAACAAACGATAGTCGGCAAGCTCGGCAAGTGGCGAATGCTGATATCCGACGAACGCGACTGTCGTACAGCCCGATTCTTTTGCGAGTTGAACGGCTTGGACGACTTCTCGACTTTCTCCACTGTTTGAGAAAGCAATGACCAAATCTTCTGCAGTGACAATCGACGCGTCCATGACCATGCTATGACTATCAAAAGCCGTAGTTGCCAACAGTCCCATCCGTCTCAACCTGTATTCCATCTCTTGAGCAACCAGTCCAGCGTTGCCCAATCCATACAAATGGATGGAACGGCTCGAAGTAATTTCCTTACAAATAGCGAGCAACTCGTCTTGATCAATCAAATGAGCGGTTGTCTGAATCAATTCAATATATGATCGCTGCATCGGTTCGAGCGAAGTTGTTTGGGGCAAATTCGTTTCCGTCAACGTCTTTTGCATCATGAGCTTCAGTGAACTATAACTTCCCACTCCGATTTTTTTGCAAAACCGCGTGATGGTTCCTGGAGAAGTCGTAATCGCATTTGCTAAATCGGTAATGTTCATTTCGATTGCCTCATTCATGTTTGCCATCAGATAATCCGCAATCTTTTTCTCACTGTCTGTCATTTCTGAATACACGTGCTTCATTTGCTCCCACACGGTTCTTCCCTCCAACACATTTGTTATTCGCCCCGGCCTAACGCCTCTTGGACTTCATTCTTAATAATTGTAACAGAAGGACCGTAGATTACCTGAATCCCATTCCCTTTTTGAACCACCCCGTGCGCGCCTGTCTCTTTCAACAAGTCTTCACGGACATGTTGATTGTCGTTAACGGTAACGCGGAGGCGTGTCGCGCAGCAATCGACCGTCTCAATATTGTCATCGCCACCTAGTGCCGCAATGATGGCTGTTGTACGACCTGATGCTGCGATGTCTGCCGTCTTCGCTACCTCATCCGAGCGTCCTGGTGTCATGAAGTTGAACTTCGTGATTAGGAAGCGGAACGTAACGTAGTAGAGCAAGAACCAGAAGGCACCGATGACCGGTACGAGCATCCAGTTCGTCTTGTCATTCCCTTGTAAAACCCCGAATAAAATAAAGTCGATGAATCCTCCGGAAAACGTTTGACCAATTGTAATCTCAAAGATGTGAGCCATCATAAAGGCAAGTCCATCAAAGATGGCATGGACCAAATAGAGGACTGGCGCCACGAATAAGAACGCGAATTCGAGCGGTTCCGTGATTCCCGTCAAGAACGATGTGAGTGCGGCAGAAAACAAGAGACCGAATACGACTTTCTTTTGCTCTGGTTTGGCACAGTGATACATCGCAAGCGCTGCACCGAGAAGACCAAACATCATCGTGATGAATCGTCCAGACATGAAACGCGCTGTCCCCTCATAGAACTGTGTCGTATTTGGATCAGCCAATTGTGCGAAGAAAATCTTTTGTGTTCCTTCAATCAATGTACCGTCGATGACCATTGAGCCCCCGAGTCCAGTAGTCCAAAACGGAATGTAGAAAATATGGTGCAACCCGAATGGCCCAAGCATCCTTAGGACGAACCCATAGATGAACGTTCCAATATAACCTGTTTTCTCAACGATACCACCTAGTGAGAAAATCCCATTCTGTACCGTCGGCCAAATGAAATAGAGTCCAATCCCAACACCAATCGCCACGAATGATGTAATAATCGGCACAAAGCGTGATCCGCTGAAGAAGCCGAGAAACTGTGGAAGTACTTGCTTGTTATAGCGGTTATGCAAGAGTGCCGTGACAATCCCAATCAATATCCCGCCAAACACACCGGTTTCGAGTGTTTGGATTCCAAGTGCCATTCCTTGACCGGCACTTGCTAAGTTCGTTTCCATCAACTCTCCTGTAATCTGAAGCATAGCGTTGATGGTCGCATTCATAATCAAATAACCAAGCATTGCCGCCAAACCGGCCGTTCCTTTATCAGACTTCGCAAGTCCAACAGCGACACCGATAGCAAATAATACAGCCAAGTTCGCAAATACAATCGAACCTGCGGCTGCCATAATCGTGAACAGATGTTGCAACCAGTCGATGTCAAGAAACGGATATGCTTGTACCGTATTTGGGTTAGACAATGCGCCCCCAATCCCTAACAATAGTCCTGCTGCCGGTAAGACAGCAATCGGCAACATGAACGATTTCCCGAATTGTTGCGCTCGTTCAAAGAGACGTGACATGAATAATTCCTCCTTAAAATCATTTTCACCTGAATCATAATACGAAAAATATTTTAATGCAAGCGTTTACGGTAAAAAAGATTTTAAAAAAGAGTGACCACTTTGGGCCACTCAAGATTATCCCCGACTCTTCCGCGTCAACGTCAATCCACCAAATCCACTAATCACGGCGATGTAAAATCCTAAATCGTAAAACCAGCCCGTGTTATTCACTTCATAAACACGGTACGTATCATTGAATAACCCTAAGATAAGTGAGATCGGTGCAATCCATCCATGCCAAATGCCCCAGAAAAAACCTGCCGGGTCTGTCGTGTACGTTCCATCACCCGGTACACAGCCTCCAAGCAATGTGACGAGCGTCAACATAATGAGTATGATACCAAATCGTTTCATCGTCCATCCCTCCTGTTATGTGTATTCCCGTTTCTCGAAAAAAAGCACTGACAAACGTCAGCGCCAAAGTTGAACCGTGTTCGCAAACTCGATATCGGTCGAGAGTTCACCGTCCAGCGCATGAATATCGAAGTCTTCCCCGTCGAGCCACTTTTGGAAGTCGAAGATGAACGGGTCGCGGTCCCCGCCGAGCGCAAACCATGTCTCGAGTGTTTCCGGGAAATAGGCGGCCGTGTGAATCGTCCCGGCCCAACTTTTATAAAGTTCAGAGAAGACTCCTTTATCGGAGTCGTTCATGAGACGAAACGCGCTTTCCGCATCTTGAATCAAGTGTTGCACCACTTTGATTTCCATCATGCGACGCGTGGAATCATCAAGGTGGTAGCGATTCTCATGTTGCAATAGTTCGAAATGATTCGTGCAGATATTTGATTCGCGGACTTGAATGTCACGGGGCGTCGCCTCAATCACACGTGTTTTCGACGACTTGTCATGAACGACGTACGTAAATGAGCCGCGATGCGGAATCTCTTTTAATAAGTCGACCGCTTCTTCCACCGTCGCGCATGTTTCGAGAATGATGCGTCCGATCATCTGACAGACGAAGCCGTCTCCAGGTCGACGACGATTGATGAAGTTATAGCCCATGGCGAGTCCTTTTTCATTCATCCCGTCCATCCGACCCGTAATGCGAGAGACCGGTCCGATGACTGCATATCCATCATCGGGCTGAAAGACGTTGTAACGTCCGTCATACGTCATTGGATGGTAGTCGTAATTGCGGACGAGAAAGTTATCTCCCGTCAGAATCGAACATCCGCTGATTGGATTATTGACGCGGAAATGCCCGAAATGAAGCAGTGTATCATTGAGTGATAATTTTAGCTCATCTTGGAGGCCAATCAACTCTTCCCAAATCTTTGGAGCGAACTCCTCAAAAGCAGCCCTCGCCTCTGTGGCATCAATCTCAAATCGGGGGACACGTAGTTTCCATTGATCCGTCCGATTCTCAAGCAATTGACTTCGCTTTATATATTTACCTTGAAATCGACCGAAATCATAATGACTTCCACGAAATTGTGTCAGTTCACTAGAGAATTGTTGCATAAAAAAACCTCCTTTGCGCCCATTATAGCGGACACGCGAGAGGTCTGTCTGAAGTGAGACTGTTTACAACTTGAACTTCTGACTCATCTGTTGCATCGACTCTGCCGTACTTGACAAGTCTTTGACGAGACGGTTCATCGTCTCACTCGTCGCTGACATCTGTTCAGTTGATGCAGCCACTTCTTCATTCCCAGCCGTGCTCTCTTCCGAAATTGAAGCAATTTCGGACAACCCGTGTTGAATCTGGTCTTGATTCGTCTTCACTCGGTCTAGTTGACCACGCATCGATCCGGTCAACTGTTGCATATGACGGACACTCTGTTCGATTTCAGTGAAAGCATGCTTCGTCGATTCGAGTGTCGCTTTACCTTCCTCAGCCGCTGTCATGCTTTCTGTAAACGTTTCCCCGAGCGCAATCGAGTTTTGTTTGACGCTTCCGACAATCTCCGAAATCTCACTGACGGAATCAGCAACACTGTCGGACAGTTTACGAATCTCTGAAGCGACGACCGCAAATCCTTTTCCGTGCTCACCGGCACGAGCTGCTTCAATCGCCGCGTTCAGTGCGAGTAAATTCGTCTGTTGCGAGATTTGTCGAATCATCGTCACGAGTTCAGTCACCTCGTCGGCTTGTTGTTCAAAGTCTCGAACTTGTCCTTGTGACGTCTTCACCTGCGTATGGATATGTGTCATTTTGTCGACAGCACTTTCCATATAACTCAGACCGTCCATCGTCACCCGACTGACGACCTCTGCCTGTTCGCTCACTTGCTCTCCATCAGATGTCGTTTGCTCGACAAGCGTCGAAAATTCATTCATATGTCCATATAGACGCATCGTCAACACACTTTGGTTTTCGACACCACTCGCGATTTCTTCCATCGTATAGGCAATTTGTCGAGAGGCATCATTCACTTCTTCTGAGATGCCTGAGACGTTGCCGCTCTCGTCACGTACCGTCTGTGCCGACGTTTGAATACCGGAAATCAAATCTTTCAACATACGAGTCATTTTGTCCATCGATGCCGTGAGACGCTTAATTTCATCGTCCGATTTCAGATGAATTTTCTCGACCTCATTCGTTGCTGTCGCCAAATCACCTTCCGCAATTGAGGTCGCCACGCGCTCTAGCGATCGGAGCGGTCGCAACTTCCATCCAAGATAACGCCAAATAACGACGGCTGACACCACAAGTAAGATGAGGAAGCCGATGAGGATTGGGAGTAAACTCTCTTTCAATACTTCTCCCGTAATCGCTGCGACTTCGGTTGCAGCTTTATCGATGCCGAGTACACCAACGACCTCGCTACCGCGTTTGATTGGGATGAGCACAGTGACATACTCCCCGTATGCCGGATCATCGATGATATCGGTCGTGACGGTCTTTCCTTGAAATGCTGCCTCTACTCTTTCATACGTCAGCGCTGTGGTCGACGTCCCGATGTCCGCTGCATCTGCCGAATTCAAGCCATCCACGATGATTTGAACGTCTTCATCCTCTGTGGCAATCGTATACACATACATAGCTCCGATTTGTTGGCGATATGTATCTAGATATTCACGAAACTGTTCATATTGTTCATTTTTTGACGGATTCCCCAAAAAGGATGTATATGCATCTGCATCGAACTCCTCATTAATTCGTTCGCCGTCCTCAATCATCGTCGCATGAAGCGTGCTGAGTACGGAATGTTTCGTACTAAAATACTGAACGACCCCGAACGTGACGATGAGCAACGTGACGAAGACTAACATCGCTGCTAAAATGCGTGTCTGTAAAGATTGTGATTTCTGTTTCATCTCAATCTCCTCCATTCTGTCCTTACTCTTTGTATCGGATAGAACGCATCAATCTCCACAAAAAAACAGACGATTTTCGACAAAATCGTCTGTTTCTATTCAATATTTGTCGAATTGACAATTTCGAGCGGAATCGTGACTTCTGATTCGCCTTCCTCTACGAGATAGAAGAGCGGAAGTGTTTCCGATACGAAAAGTTCAGGGTCTACGTCTGTCTGATATTCATACGTTCGAATGTCTTCTTCCCGTTCTGCAATCAATTCACCAAACGGAATCGCAATCCGTTCCCCATCGACCTCATAACTCATGACAGTCGTCGGGTCGAGGCGACGATTTTCAAGCATCCGAATCGTAAAGAGCATCGTTGTACTATTCGTACGTTCGAGTGAAACGGCAATCGCATCGGATTGTCCGGCACGCTTCTCAATCATCGTCTCATCCACATTTTGTTCATAGACGACATTTTCTTCTTTCGACTCTTCCGTCTGTAGTTGCTGACAGCCCACAATCGTCATTAAGCCAACTAGTAACACAATTACTAAAGCACGCATCCCATTTCTCCTTACTTCAAGGCGAAAGTGAGTTCTGCTTCACAAGCAACTTCTCCATCTACCGTAGCCACGGCACGTCCTTTACCGATTGGGCCACGTATTTTCATGATTTCCACCTCAAGACGCAGCTGATCGCCCGGAACGACTTGACGTTTGAAACGACAGTTGTCAATCCCTGCGAAAAAGGCGAGCTTGCCTCGATTTGATTCGTCTTTCAACATCGCGAAAGCACCGACCTGTGCGAGTGCCTCAACAATCAAGACGCCTGGCATGACGTTATAGTCTGGGAAATGCCCGTTAAAGAACTCTTCGTTCGCCGTGACATTTTTTAATCCGACAGCACGCTTCTTTTCCTCGACTTCTAAAATTCGATCAATTAACAGAAACGGGTATCTGTGTGGAATTACTTCTTTGATTTGCTCAACTGTATACATCCATCCACCGCCTTTAAGAGGTTAGCCAAAAGTCGGTGATATGGCGCCATGTTTCGATGTCAAATACATCTTTCCAATCGCCTCCGCCAATGACGCTATATCCAATGATCGCTCCGAGTGCGAGCATCGCGATTGCCAACACTAAAACAACGAGTACACGCAGTAAGATCGGGAATCGACGATGATTCGACAATCGTGATCGCTTTTTCTGCTCTGTCTCTTGTTCCGGTGAACCTTTTTGTTCTTCCGAACTCGTTTGTTCATCGTTCGCCACGTCCAACCATCCTTTCAGCTAAAATGATTATATCATATTAGTACCTGGTATTAAAATGCATAGATTGCTACCTTTTTAGTGTACCCTATGCACAAATGTCGAACAAGCATCCTTCCCTGACAGAAGGTGAACGATTATTTCCTTTTCTTAAAAATATGCTACGCTTATGCTATTCAATGTCAGGAGGACTGTCTATGTGGAAAGAGTTTAAAAAATTTGCGATGCGAGGAAATGTCATCGATTTGGCGATCGCTGTCGTATTAGGTGCAGCGTTCACAGCCATCGTGAACTCGCTCGTCAACGATATTTTTATGCCGCTTCTCGGAATCATTATTGGAGGAATTGATTTTTCTAGTTTAAAAGTAAGCGTACTTGGCGTCGACGTCCTATACGGGAACTTCATTCAACAAATTGTATCTTTCGTCTTGATTGCCATTGCACTCTTCTTGATTGTAAAAGTCATCAACCGTCTGCAACGTGAGAAGGAAGTCGAAGAGGCCGCTGCCCCGATTCCTACGATAGAAGAACAATTGTTGACAGAAATTCGTGATCTTTTGAAAGAACGTTCCCAGTGAACACGAAAGCGCCTTGACTATTGTCGAGGCGCTTTTTCAATGACGTGACGTACACGTCGTACTGCATTTGTCAGCAACGGGGCCGCTTTCCATATCGCTTCTTCTAACGTCATAACCCGTGACACGATCGGAAAAATCGCAACGATGCCGGATTCCACATGAGAGGTATAATCGGATTGTCCCGTGAAGACGAGTGTCGGCACCTCATACGTATGTGCGAGACGGGCCAATCCATAAGGTGCCTTTCCTTCAAGACTTTGCGCATCAAACTTTCCTTCTCCTGTGATGAGCCAATCTGCCTCTTTCAACAGTTCTTCCATCTTAGACCACTTGACTACTTCTTCGATGCCTTTCATGTATGTTGCACCGAGCTGTAAGAAGGCAAACCCGATGCCTCCAGCTGCCCCTCCTCCCTGCCATATTCTCATATCCTGTTCAAAACAATTCGCATAGCTTTCAAGGATTTCGTCATATCGGATTACTTCATCTGCTGCCAATCCTTTCTGAGGACCGAACACATGCGCTGCCCCGTTCTCTCCAATCAGCGGATTACGCACATCGGAGGCGATTCGCCACTCGACGTTGCATACTCTCGGATCGAGCCGTGACCAATCCATCGATGCTACCTCATGAAGCTGATGCGGGATAGTAGATAACACTGACCCGAACGTATCAAAAAAGCGAACACCCAGCGCCTCAAGCAACCCTTTCCCACCATCAATCGTTCCGCTCCCGCCAAGCCCAACGGTGATCACGCTTGCTCCACGGTCTAGTGCTTGAACAATCTGATGTCCAACTCCAATTGAACTGTAGCGCCACGGGTCGACATGCGAGAGAAGTGTCAAACCTGTCGTTTCTGCCACTTTGATGACCGCATGTTTCGTCGACGGTTCGAAACCAAATCGAGCGGTACGTTCTACTCCATCCAAACATGGGACGACCTCTTCCACGACCGTCGCATCTTCGTGTGTCGTGAACCAGGCATCAAGAAATCCCTCACCTCCGTCCGAAATCGGAATAGCGATCACTTCATGCCCATCGAGTGCATGCATGACGGCTTGATTGGCTTCCATACTCGAAAGTGAGCCTTTGAATGAGTCCATCGCAACCACGATTCGCATCTGTTGACCCTCCTGTTCTTTCAGTTATATAAAAACCGCTCCTCGGTATGAGAAGCGGTATGCGTTATGGACGCAATGCTGTGACAAGTCCCATCATTTGATCACTCATCGACATGGCCCGTGAGTTCATTTGATACGCACGTTGTGTAATGGTCATGTCGGTCATCTCTTTCGTCAAATCAACGTTCGATGACTCGAGTGTCCCTTCAATCAATAAATTTCCGAGCGGACGATCGACTTCGGTCTCCAAATCCGCTGCGAACACGTTATCCCCAAGCGGTCTTAATTCCGATGTATTGCGGACTTCCACGATGTCGAGACGTCCAAATTCTTGTTCCACTCCGTTCATGCTTGCGACGACTACGCCATCTTGGCGAATACGCTGATTCGTCGCATCGTTCGGCATCGTAATCGGATTGCCGTCATCTCCAAGAAGCGGGTTTCCGTTCACATCGACAAGTGTCGTCTCGTCACCAACTGACAGTTGCATATTCCCACTGCGTGTCACACCGACGCCATTCGGTGTGTCCACAACGAAAAATTGACGGTTCGCCTTTAAGAAGACGTCCAAACCGCGATCTGTCGTACGTACTTGTCCGATATTGAATTGTTGTGTGATGTCGGCGACATGTCCACCAACGCCAATTCGAATCCCATTCGGCGTATCACGGCCAATTTCAAATTCCGGACGCGGTTGGTTATTGTATGCCTGTGACAACAAGGAAGCAAACTGTCCCTGCTGCCGCTTGAACCCGACCGTATCGACGTTCGCAATGTTATGACCTGTCACATCCAATTGACGTTGTAGTTGGGACAGGGAGTTAACCGAATTATAAATAGACTGCATGGTTCTCCTCCTTAACGAACACGAGCGATTTCGATTGCCCGCTCGGCACTTTTATCATACGCCTGGACGACTTTTTGATTGGCTTCAAACTGACGATACGTCATCATAAGATCTGCCATCGTCTGATCGAGATTGACGTTCGCTTCTTCAATAAATCCTTGCAATACCTCTACTTGTGCAAGAGCGGGCGCATCACCCGTCACACGCCAGTCATTTCCGACTTGTTCAAGCGTCGTCAAGTCATCGATTTGATAGGCACCAAGTGTCGCCACGTTTTGTCCAAGCGATGTGATGACACCATCTTTTCCTACTTGGAACTCACTTGATGGCAGTTGGATCCGTTCTCCTTCATCAGAAAGGATATATCCGCCGTCCGCAGAGCGAAGGAACAATGCCTCGTCAATCGAGAAGCGTCCGTTTGTCGTGTACAATGTTTCCTCGCCCTGTTCGACTGCAAACATCGGAGCTCCCGTGAAATCAGTAGGTGCCTTTAAATAAAGGTCTGTCGGGCTACCGGATTCTGTGATACTTCCAGCCGAGAAACGGGGCATCGTTTCTTGAAGATAGACACCCATCGAAAGAGTTCCTACCTCTCCTTTCACACGCGACTTCCCGTTATCTGGGTTACTGACTTGCGCGAGTAACATCTCCGGAAACGATCGGACCACGCCGTCAGACGCCTTGAAGCCCGGTGTTCGGACATTACCAAGGTTATTGCTCAAAATCTCTTGTTGGCGTTGCAGGGCATTCATCGCTCCCGCTGCTGTATATAATCCGCGTAACATAATCGTCTTCCTTTCATCCTATAACATGATTCACTCTCTATATCGTACCAAACGAGCGTGACATTCACCGTTTTTTCAAAAAAAGTTCATCCCAAAAATCAGGATGAGCTTTCTTCGTTGACGTGGTCGACCATCGGTAACTCAACCATCATCGTTGTACCTTTTCCAATTTGAGAGCGAACGGCAATCGTACCACCGTGCAGTTGAACGATTTCTTTACAAATGGATAGACCTAAACCGGTTCCGCCGATTCGTTTACTCTCTTCCGATGAAGAACGGTAAAACTTATCGAAAATCCGATCCGCGTCTTCGTCAGAAAGTCCAAGTCCTTCATCTGTGATGGCGATTTGAATCGTGTCTTGCTCACACGTTACATCAACCGTTACATCCCCACCGTTTGGTGAATATTTTATAGAATTGTTCAAGATGTTCGAGAATACTTGACGCAACTGCGCCGGGTCGCCCCCCACAAAAAGGGATTCGTCACAGTTAAAGTGGAAGAAGTGATGCTCCGTTGAACCAGCATGAATCTCGAGGATATCGGACAGCAGTTCAAATAAACTTTCGACTTGAAATTCCGGTGTTCCCATTCCCGCCTCCATTTTTTGTACGTCTAACAAATCACTCACGAGCCGTTCGAGCCGTTTTGTTTCACTCGTAATCATCTCTAAATATCGAGTTCGCTTCTCTTCTTTTAATTTACGATTTTTCAGAAGTTCTGAAAATCCAAGAATTGATGTGAGTGGTGTCCGTAACTCATGGGATACCGTCGCCACGAGCTCTGTCTTCAGACGATTGATTTCTGTTTCCTGGGTAATATCTCGTGATACGAAAATCACGCCGACCCGTTCGTTATTCAAATCAATCGGTTCTGCGTACATCCGAATCGTCTTCTGCCCATCAAGCATCGAATACGTGTATGTTTCCTCGAACACACCTTCTTCTTTCGCACGCTTAGTGAAGCGATTCAGTTCCTCTGGATTATCAAGTTGATTCATAAACATCGGGTAATGCATCGCGATTGGATATAAGCTCCCCCGCCCCTGTGATGGAATCGGGTGTTCATATAAGTCAAAGAGCGCGCTGTTCGCAAAACGTTCGTTCGTTGAAAGTTCTGTGTATACAATCGAGTCCCGCATCGTGTGCAAAATACGGGCGGTCTTCTCACGTTCTAAGTCGACTTGGCTTTGTTGATTTTGAAGTGAGGTTGCCATTTCATTAAATGCCTTCGATAACTGTCCGACTTCGTTTTTCAACGGTTTGATTGGAATAAGGGTCGCATTCGGATTACTCGAGAGTCGTTCACTGTTGACCATCAGTGTTTGCAATTGATTTGTCAGTCTTAAAATATACGGTTGTAAGCCGACGAATAACAAGAAGAGTGCCCCGAGTAAAATCAAGAGCCACATCCATTGTGCTTTCACTAACTGTTTCGACAGCGAGTCTCGTAATTCACTTTCTTGAAAATCGAGATTTTGTCGATAATCGGTAAAGACCGACTCCATATCGACGATACTCGCACTCATATCAGCGGCACTAGTTGAATTCAGTTTAAATCGCGTCTGGGTGGACGTCTCATTTTTCGGCATGAACTGCCCGACCGTGCGCATTTGTAGGAATGATTCATCCACTTCCCCTGCTTGCTTCGCTATCACATACTGCTCGAGCGCCGGCATGACGCGCGTCGTATAAATAGAAAAGAGGAGGCGCGCATCTTCAGCAAACTGTACTTCTTCTTCATTTTTTGCTTGTGTCTCGAACCAGATCGTTTGCTCATTGATATTCGTCTGAGCTGTTCGTACTTCTTCTAATAGAGCACTTTCTCCAAGAAGCACGTGACCTCTTAACTCGTATTGCATCGATTGCCATGTCTCAAATAAATCTGTTGCGCGTGCACGTTGCTCACTGATCCGTTCCAATTGAACGGTCGTTTGCTGAATCGATTGTTGTGTATAAAAATAAGTCCCAACCGATGTGAACGTCACTAAAGCAATCAATATATAAAAAATCGTTATCACTTGTCGACTAATGCGTTGTTCAATCCAACGTTTCATGGAATGCCTTCTTCCTTTACTCCTAGAGTGTCTCATTCCGTATGGTGAATGACCTTTTTCTGTTCAAATAAAAAAAATTCAGGTACGATGATGAGACGGAGAGCTACTATAAAAATTCATCCGCCTAATAGTAAGAATAACGCAGTGTCCTCACAAGAAACTCACAAAGAATGAAGGGGATGTGCGCATGACTCGTATTCGAATGACGTTTATCTTCATCCTTGTGAAGTTAATTGGGGGCAGTCTCACTTTATTGATTCGACATCAATCGATTAATTCAATCGTCCCAGTTAACTGTTACATCAAATCAAACCACACACTTCCTCTACAATACGTTTGGAAACGCGATTGCACTTTGCTATACATCACCACCCGATGCCGCTCCTCTACTTAGTCACCTGAGCACCTCCATGGCGCAACATTCGACTTAACCTTTACTTTTAATTGCGATTACTAAAACAGGAAAGGACGAATCACTTAGATGCGTACGATTTTAATTGAAGATGAACATCATATTTTAGGGATGATGGAGCGGATTATAAAAGAGGAGCCGTCTCTTGAGTGGATTGGTTCGTTCCAAAGTCCGGTTCAAGCTCTCACTTTTATTCAAAAGCACCCGGTAGACCTTGTCTTTTTAGATATCGAGATGCCTGAAATGACCGGGCTTGAGCTTGCCACCTATTTGCCTGAACGGACGCAGATCGTCTTTACAACGGCCCATCAACAGTATGCAGTCGAAGCATTCAATCTTCATGCGACACATTACTTGTTGAAGCCAATCACTGAGCAGATGATTCATAATGTCATTCCACGTATCATCCAGCGCTATGAGACAATTCAACAAAAGAACCTCCATCAATCTTGTCGCATACAATTCTTGGATCGTTTTTCGGTACGAACACAAGATGGAAACCTTGTGAAGTGGCCAACGCAAAAAACGGAGGAGTTATTCGCTTATTTGGTCTATCATCGTAAACAGGTCGTTAATAAATGGGTGCTTGCTGAAACACTTTATCCGGACATCGATGAACCACAACGCGCCTTACACAACGTATACAACACCATTTATCGATTGAAGAAGACGTTAGCTGAACATGAACTCGATATTATTGTCAATACGATAAATAATGGCTATTCCATCGAACTTGGTGATACCTGTGCATGTGATTATTATGATTGGATTGATGCGACTGAATCTACGATTTCAAAAACGGACTTGAAAAATCGCTTGTTTGTCGACAAAGACTATACGTGGCACTAAGAAAAGGCATCTCGCAAAAAGCAAGATGCCTTTTTGTATTAGCGTCCCGTGAAACCACCATCCACATGAAGATGTTGTCCGTTCACCCATGCCCCGTCTCTCCCCATCAAGAAAGAAACAAAAAGAGCTGTATCTTCAGGCGTTCCCACTCGCTTGTACGGAAACAATGGCAGCAGGTGTTCGCGAAGTTCGTCGTTAATCCACCCTGTATCTGTCGGACCCGGATCGAGCGCATTCACCGAAATGCCGTACTTTCCTAATCCGTTCGCCAATGCAGGTGTAATGGCAATCAAAGCGCCTTTCGTTGCAATGTAGGCTAGGTTGTCTGCATCCGCCCCTCCCGATACAAAAAACAGGACTCGACCATCTTGATGTCCCGCTTGTTTATAGCGTTCAATAAACGCAAATGTGAGCCCAAGTACCCCTTCGTTATTCACTATGTAATGCTTTCTCAAGACCGCAGTCTCAAAGTTCTCGACATTGACGTGACGCTCATATGTGGCGTTATGAATCAATCTGCTCGGTACACCAAGTTTAGCCTCGATTCGATCGAGTAGACCGAGTTCGTCTCCTGAAGCCAAATCGTAAGCCTCGTGCTCGACACGGGCACCTCTCTCGGTCAATTCTTTAACCAATCGTTCGATAAAACCTCTTTCTTCTCCGATACCTTCTGAAGCGTCAAACAAACTCCAGTGTGTCAAGTACAAGTCATGTCCTTCAGAGGCAAGTTTTCGCGCAATCGCAGCTCCGATCCCTTGATTACGGCTGACTCCCGTGATAAGCGTAAGTGGTTTGTTCATGATGTCCTCCGTTTTTATTGGTTTATTCCGTTCAGTTCTTTAGTAAATCGGTGCCATCATGATTCCCCTCTCTTGAATTATTGATTTCATTATATACAATTTTATCCAGAGATAGGCAATGAAGAAACATTTTATGAACGAAAAACTCGTCTACCTAAACAAACAAGCGACCGCTCGCGCGGTCGCTTCGTCATTTATTTCAATCGATCTAAGTTCTCGAGCATGATGCCTGTCCCGTGCGCGACACTGAGTGTCGGCTCCTCGGCCATCATGACTGGAAGCATCACTCGCTCTGCTACGAGTTGGTCAAGGCCGTGAAGGAGTGATCCTCCACCTGTCATGATGATGCCACGGTCAATAATATCAGCTGCGAGTTCTGGTGGTGTCTGTTCTAACACCCGCTTCGTCGCTTCGACGATTTCATTGGCTGATTCAGCCATTGCTTCGCGAAGTTCCTCCGACGTGATGGTCACCGTACGTGGCAATCCACGTACCATGTCACGTCCACGAATATCCATCGTTTCGTTACGCCCACCTGGGAATACGGTTGCAATTTCTTTCTTTATTTGCTCGGCTGTACGCTCCCCGATGATGAGCTTATGCTTTTCTTTGATGGCGCGAAGGATGTCCGTATCGAAACGGTCCCCGGCAATCTTGATTGTTTCACCGCAGACGATATCTCCCATCGAGAGGATGGCGACGTCTGTCGTCCCACCACCGATATCGATGATCATGTGACCGACTGGCTTCCAAATATCCATGCCTGAACCGACGGCTGCCGCTTTCGGTTCTACGGCAAGAAAGACCTCTTTCGCTCCTGCTTTCTCAGCTGCCTCGCGAATCGCTTTTTCTTCGACCGGTGTGACGTTCGCAGGTGTACAAATCAACATACGAATGCCTCCGAAGAAGCCTCGGACTTGAATTTTATCGATGAAGTGACGGAGCATTTCTTCTGTAGTGGCGAAATCGGCGATGACTCCATCACGGAGAGGACGAATCGCTACGATATCACCAGGTGTACGACCAACCATCTCATACGCTTCTGAACCGACTGCTAGTACTTTCCCTGTAGAACGTTTCATCGCAACGACTGAAGGCTCGTCTAAGACGATTCCTTTCCCTTTGACGTGAATGACAACATTTGCTGTCCCTAAATCAATCCCGATATCTTTTGAAAACATGATGTGTAGGTTCCTCCGTTCGTTTCTTCATTGAAAAGAGCGAGAAGAGTCTCTCCTCGCCCTCTATTTCGTGTTCGTCTCTTAGTTCTGAACCATTTCTTCAGCAGCTTCGACAGTCCCTTCAATACGCTCGATGTCTGCACCGAGTGCTTGAAGTTTCTTGTGGAAGTCGACGTATCCACGGTCGATATGATATAAATCACCAACGCGAGTCTCTTTTTCTGCGATGAGACCTGCGAGAATAAGTGATGCTCCAGCACGAAGGTCAGTTGCAACGACCTCTGCTCCTTGAAGGCCTACGCCTCCTTTGACGATTGCTGAACGTCCTTCAATCTTAATATCCGCATTCATGCGACGGAACTCTTCCACGTGCATGAAACGATTCTCGAACACCGTTTCCGTAATGACAGATGTGCCACCTGCTTTCAAGACGAGTGCCATCATTTGCGATTGCATGTCTGTCGGGAATCCAGGGTGTGGCATTGTCTTCACATCAACCGGCTTCAACTCATCCGGTGCTGAGACACGCATGCCTTCAGCAGTATCCTCGAAACGAACACCCATCTCTTCCATTTTTGAAATGAGTGGACGAAGATGTTCACGTTCTGCGCCGATGACTTCGATGTCACTTCCTGTAATCGCGCCGGCGACGAGGAATGTACCTGCTTCGATGCGATCAGGAATGATTGAGTGCTCTGCGCCGCGGAGTGCTTCCACACCTTCGATGCGAATCGTTTCTGTACCTGCACCGCGTACGTGTGCGCCCATTCCGTTCAAGAAGTTCGCAAGGTCTACGATTTCAGGTTCTTTTGCAACGTTCTCGATGATGGTTGTGCCTTCTGCGAGCACAGCGGCCATCATGATGTTCTCAGTCGCACCAACAGATGGGAAGTCCAAGTAAATCTTAGCACCCTGAAGGCGACATTCTACAGAGGCTTCTACGAATCCGTTCCCGATGACCGTCTTCGCACCCATCGCTTCGAATCCTTTTAAATGGAGGTCAATTGGACGTGAGCCGATCGAGCATCCGCCTGGCATCGCTACACGAGCATGACCAAGACGAGCGAGAAGAGGTCCCATGACGAGGATTGAAGCACGCATCTTACGGACGTACTCAAGCGGTGCTTCATCTTTGATGTTTCCCGACGCATCGACAGTTACTTCATTCTTTTCTTCATTGAACGATACCTCTGCACCGAGGTGACGAAGTACTTTATTAATCGTGTACACGTCAGCAAGACGTGGTACATTTTGTAAGATTGACTTTCCTTCGCTAGCTAATAGAGTGGCAACCAATGTTTTAAGTACGGCGTTTTTTGCTCCCTCAACGCGTACAGTACCTGACAGTTTACGTCCTCCACGGACTACAATCAAATCCTTCATATCTCTCTTTGTCCTCCAACTTCGTTGTTTTTTTATATAATGCGTCGTGATCCGTTTCCGGATGTGATGATGTCGATTATTAGAATGGTTTGTAAAACGTGATGGTTTTTCATTTCACAAAAAATGAAATAAATAAATGCAAACGAAATGAAAACGCATCATGTCAGACGAATTTATCCTACATGATAATCATATAGGAGTCGTTACAGCAGGATTACAGTTTGTTAAATATTGTGCGACTACTGTATAGGTGCGAGCGCCTGCGCCAATCGGATATACTCCAAAAAGAACTGGGCAATCAGTGAACCGAAGACGACAGCTACGAGAACACGCAAAACTGCTGCTTGCGGACTCTTCACTTGATTGAGCAACTTATCCCATTTGACGGGTAAGAGCGCCCACCAAGCGACGTAAATCGCTATAACGTAAATCGCTAGCGAAAATACGGTATTGATCATCGACGATTCCCCTCTTTTCTAAAATTCGTACCATTTTTAATCATATCATGTCATGTTAGAGAAAAAAAGACTCAGTGTCTCAAGCTTCGAGCGGTTTGAACCATTCGACCAACTCACTTTCTCTACAAGCACACCAAAAAGGACGTCATCAGCAGTAAGGTCTTACTACATTAATTGACGCCCCTCATATATTTCAAACATCATTTATCGGATTCGTCAAGGCTACGTGACCAACGAATTGCTTCGACATAATATTGAGACCAATCTGAATTTGTGTTATGAATAGGAATTGTCAACTTTTCATAGGCGATGACTTCTTCGAGTAACACTCGTAACCCATTCTGTTCCCCAAGGAGCGCAGCCTTCACAAAAGGCGCTACCGGCAACTCCACAATCAACGCTTGCATCGATTCATCCAAAATGACATCGAGTGATGAGAAAATCCCGGTAATAAACGCATCAAACGGTGATACATCATCTAATGTATCCTCTGCAATCAATTCCATCATCTTGCCACGAATAACGCTCTGTTTAATTAATTCTTTTGACTCAGACGTTTGCATCTCCCGAAGTAACATCAAATACGACCACCGCTTCAACTCATCCAATCCGATTCGCGCGACGGCTTGTTCGATCGATTGAATCGTGCGACGACCTTTTTGATACACCGTATTGACCGTACGGAGCATCTTATAGGATAAGTCGACACTTCGCTCGATTTGCGCTGAAATGCGCTGGAAACTCGGTTCCGGACGATCGAGCTCTTTTAACATTTTAATGAGCGTATGACGTAACGGATGAACTTCAGCCCCGTGAACAACAATCGGACGACTGAAGAAGTAGCCTTGAAACATTTTATAACCTAATCGTTTCGCAATCTCGTACTCTGCCGGTGTCTCGATTTTTTCCGCTAAAAATTCAACCCGATGTCCAAGTGCATCAATCAATTTTTGTTGTTGATCCACTGGTGTCGCTTGATAATCGATTTTGATGATGTCGGCCAATCCAATCAATGGCCGATACTTCTCCTCAAACACGAAATCATCAAGTGCAATCGTATACCCTTGACGTCTCAATGAACGAAGAGCATGTAAAACTTTTTCAGTCGGTTCGACATGTTCGAGCACTTCAATGACGAGTGATTGACGAGGTAGCAGTGACGGCACTTCTCCTTCAATCAGCGTCTGAGGAAAGTTGATAAATGCACGTGTCCCCTCCGTCAACTCCCGAAAATTAAAGACGAGATATGCGTTATGGATGACATCGGCCGTCGCTAACGAATCATCGACATTTTCAAAGATATTATTTTCGCTGCGGCGATATAACAATTCATAGCCGCAAACACGTAATTGTTGATCAAAAATCGGTTGTCGCGCAACGTAAACTTTCATCTTTTAATCTCCTTTGCAATCATTCCCACTCTTATTATCGGTCTTCTCCTATATATTTTATACTAGTCATGTCATTTAGAAGCACGACAAAAGACCCATCTTTTACACGAACCAAAAAAACTCCCACACTTTCGTGTGAGAGTCATGATTATTCATTGATATCGCGAATGCTCAAGCGGTTGATCGCTTTTTTAAGCGCAAGCTCCGCACGACGGAATTCGAGTTCTGAGAGCTTTGAGTCTTGAAGACGACGCTCGGCCCGAACTTTCGCCGCAGAAGCGCGGTCATAGTCAATCTTATCCGCCATTTCGGCTGTTTCAGCTAAGATCGTCACCGTATCGGGACGAACTTCCATGAAACCACCGCTGATTGCGATCAGCGTGCGTCCACCATCTTCGTGGCGCAGTTTGAGGACTGAGACGTCGAGTGGTGTCACCATCGGGATGTGCTTCGGTAAAATACCAAGCTCACCAGTGACCGATTTGGCGATGACCATTCGTGCGTCCCCTTCAAAGGCTGCACCATCTGGGGTGACGACGTTGACGTGAACAGTATTCATCGTCTAGTTTCCCCCTTCCGCGTAGGTCTTAGACCAACGTCTTCGCTTTTTCGATGACGTCTTCGATTGGACCGACGAGACGGAATGCATCTTCAGGGAGATCATCGTGTTTACCTTCGAGGATCTCTTTGAAGCCACGAACTGTCTCTTTGACTGGTACGTACGAACCTTTTTGGCCTGTAAACTGCTCAGCCACGTGGAAGTTTTGTGATAAGAAGAACTGAATACGACGTGCACGGTGAACCGTGAGTTTATCGTCTTCAGACAACTCGTCCATCCCAAGGATTGCGATGATGTCTTGAAGTTCTTTATAGCGTTGAAGCGTCTGCTGCACGTCACGTGCTACCGCATAATGCTCTTTTCCGACGATGTCAGGTGAAAGGGCACGTGATGTTGAAGCGAGTGGGTCAACGGCTGGGTAAATCCCCATCTCTGAAAGACGACGCTCAAGGTTCGTTGTTGCATCAAGGTGAGCGAACGTTGTCGCTGGAGCCGGGTCCGTATAGTCATCGGCCGGTACATATACCGCTTGAATCGATGTAACTGATCCTTTGGCAGTCGATGTAATCCGTTCTTGAAGCATACCCATTTCAGTAGCAAGTGTCGGCTGGTAACCTACCGCCGATGGCATACGTCCGAGAAGGGCCGAAACTTCCGAACCTGCTTGTGTGAAACGGAAAATGTTATCGACGAAGAGAAGAACGTCTTGTCCCTGCTCGTCACGGAAGTATTCCGCCATTGTCAAACCAGTCAAGGCAACACGAAGACGTGCGCCTGGTGGTTCGTTCATCTGCCCGAATACCATCGCTGTTTGCTTGATAACTCCTGAGTCCGTCATCTCGTGGAACAAGTCATTTCCTTCACGTGTACGCTCACCGACTCCTGCGAATACAGAAATCCCGCTGTGCTCTTGCGCGATGTTGTTGATGAGTTCCTGGATGAGGACGGTCTTCCCTACACCGGCACCACCGAAGAGTCCGATTTTACCACCTTTGATGTATGGTGCGAGAAGGTCGACGACTTTGATCCCTGTTTCAAGGATTTCAACTTTCGTTGACAATTCGTCGAATGTTGGCGCTTGACGGTGAATCGGTGCACGAAGCACGTCAGCTGCCACTTCTTTATCATCGATTGGGTTACCAAGAACGTTGAAGACACGTCCAAGTGTCATTTCTCCAACCGGTACCGAAATCGGTGAGCCTAAGTCAAGTACTTCCATACCGCGGCGAACGCCGTCAGTTGAGTCCATCGCAATCGTACGGACCGTGTCGTCACCAAGGTGAACAGCTACTTCGAGCGTCAAGTCGACACTAACATCTTCAGCCGTCGCTGCCACGTGAGTGACTTTGAGAGCATTGTAGATGTTCGGTAAGTGGTTGTCGAACTTCACGTCGATAACTGGGCCCATGACTGCGACTACGCGGCCTTTCATGCCGTATTCGTTCATCGTGTTAGCCTCCTACAATCTAGAGGGCGCGCGCTTATTCCAGCGCCGCCGCACCTCCGACAATCTCTGTGATTTCTTGTGTGATCGCTGCTTGACGCGCGCGGTTGAATTTGAGTTTGAGTCCGCGAATGAGCTCATCCGCATTATCCGTCGCATTCGACATCGCCGTCATCCGGGCTGCGTGCTCTGATACTTTCGCATCGAGCAATGCGCCGTAGATGAGTCCTTCCGCATAACGTGGGAGGAGCGCCGCTAAGATCGTTTCTTCTTCTGGTTCGTATTCATACATCACATTGGATGCGGACTGTTCGATATCCCCGAGCGGGAGCAATTGTTGAATCTTCACTTCTTGGCTGATGACCGAGATGAATGAGTTGAAGCAGAGCTTCAATTCATCAATCTCGCTCTCGCTGAAGGCACCAACCGTCTGCTTGACGATTTCTGTGACTTCAACAAAAGTTGGTTGGTCGTTTAGCCCTGTCATCGCGCTATACACCGGAATGTTGCGTGACTTGAAGAACTGGACACCGACTTTTCCGATTACATAAAGACGATACTCATCTGTTGATGCGTGCTTGTCTTTCAGTTCACGGTACACGTCACGCAAGACACTGGCGTTATATCCGCCTGCGAGTCCACGGTCTGACGTGATGACGATATAACCAGTCCGTTTGACGGGACGTACTTGAAGCATCGGGTGTGTCGCGCCTGATGTACCACCGGCGATCGACGAGATGACTTCTTCCAACTTTTCCATGTACGGTTTGAAGTTGGCGTTGTTCCCTTGGGCCCGGTTCAACTTCGACGCCGACACCATGTTCATCGCTTTCGTGATTTGCTTCGTGCTTTGGGTCGAGGTGATCCGCATCTGGATCTCACGTAATGATGCCATTTCGATTCACCACCTTAATAGACGCTCGTCACCGGATTAAACCGATGGCGAGAACGTCTTTTTGAATTCCGTAATTGCATCGACCATTGCCTCGTCTGAAGGAAGGTTTCCTGTCTGACGGATTTCACGGCAGAGGTCTTTACGGTTTTGGTCGAGCCATGCGTTCATTTCTGTTTCAAAA
The DNA here is from genome assembly GCF_018617685.1 of Exiguobacterium sp. s57. Lineage (NCBI taxonomy): Bacteria > Bacillati > Bacillota > Bacilli > Caryophanales > Exiguobacterium > Exiguobacterium sp. s57. Next base: position 129,184 of record NZ_JACSKR010000002.1, read on the forward strand.
CGACGAATGTCTTCGACTGGGATGTCATCGAGATGACCTTTCGTGAGTGCGTAGATGATGATAACTTGCTTGTCTACTGAAAGCGGTTCGTTCAAGTCTTGTTTCAAGACTTCAACCGTACGCTGACCACGGTTCAACTTTGCTTGCGTCGCTTTATCGAGATCTGACCCGAACTGTGCGAACGCTTCAAGCTCACGGTATGATGCGAGGTCAAGACGAAGTGTACCAGCAACTTTCTTCATCGCCTTCACCTGAGCCGAACCACCAACACGTGATACTGAAAGACCGGCGTTAATCGCTGGACGTACCCCAGAGAAGAAGAGGTCCGACTGAAGGAAAATCTGACCATCCGTGATCGAAATAACGTTTGTCGGAATATATGCTGAGATATCCGATGCTTGTGTCTCGATGAACGGAAGTGCTGTCAATGAACCACCGCCGAGTTCGTCGTTCAACTTCGCCGCACGCTCAAGAAGGCGTGAGTGGAGGTAGAAGACATCCCCTGGGTAGGCTTCGCGGCCTGGAGGACGGCGGAGAAGTAGCGAGAGCTCACGGTAAGCTGCCGCTTGTTTCGAGAGATCATCATATACGACGAGGACGTGTTGTCCACGGTCCATGAAGTACTCACCCATCGATACCCCTGCGAATGGTGCGAGGTAAAGAAGTGGTGCCGGCTGTGATGCCGATGCCGAAACAACGATTGTATAGTCGAGCGCGCCGTTTTGACGAAGCGTCTCTACTACGCCACGTACAGTCGATTCTTTCTGACCGATAGCAACGTAAATACAAATCATATTTTCTTCTTTTTGGTTGATGATTGTATCGATCGCAACCGATGTTTTACCTGTTTGACGGTCACCGATGATGAGCTCACGCTGACCACGACCGATTGGAACGAGGGCGTCAATCGCCTTAATTCCTGTTTGAAGTGGTTCGTGAACTGATTTACGTGCCATAACGCCATAAGCTTTACGCTCAATCGGGTTATAGTTGTCGGTCACGATTGGTCCTTGACCATCGATTGGTTGTCCGAGCGGGTTCACGACACGTCCGAGGAGTGCTTCACCAACTGGAACTTCCATGATGCGACCTGTACGTTTGACAGAGTCGCCTTCTTTGATGCCTTTGTAGTCGCCAAGGATGATAATCCCGACGTTACCTTCTTCTAAATTTTGCGCCAAGCCCATTACGCCGTTAGAGAACTCTACGAGTTCCCCCGCCATAACGTTATCGAGTCCGTGTGCACGAGCGATACCGTCACCTACTTGAATGACTGTACCTGTCTCACTGACTTCGATTTCAGAACCGTACGAAGCGATTCGTTCTTTTAGCAGGGCGCTGATTTCTTCAGCTTTGATTGTCATTGAATTCACCCCTATTTCTTACGCATTCAACAATTCACGCTCAAGGCGTGTAAGTTTCGTTTCGATCGTATCATCGTACGTCGTGTATCCGACCTGGACACGGAGTCCACCGATGACTTCTTCATCGACGACGTTCTTCAATTGGAGCGTCTTCCCAAGCTTCTCTCCAAAGACGAGTTCGACGTCTTTCAAGTCTGTTGCCGACAACGGGTAGGCGCTTGTGACAATACCCTCTGCAATCCCACGGTAGTCGTTGATGAAATCGCGGACGTAACGTGGCAATGCGCGAACCTCTGCCGCACGGTCGTTCTCGACCATGACGAGAAGTGTGTTCACGACAATCGCCGTCATATCACCAAAGCTGTCTTTTAAAAGTTGTGCAAGCTCGCTGTCACTGACTGCCGGATTTGTTAAGAGATCCATGAGTTCAGGAGTCGCGTGGAGCACTTCATCGAGCAGACGCACTTCCGCTTCGACTTGGTCGAGCGTGCCTTGTTCCCGCGCTAAGTCGAAGAGCGCTTTGGCATAGCGTTTTGCTAATGATGCGTTCATCAGTTCGCACCTTTCGCTTTAGACAGGAAGTCTGTGACGAGGGCACGTTGTTTCGCTTCATCGCCTTTAAGGTCTGATTGAAGGACGTGGCGCGCTGCCGAGAGCGCCTGTGTGACGACTTCGGTTTGAAGGGATTGTTTCGCAAGCTCACGCTCGCGCTCAATCGCTTTCTCTGCCTCGATTTTAATTTGTTCGGATTCCAAACGCGCCTGCTCCACCAAGCGTGCTTGTTCCGCTTCTGCTTGTCGACGGCTTGCATCGAGCATTTCTTTTGACTCTGTACGTGCCGCACTAAGTGCATCACGTTGTTCGACGACATAGTTTTCCGCATCTTTGCGGCTCTTTTCAGCGAGTTCAATTTCGTTCGCTACATACTCTTCACGCTGTCTCATCATTCCAAGGAGTGGTCCCCAAGCAAATTTCTTCAACAGGGCCAAGAGTACGAGGAATGTGAAAATTGTAAAGATCATATCCAGAATGCGGAGGCCTTCGCCGCCAGCACCAGCTGCAATCATCATCGTATCCATGCATACCCTCCTCTTGACTAAATAAGTGAGGGAGACGTGCTCCCTCTTATGCTATTCTCGTTAACTCGAAATCAAGAGTTGAGGAGAAGGAAACCGACAGCCACACCGATGATTGGGAGGGCCTCAACCAAACCGATACCGATGAACATCGTTTGACGAAGTTCGTTTTTAAGTTCTGGTTGACGTGCTTGTCCTTGTACTGTTCCGTATACGATCAAACCGTTACCGATACCAGCTGCGAGTGCTCCAAGTCCGATAACAAGTGCTGTTGCGAGAAGATTGAGTTGTTCCATTGTGTATATTCCTCCTAAAAGTTAAGTAAATAATTTGATTGTAACGCTTTGGCGAGATGTCCGAATTAATGTTCGGCCGAAGCTTTGTGCCCGATGTACACCATTGCAAGCGTCAGGAAAATGTAGGATTGGATAACCCCGATAAAGATTGAAAAACCTTGCCATAGAATCATTGGGAAGACCGCAAAGATTGCGCCGAGTGGGTTAAGTGCTCCTTCGGCTGTAATCGCGAGTCCCAAGATGATGGTAATCATGATTTCACCGGCAAAGATGTTACCGTATAGACGCAAACCGAGCGTCAACGTGTTTGCAAACTCCTCAATCAATTTGATCGGAAGCAAGAACCAGACTGGTTTCACGAACTCCGCCGAATAGTGTTTCAACCCGTGTAGCTTCACCCCATAATAGTGCGACATTGCAACGACGAGTGTCGACAACGCCAATGTTACGTAAGGATCGGCCGTCGGTGAGTTGAACCACAGATAGTGTCCGGAAATGACGTTAAACGGTAGACCCATCAAGTTTGAGAAGAGAATGAACAAAATCAACGTCATCCCAAATCCGATAAAGCGGCCACCTGTCTTCCAGTCCATCGCACTTGCGATGATTCCACGTACGAACTCTGCGAAGAATTCCATGAAGTTTTGTTTGCCAGTCGGCTTCATAGCCAAACGTCTTGTCCCCCAGATGGCGAATGCGAAGACGAGTAAAGCTGCTATTAGCACTGTAATGACGTTCGTCCAGCTCCCGTATAACGTATAGTCCCCAAAGTGCAGAGAATATGTGGGAAACTCATGACCCATTAATATTCACCTCTTTTCCTGCTGAGCTGGGCAAGTGTAAACTCGCCAAATTGTATGATGTGGCCGGCGATTAGACCAGTTACCACCGCGATGACGGACACCCGATCCTCGTAGAGAAGACCGACTATCACTGCTAACGCACCGACCGCCATTCTTGAAACGGTCCCATGCGACTTTGGTCGTCGTCCATGCTCGATGACGTCATACATGCGAATGACGCTTCGATTCTGCATATGTAGAATAATGAGACTTCCGACCCCGCCGATGAACAACCCGAGAAATACGGTTTTATACATCGGGATGATGAGGGCGCCAATCAACAAAATCGCAAACCAGACGGTAAACCATTTCGTATAACGCTTCATCAATTCTTTCTGTGCTTTTCTGTCTGCTTGAATCGTATTCATTCGTCCTCTCCTGTCAATAAACTCCGAAGGGTGAGAACTAGCGCCGTAATCCCGAACACGAGTCCGAGGATAATCGACACATTCCAACCAAACGTGCCCCAAAATTCACGTCTTTCGCCGTACTGTCCGACGAGATAACCAATGACGATCGGTCCGGCAAGTGCTGTCGAGATTTGTGAAGCGAGCGAGGCGTAGGATAGATAACGATTGTCTTTTTTCGCCATCTGAATCCTCCTTTCGATCATTACGTGATCCTCTGTTCTTCACTAATTCACACTCGCGTGACCATCAAAAGTCACACAAGTTCAGAGTAATAGAAATGGCATAAGAAGTCAATGGATTTCACAATTATAAAAGCGCTTTAAATCAAGTCATATCAATAGTTTTACGCACTTCATAAACTAAATTAAAATCATCAAATTTCAAGAAAGTATGAAGAAATGGTGAAATAAAAATGTTTACTTTATAACATTTCATATTACGAATCAGATGAAGAATAGTTCAGTTATACCTTCACGTTTTGGAAATTACAATGCCAAACGACTTACGTTCACAAAAGGTTTTGAAACAAACGCTTCCCTGATTTTGAAATCGTTTACATCTTCCTGTATCAGTATACCGATTATCTTTTTGTCGTGTCGAGGGCTTAAGGATAATTTATAGTGACAAACCTCACGCTAATTTCCATTTGTATAATCACCCGAACCCCCATCCCATTAATCTAGAATGATTGGACAACAACAGTTCGCATGGTCACGGTTGCAATGTAAGCGCCACCAAATATGTGTCTTTTTTGTGACTTTCTTAACTGATGCTCGCATTTAATTTTAAAGGATCTGAAGAATGGATAGTGTGAACCGATTAGGCGAGGAGTTCGGTACGATATCATCTTCAAGGATTCGATATAGGATTTGTCTTTGTTGAACAAAAGACAATATATTTCCCCGCTTTGTTCGATTTTCAAACGTTTTTTTCAAAAATAATGTTTACAATCATCTAATAAAGGGCAAATTGATATAAGGTTATGTGAAAATAATTATTGAGAAGGGTGAATGCATGATTGAGTTTAAACAAGTGAAGAAAATGTTCAAGAGTACGACCGTCTTGAAAGAGATGAGCCTCACCATCAACAAAGGTGAACTCGTCGTCTTCATCGGCCCGTCTGGCTGTGGAAAGACGACATCGCTCAAAATGATTAACCGATTGATCGAGCCAACAGAAGGTACGATCATCGTCAACGGGCAAGACACTCGGAAAATGGATTCTATCGAGCTCCGACGTCAGATGGGATATGTCATTCAACAAACCGGCCTCTTTCCGCACATGACGATTCGCGAGAACATCCAATTGATTGCTAGCATTGAGGGACACGCTGAGCAAGAAATGGATGCGCGCACCGAACACCTACTCCGCATGGTCGGCCTTGAACCAGATCAATTTATCGATCGCTACCCAAGCGAGTTGAGCGGCGGTCAACAACAACGTATCGGATTTGCCCGCGCCCTTATGAACGATCCTGAAGTCATTTTAATGGATGAACCGTTCAGTGCCCTCGACCCTGTGACCCGGAATGACCTGCAAGAAGAGCTGTTCAACCTACAAGAAGAAGTGAAAAAGACGATTGTATTCGTTACCCATGATATGGATGAGGCGATCAAGCTAGCCGATCGTATTTGTATTATGCGCGATGGAGAAATCGTTCAGTTCGATACCCCGGAGCAAATACTCCGGAATCCACAAGATGAATACGTCGAGTCGTTCATCGGGAAGAATCGAATTTGGAACAGCCCTGAATTTATTAAGGCGAAAGACATCATGATTACCGACCCGGTATCAATCAGTGGGAAACGGACCGTGCTTCAAGCAATTGAAATCATGCGTTCACGTAAAGTTGATAGCCTTTTGATTACAGATCGTGACAGCACACTTCAAGGACTCATCAAATTGAAAGATGTCCACGGCATTCAAGACAAGACGAAGCGTCTCGAGGAAGTCATGAACGTGAATTATGCTTTTGTTTCAATTGAGGACTCACTCCTCGACATTCTAGACGTCATGAACACGAGCGACCAAGGTTATCTCCCCGTCGTCGACGGTTCGACGCTTCACGGTTTGATTACACGCAGTAGTTTGCTTTCCGTCCTCAGTGAGCAATTCATGCAAGAGGAGGGAACACTATGAACGCCATTCAATCGTTTTTCAATTACTTCGCGAGCAATACAAACCAAATCGGAACGCTCTTGCTTGAACACTTACAACTGACGGTGTTCGCTGTCTCGCTTGCAGTCCTATTAGGGGTACCACTCGGAATTCTTATCTTACGGATTCCGCGACTTGCGAAACCGATTCTCGGTCTGACAAGTGTTGTCCAAGCCGTACCAAGTTTAGCGCTCCTCGGTTTCCTTATCCCGTTCATCGGCATCGGGTCAACACCGGCTATCATCATGGTCGTCTTGTACTCGCTTCTCCCGATTGTAAAGAACACGTACACAGGACTATCGAGCATTCCAGGTGACACGCTCGAGTCGGCCAAAGGAATCGGCCTGACCGACCGCCAGATTTTAAGTAAAATTCAACTCCCGCTCGCACTCCCAATCATCATGGCTGGGATTCGCATTTCGGCCGTCACGGCCGTCGGTCTTATGACCATCTCCGCGTTCGTCGGGGCCGGTGGTCTCGGTTATCTCGTCTTCGCCGGAATTCAGACCGTCGATAACAACCAAATTCTTGCTGGTGCCATCCCAGCCGGTCTACTCGCACTGTTAATCGACTTCATCGTCAGTCGTATCGAGTACAAGGTCGCACCGAACGGCATCGTCCTCGCAGATGGCCGGATGAAGAAGAAGACACATCGTTCGGCGAAGAAAGTCACGAAGCCACTCATCGTCCTCGCAACGGTGTTCACCCTTCTCCTCGTCGGTTCAATTTACGCTTTCACCCGTGAAGACGATACGATTGTCGTCGGCTCGAAAAACTTCACCGAACAACTGATTCTCGGTAACATGGTCGCGGACTTGATTGAAGACCGGACTAATCTCGATGTGAAACGTCAATTGAACCTCGGTGGAACTCAGGTCGCCTTCAGCGCCCTTCGGACCGGCGAAATTGATACGTACGTCGAATATACAGGCACGCTGTTCGTCGACGTATTGAAACAAGATGTCGAGAACGACCCGGACGTCGTCTACGACAAAGTCGTGACACAAGTAAACGAGCGCTTTGACATCCGTACGCTCGACCCAATCGGCTTCAATAACACGTACGCTATCGCCGTCAAACAAGAAGATGTCGACACGTATGATTTAAAAACCGTCTCCGACCTCGCCGCAGTGAGTGACGAACTCGTATTCGGACCAACGATTGAATTCTCGAATCGGGAAGACGGATATCTCGGCTTGAAAGAAACATATCCGTTCAACTTCCAAGACGTAAAACCAGTCGACGGCGGACTGCGCTATACAGCCCTCATGAACAATGAGAGCAATGCCATTGACAGCTTCTCGACCGACGGCTTGCTCAAACGCTTCGACTTGACCGTCCTCGAGGACGACAAACAATTCTTCCCACCTTATTACGCAGTACCGATCGTCAGTGAAGAGACGCTCGCCGAGCACCCTGAGCTCGCAGACGTATTGAACTTACTCAGCGGGAAAATTACGGACGAGACGATGCAAGAACTCAACTACCTTGCCGACGTCGAAAAACAACGTCCAGAAAAAGTTGCTCGCGACTTCCTCATTCAAGAAGGATTGATTGAACAATAAGTAGACCAAAAAGGCGACATCCCGTTTGAACCGAACTGAACCGGGAATGTCGTCTTTTCATGTATCAATTTTATCCAACATTCGTCTTCCATCCACTTGATACAAGCGTCTCCCACTAAATGACCATACGTATCGTTGTAAACCTTAGACACATCGATGTCGAGCATCAGAAACGCGATACTTTTCTGTTTCTCACTCCGACATCGGCCCCCACTCACGGTCTCTTTCTTCTTTTAAATTGAGTCCTGCGTTCACATCACGGTCGTGGTGGATGCCACAATTCGGGCAGGTCCACTCGTGCAGACCGAGGATCCCGTTTTGGAAAAGTTTCGATATCCTGTTCGACAATCAAGGAGACGAAGTACTTGCCTGACGCGTTGCGGCGGATCGTCGCGCTCAGGATGCGTCCCTCGACCCGTCTCGAATTGACGAACCGCACCCATTTCAGCTTCGGGAGCTTGAGCCGGTCACCGACGATCGAGACCTCGGGGAGCTAGGACTTCCCCCTGGATGTTCGCCGTGTAGGACTGGACGAGGTTCCGCTTCGACTTGAAGCGGGGATGAATCGCCTAATTTTAGATAAAAAAGAGGATCCTTAGGACCCTCTCATCAGATTCAAGATTATTTTGTACCAAACAAACGGTCACCCGCATCCCCAAGTCCAGGAACGATATAACCGTGATCATTTAACTTTTCATCGAGTGCCGCGAGATAAATCTCCACATCCGGATGTTCTGCTTGCACACGTTCTACGCCTTCCGGTGCTGCACAAAGACAAGCCAACTTGATGGACTTCGCTCCGTGCTTTTTAAGTGAAGCGATAGCATCGGCAGCCGAACCGCCTGTTGCGAGCATCGGATCGACGACGATGAAGTCGCGTTCCGTCACGTCTGTCGGAAGTTTCAAGTAGTATTCATGTGGCTCAAGTGTTTCTGGATCGCGATAGAGACCGATGTGACCGACTTTTACGTTCGGCATCATTTTGAGGAACCCATCCACCATACCAAGTCCTGCACGTAAAATTGGGACGATTCCCAATTTCTTGCCGGCAATCATTTTTTGAGTCGAAACAGAGACCGGTGTCTCGATTTCTACGTCTGTCAGGGGTAGGCTGCGCGTGATTTCGTATGCCATAAGTGAAGAAACTTCGTCGACGAGTTCACGGAACTGCTTCGTCCCCGTCTCGACTTTACGCATAATCGTCATTTTGTGCTGAATCAAAGGATGGTCATAAACATGTACTTTTCCCATCTTGCTTCACTCCTCTCTCATTCTCTCTCGAGCATTGTACCCTAACTCTCTAGAGATGGGTAGAGTCAACTTCTATTTTGTCAAAGGTCAGACACCCTCACGGTTGATTGACTTTGAAATAGTCATTCGAAGGTAATTCATATGACCTGGACGTTTTTTCGTCGACCAAGTAAAGTTCCGTTTCCGTTTTCCACACGTCAAATGACTGTTCCGTCAATTCTTCATACAGGTGTAACTGTCCGGTCTGAACGGCTGTAGTCGGCATCTCTCGCATCTTTACGTGAAACAGCTCGTCAAACAATTCTTGGGTCTTCGGTCCGTCTAACCAAATGGTATTTTCGTCCGATTCGAAAACGGCCAACCTTGTCTCTCCGTCGGCCGGGCGTGACGACATTTTATTTGTCACCGGGCGACGGACATGACCCCAGATCTCAAGGACAGTGCCGTATGTTTTCGACAGTGCCAATGAAGTCTGTTTCGCCACATCTCCCTCAATCGGTTGATCTGATAAAATAATTCGCTTCATCAGTTCACGATGATCCCCTTCGAGAGAAAGCCCCTCTTCTTTTGTATCAATTTTCATATAAGGAGCCTCATACATACTCGGAAGAACGAGTTGTCTTGGCGATGACTCTTCTCCAAACCGAAGTGCGACCCGATTATCGGCTCGCCTCGTCAAAAAGACATACCCTTCATTTTCTCCACTTTTAAACGGGAAGAGTTTCGGCTCGATAATCGGGTCGAGTGTGCGTCCATTCCTGACGGTCTCGAACGTCACATAAATCGCTCCCGTATCTGGTGTCGTGTAGCGAAAAGCCGAATTCGAAATAACCTCTTCATGACTGTCATTCAGGTTGAATACATTAACGATTTGTTTGATGTCGTCGACGCGTTCGAATTCAATCGTCGAAACCACGTCTGACTCTCGAAAGTAGTCTTCGTCGAGCGCTTCAAATTCTTGAATCGGTTTTACGGAAAAAGTTCGCTCCATCAGTTGATTGCTGTTCGAACAAGTGATATATCGCTTATTCCCTGTCGCAAAGTACTTTACGGTTTTAGATCCGAGTACTTCATATAAAGGGTGATGGAATGTTACTTCTGCCACCTTAGCTCTTCGCTTCGGTAAGACATCGGTCGGTTGACGCTCGCAATATGTAAGAATTTGTTTTTTTGTTTGTTCTGATAATGACATCTCAGGTTCTTGCTCGACTCGATAGGAAGACAGAGGACGTAGTTCAATCGCATTCAACGTCTCGGAACCACATCCACTCAACAAGATACAACTGAGAAAGATTCCCCAACACACTCGCATTGATGTCCCCTCCCATTCCCAATTAGGTGAAAAACCCCTAAATTTTTCTTGTACATCATAACATATAACCTATTTTTGTGATGATTTCAGAATTATTACGTTTCTGATGATGCCCCTAAAGCAATTCCATCCTTTTTCTGACTTAACGTCTAGCAACCAAAAAAGAACTAATCGATCAAAAGAGATTAGTTCTTTTCAGTCATTCCATCAGTCGTATTCTCGCTCATCTTTAGATGAATCATCTTGCTCATACTGGTCGTCCTCTGATTCACGATCTACTTCAATGACTGCTTCCTCTCGATTCAATTCAAGTTTGACGAAGTCTCCGACTCGCGGTGTGTCGTCATCAATTTCAGCACGTGCAGCTAGTGGATACGCTTTATCGGTTCCATCGATATTAATCGTAACTTCTTGACTCGTGAGTTTGACGAGTGTGCCGTAAACGTACCCATCATCGTCGCCACTCTCACGGTCCACTTCTTTCACTTCATCATTTCGATTCAATTCGAGCTTGACCCGGTCCCCAACTCGCGGCGTGTCATCGTCGATTTCATGTGTGGTTGCTAAACGGTATGTGGATTCTTTTCCATTGAAGCTAATGGTGACATCCTCTTTCGACAACTTCACGAGTGTACCGTACAGTGCATAGTCGTCCCCATCCTCCACTTGTGATGATGAATCATCTGATGCGTTACTCGAGTCATCCGGTGTAGCGGAATCACTTGAGTTGTCCGCTGATGGATTACCGCTCGTTTGGTTGATTGCTTGTGGCTCGATGACCGTGTCCGTCTGATTACCACTAACATAAAATCCAATCCCTACAATTGCCATGACGCCAAGTAAAGCTCCGATGATCCAGCCGATGCGTTTCATGTTATTTCCTCCTCGTTGTGTTCCGTTCTTCTTATTTTCATCATAAGCTTTGTGCGTGAGAGAGCATTTAAGGCTTCATTAAAATTTGATGAGAAAATAAGGAGCATTCATCATCGAGTCAGGAAAAATACACTACCATCGGGATCATTCGATATACTTCCAATCGTCCATTCATTCAAGTTCGCCACTTCTTTCGCAATCGCAAGACCGAGACCGCTTCCACTTCGATCTCGTGCTTCATCCAATCGATAAAATCGGTCGAACAGACGATTTCTTATTTCATCTGAAAGGATTGGTCCTCTATCACGTACTTCAATCCGATCACTCTTCAAATGAAGAGTCGTCTCCTCTGCATACTTCAAACTATTATCAATCAAAATGACAAGAATCCGTTGTAACGACTCACGATGACCAAACCAACTGCCCGTCGCTTCGATGGGGAGGTGGACGCCGTGCGACCGTAAAAAACGTTCCGTTAACGATTCCCCGAGTTCAGCTAAATCGATTTCTTCTCGGTCGACCTGATCGAGTGCCGTGAATCGATTCAATTCGAGCATGGGTTCAATCAAGTCATTTCGCATTTTTCGTGACTCCGTCAAAATATGATCAATTGCTTCGTTGCGCACACCCTCATCTTCTTGTCCCCATCGTTGTAATAACTTCGCATAGCCTTCGATGACGGTCAACGGTGTTTTAAGTTCATGTGAAACATCGGCGACGAAACGGCGTTGTTGCTCCATCGTTCCTTCGACCCGCTCGATCATATGATTGAATCCGTGCGAGAGTGTCGTCACTTCATCCTTTCTGTCATCCACTTCGATCGTCTCTAACTTCCCGGATTTGGTGATGCGTTCCATCGTGTCTGTCAATCGTCGTAACGGTGACAAGCCTTGACGTAAAATCCACCACGTTCCAAAGAATGTCGATATGACTGCAAGGAAAAACATGACAAGAAATATGGTTGCGAGTGCTTGAATCGTGTTGCTCACGGCCCGATCTTGAAAGCCGAACGCTAAGCCGTCGGTCGTTGCGACCACAAACCAGTCATCAATAAGTGCCGGCTCGCCATAATTGATGGGGAATGTCGTCCCATTCGGTACCTCTCCACCGATGATTCCCCACTCTCCGCTTTCTTGGCGTTCCAATACGACACTATCCTTATGGAGCGATAATACGGCATCACTATTCCGGACATCTTCTTCTAAAATATTCAGTGCTTGCAGTAACACGTCAAAGCGCGAATCCACAATCTCTTGACGGGCAACGAACCATGTCACACCAAACGAGATGAAAAGGAGAATCAACATGAATCCTGTCATCGCCCATGCGATTTTTGTTCGTAACATCGGTCACTCACCACGCTTCAACATATAGCCGACACCGCGGACCGTTTGAATCCAGGAACCTGTCAATTTTTTTCGAACATAGCGGACATATACATCCACGACGTTCGTATCACCGAAATAATCAAATCCCCATACTTGTTCGACGAGTTGATCACGTGTCAGCACACGCTCAGGATGTTCTAAAAAGAAAACCAATAGATCAAATTCGCGACGTGTCAAATCGACTTTATTTCCTTCACAATATACTTCATGCCGATTCACATCGATCGTTAATGTCTCATATGTTAACACTAGTTCAGAATGGTCTTGATGAACGAGCTGACGCATGCGCAAAAAAGCTCGAATCCGGGCAAGCACTTCTTCTATTTCAAACGGTTTCGTGATGTAGTCGTCTGCACCGAGGTCGAGACCGCTCACTTTATCGTAGCGATCTCCTCGAGCTGTCACCATCAGAACCGGCACCAGAGGTCGCTCTTCTTTCAGACGACGGACCACCTCAAGTCCACTCATCTGAGGCAACATAATATCGAGTAAGACGAGGTCGATGTCATCGGCAAGCGCCCTCTCCAGACCACCACGACCGTCCGTGGCCACGACGACGGCATATCCCGCATGCTTCAACTCCAGCTCTAACAATCGTGCAATCTTCAAATCATCTTCTACGACGAGAATCGTCTGCATCCCGCTCACTCCTTTGAAAAAAACGCCGAGCGACTCGCTCGACGTATTGTTATTCATTTCCCGAAATCAATCAGCAAAAAACAGACGAACTCCTTCTGGAATCGCTTGCTCGACCCGTCTTTCTAACTCATCTTCCCATTCATCCCACGTCGTATCGACTTGATCGATCTGCTGTTCGACTTCCATCGCCGCCAGCGATAGTTGTGTCAAGCTAGATTGGCCGGGGGAAGTGAAGAATAAGAATCCGGCAAGTCCGATTCCTATAAGTCCGATTGCGAAAAGCGTTGTTCCAATAGTTTTCATTACACGTTTCATGCACGCATCCCTCCTACTCAAATCATACGACAAGAAAACGAGAAATCGTGGTGGCCTTCATTAGAATTCTATGAGAAAAGGCGCCGCTCACGCAGCACCTTACTCTTCGAGCACGGACTTCGCAATCGGTGCCCAATATGTCCCTTCCATTTCTGAAACGGTCGTCAACGTATCGCGATAAGCGGGATCATTTGCCTTTTTCTCGGCAATCCCTTTCATCCATAAAACATCCGCTTTGTAACCGGATTCCGGATAAGAATCGACATAATTTGCATAATCAGTAATTTCTGCTTGTCCTAACTTATTGTCGACGAGAAGTCGATAAAATCCGACTGCTTGTTCTTGACCAGCTTTCGCTTTACCACCCAATAGTCGATCAGCTTTTTCGTACTGCTTGTCTTGAACGAGCGCTTCAACTTCGGTCAGCGGGACAATATTCGTCGAAACGGCCGGCGCTTCTTCTGTTGACTCAGTCGGTTTCTGCTCGTCCGAATCTTGAAGTTTCTCATTCTCTTCTTCGAGTCGCGCGACTTCCGCTTCTAACTCCTCAAGGCGTTCCGCGAGCGCCTCCTCCTCGGTCACCGTCTCCATGACGACTTGGTCCGATTCGTCCGGTGTAACGACTGGTGGTTCAGCATCTGGCCAAAATGCGAGCACGCCCGCCGCGAGACCGACGACGAGTGGAAGCCCCAGCCATTTCTTATCAAACTTGAATACTTGTCGCCATTCGGCTAAATCCGAATGTTGGATGACAGCCGACGAGAACGAACGAAAGCGGCGCTTGGCCGCTTTTTTCCCGTTCGCCTTCACTTCTAGCGCAAGACCTAGTCGATGGAAAGCAGCAGGCACTTTCATCCCGAGGAGCGGCACGATGCGTTCACTCGCTTCTTCATAATAGCCATGATCGAGGAGTGTCGTGATGACCTCAAACTCACTGGCGACAAGACGGAAAGAAGGGTCGTATTCCCCTTTACGAGCCAACCATTCCGTCATATCAAACAATGGGAGTTCGGCCAGCTCTCGTTCTGCTAGTGTCCGGATATCCATTGACTCAGCCTCGTTCAGGATAGAGTGGGAACTTCGCAGTTAACGTTCGCACGTCTTGAAGTGCTTCTGCGAGTACCGACTCGTCTTCATGATGTTTGAGCACACGACCAATTAAACGTGCTACTTCTTTCATATCCTCTTGTTTGAAACCGCGTGTCGTCATCGCCGCCGTTCCAAGACGAACACCGCTTGTGACGAATGGTGATGCCGGGTCGAACGGAATCGTGTTTTTATTAACCGTGATCCCCGCTGCATCAAGTGCGTGCTCCGCTGCTTTTCCCGTGATGTCGATGCCGCGAAGGTCGACGAGTAAGAGATGGTTGTCCGTTCCGCCCGATACGATTCGGAGTCCCTCTTCTTCAAGACCTGCCGCAAGGGCTTGCGCATTGGCGATGACTTGACGCTGGTAATCCTTGAATTCCGGTTGGAGTGCCTCACCGAATGCGACCGCTTTCGCTGCGATGACGTGCATAAGTGGTCCTCCTTGGATACCTGGGAAGATTGACTTGTCGATTGCTTTGGCGAACTCTTCTTTACAAAGAATCATCCCGCCCCGTGGCCCACGAAGTGTCTTGTGTGTCGTCGTCGTGACGAAATGCGCATGCTCGACTGGGTTCGGGTGCAGACCCGCCGCCACGAGCCCGGCGATGTGCGCCATATCGACCATGAGGTAAGCATCCACACTATCCGCGATCTCGCGGAACTTCGCAAAATCGATTGTGCGTGGATAAGCCGAAGCCCCTGCCACAATCAATTTTGGCTTGTGTTCTTTCGCGAGCGCTGCGACAACGTCATAGTCAATGTGTTCTGTCTCTTTGTCTACACCGTATTCGACGAAGTTGTATTGGATACCCGAGAAGTTGACCGGGCTACCGTGCGTCAAATGACCGCCATGAGAAAGATTCATCCCGAGCACCGTGTCTCCTGCTTCAAGCACCGTAAAATAAACCGCCATATTCGCTTGCGCACCAGAGTGTGGTTGTACGTTCGCATGTTCTGCACCGAACAATGCTTTCGCACGGTCGCGCGCCAAGTTTTCCGCAACGTCGACAAATTCACAGCCGCCATAGTAACGGCGTCCCGGATATCCTTCGGCATATTTGTTCGTCAATACGCCTCCTTGCGCTTCCATGACCGCTTCTGAAACAAAGTTTTCTGAGGCGATGAGTTCGATGTTGTCGCGTTGACGACCGAGCTCGTGTTGCATTGCCTCAAACAATTCCGCATCCTGCACTTTTAACTTCGTCGTGTTTACCATGTGAAGCCCCCCTCTAAATGTCTAAAAATCAACATCCCCATCGTACCATACGCTTGTTTTTTTGGGTATCGCTATAATCTGACGGAAAGTTGGGTATCATTAGAAAGAATGCAACTGTGAGGAGGTCACTTATGATTGAGACAAAAGAAATGACGATTACACCGTTCGAACGTAAACGAACAGTCCGAATTTACACGCCTGCTGACTATGAGACATCGGAAAAACAGTATCCGGTCCTCTACATGCATGACGGACAGAACTGCTTTAATGACGAGGACGCGAGCTACAAGATGAGCTGGCGCGTAAGTGAATATCTGAACGACTCGAAGCGCGACTTAATTGTCGTTGCGATTGATAGTGCGCCAGGCGAACAACGACTTGATGAGTATGGACCATGGGAAAATCCCTTCATCGGGGAAAGTTTGCTCGGACGAGACATCGTACTCGGAGGGCAAGGTTCAGCCTATATCGAATACATCGCTCAGGAATTGAAACCTCAAATCGATGCCGACTATCGGACCATCCCGGAAGAAACGGCGATGATGGGCAGTTCGATGGGTGGGCTTATCTCCGTGTACGCAGCGTGTGTATATCC
Organism: Exiguobacterium sp. s57; assembly: GCF_018617685.1. Classification (NCBI taxonomy): domain Bacteria; kingdom Bacillati; phylum Bacillota; class Bacilli; order Caryophanales; genus Exiguobacterium; species Exiguobacterium sp. s57. Next base: position 145,572 of record NZ_JACSKR010000002.1, read on the forward strand.
AGACATCTTCAAGCGGGTCGCTTCCCTGTCGTCCGCGTTTTGGTTCAACCAAACGGAGCTGGAACAATTGATTGAAGCGAGCGACGTGAAGGGCGTCGAGCGTCTTTACTTAGACGTCGGCGCCAAAGAAGTTGAGGAACCGATGGAGAGCGGTCCGACGAACGAGATGTATCGCGAATCGAGCGAACGCGTGTATAACTTGTTAAAGGACAAGGTCGAACACATCCGTTTCGAAGTGATTGAAGAAGGCGTCCATAACGAACTTGCCTGGCGCGAGCGCTTCCCGATGGTCGTGTCGTATTTATTCGGTGAAGAATTATAATCACAAAAAAGCATCGCATCCGGTCGAAAAAACCGAATGCGATGCTTTTCATTTGTTTGGATATTGAGCCCGTGGCCCACCAATCAGTTTCGGTCTCGTAATCGCGAACGTGACGTACGCCTCCCCGAGATGCTTCGATGATAGTCGGACCGGAATGGCGACCGGCTTCAAATGCATCCCAATCAATGTCGAGCCGATATCAATTCCAGCATCTGCTTGAATCGATTCGACGACACACGGCTCATCGAAGATTGCATAAGCTTTCTCTGACATCGCTCCGCCGGCCGCGCGGACCGGGACGACTGTCACTTCAGTGAGGCCGAACTGTTTAAGTGTCCGGCGCTCAACGGTGAGGGCACGATTGATGTGCTCGCACCCTTGAAACGCCAGATGGACACCCGTCTTTTCTCTAAATTCAAGGAAGGCTTCCATCAACTCACTTGCGACGTCGATGGACCCCGCCTTGCCGATTTTTTTGCCAAGGACTTCACTTGTGGAGCACCCGATGACGAGAATACGCTCATCATGTAACGGAAACAGTCCGTTTAGCTCCGTTAATAATCCGAGAAGTTCCGTCTTCATCAGGCTCACTTCGATTCGTAAGCGCTCATCTTGCCGACACGATTTGAATGGCGACCGCCTTCAAAGTTCGTATCGAGCCACGTCGTCACCAAGTCGAGAGCAAGCCCAGGTCCGATGACACGCTCTCCCATCGTCATGATGTTCGAGTCGTTATGCTGACGTGTCGCTTTCGCGCTGAATGAATCATGGACGAGTGCCGCACGAATCCCTTTGACTTTGTTCGCCGCAATCCCGATTCCGATTCCTGTACCGCAAATCAAGATCCCACGATCGAACTCACCAGCCGCGACAGCTTCAGCGACCGGGATGGCTACGTCTGGGTAGTCAATCGATTCGGCTGAGTGGGTCCCGAAATCTTTATACTCATGTCCAAGCTCTTCAAGCAAGGCTACAATTTCTTTTTTTAAGTTGAATCCGCCGTGATCGGCGCCAATTGCAATTTTCATTCGTTCATTCCCCCGTCTTCTTTGGTAGGCGTCTCGGTGGTTTCGTCACCTTTGACCCATCATTCGTTAATTTTAACACAAGTCGATTCACGAGTGGCTCAAGTTCATTTCGCACTTGGCGATAGACATTCATCGAGCCGCCAAACGGGTCGTTGATGTCTCGTTCAAGTCCTGTTACGAATTCATAGAGCGTGTACGTCCGCTCCCCTAAATCCGGGTATGTATCCCGGATTTGTTCACGGTGCGCACGCGTCATCGTCAAGATGATGTCCGCCCAGTTTCCTAACACCTCATCAAACGTTTGCGTGACATGATCGAGTTCAATCCCACGTTCTCTGAGAACTTGCAGTGCATTTTCAGAAGCATCGAATCCTTGCATCGTCCGTAGACCGGCAGAACGAATATCAAATTCATCTCCTGTCATTTTCGAACGGAGCAAGGCCATCGCCATCGGGCTTCGGCACGTGTTGCCACTACATATGAATAATACGCGTTTCATTGACATCGCGTGTCCTCCTCTATGTCTTTAGGCATCTTTCGTCGGTTGCACGACCTTCCCTCCGGACGCTTTGTATAAGCGGTTATAGACGGCTAACGCGACCCCGACCGGTTCAATCTTGTTCACATAAATCTCTTCGACATCTGTCTCATCAAATCGACGAAGGGCATCGTATAAACGTTGCGCCGCCACTTCCATCGAGGTACCGAGAAAAAAGGTAACTTCTGCCAATGTCGGCTCTTCATCAAATACGAGTGCACCGATACGCCGCCCCACTCGCTGACGCTCTTCGATGACACGCTCTAAATCTTCACGTGTGCCATCGACCAAAAAGACGGGCGCTGTCGGGGCATAATGCGTATATTTCATTCCCGGTGACTTTGGTGCGGCTTCTTCGTCACTTAAGTTGGCATCTAAAGCGACCGATCCAATGACGGCTTCGATTTCTTCTCGCGTCACACCACCAGGTCGTAAAATCGTCACCATGTCACCCGTACAATCGATGACGGTTGACTCGACACCGATTCCAGTTGGACCCCCATCAACAATCCCTGCGATTCGCCCGGCCAAATCATCAGCCACATGTTGAGCGGTGGTCGGCGAGGGGCGCCCAGAACGATTCGCACTTGGAGCCGCAAGTCCTAAACCCGACTCACGAATCAACTCAAGTGCTGCCGAATGGTTCGGCATCCGTAATCCGATGGAATCGAGGCCCGCGGTCACTAGCGAAGAGGCTCGGCCGTTTGAAGGCAAGATGATTGTCAAAGCGCCTGGCCAAAACACATCCATTAAGCGTTTGGCAACGGGAGGGATCGAATCGACGAACATTTTCGCTTGTTCGATTGAAGCAATATGGACGATGAGTGGGTTATCCGACGGACGACCTTTCGCCTCAAAAATCTTGCGAATCGCCATATCATTCATGGCGTCCCCCGCGAGACCATAAACGGTTTCTGTCGGCATGGCGATGATTTCACCCGCTTGAAGAAGACGTACCCCCTCTTCAACCTCATTCGATTTAATCCATTTCGTTTCCATACGCAATCCCTTCCCTTACGGCATAGACGATACGGTCCTTACCGTTTATATCTTTTAAAATACCCGTTTCTGCTTCAGGATAACGTTCAGACAGCAATGATTTCACATCTTGTCCTTGGTTATACCCGATTTCAAACGCAATCAATTGCCAATCGGCACGTAAGACGCGCACTGATTCCGAAATGAGTTGACGATACATATCAAGTCCGTCCGCGCCTCCAAAGAGGGCTAGATGCGGCTCGTAGGCGACAACGGTCTCATCTAGCAGCACTTCCGCTTCGATATAAGGCGGATTCGAGACGAGAATACGAATCGACCGATCGGCGATTGGAGCGAGCCCGTCTCCTTCATAAAAACGAATATTCGCACCGAGCGCTTCCGCATTTCGTTTCGCGACCACTATCGCTTCCGGGGAAATATCGACCGTTTGTACCCGGATACCGAGTTCTAAACTAAGCGTGATCGCAATCGCTCCACTCCCCGTCCCGACATCCACGATTTCATCGTCCGTTACGTGACGAATTTGACCGAGCACCCAGTCAATCAATTCTTCTGTTTCTGGCCTCGGAATCAAGACGTTGCGATTCACTTCGAAAGAACGCCCGTAAAACGGCGCTCGTCCAATCACATGTTGTACCGGTTCCCCGATCAACATACGCTCAACGCCTTCCTCAAATCGTGTCGCCTCATCTTCCGACAGTTCATCCGACAGGCGGACGAGGAGACCAGTCCGATCAACGCGAAGCACGTGCATGAGCCACCACTCGGCAGCCGCGTGGTCGCGCCCGGCTTCTGAAAGCCGTTTTTCTGTCTGTTTGAGTAGCGCGGCGACACGCATCATTCTGCATCCTCCATGAGACGTGCCTGTTCATCCATGATGAGTGCGTCGATGATGTCTTCTAGTTCACCCGCTAACACACGGTCTAACTTTTGGAGCGTTAAACCGATGCGATGGTCTGTGACACGACTTTGCGGGAAGTTATATGTGCGAATCCGCTCTGAGCGGTCACCTGTCCCGACAGCGGATTTCCGCTGTGCCGACAGTTCTTCCATATGCTCGCTCTGCATCTTGTCATACAGGCGTGCCCGAAGGACCTTCATCGCCTTGTCTTTATTTTTATGCTGCGACTTCTCATCCTGACAAGACACGACGAGGCCTGACGGGATGTGTGTCAAACGAACGGCAGACTGCGTCGTGTTGACTGACTGTCCACCTGGACCTGACGAGGTGAACGTATCGACACGCACATCTTTCATATCGATATGGACCTCGACATCTTCCGCTTCAGGTAAGACAGCGACCGTTGCCGTAGACGTATGGATTCGTCCACCCGATTCCGTAGACGGGACCCGTTGCACACGATGTGCCCCATTCTCAAACTTAAGTTTTGAGTAGGCACCAGCCCCATTGATCATGAACGTGACTTCTTTAAATCCGCCGAGTTCGGTATAGTTTGCATCAATCAATTCAACTTTCCAATTTTGACGTTCAGCGAATCGTGTGTACATCTTATAAAGATCTCCTGCGAAAAGGGCCGCTTCGTCTCCACCTGCCGCACCTCGGACTTCGACGATAACGTTTTTGTCATCGTTCGGGTCTTTTGGAAGTAACAAAATCCGTAACTTCGCTTCTAACTCTTTTACTTCCGGTTCTAAAAGCTGCATCTCTTCTTTTGCAAGTTCACGCATCTCGGCATCGAGCGTCCGGTCTTCGAGCATCGACTTTGCTTCCTTGAAGGCCTCACTCTTACCCTTATACTGCCGATACATCTGTACCGTCTCTTCTAACTGTGCTTGCTCTTTCGAATATTGTCTCAACTTCGTCGAGTCACTGAGCACCTCAGGGTCGGCGAGCATCTCATTCAATTGCATATAACGATCTTCTAATACACTTAAACGGTCAAACATGATGATCCGTCCTTTCTCCGTCAAATCAAACTCTATCTATTATAGCAAAAAAACGGACCGCCGAGGGCGGTCCGTCGATTCATCAGTCTACCACCGTATGGCGGACCGGACGTGGTTTATTCGGCACATCATGACAATGACGGCACCTCGGCTCATACGATTCTGAAGCTCCGACTAAGATGACCGGATCTTCATAACGAGCCGGTTTCCCGTCAATCAAACGCTGTGTCCGCGAAGCAGGTGCCCCGCAAGACAGGCAGATCGCCTGCAGTTTCGTCACAAACTCGGCACGGGACAACAGTTCAGGCATCATCGTGAACGGTTCACCACGAAAGTCCATATCGAGCCCTGCACAAATAACGCGTTTGTCCTCGTTCGCGAGCTGTTCGATGACATCAACGATGCCTTCATCAAAGAATTGCACCTCATCAATCGCGATGACTTGTGTTTCTTCACGTACGGCATCGTATAAGTCCTGGCTCGATGCGACAGGTACTGCCACGACCGAGTTGCCCATGTGTGAGACGACGTTCTCTTCATGATACCGGTCGTCGATTGCTGGTTTGAACACTTGGACCGGAATCTTTCCATAGTGAGCGCGGCGGACACGGCGAATCAATTCCTCCGACTTCCCTGAAAACATACTCCCACAAATCACTTCAATCCAACCATATCGGTTCGTCACATGCATCATTATTCTTCGCCCTCTCCATCGATAATCGCTTTCCGATTATACCTATCTTTCGAGTTGAGGAAAAGGGTTGACTTCTCTCAATTCCCATTAGCCGTGGACAAGTCCTTTATTCGTCGGCATTCGCTTCTTTTTGCTCATCAATTAATTTCAATTTGCGTGCGAGCGGTCGAATCGTGAGACCGTGCAACGTTACGGAAATGAAGACGAGTCCGAGGGTGAGCGGTAACATTTGCTTCGCATCTTCAATCCCAAGATGCGCGACCTCTTCGGCAAAGAATCCAGCAACCGTCATCGCCACGATACCACGTGGTGCAATCCAACCGATAAACCCTCGTTCCGCAAGCGGTAAGCCCCCACCGATCGTGGAAAAATAAATTGCTACCGGACGTACTAAGAAAAGGATGCCGGCAATCGTCAATAGAAGTGGCCATTGGAAAATATTCAATAGTTCCTCTCGGGACAGCGATGCCGTCAATAAAATGAATACAGATGAGATGAGCAAGATCGAAATATCTTCTTTAAATGATTGCAGTTCTTCAATAATTTCTTCATCCCGATGCTTCGTGTTGGCCATCGTCATCCCCATTGCCGTCACGGCAAGAAGCCCGACTTCGTGCATCATAAGCTCACTCAGTGAGAATAAGACGAGGACGGCCGTCAATGTGACCGAGGCACGAAGGTAACGCGGCACTTTTTCAGCGACAAACCACCCCATCAAGAGATGACCAAACAAGTAACCGAGTCCAATCCCTACGATACAAGCACCTGCAAAGAGGAGTTGCATCCATAAATCCATTCCTTCATATACGATGTAGCCAAGTCGTACGACGAAGAGACCAAGTAGCGCACCGACAGGATCCACGATAATTCCTTCCCACTTCAGAATCGCACCGACCCGATCTTTCAAATGCGCTTGGCGCAATAACGGAATAACAACGGTCGGTCCCGTCACGACGAAGAGCGCCCCCATGGTCCAAGCGACCACCCAATGCAATCCACCGACATATTGGATGAGTAGCGACGACCCGACAAACGACAAGGCAACCCCGACTGTAACGATTCGCACAATCGACCGACGGAACTGATTGATTTCGCTGAAATGAAGCCCGAGACTTCCTTCAAATAAGATAATGGCAACCGCAAACGATATGATAGGACTATATAGATCCCCTAATAATTCACGTGGGTCGAACAGGCCAAGAATCGGACCTGCCAATACTCCGGCGAGTGTCATAATGATGATTGCTGGGATTTGATAGCGCCATGCCAACCATTGTGACATGATACCGACTCCGATTAACAAGCTGATACTGATGAGTATAAATTCCATAAAGGCCCCCTCATGACATTCTTTCGTCTCTTTACCCGCGTTATTGTAACAAAAAACCGCCAAGGGCAATCCCTAGGCGGTGAGCATACAACTTTACGATTAACGTTGATATTTCTTGTTGAAGCGCTCGATACGACCATCTGCAGATGCGAATTTCTGGCGACCTGTGTAGAACGGGTGCGAATCAGAAGATACATCGACACGGATGAGTGGGTACTCGTTTCCATCTTCCATCGTGATTGTCTCGTTAGAGTAACGAGTTGAACCAGTGATGAATTTGAATTCTGTCGTCGAGTCCATGAATACGACTTTACGGTATTCTGGGTGGATTCCTTGTTTCATTGCTTTTCAACTCCTTCGGCCCTAAGTATTCTTTCAACCTAGAGAAAGTTCACTAGAATATAATATCACCCAACTATAGGATTTACAAGTCTGATTTCGTTTTTTTCACTGGTCGTCTTTTTTTCTTATCTGCCTCAAGCGCAGCGAAAAAATCGAGGTTCGTTTTTGTCTCACGAACGCGACGTAAGAACTGTTCAACGAAGTCTGGAGACTCGTTCATCGTGCGACGAATCGTCCATAGTGAATCGAGTTCGTCCTTCCCAAGCAACAACTCTTCTTTCCGTGTACCCGATCGACGAATATCAATCGCCGGGAAGATGCGACGTTCAGCTAGTTTCCGGTCTAGATGAAGTTCCATGTTCCCAGTCCCTTTGAATTCTTCATAGATGACGTCATCCATTCGTGAACCGGTCTCAACGAGTGCCGTGGCAAGAATCGTCAAACTTCCTCCATCTTCGATATTTCGAGCTGCGCCGAAGAATTTTTTCGGTTTATGGAAAGCCGCCGGATCAATCCCCCCAGATAGTGTCCGCCCACTCGGCGGGACAGAAAGGTTATACGCACGAGTGAGACGAGTGATGGAGTCGAGTAAAATGACCACGTTTTTCTTATGTTCAACGAGACGCATCGCCCGTTCAAGTACGAGTTCCGAGATTCGTGCATGGTTTTCCGGTGTCTCATCAAATGTCGAGAACGCTACGTCCGCACCCGGTACCGACCGTTGGATGTCAGTCACTTCCTCTGGTCGTTCATCAATCAAGAGAATAATCAGTTCGACGTTCGGATGGTTCGTCGTGATTGAATTCGCAATTTCCTTTAAGAGTGAGGTTTTACCGGCTTTTGGTGGCGCCACAATCAAACCACGTTGTCCGAACCCAACTGGTGCAATCATATCCATGACGCGAACGGAAAGATGCTTCGGTTCCGTCTCGAGCGCCATTTGCTGTTCAGGATAAATCGGTGTCAGCGCCGGGAAATAATCACGCGAACGTGTCGAGTCCGTCGACTCACCATTGACCGCTTCTACACTCAACAACCCTTGAAAGCGTTCATTCTCTTTCGGCTTACGGACTTTCCCCGTGACAAGATCTCCGTTTCGAAGATTAAAGCGACGGATTTGTGAGGCGGCGATGTAAATGTCTTCGGAAGATTGGGAGTAATTGATTGGTCGGAGGAATCCGAAACCGCCGTCATTTTGGGACTGTGGGTTCGGTGGTATGATTTCTAAAATACCTTCGAGGAAATACAAATCTTTTGATTCTGCCTGTGACTTCAAGATACGAAACGTGAGTTCACGTTTCCGTGCTTCTCGAAAATTTGGTACTTTCACTTCTTTGGCGATCTCATATAGTTCTTTTAACGTCTTCGTTTCTAGTTCACGAAGCGTATAATTCTTTGCCGGTTCTGTCTGTTGACTCATTCAAGTCACCTATCTTTCTACATTTCATTACAAGAAGTATTCGAGTTTATGCAAACTTTTCATTTAGGTTCTGCCATCATCTAACCATATTTTGTCCGTGCCGTCACTGTGCAAAAATCACCTTTTGTTCAACCGTTTCCCTCTTGTACAAATCCTTACACAGTAAATGATGGTTTTGTAACAAAATAAGTGCTATATCCACATATTGTTTCATTTCCATTACAAGAAAACGCTTTTTTGACTTGTGATTGAAAAATGCTATCGGTCTTGCGCATGATATAGTTTATTTGCACAGGAAACCGGGTATATCTCGCAACTTGTGCTCTACCTAATAATATTACTCGATTCTGTCATATAGCCACATATTGATTTTAAAAAACGGAGGGATTTACACAATGTTAAAGCGTATTGCATCTATCGTCGTCGCTGCCACTGTTGCTTTCTCGGGTCTCATGTTCTCAACAGGAGAACAAGCAGAAGCCGCAACAGGAACTTTTGCCTACTCGAAAGTTAACGGTTTGAACATCCGTACTGCCCCGTCACTTACGTCATCGAAGGTTGTCGCGAAGATGGATAAAGGTCAACGCTATACATACCTTGGTAAATCCGGTTCGTTCTATAAGATCAACTACAAAGGTACACACCGTTACATCTCAGCATCTTCAACGTACACATACTTGAAGCCGAGAACATCAACTACAACGACGACAGTTTCAACGTCATCATCAAGCAAACGTGCGAAACTCGTTGCTGAGTCGAAAAAATACCTCGGTACTCCTTACCGTTACGGTGGAACAACGACTGCCGGATTTGACTGCTCAGGCTACACTGGACATGTTTACAAGAAAGCAATCGGCAAAACACTCCCACGTTCTTCACGCCAGCAATATTCAAGCGCGAAGAAAATCTCGAAGTCATCGATTCAAGCTGGTGACCTCGTCTTCTTCTCACATTCAGGTGGGACGATCCAACACGTCGGGATGGCGCTTAGCAAAACACAAATGATCAACTCAGAAACAGGCGGCGTAAAATACGCGAGCTTCACTTCTGGATACTGGGCACCACGTTACGTTGGCGCTGGATCATATCTCTAATACAACAGTAACACGACTCGGTTCATCGGAACCGAGTCGTTTTTTATATTTTCACATGTTCCATCAAATATTGCGAATCTTTCAGCACTGAGAACGTCCCATCCGTCTCTAATACGACCGCTTCGACTTGATCAACAGGAGTCCCACTTGCACGAATCGCCTGAACGACTTCCATTTCTAATATTCGCTCCCTTTTTAAATACTCGTGTAGATAGTCTCCTCTATAGAACAGTAAAGTCGGCTCTGATTTAATCATTTTGTTCACTGTTGAATAACGCTTCGATAATTTCGCCAATATATATTGTAAGGCGACCAGTGTGCCAAACGCGGTCAACCCAGCGATTAAAGAAGTTTGTTGACTCGTCAAGGTCGTCGCTAAGATTGATCCTAATGCAACCGTCACGATAAAATCGAACGCATTCATTTTTGCCAACGTTCTTTTTCCGGAAATACGCAACATCAGAATGATTGAGATATACGCCCCAACCCCAGTCAAGACAATACGGATGATTGTCGATAGCTGTTCCATCTAACTCCTCCCTTATTTTTGTTTCAGCGCCCCTCTCGCATTTGTTGCTGCAAAGACAATCATGAGTACACTCATCGTGCCAGCGACCGCAAGTCCTGCTGACAAGGCACCCCAATCAATCTCAGGTTGAGTCAGAACCGCCCGCATCCCTTCGAAAATATACGTCGTTGGATTGAATGTGGCGGCCACTTTCAGCCATTCCGCTTCAATCAACTCTTTCGGAACGAACGTGGTCGATAAGAAGATGAGTGGGAAGAACAAAAGTGTACCGGCCTGTGCTGCTTGCGCATTCCTCGTCTTCAGTGCAACACCGACAGAATACCCGGCGAACCCAAGTCCAAACCCGATGGCGAGTAGTACCGTGAAAAAGAATCCAACTGCCCCGACAGGAATCGTGAGACCAAGTAGAAAAGCGACAGCAAAGATAAGTAATGTTTGGACGAACAGTTGCAACATGCCAGCAATCATTGGTCCGAGCACGATGGCCGTCCGAGTCGCAGGCGTTAACAGTAGCCTTGCGAAATAACCGCTTTCGATATCACGAACGAGCGCTTGCCCCGTCCCGCCTGCCCCACCGACTGCACCCGAAACAATCGATACCGGCAAGATGAAGTTCAAATAATCACTTCCCTCGAATTGTGGAAGAGAGGCCACACTCGATAAGCCACTCGTATAGACGAGTAAAAAAAATACAGAAATAATCAAGTTCGGAATAAATGAAAACGGATTTCGAATCGTCGTCAATAAACTCCGCTTTGTGAATAACCATGTCTCAGTCCACATGAATCTCGCCCCCTTCATACGACTCTCCCGTTACCTTTAAAAAGACGTCATCGAGCGACGGTTGTTTCACGGTCAGACGTTCAGGTTGAAGTCGCTGTTCATCTAACGCACGAACAATCTCAGTCAACGTGACGTCGCGCAACTCGAAAGACACATGTGCCCCATCCGCAATTGTATCAAATAACGTCGCAGCAGCTGCTGCATCCGATTCGCTTGAAAAGTCCATTGCGATTGTCTCATCACCGACAAGTTGCTTCAACTCATCAGCCGTCCCTTCACTGACGATTTGACCGTGATTGATGATGGCGATTCGGTCAGCCAATTCATCGGCTTCCTCTAAGTACTGAGTCGTTAAAAATATTGTCGTTCCAAACTCTTGGTTCAATCGTCTTACTTCGTTCCATATCTCGATTCGACTTGCCGGATCGAGACCTGTCGTCGGTTCATCTAAAAACAACACCGTCGGTCGATGAACGAGCGTGAGTGCCAAATCGAGACGTCGCCGCATCCCTCCGGAATACGTACCACTTCGTCGATCTGCGGCATCCGTCAAAGACACGACTTTTAACAACTCATCTGCACGACGTCGTGCCTCCTCATTCGACATTTTGAATAAACGACCTTGTAAGACGAGCAGTTCACGCCCGGTCAACACTTTGTCAATGCCTGTCTCCTGTAAAGCGACTCCTATGGAAAGTCGAACATCTTTTTCTTGTTTGACGATATCAAATCCATTGACCCGAGCAGATCCTGACGTTGGACGAACAAGCGTCGTCAACATCTGCACCATCGTCGACTTTCCGGCACCGTTCGGCCCTAAGAACGCAAAGATTTCTCCTTCGTTTACAGAAAATGAAACATGATCTACAGCGGGAACATCTTTATATGTTTTCACGAGCCCTTCTACTTCAATCACCACACCCACCTCCTCACTATCCATTCCCGTTTTTAGATGTTTCATCACAAAAAAAGCCGCGGACGTTTGCACGTCCACGACTTCGCGTTATTCTGGCTTCATGACCATTTTTGGTTTTTTCTTGAGAGAGTGGTTCCCTTCAACAAAACGCACCGTACCAGACTTCGCACGCATAACAACTGAATGTGTCTGTCCACCTTGTGATGTGAATTGTACCCCACGCAACAATTCACCGTCCGTGACACCAGTCGCCGCAAAGATACAATCTTCACCTTTCACTAAATCATTTAGGAGTAGGATTCGATCCGTGTCTTCGATGCCCATGTCATGACAACGCTGTTTTTGAGCTTCATCTTCTGGAAGCAAACGTCCTTGGAAGTCTCCTCCTAAACATTTCATCGCGACCGCTGCAATGACGCCTTCTGGTGCCCCACCTGAACCAAGTAACAAGTCGACACCTGTTTTCGCGAAAGCCGTATTGATGGCTGCGGCGACATCCCCGTCTGGAATCAGTTTAATTCGCGCCCCAGTCGTCCGAACGCGTTGGATGATTTCTTCGTGTCGATCCCGATGCAAAATCGTCACGACGACATCTTCCACGTTTTTCTTCTTCGCTTTTGCCACAATCTCAATATTTTCTTCAATCGAGTTGTCGAGGCTGACGAGACCTGCAGCTTCCGGTCCCACCGCGATTTTATCCATATACATGTCCGGTGCATGAAGTAGATCCCCCGCATCCGCAACCGCGAGGACTGCGAGCGCCCCCCACGTCCCTGTGGAGACGATGTTCGTGCCTTCTAAAGGATCGACTGCGACATCAAGACGCGAACCATAACCATTCCCGACCTTTTCTCCGATATAGAGCATCGGCGCTTCGTCCATTTCACCTTCCCCGATGACGACAATCCCCTTCATCGGAATCGTATCAAAGACATCTCGCATGGCTGTTGTCGCTGCATCATCTGCCTCGACCTTCAAACCTCGTCCCATCCAACGGGCTGAAGCAAGTGCCGCTGCTTCTGTCACCCGAACCAGTTCCATCGATAAACTTCTTTCCACCCGAAATCTCCCCTTTATGCCTCAGTGTGTTCTTCTAGCCAAACGAGCGCACCGAGTTGTTTTAATTTGCCGACGAAGTCGACATATGAATCATTTAATCGTTCTGCATGCAGTAGTGTGGATTCTCCTGATGCTTGAAGTGCCGACAAGACAAGTGCCGCAGCACTCCTTGCGTCTGTACACTCCATCTCTGCGTTCGCAAGTTGGTTTCCCCCACGAATCACAGCCGACGCGTCTTCAAGTGTGATTTGTGCATTCATTCGACGCATCTCCGCGATATGTCGGAAGCGCTGGGCATACAATTTATCTGTGACAATGCTCGTGCCGTCCGCTTTCAACAAAGCCGCTGACATGATTGGCTGCAAATCACTCGGATACCCCGCATAATGAAACACACGAATATCCGTCGGCACAAATTCATTGGCGGTAACGGTGATTGACTCCTCACCGACTTCCACATTTGCACCAAAATCCAATAGTTTTTGTATGACACCCTCAAGATGTGTTGGAATGATTGATTGTACGGTCACACTACCAGATACGGCACCGAACATCATGAATGTTCCTGCCTCGAGGCGATCTGGAATCAATGTATGTGTACATCCGTGTAGCCGTTCAACCCCTTTGATGCGAATCTCATCTGTCCCTGCTCCGCTCACATGTGCCCCCATCGATGTCAACATCGTCGCTAAATCAACGACTTCAGGGTCACAGGCTGCATTTTCAATGACCGTTGTCCCTTTCGCTAAGACCGCAGCAAGCATCGCGCTTACAGTTGCCCCAAATGACCGTAAATCCAAATAAATTCGATTCCCGACGAGTTCTTCGACTCGGACATGATACAAACCAGATTCATTCTCAACGTGTATTCCGAGCCGTTCTAGTGCTTTCACATGCAGATCAATCGGTCGTGGACCAATCGCGTATCCTCCAGGTAGCCCAACTGCTCCTTTTCCGAAACGAGCGGCGAAGACACCAAGTAAATAGACAGCGGCACGAACTTTCCTCGTCTCGGAACCGAGAAGGGGCATCGCAACCGCTTCATTCGAATGAATGGTCACCTGCTCGCCATCGTGCTCCACTCGAACCCCTAGCTCTGTCAACAGATTGACCATCACTTCTACATCTTCAATCATCGGGACGTTTTCAATCGTCACCGACTCTTCCGTGAGAAGTGCAGCCACAAGGCAAGGAAGAGCGCTCTGTTTCGCTCCGCTAATCTCGACGGTTCCTTCTAGTTTTTGCTGCCCAACGATATGGAGAATTTCCACGCTGATCAAAACCTTTCTACGACGGACTTATTTGGATTGAGCGTTGTTCCAATCCGCTAAGAACTGCTCAATACCTTTGTCTGTGAGCGGATGATTCATCATCTGTTCGATGATTTTGTATGGTACTGTCGCAATGTCAGCCCCAAGGAGTGCGGCTTTCGTCACGTGAATCGGGTGACGTACAGATGCCGCGATAATCTCTGTCTCGATGCCATGAATCGCAAAGATGTTCGCAATCGTCTCGACTAAATCGAGTCCATCCTGTCCGATATCATCTAATCGTCCGATGAATGGAGAAACATACGAAGCTCCGGCACGCGCTGCGAGTAACGCCTGATTCGCATTAAAGATGAGCGTGACGTTCGTTTTGATCCCGAGCTCTTTGAACTGTTTCACTGCTTCCATTCCCGCTGAAGTCATCGGTACTTTTACTGTAATATTCGGCGCAATAGCGGCAAGTTCCTTTCCTTCTTCCACCATACCCGATGCATCGAGTGCAATAACTTCAGCGCTGACCGAGAGATCCCCGACGATCTCACAGATTTCACGAAGTCTTGTATGGAAATCGACACCTTCTTTGGCAACGAGCGATGGATTCGTCGTCACGCCTCCGATGACGCCCATCTGATGGGCCTTTTTAATGTCTTCCACATTCGCTGTGTCAATAAAAAAACGCATATGTGTGTCCTCCTCAAGTTGTGATCGCTTACAATCTCTATTATGAGGAAAGACTTGGCGAATTACTACACCCTTTGTTAGATTCGGAACGAGACGACAGAGAGAATATAAAAAGTCGGTCCTCATAGAGAACCGACTTGGTCAAACAGGATTATGCTTGGTTGCTTGAACCAAACTCACGCATCTTACCAGTAACGACGTTGTAGATCGCTTCAATACCAGGTCCGATGATTTTACGTGGGTCATATACTTTTGCATCAGCAGCAACTTTCTCACGTACGGCACGAGTCCACTCTTGCTGGCACTCTGTGTTAACGTTAATCTTGCTGTGTCCGAGCTCGATTGCTTTTTTGATTTGGTGCTCAGGAATTCCTGATCCACCGTGAAGAACGAGTGGAGTTTGAGTCGCTTCTGCGATTTCTTCCATCTCTTTGAAGCCGAGGTTTGGCTCGCCTGCGTATTCTCCGTGTACAGAACCGAGTGCTGCAGCAAGTGCATCCACTTTCGCTTCTTTGACGACACGTACGCACTCATCAAGATCAGCGTATTGTACACCACCGACTACGCCATCTTCTTCGCCGCCAACTGTACCGACTTCTGCCTCAACAGAAGCACCTTTAGCGTGCGCGTACTCGACAACTTGCTTCGTCATTTCGACGTTTTCGTCGATCGGATGGTGTGAACCGTCGATCATGACTGATGTGAAGCCAGCGTCGATCGCTGCTTTACACTTATCGAATGAAGAACCATGGTCAAGGTGGATTGCAACTGGAACAGTGATGCTGTAGTCGTGCATGAGACCTTCAACCATTTTGACAACTGTAGTGAAGCCACCCATGTATTTCGCTGCACCTTCTGATACACCGAGGATTACTGGTGATTTCTCGTCTTCCGCAGCGCGAAGAATCGCTTGCGTCCACTCGAGGTTGTTAATGTTGAATTGGCCGACTGCATACTTGCCTTCGAATGCTTTATTAAGCATTTCTGTCATTGATACTAATGGCATAATGACATCCTCCTGTCTGTTCGCTATTATACACGTTTAGGGAAAGTACCCCCGTGCAATTCGTTCCCATTATAACACACCGTAAAACATGTGCCTATGCTATTCGGGCATAGAAATGGCTCGGCGCAAGCGTTTACATATGTCATCTTCGTGACGAAATGTCAGATTTTCAAGACTTCCTTCACTTTTTCAATCATCCCGTATATATCAAACGGTTTTTCGAACTGCGCGATTATTCCAAGTCGACGTACTTCTTCAATCACCGCTTCTTCTCCAAACGCCGTCATAATCATTACAGGCGTTTCCAACTTCTCTTCGCGCATTCTTCGCAACACTTCATGCCCAAGCATTCGAGGCATGTTCATATCGAGCAAGACTAGGTCGTATCGTTCCCGCTCTAAAAATTCCCAGGCGCTGATGCCGTCTTGTGCCGAGTCCACATCTACACCCATGTTTGTGAACACTTGCGCGAGCATCGTACGAATACCATCCTGGTCATCCGCAATCAACATCCGTGACATGCATGTCCCTTCTTTCATTCATCGTTTTCCATAATCAAACAATTTAACCATACCAAACTCATCTTTTTTTCGCGATGCCTATCTTTTGAAATCAAGGGAACGATGACTCGGATGTATCTTCTTGTTTCTCCTTTAACTGTTGTGGTACCTCTAAATCACTCACTCGTTCATAGTCGGTCACTTCAGGATTCTCCTCTTTCACGAACACTTTCAGATAGTCACCTTCCGCGAGTAGTGAAGAGCTTGTAATGGCTAACGGTCGCTTTTTCCCATCCGCATCGTATCCAATCAGGTCATAGCGATAACCATCAGAGACTTTTGTCGCCACTTCAGCATTAGGTACTTTGACATAATAAACGTCCGCCAGTAGACGATTCGGGTCGACATAGCGCCAACCAATCACTAATAAAACGCCGATCAACAATACGGCGATGAGATTTCGCTTCATAAAAAGTTCTCCTTCGATATAAGAATCACTACTTATGTAGGTATACCGTTATTCCGAAGTCATGAAACCATTCCACAAAAAGAGGTTCATCCTGTTTAGAATGAACCTCTCGGGCGCTACGTTAAACTTTAGGATTCGACTGTCACCGGAACGACTGCGATTTCAATCTCCTTCTCGACCTCTTCACGTTCTTCTTTCAAACGCGCATCTGACCATTTGAAGATGTCAGCCATCGCATGAAGCACGCCGTCTTTGTATTGATGAACGAAATCGATATCAAAGAACATTGCGCCTGTTCGACGAATCAAGAAGTCGATAGCGCGAACGACTGACTCTTCCTCGATTCCGTAAACCAACTGCGCGTAGACGATTTCAGGAAGCTCATATGCGTTCGAATCCATCCGCTCGATGACACGATCAATATTTGATCCGTATAGACGAACGAGTTCTTCCGCGTGGTTTGCGTCTAGACCATGATTTTGAAGTTCTTTCGTTTTCTTCTCGAGGAAATCGTTGAAGCCTTTCGACCCGCCGACATGACCACCTGACATTGGCATATGCTTCGTCCGACTCGCCAAGTAAACGACACCGTCCTCTTCTTTCAATAATTTAGCGACGAGGTCGACGACCGTTTCTGACATCTTCCGATACCCTGTCAATTTACCACCGGCAATCGTGATCAAGCCACTGTCTGACTGCCAAATTTCATCTTTACGTGAAATTTCAGAAGGGTCTTTTCCTTCCTCATAAATCAACGGACGAATACCTGCCCAGCTCGACTCTACATCATCCGCCGTGACATTGACGTCAGGGAACATATAGTGAATGGCTTCTAAAATATAATCACGGTCTTCCGTCGTCATGCGTGGATGCGCTTTGTTTTTATCGAAGAACGTATCTGTTGTTCCGACGTATGCTTTATTTCCGCGCGGAATCGCGAAGACCATCCGCCCGTCTGGTGTATCGAAATAAATCGCTTGTTTGAGCGGGAATTTCGATTGATCGATGACCAAGTGAATCCCTTTTGTGAGGCGAAGTTGTTTCCCTTTCTTCGAGTTATCCTCTTCTCGTAATTCATCGACCCACGGGCCCGTCGCATTGATGACTTTCTTCGCATATACGTCATACGTCGACCCGTCAATCTGGTCCTCGACGTGTACACCGGCCACTTTACCGTTCTCATAGATCAATCCAGTTACTTTTGCATAGTTCATAAGAAGCGCACCGTGATTCGCCGCTTCTTTTGCCACTTCAATTGTCATTCGAGCATCATCCGTCCGATACTCTACGTAATAGCCGCCTCCGACCAAATCATCTTTTTTCACGAGTGGTGCTTTTTTGATGACCTCATCTGGCTTAAGCATCATGCGACGCTCTGCACGCTTCACTCCTGCGAGGAAGTCATACACCATAAGTCCAATTGCTGTCGAGAACGGACCGAACGTGCCTCCCTTGTGCATCGGTAAGAGCATTTGCTCCGGTGTCGTGACGTGTGGGCCGTTCTCATATACGATGGCCCGTTCTTTCCCGACTTCTGCGACAAGCGCCACTTCAAATTGTTTCAAATAGCGGAGTCCCCCATGAACAAGTTTCGTCGAACGACTTGACGTCCCCGCCGCAAAGTCTTGCATTTCGAGCACAGCCGTCTTCATCCCACGCGACGATGCATCAAGCGCAATCCCAGCACCTGTGATGCCGCCTCCGACAACAAGAACATCATGACGCTCATTTGTCAGTTGCTCATATCGTTTTGATCGTTCTTTCGCTGAGAAATTTTTGATTTCCATCTTATTCCCTCCTATAGTAAATACGGCTCATTGAGATGACTAGAAAAAGAGACCACAACAAAAACAAGGCTTCCCCCTTCTGTTATGGTCTCTCTATTGTCTCGAACCGAATATCAACTTTTCTCCTGTATTATACCCTATTCTTTTCAGTTCAATCATCTCTTGCGCTTAATCAATCTGTAATGTGTTGATTCACAAGCATCCGACTCGCATTTTTTAGTTGAGAAGCTTAGACTTCAAGGTACCATGTTGAAGGAGGATTTCAGATGAAACGTATGTTACAACCTTTTCAGTTTAAAAATGGCGTCGAACTACCGAACCGCCTCGTGTTGGCTCCGATGACACATTATTCGTCAGAACCAACCGGGGAAGTTTCCGAGCACGAGCTCGCTTACTATCGGAAGCGGGCGCAAAGCGTCGGGCTTGCCATCACGGCTTGCGCTTACGTAACAGAAGACGGGAAAGGGTTCCCGAACGCATTCGGGGCCAATGACGACAAATTCATCCCAGGTCTCCGCCAATTGGCAGAAAGTTTAAAAGCAGAAGGCGCAAAAGCCATCCTTCAAATTTTCCACGCCGGGCGTATGTCACCACCTGAACTCGTCCCGAACGAACAACCTGTGAGTGCAAGTGCCGTCGCACCTGTTCGAGAAGGCGCTGTCACACCGCGCGCTCTCGAAACATCAGAAGTCGAAGTTATTATCGAGGCGTTCGGCGAAGCGACACGTCGTGCCATCGAAGCCGGGTTTGACGGAGTCGAGATTCACGGGGCAAACACATACTTGATTCAACAATTCTTCTCACCGCATTCGAATCGCCGTGAAGATCGCTTCGGTGGTGATGTTCATGGACGTTTGACGTTCCCACGCGAAGTCATTCGTCGTGTCAAAGAAGCAGCTGCAGATGCAGAGAACTTCTTAGTCGGTTATCGCTTCTCACCAGAAGAAATCGAAGAACCAGGAATCACACTTGACGACACGGATGTGTTGCTCGATATGATTTTAGAAGAAGGTGTGGATTATATTCACGCTTCTCTTTGGAACTTCAATACAGCCTCTATGCGTGACGAAAACGTCATGGAACGTTCGATTGACCGCATCGCCAAACGCATCAATGGTGCCATCCCACTCATCGGAGTCGGACAACTCCAACGTCCTGCTCAAGTCGAAGATGCACTCGACGTTGTCGATTTCGCCGCGCTCGGTCGTGAACTCATCATCGACCCTGAATGGCTCGAAAAAGTGAAGACGGACCGTGAAGATGACATCGAGACAGAACTCGACTTGGATAAACAAGCCGAACTTGCTGTCCCGGCTCCACTTTGGAATGCGATCACGACTCGTGCCGGTTGGTTCCCGATTAAAGATCAAAAAGTAAAATAATGCAAAGCACCGCGGATTCTTTTTTCATCCGCGGTGCTTTTATGTCATCCATTCTTCCCGTAACATGCCCATCCGAATCGAATCGTATCGCTTCCCGTTCACGACACGAACTTGGCGAATACGTCCTTCGAGTTGCATTCCTACTTTTTCAGCGACCCGCATCATACGCTCATTCCCAGACCATGTCGTCAAGCCGACACGGGCGACAGGTAACGTCTCAAATAGATGTTCAATCCATAAACGTAGGGTACGCGTCCCGACGCCGCGATTCCAGCGATTGGACTGATGCAATATGATGCCCATCTCGAGCCATTCTCGCCCAGCATCTTCGAAATAGTAAGAAACGGTCCCACATACGGTCCCATCCACTTCAATGACCCACATGTCTTCTTTTTTGATGAGTGACTGTTCGATTTGCTGGAATTCTTCATAAGACATCGCCTTGTGTTCGAAGTAAGGCGCGTCCCACTGTTTCCACTCCGGTGCCGCATCTCGATAAATCAATTCCCATAGTCGTGATAAGTCTCGCCCTTCAATCGGTCGAATAACCACTTCTTGATCTTGTCGCATCTTGTCTTCCTCTCTATATAAAGCTTTATCAAATATTATTCGTGTGTCCCGTTCGAATCCCCTTTTTTTCGTTTGCGCCAAATGAACGCGAGGATTAAGACGATCAAACTCGCCATGACGGAAGCGATGGCGATTGGACTCGAATCCGTCATAAACAATTGTCCGATGGAGACAGAGTAGGCAAGCCCGAACGATGTGACGAGTTTCGCGCCGAACGCGATGCCCGCGAAACGCGGGAACGGCACGCGGCTAAACCCGGCGGCGAGACAAATGACCTCGTCCGGTAAAATCGGAATAATGAACAAGACGAGCAAGATGCCAAGGCCATACTTCTCGACATATCGATCGTACGTCTTCAACTTCTCCTCATCGACCCAGCGGATGATTCGCTCTCGGCCGAATCGTGCCAATCCATACATGACGAAGATACCAAGCGTGGTCGCAATACTCCCAACCAAAGCGGCACGAAATGGACCGAGCGCCACACTCCCAATCGGCACACTGACCGCTTCTGGGACCGGTAAGGCGATTGGCTGTAGAAAGCTGAATGCCGCGAACACCCAAATCGCCTGACGCTCATACTGTTCTAATAGACGATCCAGTCCATACGTATCGTATAAGACGAGTCCAAATGATACGTAATAGACGAACACGAAGATTAAAAAAAGAGAAAATGTGATTTTCCACATCTGCTTCAAGATGACATTCGAGCCGTCGCGTATCGCTCGAAGTAGCCCGACCGAGAGCGCGAGCAAGACAATGCCCGTCCACCCTAGTTGGTACGGCAATAAGAGGGAAGGTAAGACGACGAATGGCAACAGACTGAGCGCGACAAGTCCAAATCCATATCCAAGATAAATCGAATGTCGTTCTTTCATGAGCCATCACCCTCTCTCCCCGTTCTACTTCTAGTGTACCCAGAAAGTGAAGGTGATGTATCCTGCCAAGGACGTCTTGCACCTCATGCTTTTGATGTAGAAAAGCCACGATTCATTTCGAATCGTGGCTTTCAATCACTTATTCTCCAAGTGATGCTTGGATGAAATCATGGAATAGACGTTGTGGGCGTTCTGGACGCGAAATCAACTCTGGGTGGAACTGTGATGCCACGAACCACTTGTGTTCTGGGATCTCAATGATTTCTACGAGACGACCGTCCGGGCTCGTACCTGAGAACTTGAAGCCTTCTGCTTCAAACGCTTCACGGTACTCGTTATTGAACTCATAACGGTGACGGTGACGCTCGTATACGAGTTCTTGGTCGTATGCCGCGTGTGCTTTCGTCCCTTTTTCGAGTTTACATGGGTAGAGTCCGAGACGGAGTGTGCCGCCAATGTCTTCGATGTCCTTTTGCTCTGGAAGAAGGTCGATAATCGGATACGGTGTCGATGGGTCGATTTCAGCCGTATGTGCACCGTCCAACTTCAAGACGTTACGGGCAAACTCGACCGTCGCAAGTTGCATCCCGAGACAAATCCCGAAGAATGGAACGTTGTTTTCACGTGCGAAACGTGTCGCTTCGATTTTCCCTTCGATTCCACGCTCACCAAATCCACCTGGGATGAGGATACCGTCTGCATCACCAAGGATGTCCGAGACGTTTTCAGCCGTCACGTCCTCTGCGTTGACCCAGTCAATGTCGATATCTGCATTGAACGCATAACCCGCATGCTTGAGCGATTCTGCGACCGAGATATAGGCATCACGCAATTCGACATATTTTCCGACGAGTGCGATTTTCACTTTCTTCTCAAGATGCGTGACCGTGTGAACGAGTTCTTTCCATGCCGTCATATCCGCAGCCGGTGTGTTGAAGCCGAAATAGTCGTTGACGAGTTGGTCCATCCCTTGTTTTTGAAGGTTGAGTGGTACTTCATAAAGCGTCGATGCGTCTTGCGCCTCGATGACTGCTTCTTTACGCGTATCACAGAAGAGCGCAATTTTCTCACGCATGTCTTCCGGAATATCATGCTCCGTGCGGAGGACGATGATGTCTGGCTGAATCCCGTAGCTGCGAAGTTCTTTGACGCTATGTTGTGTCGGTTTTGTTTTCATTTCGCCTGCCGCGCGAAGGTAAGGAACGAGTGTACAGTGGACGTACATGACGTTCTCTTTGCCGATATCATTTTTCACTTGGCGAATCGCTTCGATGAACGGAAGGGATTCGATATCCCCCACTGTTCCACCGATTTCTGTGATGACGACATCGGCGTTCGTTTCGCGTCCCGCACGGAAGACACGATCTTTGATTTCGTTCGTGATATGCGGAATGACTTGAACCGTTCCGCCGTTATAGTCTCCACGACGCTCTTTCTTCAAGACAGTCGAATAAATGCGCCCTGATGTGACGTTCGCGTTTTGCGACAAGTTGATGTCGATGAAACGCTCATAGTGTCCGAGGTCAAGGTCAGTCTCCGCACCATCATCTGTGACGAATACTTCTCCGTGTTGATACGGGCTCATCGTACCTGGGTCGATGTTGATATATGGGTCAAACTTTTGAATCGTCACGTTGAGTCCACGATTTTTGAGTAGACGTGCGAGTGAAGCTGCCGTGATCCCTTTACCGAGCGAAGAAACTACCCCGCCTGTTACGAAAATGTACTTTGTCATGTTTCTTTCTCCTCTCTTAAATACCAACCGTCGGGAAACGAAAAAACAAAAAAAGCAAAAGTGCCCCCGTGAATGGAGGACACTTTTGCTGCATCGTTACGTGCTAAACTAGCCCATGACTAATTTACGCCAGAGACGATACAGTCGTCAAGATATTATTTTTTCTTTTTTTCATGTTGTTCAAAATCATTAAAAAAGAAAAAGAGACACGCCTAGCCGGGCCCAATGCCCGGCTTTTTGCGGTCTCTTATAAATCATCCTCGTCTTCGAGATCGAGGTCGTCGTCCAAATCATCATCCTTGAAGTCATCTAGGCCATCAACTTTTTCTTGTTCGCCCGCATCGTCAAATTCAGTTGAATCGTAATCTTCAACTTTTGCGAATACATCCAAGTCATCTTCGATGTCGACGATACCTTCGTCTGCCTCTTCGAACTCTTCTTCGAATTCGTCAAGTTCACCACGTTGACGTGCTTCGATGACGAGATCTTCATCCGACTTGTCGAATGGATACCATACGCGAAGCGCCCAGCGGTTTGCACCTAAGTTGACGAACAACCCGTCGATGTTCAAATCGGTGTAAAGTTGTGCGATTTTCTCGAGTTCTTCCTCTTCACTCGCAAACGTATAATTTTGCTTGATTTTTTCGCGAATCTCATCAAAAGAAACAGGCTGCTCGCCAGTTTCTTGGAGAAGTTCATAAACGAAATCAATCAACGATTTATTCATTAAAGGACACTCCTTTTCCGTCACTAGTTAAACATCACTCCTCATTATAAACAAAAGCGATATGAAAAAGCTAGAGGAAATTATGAATCGTTCGATGTCTCCGTTTTGATTCGGAACCAGTACAGACTAATCAATCCGATATTAAACACCCATGTCACCCCTAAGACACCCACCATCCACGCTCGCGGAATCTGGAACGACAACTCCTCGTTGACCGTTTGACCGACGTACAATCCATATCCGAGCAATCCGACCATCAAAAATGAATACGCCACGACCATGCCGAATCGTTTCCACAACTGTAGCAGTAAAGACGCGAACTCTTGGTTTTCCCCATACTGATCAAACAAATACGTATGACTGACACTCGAATACATCGTCTGCGTATAGCCACTGACAAATAGTACTGGGATGAACGCAAGAGGCTCGATAAATCCTAGGAAAAAGATGAGGGAGGACACGAGTAACAGGAGGTATGGATGGCGCGCGAAATCAAACAGGCGACTAAACAAAATCCAACCGATAACACCGGCTAAGAATGGGACGAACACATAAAAAATCAACACTTGAAACGAATACAAGGCAAGACTCACAAAAACGGCACCAATCAACGTCCATCCGCCAAACAATCCGATAACAAACGATAATAACTGAACCTGTCGAGTACGGCTTGCTGTGATAAATTGTCGGATACGCTTTTGAAACAACAGCCATCCGACATAGACCAACAAAATAATCATCAAGCTAAATACTTCGACATAACCACGCGCCCCTTCTAGGAGACTGAGAAGTCGACTAATCAATGTGAAGACCGTGACTGCGATGAAAGCGCGGAGAAAGGAACGCGTTCCAAACTGCCACGTTGCTGATTTTTGGAGGGGTAATTTCCTCACGAATAGCCACGGTAGAATCAAACTCACTAAGAATAGGGCGACGGCAAGATTGTACGACTGCGTCAACGCATACGAGAACACCGCAATCCAACCGACTAACATAAGAACCAACGGCCACGAACTACCACCCTCATCTTTTGATTCCGTCTCAGTTTTCGGCTTCAATTCATTCAATTGTGATAAAATCGTCGTCATGATGGAGCCAACTCCAATCGAGCCGACTCCGACTAAAAACGCACTCCATTCAATTGCGCTGTCAAAGGGAAGTACAAAACAAATGAGACCGACGACGAGCACAGATAAGGCAATTAAAAACGTGTCTTTTGAACCGCGTCGACCGATGACATACACCCACAGTAAAAGACCTGACATACTGGCCACATAAAAAATTAAAAATGGAATGAGACGTCCGACACCTTCTTCGACCGCCATGATGGATAAGAACAAAATCTGTGGAAGAATTTGACTACTTAGGGCACTTACAATCGTCAACAGGATCACTATGTTTTTCATAAGTCCACCCCTCACTGAAACTGGAATATTCTACTCCTCATTTTTCCTTTCCCAGTTCTATTCGTCCAAGAACCTGTTTCGCAACACATTGACTTCTTAGTTTCTTCATATTTCTGCCGATATAGAAGAGAACGCCACTTTAGATATGAAATAGAAGGAGAATAAAAATATGGCATTTTTTCGTAAGACAACTTCAAAAGATTTCGTCGCTTCCGAAGGATTTCCTGAGATTCACACAATCGCTAAACCAGCCGACTCGAGCTTAAACGGGCGCGCACACTATATGGGATATACATCATCTCAAGTGAAACGGCTACAAGACATGGCTCCACTCGTCGAGTCCGTCCTAGACGAGGTACTCGAAAATGTACTCGACCACTTAATGCTTCAACCAGAGATGGTTCAAATTGCGAATGGCTCGTCGACACGAGAACGTTTAAAAAATGTATTTGCTGCTTATTTCCGTAGTCTGTTAACCGGGAACATCGATGAAAAATTTTTAGCAATGCGGAAGCGAATGGGACAAACCCATCATCACTTTTCAGTC
Source organism: Exiguobacterium sp. s57 (assembly GCF_018617685.1). Classification (NCBI taxonomy): domain Bacteria; kingdom Bacillati; phylum Bacillota; class Bacilli; order Caryophanales; genus Exiguobacterium; species Exiguobacterium sp. s57. The sequence goes on from NZ_JACSKR010000002.1 coordinate 171,490, forward strand.
CCCGTTGTCTGGTTCTTGGCAACATACTCGGCGTTTAACACCTTGCTCATCCCGAAAGTGGTCGAAACGTATCAACACGATCCGGCCATTCTGACCGAATCCCTTTTGGCTCTGTCACACGCGATGAACTTGGACGCTCAAATCGTTACCGAACAATATGTGAACGCCCGTCTCGATGAGCTTGAGTCTGCGAACCAATCCCGTGCCGCTCTATTAAGTGACGTGTCACGCGTCAGTACAGAAGTGGCGACGACAATGGAGCATACAGGGCAAGCTATGTCCGATACAAGCAATCGCGCTCATCAAGTCTTGGCAGAGACGGAACAAACAGAAAAGATGAGTCGCCACTTGATGACGTTGACTCATACAAATGGAGAACAAATCGAACAGATGGAAGCTGACTTCAAACAGTCGGCTACCTATGTCGATACCTCACTCGATCGAATAACAGCTTTGAAGGACGGTTCTCAAGATATCGTCAGCATGACGCGAAGCATCGAACAAATTGCCAATCAAACCAACTTACTCGCCTTGAACGCTTCGATTGAAGCGGCCCGTGCAGGTGAACACGGCAAAGGGTTCGCCGTCGTCGCCACCGAAGTACGCACACTCGCGGAGAACGCGAAACAACTGAGCAGTCAAATCAATGCGCTCATTCATGAGAATGAGGCGAACATCGCGGCTCTCCTCGATCAAATGGGTCACATGCATCGGACGAACGATGAAGCGATGCGTCAACTAAACGCCGTCAAAGTTGGGTTTTCGACCGTCCAAGAAGAGATGGGACAATACGTCCTTTCTTTCGAACGAAACAAACAAGACCTCGGGCAGATGGTCGAAACCATTTCATCCATCAACGAGACGACACAAGGGTTATCTCACTTGACCTCCTCTCTTTTATCTACTTCCGAAATGCAGTAAACAAATAAGGCACGGTCCGCGGACCGTGCCTTCCTGTATTATTGGACAACCGGTTCTGGGATCTCGATGGCTTTCAGCGAACGATCGAGCAATTCGACGACGTCGAACGTGCCGACCGTCTCATCGACTTCCTTCGCTTTCGTTCCATCTGACAACATCGTCAAGCAGTACGGACACGCCGAACCGATGACGGTCGGTTTCGTCTCAAGTAACTGCTCCGTTCGAGCCACGTTGACACGTGTCCCGACTTTTTCTTCCTGCCACATGAGACCACCACCCGCTCCACAGCACATACCGTTTTCACGGTTACGCGTCGCTTCAACGAGTTCGACACCAGGAATCCGCTCGAGGACGAACCGCGGTGCATCGTATATGCCGTTGTAACGACCGAGATAGCAAGAATCATGGTAGACGACACGCTCATTCACTTGAAGATCCGGCTGGATTCGACCTGTATCGAGCAGCTCGGCGAGCAACTCCGTATGGTGATACACTTTCACATCAGTCAAACCGAAGTCTGGATACTCATTTTTGAACGTGTTGTACGCGTGTGGGTCGACCGTGACGATTTTCGTCACCCCATACTTCTCAAACAGTTTAATGTTCGCTTCGGCGAGTTCTTGGAAGAGTAACTCATTCCCGATACGGCGTGGTGTATCCCCTGAGTTTTTTTCTTCATTTCCGAGAATGGCGAATGAGACGCCAGCCTTGTTCAAGACGCTCGCAAAGCTTTGCGCGACTTTTTGGCTACGGCTGTCGTAAGAACCCATCGCGCCGACCCAGAAGAGGTATTCGAATTCTTCACCTGCTTTTTTCTTCTCCTTCGCCGTCGGGATGACGAGCTCTGTATCCTTGCGCCAGTTCTCGCGTTCTTTTCGGTTCATCCCCCATGGGTTTCCTTGACGCTCGATGTTTGCGACCGTTCGCTGTGCCTCAGGGTCCATCTTCCCTTCCATCATGACGAGGTAGCGACGAAGGTCAATGATTTTATCGACGTGCTCGTTCATGACCGGACATTGGTCTTCACAATTACGGCATGTCGTACACGCCCAGATTTCTTCTTCTGTGATGACGTTGCCGATCAATTCGTCTGCGACGAGCATATGACCGTCTTGCGCCGCTGCTGCGATTTCAGCACCTTGCGTGTTTTGGAACATGAGTGCCGGTGCCCAAGGTGATTTTCTCGTGACCGCTGCACCTTTCATATTCATATGGTCGCGAAGTTTGACAATCAAGTCCATCGGCGACAACATCTTCCCAGTTCCGGTTGCCGGACATACATTCGTACAACGTCCGCACTCGACACAAGCGTACAAATCGACGAGTTGTTTTTGGTTGAAGTCTTCGATTTTATTAACCCCGAACACAATCTCTTCATCTGACTCTTCTGCTTCTTCCATCGCCGAAAAATCAACGGGCGCTAAGCGTCCGACTTTATGGGTACGACCAAGCCAGACATTGAGCGTCCCAGCAATCAAGTGAGCGTGTTTGCCTTGCGGGATGTAGACCATGAAGCTGAGCAAGAACAACAAGTGCATCCACCAAAAGACGACGAACAACGCGAATGCGACTGATCCTGGTACCCAAGCAAACGCTGAACCGATGAGTGTCGCGACCGGTTCGCCCCACATCGGAAGCTCTTCTTTATAGACGAGGTAAAACCCGTTCCCGAACAAGACGGAAACCATCAGCCCGCCAATGAAGATGAGGGCGAGACCCGCTAAAAAGTTTCGTTTCAAGCGTACGAGCTTCTCGACGTAACGACGGTAGAACCCCCAAACGACCGCGACGAGAATCATGAGCATGACGATTTCTTGCATGAACGTAAAGATTGGATAGAGCGGACCGAGCGGGATGTGTGGGAAACGTGTTCCGACCGCTAGTCCTTTCCAAATAAAATCAATCGCCCCAAATTGGACGAGGATGAAGCCATAAAACATCATGACGTGAATTGCGCCACTCTTCTTATCTTTTAACAATTTCTTTTGACCGAACACGTTGATCATGACCTGTTCGAGTCGTTCTTTGTTCGTTTGGTTCCATTCTGCCTTCTTCCCCAGCTTGATGAACGTATAGCGCTGGTGAACCAGCGTAGCAAATAAATACACACCATAGCCGAAGACGAGCAAGAATAGAATCCAGTTGACGATTAAAAATGTAGACATCCCCAAAACTCCCCCTTATGAAAACGGATTCAATCTTGAATTCAGTATATCAAATGATGAATGAACAGTCATTCATTTTTGCGAAGTTCTCATCAGAAGTTTAGAAGATGTTTCAAAATAAGGAGTAAGCCGCCATAACTGAACACGGCCAAAACGAACGTGCGAAAGTGTAAATTCCGGTCGGACGGGAGTTCAAATTTCACGATGTTGAGAATCATCGCCCCGGCCACAAACGCAAAACAGAGCGCTTCGACGTGCGCGGCCAAGTCAATCCATCGTGAAACGAAACCTCCGAGTAAAATTCCACCGCTCAACAAGTAGCGTCCTTGTCGCATATAGCGTTCCCCGTAATGGCGGTTCAAGTCATGACCGAGCGCCAAGAAGTGGACCCCGAGAGCCGTCGCATAGAAGCTTCTCGCGACGAACGTCACGGAGTCCGCCGTCACCACATACGCTGAAAAGGTCATATATGTCGTGAGTAGTGTCACCTGTAGCCAATACGAGACAGCCCGGTCGACCGCCTCATCTTGGAAGTGAGGAGTTCGAACGAATCGCATGGTGCCATAAAATATTGTGAACCCGGTGAGACTGACGATGTAAATCTCGGAAGGTAAGGCCAAATTCAGCCAGTCGACACGAAGCGTGTCCTGGCGTTTATTCAGCGACGGCAAGAGATACATGAAGAAGTACGTGATGGCGACCCCACTCGAGAATGAGAACCATTTTTTCGAAGGAACGGTCTCTTCCCGGAACAAATAGATGCCGAAGAAATTAATCAACATCAAATAGATGATGATCCAGTTCGCCATCTCGTCTTCACCCTTTCAAGTCAATCCAAAACCGCTCGACAATCGTCCCATCTTCTTCCGTGTATGGTGTATCCGCAACGCCACCATTGTTTAAAATGACTTGACGTGAAGCAATATTCGTCCGGTTGCACGTGATGAGTGCACGCTCGATGCCGAGCTCTTTCACTTTTTCAAGCGCAAGTTGCAGTTGGATTGTGGCGAGTCCACGCCCGCGTGCGCTCGGTTTCACCCCATACCCGACATGCCCGCCAATCTTCAAGAGCGATTCGTTCAGCTCATGACGAATGTTCGTCGCGCCAAGAAGCTCCTCCCCGTCCGTGAGCCAATACGTTGTACTCGGGACCCAGCCTTCCTCAATATGTTCACGTAACTCTTTCTGGCGTAACGTGTTGACGTATGCCTCGAAGTCCGTCGTCTCACGGTCGACTGAGGTCGGGACGATTCGTTCATCGCGCTCATGCCATTCCTGTAAAAACGCCAGAATCTGTTCTTTTTGTTCGACAGATGTTTTGATTAGTCTTAACATCACAATTCCCCCTTTATTCCTTTCCATTCACGTTCTCTATTTGATTTCCATGTTCCTTCATCTTAGAGAATGCTCACTCGAAATAAAATGGACGTTCTGATTGGATATTGTCCCCCTTTTAGGCATGAAAAAAAGCGCCATCTTGTTCAGATGACACTTTTCGTAGACTCATGCTTCGAGTCCGAGACGCTGCGGCATATGCGGAGCGAGTTGTCTCGCCTCTTCCAATCGACCGGCCTCGACGAGCGTATGGAAATGTAAAAACTGTTCATGCGATGCATCACTGATGGCCGCCAAATAATCGACGTACCGATCGTAGACCGCTTTGTCTTCAGGGCGTGCCTCAATGAGTGCGATATACAGGCGAACCGTATCCTCACCGTAAAGAAGAGGGAACTCGTCGTTCAATTGAAGCAGTTTATCGATCGAATTGACATCGACTCCGTTCTCCTGGTCGTAATGCACGATGACTTGTTCAGCATGGTCTTCGAGACGACCACGCCACTCTTCATACTCTTCTTCGTTCGTCTCGAGCATCTCGAACCAATCTTCATTTAACATCTCTTCAATCTTGTTTACACGTTCTGTAAAATTCATTCGTTCTCTCCTCCTTCAAACGTCCATGTGACGTGTACTTCATATATACCCACGTTTTCTTCATTCATGGACAATTCGTATACGAACGTACACGACTCTTCGGACACGTCGAGGCGCGATGTCGTCGTGGCCATCGTCATCGACATATATGCATTCTTGTATAGGCTTTGCGTGAAGCGCCCTTCGATGAATGAATGGTTCATCTCAATCGGTCCTTTGCAGATGAGCGCCAACCGTTCTGGTGTGTACTTGATTGTCGTCGGGACTGGTCCGTCCTCTTGTTGCTGGTCAAACATGAGAATAAATCCAGTCTTCAATGGATAGTATAATCCATCCATCGTTAACTCAATCGCTTCTGGAATATCACTCATCCGTGTTGTTTGCTGGACACGCACGCGAAGTGGTTCAATCGCCATGCTCATCCCCCTTTCCGTCAACTCATCGTACCACATCTTCCACATATCGTTCTATTGACATTGCTTCGTCTTCACGTAGACAAAGTGATTCATCCACTCATCGTTTTCATAGATGAATCCTTCTCTTGTGCACTCGTACGACATTCCGACACGCTCTGTGAAATGGATGGATGCTTCATTGTCAAGATTGATATGTGTCTCGATACGCTAGAAAGACAACTCCAGAAAAAGACCGCAGGCAATGATGTGCCCGCGGTCTCCCTATGAAAAGTCAAAAGGTTAGCTTACTTTATACACACGGCCTTCGAATGGTTTCAAATGAAGGAGTGTTGATTCAACATCGCCTTCAATCGGCATATTGCTCAAGACGACATCTTTCGCACGAAGTGTTTGATCCATGTCAAACATTGTCTCTTTCGCCGTCAAGTTCGTGACGACGAGGTATTGCGTCTCCCCGAGCGTACGCGTATAAGCATACACTTCCGAGTGATCCGGTAAGACGACGTCATACGAACCGTATACAAACGTCTCGTCACCTTTGCGAAGTTGAATCATCTCTTTATAGAAGTTGAAGATCGAGTCCTCGTCTTCAAGCTGCGATTCGACGTTGATGTCTGTATAGTTCGGATTGATTCCGAACCACGGCTTCTCCGCGAACGTGAACCCGGCATTCGGAGCATCACTCCACTGCATCGGTGTACGCGTGTTGTCGCGTGACGAATTCCACGTGATGCGCATCATTTCGTCATGGCTCTTCCCTTGTTCGACGCCGATATAGTAGCGATTGCGTGTCGCGATGTCATCGTATTGGTCAATCGACTCAAATTTGACGTTCGTCATCCCGATTTCTTGACCTTGATAGATAAACGGCGTCCCTTGCATGAGGAAGTACATCATCGCAATCGATTTTGCGCTCTCTTTCCAGTAACGCTCATCGTCTCCCCATTTTGAGACGGTACGCGTTTGGTCATGGTTTTCGACGTAAAGCGCGTTCCATCCGTCGGCTTCAAGTCCTTTTTGCCATTTCGTCAACACGTTCTTCAAGTGGACGACATCGAGTTTCGAATCGGCATTTTCACTCCATAGGTCCATGTGTTCGAATTGGAAGACCATGTTCATCTTCCCTTCTTTTTCACCGACCCAAAGGTGCGCATCGTCAGGGGATACACCGTTCGCTTCACCGACTGTCATGATGTCATGTTTATTGAACGTCTCGTCACGAAGCTCTTCTAAATAGTCGTGAATTCCGTCCACGTTCATGTGCATCTCGAACGACGGTACAAAGTCGAGGTCGTTCGGGTTTGGCAAGTCGGCGAACGTCGGATTCTTGCGAATGTGGCTGATTGCATCGACACGGAATCCGTCGATCCCTTTTTCGAGCCACCAGTTGATCATATCGTATACCGCTGTACGCATCTCAGCGTTTTCCCAGTTGAGGTCCGGCTGTTTCTTCGAGAAGACATGCAAGTAGTATTGCTCCGTCGTCTCATCGAATTCCCAAGCCGACCCGCCGAAAATCGATTCCCAGTTGTTCGGCTTCGATCCATCCAGCTTCCCATCGCGCCAAATGTACCAGTCTCGCTTCGGATTGTCTTTTGAGCTCTTCGATTCAACGAACCACGGGTGCTCATCCGACGTATGATTGACGACGAGGTCGAGCAACAGTTTCATATCGCGCTGATGCACTTCGTCCAACAAGCGGTCAAAGTCTTCCATCGTACCGAATTCGTCCATGATGTCTTGGTAGTCACTAATGTCATAGCCGTTGTCATCGTTTGGTGACTTATACATCGGACAAATCCAGATGACGTCAATGCCGAGGTCTTTCAAATAGTCGAGCTTATCAATGATTCCTTGGATGTCTCCGATTCCGTCTCCGTTCGCGTCGTAAAAACTGCGCGGATAAATCTGATAGGCGACGGCTTCTTTCCACCAGTTGCGTTTAAGCGTCTTTGTTTGTGTTTGTTGTTCTCGTTGTAAAAGTTGCATGTGATCTAGATACTCCTTATCCCAAAACTCACTGCTCTTCATATATAATCATCTTATCCGTGCTGTGAACTTTATATCATTAGCGCAATCGTTTGCACGTTGCAATAAATTTATCTTACCAAAAAACATTCAATGATACAAAGATGTTTCATCAGCATACTTAACGTGTACCCTACACGATTTTGAAAAGAAATGAAAGCGAGGTGTTTTATCATGTTTCGACCTGCTACACTTCGGGATTTCCCAGCAATCGATCACTTAATTCTGAAGAAAGCGAAAGAGTTTCAAGTCGCCGGGAAGTCACAATGGGTCAAGTATTTAGAGCCGAGCCGCTCGGATTATGTACGACACGATTTAACGAAAGGGTCCGTGTTTGTATATGAACGTGACGCGCAAGTGGTCGGTTCGGTCAGTCTCATCCCACCGACCGATTGGGACCATAACCTATGGGAAAAACCGGACGATGCCGTTTACTTGCATCGACTCGTCACGGACTCAAGTTTAAAGGGTGAGCGGATTGGAGAGAAGTTAATGGAATATGCGCTCTCCCATTCACCCTCAACGATTCGGTTAGACTGTGTTGCAGACAACACCTTCTTGAACGGGTACTATCCTCAGTTCGGTTTCCGTTACATCGGGGAACGGAACGGATTTTCGTTATTTGAAAAACGGGCTTGACCTTGACGTGACGTCAACGTTTACGCTGAAGCTAAGGAGGTGAAGGGATGTACACCATCCAACAACTCGCGGCACTCGCAGGGACGACGACACGAACGCTTCGACACTATGACGCGATTGGTCTTCTCGTTCCCGCTCGCGATGATAACGGTTACCGGCGTTACATGTCGAGCGACGCAGAACGGTTGCAACTTATCTTATTCTACCGAACACTCGATGTCCCCCTCGATCAAATCAGACAATTGCTTGATTCGACGACGTTCGACCGAGTCGAGGTGTTGAGTGAGCATATTGAGGCGTTACGACAGAAAGCGGCTTATTTTGCGAAGTTGGCGGAGACCGCTGAAGCGACCCTCACCTCACTAAAAGGAGGGATCCCGATGGAAGACAAATCATTGTTCAACGGATTGTCTTATGAAGAGATTCAAGCACATGAGGCAAAGCATCAAGATGAGGTAAAAGAGCGGTGGGGGGACAGTTCAGCTTACAAAACCACACAAGAACGGGCGGCGAAGCGCTCGAAAACGGACTGGGAGCGCATGAATCAGATGCAACTCGATTTGATTGCGCCACTCGTCGACCTGTTCCGTTCACAAGTCGCAATCGAGGATGAACGGGTTCAATCGATTGTCAGAGACAATCATTTGTTCATCGACACACACTTTTACGATTGTTCGCTCGACATGTTCAGTGGACTCGGACAGATGTATGTGGCGGATGAACGATTCACTGAATTTTATGACCGCTTCGAGCCAGGTCTTGCTGCCTATTACAACGAAGCCATCCAATATTATTGTATCGTCAACAGTTAAGTCCAAGCCTCAGGCTTGGACTTTGATTTGTCGGTGGTCTGTTTTCATACTATCCATCGTTTCGATGTGTCGACGTAACATCGGTAAGACCGTTGTCAATTGTAGGTAAGGATATGTGGCAAAATTGTCGGTCCCACCTTTATAGATGACCACTCGCTCGAGAACCCGCCATCCTTGTGTGGTCCATTGTTCAAGCGTCGTCTCACAGAACGAAGGCTGATGTTGAATCGCCCAATATGCTTGTAGCTGTCCTTCCGCCATTGATGGACGTATCGTGAGAATCGGACACGGCAATTGATTCAATCGACTCGGCTCAATCGGCCCTGTCTCATGGACAACAATTAACTCTGGGGCAAGTTTTTCAAGCCACATCATCGTCTTATCATCGTTCAATGATGACACATGAATGATATGGTGGGGTGGAATCGATAGATCATTTAGCGGATACCGTTTTCTCACTTCTTGAATACGCTTTTGACTCGTCCAACGCATAAACGGTGTCGCCCACCGAATGTATTGATGGATAAGCCATTCCTTGAGAGACTGCGGTCGATGTTCGGTTGGCCCATCTTCTTGAATGACATGTGTTACTCCCAAATTACGGATAGCATGATATACAAAAACAGACGTATGATGATCACTAATCATGAGCACAATGGGTCTAGTCATCTCCACATCCCTCCACACTTATCGCTTTCGATCCGTCACTTCTTGAATCCCAAGTTCATATAGAGCCCGCTTCCATGAACCAAAACGTCTTGACACTTTTGCCACACTCGGTTTATGAAATTGTTTCGCCCATTTTTGATAAGTAATCGCATTGAACGGGGTTAACACCCGATAGGCCTCATACAACGCTTGCACCATCTCCGCTTTCTCTTTCGCGGGTTGTACCGTGAAATGTTCTTCTTCTAAATGTTCGACCGCCTTTACAGCGAGACTCCATGACCCAAAGTGGGTAATAATATCACCTAATGAAGGGACGTTCCGACCAGCTGCCCATTGTTGATATTGACTGCTCGTTAACTTTCCTCCTTGTATCGATGCGAGCCGAAGCGCTTGTATAAAATCATGAGATTCATAACGCCTTGGTTCTAACAACCCTGACGCTTTCAAGGCACTTGTCCACGTCCCGTATACTTTCAAAATGTCTAGAAACGTGGGGGCGTCTCGATTTTGGCTCCATCGTTGATATTGTGTCACCGTGAGGGAGGGAGTCAGAGATGCAGCAGTTTGAAGCGCTTGAATGATCTCTGCTTCCTTCGTCATATATGTTCCTCCTTACACGCTTTTTTCTTTTATGAAAGAACGTGTATCAAGCACGGTTTGAATCACTTTTTGCTGTTCTCCAATCGTCATATTGGAGCTCGACGGTAAACAAATCCCGTTTTCAAATAATCGACGGCTGACATCTTCTCCATCGACTGTGACATATTCAGCATCTCGGTAGAGCGGCTGTAAATGCATTGGTTTCCACACAGGTCGTGATTCAATACCAGCCCCTGTTAAGTGTTGAATCAATTGATCGCGACTGACGACGTCTCGACCAAGTTGCATCGCAGTCAGCCAACGATTCGCACGCGAATACGGAACCTCTTGTTGGTACGTGACATCCATTTCTGAAAACATGCGTTCATATCGTTTAAAGACATTGCGTCGCGCACGTACCCGCTGTTCGATGACCTCTAACTGTCCACGACCGATACCTGCCGAGACATTACTTAAACGGTAGTTATAACCTACTTCCTCATGCTCATAGTGCAACTCATTCTCCCTTGCTTGTGTTGCGAGTTTTAACGCATGTTGACGTTGACTGTCAGAGCCGAGCAGTAGCATCCCTCCGCCTGATGTTGTGATAATTTTATTACCATTGAATGAATAAAAACCGATGTCTCCAATCGTACCGGTCATTAGACCTTGCCACGTTGAACCGAGTGACTCTGCGGCATCTTCAATCAACGGGACCTCAAATTCCTTACAAATTTGACGAATCTCACCGATTTTTGCGACCACCCCATATAGATGAACAACGATGACTGCTTTAGGTAATCGCCCTTTCGTAGCAGCTTGAACGAGTGCTTTCCGCAAAGCCTCCGGAGACATGTTCCACGTCTTATCTTCTGAGTCAATGAAGACCGGTGTTGCTCCGACGTAAAGGATTGGATTGACCGAAGCGACAAAAGTGAGTGTCTGACAAAAGACGAGATCGTTCTTCTCTATCCCGAGCGTCATCAAGGCAAGATGTAGCGCCGCCGTACCGGAGCTAGTTGCCAACATATGCGTATGATCGGTGTACTTTCCAAGTTCGTCTTCAAATGCGTTGACGTTCGGACCGAGTGGCGCAATCCAATTACTCGAGAACGCCTCCTCTACATAGATCATTTCTCGACCGGACATGTGCGGCTTTGATAATAGAATATTCATGTGCTCATGTCCTCCTTCATCATCGTTTGATAGGTGTCGTACCATTCAATCAATTCCTTCAACCCTTCATATAAGGATGTCTGAGGGTTAAAACCAGTCATAGCTTCTAGCGTAGGCAAATCTACTTCGTGAAACACTTGATCACGAACCGGAAGCGTCAGGTTTACCGGATGATGCATCAAATATCCAACTTCAGTTAATAACGTTTGAACATGGACATAGTCGGAAGCGTTAATTCGAAACTGCCCAACGAGAGTCAAATCTGATTGAATGAGCCGTAGAACTCGAACGACTGTTTCAACCACATCATCGATATAAGAAGCTTTCACGATATCCGTTGCATAGTAACCAACCATACGATGACCTTGATCAATAGCGAGCACTGCTTTTGAGAACAACGTAGTCGAATCGTCCCAAGGGCCGTAAACATCTTCTGTCACGAGGTGCAGTGCCGACGAGGAATGTCGTGTATCTTCGATTGGAAGGTCGAAAGTGATGAACGATGGGGCGGACACCCTATTTTTTTGACTTCTGATCAATTGCTTCACCTGTTCAAAGCGTTCCATCTCCCTCCCTGTATAAACACTTGAAGGTCCTCCACATAAGATGACGTGATTTGGCTCATACATCGTCATGACTTGACGCATATTCGGCCTGTGTGAGGTATCTGTTCGAATGAGATGAAACATTGGGTGAGACAATACGTAGAGTCGTTGCTTTGAGAGTTGATGTTTCGCTTGTCCTTCGTCATCGATCCCGATTACTTCGTAACCTTCTTTTAATAGACGTCGAGCAATATGAAATCCTTTAAACGTTGACACACCGACCACCATGACACGATTACTCATTGCACTCCCCCCTTTAATTTCCATCGGCGACGCGGATCCGCACTTGCTGGGCTGGGATGAATTCAAATCCACTTGCAAAGATTCGTTGCAAATCTCCATCAATATCATCGCTGTTCGCAACAAAAAGTAAGGCATCAGTCAGTGCTGCACTATTGTCTCTAAAGTGTTCGACTAACCGCAAAATAGGAGTCGCTGATGTGAATGGACGCGTGCAACCGACAAAGATTTTAGGGAAAATATTTGCCTCTGGGTCCAGTTCATTGGTAGCCAGTAACTCTTCGTATAATTTTTCGCCTGGACGGATGCCCGTCACTTCAATCGGAATTTGATCGGTGGTAAATCCACTGAGTTCAATCATTTTCTTGGCCAAGTCGATGATTTTTACCGGATTGCCCATATCAAGCACGAAAATTTCACCGCCTCGTGACAACACACTCGCTTGAATAACGAGTCGACTCGCCTCAGGAATCGTCATAAAGTAGCGTGTCATCTCTGGGTCGGTTACGGTGACAGGACCGCCTCGTACAATTTGCTCTTTAAAAAGTGGGACGACGGACCCACGACTACCGAGTACGTTACCAAACCGAACGACCGCGAAGATCGTCTCGCTCGATCGTGATTTTTCTTGAACAATCATTTCTGCGATCCGCTTTGTCGACCCCATGACGTTCGTTGGATTCACCGCCTTGTCGGTTGAAACCATCACGAATCGATCAACTCGATATTTGGAGGCAACATCAACCATATTTTTCGTTCCATACACGTTGTTTTTGACGGCTTCTAACGGATTGTCTTGCATTAATGGGACGTGTTTATGAGCCGCTGCATGGTACACAATTTCAGGACGATACGTCTGAAAAACATACTCGAGGCGCTCTATGTCCTGCACGTCTCCGATGACCGGATGAAGCTTCGTCTCAAGTCCAAGACCGCTCAATTCTTTTTCGATTAAATAAATACTGTTTTCACCATGTCCGAGAAGAATCATCTCGGCAGGTTTGAACTTGATCAATTGACGGCAAAGTTCTGAGCCGATTGAACCCCCAGCTCCAGTCACTAGAACGGTTGCGCCTTCTACATGTTTCGAGATACCAGAAATATCGAGTTGGACGGGTTCACGTCCCAGCAAGTCTTCAATCTTCACTTCGCGGATTTCGTTGATTGAAACATTTCCAGTCGCAAGTTCCGATATCATCGGTAAAGCGTGGGATTCAACGCCTGTCTTCTCAATTCGTTTTAACAACTCGATTCGTCTTGTGTACGACAAGCTAGGAATCGAGAGAATCACAACTTCAATTCCTTGATCTTCGATGATTCGTTCTAATTCATCTGTCGTTCCAAGAATCGGAACACCATGAACGTATAACGACTCAAGCATCGAATCGTCATCGAGTATGCCTACTACGTGAAGTACTGTTGTTCGATACTCCTTCAATTCACGCACGATGAGTTGACCTGAGTTCCCGGCCCCGATGATGAGTGTTTTTCGACCTTTGGGAGAAGCATGTAGTTTAAACGTATGCAGAACATGGTTTCGTGCTAATACACGAGTAAACAGAATGAAGTTAAACGCAAGCAAGCCTTGAACGGCAATCATTACCCCAAGTCCGCGCCCAAATTGAATTTGATTGTAAGCGAATAAAATCAAGTCACTGCTAATCAACGCAATCGTCACTTGTTTCATTTCATGAATGGATGCGTAACGCCAATCGATTCGGTGAATTTTCAAAAGCATTCCGACGAACATAAAACTGATCATCTTGATGGATACCATCAGCATCAAATCGTAATTCGTTGCCGTATAAGGCATCACTCTCGAGAACAAAATATCAAACGTCATGTATAACACGATTGAAACGATTACAATGTCGACACAGAAAAATAGTAAGTTTCTACGATTTCTCCGATATACGCTAACGAGTGTAGCCATCGTTTACTGCACCTCCAAATGTCTAAGTTGTTTGGTCTTGTTGGGTCATGGATCGTGCGAAGAATACGTTGATGATAGTAAACTACCCGAGTCGTTGTAACAAATTTAAGGATAATTCGAGCTTTTTGTTATTAATGAAATCGCTGTAACAAATAAGTTTACAAAGTTATTCTCACTATTTCATTCACATAATGAATAATTTCCCACCTAACGGGAATGGAAAGAATAAACCAAATAAAATTGGGTGTTGTTGACAACTGTGTTTTGATTGAAAAGGAGGTACATGCAACGCATCGCTGTTCACTTCTGTACGACCGTTCTGACAACATACATGTTCATTCACACCAAGAGACCTTCTAAGACGCCTGCTAGCGTCCCTACAAAAGGAGAGACACCAAGATGAAAAAATGGACACGACCTCAAATCGTACAAGCTTTGCAACTCGCTGCCCAAGAATACTCAGAACTCGATTCCAAACAATACAGTGTTTGGTCACATGACAAAAATGTTCCTTCCCTTTCTACCGTCATTCACCAATTCGGATCGTGGCGTGAAGCTCTCGTTGCCGCACAAATAAAGCTCTCGTTCCATTATTATTCAGACGAAGATATTCTACTCGCATTAAACAAAGCTGCAGAAGAACTCACTCTGTTCACGAGTCAAACGTACCGAGAATGGTCAAAAGTGACGCGTTCTCCTTCCCTCACACTTATCAGTAGTCGTTTTGGTTCATGGTCGAATGCACTTCGAGAGGCCAAACTTCAAACGACGGCCGCTAAAAATAGTGAAGAACGAATCATTCAAGCCTTGATTGAAGCGTCTGAAGAGCTCGAACGCTTAACGTCACAACACTATGCAGTGTGGGCACAAGAACGTGGCTATCCGACAGTCGCCACAATTGCCCGGAAGTACGGTTCTTGGAGCTATGCACTTTTCGTGTTGGACATCGCTCCACCAAAAAGAAAATGGGATGAAGAGGATGTCATTGAAGCGTTGCGTCTTGCGAAAAAAGAATTATCCCACTTCAGTATCCTCCATTACCGAAAATGGGCTGAAGGACGGAACGTGCCGAGTACGTCTACGATTAATGTCCTATTCGGAAGCTGGACTGCCGCTCTCAAATGCATGGAGACACAAAAGATTACGCAATAATCCAAGATGAGACATGAAAAAGCGCCGACTAATAAGTCAGCGCTTTTTCATGTGACGATTGCGATATACATTGGTATTCCGATTAATAAGTTGAACGGGAAGGTGATCGCGAGAGACAAGGTCAAATAGAAGGATGGTTTCGCTTCTGGGACCGAGGCTTGCAGCATCGCTGGAGCAGCAATGTATGACCCACTCGCCGCAAGTGTCATCAGAAGAATCGTCCCTCCATCGGACAGACCAGCGACTCCTGCTGCGACAAAGCCGACAAGTGCTCCAATCAACGGGAAGAGTATTCCCATGATGACGAACTTCAGTCCGTACGTCGACACCGTCTTTAACTGTTGTCCGACTTTGACGCCTAACCCTAATAAAAAGAGGAGCAACACCCCTGGAAACAAGTCTACAAAGAATGGCTTGAGCGGAGTTGCGTCTGGTGTCACGAGTCCTACGACAAGACCTGCAAGCATCAACAGAATACTCTTTGAGAATAAGCTATCCCGTAGCACAGACAATGAGTTTGTTTTGCTGGATGTCGCCGTGATGCCCAAAACTTGTATCTGATTATATAGCAGTAACGCTACAATCAAACCTGGGATTTCGAGGACAACGACCAGTGTCGTCATGAACGGCTCATATCCAATCCCGAGTCGCTCAAGTTGCGTCGATGCAGCCACATATGTCACGAGTGAAACGGAACCGAACGTCGCAGCCATCGCAATTCGTTCATGGAATGAAAAGTTGAGCATTCCTCCGACGAAAAACGCGAGAATCGGCAGTGAAATTCCAATCAAAAGCGTCACGGTCAGCGGTAACGCAATCTCCTCAAAAGATACCGAGGCGAGTCCCATGCCACCCTTTAGCCCAATGGCGAGTAGTAAGTAAATGTTTAGCGTCGTGCTCAGCGAATCGGGAATCTTGAGATTTGATTTTCCGACTGCGGCGATGACCCCCGTCACAAACAGAAGCACCGGGGCGCTCGTCAATAAAAATAAAAACAATTCCATACGTCTTCCTCCTTGGCGACAAAAAAGCGCACACCTAAATAGGCGTGCGCTGTATGCCGACGGCTCGAACAATCGCTCCGTCAGGCCGACAACTGTCGGTTATTAAATTGGTCAGTAGCTCCGTAACAAGATTTCGAACAGCACGCTTCATGATGACTCGTCCAGTCGCTCCTATATACGTCTCTGACTCTCATTTTAAAAAGTCATGTTCCCGTTGTCAATCGGTTTGATCCCAAGGCGCGTCCAAACGAAACACAATCAGACGCTCTCCCGTTTTCGTACTGATGTCCGTATGGAGAGAGACGATCGAGCGACCAAGTACTTGCTCGACGATGGACTCGAGTTGAGTGCGTCCCGCTTCGACAAGATTGTTGCGGTATTTCTTTAATTGTTCGCGACCTGACGACTTGGTGGCCAAATCATACTCGGCCGGCGTCAACACCCCTTGGAGTGTGACGATGGCGAGGTCTCGAAGCAGGTCTGCCTTACACGTCAATGATCCGCGACCCAGGTATTCTTTCTCCCATTGGGTGATGCGGGCGCTCAGTTCCATTTCCAGCTGACCTTTTTTCCGCATTTACTTCACGAATCCAATCATCATCTCGCGAAGAATCTTAGCCGCCGCGATGGCCGTCATATCCGACTGATCATATGCCGGTGATACTTCGACAAGGTCCGCTCCGATGATGTCGAGGTCCGCATTTGCGATGGCGTGTACCGCTTCTAACAATTCTTTCGTCGAGATGCCACCGATTTCTTGTGTGCCCGTACCTGGTGCTGCCGATGGATCTAAGACATCGATATCGATGGTGACATATACTTTTTTCCCAGCGAGTGTCGGCAAGACGCGCTTGAGTGGCTCGATCACCTCAAACTGGTGCATATTGTAGCCAACTTCACGTGCCCATTCGAACTCTTCTTTCATCCCTGAACGAATCCCGAACGAGTAACAGTTCGATGGTCCAATCAAGTTTGCCGCCTTTTTAAGTGGGGTCGAGTGCGAGAGTGGCTCGCCTTCATACTCATCCCGAAGGTCCGTATGCGCATCCAAGTGGATGATGACGAAGTCGTCACCATATACGTCGTGCATCGCTTTGATAATCGGCCATGTGACGAGGTGTTCGCCACCCATTCCGAGTGGGAACTTGCCCGCCTTGACGACATCTTTGACGAATGCTTCGATGAGGTCGAGCGACTTTGGTGCGTTCCCGAACGGAAGTGGGATGTCTCCTGCGTCGTACACCGCAGCATCAGCCAAGTCACCGTCTAAATACGGGCTGTATTCTTCAAGGCCGATCGACACTTCACGAATCCGGTTCGGACCGAAACGCGAGCCCGGACGGAAACTAACCGTCCAGTCCATCGGCATCCCGTAAAGAACGGTCTTCGCCTCTGTCACCTCTGGGAGACTGGCGATAAACACTTTACCTGAGTATGCTTCATCGAAACGTTTGATCATTTTGTCAAATCCTCCACGAATTTTGGAAGGACGAATGCTGCATTATGAAGCTTCGGTGTATAGTATTTTGTTTCGATGTCATGGAAACGCTCCGCTGATACTTGTTCAGGGTCGTACTTCTTCGAACCGATTGTGAACGTCCAC
This sequence comes from Exiguobacterium sp. s57, assembly GCF_018617685.1. NCBI lineage: Bacteria > Bacillati > Bacillota > Bacilli > Caryophanales > Exiguobacterium > Exiguobacterium sp. s57. The sequence goes on from NZ_JACSKR010000002.1 coordinate 189,364, forward strand.
ATGCCGCTCGGGTACGTTGGAACATTTGCCGTGTACAATTTCGTAATCGGGAAGATTTCCTTCACGTCACGTTGAACCGTTTGGATGAGTTCTGGCGTGAACCATGGGTTATCCGTTTGTGCGACAAAGATGCCATCCTCTTTGAGCGCCTTCGAAATCCCTGCATAGAACCCTTTTGTGAAGAGGTTCGCTGCTGGTCCGACCGGTTCTGTCGAGTCGACCATGATGACGTCGTACTCGTTTTCAGACTTAGCGATATGCATGAACCCGTCACCGACGATGACTTCCACGCGAGGGTTATCCAGTTCCCCTGCGATATTTGGTAAGTATTTCTTCGAATATTCAATGACTTTTCCGTCGATATCAACGAGAACAGCTTTTTCCACTGATGGGTGTTTCATAATTTCACGAATAACACCGCCGTCTCCCCCACCGACAACCAGTACATGTTTCGGATTCGGGTGTGTAAAGAGTGGGACGTGTGCGACCATCTCGTGATAGACGAATTCGTCCTTATCCGTCGTCATGACCATCCCGTCAAGTAACAACATCGTTCCGAACTCGTCCGTTTCGACCATTTCTAGTCGTTGAAACTCCGTTTGTTCGCTCTCATAAACGTGGTTTACACGGAACGTGATTCCGTAATCTTCTGTTTGGTGCTCCGTAAACCATAATTTTAATTTTTGGTCCATCGATAGAACCCCTTTCTGTTCAAAAAGTTGTTCGTATGCGAGTGGCGTTTTGAGGCGCTTCTTATTCATACGATAGGAAGTATACAAAACCTGTACCCATTTTGCACGATTTTTTTGCGAAATGTATCTTGAATGTGAGTTTTTTGTGAGACGTAGCCGATATACTGAATGAACTAATTTTGAATGGAAAGGTGGAATACTATGTGGTCACCCTGTGCTTCCTGTAACACAACGGTTCCTTTAATTTCTCAAGGGGAACTCATCACAAAAACGAAAGAATATTCTTATACATCATTCGAAGAATTAGATGCACTTCTGATGCACGTTGAGGGTACCGTATACTGTGTCGACAATCAATCGAACAGTCAAACGCCTCCACTCGAGGTCGAGGTGTTACGCGATCAACTCGCGCATCGTCATATCATTGATCAAATTCAGCACGGAACGTTTGAGAGCCACCTTCAACCGATTATCTTCCTCGATTCTAAGGAAACGTTCGGGTATGAGGCACTTCTCCGTAGTGGTGCTTCTATTTCACCCGGTGACCTATTCCGAACGGCCAACCGGTTTGGGTTGCATTCGAAGCTCGATCAACGTGCTCGCGCCGAGGCGATTAAAGCGACGTTCGAAGCCGTAGCTCCACATCAAAAGACGTTTATCAACTTTTTACCATCGACGATTTATAATCCGGACTATTGTTTACAACATACGTTCGATATCATCGATCGATATGGACTCAGCCCAGACCGCTTTATATTCGAAGTCGTAGAGACGGAGAAAGTACATGACGTCGATCATCTTCAACACGTTTTTTCAACGTATAAACAACGGGGGATGAAAGTCGCATTAGATGATGTCGGTGCAGGTTTCTCTACCATCGATATGTTGAAACGACTCGAACCAGACTATGTCAAAATCGACCGCTCTTATATTTCATTTTGTGATGAAGATGCCGAGAAGCGGTCCTTCCTCAAAAAAGTACGAGCTTTGACCAATTCGATGGGAATCACGCTTCTTGCCGAGGGCATAGAACGTCTAGAGGAGGCAGATGTCTGTCGTGAGCTCGGATTCGATTTGGCACAAGGGTATTTCTTTGGAAAACCGGCACCTGCGAATAAGCACACCTTTGAAATTGCATAAGTAAACTTCTTAACGAGGAGTGTAGGCATCGACCTTGTCGAAACCCTGCACTCTTTTTCGTTTTTCTATGATGAGTAAATGCCTGCCGCCCATTCCTTCCTCTTTATTTCATTAATTTTTAGGTTTCGGTCAGAGGTGTTCAGGAGATAGCATAATTATAGAAGATTGATGCGGGCGAAAGAGGTGAGTATGTAGATGAAATCATGGATTGTCAGTGGCTATGCGATTGTACTCGGAATTATCATCGGCTTAGTGAGTTGGCTCTTCTTATCCGTCGTCTATAAAGGGATTCATTTTGTATGGCATACGGTCCCTGAACAATTTGATGTTCGGTTGTATCTATTCCTCGTCCCGGTCCTCGCCGGGGTGTTGATCGGTCTTTTGCAACACCGTTATGGTCGGATGCCGCGCCTCATGCCAGAAGTACTAGAAGAACGGAAAGGGACCGGCCGTATTGACTACCGCTTGATCGGGTTCACGACATTGACCGCTTTACTCGTCCTCATCGGAGGGGCAAGTTTAGGACCTGAAGCGGCACTCGTCGGCATCGTCGGGGGGCTCACGACATGGTTCTCAGAGCGCATCCGCTACGTGCGCCAAGAATTAGGTGAATTACAAGAAGTCGGTCATGCGGTCGTTCTCGGGATTGTCTTCAACGCGCCACTCTTCGGCGCGATTGCGGCTGAGGAAACTGAGCGAAAGAAACAACCGATGCTGAACCTTCTTGCTACACTCGCTGGAATCGGAACGTTCTATCTACTCAATCAACTCGACGAACGCCCACCGTTTATCATTAAATTCCCAGCGATTGAAAGCGTCCAAATCGATTGGTCAATTTTATTGATTGTCCTTGGCGGTATGATTCTCGGATGGCTCTACTTAGTCAGTGAACATACATTAATGCGACTTTTTTCAAACATTCCTATTTTATTGCTCACTACGCTTGGCGGCATCGGAATCGGGGGAATGGCTCTCCTCTATCCAGACTTACTCTTCTCTGGTGAAGAAACAATCCTTGAGTACGTAGATGAGTGGCAACTCATCCCGCTATACACACTTCTCCTTTACAGTGTGTTAAAACTGCTCTTTACGGCATTCTGCCTAGCTACCGGTTGGCGTGGCGGTCATATATACCCACTTCTTTTTTCTTCGTTCACCCTTGGCTATTTTTTCAGCCTCTTATTTGAGATTGATATGACGTTTTCCGTCGTCCTCACGACGAGTGCCTTACTTGCGACAGCTATGCGACAACCGTTGGCGATTATCGTACTACTCGTACTTTTTTTCCCACCGAATAGTTGGCTTTATATATTTGCGGTCGTAGCAATCGTTTCCAAAATTCCATTGCCGTCATTTATGCACTCTCCAGTGAAAGCTTGATTTTAGAAATAGGAAAAAGGGGAATAGATGAATAGTTATGCAGTCTCTCGAAAGGAGGAACGGTTGTGAGCGAATACGAAATGGCCATTGAAAACCTAATTGACGCAGTTAGCTCAGATTGGATTAGCATTATTCTAGCTATTTTAGTCGTGATTATGGGGATTGTCGTCTTCGTTTATGTCGTCATGACAATCGTCGACATGTTTTTATCCAAAGATATCGTCTGGGGAATCGTTGAAGTCATCGCTCTATTCGTCGGACTAGCCGTGTTATTGTCCGTCTTCTATTACTGGAATCGGAATCGGACAAAAGCACAGTTCGGTCTCTTCCTCGTCTTGTTCTCTCTCGCAGTGAATGTGTACTTCTTTGTCCGTTACGCGGATGAAATCAACGCTGTTCTGAACAGCGTGTACTAAAAACGAGGGGATGCATCCCCTCGTTTTCATCGTTTCTGGAAAGGTGGTGTTTCGTTTGAAACGTCGTGTCATCCAATTGATGATTATGGTCATCAGTGTCATTTTGCTAGTCAGTCTCTTTTTTTGGCTGGATATCCTTATACCTGTTTTAATCGGCATCGCCATCGTCGCACCGCTTGTCGTCGGTTGGCAGATTCTATTTGACCAAGTACAGCCCCAAGGAAAGCTCGCCTGGTTACTTACCGTGTTCTTCATCCCGTTCATCGGTGTGTTGGCGTGGGTCATGTTCGGACGCACTCCACGTCGTCATCGACGCTTTAAACGGACGTCATCTGAAATTCGGATGCTAAGACAAGCAATCGAGAGCGAAAAAATTGAGACCTCACCTGAGATCGTGTCCGCCTATCCGTTGACACGAACACTCGAAAAGTTAGGTGCGACCGGTGCGAACGGACATACCTCGACGAAGCTTCTCGTCAATGGTGAATCGAAATTTGAGACTTTGTTAGAAGTCATCAACAATGCAACAGATCATATTCATATTCAGTACTATCTATTTCGAACGGATGAGATTTCTTTGAAAGTCCGAGATGCACTCATCCAAAAATCAAATGAAGACGTGACCGTTCGTTTTTTGTATGACGGACTCGGTAGTCAAGAAATCGGAGAAGACTTCATTCAACCGTTACGTGAATCACGCGTTCACGTCCAGGCGTTCGACCCGGTCTTGCACCCTTATCTCGTCTTCAACGCGAACTTCCGAAATCACCAAAAACTGATTGTCGTGGACGGTCAAATCGCTTTGACCGGTGGATTAAACGTAGGAGACGAATATCTCGGTAAAAATGAGAAGCTAGGCTTTTGGCGAGATACCCATTTACACCTTGAGGGACCACTCGTCCGAGAACTCCAACAGCTCTTCGTTGAGAATTGGTTATATGCGGGTCAAGGTACGATGGATGAGACATGGGACTTGTTCGCAGACGAAGAACATCTATCTCGGTATTTTGTGAATGAACCGAAAGGACAAAACGGCGCGACGCAACTTCTCGTCACGTCACCCGGGAAAGATGTCACGATTCGTGATGGACTCATGCGCTTGCTCATGGAGGCTAAAGAGTCCATCTGGCTCACGACCCCTTATCTCGTTCCACCACCTGAACTGTTGGCGATTCTCGAGGTCGCCGGTCGTAGCGGGATTGATGTAAGAATCGTCGTACCGGGGAAAGGCGATGAATGGTTCAGTTTTCATGCTTCCGAATATTATTTCGAACAGCTGATTAAGCGAAACATTAAAATTTATAAATATAATCGACATTTCATCCATGCGAAAACGCTTCTAATTGATGGCAAGGTTGCCCTTGTCGGATCGGCCAACTTTGATTTTCGAAGCATGTTTCTCAACCATGAGATGACGATTGCCCAATTCGATACGACATCCATACAAGAGCTTCACGACACCTTTTTAAAGGATTTTGAAGAATCGATTTTGATTGACTGGACCATGTTACGAAAAAAGACGACGAGGAAACGTTTCGTCGAGGCGTTTTGTCATATCTTTTCGCCACTCCTTTGACGCATTCGCCAAACGAGGTATGAAACGGCAACGAGTCCGACGAGGAATAATTGCCATCCGATTGTCAACTGCATCGCAGCTGTCACGGCAAGTCCTTCGATGATCAAAGCGGGCACTTTTCCAATCGTACTCGCGACCGCGAACGATGTGAGTGTCATACGACTGAACGCTGCCGATAACGTAACAAGACCAGACGGGACGAACGGCATGAAACGCATCCCGAGAACGAGAAACCATGCTTCGGCTCCACCAGACTCTCGGAGGCGTCGAAATCTGCTACCACTCGGGGATGTATAACGGTGTAGTGCTTTTCGGTAAAGAATGAAGCTCACGATGGCGCCGATCGCCTCCCCGATAATCGATACGAAAATACCCGGTACGAGACCGAGGACGCTAATATTGATGGCTGTTAGAAAAGCACTCGGTAGGACACCGGCGACCGCGATCACACTATTCAGTAAAATACTGATAATCAAAAATAAAGGGAGCGGGAGCAATTCCCATTCCATAACGATCACTCTTTCTATGCACAAAATAAGGACCATGACATGTCGTCATGGTCCTTCACTATATCATAGTGATGAAGAAGACGTTGCGCCTGTTTCATCCCACGAGTCTTCGTCGACTGGTGGTAAATGTTTTTCTTCCAATTTCGAAACGACGACCGCACATGCCGCATCCCCCGTGATGTTGACTGATGTGCGAAGCATATCGAGAATACGGTCGACCCCGATAATGAGGGCGATTCCCTCTACCGGTAAGTTGACCGACTGAAGGACGAGGGCAAGCATGACGAGCCCGACTCCTGGCACACCTGCTGTCCCGATGGATGCGAGGACCGCTGTGATGACGACCGTCAACAACTGAGTCATCGTTAAATCAGAAGCAAATACTTGTGCGATGAAAATCGTCGCAACCCCTTGCATGATTGCCGTCCCGTCCATGTTGACCGTTGCCCCGAGTGGTTGCACGAATGAAGAAATTGAACGCGGGACACCAAGTTTTCTTTGTGCCACTTCCATAGAAACAGGAAGGGTCGCGTTTGATGAAGACGTCGAGAAGGCGAACGTCATCGCTTCATAGAAGTTTTTGAAGAAGAATACAGGACTCATCTTCCCGATGAAGTAAACGGCTGCTCCGTATACAATGGTTGCATGTAAGAATAGCGTCAAGACGACGGCAATCATATACCATGCCATCGCAACGACCGCATCGAGACCGATGCCTCCAATCGCAGAAGCAATCAATGCGAAAGCGCCGTATGGTGCGAGCTTCATGACAAGATGAATCAAATACATCATGATACGATCACCTTGTTTGATGAATTGACGCCACGTCTTCGCCTTATCCCCGAGAGCAATTAATGCAAATCCAATCAATGCCGCAAAGACGATGATTTGAAGCATGTTTCCTTCAGCGAGTGCCGTAATCGGATTTGTCGGAATCATATTGACGAATGTCTGTACGATATTTGACGATTCCTCGGTCGCTGTTGATTCAAATTCAAGACCTGTTGTTTGGAAGTCCCCACGCTCCCCTGGCTGTAAGACAGATGCGACACCCATCGCTAACATGATGGCGAGTGCTGTCGTCGTCAAAAAGAATAAAATCGATTTCGTCCCGACTCGGCCTAACTCTTTCGGATCCCCGAGACCCATGACACCTAAAATAATCGAGAAGAAGACAATCGGTACGACTAACATTTTAATCAAATTCAAGAAAATCGTTCCAACCGGAGATAAAATATATGGATTCACAGTTTCATAAATATTATCCGGCAATCCCGCCAATCCTAGACCAACTACAACACCTAGCGCGAGACCGATTAAGATTTTTTTCGTTTCGCTCATCGTATCACCCTTTCTTTTTTTCACAATGTAGTCAGTATATCATAATACTGAATTTTCATACAATTACAAATGAATATCTCTTCAGTTACAAAATTCCCTTTTAATACCAAAAAGTCGAAACAAAAAAGATTGGAGACGAAAATTCGTCCAATCTTTTTACTCAGCGCTTAAGCGCTCGAGCTCTGCATGAAGTTCAGTCGACTGTTCCCAAATCTCGGGGCGATGTTCCTGTAAGAAATTTGCTAATACGTCTCGGGACGGAGCGTCCATCATCTCGATTAAAATCCGACCCTTCAACGACTTGTCCATCTGATTGACGTGATATGGCAATAATTTATAGCCGCGTCTCGCTTCTAAGTCAACCAACATATCACATGCTGCAATTCCACCGTAGTAAAAGCCTTCTGGTTTTCGACCGACTGTGACCCACACAATCCAGTACAGTTTCCCGTTCGGTACCGCCTCCCGGTCCGTCAAAAACTTAATGCGTTTCTCAATGGCAGACTTCGCATGCATTGCGCCCATGTCGATTGTCGCTGTGCCCGTCTCGACATCGATAATCACCGGGGACATGTTATTTAAACTAAGCGAACCGACACCAAAACCACCATGCCCGTCCGTTGCATCGTCTGAAATAATATTAAAATTAATGTCTTTCATGTTCCACCCTCCCTCTCTACTGTACACAATGATATAGGATTGTGGCAATCATGACTCACACCCAGTCGATTTGAAAGCGTCCGCCTGGACCGATTTGTTGAATCAGTGAACGGTCTTCTTCGATGACTCTTCCGATGACATTGACTCGTTCATCTGCCGATAAATTCTGCTTCGTCACTTGTAATTCTCCTGCATATCGACCGTAACGTTCATTGTCGATCGTGATACTACCACTCAGCCTTTCTTCTGTGTATCGCGGTCGAATCCGTTGATTTCCGGGTCTGCCGTAAGCACGAGACTCAACGGAACGAAGGACATCACGGGCAGGGTCCATCCGATTCGTGTGACGGGTCGGAAGAGAATCATCACGATCCCGTGCAGTCGCTCGAAGGACGATGATTCCCTCATCGTACGCCTGAAACTGTCGCATCGTCGTATCTGATACATACGGGTCGCCAATCAAGATCCGATCGACTGTCGTTTGCAAATCGACATAACACGAAAAAGGAGACTTGTAACGATGCGCTTCGAGTGTCGGTAACGTCTCATGAAGGGGACCACGCAACCGCTCTTCTCCCGGGATGAACGCTTGTATCTTGATTCCTTTTGACCGGAGCCAAAGGTTTTTTTCATCAAACCACGTACGCTCGAGCCCTGTTTCCGGACGAGGATAAAAATTATGCCACGCTTCTACGCGTTCTCGTTGTAATCCGTGCCGAAGCATCTCTTCGAGTTCTTTTTCTGTGAGCGTACTCGCATTCAATGCAACCATCATCTGTTTCGATAAAGCAGCGACTTGTTTCGGCGTAACGCCATAATCGACTCGTAATCCCGTGATGCCCCAATCTAAAAGCATATGCGCATCGTCCCAGTCCTTGCCGAGCGCCTGTAAAGAAGGCGGGGCAATATCTGCTACGAGTTCCATATCGAGGCGTCTTGCCAACGCACCTAACTGCTGGAGTCGTTCCGTATAGGTTGTCGGGTCGTCTTCTGGAATATGAAGCGACGTGAAGATGCTCGTAAACCCTACCTCTCGCATACGTTCCATCCAATCAATTAATTCAGGTGACAGTTCCTCGCTCAAGTAAATTGAAATCCCTCTCATACCTATCACTCCTTACCAAAAGTAGAGAAAAAGATGACTCGCTTCTGAGCCATCTTTGTTTATTAGATCCCGTCCGCCATCTCTTCTTTAAAGCCGAAGAAATACGTGAATAAAAAGCCTGCCGTATATGAAATCAATAGTCCTGCAATGTACGTCAAATACATGCCGTTATCAATCAATGGTGTGAGCGATAGACCGGATACACCAATTCCGAGCGCCGCTGTCTGCATGGTCGCTTGGAATGCCCCACCGACCGCGGCCCCGAGACACGCCGTCAAGAAGGGACGTCCGAGCGGGAGCGTAACCCCGTAAAGAAGTGGTTCGCCGATTCCGAGGAACCCGACCGGGATGGCTCCTTTGATAATATTACGCAGGCGCGGGTTGCGTGTCTTCACAAAGATCGCAAGTGCTGCACCGACTTGACCCGCACCGGCCATCGCCAATATCGGAAGGAGTGCTGTCGTCCCGACCGTATTCAACAGTTCCAAATGAATCGGCGTCAATCCGTGGTGTAACCCGACCATGACGAGTGGTAAGAAGAATCCGGCAAGTACTGCTCCCGCTACCGGCCCCCCGACTTCAAGCGTCGCATTGATGCCTCGCATGATGCCGTCTGATAATAATCCTGCGACTGGCATGATGGCATAAAGGGCAGTAAATCCAACGATTAGGACAGTAAAGAGTGGTGTAAAGATAATATCAATCGATACCGGCATGAAGCGACGAATGTGCTTCTCGATATAAGTCATGAGCCAACCGGCAAAAATAACACCGAACAGCCCTCCACGCCCGACAACGAGTGGTTCCCCATAAATAACGATATCCGCGAGGAGCGGGTTGAATAGAATTCCCCCGGCAATTGCCCCGAGTACCGGCGTTCCCCCAAACTCTTTTGCTGTATTCCACCCGACAAGGATGGCCAAGTACGCAAAAACTGTACTCCCGAGCACGAGCAGAATTTGCATCCACGTCTCTGTTCGGTCGACACCGGCATTGACAGCGAAGTTCGCCGCACCGTTAATAATCCCCGAAGCGACAAGTCCAGGAATGAGCGGAATGAAGATGTTTCCGAGGCGACGAAGGAATCGTTTGAACGGTGACTTTTGCTTCTCCTTCACCTTCTGGCGTTCAACAGCCGCACGTTCCTCTAACGTTAAGTTCGCATCCACCGACTCTTCCCCAATCGCTAATCCCGTTTCATGGCTCATATAGTCCGCGACCCGATTGACGGTACCCGGACCGACAACAATCTGCAACGTCTCATCATCGATGACTCCCATGACGCCGTCAATCCTCTTCAATGCGTCAAGATCTGCTTTCGTCGCATCTTTCAACGTCAACCTTACACGTGTCATACAGTGCGCGAGTTGACGGATGTTCTCTTTACCCCCGACATGTGCGAGGATGTCCCGTGCTAATACCTCTTCTTTCTTCACCTTGAATTCCCCCTTATAGCGCCTCACGGACGAATCCGTTCGCACTCTCTAATCGTTTGATAGCCTCTTCATAAGAGACGTCCGCTAAAATCATGACGATTGCTGTTTTGACGTGGCCTTTGGATGACACAAAATAACGCGCGGCCGTCTCCATGTCGACCCCTGTCGCTTCTGCAATCATCCTCTTGGCACGCATTTCTAGCTTTTCATTCGTCGGCTTCACGTCGACCATCAAGTTTTGATACACTTTCCCTACTCCAATCATCGACGTCGTCGATATCATGTTGAGGACAAGTTTTTGAGCCGTTCCTGCCTTCAATCTCGTCGAACCTGTCAACACTTCCGGTCCGGTCTCCACTTCAATCGGATAATTCGCATGTCGGCTGATGACGGCATCGCGATTGCATGAAATCGCAGCCGTTATCGCACCGATTTCACGTGCGTAGTCGAGACCCCCGACCACGTATGGTGTCCGACCACTCGCCGCAATCCCAATGACCGTATCGTCCGCTGACAATTGAAGCGCTTTCAAATCTTGAACCGCCAATTCCTTACTGTCTTCTGCTCCCTCGACGGCTTTAACGAGCGCACGTTCGCCACCTGCAATCAGTCCGATGACTTGGTTCGGTGACACACCGAACGTCGGCACACACTCTGCAGCGTCTAAAATACCGAGTCGCCCACTCGTACCCGCTCCGATGTAAATCAAGCGACCGCCTTTACGAAAGGAAGCGATGACCTGCTCTACAACTTGCGCGATGACCGGGAGTTGTTCTTGAATCACTTGAGGGACTTTTTGATCCTCTGCATTCATAATCGTCAATCGTTCCTCAATCGACATCTCGTCCAGTTGCATCGTTCGTTCATTCCGTCTTTCTGTAGCCAATTTATCTAGCATCGCCACCATCCTTTCTTCTCTATGATTTCATCGTACTATATTGAAACTTAAAGTCAATTTATAATTTAATTTTTATGAAATTTAATTTCAAATGAGATTCAAAAGAAAACTCACTCCAATCGAATGAGTTGTTTCTTCAGGACGTGAACGCGCACGTCTTTATTCGTGACCGAATCCTTTTCGTATTCATAGCCGTTCCGTTCCCAAAATCGGCGGGCTCTCTCATTATGAGGAAGCACTCCTAACCGAAACTCTGTTTGATATGGACGCATATATTGATTTTCCAACTGTTCATACAACGTTTGCGCCAGACCTGTCCCGTGAAGCGACTCATCGACGACGAACAAACCGAGCCAAAGCGAGCCATCTACCGGGTGTTTTTTTAAGAGGTCTGCGATTGCTATGATTCGCTCTCCTTCGCGAAAAATCAGGCTCATTGTCCCTTCTTCTTCAAAATCCGCCACGTTCTCGTCACGAAACATCTCGATTGTCTGTTCATTCAATCTTGCGAATGTACGTTGGCTCATCAAAAAGTCTTCCAACTCTTGACGATCTTCAGCCGTATATAGTCGAATCATCGGCGCAACTTCACCATCTCATCTCGTGCTTCCGCATAGCGATCGATCAACCCTTCTCCCTTACGGTGAAGGAGACCCATGTATAACGTATCGACAATCGTCAACTGCGTCATCCGTGAGGCGATGCTCGCGATTCGGAAGTCGCTCTCGACATTCGGTGTGCAAAGTCGCACGTCCGCTTCCCGATAAAGTGGTGACTTGTCCAAGTTCGTGATGGCGATGACGGGCACACGTTTCTTCTTGGCGAAACGAACAAGTTCGAGCACATCTTTCGTACGTCCCGACGTGCTGATGGCGACGAACACGTCTGATTTTCCTAAATGCGGAATCAGCGACAACATATAATGAAAATCCGGTGATGTCATGGCTGCATATCCCAGTTTCGTAAACTTATATTGCGCATCAATCGCCGCAGTCGAAGATCCGCCGACGCCATAAAAGATGACACGGTTTGCACGTGCGAACAAATCCACCGCATGCTCGAGTTCTCGTTTGTCCATCGCTTCGGCGCATGCTTCGATCGCCGCTTTATTGACGTGAATGACTTTTTGAAACGAGTCGTACGGGGTATCTTTTTGCTGAAGGACATTGAAATCTGTCAATGTCGTCTCCGTGACGGCCAGGTCTTTCACGAGCGCGAGTTTAAATGCTTTAAAACTATCAATCCCGATTACTCTAGCGAAGCGAACGATACTCGCCTCAGACACATCCGTCTTTTGGGCAAGCTCTTTCGTGGTCATATTTGGAATGAGCGTTGAATGCGACAAAATGTAGTCCGCAATTTTCTTTTCAACCGCTGTCATATCGTCTTTTGCTAAATCAATTTTCGTAAGTAAGGATTCCATCGGGTCATCCCCTTCCTGCAACTGTTGTTCTTTTATGATAGCGGATTCTTTCCTCATATTCCAATCGGTTAAGAAGGTCGAGCGTTCGCCCGGCCTATAAGTCGTTCGTAGTGAACGTATCCCCACCTTGAATGGTTCCGTTCTCAAATCCTCTTTCGAACCATCGCATCCGCTGTTCAGAAGTACCATGCGTGAACGAGTCCGGTGTCACGTATCCACGCGCCTGACGTTGTAACGTGTCATCCCCAATCTGATGCGCGGCATTCATCGCCTCTTCGACGTCTCCAGCTTCAAGATACCCTAATCCTTGTGCATGATGGGCCCATACGCCCGCGTAGTAGTCTGCCTGTAATTCAAAACGCACGAGATAACGGTTGAATTCCGTTTCACTCATCTCGTTACGAAGCGGCATGATTTCTCCTGTCGCCCCGAGGAGTGTCTGCACATGATGCCCGACCTCATGGGCGACGACGTATGCCATCGCAAAGTCACCGGGTGCATTGAAACGTTGGCTCAATTCATCATAAAAACTCAAATCGATATATAGTTTTTGGTCGCCGGGACAATAGAACGGACCAACGGCCGACCCGGCAATACCACAAGCGGATTCGACTTGTCCTGAAAATAGGACGAGCGTCGGCTCTTCATATGTCATCCCATTTTTAGCGAATATGTCTGTCCACACTTCTTCCGTATCTTTTAAAACGACCGCTACGAAGTCCGCCATCTCCTCTTCACGAGCCGTTCCCGTATACGTTCCCTCCGATTGAGGTTCCCCTATTCCGATGTTGTTGACGAGATCCGTCGGACTGCCTCCGTTCAATAACGTAAAGACGATGACGAGAATCAATCCGAGACCACCCCCGACCCCGGCAATCCCTTTTCCTCCGATGCTCCGTCCCCGTCGGTCCTCGACGTTACGGCTCTGTTGTCTTCCTTTCCACTTCATCTTCATTCCTCCTACATTCGCTCTGTCTTGTTACATACCCGAAATATATAAAAAATGAGCGCCTGCTTTGAGGTAGATGAGAATTTTACTTTTCTCAGCGAACGGGATTCACTACAATATAAGAGACTTCAGCAAAGGAGGAATGACCCATGCCTTACGTAACGGTAAAAATGCTTCCGGGCCGTACCGTGGAACAGAAACGTGCGTTGATCGAAAAGGTGACGGATGCCGTCTCCGAGACGACGAACGCCCCGAAAGAGAACATCACCGTCTTCATCGAAGAGATGGATGCGACACATTACGGACAAGCCGGTGTGATGCACGCGGATAAGAAATAAGTGACGAACGGACTCCTGACATGGAGTCCGTTCGTCATGTCCACCTCAGCACCTAGTCAACTATGTACACGTTGGACGTCTTGAATCTTCGTGTGTAATCCAATTAGAACATCTTCAATAAAATCGTCGACCTCTTCAGGAGACATATACATATATTCATGTTGCGGGTTATATGGATGTGACTGATAAAAAGATGTGATGTTTTGAATTTGTTGTGCTGTCTGTCCTTGAGGGAAAAACGGTAAGACGTCTTCGAACGAGTCAATGTGACAGAAATCCGTCCAAAAGATATGATTCGGATGGTTTGCCAAGTACTCAAAGTCAATCCCGTACCAGTCCGTCTTGACTAAGCGGGTATAGTCTGGTGTCCCGACGATTGCCTTTACAATCGGTTCTTCTTTTTTCGCACGAGTTAACCGCACCCAATATTCGTCTGTTACCAGATGAAAGTAGTAACCGACTAAATAAGACCATTCAGCGCTCGTATGTCGTTCGGGGTCATCCAAATACGTCTCTTTGAACAGGTCAGACGAGATTCCGTTCTTCGTTTTGAAATGCGTGATCGTTTTTGGTGGTTCAGGACGTCCATCTGCTCCGACCAGTCCACAATCCGGACCGATATTTCCTACTAAAAAAGATATGCGATCAAACGAGGAATTCGTTTTCAGAATCTTCTCCGCTATTCGAAAATGTGTTACCCATGTCGCCAATTTTATCCCTCCACTTTTATATTCAGTCTTCCCGATTCACGTCGAACCGTTCGCTCGGAACAGTCGGCTTGATCAAGTGACGTGTCGCTCGCCAGATGTGATAGCCGATACGGTCGAGCCAGAGCAATACTTGTACTTTTTGTATCGTCAGGTCCATCTCCAGTTGATTCGCTGCCGTCTCTTCTAACAGTTCCGAACGATGTGCTTTCCGATACTCCGCCAGTTGTTTCGAGGCCTGTTTCCACAGCTTTGAATCCTCCGGTGGCGTATGATGATTCAGTTGATTCACAAGGTCAAGCTCATGTAACACAAGTTCTCGTGCTACTAAAAAGTCGGTGTCCCGAAGTACGTGGACCGGTTCGATTTCCCGCAAGACGTATAACCAGCGTTCCAGGTGGTCAATCGTGTGCAAGAGAGATAAATGTTGACCATAATCATTTCGCTTTCCATCATCCTCAAGACGTATCGTGCTCAAAAAGAAACGAACGTCGCTCAACGTCTTGTCGACGAGGATCAATTCATCTTCACGTAGTCGCCCTTCACGGACGAGCAACTCGGTCTCGTTCCCTAAATAACGCTCGATTTCAAGTAAAGAACGTCGTGCCGCTTCCAAAGCGACTGTCGGGAGTTGAGACATATTATTGTCCAGCAGATGCGTCAATTTTTCTGACCGACTCGGAATCCACTTCAGTAATCGACGTGCGAACGTTTGATAAAAAGGCAGGAACAAGATCACACCCAGTAGATGGAATGTCGTATGGAATAAAGCGAGGCGCAACAAATCGTTCCAGTTGAACCAATCGGCCACTCGATTGACGACCTCGAAGAGAACGGGAAATGTCAACCACCCCATGAGGACAATCGACACATGGTAGATGGCATGAGCCAACACGATGCGCCGCGCCGATTTCCATCCACCAATCGAACCGAGTGCCACGACAAGGCTCGTTCCAGCACTCTGACCGAGCACCAAATAAGCAGCCTGTGGGAGTGAAATCGCCACTGTCGCAAGGGCCGTCATCGTTAACACGAGTCCAATCGTCGACGACTGAAGGATGGCGGTCATCATGAACCCGATTCCAATCAGAACTACCTGATGCAGAATAGTCATTTCACCGACCGAGCCAAACGAGAACGTGACGACATCCCCCATTGCTTCTTGAAGTGTTCCAATTCCAACAAAAATCAACCCGATGCTGACGAGAAACAATCCAATACGGCGAAGGCGCGGACGGGAGAGACGAAACACCATCCCGATTCCAATGAGCGGTAGAAACAACTGGCGCACGTCTAAATTGTAGCCAAGGACGGCAATAATCCACCCTGTCGTCGCACTCCCTACATTGGCTCCAATGACGAGCGGTAACGATTGTGTGAACGTGAGGAGCCCTGCACTCACAAATCCAATCGTCATCAACGTAGTGACCGAAGAAGATTGGAATAAGGCTGTTAACATAGCACCAAGTGTCGCACCTGACAAATAGCCATCGGTGAATTGATTCAAGTGATGACGTAGTCGTGTACCCGCCCATTTTTTGAGCGTGTCTGTGAGTAGTGTCATGCCGAGTAAAAATATCCCGATTCCGCCAATCAGTGTCGCAATCTCCATCGTGTCACGCTCCTTTGCGTGCTTATTCGTCTTTTAATGTCGACAAAATCCACGATTTCTCGTTGGCATAATCCTTCAAGTTCAACAACACATCTTCCGGATAATAAATCTTTTCATCCGACTGTCTCGAGTTCAAAATCGACTGGACGAGCATCGACACTTCTGAAATCTCTTTCCGCTCACCGTCATTCATCTGAAGATAAATCCCTTCATACTTTCCTTGGCCTTTATACAAGTCATATGGCAATTGACTTAACTGATCTTCAAGCAAATAATATTTCGACGGTAACCCGATTGTTTCCATCGTCTGACGGAGACGTTCCATATGACGGTCACGGTTCGCTTCCGGGAAGTTTTTATATTTCAATAAACGACGATTCACGAACCGACTGGACAGATCGGCCAAAATCGAGTCTTCCTCATCCATCCACTCTTGGAAATAAAAGTAGACGACCGTTTCATCCAACTTCAAATATTGTTCGAGCGTCATCACTTTTCGTTCAAAAATTGGCAAGAAGTGCTTCGGGGTCAGGTTGAAGGCATAGCCACTTTCATACAGTTCCTGTGCTCGCTCAAGAATCGCTTTCAAGAGAAGGTCGCTCGAACGTGTCGCCGGATGAAGGTACACTTGCCAATACATCTGATAGCGACGCATGATGTAATCTTCAATCGTGTGCATCCCCGACTGCTTGACGACGACTTGATCTTCATCTGGACGCAAGACGCGCAACATGCGCTCTAAATCAAATTTCCCGTAGCTGACACCTGCGAAGTGCGCATCTCTTAGCAAGTAGTCCATCCGGTCGACATCGAGTTGCGAACTGAGTATGTTGACAATTAGACGATTCGGGTGCGTCTTGTTGATGATCGAGGCCACTTCTTCCGCAAATCCGACACCCATCTCGGATAACACTTTGTTAACTTCGGTATCCCCTAAAATGATTCGTTCGGTCCATACTTCATGGCGAACGGAAAAGACGTGTTCGAATGCGTGCGAGAACGGCCCGTGCCCAACGTCATGTAAGAGTGCCGCTGCTAACAACAACTCACGGTCTCGGTCGTTCCATTCTGGGTACTGTTGGAACTGATCGATTAACTGGCGTGCGATTTCGTATACACCGAGCGAGTGATGAAATCGTGTGTGCTCTGCGCCGTGGAACGTCAAAAAGGACGTTCCGAGTTGCTTGATGCGACGCAAGCGCTGAAACTCTTTCGTGTTGATCAGCTCCCAAATAAGATGATCGTAGACGTAAATATAACGGTGTACCGGGTCTTTAAACACTTTTGATCCAGATAGTTGTCCTCGTGACGAGTACATGACATGCCCTCCTACGTTTCGTTATGTTCTAGATTCGACTTCAAACGAATCGTTCCCTCCGTGCTATAATGAGAAGGAAAATTATTTGTGAAAAGGAATTAAGTATATGATCCATCCATTATTAAAACAACCGAGTTATCGTGTGATCGACCAATCGAGCCTTGGCACGATGTTTCAAGCGGAACAATCGTTCGCAACTGACGATACGTTATGTGCTTCAACCCAACAATCAGGCGCTGTCTTGCGCGTATGGGTGCACACGAATACGATTGTACTCGGAATCCAAGATGCAAGGTTGCCTCATTTAAAAGATGGGGTCCGGTATTTGCACGAGCGCGGCTTTCGACCGGTCGTCCGTAACTCGGGCGGACTCGCCGTCGTGTTAGACGAGGATGTCCTGAACTTATCTTTAATCTTACCCGAGAATGACGGGATTCAAATCGACAGCGGCTATGAGGCCATGACCTCCCTTATCCAACAGATGTTCCAAGATGTCACGAGCGACATCGTCCCAGGTGAAGTCGTCGGCTCGTACTGTCCGGGAAGTTTCGACTTGTCGATTGACGGGAAAAAATTCGCCGGTATTTCGCAACGACGCGTCCGTGGCGGTGTCGCCGTTCAAATTTACTTGAGCGTCAGACAGAGCGGGAGCGAACGTGCCGAAATCATTCGAGACTTTTATGATTTGGCGATCCAAGAGGAAGCCACCAAGTTCACGTACCCTACCATTGTACCGGAAACGATGGCTTCGCTAGAAGACTTGCTCGGCATTCCCCTCACGGTTCAAGATGTTCTTACACGGGCCTACCGCGTCCTTTCCACTGTCAGCACGCTCCAAAACGCGTCACTGACAGCTGAAGAACAAACGACACTCGTGAGCCAGCTCGAACGGATGTGGAAACGGAATGAACCGCTACGCGAGATTGAACAACAATTAACAGAGGAGTGATTCATCCAATGTTTAAACTGATCACAGACACCGGAGCCGATTTGACACACGATCAAATCATCGAATACGGTCTTGAGATTTTACCGCTCGGTGTCATCATCGACAACGAAGAGTTTTTAGACGGGGAAACGATTCAACCGAAAGACGTGTACGATGCGATGCGTCAAGGCAAGACGCCGAAGACGTTCCAAATCGAGGCGTCACGTATTGAACATTGCTTCCGTCAGCATCTCGAGGCGGGACTGCCGTTCTTATATCTCGCCTTCTCAGGTGAACTTTCTGGTACCTATCAAACCGCCGTCATGGTCGGTGAGATGCTGAAGGAGGAGTATCCAGACAGCACATTCAAGATCCTCGATACTCGAACCGCTTCAGTCGGACAGGCGTTATTCGTCAAGACAGTCGCAGAGTACAGTCAAGAGCACACGTACGGAGAAACAGTTGCGTATGCTGCTTCGCTCGTCGGAAAGATTCGCCACTTGTTCACGGTCGAATCGCTCGAATATTTGATGCGGGGCGGACGTGTCTCGAAAGCGAGTGCCTTCATCGGTGACTTGTTGACGATTTTACCGTTATTGACGGTCGAGGACGGCAAGCTCGTCCCGATTGAAAAAGTACGCGGTCATAAGAAAGTCATGCGTCGCATGGTCGAATGGACCGTTGAATCGAAGCCGCTCGTCGAGAACGGGGACCTTTTCATCGGTCATGGTGACGACCTAGAAAAAGCCGAACAGTTCGAGAAGATGGTCTGCGAACATCTCGAACCGAAGCACATCACGAAGACACTTGTCGGCTCTGCCATCGGTGCCCACACCGGTCCAGGTCTACTCGTCATCGCCTATTTCGAAGCATGAAAAAATGAGCTCTCCCGATTTTCGGGCGAGCTCATTTTCGTTTAGCGATTCCAGTTTTTAAATCCATCACCAAACTGCGCATAGTTCTCGTCTTGGAATACACCGTCCACAAATTTTGGTACATCTACCGGCAACTTCCCTTGCGGCTTCACTTCACCGAAGATGGCACGAATGCCTGCCGGTAAGTTCGGTCCTGCCGACTTCAAGTTACCCGCTTCCGAGTCTGGTCCGTTCGGATCGCCTTTGAATCCATAGATCAATAGCTGCGCCGGTGCTTCTAGCTGAACGGCAATATCATATGGATTACGCAAACTGAGTAAGACCGACTTCTTCCCTGTCTCGTTGGCGTAACGGAACACTTCGGCCGGTACATAATGATCGGCTGACGTCGGCTTTAATTTGACGCTGTTGTTCACGTTTGAACCGACGATGATATAGTCAGCCGCCTCAACTTGTTGCCTTAGTGCCGGATTTCGATCTAGATGTGGCGTCGATGCTGAATAGTTGGCCGTGATGACGTTCACGTCTTTCATATTCCCCGCATTCTTTTCTAGTGACTTAATCGTTTTCATCATGCTGTCTGTCTGGTCTTTCGTTGGTGACAAGACGAGCACCGTGTCCCCTTTTTTCGGTTTGAACGGGAGCGTCTTATTCTCATTCTTCACAAGAGTCACAGCCGCTTCCGCGATTTCACGCTCTTTCACTTTATGTTCTGCGCTTCCTACGACAGTATTTGCTTCCGCAAGCTTCGCCTCGAGCGTAGTCGAGTTCATCGTTTCTCCCCAGATGCCCCGTTCTGCCTTGAGTTTTAAAATCCGTTCAACCGATTCATCGATGGTCGCCTCCGACAAACGTCCATCGTTCACTGCCGCGATGACTTCCTCAAAGATCGCCTCGAGTTTGATCACGTCCGCCTCCGAACGTAAAATCGTCGGCATGAGCGCAATATCGACACCTGCTTCAAACGTCTTGATGACCGCTTCCGCTTCCGTGAAGTTGTCTGCGATAGCCTGCATGTTGAGCGCATCGGTCACAACGATTCCTTCATATTCGAGTTCCTCACGGAGCACTCCCGTAATGACATCGTCCGAGAGCGTCGCCGGAAGCGGGAACGTGCCACGATCTGACTCGACGACCTCGTCTTCAATCTGCGGCATCCCGATATGTGCTGTCATAATCATATCGATGTCTTCCATGATGGCACGTTTGAACGGTAGCAGTTCCAGTCCGCGCAACTCGTCGAGCGTTTTGTCGACAATCGGTAATCCGTAATGGGAGTCGACGGCTGTATCTCCATGACCTGGGAAATGCTTCGCCGTTGCCGCTACGCCTTGGTCTTGAATGCCTTTCGTCATCGCTGATCCAAGTTCGCCGACCAGGTCAGGATCGCTCGAGAAGGAACGGACCCCGATGACTGGATTCCCTGGGTTATTGTTGACGTCTAACACTGGTCCGAAGTTCACGTTTACCCCGAGTGCGTGTAATTCAGAACCGATGATTTCCCCTGCATCATAGGCATATTGACTGTTTCGAGTCGCTCCAAGCGCCATATTCCCCGGTAAATTCGTTCCCGTCCCAAGGCGTGTCACAATCCCACCTTCTTGGTCGATTGTGACGAATAACGGAATATCATTGCTGGCATCTTGTTTCACGACTTCTTGCAGGTCATGAACGAGTTTCGTCGTCTGTTCCGTCTCTTTCACGTTTTCCGCGAATAAAATGACGCCCCCAAGGTCAAATCGATCGATGACTCGCGCAACTTCCGGTGCAAGTTCCGTATGGTTCGCCCCGTTCCATAGTCGGAAGTCCGGCATGATCATCTGTCCGATTTTTTGAACGAGTGTCATCGATTCCAATTTCGTGCTGACACGCTGATCAATCGACATGGTCGGTGTCCCTTCCGCCACGACCGCGTCCGCTGCCGGAACCGATGAGACGAGCAACGCCGTCGTCAATCCGAGTGTTGCCGTCCAATTTAATGCCTTGTTCATGTTCCCACTCCCCTTAGTCAAATTTGGCTGACCCCCCAAACGAAAAGGCATGGAGGAAGAAGCGTTGCCTCATCAACGCTCGTTCACCCCATGCCTGATCGCATCAGTTACATTTGGTTCTTATTCAGGTGGTCAACAACAGTATAGCAACTCCACTTTTCAGAAACAATCGCCCTAGTGAAAGCGTAACCATTTTGAAACAATGTTTCTGTTTTGATACACAGAAAACTGTATTGGTAAAACCAATAATTTCTCTGGTTCGTTTTTGATTCTTTTTTTGGTAAACTCAATTCGTTACAGGTTAACTTAAAAAAAGGGGGAGTTTTTTGTGGCAAGAGGGGAACTGAAACGCAAGCCGGAATGGTTAAAGATTAAATTGAACACGAATGAAACATATACCGGCTTAAAAAACATGATGCGTGAGAAAAATCTACATACGGTATGTGAGGAGGCGAAATGTCCGAACATCCATGAATGTTGGGCGGTACGTCGGACCGCGACTTTCATGATTTTAGGAAGTATTTGTACACGCGCCTGCCGCTTTTGCGCCGTCACGACAGGTAAACCGAACGAGCTTGATTGGGAAGAACCGAAGCGTGTCGCCGAATCCGTACGACTCATGAACTTGAAGCATGTCGTCATCACGGCCGTCGCGCGTGACGACTTGAACGATTACGGGGCTACCGTCTTCGCGGAAACGGTTCGTGCCGTCCGCGCCATGAACCCGGAAACATCGATTGAGGTGCTCCCGTCAGACATGATGGGTGACTTCTCTGCCTTGCAGACGTTGATTGATGCGGGTCCTGACATCATGAACCATAACTTAGAGACCGTTCGTCGCCTCACACCGAGAGTCCGTGCCAAAGCAACGTATGACCGGACCCTCGAGTTCTTGAAGCGTTCGAAAGAACTGAATCCGGAGATCCCTACGAAATCATCAATCATGGTCGGACTCGGAGAAACGAAAGAAGAGTTGATTGAAGCGATGGACGACCTTCGCGCGCACAACGTTGATATTTTGACGCTCGGTCAATATTTACAGCCGACGAAGAAACATCTCGAGGTCGAACGTTACTATCATCCAAACGAGTTCGCCGAGTTGAAAGAAATCGCACTAGCAAAAGGATTCTCACATTGTGAGGCAGGTCCGCTCGTCCGTTCTTCTTACCATGCGGACGAACAAGTACACAAGGCACGTCGCCACACGATGTTGCCAATCGATTAACAGAAAGAAGAGAGATTATGACTGGTACGACGTGGCACTTACTTAGAACTGAATCCACTTCACCGGCTGAGAACATGGCGATTGACGAAGCCATCGCCAATTGGGTCGCGAAGGGAGAACTCAAACCGACGCTCCGTTTTTATTCATGGGCACCTCATGCGATCAGCGTCGGACGTTTCCAGCGGGCGACACGTGACTTGGACCGCGAGGCGCTCACGAAGAACAATATCCCAGTCGTTCGGCGACTAACCGGGGGACGGGCCGTGTTACACGCGGATGAACTAACATATAGCGTCATCTTGCCCGAGTCGACACCGGCTCTTCCGACGAATATCATCGAGAGCTATCGATTACTCACGGAGGGTGTCCGCCGCGGTTATCATGAGCTCGGTGTACCGGCCGAGTTTTCGGTGCCGTTGACGGAAGAGGACCGTGAGGCGCTCCGCAAACCAAAATCAGCCGTTTGCTTCGATGCCGCCTCGTATTACGAGCTTGCCGTCGACGGGAAGAAGATTGCGGGTAGCGCACAGGTACGTCATCAAGGGGCCGTGCTTCAACATGGATCGATCCCGCTTTCTGTCGACGATGAGGTGTTGTTCGACTGCTTCACGATGGAGGAGCACGAAAAACTTGAAGCCAAAAACCGCTTCAGCGAAAAAGCCGTCGCCTTGAATGACACGTTACAGCGCTTCGTCTCCTTTGACGAAGTAGCAGCCGCATTTGAGACCGGCTTCAAAGACGCGTTCTCCTTGACGTTCGAACCACTCGTCTTTACGACAGAACAGCGAGCTGAGATCGATTTGCTCGTGAAGAAGTATGAGAGTGACGAATGGGTCTGGAAACGCTAAAAAGATTGTCCCTTTTTTACGGGGACAATCTTTTTTCATGCCACATTCGTTCGGCGCAACAGATGGCGCACATCCCGGAACGTGACGAATGTTTTATTGTTTTCATCATATAACTTGTAACGTAACGACTTCAGGCTTGAAAATAACCCGATTGTCGTTGCTCGCTGTAATGGTGGTGTCGACGTATGTGCCTTCTCTAAATGATAGTTCGGCACTCGTGGACTCAAATGGTGAACGTGATGGAAGCCGATGTTCCCCGTCACCCATTGAAGCACTTTCGGCAATTCGTAATACGAGCTTCCTTCAATAGCCGCCTTTACGTAATCCCATTCCTGTTCATCTTCAAAGTAGGAATCTTCGAACGTGTGCTGAACATAGAATAACCAAATTCCGAGCACGCCGGCGATGAACATTGTCGTCCCTTGTACGATAAGGAACGCTTGCCAACCAATCAGATAAATGAGCGCGCTATATAAGACGACGAGAGAAATATTGATGATATACGTATTTTGGCGTTCTTTTTTACGGGCATCTTTTCGATTGAAACGACTCGTCACGAGAATGAGCCAAAGTGGTCCAAGACCGAACATAACGAGCGGATGACGATATAGGCGATACTTTAGACGAGTCCATTTTGACGCTTCGATATACTCCTCAATCGTCATGACCCAGATGTCGCCGACGCCCCGTTTATCCAAATTCCCACTCGACGCATGATGAATCGCATGCTCGCGTTTCCACTTCTCGTAAGGAAACAACGTCAAAACACCGGTAATCGTTCCGACGATGGCGTTTGCCTTCTTATTCTTAAAGAACGAACCGTGTGTACAGTCATGGAAGATGATGAACATCCGCACGACAAATCCTGCTGCAATTAACGTGAACGGTAATGTCAGGAAAATGGAGACACTCAGTAGTTGATACGCCAAAAACCATGAAACGAGAAACGGTAAAATCGTATTGATCATCTGCCGCACACTAATCCGAATATCGGACTTTTCAAACGGCGAGACGTGCTTTCTTAATTGGGCAATCTTTTCTTTACTCATCACGACCTCCTTGAACTCAACAGCGTCACAACGCAAAAATATAGATAAAACCAACAACCGACGTTGTTCAATGTGAATTCATGAATTGGAAGTAGTCCCTATCAAGAATTAACACTAGGTCATTATATCACGTATAAATAACGTATGGTGAACATTCAGAAAAAAAGACTTGTCCCCTATCTCTAGAGGCAAGTCTACCTAATTTATTGTTGCGTATAAATCGAGACGGACCCACCATTGACGAAGAACTCACCCCAACCGTCCGCATTGATCATCACGAGACGCCCGTTATTGCCGGTCATGTCTTTCCATACTTCTCCCGCGTTCTGCTTTCCGACATACATCCATTTCGACCCGCCCGGTCCGTCCGACAAAATCGTCGCAAGTCCCGACTTCGCACGGTCTGTCACCCCTTCGCGCGTCCACCCGATGACGTCTTGATGATTGATGTAATCATGCTGCGTGCCATAGGCAAAGTCTTTACGTGCTTTCAAAATCGGCTGAAGCGACCCTGACATGTTCGGGATTTCACGGTTTGTCGTCCCCTTCGTTCCGTAATAATCCCCGTAGAAGAGCGTTGGATACCCTTGATCACGCGTCATGATTGTCGCATAGGCGAGCGGTTTAAACCAATTGGCGACTGTTGACTCAAGTGATTGCCCTGGTTGTGAGTCATGGTTGTCGACAATCGTCACGGCGAGTGTTGGATGCTGCTCGACGACCGTTCCTTTTAGAATGTTGCGCATATCATAGTAACCGCCGCCGTTCCCTGCCGCTTGGAAGTTGTAGTGGAGCGGCACATCGAACACCGAGTGGGTATATCCCGTCTTCGCCAAGTAATCATTGATGGCTCCCAGGTCATTCTTCCAATACTCCGCAACCGTGAACATCTCTTTTCCGGTTGCCTGACGGACACTTGTCACCCATTCCTTTAAATACGAATGGTTGATATGTTTGACCGCATCGAGACGGAATCCATCGAGACCGAGCGAATCGGCGTACCATTTCCCCCAGTTTTTCATTTCCTGTCGTACTTCTGGATGTTCAAAATCGACATCGGCGTACATCAAGTAGTCATAGTTCCCGTTCTCACCGGATACTTCACTGTCCCATGCTTTACCGGTACTCTTAAATTTATAAATCCGGCTCAAGCTTCGTGACTGATCCCAGTCGGTCCCGTCAAAGTGATACCAACGCCACTTGAACGGCGAGTATGTATTGTTCCGTCCCGCGAAATTGAATCCGGTCCAGGCGGAAATCGAATATGCTCCCGACGTCTCCTGATTCCGATTGGAAGGATTGACCTCGACAGCTTGAACGGACTCGGTATAATCCGCTCCGCCCTTATGGTTCATGACGACATCTCCGTACACGCCGATTCCTTTTCCGCGTAAGTTCGAGATCGCCGACTGTAGCTGCGCTTTCGTTCCATACTTCGTCCGAGTCGTCCCTTTTTGATTGAATTCCCCAAGGTCATACAAATCGTACGCCCCGTATCCGACATCATTTTGTGACGTCCCTTTATACGCTGGCGGGATCCAAACGGTCGAGACCCCAATGTCTTTCAAGTGCTGCGAATCGTTCGAGAGACGGTTCCAATGCAGTCCGTCGTTCGGGACATACCATTCAAAGTATTGCATCATCGTACCGTTCTGCGGAGTTGCCGCTTGTGCGACCGGTTGCCCCAAAAGAAGGGCAATCGATGTCACCCCAGCCAGGACGGCAGCTCCCTGTCGTTTCTTCAACATCCTTCATTCCTCCTCAATTAATTAATGAAAGCGTTTGCATTAATCATTGTGAAGGATTTTGATTTTGTTGCATAGACCGATGTCCAAAAATAGTTCTCTCTAACTAACTATTTTTCATTCGAATAGTTCAGTTGAACGAAACAAAGACGGATGGCTTGTGCCATCCGCCTATTCATCCTTGACGGCTTATTCGTTTTCGCTTGAATCGGTAGCCGATGTACGGTAGTCCTGTAAATATGAGACCGATTGTCACGAGTAGTTGAACGCCAATCAATATCATTTCGACTACGGTCGGCCAATCAAACTGAAACAAGGAAAAGAGCGCAATCCATAATATACCTAGGATGAGCGCAGCCCGTCCCATCTGACGTTCCATGTCATGATATTTCTCCTCTGTTGTTTCGATATCCGAGTAAATCGGCTTAGCATCTCGATCCCCTTTGAAAATATGAATCTCATCCCCGGTCGATGTGACATGTTGCCACCCACTCGACGCAAACAGGTCAAAGTAGTCTTCATCTGGACGAGTTCGATAATCCAAACTATATTGAACGTCTTCCGGTTCCCCTTCGACAAGCGTATATCCTAAAGGGGCAAACTTTTTCAAATGCCAACCCTTCGCCGCCATTCGCTCCAATTTCCGCATCTCACGCTCTTCGGCAAACGCTAGTCCCCAGCTCGACATATACTTCTGTCTCATCGTGATCCCTCCATATCTAAAATGGCACAGGCATCTTCGACCATCGCCTGTCGTCTTTTCACATCATCTGCCAGAATCGAACGCCCTTTACGCGTAATCTGATAGTTCTTTTTCTTTCCGTCTCCGTCCATCGGTTCAATCAATTCGGCGTTCAACAACTTTTTGATGATTGTATACATCGAAGCCGGACCAATTTGCATTCGCCCTCGCGTAGTCTCTTCGACAAATTGCATGACCAAATAGCCATGACGCGGCGTCGTGAGCGCCAATAAGATGTAAAACATACTATCCGTCAGTTCCCCTAACTCCAAGGAGTCCGTTCGCGGCATCTCCCCACCTCCTATATCATTAAATGATACATCTCTTACATTCAATATATATCGTTAAATGATATATGTCAATAAATG
Organism: Exiguobacterium sp. s57; assembly: GCF_018617685.1. Lineage (NCBI taxonomy): Bacteria > Bacillati > Bacillota > Bacilli > Caryophanales > Exiguobacterium > Exiguobacterium sp. s57. Next base: position 216,635 of record NZ_JACSKR010000002.1, read on the forward strand.
ATATAAAAAAGTCGCACCCATTTAGGTATGCGACTTCTGTGTGGATTGATTTAGCTTGTGACGTAATCCAAATCATGCAAAATATACGCCAGGAAGAAGATCATGCTTGGATTCTCATAACGCATCTGCACTTTACGGAGCTGCTCGCGATACGTGACCTCATACTCGGCCCCGTTCATCTTCCGCTCCATGTTCATCTTGATGAGTGCATCGAGTTTGTCCATCATATCGACAAGCATTCCTTCATACGTATCATCTTTCGAGTCGGCCATATATCTCCGGAATGCCGGTTGCATATACTCAGGCAACAGTCCAAGCAGACGTTCACTTTCCGCCCGTTCGTACGCCTCAAACGCAGCCCCTGTCTCTTGCGTCGAATGTTTGACTGGACCGAGCACGTCGCCTGTCACCCCTTCCACTAAGTCGTGACAGAGAAGACGGGCCACGAGTTCGGCGACATCGACATCGACGTCGTACTTCTCACGCTCTAAGAGCCCACTGAACATACCGAGTGCAGCCGCGCGGAAACCGTGAATCGCATCGTTGTCGTCAATCGTGTTGAAGCGACCTTTCCAACGACGCACACTATCCATCCGCATGACGTTCTCGATGAACCGTAACACATCCGTCTCTGCCTCGACCTGGTCGAACAGCCAGCGAACCGAATCAATCGGATGATGACGGAGTGCAGCTTTCATCTCTTCTAATTTGTCATCGAAATGTGGAGAACCGTGCGCGACTTCCCGTCGCACGAACAGCATCGCATCGAATGAATCGATTCCGTCGACGATTCGTCCTTCAAATGAGTCATCCTCCGCCTCGACAACGAAGCGATGAAAGTGAGGACGTAGCGACTGCGAGAGCAACTCGACAAGACCGAGGCTCGCTGTCCGCTCCATCCGCTCGATGTGACCAATCAACGTCGGTTCTTTTTTCGTCCGGTGCATAATCGGGCCCGTCTGCACTTCATTCATGTCGTGGAAAATAGCTTTCCCGAGCAAATCGAGCAAGTCGACTTCACGCCCGTTCTCTTTCTCCACGTAAGCCGCGATCAAGCTGAAGACCGCGACACGAAAACTGTGACTTGCAGCATTGTCATGATAATGCGGGGCATATTCGTCCCATCGTTGCACGTTTTGCATGCGTGTCATCTTTCGGATAAACGTTCCGTTATGCATGATTTCACTCCTTACGATAATCGTTCAAATACTTCGTCGTGACAGACGACGTAGAGCATGTCTGTATCTTGGAGCGGTAAGTCGAGCATCGTCGCCACATCCAATCGGTCATTGACCGCGATGAGCGTCACTCCGGATTCAAGTAGCGCCTTGTTCGCCTCGCGTATGTTTTGCCACTCGGCTTTCGGTTTCAACGCTTGAATGTTCCCACCCGACTGCTTACTTAATAATTGACGGAAAATGGTCGTTGTCCCTGGTTGTAATGTCGCTTTCGCCATCAAGAGCGAGACCGAGTCGTTCGCTAAAATAAAGTCGTCGACACGGACGTGTTTAAATTTCGAGATATTCCGTTCCTCGCACACCTCCACGACCGTGTGTAAATCGACTTTGTAATCGTGTGATAATGCCTCAACCGCTGATGCAATCAATAACGACTTCCCATCAGCGAGTAATGTCTCCGTGATTCGTGCATCCGCAAAAATGGCGATTCGTCGAGCTTTCAAGACGTTTGCCTGCATCAACACCGCTTCATCCGAGGCGTCTCCTGATACGAAATGTACTTGATCGTGCACATACGGCTCCTCAATCAATTGATCGATTAAGACAATCTCCGCTTTCGGTTCATAGTTGAGCACTTCATCGATTGCTTTTTTCGTCTTCGGGGACCATCCGATATATACATAATGTCCTTCTCCACGATACACTAGTCTTCCCTCCCGTTTTAATCGTTGAAACGTCGCTCCGACTTCAACTAGTTTTCCAATCAATGCCCCGATAATCCCAATCCCGAATAGGAACAAGAAAATCCCGAGCCATCGCCCCGCCACGGAAGACGGATAAAAATCTCCATATCCAACGGTCGTCAATGTCGTCATCGTCCACCAGAACGAGTCGAACAATGACCCGAACGTCTCCGGTTCAAATAAATAACCGAGCACAGTCCCGACGACGATGATACCAACCGAGGCCAGAATCACGTTCAAAAATGATAATTTCGCTAATCCTTTCCATACACGAAATAAGATATGCACTGTTTCCCCCTCCTTCTCTCTTATATACTAAACGTATCCAAGGAAAGATTCACGAAACCATTTTGACATTCACCCCGTATAAAAAGAAAAAAGGAAGGACTGAATTATGAATTCAATCGTATTAGAGTATCGTCTCTATAAAAATGAATTATCGTTCGAACCACTATACCATTACACGTCTCTCGGATTAGACGAAGTGCTCGCCCGTCGCGAATGTGAGTTTTTCGTCAAAGACGGCATGACATACAAACAACGCTCGTCCGCCCTAGAAGGCGATCAATACTTTTTGATTTACGTCGATCGCTACACTGAAGGACCGATGGACAAACAAGAAACGAGCGAGATTAAAGTCGAAATCCGTACACTCGACGACCGCTTTGACAACCCGTTGCTCGAAGCCTATTACGTCGATCGTCACCTCGATGCACTCGCCATGCTCGGGAGTCAATACTTGTACGTCGCCAATAAAGAGTACGAACGCGATTCAGCAGAAACAGATGAAGATCGTGGTGTGTATGTCATATATGTCACACCGACCGGTTATACATTGGAGGAATCAACATGAAGACAAGTAAGAAAATTTTAAGCGGACTTTCTGCTGCGGTATTAACGACCTCTCTCGCCGCATGTGGAGATGATAACTATAACGAAGCCGCGCTCCCGGAAGAGCCGACCGGCTACGAATGTGACGATTGGGACTGGGATGATGTGACAGAATCATATTATTGTGACGACGATCGTTCCCCCCATTTCGGGAGTTACTTTTTACTCGGTAGCTTGTTCCGTTCAAAAAGTGCACTGAAAAACTCTTCGACCTATAAATCATATAAATCAAATGGTGGTGCGACCGGCGCCGTGTCGAACGGCTCAAATTCAGGATCGTCAAAATCTGGACTCGGGAGCGGCTCTAAAGGTGGATTCGGCGGATGACGCGTGACGAACTTTACAGTCAAGTCCCTTATTTTTGGCCCGATTTAAACGATGAAGAATATGCCCTATACGACTGTTTCGAAATGACCGCCTCGCAGGTAGAGTCCGTCCGGGAGGCGACCGGGGCGGTTGATTCGATTTTTCGGAAGACGAATCAACTGTTGCGCTCGCTACCTGACGAGACGCTCCGACTGCTCGGCTATCCCGAATCGAGCCTGCCGTTCTTACGGGAGAAGACAATTCCGCAGGAGACAATCATCGGTCGCTACGACTGGATCATGAAGGACGGCCAACTCAAATTGATGGAGTTCAACTCAGATACACCGACGTTCATTAAAGAACTGTTTGACGTGAACGGCGTGGTCGCTTCCGAATTCGATCTCCTCGATCCGAACAAGGAAGCCACCGCTCAGTTAAAAACCGAGTTGCGGAAGGCCATCGTTGCCGCATGGAAACGACTCGGACGAGAAGGCACACCAAAAATCGTCTTCACGGCTCATGATGACAACATCGAAGACAAATGGACGGCTCGCTTCCTGCAAGAAACGCTCGATTTACCGTCTGAATTTGTGTCACTTCATGCTTTGCTCGTCGACGAAAACGGTATCTATACACCATCGGGTGAACGAATCGATATCTTGTACCGTCAAACATATCCGATTGAACATCTCGTAGACGATCACGCACCGGACGGAGACTTGATTGGCATTCGGTTGCTCGAACTCAATCAACAAAAACACGTATCGCTTCTCAACCCGCTCTCAGCTTTCCTCATGCAATCGAAAGGCGTACAGGCCCTGATTTGGGAGTTATATGAGACCGAGACACTGTTCGATGAAGCTGAGCGCGACATCATCGACACATATTTTTTACCAACTTACTTAGAAGACGCACCGTTTCTCGGCGAATCGAACTACGTCAAAAAACCGGCATTCGGACGTGAAGGGGACTCCGTCATCTTGTACACGAAAGAAGGCAAACCGTTTCACCGAGAATTACTACAAACGTATGCGGAAGAGACGGCCGTGTACCAACAGTTCATCGAACTTCCGACTCGGATGACGACGACCGTCAAGGGCCTTGTCGAGACACATTACATGATCGGATGTTTCTGTTTGAATGGACACCCATCCGCACTCGGCGTTCGCGCCGGTAGCATGATCACGAACAACCATTCGTACTACTTAGCCGTTGGCACACCTACACAAAAGGAGACAAACTCATGACATTCATCACACTCGATTCAATTTTAAGCTTCCTCGCCCACCTCGGGACAGGATTCGGTCTCATTCTCGCCGGACTCATCATCTTCGCATTGACGACCAAATATTCGGAACGTAAGTTAATCAAAGAAGGCAACATGGCCGTCGCTTTAAAGCTTTGGGGGAAAGCGCTCGGACTCGCCATCGTCATCTACACGGTTTGGGCGAACAGCGTCAACTTGCTCGATGCGTTCATCTGGGGACTCGTCGGCATCGCTGCCCAAGTATTGGCGTTTTGGACGTTTGAATACGTCCTTACACCAGGCGTGAACTTAGAAAAAGAAGTCGAGAACGGCAACATGGCCATCGGGTTCAGTTTGTTCGCCGCATCACTCGTCGTCGGCATCATCGTCGCCGCGAGCTTGACGTACTAATTCAAACACCCCATGCACGCATTCGCGAGGCATGGGGTGTTTATGTTTATAAAAGACAGGAGGAAAAATCATGTCCAAGGGAATCACCTTACTCACGATCGTCTCCGGTCTCATCGTCGTGGCAATCGCAGTCGGTGTCGGACTTTACACGTACACTAACATTCAGGCCGGCAACTCATACGAAAATGCCGAAAAAGAAATGAATCGTTATATGACGATAAACGACTGGTATAGTTTTGAAGTTCATAACAGAGAACAGTCCATTCTCTCTTTTTACACAAACGAAGATCGCTCCGTCATCGGTCTAGCCGAGATTGATATCACGACAGGAAACTTAGGGTCTGTCACTAAAGAAATAGAACCGAATCAGTCTTTTGATTTCGTCACCCTTCAAGTTGAAAACAAGGAGTACATCGGTGTCCATCTAAAAGAACGCCCGGAAGATGTCGTCTATTTACGGTTAAACGGTGACGATGTCTCAAAAGATTTTCTCGTCAACGATCCCGAAAACGAAAGCTACACCATGACATATGTCATTGAAACAACAAAACCGTTAGATGGTTCGTGGTCACTTGAAACGTTGGATGACAACAAACAAGTCATACATTTAAGTGAACTCACGGAATAATCCTTCTCGCCATATTATGAATCAAGACGACTGGAAAAGTCGTCTTTTTTAGTTGGTCGCAAGAACTCCAGACGGCCCGAAAAATTCATATCGCGCCTGAGGAATGACACGGACGACCGTCTCCATCATCGCATTCGGCCCACACGTGTAGACATCATGCCCTTCGACATCAAGTGCCTCGAGCTGCGTCGTACTCATACAACCCGATACGTCATCCACATGTGTCATGAGATGAAGCCCTTCTTTCACAAGTTCATCGAGTTCGTCTCCGAGTGGACGAAGGTCCATACTCCGAACTGCGTGCAATAACGTGACAGAACGTCCTTGACGAAGTGCCGTCTTCGCCATATTGAAGAGGGGCGTAATTCCGATACCTCCTGCGATGAGTGTGAGCGGACGGTCTGATGCTTCAAGGATGAATTCTCCTGCCGGTGCGCTCATCGGGACTTCTGTTCCGACCATCTGTTCATGAAGCCAGTTTGAGACGAGTCCCTCCGCTTTCGGCGCAATCCAATATCCGTTTTCTGTCGTGTCGATGACGCTATATTGGCGGTGGTGCAAGATGTCTTCACCAGCGATTCGCGCTTGAACCGAGATGTATTGTCCTGGGATGGCTGTGCCAATAACTCCATCTTTTGCGACGAGACGGAATCGCTTCACTTCCGTTGTGTCTTCTATGATTTCTTCGATGACGAACGGTTTGAATCCGACCCATGGCGCGTCATCATACATCTGTTTCTCAAGTGAGATAAAGACATCGGCAATCACACCATACGCTTTTGCCCATGCATCGATGATATCAGGTGTTGCAGCTTCACCGAGCACGTCTTGAATCGCCGCAAGCAAGTTTTCACCGACAATCGGATAGTGTTCCGGGCGGATGTTCAAACTTTTATGTTTATGAAGTGCTGGTTGGATGGCAGGAAGAATCGCTTCGAGTCGATCGATATGAAGCGCTGCCGCATAGACCGCGTTCGCGAGCGCTTCCGGCTGGCGTCCTCGTTTTTGGTTCGTATGGTTGAAGAAGTGACGCACTTCTGGATTTTGTTCAAACATTCGTTGATAAAAATGCTTCGTAATCGTCACACCATGTTCTTTCAAAACTGGTGCCGTCGCCTTTACAATCTCAATCGTTTGTTGATCTAACATGTGAATTTCCCCCTTTTGTTTCGTACACGTTCATTATGTGAGTCAAGTCACTTTAAAGCAATATATTAAATACTTGTTTAAAGTAGATTTCACGCTTTTGACTTATTTTCGCCATCACCCTTTCACATTTGTTCGAATCGCACTTTTAGGAATTGTCTTGTACAATGAAACGAGAGGTGATGATGGATGAGACTCACGCAAACGTGTGACTACGCACTGCGAACATTGATGTATAGCGCCACATTTTCACATCGACTCGTCACGATTCAAGAAGTGGCGGACCAATATAACATCTCCAAAAACCATGTCATGAAGGTCGTTTACGAGCTCGGCAAGCATGGCTATTTGGAGTCGGTGCGTGGTCGCGGCGGTGGATTCCGTCTCGCTCGCCCGATGGAAGAAATCAACGTGGGCGAGGTGGTTCGGTCGATGGAACCGCTCGAACTCGTGGAGTGCTTCGGGGAAGGCCGATGCGTGATCGCACCGGCCTGTGACTTAAGAAGTGTGTTGAACGAGGCAATGCTGGCGTTCTTTCATGTGCTCGACCGTTACACGATTGCGGATCTCGTCGCGAATCGAACGAACGAACTCGCCCTGCTATTGGGCGTACAAAAACCGATGGACTGAAAAAGTCCGTCGGTTTTTTATTTGTCTCTGCTTTCAGGACTCATCGCCACCAAAATTTCATCATTTTTTTCACATATAGTTCTGGGGACGTTTGATGAATGAAATCTTCAAAACATTCATTCAGGTTATTTTCTAACTCTTCATCGAGTTCGTTTCCATCTTCGTCATACAATTCAAAATGTGTATATTTCCAATCGTTATACGCATCAAACAATAAGTCGTGGTAGCATTGCCAATGCTTACCGAAATTTGATGTGAATGTTGGCACCCATCGATTGATATAAATGTTGTGTAGCAACTCTTCGAATTTGGATGAGTACCAATGGTCATTTCCGAGCTTGTTAACTAAGTCTTGAAATGTTTCCAGCGTCATCGGTTCAACCTCACCAGAATAGTCATAACTCACTTTATTGAACTGATAAGGATGCGGAAACGCCTCTTCTGTTTTTGTCCATTGATGAGGAGGATATTGCTCGATAATTTTACCTAGCAATCTGGCAATCACAAGATTGACTGCTTGCGTATCCAATTCATTCACCTCATTACAGTTATGAATTTCCATTCGATTACAACTTCTCTAGTCTCGATTCGATTTCCGCTCGTCTCGACTCTAGAAACGGTGGTAAGGCCAGTCGCTCTCCAAGTGCTTCGATTGATTCATCCGTCGCGAATCCGGGTTCATCTGTCGCCAGTTCCACTAAGATCCCACTCGGTTCGCGGAAATAAATCGACTGGAAATAATAGCGGTCAATAAGACCAGAGTGACTGATGCCATGTGCGTCAAGCTTCTCAATCCATTTCGCCATATCGCCTGTTTCTTCCACTCGAATCGCCACGTGATGCACACTCCCCCTCCCTGGTCGTTCCGATGCCAAATCCGGTCGATCGACGAGATGAATCTCTGTCGCCACGCCACCCGCTCCCGTCTCAAAGACGCGCACGTCGTGACCATCCCAATCAAATGTCGTCACGTATCGATAGCCAAGCACTTCTGTCAGCACCCGTGCCGTCTTTTCAATCCGCCGTACCGTCCACTCACTAAATCCGAGACCAAAGATGCCGACATCTGTTGGTACAGGGCCCTTTTCCCAAGGTGTTCCGTTCCCTCCTTCCACAAGACAGAGACGTTGACCCTCATGATCTTCAAACGCGAGCGTCGGTCTCCCTTGAACCGATTCGACGTCCCCGTATGTCACATCGAACGTGTCGAAACGCTCCTGCCAATATGTAAGAGCCCCTTCTGGTACCCGTAGCGCGGTTCGAGAAATACTGTTTGACCCCCGATACGTCTGCCCGAGAAACGGGAGCTCAAAGAACGTCAAATCTGTTCCAGGCGTCCCCGTTTCGTCCGCATAGAATAAGTGATACATCGATGGATCATCCTGGTTAACCGTCTTTTTGACGAGTCGCATCCCTAGTACTTCCGTATAAAATCGTAAGTTCTTTTTGGCATCCCCGGTCATCGCTGACACATGATGTTGTCCACTAATCACCTTCACCAACCATCTCCCCTTTCGACTATATCGCTATTGTAGCACCTCTAAGTAAGTAAAGTCTTCTTTACATTATGTTAAGTTTGTTTTACACTTTTAGTATAAATCAGAAAAGAGGTGGCGCCATGCCATTGGTCAACCGCGTGAAAGAACTGCGTGCCCGGCACCAGTTAACTCAAGGCGATCTTGCTGAAAAGGTCGGCGTGACGAGACAGACGATTATCTCGCTCGAGAAAGGCAGTTACACGCCGTCTCTCATGCTGGCGATGCACATCGCAAGAGTGTTCAAGGAACCGGTCGAATCTATATTCACAATCGAGGAGGAAACAAAATGAAACATGTCGTCGTTCAATCTATTTCAAGCATCATCCTGTATGTCCTGATGGCTTTTCTGTTCAGTTCATTTTTGTCTGATATTTCAACCATCATTGAATCAGATTCATTCATCGTCGAATTCAATCTGCTTCCACTCTTGTTGCTCATTGGCTTTTTTATCGTTTGGACAATCTATTCGTTTAACACACGACCAAACAAACAGCTGAACTTTGCTCAATGGTCTGTCCGCATGACCGAGTTCAGTGAAGTCGATGAACGTGAACAAATCATCACTGCGAAAGCGACAAAAGCTGCCTATGTCTCGTTTAGTATTTCGGTCCCCATTCTTATGGGATCGTTCATGTTCTATCCACTATTTGAAGACGCACTCCCTACTTATCCAATCTACGCACTCGCCTCAACGCTCATCATCGCGACATTCGTCTATATGGTGACTTGGATCCGCGCTTATACACGTTAAGGAATTCGACAAGAGTTCCTTTTTTTATGTCCATTTTTTATCGAATCCCATCTCCTAATTGCTAATCATTTCACCCTGTGTTTATATATAACTAAATGGTTATATAAATAATTAAAGGAGTCTTGCTTTGTGAAAACCGTCGATTTGACGACCGGAAACGTACAGCGTGTCATCCTCACGCTTGCCCTCCCGCTCGTCGGCAGTTCATTGTTACAGTTTACGTATAGTCTCGTCGATATGTTTTGGGTAGGCGCACTAGGAAGTGATGCCGTCGCAAGTGTCGGTGCGGCCAGTTTTTATATCATGCTCGGACAGGCGATTCAATCGTTGATTGTCGTTGGCGCCGGCATTAAAGTGTCACAAGCTGTCGGGAAACGTGACCTGAAATTCATCCAGCGCTATGTTCGGGCCGGAAAGCGTCTAAATCTAGCACTCGGTCTCTCGTATGCCTCATTACTGATTTTTTTTGGTCATTCGTTGATCGGCTTTTTGAATATGAACGCACCAACCGTCGAGCGTCTCGCGTATGGATATTTGCTCGTCAGTGCGCCGATGCTTATTTTTTCTTTCTTCAACTTGCTGTTCGCCCGTCTATTCAGTGCCTATGGCAATACGACAACAGCGATGCGAATCAATGCGACAGGCGTCATACTCAACATGGTTCTCTCACCGATCTTCATTTATCCACTTCAACTCGGCGTCCTTGGAGCAGCTCTTGCGACACTTGTCGCCAACGTCGTCATGTTCGGGTTCTTCTGGCGTCGCGCCCGTTCATTGTTCAATTGGGATGAAGTCATTCAGCCGACTCGAACCGACTATAAAGAAATCTTTCGTCTCGGATTTCCGATGGCGACCCAACGGATTTTGTTCACCGTCATCAGCATTTTCCTTGCTCGCATGATTGGTTCGTATGGGACTGAAGCGATTGCAGCACAACGGATCGGGCTTCAAATCGAATCGATCGCATATATGATGATCGGTGGACTGAATGGAGCAATGGCTAGCTATACCGGTCAAAATATCGGGGCTCAAAAAGTGGATCGTGTTTATGAAGGTTACCGTGTGACGACCCGACTCGGGATAGTCTATACGGGGCTCATCATGTTGTTATTTATAATCGTCCCGGATTTCCTCATCGGTTTATTCGTCGATGATGTTCGAACCATCGACATTGGGGCGAGCTACTTGCGAATTATCGGTATTTCTCTCGTTTTCTCTTCGATTGAAATGATTGGAAACGGCTACTTCTCAGGACTCGGATTACCGAAAATCCCTGCGACGATCTCGATCATTTTCACAGTGGCCCGTATCCCACTCGCATTGTTACTTGAGCCTTATCTCGGAATCGATGCCATCTGGTGGAGTATTGCCATCTCAAGTATCATCAAAGGGCTTGTCTCCGCCCTCTTTGTCCGACTAACGAAAAAGGAAGTGACTTCACTTGCAGAAGCAGTTTAATCAACTACCCCATCGTCTCATCACGAGCGGAAAGTTTGCCATCGAGCGGGAAATGTTGCGGGTCAAGTCAGACGGCACACTCGCTATTACGAAGCACCCAAAGTCACTCGGTCATAAGGCAACGCATCCATATATCACGACCGACTTCTCTGAAAGTCAAATCGAGCTCGTCACCCCGACGTTTCCGACGATTGAGGGGGCACATCACTTTTTAGAAACGCTTTATGATATCACTGCGCTAAACATAGGCGACGAACGCCTTTGGCCACAATCGATGCCATGCGCCTTACCGGAAGGCGGTATGATTCCACTAGCTGACTTTGGTGTGTCCGGACTCGAGGCTAGTCGTTACCGGGAGCATTTACTCCAAAAATATGGTGCGAAAAAACAACTCATTTCCGGAATTCATTTCAATTTTTCGTTTTCCGATGAGATGTTGTCCACACTATACGAAGGGTCTCCTGAGCAATATCGACACTTTAAAGATCACCTTTACTTGAAGCTGGTTCGCCAATATTTACGGATGCGTTGGCTCATCGTCTATTTGCTCGGCGCTACCCCGGCTGTTCATGCGAGTTATGAAGAACGATGTGTCAGCCAGATGCAAGCGCTCCATGAGGATACCTTTTCAAATAAACAAGCGTTGTCCTATCGGAATAGCGATTGTGGCTATACGAATGTCGAACCACTTTATCCAAACTATGGGACACTCTCAGCATATACAAATGATGTACGTCGATTCATTGCCAAAGGGGAGATTACACATCCAAACGAACTCTACTCCCCGATTCGATTGAAAACATCGAGAGGTGGCAACGACTTGGACAAGCTCGAGGCGAACGGTATCGACTACATCGAAATTCGCAATATTGATTTGAATCCGTTTGAAAAGACCGGGATCGCTCGTTCAGATTTACGGTTTCTTCATCTGTTTTTGCTCTACTTGACATTTACTGAGGAGACAACTTATTTCGATTGGCAGGCTGAAGCGTATAATAACCAACAACGTGTCGCCAAAGAAGGCATGTCTCCCACGAACACATTGACTCGAGATGGTGACGACGTACAACTACACACGTACGCGACAGAAATTCTCGACGCGATCGATGCGTTCGACACGAAATATGACCTCGGCTTCAAAGACGTCTTTCCCTCTCTACGAGAAAAAATTGATCACGTGGACATGACGTACGCTTCTCGATTGAAGACGATTATGACCGAGACGGGTTATAACGCGTGGTCTCTAGCCCAAGCCGAACACTTTTATGAGGACGCGTATGCAAATCGTTTTCGTGTACATGGTTATTCCGACCTTGAGTTGTCTACTCAAGTATTAATGAAATCTGCCATCAAACGGGGGTATCGTGTCGACGTCATCGATTGGTCCGATCAATTTATCCGCATTCACAACGGCAAATATGAGGAGTACGTCAAACAGGCAACAAAGACATCAAAAGACAATTATGTATCAGTCCTGATGATGGAAAACAAAACGGTAACGAAGTATGTACTCGCTGAACACGGAATTCGTGTCCCTGAAGGTGTAGAACTTCATAACGAATCTGATTTATCGCATGCATGGCACCTGTTTTCACATAAACCAATCGTCTTGAAACCGAAGTCCACGAACTTCGGCGTAGGCATTCATATTTTTAAAGACGGAACGACTTATGAGGAAGCTCTATCTGCATTTCAGTATGCGAGAACGTTTGACGATGTCGTTTTACTGGAGACGTTTTTACCTGGAAAAGAATATCGCTTCCTCGTCATCGGGAATGAAGTCGCCGGTATCCTCCATCGCGTCCCGGCAAACGTCACGGGGGACGGCGCCTCTACCATTCGCCAACTCGTTTCTACAAAAAACGAAGACCCCTTACGTGGAAAAGGATATAAGACACCACTCGAGAAAATTGAAATTGACGATATCGTCATCTCGTTTTTATATGCTCAAGGCAAGACACCGGACAGTATTCCAGCTCTCGGTGAGCGTGTCTTCTTGCGTGAAAACTCTAACATTAGTACAGGTGGCGACAGTATCGACTATACAGACCAAATTCCTGACGTCTATAAACACATTGCTGTCGATGCCGCTAAGTCGGTTGGCGCTACGATTTGCGGTGTCGATATGATGCTCCCATCTCTTAATGATGAGCACATTGAATACGGCATCATCGAGTTGAATTTTAATCCTGCCATCCATATCCATGCGTTCCCCTATGAGGGAAAAGAACGACCAATTGGCGAGATGTTGCTTGATTTGTTGTTTCAGGATTGAATACGTTTGTTTTGGAATATATGGATTGGGCATATCCAAATAGGAGCTCCGTGACGAAACTCGCTTCTTTTCCGAACTATTAGATGTATAGCAGATTCACCCTGAGAGGAGAATGAATCATGAGTACGGTTAAATCACATGTAGAGGGTACGACACTGATTACGGAACGTCTGTTCAAGGCACCACGACAACTCGTGTTTGAAGCATTCTCGACACCAGCTCATCTAGAGAAATGGTGGGGACCAACCGGATGGGACACGAAAGTATACAGTTTCGACTTCAAACCAGGCGGGATTTGGCATTACTGTATGACATGTGTCGATCAAAATCAAGGTGACTTCTACGGTATGGAGTCCTGGGGGAAATCCACCTTCATCGACATCGACCCCTACTTGCGAATCGTTTATACAGATGCGTTCTCTGATGCGGACGGTCATGTCAATCCAGATTTCCCTGTCATGACCATCACGAATGAATTTCTCGATACACCGAAAGGCACGCTATTCATTAGCCGCTCCGAATTCCCGAATGAAGAGGCTCTCCAACAAGTGGTTGATATGGGGGCCGTCGAAGGGTTCACATCCCAACTCGATCGTCTTGAAGCGATCGTGACACAGTAACGAGCAAGGCACCGACCTCGTAATAGAGACGGTGCCTGTTTTCGTTTAAAATAAAAAGTAGCTCACTACGAGGATCAGTGAAAAGATAAAGACCATCCCAATCGCCAAAGCAATGAGACTCATCTTCGCAGATTTGAATTGTTGCGTGTTAATCGTATGCACTTTTTTCAAATATGAACGGGTGCCTACAAGAATCGTGCTGATGCCGAACAAAATGGATAACATCCCGATTGCTGAAATCAATTGATGTTCTGCCCCACTTAAATTCTCGCTTCGATAATAATGAAAGTTCGTCACTAAAAACCCAATCCCGATCACGGTAATCGCAGTACGAATCCATGCCAAAAATGTCCGCTCGTTCGCTAAGTGTTGCTGGATATATTGAGAATCTATCGTTTTTTCTACTTCTAACTTCATTCTTTCAATCATCCTTCCATTTCAATCAAATGATTCTTCAGAGCATATTGCACAAGTTCATGACGATGCTTGATTTGCAATTTATTCATGACACGTGCTTTATGATTTTCAACTGTTTTGGGACTAATCCCTAATTTCTCTCCAATCTCATTATGGCTATAGCCGAGAGTCGACAATCGGACGATTTCTAGTTCACGACGCGTCAATAACGGATGATTATTCTTTTGAAAGACAATCTTTTCAATATAATCCTCGTTCAACGAAGTAGCATAATATCGTTTCCCGTCAAATACGTGTTTGATTCCTTCTTCTAGTTGAGAAGGATCACTATTTTTGGACATATAACCAGGGACGCCCAACTCGAGAGCACGTTTGATGTAAATCTCTTCATCGTGCATCGTCAGTAAGATCACTTTTACGGTGGGCACTTCCTCTGCGAGTGCTTTGACTGTCACAAAACCATCCAATCCATTCGGCATCGTGATATCAAGTAAAATGACATCAGGACGTGTCCGAAGCGCTTCTTGGATAGCTGCTGACCCTTCTGTCGCTTCCCCGACTACCCGAATGCGCTCATTCGTACGAAACATCAGTTTTAACCCACGACGTACAAGTTCATGATCATCGACAATTAATACATTAATCGGTTGCATAATAACCTCGCTCTCTCGGAACCGACACGGAAATTTGCGTCCCTTCCCCTACTGCTGTAACGATTTGAAACAAACCCTCAATCGTTTTCGCTCTCTCTTCCATATGACGTAACCCTAATCCTTTCGAGACGTTCAGCGCATCAAAACCTGCCCCGTCATCCCGGAATAACAATTCAACTCGCCCGTCACGCTCGATTACCTGACAATCCACAATTGTCGGATTCGCGTATTTCATTGTATTTACGAGTGCCTCTTGGACAATCCGATACAAATTAATCTCCACAAGAGAATCGCATCGTGTCGTCAGACGAATGTCTGTATGAAACGCTACGTTTGGATAACGGGTCGCAAAACTATCAAGCAATACTTGTAATGCGGATTCGAGTCCAAATTGATCAAGCTCAATCGGTCTTAATTGCTTCGAGTAATTTCTTACATAATCCATCAGGAGACTTACTTCAGATAGGACGGACGTCAAATATTCTTTTTTATCCGGGTCTGCGACGTCTGATTGGAGAGCGCTCAACGCAAGGGTGATACTAAAGAGCGATTGTCCGACACCGTCATGTAGTTCCTGAGCCAACCGGTCATGTTCTTCCTCTCGTGCATGAATCAATTCCCGAACCATCTTTTCTCTTAAAGCATGCGCTTCTCGGCGCTTTCGTTCTGTGAAATCTCGTAAAACGAGCAAATAATATATGGCTCCTGTTTTGGCATCATTTAGAATTCGAGCTGTATTCATCTCAACATCTACTAGTTTTCCGGAGTAAGTCGGCATTTCTGAAGAGAAGTATGGAGAACGTTCATGTTCAATTAAGTAACACCGTTCTTCACCTAAGCTCATTCTCCGTTTCTGACAAAAAGAACAATAAGGAACCGGTTCACCGACTTGCCATCCCGTCAATTGTTCGGCCGATTGGTTCATCGATATGATATTTCGGTCATGATCCATCACAATCACACCGTCTTTGAGTACGTCTAATATTTGATGTTCAAAGTCACGCAGTGTCAACGTCATCCCCCTCCGCACTCTTTCAGTTCTTATATCCATAATACCCCTATGGGTAAATAAACCCAAATGATGTACTTCACTTTCCCATGAAAAAAAGACGTGCACCGAGGCACGTCCGATTTCTTTTGAAAACCCTACTCATCACAATCCACTCATATTTAACGCTTGATTGTCCGTTCATTTAAGACATCAACAGTCGCTTGCACATATTTGAGTCCGTGTTGAACTGACGGTTCTTTAATCCATCGCATGAGTGAGAATAGCGTGATGTGGCGGTCATCCTGTTCCACACGACTTTGTACTTCCGCCCACATATCTCGTGTCCATTCAACCTTTTCTTTCGCTGGCACGGCATACTCCTCAATCCGTTGGCCAATCATTTCTTTCGTTTGTTCATCGTGGTATACATCTTGAACAAACGTGAACATGGACTCAAGTTGATTGGTCACCTGTAACAACATCGGTAATTTTTCAATCAGCTCTATAGCCGATTCAAGCGTTTCGATTTGTATGTTGGAATTGTCGATGACCGCGTCAACTTTTTCTTTCACCGTTTCATCTTTCATCGTCGCCATACCAAAATCAACAGCATCTTCCAAACGACGGAGAGACTGTTCGATTTTAGGTAGACGATCAATGAGTGCAATCAGTGCTTGCTCAACGTCGGGTCTTGTCAGTGCTGTTTCAACTGTTTGCTCTTCAAGTGCAGAACGTTCCATCACGATCCCTCCCTTCCTACATCGTCCCTTTCAACATGCCATTCCAATACATAATCGGTAAAAAGTCTTTTTTCAAAATATACATGCTCCGTCTTTCTTTTGCTTGATTGAACGGCATAGATTCTTGTGGAACTTTATCATAATCAAACTCTGCGAGAATTAATGAACCATAGCCCGTGACAATCGGACAAGAAGAATAACCATCATAAGAAGCAGTCGGTAAATGACCGTACATCACATCCAGTACGTTTCGCACGACGACGGGCGCTTGCTTTCGAATCGCTGCACCTGTCTTCGATGTGGGTAGGTTCGTACAATCACCTAACCCGAACACATTTTTAAATTGTTTATGTTGAAGTGTATGTTTGTCGACATCGACCCAACCACCGGATTCCGCCAATGAACTGTTCCGAATAAACGCCGGAGCTTGCATCGGTGGTGTGACATGAATCATGTCATAACTCATCTCAAACGATTCACCAGAATCTAAGTTTTCAAAAACCGCAATTTTTTCATCTGCTTTTATTTCCGTTAAATTAACCCGGAAATGCGTTTCAATCTGTTTTCGTTCGAGTACTTTCTCCAACGCATCCCGATACTTCGTAACATCGAAAATGGCGGGATTAGCCGAACCGAAGACCACTCGACTCGAATCACGAACTCCCGTCTTCGTTAAATACTCCTCAGCCAGATACATGATTTTTTGAGGGGCGCCCCCACATTTCACTGGAGAAGCCGGGTGCGTGAACAATGCAGTTCCACCTGTGAGCTTTTCGAGGGTATCCCATGTATAATCAACGTGTTCGTATGAGTAGTTACTGCAGACTCCTTTCGACCCAAGCGATTCTTTTAACCCTTTGATGCGCCCCCAGTCAATTTCAATACCTGGTGACACGACAAGAAAATCGTATTGAATCTTTCCGTGACTTGACGTTTCGACTTGATTGTTTTCAGGATCAAATGTCGTCACATGATCTTGTAACCACGCCGCCCCATCAGGAATGAGTGAATCCATCGTGCGGGCTGACTCCTCTTTTTTGACAATACCTGCTCCGACGAGTGTCCATAATGGTTGATAATAGTGAGTGGTTGCGGGATCAATCAGTAAAACCTCATCTCTTAAATGATGTTTCTCTCGAAGCAATCTGGCCGCGACACTGATTCCCCCAGTTCCTGCTCCTACAATCACAACACGATAATGTGTACGCATTGTATGCCTCTCCTTCCTTCTTGCTATGTTTTCTTTTTTGACAAAACAGTGAACTTCTATACAACTTAAGCATATTTGAAAGCGTATACATTTTATATAGGGGAAGTCCCTCAATTTCCTTATGAATCAACACTTGACGCAACATGACACATAATATCTTCAAACAAAATATCAATATTAAACGTTATCAGGGGTGATGAAAATCACACAGACAGCCATGTCTGTTATTGAGGGATTGCCCTCAATTATATCCAACCCTCTTGACCCCAATATACCCTATGGGGTATAAATTGATTATGTAATTTAAAGGAGGAGTTTTTTATCATGTCAAAACAAACCTATCACCCATTATATTTTTTATCTGCTCTTGGCAACGGCGGGCTCGCTGTGTCATTTTTTATGTACTTTATGTTCCTCATATCACACCCTGATTCTCCACTACCTCACTTCAATCATTTACGTGAAACGTTTGAGGGCGGAGGAATCCCAGCTATTCTTGTCGTTCTCGTTTCATTGGTCATTATTGGCTTCTCGGCAAATCACTTCCGTCTGCTTGCATGGAATATCCGTTCATTTCGTAAATTCAAGAAAAGCGATCGGTATTCCAAAGTGAAAGGAACTCCTGGAGAAGTAGCTGTCATGGCAGAACCACTCACCTATGCGATGAGTGTCAATGTACTGTTTATTCTAGGTGCTTTGTTTGTTCCAGGACTTTGGTCTAATGTTCAATCCTTACTACCTTTTGCCCTCATTGCCTTCTTAATCATTGGTGGATATGCATTTACTCGTTATGTTCAGTACATTGCATCGGTTATGGTGAGTGGTCAAGTTGACGTTGAAAATATGAACCAATTCGGACAATTCTTAGGTGCTTTTTCGTTCGTCATGGTCGCAGTGGGATTAGCTAGTCCTGCCGCTATGTCAAAAATCCAATGGGTTTCTGTCAGTGCGACAATCGCCTCTATATTTTTTATGACACTTGTATGGGGGATTATTTTATTTTTCGCCGGAATGAGTCTACGAGCCATCTTCAGTAAAGGCTTTGCAAAAGCGAGCGCACCGACTATTTGGTTACCTATCCCGATTCTCACCCTTACTGGTATTACATTCGTTCGATTGAACTCAATGGTGTCACATCGCTTGCTAGAGACTGAGGTCAATGCAGCCTTTATGCTGATTGTACTCGGGATATTATTTATGGGGAGCACCGCGGTTGGACTAATCGGATATAGTGTATTACGTCGACTTGATTACTTCAGAAATCAGCCAGAGGGGGGAGCAAGTTTTGGTCTCATTTGTCCAGGTGTCGCATATGTGGTACTCGGAATGTTCTTTGTTCATTGGGGACTCGTTCAAAACGGCTTCTTGACTGTACACACGTGGATGCATTATATCGCTTTATCACCTCTTGTGTTCATACAATTCAAAACGATTCAATGGGTCGTGAAGTTGTCTTCTTCGCATCTATCATCTGCCGCCGAAAAATCCACACTCAAAGTCGCATGACAAGAACGCTGAAGAGAAACATCTCTTCAGCGTTCTTTATATTTATTTAGAGTTGAATTGCCTAAATACATCATCGAGTTGATTAGAGGTTATATGACTGTAGACATCCCCGATGCTGATTTCCGTTGAACAGTATCCATCTTTTTCTACGAGATGCCCTGTAATGCCAACCCCGGTTTCTTGTTGGATGCGTACCATCCGCTCGCCCACTTTCTCTTCATCCCCTTGGAAATGTAAGTGGAACATATTCGTGACGGGGATGCGTGGTGTCGTCCACACTCCATCGATTTCATTAAAGCGTGCTGCCAACCGCACTGCATCGTCCCGATACCAGGTCATTTTGTCTTTTCGCAACTCATAATAATAATCCGAGGAAAGGATGTATGGATAAAGGCTGATCAAGTCACCGCCGTAACGTCGCTTCCATACTTTCGACGTCTCACAAAACGCCTTCGGTCCAGCAAGAATGGCACCGGCAATGCCACCAATTCCTTTATAGAACGAAACGTACACGCTATCGAAGAGCGCACATATCTCAGACGCTTCTTTCTCATAATACGGGAGCGATTCGAACAGTCGTGCTCCGTCTAGATGTAGATAAATCCGTTTGTCACGACAATGTTCGCTAATCGCTTCGAGTTCCTCGAACGTCGGCAATTCCCCTCCGATTTCCCGTTGTGGCAGTTCAAGCAACAGACAGGCGATGTCCGGCAACGCTTGAATCTCTTCTATGGTCATCAATCGATTTTCTTTTCCGACTAAAATAGGTTCGATATAATGCAACTCTTTCAAGCCGTCCTGCTCATGGATTTCAAGGTGACAGAGCGGATGGTATGCGACCTTGTTCTTCCCTGTCTCATCACACCAAATGCGTAACGCAATCTGTTGCGCCATCGTGCCGCTCGGAAAGAATACCGCCGACTCTTTCCCAAGAACTTGTGCCATCTTCTCTTCAAACTGTCGAATCGTTCTCCCCTGTCCATACTGATCACTCGGCTCATCTTCACGCACCTGTTCAAATGCGCGTTTCAATACACCGACTTCCCGTTTCCCGTGACCGCTCAATTGAACGTTCGTCTGTCGATACGTGTCTGCTAATCGCTCCATCCTTCCCCCTCCTCGACAAATAAACTCCCTGTCAGTATAACAGGGAGCCAAATACTCAGTCGCGAATCCGGACGATAAGTTTACCGCGCACTTTTCGCGTTTGTAGTTTTTCGAGACCTTCTTTCAATTGGTCGAAAGATAACACTTCTGTGACGAGGTCGTTCAGTTCACCCGCTTCAAGTAAGTGCATCAACTCTTCGGCCATATACGCCAAGTTGCGAATCGCATGTTCGTCCTCGCTCGCATGCGCTGCCCCGAGCGCCACCTCGTGAATCGAAGGGGATAATGTGAACCCTTTCATGTTCGTCATGTCTGGTGGACCGGCGATATAGGCGAGGTGTCCGCTAAACGCGAGACGATCTAAGTCGGCTGTCGCGACGTCACGACCGACCGTGTTTAAAATCAAGTCGACACCACGTCCATCCGTCTCTTCCATGATTCGTGCCGTCACGTCCTCGACGTTGTAATCGATTGCCACATCCGCACCAAGCGACTCTACCCATTCAACGTTCTCGGGAGATGCCGTCGTGAAGACCTTTAGCCCGAGGCGTTTTGCGAGCTGAATGGCAAAGCCACCAACACCACCTGCACCAGCGTGCACGAGAATCGTTTCTTTATTCCGTGTATTCAGTTTCTGCATGACCGCTTCATACGCTGTCATTCCAGCACATAAAATCGAGGCAGCCGCTTCGTCGCTCACACCTTCCGGAACGACCGCACATGCCCGGGCATCGACGACCGTATACTCAGCGAACCCTCCATATTTCGAAAGATCCGTATGCACGGCTACACGTGAACCGGTAATGATGTTGGCGATACTTGAACCGACCTCGACGACTTCACCGACAAGGTCGACACCGAGAATATGTGGATACGCCCAGTTCGGGTTCCCGTTTGAACCGACTTTGTAGTCGACCGGGTTTAAGGCGACCGCTTCGACACGAATCAACAGTTCCCCTGTTCCTGGTGTCGGTCGGTCGATTTCTCCAATATGCAGATGATCTAAACCGGGTTGGTCGAGTAGCCATGCTTTCATGTTTAGTAAGCTCCTTCCGAATACGTGAGTTCGTATGAGTGTGAATAAATTTCAACGAGGTTGCCGAATGGGTCTTCGCAGTACACCATGCGATACGGTTTTTCGCCTGGATAGTACTCACGAATCGGCATCCGTTGTTTCCCGCCATGGGCGACAATCTTCTCGACAAGTCCTTCAATGTCAGGGTCTTGTACACAATAGTGGAAAATCCCTGTCTTCCAAAACTCGAAGTTGTCTTCTGGTGTCTCGTTATTCGGGAACTCGAATAACTCGATTCCGATTCCGTCTCCTGTTGACATGTGGGCAATACGGAATTTGCCCCAGCCTGGTCCGAAGACGTCAGTACACATCACTCCGATTGGCGAATCATCTTCGACGACGTCTGATGGTGTCATGATGGTATACCATCCCATCACGTCCTCATAAAATGTAACGGCCTCGGCTACGCTCGGTACAGAAAGACCGATGTGTGAAAATGTTCTTGGATACGTCATGTTTCATCTACTCCTTTTTGTTTGCTCAATTTGGCGGATAACGATAAGATACTGTCATTGAAGCAAGAAAAAAAGTACGCACATTGAAGTAACTACCCGAAAGTGAGGCTCATTGAACATGACCACATCGTTCCCCGTCAACCGCGCACTCGAGATTATCGGCGGCAAATGGCGCCCTCAAGTGTATTGCACGCTTCAAGATGGACCGCTCCGTTTCTCTGATATTCAACGGGCGATTCCTGAGGTCAGCCGAAAAGTGTTGACCGACCAATTGCGTGAGCTTGAACAGCTCGGCATGGTTCGTCGTGTCGATTATTCGACGGAGAAGCACCTTCACGTCGAATATTCATTGACCGAAGACGCCCTCGGACTGCAACCCGCCATGAATGCCCTTTGTTCATGGGGAGAGTGCCACGATAATAAATAATCCCGGGCCATTTGGCCCGGGATTATTTATTATGAAGCGAACAGACTGATCAAATTCCCATCCGCATCGTACAGAATCGCGTAACGCTGTCCCCAAAACGCGTCCCATGGGGCTTTGTGTGACACATAGCCTTGTTCAAGGACCGAGTCATACAATGCATTAAGCGACTCACGGCTTTCACATAAGAAGGCAAGTTCGATCCGATGCCCGTCTGCCTGTTTCCATTCCCCGTATACCGATTCGGCCACTTCCACCGTATCGAACGCGAGACGCACGCCGCCTTCATCAATATCCACATGCGCTTCCCCATTCATCGCTTCCGGAATCTCAAACCCGAGTGCCCGATAAAAATCGAGCGACCGCTTCATATCCGTCACGACGATTCCGACCATGTCCAACTTGACTGCCATCCCATTCCCTCCTCTTCGTTTCATGATACGATTTGAGTGTAGCACGTCCATTTCAACCAGAGACGAGGAAATATCATGAATCATACGTTTCATCCACTCACACAAGACCAAGCCGAACAAATTGCCTTCGAGTGGCGCTATGAAGGTGAATATGCGTTTTACAATATGGACGCCGACGAGGAAGATCTCGCCTCATTTTTAGATGCGAAGGAACGGGGAGACACGACGTTCGCCATCCTTGAATCTGGCGAGCTTATCGGCTTTGTCACGTTACAATTCGAATCAACGGACACCGTTTCCATTGGTCTCGGCATGCGCCCTGATTTGACGGGGAGCGGCAACGGACATCGATTCCTCACTTCGATTCTAACTTGGATCGAGGCGACATATGGGACTCGTACAGTACGTCTCGCCGTCGCCACGTTCAACAAGCGAGCCATCCGGTTATATGAATCACTCGATTTCATCCCAGAAGAAACGTTCGTGCAGGAGACGAACGGCGGCGTGTATCCCTTTCTCTCGATGAAACGCCTACAAAAACCCCCTCCGAACATCTGAGGTTCGGAGGGGATTTATATACGATCTATCTAAACTCAGTGTTTGACCGCTGTCGGTTTCGATGAGAACCAGCCCCATAACGCAATCCCGACCATGACTGACCAGAAGAAAATCGTCCAAGCTGCCGAGTGGACGAATCCATCCGGGAGCCCCATGAATTCGAATGGTGTCCCGGCAATCAATTCTTTGAAACCTGGATGTTCAAGTACGAGGACCGTCAACTTGACCCCGACCCAACCGACGATGATAAAAGCGGCTGTTTCAAGTGTAGGACGTTGATGAAGCAACTTGACAAAAATCCGAGCCGCGAATCGCATCAAGACGACCCCGATGAGTCCACCCGTCAAGACGACAAAGAACTGACCTGAGTCAATCCCACCGATTTCCCCGAGACCGAGCGGTGGCAAGCTGACCGCGAGCGCAACCGCTGCCAAGATTGAGTCGACCGCAAAGGCGATATCCGCAAACTCAACTTTCGCGACAGTGAGCCAAAACTCTTTCTTCGAAACAGGTCGTTCTGTGACGGCCGTCTCTTCTTTCGCTTCTGCTGCCAAATCTTGCTGTGGCTCCATTTTTCTCGCCTTATACGTCATATACAGATGACGCGCACTCATTCCAATCAAGTATAGCGCACCGAGCGCTTGAACTTGCCATACGTTAATTAAGAACGAGATTAAGAACAATGCGATAAAGCGGAAGACGAACGCCCCGAGGAGTCCGTAGAACAATGCCTTCTTCTGCTCTGTACGTGGCAAATGCTTGACCATGACAGCCAAGACGAGCGCGTTGTCTGCAGATAACAAGCCTTCTAAACCGACGAGAACGACGACAATCCAGGCATACTGCAGGACTAACTGCCAATCCATAACAACATCTCCTTTTTTCTTTCAATTCCTTCATATTTAATAGTGATCTATTTTTTAAGTTCACAGGACCATTTTATTCCCGTTCACAAAGTAAATCAATCCTCTTTCTTCAATATCTGAAGGTTTTTTTAGGATTGCATATTCAAAACACGTTTTGAGAGCAAAATCATACCCGTTCAGCCATCATTTCGTGATAAAATCCTAACAAGAACGAGTGGTCGCTTGAACCGCTCTAAAAAAGGAGAATCCGATTATGTCTACAAGCCATGTCGCTTTACCTACTAAAGCAGAACGACATAAATTGTTCGGGTCGGTCCCACCGATTAAAGGAACAAAACCGACCGAGAAAGAACAGATGGTCGATTTACAAAATACACCGAAAAACTTCTTATTCGCTCTTGATAGTGTTGGAATTTCAAACGTGAAGCACCCTGTGAACGTCGAGACGTCAGAAGGGGTCCAGTCAACAGTTGCTACCTTCGAATTGACGACATCGCTCGTTCAAGATCGTAAAGGAATCAACATGTCCCGTTTGACGGAACAGCTCGATGCGTACCATCAACAAGGATGGACGGTATCAAACCGTTCGTTAATCGAGTTCGCACAAGAGCTCGCGGAGCGTATGGAGCAAACGGAAGGACAATTGACAATTCGTTACCCGTGGTTCTTCACGCGTAAAGCACCTGCGACAGGCCTCAGTGGTTTGATGAACGCAGATGTGATGCACCGCGTGACATATAACCTCGAAACGGGCGTCGCAAATGTGACAGTCGGTCTCGTCATCAATGTCACGACGCTTTGCCCATGTTCCAAAGAAATCAGTGAGTACAGCGCCCATAACCAACGTGGGTACATCACGATCGAAGCAGGTCTTGATGAGACGTCGATGGATGGGTTCGACTGGCGTGCAGCCCTTCTCGATGCGGCGGAGTCGAACGCCTCAGCGCCACTCCATCCGGTCCTTAAACGTCCGGATGAAAAACGTGCGACTGAAATCGCATACGAAAACCCACGTTTCGTAGAAGATATGGTCCGCTTGATTGCGGCTGACTTGTACGAGATGAAACAAGTCGTGAACTTCTTCGTGGAATGCCGTAACGAAGAGTCGATTCACCAACATGATGCCATCGCGTCAATCACATTTGACAAGCGCAACGACGCATAAGAAAATGCGGAACCTCTTTTAAAGAAGGTTCCGCATTTTCTATAGACTCACTACGAGTTCAATTGTCAGCAAGATGATGATGAGCATCACCCACACCGCCCAAACGAGTCGCCACTTCTCCCAATCAAACCGCTTCACCATTGCATAGACAGTGAGATACAGTGCGATGAGAAGAGGAACGACGACCCATGGATTCTCTAACATCACGCCTCGATGTCGCCATCCCAAGCGAGCATACCGCCCTCAACGTTTACGACTTTATATCCGTTTGACTCTAAGTGGTCACATGCCGTCACACTGCGGCCGCCCGAGCGACAAATGACGTGGTAGACGTTGTCCTGTGCTAACTTTTCTGTCACTTGCGGGAATTCAGACAATGGGTAGAGCGGTACGTTCGGGATATGCCCTGCGTCATATTCGTCTTGTTCGCGCACATCGATGATATGGAGCGACTCCCCGTTTTCTAGCTTTTCTCGTAATTCAGTTGCATGAATATTTTGCATACGTATTTCCCCTTTCAATATTGGATTCCTCTTTTATTTTACCTCAGCTACCACTCAAAAAAACATGAAAAAAGCACCCTTCTACCTAGAAGGATGCTCCCAACTTACGCTTCGTTGCGCTCGTCGATTGCTTGTGCTGCTGTGATGAGTGTCAATTTGTAGACATCCTCTTCGTTACAGCCACGTGATAAGTCATTTACTGGTTTATTGAGACCTTGAAGGATTGGACCGATCGCTTCGAATCCACCGAAACGTTGAACCATCTTGTAGCCAATGTTTCCTGCTTCAAGACTTGGGAAGACGAATACGTTCGCTTTACCCGCCACATCAGAACCTGGTGCTTTCTTCGCCGCTACGCTAGGGACGAATGCTGCATCGAATTGAAGTTCTCCATCGATTGGAAGGTTCGGTGATTTTTCTTTCGCAAGGCGTGTCGCTTCCACAACTTTCTCTGTTTCAGGTGACTTCGCAGAACCTTTTGTCGAGAAGCTAAGAAGGGCGACTTGTGGGTCGATCCCGAACGTCTTCGCTGTCGCTGCTGATAAAAATGCATTTTCTGCTAAGTCCGCTGCGTCTGGTGCGATGTTGATCGCACAGTCCGAGAAGACGTATTGCTCGTCGTCACGCACCATGATGAACACACCTGACGTCTTTTTGATGCCTGTTTGCATTTTGATGATTTGAAGTGCCGGACGTACCGTATCAGCTGTCGCGTGCATCGCGCCTGAGACAAGACCTTCTGCTTTCCCTGTATGAACGAGCATCGTTCCGAAGTAGTTCACGTCCGATGTGAGGAGTTCGCGCGCTTGTTCAGCCGTCGCTTTCCCTTTGCGACGCTCGACGAATGATTCGACGAGAACATCGATGTCTTCGTACGTCGCTGGATCGTATTGTGTTAAACCTGAGATGTCGAAACCATGTTTTGCCGCAACCGCTTCGACGTCTGCTTTCGCACCAACGACGATTGGTTCTACCATACCGTCCGTTTTCAATCGAACCGCAGCTCCAAGAACACGCTCATCGACGCCTTCTGGAAAGACGATCGTGGGACGAACCGGGCTGACTTTTTGCTTCAACGTTTCAAATAATTTCATAACGAATGAACCCCTTTTCTCAATTTACAGCATGACTGCTAATGGTTTTGCCATTGACTTGTGTCTTTACGCGATTTCAATTATACACAGTACCCTTTTCAAAATAAACTATTCTGCCCATTTCGTCATAAATCGCTTAGAATCAATCATTATATGAATAGAACAGTTTCTCCAAAGTGACTGATACAGCCATTTTTGTAGCCGTTTTCATGTTTCTGTCCTCTGTTCTTTACCCGTCATGAATCGTGATAACCCTCACAGTGCCTCAAAGTTGCCAGTCAGTGAAGCGTGTATGGTAAAATAGACGGCGAAGCCAAGTCCCGAAAGGAGATTTTTTATGTCAGAACGTCCAGTACCTACAACAGATACACAACATGCCGCCGCCACATTAGACGGATGGTATTCACTCCATGATTTCCGCAAGATCGATTGGGCTCGTTTGAAGCTCGTCGATGCCGAAAAGCGTCAACACATGATTGACGAATTCACAACATTCCTCGCTTCTCTCGATGAAATCGAAGCAAAAGGTGAAGGAAGTCACGCCTTCTACTCGATTCTCGGTCAAAAGGCAGACCTCGTCTTGATGGTGCTTCGCCCGACATTCAACGAACTTGAAGATGTTGAGCGTGCGTTCCGCAAAACAGCATTATACGACTATATGATTCCCTCATATTCATACGTGTCTGTCATCGAGCTCGGTATGTATCGTGGATCTGGAGATGGGGACCCGTACCAAAACCCACACATCCGCTCACGCCTCTATCCGACACTTCCAAAGGCTGCACACATTTGTTTCTACCCGATGAGCAAGGCTCGTCGTGACGGAGACAACTGGTACATGTTATCGATGGATGAACGGAAAGACCTCATGTATCGTCACAGCATGATCGGTCGTAGCTATGCCGGTAAGATTCAGCAATTCATCGGTGGGTCAACAGGATTCGATGCATGGGAATGGGGCGTCACGCTCTTCGCTGAAGATTCACTTCAATTTAAGAAAATCGTCTACGAGATGCGTTTCGATGAAGTGAGTGCAAAATACGGTGAGTTCGGTGACTTTTACGTCGGGAACATCTTACCGAAAGAAAATTTGAGCACATTCTTTAGCGTGTAAAAGGTTTACGCGTATAACACCTCGGGAATTAAGGATGATGTAAGCAAGTCATCCTAATCAACGAGGTGAACAACGATGCGCGTGTTTAAAGAAACCGATCGTGACACTGCGGAACGTTTGGATTCGTTCATCGAACGAATGGCACCGACAGCAGAATTAGTCCAACATCGATTTGAAGAGCAACTCAAACATACACAGCAAAAGGGTCAGGCGAGCGCCTGACCCTTATTTTGTCGTGGTGACGTGAAGTGCATCCCCTAAGAAAGTTGCCAATTCAAGCATTCCGTAACGTCCCGCTTTTGCTTCAGCATCGGAATTATAGTTCGTATTCGTATTGATGTCGTAGGCGTAGACGTTGCCGCCTTGGTCTCGAATGATCTCGATTCCGGCGATATCAATCGCATTCGCTTTCAAGAACTGTTCGAGCTTTGGAATGATCGGGTCATCGAACCCTTCGACGATTTCGAACTTCGCTGGCGGCGTCTCCCCGACCGGGCAGAACTGATCTTCAATCGAGCAAGCGTCTGCCGGGCAAAGTTCGAATCCTTCGGACGTATCGACACGGACCGCATAAACGAACTTTCCGCCGATGAATTCACAGCGGGTAATATACGGTTCTGGTGCTTCGATATACTGTTGAATGAGCGTGATGCCGTCAACCGAGTCCTCGAACGAGGGACCATATACATATTCTTTGAGTCCTTCGATTGTATGGAACAATTGGACCCCAAGTCCTTTCCCGGCACGATTATGTTTCGTGATGAACGGTGTCATGCCCAGCTTCTCAGCCGCCTCGATGATTTGCTTCTTACCAACTGCCGCAATCGTCTTCGGTACACGGATTCCTTCGCGTCGAAGCGCTGTATATTGATTGACCTTGCTCACTTCAAGACGAATGGCACGTGTGCCGTTGAACACGGTCCGGTCGTTCGCCTCTAACCAAGCGAGGACGCCTTCCGTCAATTCAGGGGCGTACCGATGCCCACGTGTGTGCGAAGAGGCGCTCATACGATTATAAAAGACACCTTCCGGGGGCGTTGCTTCGAGATCAATCGTCCCTTGGTCCAAGTGCCATAGTTCATAAGGTAACTGTAGTTCTTCTAAGCGGTGAACCAGGTGGTTCGTCCATTCTTCGTTCTCATGAATGACGTGAATTTTAGACATCATCATCCCTCCTTATATGATGTGTTTACTTTACCACATTCATAACACACAATTCCAATGTGCATGGTTTGTTTAATCTCAGATTCTGAAATATCAGACGATTTCATGGTACAATGAACTTAATAGTATTGTTTTTGAAAGGATGTGTTGTGTTTGCCCGTACCTGTTATAAGTACTGATGTACTCATTCTACTCTTCGGTCTACTCCTTGTAGCCGGTGTCATGGCGACGCGAATCTCGACCCGATTCGGCTTACCCGCCTTGATCTTGTTTATGGGGATCGGCATGATCATGGGAAGTGACATTACCGGTCTCATCTTCTTCGATGATTCAAATTTGGCACAGTTAATCGGAGTCGCCGCGTTAATTGTCATTTTGTTTGAAGGGGGTCTCCAGACGAAATGGACGTCGATGCGGAACGTTCTCGTTCCAGCCGCCTCACTTGCCACGTTTGGTGTCTTGATTACGACGACTGTCGTCGCCGTTGCCGTTCGTTTCGTATTTGGTTTCGATTGGATCGAATCTTTCCTATTCGGCGCGATTATTGGTTCGACCGATGCAGCGGCCGTCTTCGCCGCGTTCAAAGGAAAGAATATCTCACCGAAAGTCGGTGCGACACTCGAAGCCGAGTCCGGCACGAACGACCCGATGGCGATGTTTTTAACGATTCTCGCCCTCGACTTTATGTTGAAGCCCGAGACAACCATATGGGATGGCATTTGGATGTTCGTCCTTCAAATCGTTGTCGGAGCATTCATCGGCTTTTTACTCGGACAATTGTCTCGTCTCATGTTGAATCATTTGAAACTAGAATCGAGCGGACTACATGCAGTTCTGATGATTTCGATGGCATTCCTCACATACGGTGTCACGGCTTACTTTTTGGGGAGCGGACTACTCGCGGTCTATATCGCTGCGATGATTGTTGGCAACGCGGATACGGCGCACGAAGTGACCATCGTCCAGTTCTCAGAGGCACTTGCATGGATCATGCAGATTATCATGTTCGTCATCCTCGGATTGCTCGTCTTCCCTCGTCAACTCATCGAGCCCGACTTAATTTGGAAAGGTATACTTATTTCCTTTGTCCTTATGTTCGTTGCTCGCCCCATCGCCGTTTATTTATCGACACTCGGGATGGCGTTCACAAAAAAAGAGAAGTTCTTCATTTCTTGGGCCGGTCTAAAAGGAGCCGTACCAATCGTGCTCGCAACTTTCCCGTTAATCGCAGGAATTGATGACAGTCAACTTCTATTCAATGCGGTCTTCTTCGTTGTCGTGACCAGTGCCTTGATTCAAGGAACGACGTTGAC
This sequence comes from Exiguobacterium sp. s57, assembly GCF_018617685.1. NCBI lineage: Bacteria > Bacillati > Bacillota > Bacilli > Caryophanales > Exiguobacterium > Exiguobacterium sp. s57. The sequence continues at coordinate 247,224 of NZ_JACSKR010000002.1, forward strand.
TCCACTTGCCGAGAAGTTAGGGCTACTCGGTCCGGATAAAATCCGTTCCCCCTATACAATCGCCCTCGTTTCCAGCAAACAGTCCCAACATAAACTCGTTCCTTATGTCGTCACGGAGAGCTCCTCGATAATCGGCAAGACGCTAGCGGACATCACGCTCCCGCCGAACACCGTCGTAAACGCCATCGTCCGAAACGAATATTTGATTCCGCCGAACGGACAGACAGCTATCGAAGAAGGTGATCTCTTATACGTTCTCGCCTCGATGTACCGTCATGACCAACTCGACCAAAAGTTTGGGGAAGACGGTCTCGATCGAGTGGAATTATGAGTAAACAAATAACCGGTGCTTCATGCGAAGCGCCGGTTTTCTTATGCGTGTATTTGTTTTGCCGAACGAATCAACGTCTCGACGTCGCCCGTTCTCCCTTCATGAAGTGCCTCGACGATAAAGCTTCCGACGACGACACCGTCACATGCATTCCCAAGCGTCTGCACTTGTTCCGGACGATGTACCCCGAATCCTGCTAAGACGGGAACACGTGACTGCTCTGTCAATCGAGTCAAATGGGTGAGTAGCTCATCCGGGAACACATCAGTCTTCCCTGTTGTGCCTTTGAGTGTGACCGCATAGACGAATCCTTCAGCCTTCTCTAAGATGGATGCCGTCCGTGCCTCGCTGCTTGTCAACGTAACGAGTGGGATGACTGCGACTTCCTGGCGATCGACGTTCGAAAACATTTGAAGACTTTCTTCAAATGGAAGGTCTGGAATGATGACTCCGCTCACCCCACACTCATTCGCCCGGTCAAAGAACGGTTGGATCCCGAACCGAAACACCGGGTTCAAGTATGTCATCAAGACAATCGGCACAGTAAATCGATTATTTCCTTCTATTAAATGGTTCAACACCATTTCAAGCGTCACACCCGCTTCAAGAGCGCGCATTCCTGCCGCCTCAATGATCGGTCCATCGGCCACCGGATCAGAGAATGGGATTCCGAGTTCGATCGCCGTCGCCCCCATCTGTTCTAGCTCAACAATAGTCGGGATGAGTCGTTCTATCCCTCCGTCACCAGCCATAATATAAGGAACGAATGCCGCCCCTTCTCGCTCTCGAATCGCTGTCTCTAGTTTCATCGTGTTGCCACCTTCTCTCGGATTGTGTGGACGTCTTTGTCTCCGCGTCCAGATAAACAAATCACCAGTGTATCGTCTTCTCCCATCGTCTTCGCGAGCGTTTCTGCGTAAGCGAGAGCATGCGAAGACTCTAAGGCAGGTATGATTCCTTCTTGTCGACTGAGTGCGAGACATGCATCGAGTGCCTCATCGTCCGTGACGGCTGCGTAACGGACCCGTTCAATATCTTTCAAGAAGCTGTGCTCTGGTCCTACCCCTGGATAATCGAGTCCGGCTGAGATGGAATGTGCCTCCTCGATTTGACCCGCTGCGTCTTGCAACACATACATGAGTGACCCATGCAATACACCGACTTCTCCTTTTGTGAGTGTCGCCGCGTGTTTGTCCGTATCGATGCCGCTCCCTGCCGCCTCGACACCGTAGAGCGCGACCGACTCATCATTCAAAAACGGATAGAACATGCCCATCGCATTGCTCCCTCCACCGACACAGGCGACGACGGCATCTGGTAGCCGTCCTGTCTGCTCGAGGATTTGACGACGTGTCTCTGTCCCAATCACGCTTTGAAAATCACGAACCATCTGCGGGAACGGATGCGGTCCGAGAACGGAACCCATCACATAGTGCGTATCGTCTACGTGTTTGACCCAGTAACGAAGCGCTTCATTGACAGCATCTTTTAACGTGCGACTTCCAGATTTGACGGGAACGACCTTCGCTCCGAGCAATTCCATCCGAAACACGTTCAACGCTTGGCGCTCGACGTCGACCTCCCCCATAAAGATGGTACATTCCAGGTCGAGTAATGCACATACCGTCGCGGTCGCGACACCGTGCTGACCGGCCCCCGTCTCGGCGACGACTTTTTGTTTCCCCATCCGTTTCGCAAGGAGCGCTTGCCCAACCGTGTTGTTGATTTTATGGGCACCGGTATGGTTCAGATCCTCTCGTTTCAAATAGACGTTCGTTCCAAGACGACGACTTAGATTCGACGCATAATAGAGTGGCGTCTCACGTCCTACGTATTCACGTAATAAGGAAGAGAAGCGTTCTTGAAACTCAGGGTCTTGCTTCGCCTCTTCGTAAGCGGCCTCCAATTCTTCGACCGCCTGCATGAGTGTTTCCGGAATGTACTTTCCACCGTATTGTCCAAACTTTCCGTTCACTGGTTGTGCATACATCATAGTTCCTCCTTGGCGCGTTGAATGAACGCACGAATTTTTTTGATATCTTTTACACCGTCCGTCTCGACACCGCTCGAGATATCGACGCCGTCTGGTTGGATCGTTTGAATCGCTTGTCTCACATTGTCAGGAGATAGGCCGCCTGCTAGCCAAAATGGATGTTTCGGCCGGTCGATCGCGCCCCAGTCTAATACCTGTCCACTGCCCGGGGTCGGATGATCTATCAATCGCACATCCGCCGCCTCCTCGGTCGATGCATCGATAATTGGTAATCCGAAAGTGCGGAGTTGTTCCATTGACTGCGTCCGATGGTGAATTTGTAAATCCGTCAGTCCCACGTCCATCGCTTGCTCGATGTCTTCCATTGAAGGATTTAAAAACACACCAACGATTCGAACCGATTCGGGAATATAAGCTGCTAGCTCCTTCGCTCTGCTCACGTCGATTTGGCGGGAACTCGGTGCGAATACGAACCCGATGGCATCTGCTCCCGCTTCGACCGCCGCCTGGACCGCTTCCTCTGTCTTTAATCCACAGATTTTAACGAACATGTTTTCAACTCCTCGAGTAGCCGGGTCGGGTCTTCTTCACGCATGAGTGCTTCTCCGACGAGGATGGCACTTGCGCCGGCTTCTTTCAGACGCGCTGCCGCTTCGACGGTGCTGACCCCGCTCTCACTGACGAATGTGACGTCGGGATAGCGATTCATCAAATCGATTGATGTCTCAAGAGCGACCTCGAACGTTTTTAAGTCTCTGTTATTGATGCCGATCAACACGTCATCGAGTTCGAGTGCGATGTGTAACTCCGCTTCGTCATGTACTTCAACCAATACGTCGAGACCGATGGAGCGAGCGTATCGCGTCAGTTCATGGAGACGTGTCGGATGTAGGACCGCCACGATAAGAAGTGCAACACTCGCCCCGTAATGCTTCGCATAGTCGAGTTGCCGTTCATCGATGATAAAGTCCTTACAGAGCACCGGGATGGTGACAACATCGGCGACTTGTCGCAAATCGTCAAAGGACCCATTGAAATACATCGTGTCTGTCAATACCGAAATCATCGTCGCACCGGCTTGTTCATATTGACGGGCCCGTTCGGCGACATCGACCGTTTCCCGAATCATTCCTTTCGAAGGAGACGACCGTTTGATTTCAGAAATGATATGGAATCCCTCGCTCATTACATGTAATAGAGAGATCGGCTTCGTCACGGTGACATCGATGGGTTGCATGCCACTCACTTCTTCAATTTTCGTTCCGATGATTTTCTTTAAATAGCTCATGCCTCTACCTCCGTACGTTGTAAGTGTTGTAATACGCGTAACGCGTGCCCTTCATCGATACTGCGTTTCGCTTCTTTCACACCTTCTCGAAGCGTTGCGGTCGTGCCGTACGTGCAAAGGGCAAGTGCCGCATTCAATAAGACGACGTCTCGCGCCGGCCCTGACTTTCCGTTCAACACAGCGAGCAGCGTCGCGGCGTTCTCTTCCGGTGTGCCTCCGCGTAATGCTTCGAGCGGTGCCCGCATCAAGCCGACATCTCGTGGGTCGATCGCGTAACGCGCTGTCTGTTCCCCATCAAAGAAATACACGTCGTTCACACCGGCGAGACTCGCTTCATCGAGTCCGCCTGCACCGTGGACGACCATGCCGCGCTCCACGCCTAGATGTCGCATCGCGGTCGCCATCTTCTCCAGTAGTGATGGATGGTAGACACCGACAAGTTGTCGCTTCGGACGAAGTGGATTCGTCAACGGCCCGATTTGGTTGAAGATGGTCGCAGTTGCGAGGCGTTTACGGACCGGCATGACATGTTTCATAATCGGATGGACATGCTGGGCGAATAGGAAACTGAGGTTCGTCCGTTCCAAGTCTTCATGTACTTCCGCCGCCGTTTTCACAATCGGAACGTTCAATGCCTCGAGGACGTCCGCACTTCCCGACCGGCTCGACACACTTCGGTTGCCATGTTTCGCGACTGGTACTCCAAGGCCGGCCAAGACGAACGCAACGGTCGAGCTGATATTGAACGTATGCGCCCCGTCGCCGCCGGTGCCACAAACATCAAGAACGGATAAATCGCTTTGGGGGAACTGAGCTGCTTCTCGAATGTATGCCGCGAGTCCCGCCATCTCTTCAGCTGTTTCCCCGCGTTCTTTCATCGCCAGTAGCACTCGTTCGATTTGCGCTTCATCCGCTTGGAACATTTCACTTGCTGCCACTTTCATATCTGCTGTTGATAACGAGTTTGTCTCCAATTGTTGAATCATCTTCTCTTCCCCCTCTAAAAATGTGTATAAAAAAACTCCATACGACAATCGTCGTATGGAGGACGGTTCTAGACCGCGGTGCCACCTCTCGTTGATTCCAAAGAATCCACTCTCCGATGCAATCACATCGTATCCTGATAACGGGGGAAGCCGTCACGACCTACTTTCTTCAGTCGTGCTCTCATGAGCCCATTCACGCGGACGCCTCGGTCAGGATCTCACCATCCCTGACTCTCTGGACGAAACGTCTTCTCGCGCTACTCTTCTCAATCCTCGATTTGTGTTATTGAAACGAAAAAGGGGTTACCCGTCTCCTCATAGCCTACGCTACAAGAAGGACGAGTAACCCCGTGGTGCCACCTTCGTTGGTTCCGAAAAACCCACTTCACGGACAATCATCCGCTTCCCCGTGATAACGGTGGGTAACCCGCTAAAGCCTACTCAAAGTTCGGTTTAGAGCTCAGAAGTCCATTCGCGACGTCCTATATACTGATTCGCACCAACCATCAGCTCTCTGTCATACAGGATTCGTCGTTACTTCTCTTCGTCGACGCCTTTATTCGTTTCAGTTAAGTTAACTCGTACTATACAGGGCAGATGTTTCCGTGTCAAATAAAAAAATTATAAAACTTCGCCTCTATATGTGCACCCCGAAAACAAGGAACCTTCACCGGTTTTTCGAATTGACATTGTTTTTTTCTGTCTGCTATAGTCGTCCACAACAACATTTCACTCAGCTAAAGGAGAATCGATTTTGGAAACAAACAAACTAAAACGCGAGCTGTCCACCCGGCAACTTACGATGATTTCCCTCGGGAGCGCCATCGGAACCGGGCTCTTCCTCGGAAGCGGGCTTGCGATTCAAACAGCTGGCCCGAGCGTACTCGTCAGCTATGCCATCGGGGCGTTCATCGTCCTCTTACTGATGGGTGCACTCGCCGAAATGACGGTCGCCCATCCAACATCCGGATCATTCGGAACAATTGCCGAGCGCTATGTTCATCCACTCGCAGGCTTTCTCGTCCGTTACTCTTACTGGGTCGCAAATGTACTGGCTGTAGGGGTTGAGGTCAGTGCGATCGCCATCTATATGCGCTATTGGTTCCCTGATGTGAACGGGTTCATCTGGGTCGCCCTCTTCGGTGGACTACTCATTTACGTCAATGCCCGTCACGTTCACACGTTCGGGACGACTGAATACTGGTTATCCTTCATCAAAGTAACTGCCATTATCCTATTCATCGTCCTCGGTGCCGCTACATTGTTCGGCGAACCAGGATCACCGATTGAATCGATCACGACAGGAAACGAAGGATTCTTCGCTTTCGGATTTTACGGAATGTGGGTGACGATTTTCATCTCCCTCTTCAGCTTCCTCGGAACCGAACTCGTCGCCGTCACAGCAGGAGAAGCGAAAGACCCGGACCAGGCCGTACCACGCGCTTTACGTGCTACCGTGTTCCGTCTGACGTTCTTCTATGTCATCACGCTCGCCATCATGCTTATGCTCATCCCATGGCAGCAAGCGGGGATTGACCAAAGCCCGTTCGTACTTGTTATGGAACAGTTCGACGTCCCGTTCGCAGCCGGCATTCTCAACTTCGTGATTTTGATTGCTGCTTTGTCAGCGATGAACGCGCAACTCTATGCGTCGACACGCATGATGTACTCACTCGCCGAAGCCGGTGATGCACCGAAAGCGTTCAAAAAAATCAGCAAAAACGGCATCCCGATGTTCGCGCTACTTGTTTCAACGGGCGGAATCGTTTTGGCCGCTTTATTACAAGTGTTTATGGAATCGTCATATCCGTTCTTAATGGGCATCTCGATGTTCGGCGCCATTTTCACATGGTTCATGGTCTTCGTCTCTCATTTGTTCTTCCGTAAGAAATGGACGGGACGAAAGCTCCCTGTCCGCATGATTGGTTATCCGTTCCTTCCAATCCTCGGAGCCATCTTACTCCTCAGCCTCATGATCACGACATGGTTCACTGACTTCAATATTTTGTTGAAGTTCGGCATTCCATGGTTGATTGGGTTGACGGTTATCTATTACGTGCGTGAACAAATGCGTAAAAAACAAGATCGTCCAAGCGACATCGAGCAAGCCAACTAACGAGCATCCCTTCGCAATTAGCGAAGGGGTGTTTTTGTACGCACAAAAGCCCCTTTCGCAATCGAAAGGAGCTTTTTGTATAGGGCATCAGAAAAACTGACGCGGATTGACCGTGCTACCTGCGCTCGTTGCCGAGTATGAGTAGCCGCCTTTATGAATCTCAAAGTGCAAGTGCGGACCTGACGAGTTCCCTGTGTTTCCAAGCGTTCCGATGTTTGATCCTTGTGTCACACGCTGTCCTGAGCTGACAGATACCGAGTTCATGTGCGCATACACTGTCGTCCAAACTTGACCGTTGATGACGTGTGCAATCATGACGTGGTTCCCGTATGCGCCACCCCAACCTGCACGAATGACCGTACCTGTTGCCGATGCACGGATCGATGTCCCTGTAGGACCTGCAATATCTAAACCGTTATGGAACGTGTAGCCATACGCACCGCTCGCTGGACCCCATCCTTGTGAGTAGCGTCCTGAAGCCGGTTGAATGAACATCGAGCTAGATGGAGCTGGTGTCGACGTCGTCGGTGCAGGTTTTGGAGTTGGTTTCGGTGCCGGCGTTGGTGCTGGATCCGGTTTCGGCGCCGGTGCAGGTTTTGATGCCGATGTCGACGAAGTCGTATTGTTTGAAGACGACGAAGACGGGGTATTCGATTTATTGTCCTGCTTTTGTTGTGCAGCTTGTTGACGTGCCGCTTCTGCTTCTCGTTCTGCCTCTGCCTTACGAGCTGCCTCAGCTTGACGTGCAGCTTCTGCTTGGCGTGCTTCTTCTGCTTTACGTGCCGCCTCTTGACGAGCTGCTTCTTCAGCGCGACGACGAGCTTCCTCTTCTTCACGACGTTGTGCCTCGATTTCAGCCGCAATCGCCTGTTCTTGTGCCACTAACGTCGCTTCAATCTCTTGAAGGTCGAAGATTTGCGATTCGAACTTGATGTTTTTCTCTTCAAGTTCTTTAATACGTTTTTCACGTTGTTTCATTTTCTTCTCAAGTTCAGCTTGGCGAACCTCAAGTGCTTTTTGTTGTTCTAGAAGTGAAGCACGTTCTGCTTTCAAGTCAGCTTGTGCTTTTTTCAACGACCGTTGTGTCGCTTCATAGTCATCGAACAACTCTTGGTCACTACGTTGAATCGTTCCTGCCGTAATCATACGTGTGACGAGGTCAGAGAAGTTTTTCGAACCGAAGATGAACTCAGCCCAATTGATTGAACCGCCACCGTTCTTTTGCATCGTGGCCATACGTTCTTTCATCATTTCTTCTTGCGCCTTCATTTTTTCTTGATAGTCTTTAATGTCGGCTTCAAGATCCTCGATTTTCATCTCGGTACGTTTGATTTCTTGGCGCTTCATCGCAACATCATTGATGATGTCTTGCAATTGCGCGTCCATTTTATTGACTTCTGTCTGTACTTTTGAAATCTCTTCTTTGTTCACTTCAATCTTTGAAGACGTTTCCGACTGATTTTCCTTTACGCTATCGCGCTTTTCTTGCACTTTTTGTTGTTGTTCTTGCTTTTCTTTAATCGAGGTCGATGCATCCGCGACTGTATGTGTGCTAATCAGCATCACACCAAGCGTTAGCGTCGAGACTGTGCATTTCCAGTTCATGAATGGGGTACATCCTTTCTTAAATGACAAATCTGGGTACCAGTTAAACTACATATTTTTAAGCCGTTTCAGTATGTAACAAAAACGATCAATCAGTTGAGTTTCAACACGACTAATTATATCTAACTGCTAGATATTTTCCTGTTAAAGTTGTATTTCAATTTTATTACGCAAGAACAAAAGCGCCTATAACGAATATATGCAACTTATTATTTATCAATATCTTTTTTAATCGTCCGGTTTGACATCTTTCTGTAATGTTTTATGTAAATAGAAAATGGTTTACCCTATTTTCAAATAACAATTAAACTGATAATGCATAGGTTTTCCAATTTATGGGATGACCCTTCAAAAAAATCCATGCGTTTGCTTCATGAAAACATGAGCAAAGACATGGATTTTGAATACATATGTTACTTTTAAAGCTTCATCGCACCAATGATGACAAAAATCCAGGCTGCAATAAACAGGACTCCGCCAATCGGCGTCACGGCTCCTAGTTTCGTGATGCCAGTCAGTGCCATGACATATAAGCTTCCGGAGAAAAAGACAATCCCTGCAAACATGAGCCAGCCGGCAATGTTAAACTGGCTGATACTTACGCGCATGAGTAGTGCCGCAATCCCGATGATGCCGAGCGCATGAACCATGTGGTAGAGCACGCCCGTCTGCCAGTTCGCCAACATGTTTGGCGCCAATCTCTCTTTGAGCGCATGGGCACCAAACGCACCGAGTGCCACACCAAGTGCCATCAATCCGGCACCAATGATTAACAATATCTTCATTCTTGTTCCTCCCTATCTAACTTTTCGTGCTGGTAAATTCCACTTCCGATAGTAGGATATCACTCGAAGTGTTGCTACGACAATTAAAAGCGTATAGACGACAAGACCACCTTCAAGTTTAAAGTAATACGTAATGACCGCAATGAGAATTGCCCAAATCGCGTACACTTCAGACTGTAAAACGAGCGGCTTACGCCCGGCCAGTAAATCGCGGACGACTCCACCCCCAACCCCAGTCAGGACAGCCGCCGCAATCGCAGCGGAGAGAGGTAAATCGAGTTTGATTGCGACTTGAGCTCCCTGAAAGGCGAATGCGACGAGACCGATGGCATCGACAATGACGCCCCAGCGCTCCCAATGTGGCAATACGACACTCGGTAACAGGAAGATGAGGAGCGCAACAAGAAAACATAAAATAAATAAATCATTCTGTTGCCAAATCAAACTGACGGGGTTTCCTAATAGGACGTTTCGAATCGCACCGCCTCCAAAGGCCGTGATGAAAGCGAGCAGCCACACCCCAAAAATATCGTACTTTTCATCCATCGCAATGATGGCTCCGCTCGCCGCGAACGCAATCGTTCCGACGACGTTGAGCAATTCCCACTCCATGAACATCCCTTGCCCTTTCTTCAACGCATTGTATGGTAAAGTATAATTACAAAAAAATCAGGTCAGTCGAGCGACTGTCGTAAAGGATGTCGGTATTAATATGAAACGTATCGCTTTGTTCCGCATATGGATTATCGTCACCATGTTCGCCCGATTCATCATTCGCTTATACGCTTTTTCACGTAAACAACAACAAGGTGTAGCCACGACAGAAGAATACGAAGCACTCATGCTCAAGCTCGCGCGTGAGTATAAACGCAACGCCTTGCGGCTCGAGGGCTTGTTAATCAAACTCGGACAATTTTTGTCCATTCGTGCAGACTTGTTGCCACCGGCCGTCCTGAATGAGCTGTCTGAACTTGTCGACCGTGTCCCGACATCGGGTTGGGAGAAGTCGCGTGCGATTCTAGAGGCTGAATGGGGCGTTCCTTACTCGCAAGTCGTCAAAGACGTCGGAATCGACGCCGTCGCCTCGGCTTCTATAGGAGAAGTATACGGTGCCACCCTACTTGAAAACGGTAAACGGGTCGCGATCAAAATCCAACGTCCCAATATCGAAAAAATCATCCGTACCGACTTCCGTGCTATGCGGATTGTCACGTCGATGTTGAAGCGGACATCCCTCGCAAAATCGACCGACTTAGATAGCTTATATCGCCAAATGATTTTTGTCATCGGGGATGAACTAAATTTTCAAACCGAATTAAAAAACGCCTTATATTTCAAAGCCAAGTATGCTGATAATCCAGACGTCTATATCCCAGATTATCACGAGCATCTCTGTACGAATCGTGTCTTGACGATGGATTGGGTCGATGCAAGACGCATCACCGATCTCGCCTTCTTAAAAGAGAACGAGATTGATCGCTCCGCCCTAGCCGAACGACTGTTCACGCTCGCGGCCGAACAATTGTTGTTCGGTGGACAGTTCCATGCCGACCCCCACCCCGGAAATGTCCAAATTCGGGCAGACGGGACAATCATCCTGCTCGACTTCGGTATGGTCGGACAGACGACGGCGCAAGACATGGCGACGATTCGAAACATCTTACAGGCGTTCATCTCCCTCGACTATGACAGCATCGTCGATGGGTTAGAAGATTTACGTTTTCTCTTGCCTACGGCGAACAAACAAAACATTCGTCAAGCGCTAGAGAAAGCCGTCACCTTTTACTTAGAGACCGATATCGACACCGTTGATACAAGGTTGATCGAGAAAGTGTTACAAGACATTCAACTGCTCGTCAAAAACGAACCGATTCAACTCCCGGCAGAATTCGCCTTCTTCGGCCGAGCCGCCTCGACCTTACTTGGTATTCTGCAAATCTTAGATCCGAAAATCGACCTGTTCACACTCGGTAAACCGATTGTCATCGAATGGCTCGAGGAAGACGGGACGACGCTACAAAATCGTTATGTGAAGACCGGGATCAACTATGCGAAGAAATTGTTGAACGTTCCCCCGCTTCTCGACAACTACTTAAAAGAACCGACGCGAAAACGCCTGTCGGAGCAAGCGATGTTCCAACGAAACTTGGAATCAAAAGAACTCTTGCACCGCCAGACGTTCAATGCCATCGTTATGTTACTCGGTTTATTAGTCGGACTGCTGGGCTATATCCGACCAGATGAGTGGCTGTTTTGGTCAGGTGGCGTCGTCTCTATTTTGGCTTATTTCAATTGGAGGCGCCTCGGACGAAAGGTTCGTCACGTGGCACGTCAAGATTTTCGTGTATAAGCGAACCGTCACTTTTAGAAGTGGCGGTTTTTTGTTGAATCCACTGCGCGATATAAGAACCGACGTCACGCATCATACGAGGCGTCGTCCAGCCCATCGTCGACACTTGAATGACGTTCGCCCGTTTTAAGTAGTCACTCTCATATTGTACGAGATAGCCCTGATACGACAGTTGTCGTCCGAGCTCCATCGAGGACTGACCACACGGAACCGGAATCGTGATAATACCAGATGATTGGGTGGGACTCACCTCGATACATAGACCGTTCTCGTGGAGCGAGTTGATCAGAGCCACCATCTTCTCTTCATGCGATGCGACCTCTGCGTCCGTCAGTTCGTCTAACGAGACCGCCATCGCCGCAAGAAGCGGCTCTGATTGTGTGAAGGCAATCGGTTTGTAGAGTGACAAGTCCAGGTAGCGTGGTACATCTCGTAGCGCTTCCGCTCGCTCTTTCATCGCAACGAATGCGAGACCAGGGGCGTTCCGTAACGCCTTTCCTGAGGAGAAGATCACGTAGTCCGCAAAGGAATAGTCATAATCGAATGTCCCAACCGTACTGATCGCATCGATGGCGATGACACCGTTCCACGAATGAAGCGGTCCCAAGTCAATTAGAATTCCTAGGGATGTCTCACAATGAACGGTCCACACCCAGTCCGGAGCAATTCGATCAAGTTGAGAAACATCCCACTTTCCATCTTGGCCCACTCGAATGACATCAAACGAGCGGTCTACACGCCGGGCATGATCAATCAGTCGTTCTCCAAATTCGCCAGCGTTTAAAATCACGCCGTGCCCTTCCAAACGAGGCGCGACCGCATCATTTGCGACCGTCCCACTTCCGAGAAGTGTATAGATGTTAGGAAGTTTGACTCGTTCCGACAGTTTTTGTTGCACCGCTTCAAGTAGTCGTCCTGTCTCTTTCGAACGGTGCGGGCGTGGTTGCTTCGAGAGTCGTGCTCTCACACGTTCTGAACATTCAACGGGACCCGCGAGCAAACTTTTCGGTCGAAGCGTCGTCGCTGATTTGGATTCGTAAAAAGCATCCCTCGTTAACATCATCGGAACGTATCTCGCTTCTTTTGGACCGATTGGGTCAGCGAACGGCACGAACCCGAACCGATGATAAAGCATTTGTTCCCGTGTCGTTCCACTGATGACGATGCCATCGACCTCACGTTCTGTCGCGTCTTCGATGACCGCACGCATCAGTCCTGCGAACGTACGGTTGCGCCGATACGCCTTCTTCACGGCGAGGAGACGAATCTCGAGCCACTCTCCCTCAGGAATACTCACTCCCTTTTGTTCCAATGAAAACGGTCGCTCTTCTCGTAACGCACACATGGCAACGACTTCCCCGTTCACTTCCCCAATCCAATATGTATTTTCTTCGTGAAATCGGTCGACAAGTCGCCGCTCCGGATTCGGTGGATGTTGCGGAATCTCCTCGACGAATGTTTCGTAATTCAATCGATGAATCGCGTCAAAATCTGATACGTCGGCCTTTCGATATATAATCATTTCGTTTCCCCCTTTACATGATGATAGATAATCATAGCTGCGATGAGCACTGCCCATATGATGTCTCCAACACTTCCAAGCGCAGCGAGTGGAAGTAAGACGAGCATCACCAGTCCCGTCTCACGGGAATTACCTGTTCCTTTAATCAACAACAACAGAAAAAGGAGCCCCCCGATAAACCACCACGGGTCATACGCCCATATGATTCCAGAAAAAACGGCATATCCCTTCCCGCCCGCACGGATTCGCCAAAACGGATAAATATGACCGAGCGTGAGCGCGAACGCCGTCTGCCAAAAATACGGTCCGCTCACCTGTAAGACAAGAATCGTCTTGAGCACGTCGAATCCATACACGATGAGAAACGCCTTCACCCCTCCGATGCGATGCGCGTTGCGTGCACCGGTATTTTTCGAACCGGATGTTGCTAAATCATGTTCACTTAATAACCCATATAGCCTGCCTCCGAGCAGACTTCCGACTAGATAGCCGACAATGATAATCCACATCATATCCCCTCATTTTTTGGAAGTTTGTGTGCGTTTCAGAAAAACGGGTATCCTCTAATTAACTGTGCACTTTTTGGAAAGGGGAAATCAAGATGCGAGAAGAGAAAAACTACATTAACGGGGAATGGACTGAAACCGATCAAACAATCGAAGTACGCAATCCGGCGACAGGAAATGTGATGGCCGTCGTGACGAAAAGCGATACGAAAGAAGCGACACAAGCCGTCGATGCCGCGCATGAGTCACTCCGGGAATGGCAACAAAAGACCGCAGAAGAACGAGGCGAATTACTTAATGAGTGGCATCGTTTAATTGCAGAACATACGGAAGAGCTTGCCCGAACAATGGTCGAGGAACAAGGGAAACCGCTCAAAGAAGCAATTGGTGAAATCAACTACGCGAACGGATTCATCGACTGGTACGCAGCGGAAGGTCGCCGTGTGTATGGTGAGACGATTCCTGCCTCATCGAACCAAAAGCGCATCTTTGCCATCAAGCAACCGATCGGGGTCATCGCAGCCATCACCCCTTGGAACTTCCCGGCTGCCATGATCACGCGAAAAGTTGCCCCGGCACTCGCTGCAGGCTGCACGGTCGTTATAAAACCTGCATCAGCGACTCCACTGACTGCCATTGAACTCGTGAAATTAGCCGAGAAAGCAGGATTCCCAAAAGGGGTCATCAACTTGGTGACAGGACAAGCTTCCGACCTCGTCAAAGCGTGGCAACAAGATAAACGTGTCCGAAAATTGACGTTCACAGGCTCAACAGAGGTCGGAAAAATGCTTATGCGTGATGCGGCGGACACGATGAAAAAAATTTCACTCGAGCTAGGTGGGCACGCCCCGCTCATCGTCACGGCCAAGGCAGACTTAGATAAAGCCGTCCCGCAGGCAGTCGCGACCAAGTTCCGCAACGGCGGACAGACATGCGTCTGTGCCAACCGAATTTATGTAGAACGCGCTGTCGTCGATGATTTCTCGGAGCGTTTCATCAAAGAGGTCGAATCTTTAAAAGTTGGGAATGGGTTAGAGGAAGGTGTCGATATCGGACCACTCATCGATGACGATGCCCTTAGTAAGGTCGAAAAACATATCGAGGACGCCCAGATTCGTGGTGGTGAAGTATACGGTGGCGAAGTGTTAGACGGTTTATTCATTCGTCCTGCGGTCATCCGCTATGCGAATGAAGACATGCTCTGCATGAATGAGGAAACGTTCGGTCCGGTCGCACCGATTGCCACATTCGACTCCCTCGATGAAGTCATCAATCGGGCGAACAATACTCCGTTCGGGTTAGCTGCCTATCTCTTCACGCAAGATATCAATGAAGCGGTCTATTTAGCGGAATCGTTAGAGTACGGAATCGTCGGTGTGAATGACGGGCTCCCGTCAACACCTCAAGCGCCGTTCGGTGGATGGAAAGAGAGTGGACTCGGACGAGAAGGTGGCCATCACGGCATCGAGGAGTTTTTAGAAGTGAAATATATCTCACTTGGATTGTGAATCCAGGTATTCAAAAAGGCTTGTCGGCACGCGCGACAAGCCTTTTATTATCGATTGATCCATTCGACTAAATCGTTCGGCGATTTGATTACGTGATCCGCAAGCGCCCACTCTTCTTCATTGCCGAACCCGAATCCTGTTAAGACGACCGGGAAGTCGTGGGCGCGGGCCGCCTCTACATCTGACTTACGATCCCCGACCATGATATAGTCTCCCTCACCATGACGGACACGGTGTGCTGTAAGAATATCTGCCTTTTTTTCGCCGCCGACAGACTCCAAGCATTCAGGTGCAGTCATATATGGACGAATCTGTTGCGTATCTAATATCAGGTTCATGTAATGAACGCCGCAGTTACTCGCTGTCGTCAGCGTGTGGCCTTGCTCGTGAAGCGTCTCCAACATGTTACGAATTCCGTCAAATAAAACATTTTGTCCTTCTATTGCCTTCTCCAACGTCGTGTGACGCAACCTGCGAATGAGGTGAATCTCTTCAAGTGTCGCTTCAGGGATGACATGTTCCCAAAACGCGTTGCCTGCCAACCCATATCCAGAGCGGATAGCCTCTTCACTCGGTTTTGGAAGGTGCGGAAGTTCCTCGAGCGCATCATGAATCGCCTGTGTCATCGGTCCGGTTGTATCTACTAACGTGCCATCAATATCAAATAAAATAACTGCCATTGGATGTTCCCCTCTCTTTCACTCTCTCCCTACCGTAGCAGAATCCCCAAAAATGCAAAAGTGAAAACGTGGTGACAAAAAAGCGACTGAACGAATCTGTTCAGTCGCTTCAATCATCCTCGCCAAAAGTTCATTCCGCCTTTTACCGAATAGACGTCCGTGTATCCGGCACTCTTGAGCATCGCTGCGGCACGTTGGCTTCGCATCCCACTCTGACAGATGACGTAAACAGGACGTTCTTTTTCTTTCGGATATTTCGATTGCGCATTCCCGAATCCTGAAAGGGGGACATTTTTCGCTTGCTTGATGTGTCCGCCACGATATTCATGCGGTTCACGCACATCTAACAATTGAAGGTTTCGCTCTTCCGCGATTCTTCGCTTCAAGTCGTCTGTCGAAACCGTTTTGACGTTGTTACGACGACTCCACCAGAAATACACGAGTCCAATGACGACCGCTACAAAAAGAAAATCCAACATATTTACGCCTCCATTTAATTTCAATTCTTATACTCATTATACCCCCTAAGGTATTTAAGTCAATGAATGTGAATCAAGAAAAAACCACACGTAGGCTACGTGTGGTTCAAAAATCGAGCAATGAATCCGATTTGGGTTGCTCGTCTTCCTCCATCGGAATCCCAAGGAAAGCCGCCATCTGTCGATCGAGTGGTGGTTTCGTCTCATTCGCCGGTATCGTCGATTGTGTCGTGTCGACACTCTTCACACCTGACGTCTCTGCTAGAAGTAGTTCACAAAAGCCCATCAGCTTTGCTAAGTGACGCTTCTGTACTTCACCTGTTGACGATTCAACCTGTACCATCACCTGACGCATCTGGGCAATGACTTGTTGTTCTGTAATCATAGTCCGTACACATCCTTTACGCTACCATTTTGCAGGATTTCACCATCGATTCGCAAGTATTCTTAACGATTCCTTGTCTCAACCCATTTAAAAAAGGCGTCATAGTCAAAACGAACTTGATTCGCATAAAAGTTAGCCCATCTCGACAATTGGCGGATAAATAAAGATGGAGAATCACCAATCGCCGCGGTGATTCGTTCACTCGCCGTATAATCTAATACGTTTGAGGTCGCATCGGCCCGTGCGTGAATTTTCGCAGTGATTTGGGCTTGTACTTTTAACGTTTCAATGAGTGACGTTTCGTCTTTCATATGCTTCGCCTTTACTTTCCGCTTATACGGCGAACGTTGCCTTACATAATACTCTTTTCCATCAATCGTTAAATACCCAAGATATGGGTCACGACTGTGAACCATTGCCCGCTGCGCGGCAACGACACGCGCCCCTTCGTGCGACAATCCGTTCTCAAATAGCGGGTGCGTCGGCAGAAAGAGAGATGGGACGGCGGACTGCGCCTGTTTCATCTCTAAAATGACATCTTCATCGTGCTCCTTGTCCGCTCCTTCAATTAAAATATAGTAACGCTCTAGACCGATGGAAGCTGTACCGCTTTGTAGCTTGATGGCGATGTCTTTAATTTCATAATGATCCGCGTGATGACGATGTTCATCTGACAAAGAAGATAAATAATCTCCCCATCCTGCCACAATTCTCTCTCGCACATCCGATGAAAGTGGAATCAAATCCTCACTCGTAGAAAAGTAACGTTCTTCGTCCCGTACTTCCGTCCGTTCGGACATAAAATCATCTTTCTTTTTCTCCGCTTTTTTGATTACTTTTTTGACGGCTTTACACGTATTCTCTTTCGTAAACTGAATGTGTTCACTTTGACCTTTCGCATGTTTTTCAATCGCTCCCGCATATGACTCGGCAAAAGCTCGAATTGCCGCTTGACCATCAAATCCGGATTCAGCCGCAAATAAATCGACAGAAACCGCCATCCGCAACAAATCAAACAGATAGGAACCGATGTACGCCTCGTCAAAGTCGTTTACGTCATAAATGATTGTACCGGCACCGTCTTCAAATACACCGAAATTCTCAAAGTGTAAGTCTCCTTGAATAAACGTCGGGTAATCAGGGCCGGTATCAAATGCGATTGGAACTTTCGCAAAGTCGTAATAGAACAGGTGGGAGCTCCCTCGAAAAAACGAAAACGGGCTCGAACTCATCTTGTCATACTTTTCTTGTCTCGCCGTTTCAGATAGATGCCGAATCGACTGGTCATAAAAATCAAGGACGGTTCCGATCGTCTCACTTCGAATTTGTTGTTTGACGGCTGTGAACATACGACTCTCCCCTTCACTTGTTGAATAAGTGTCTATATTCCCCGTACCCGGCTTCTTCGAGCTCATCTACCGGAATGAATCGGAGAGCGGCTGAGTTGATGCAATACCGTAGACCGCCAAGTTCTTTCGGTCCATCATCAAACACATGTCCGAGATGGCTGTCCCCTTGTTTTGAACGAACTTCTGTTCGAACCATATGATGTGTCGTATCCATATTCAAATCGACTTGTTTCTCTTCGATTGGACGTGAGAAGCTTGGCCATCCACAATTGGATTGGAACTTATCTTGAGACGTAAAGAGTGGTGTTCCATCGATGATGTCGACGTACAGCCCTTCCCGTTCTTCATCCCAATATTCATTTTGAAACGGTGGTTCTGTTCCATTTTCTTGCGTCACTTTATATTGCATCGGTGTCAAGCGCTCACGGAGTGTCTGCTGAAGTTTCCGGTCGCTCCATGCTTCTTTTATGAATTTCGCACGCCCCGAACCGACACGATACATCTCATAGCGGAATGGATTTTTTTTATAGTAATCTTGATGATAGTCTTCCGCTTCCCAGAACGTTTTCGCCGGACGGATGTCAACTTCAATGGAACGGTCAAAACGACCTGAGTCTTCCACTTCCTGTTTCGAACGCTCTGCTGCAGCCCGTTGCTCATCTGAGTGATAGAAGATGGCCGGACGGTACGATTCGCCGCGATCATTGAATTGTCCCCCACCATCTGTCGGGTCGATTTGACGCCAATAGATGCGAAGCAACTCCTCGTAAGAGATGATTTTGGGGTCGAACGTAATCTCAATCGCCTCTAAGTGTCCTGTTGTTTCCGAACAGACCTGTTGATACGTCGGATTATCCACATGTCCACCCGTATATCCCGAGATGACACGTTCGACTCCCTCATATTTATGAAACGGTTTGACCATACACCAGAAACAGCCTCCCGCAAATGTAGCTATTGCCATGATAAATCCCTCCTTACTTTGTAGTGTACCCAAAAACGTCGCTAGACAACAAAAAACGAGAACCACAAAATGTGTTCTCGTTTCAGTCTTCTTCGACCTGATTCACATGACGCATCACTAAAAATAAAATGACTCCTACAATCGCAGCCCCTAAAAGCGTCAATACAATATTATCTCTGGCCGATAAAGTATAAAAGATCGCTAATCCAATCAAAATGAGCGCAATCGGAATAAACGCTCGTTTAAAATGATCCCAGTAACGCACGGACAGTCCTCCTTTTCTCTTATCATACCAAACTTTCGATTTTCGATAACGAAAGTTCTAAAAGATAAGGAATATCTCTTCGTATGAACAAGGGGTTTAGTGATATTGTCTTGAATAACCCTGAAGAGACTGACTTTTAGCCCGCATATTATTCTTATCTATTTCCAATAGGATACTATATACTATAACTAAATATTTCCATGCAGCATAAGGAGGAGCTTCGATGCTCACAATTATTAATGCGTTCTTCATCAACCTGTGTATCTTGTTTACGCTCTTCACAATTTCCTTTTTGCCGTTTCGCAATCGGCCTCGCTTAACACCACAATCTCCTTTGAAGGGGAGAGTCTTACTCGGGGTGCAAACTGGACTGATTGCTTTACTCCTATTAGGTAATTCGTTACCACTAGAAGGTGTGCTCATTGATTTACGCGCTATTCCAATCATGCTCGGTGTACTATTTGGCGGTTGGGTAAGCGGTGCTGTCGCTGGCATTATTTTATTAACAGGTCGGTTTTTTATCGTTTTATTGACAGACGGTTCCATGTTCGGGCTATATCTCGCCGTTGCGACAATGGTACTTCTCGTCGCATCTACCAGTATCCTTAGAAAGCGGATGGATAATACGCGTCCGACACTACTTATTTTTACAACAATCAGCATCGCTATCTTCGGGTCGGCAATTTACGCTGCGTTGCCACTTAATTTATTCTATCCTGTTTTGATTGTATATACACTAATGTCTTATGGCGGAGCTTGTGCCGCTTATCGACTGCTGCTCGAATTGCGTCGCCATTTCGAGAACGTTCAGCATCAACAACAACTAGCACGCACGGACGCACTCACCGGAATTGCCAACCGCAGGCTCTTGAACGAAGCCATGGCCAACTTGACCGTCGAGGCAGAAGAGTATGCGTTAATCTTGGTTGATATTGATCACTTCAAACGCGTGAATGATACGTACGGTCACGACGTCGGCGATGATGTCTTGCGCGAACTTGGCATGCTCCTCGTCAACGAAAGCAATGAGCGGCATTTAGTCGGTCGCTTCGGCGGCGAAGAATTTTTAATCGTCATGCCTCACGCCAATCGAGAAGAAGTGTCACAGCTTGCTGAATCTATTCGGGAAAAGGTTTCAACGTTCCCGTTCGATACGAGCGCTGGTACGCTACACATTACTGTTTCACTCGG
Source organism: Exiguobacterium sp. s57 (assembly GCF_018617685.1). Taxonomy (NCBI): domain Bacteria; kingdom Bacillati; phylum Bacillota; class Bacilli; order Caryophanales; genus Exiguobacterium; species Exiguobacterium sp. s57. The sequence continues at coordinate 267,527 of NZ_JACSKR010000002.1, forward strand.
CGCCTGCCATTCAAATGATATTGAAATCGATAGCGTGTTGAAACATGCGGATGAAGCATTATATCACGCAAAAGAGTCTGGTCGAAATCGTTTCATCCTTGCTTCTTAATGTGTCGAACGCTTCACACATGAACATATTTTCTCGCTTTACTTTCTCGAAATGAATCGTTACACTAGGCTAGACTTTGGTTCAGATTGGTACATCATGATTTATTCAGAAAAGGGGAAACAACGTTCATGTCAATTTTGTTATCTTTGTTTGGAATTATGTTTATCGGCTCGTTCGCGATTGACTATAAACGTGGTAAGACACTTCAACAATCAACGCTCGGGGGATTTCGTTCGATTCAACAAAACCTATGGATTTTCTTCCGTACGTCGCTTTCGATGATGATCGTCATAGGTCCACTCTTATTGATTTCAGGATTTGTGTTCTCCGAGTTAGTGGCATTCAACACCATTTCATCTTTCATCATCGCTGTACTCAGTATCGGCTTTGCTGAACGAATCGTCGGGATGACAGTGGCACCACTCATTCGTACATTTTGGCATCAGCGTGGTCGTCTCATGCCACTCTATCTAGATGCCTCTCTCTACGTGTTCTTATTATCCATTCTCGTATTAGAGTTTTTAATGAACATTCCCGGGATTGATCTTCAATCACCGTTCATCGCGCTATTCTATGCGTCCGCGCTCTTCTATACGAGATACTTGTTCAGTCTAATTCGGTTCACGGTTCAAAAAGGCGTCGCTTCGAACTGAACAGATGATTGATTTCCCATACATGTTTCCATGTGTGGGATTTTTTCTGTATTTCTTATTGACAATGAGAATCGTTATCAAATATACTCTAGTTGTAGCTTCCCACAAGCTTGACGTGCACGTTCCCCAAACACATCACGTCACGTGGATTCCCCTCCACGACACTCTTTTTGAAAGCATAGCGGCAACCCCCATTTGTTGCACCCATATTTGCCAAAAACAAGACGAGCAGCCCATCGACGGGGCTGCTCGTCTTTTCATTATGCGAACACTTCTTGTTCGATTTGTTTCAATTCATAGAACATGCCACGTTTCGTCATCAGCTCCTCGTATGAACCGACCTCGACAATCCGTCCAGCTTCCATGACGATGATTTGATCAAACGTCTCTAAACCCGTCAAACGGTGACTGACGAGGATGAGTGTGCCTGCTCCCGCTTGCTGTAACAGTTCAGAAAAGACATGGGCCTCCGTTCCTGCATCGAGTGCCGATGTCGGTTCATCGAGCAACCAGAGTAGCCCGTTTTTGAGAAGTGCCCGTGCGATGGCTAGACGTTGGCGTTCTCCACCTGACAAGTTTGCTCCTTTTTCAAGGACCGGTTCGTCTAGCAAGAATGACAACCGGACGCGCTCAAGCGCTACGTTCATCTCTTCATCTGTGAAGTCACCGGCTAACGCAAGATTTTCTCGTACGGTGCCGTAAAAGAAATGATTGTCTTGCAAGACGACGCTCGCATGACGCCAAATGGCTGTCTGTTTGACGTCGTTCAGGTTTTTGTCATCCAATCTTATCGTACCTTTTTCCGTTCGAACGAATGCTAACAATAGTTGAAGCAACGTTGATTTCCCGGATCCACTCGGTCCGACGATGACCGTCTTCGAACCGCTCGGGATGTGTAACGTCACCTCATCAATCACATCTCGATACGTATCTGGATAACGATAGCGAACCTCTTCGAAGGAAATCGACGGGGAAGCAGCGAAAGTCACGTCCTGTCGTTTCGCTTCAACCGCCTCAATCGCTTCACTCGGTTCTGTCACTTCAAACAAACGATCGGCTGCTTGCTTACTGTCTGCAAAGTGTCCTGGGAACACAGCCATCGGTGTCGTATTCTCAAACGCGGTGAGCGACATCATGATGAGCATTGCCAAGAATAAACCGTTCAAGTCTCCGTTTACCACCTGATACGCACCAATTGCCAATACGCCCCATGAGACGAGTAGTGAGGCTGCGACGACGAGCGACGAATTAAAAAATTGATTCGTCGCGTCTTTCCGCTCCGCCTCCATGTAACGTTCACTACGCGTGTAGACAGCTTGTTTCGTGCGATCGAGTTGGTGATGAAGTTTCAAATCCCGGTGCCCGTACAGCATCTCTGTTAATTGAATCGACACATCCCCACGTAACGCACGAATCGTCTCATCATGACGAGCGCGAATTCGAGCAAATCCGAGCGGAATCAAGAAGCCGGTGACGAGTACACCGAGTAAAATCCATAGACTGACCGCAAATGAGAAGAAAGTGATAAAGAAGATTGTACTTAAGAAGACGAGCACGAGTATGATTGGCGGATAAAATACACGGAGAAAGTAGTTTTGAAGACTCTCAACATCTCCGACGACGCGCGAAAGTAAATCCCCGCTCCGATATTTTGCGAAAATAGACGGAACGAGTGGTTCAAGTTGTCGATAAAACCGAACGCGTAACTCACTCAAAATCGTAAATGTCGCTCGGTGTGAAGCAAGGCGCTCTCGGTAACGACTTCCTGCTCGAATGACCCCGAACAGTTTAATCAAAACGACGGGTACCATGAGCGCATATAGGGGCGGGACGAGTCCTGCCCGCGAGACGAGGTATCCACTTGCCGCAAACAAAGCGACCGCCGCTAATCCGGCTGCGTATCCAAAGAAGATAGAGAGAAGAATATCTTTTTTCTCGCGCATCATCCATTTTGTGATTGTCCAAAGCGAGTTCATCGACTCACCCCTTTCTGAAGCGCAAATAGTTCCGCATACTCTGGGACAGCGAGCAATGCTTCATGAGTCCCTTCTGCGATTCGCTTCCCGTCATCCATAAACCAAATCGTATCCGCCTCTTTGATTGTATGCAGGCGATGTGCCACCGTGATCAACGTTGCATCTTTGGAAAGCTCATCGATGGAACGTCTGACGATTCGCTCTGTTTTCAAATCGAGACCGGTCGTCGGTTCATCAAACAGTAAGATCCCTGGTCGTTTAAAGAAGGCTCGAGCGAGTGCCAGACGTTGTCTTTCACCGCCGGATAACCCAAATCCACCTTCCCCAAGCTCCGTCCAGATCCCGTTCGGCAAGTGTGCAATCACCTCAGATAATCCAGCTGCCTCGACTGCTTCTTGTAATTCCCGCTCATCGGCCGCCTCACCTAAAGAAATATTGTCGGCGAGTGTCCCCGCAAATAGATACGGGTTTTGAGAGATATACGCAATGTTTCCATACCAGGCAGACTCACCAAACGTATGAAGTGGTTCGCCGTCTACGAGGACGCGTCCCGACTTCACTTGCAGGAGTCCGGAGATGACGTTGAGCACCGTCGTCTTCCCAGATCCGCTCGCACCGACTAAAGCGAGGTGGGTACCGGATGAAATGCGACCACTCAACGGCTGAAGCGCAAAGCGCCCGCCTGCATATTCGAACGATATGTCCTCGAGTTCAAGGTCTGGTGTCCGTGAATCAAGCGACTTCGTTCCCCATTGAGTACGATCATCCGGGGCGTCTAGCACCTCAAAGATTCGATCCGCCGCGCCCATACTGCCTCGACCCGTATGGAAGGCGCTGCCTAAATCTTTAATGGCCAAGTAATACTCCGGTGCCAACACCAAGATTAAAAAGCCTGAGAAGAACGTGAGATTCTCCCAAACGACCATCTGTAGTGCGACTTCTAGTGCCACAACCCCGGTGCTGAGCATGGAGATAAATTCGAGCATGAGACCGGACAAGAATGCTGTCTTCAACACAATCATTGTCGCATCCCGAAAATCGAGGCTGCTCTTCTCGATTGCAATTGCTTCCTGTTCGGTACGGTTATAAAGTTTCAGCGTCGTCAATCCTTGCAGAACATCCAAGAACTTTCCGGAAAATTGATTCATCTTTTCCATCTGTTCTTCGGATTTTTTCTGAGTCGCAATCCCGATGATGATGAAAAACAGCGGGATGAACGGTGCCGTCACCATCATGATGACACCCGAAATCCAGTGTTGGCTAAAAACGACGACCAAAATGAGGAGCGGGATGATCGATGTCTGGATGACTTGTGGCCAGTATTGACTGAAGTAAGCGTCCACCTCGTCAACGGCATCCATGAACACACTGACCTTCTTACCAGATTGACTGGTCAAGGACGATTCGACCGGACTCGTGGCATAGCGATCCAACAATTGAAAACGTAACGTCTGTTTCGCCTTCTCGGATAGGCTCGCACCGATTCGGCCAGATACATAACCGAAAAGCGCCCGTACTAACAGTGCAACAACGAGCCAAAGCAATGCCGGGATGACAGCTTCGAATGATTCATCTTTTAAGAAGATTCGGTCGACAATGTCGACGATTAAATACGCTTGTGCCAAAATGGAGAGTCCAATCATGACCGAAGATAATACGAGTCCGCTGATATGGCTTCTTTCGGCGAACGCAAGGGCTTGCAGTCGTTTCACTGCATTCATCCTTTCTCTATTTACAGTTCAATTCTTTGTGAGATTCATCACTAATTATACAATATGCCACGGTTTGAAGCGAATGCTCCGCTCGTTTGAGTATGTAAAAGACGCCCTCATTTGAGTGGCGTCAATCGATATCTTGCTCAAAATATTCTGGATGCCCGATGACGAGTTGGTGGGCATCGATACGAAGCACATCTTCTTTACGAAGTTTGGCTAAAATCGTTGAGACCGTCTCGCGGGACGTGCCGGACAAACGAGAAAGTTCAACCGCGGTGAAGGGACATCGGACACGCACGCCCTGTTCGTCGGGCTCCCCCAAATCTTCAATCAAAAAATGGAGCGTATTCAAGACGCGCTCTTTTGCACTCGGTGTGATAATCTCTTGGACACGCCGCTCATGTAAATCAAGAATACGGTTCATCTGCCCAATGATATAAAGCAACATACTCGACTGTGTGGACACGAACCGCTCGAAACGATCCGTCGGAATATAGATGACTTCAATATCCGTCATTGCCTCGGCAGTATGGCGATAGTCTTCCCCTGTGAACAAACCGTTGTAAGGAAAGAACTGTTTCGGTTTTACATAGTCGGCGTAATGATGTGTCGCATTCTCATTCATTCGTTCGAGCCTAATGTAACCACTCATCAAAAAATACACACGCTCCCGTGGGTCACCTTCCATGAATAACAGTTGCCCTTTCCGATAAGTCCTACAATAGACGTGCGGGATGAGCTGTTCAAGCGTCCGACTTGAACATGTCGCAAAAAGCGTTAACTGTCGTAAATCATCGATAGTCCATCTATGTCGCATGTGTATCTCCTCATTTCCAATCAGATCTCTTGCTTTCATTATAGATGATATACAATTGAAAACGCTTTCAAAATCCAACATTTTTCTGACATGACAAAAAGGGGTTTCCCCCCTTTTAGTCCAACATAAGTTCAAGTAGCGCGTCCTGCAAATCTCGATCGAGTTCTAACGCATGAAGATCAAACAACCATGCTTCGAGACGGGTCTTCGTTGTGGCCATCTGATACAGGCGATCTTTCAAGTCGTAGGCAATTTCCGCGCGGTCTAAAAACCGATAGAGACGGTCGAGTCGATGTGCGTTCTGCGTCACATCGACCGGAAGTGTCACGGTCTGTTCTTTCTTTAATTCACCGAATGGAATGTGTAACGTCTGTGTCTCTGCATCATAATCACCATCACCGACAACACCGCGGACAAGAATCGTCAACGTCCGTTTCGGCGGAACGAGAGTCAGGTCGCCCGACATCTCGATGTGTAGCGTACGTGCTTCCCAATCGAGCGTGAACGTCGTTTCGAGCGACGCCCCTGTTTCATAATCCCTACTTTCTCCGTCGTCCTCATACATCGTAAATGTATTTGAAGCACCTGGGAAGACGAGCACCTCTAATGCGCTCGGATTCCCCGTATCGTTTCCGTGCGGCTCGTGTGGCATCAGTGGGACGATAGCACCCGCTTTGGCGAAGACCGGTTGTTGATTGAGTCCACGGAACACACGAATCGTTTTATCTCCTTCATAGCGGTGTCCTGTGAAGAAATCGAACCATTCTCCCTTAGGTAACCACACATTCGCCGCGGCGACGTGGAGTTTTCGGTCCATCGGCGTGACGATCGGGGAGACGACGAGTTCACTTCCAAAATAAAATTGGTTCGCCACCTGATAAGCCGCTTCGTTGTCAGGATGCTCGATATACATCGGTAACACGAGCGGTAAGGCATCCGCATGATTACGATAGTTCATCGTATACAAGTACGGAATGAGTTGGTGGCGTAGTCGTAAAAATCGCTTCATCGACTGTTCGGCTTCTATACCGAAACGCCAAGGTTCTTTGCCGTTAAACGTGCTGAACGTTGAGTGTAGACGCATGATTGGACTGAACACCCCATACGCGACCCATCGTGCGGCGAGCTCATCATCTTTTTTACCACGATGATGTCCACCAATGTCATGACTCCACCAACCGTATCCAATGTTCGTCGCCGTTGCGGTAAAATACGGCTGGAAGGCGAGTGATGCCCACGAGATGATTGTGTCTCCCGAGAATCCGACCGGATAACGGTGACTTCCCGGGCCTGAATAACGAGAGAAAATGAGCGGCCGCTTGCCGTCACGGGCAATATCAACCGCATGGTAGTGATTTAGCATCCATAAAGGATCTAGCCCTTCCATCTTCGACGTCGAACCCTGTTGCCAGTCAATCCACCAAAAGTCAACGCCGTCCGCTTCATGCGGATGATGCATCTGTTCGAAGTACGCTTGAATGAATCGCTTGTCTGAAAAATCAAACGGGATTCGGTCTTCCGATGCCGGATCGATCCCCATCGCTTCAGCCATCGCCGCGTAGTCGTCTTCAAACGCACGTACCCCGTCTGCGGGATGCAGATTCAGCGTCACCATCATCCCTTCGTCTTTTAGCCATTTGAGGAAACGCTTCGGTTCAGGGAAGAGGTTTTTATTCCAGGAATACCCCGTCCAACCACTCCCGTACTCTTCAGGAATGTCTGTCACATGCCAGTCCATGTCGATAACACTGACTGAAAACGGTATGTCTTCTGATTTAAAGCGACGCATCAGCGCCTTATACTCTTGTTCGTCATACCGCCAGTAGCGACTCCACCAGTTCCCGAGCGCTTTACGAGGAAGCATCGGCGTCGGACCCGTCAACGTGTAAAAGTCTTGAAGTGCTTGTTTATAATTATGTCCGTATCCAAAGTAATAGATGTCATGAATTCCTTTTCGTCTCGGTTCGACGAATCGATCTTCCGTCATCAAAAAAGAGGATGAATCGTCAATGATCGCATACCCTTGTTTCGAAAGAATCCCTTCCTCTAATTCTGTCGCCCCGTCCACATGGTCGAGCGTCCGCGCCGTTCCTTTGAGTGTCCGTTCCGGACCGTTGAACATGTAGCGGCTATAATACGTACTAAAATTCCCTTTCACGTCCACATAGAGCGTATTCGGCGCGAACGGACCTTTCGTATAATATAAATGAACATGTTCCGTGATGATTTGAAGTTCCGTCTCATCTTCAACCACTCGGAAATTTGGCACATCAAATTCCCGATTCCACGCAACTTGGGTGGCGCGGTCTTCAAAGACACCGTCTTCCGCGTACTCCATTCGAATCAACTGACTCGTCAACACAGTAAAGCGATAGCAGCTTCCCTGCACGATCGCCTCTCTTTTTGCTTTTGGTTTCATCCATGACTGATACACATGATTTTCTTCAAATAGGCGCATACATACGAGCGTTTCCGCTCTCCGTCACTTCCTTCCTGAAATAAGTGCAAACGTTTACACTAAATATGATAGCAATCTCATTTTTGGCATACAACTTTCCTTCCCCTTGAATCTGGACAGAAAACAAAAAGTCGCAAACGTTTCACGTTTGCGACACATTCTTATTGTTGAAGAGAAGGGGCCAAGCGGACACGCGTACCGGCATCCCCATATATGGCCGCTAATGCTTGATCGAGCGAGGTGATAATGGCGACCCGGTTTGTACCCGACTCCGCGAACTGCAGGGCCGCTCTTACTTTTGGCAACATGCTACCCGGAGCGAACTGTCCTTCCGCGATGTATGTTTCTATTTGTTCCTTGGACGCCTCTTGGAGCGCCATCTCACTCGGCTTCCCAAAGTTGACATATACATGTTCGACCGCAGTCAAGATGAGAAGCGCGTCTGCATTGACGAGATCGGCTAGTTTCGCAGCAGCGAAATCTTTATCAATAACCGCCTCGATACCGACATATCCTTCAGGCGTCTCCATGACGGGAATGCCACCGCCACCGGAAGCGACGACGATGTGACCTGATTCGACGAGTGTTCGAATGACCGTGTGTTCAGCGATTTTCATCGGTACCGGACTCGGAACGACCCGGCGATACCCTCGTCCTGCATCCTCTTTAAACACGTATCCTGTCGTTCGTTCAAGGTGAAGTGCCTCTTCCTCTGTATAGAACGGACCGATTGGTTTAGTCGGATGGTGGAACGCACTATCGTTTGGGTCGACAACACTACGCGTGACAAGAGAGGCCACTTCGCGTTCAAGGCCACGTGCACGTAGCGCTTTCGTCAATGCATTTTCAAACCAATATCCAATCATCCCTTGCGTCATCGCTCCACATACGTCAAGGGGCATCGCTGGCGTTGCTGGACTATCTGAGGCGGCTTGTTGCAACATCAGATTCCCGACTTGCGGACCGTTCCCATGCGTGATGATGACGTCGACTCCTTCTGCGATGAGTGAGGCAAGAGATTCCGCTGTTGCCTCCACCGCTCGCATCTGTGCTTCAGCTGTAGCATCTTTCCCTTGTTGAATCGCATTACCACCCAAGGCGATGACCACACGTTTCTTTTTCATATCTATACCCCCGATCAGATGACTGAGATATTACCCGATAGTATGCGAATGACTGCGAAGATGGCCAGTGCGGTCAAAACCCCAGCGACCATCCACTCTATTTTCGTGAGTGATTTAATTCCATTTTCACGCTGCGCTTTCATGTAGAGAAGAGTGCCCGGTGCATATAAAAGTGTTGTGAGAAGCAAATAGTCAATTCCTGCGGCATAGATGAGCCACAGTCCGTAAATGGAGGCGACCAAACCAATCGTCAAATCGCGCATTCTCCGCTCACCTGCACTGTAGCCAATTCTATTTTTCGATACTTTTACTTGGTAAAATGCTGAGAACACGTACGGGATCAAAATAGCACTTGAAGCGAGTGAGAAGGCAAAGTTATACGCTGCATCTGAAATCAAGAACGTGAAGAGGAAAAGTTGGATCAACCCATTCGTCAACCAAAGTGCGTTGACTGGAGCCTGATTTTTGTTCTCTTTCGTGAACCATTTCGGGAAGACACCGTCTTTCGCAGCGACGAATGGGATTTCAGCCGCTAAAAGGGTCCACCCAAGCCACGCTCCTAGTACAGAGATAACTAGCCCTCCGTTGATGAGCATGGCTCCCCACGGCCCGACTGCAGACTCTAGCAGATAAGCCATCGCCGGTTGCGAGGCATTCGCCACGTTTTCGGGCGTCATGAGCCCAAGTGACATGACGGAAACAAGTAAATAGATGACGAGCGTTCCGAGTAACCCAATCACGGTTGCTTTCCCGACATCGGAACGTTTTCGAGCACGACCGGAAAGGACGACAGCCCCCTCGACACCGATGAATACCCATAAAGTCACAAGCATCGTTGAGACGACCTGGTCGCGGACGCTTCCCCATGAGAAGCCGCCTTGTCCCCAAAAATCGAAGGTGAAGTTTTCGAGATTGAAGAAGAACAAGCTAATCGTAATGAATGCAAAAATCGGAACGAGCTTGGCGATTGTCGTAACAATATTAATCATCGACGCCTCATGCACCCCTCGCAAGATGAGCGTATGCACAAGCCACAACATAATTGAAGCTCCGACAATCGAGGCAATGTTTTGCCCGCCTTCAAAAATCGGGAAGAAATAACCGACCGAACTGAACAATAGTGTGGCATACGCCACGTTGCCGAGCCAAGCAGATAACCAATATCCCCATGCCGAGTTAAATCCGACGAATGATCCGAATCCGGCTCGTGCATAGCTGTAAACACCGCCATCCAAGTCAGGACGACGATTCGTCAAATTTTGAAAACTGAGACCGAGCGCAATAATCCCGATTCCGGTGATAACCCACCCGATCAAAATGGCACCCGCGTTCGCACCTCGAGCCAAATCTGCTGCCAGGTTAAAGGCACCACCGCCAATCATCGATCCGACGACAAGTGCCGTCAACGCTCCAAGACCTAACCGCTTATCTTGCTTGTCAGGATGTACTCCAGCCGAACCACCTGAGTCATGCTCCACTTTCGTAGACATTCTACTCATCCCTTTCGCTTATTATGAAACGGGAGGGGGATTTCCCCTCGCCGTCAACGTTCAAGCCATTCGCGTGTCTCTGTGAGCGTTGCTGCCATCACCGCCTTGATCGTATGCATTCGGTTTTCAGCTTCATCAAATACGAACGAGTGACGACTCCGGAACACCTCATCTGTCACTTCCATCTCCGTCAATCCATACTGTTCATGAATCGCCCGACCAACTTCCGTTTCTAAGTCGTGGAATGCTGGAAGACAATGCAAGAACATGATATCTGAATTGCCACTCGTCTGAAGCATGTCCATGTTCACTTGATACGGTCGTAACAGCTCAATCCGTTCAGCGAAGGCCGCTTCCTCGCCCATCGACACCCATACGTCTGTATAGACGACGTCCGCGTGATCCATCGCTTCCTCGATACTCTCCGTTAAAGTAATCACAGCACCTGTTTCAGCTGCGACTGATTTGGCATAATCGACAATTTCGTCAGACGGCCAAAGTGATTTCGGTGCGCAAATACGCATATCCATCCCTACTTTTGCGCCGCCGATCAAGAGGGTGTTGCCCATGTTATTTCGTCCATCACCGACATACACAAACTTGATTCCGGCCAATTCTCCTTTTTGCTCTTTCACTGTCAAAAAGTCAGCTAAGATTTGTGTCGGATGATAAAGATCGGTCAAACCGTTCCAAACAGGTACACCCGCATCTTTAGCAAGACCCTTGACCGTCTCATGGGCAAACCCGCGAAACTGAATCCCGTCAAACATACGACCGAGAACAATGGCCGTATCACGTACTGATTCTTTCTTCCCGAACTGGATGTCGTTCTTACCTAAATATTCCGGATGCATCCCTAAGTCAATTGCGGCGACTGTGAAGGCACACCGTGTCCGAGTCGATGGTTTTTCAAAGAGAAGGGCGATATTTTTACCTTCACATATCCGATGTGGGATACCTTGTTTTTTTTGACGCTTGAATGCAGCAGACAAATCGATCAAATAATTGATTTCTTCACCAGAAAATTCGTTTAGTGATAAAAAGTGACGACCTTTCAAATCAAAATTGAACGTTGTAGACATACTGCTTCCTCCTTATCAAATTTAGATGTCTTGTCGAATAATTGGACAACTCATGCAACGTGGACCTCCACGTCCACGTGATAGTTCACTCGACATGATTTCGATCACTTCAACGCCTTCTTTACGGAGCAGTTCATTTGAGACGTAGTTTCGGTCATATGTGACCACGACACCTGGAGCAATCGCGAGCGTGTTTGACCCATCGTTCCACTGTTCACGTGCTGCCGCAATCGGGTCGCCTCCCCCACAAGGAATCAAGGTTACTTCCTGTAATCCGAGGACGTCTTTTAATACTTTTAACAAATCAGTGTGTTGTGCGATTTGAAGTTCACCTTCTGCATTTAAGGAAAGTTCAAAAATATTCATTTTGCCTTCCGGACCTTGGATGAACGGATGGATGGTGAACTTATCATGATCGACCATTGTAAAGACGGTATCTAAGTGCATAAACGCACGTGATTTTGGAATTTCGATGGCGATTACTTTTTTGAAGCTGTCTCCATGCTTGAGTAAGTTGAGGGCGACACGTTCAATTCCTTGTGCGGTCGTACGTTCAGAGATTCCGATAGCGACAACTTCTTTCGACAAGACGAGTTCGTCTCCGCCTTCCATCGCAAATCGATAGTCGCGGTCCGACCAAATCGGAACATCATGTTTCGCAAAGCGTGGGTGATAGCGCATAATATACTGCGTGAAGAGTGATTCACGGCGACGTGCCGGCTCTTTCATTCGGTTAATAGAAAGTCCATGTCCGATCGCTGCGGCAGGATCTCGTGTGAAATAGAGGTTTGGCATTGGATCCAAAAAGAAGGGGTACGTATCTTCAATCATTTCGTGCAGGTGGCGGCGTTTTTCCGGCTTGATTTCTGATTTCCGGATACCGGCCATCACCGTTTCAATCAGCATTTCGTTATCAAAATCCAGTAGATACTCTTTTAATGTTTCGTAAGAGCCGTTGATATTTGATTTAGACTCGGATAAGATATCCGCGACAAACTTTTCGCGCACACCAGGGAGCGATAGCGTCTCAGCCATTAGTTTTTCAAGATAGAGGACTTCCACACCACGATTTTGGAGCGCACTCGCAAAATAGTCGTGCTCTTTTTGAATGACCGGCAAATGGGGAATATCATCGAACAAGAGTCGCTCTAAATATTCCGGTGTGAGATTTTCTAATTCTCGACCTGGCCTTTTCAGTAATACCGTTTTTAATTCTCCAATTTCTGAATACACATGAATCGGATGTTTCAGCGTCGTATCTTGTGAAATCGGTTGATTTGTCATTGAGATCATCTCGCTTCCTCCTTGTGATTCGGGTGTTTAACTACCCTTACCTTATCACTTTACCAAATTTGTGAATGTCTAATCCGGCACTTCACCTGTTATTGATTCCACATATGTATGAATAAATCTTCACATTTGTGAATGAACAAACAATGCATAAAAAATCATTGTTATGGCAATGGGAAATATGATGTATGGACGATGTATATAATCGCTCTAAAAATGTTAAAAAAATTATTCAAAGAAAAATAGTATGAAAAATGTTAAAGATCAGGATGTGACGACATGAAGGTAGAAGAAACGGAACAAAAGCAACATCAAGCAGAGCTTCGTGTATTGATTCAGAAGGGGGACCCAATCGACTTTCGGGATTTATACCTCTCCCTTCACCCGGGTGAACAAGCCGACCTTTTTATCGAACTCGACCAGAATGAACGTACATTTGTGTATCGGGTCATTTCCCCCGAAGTATTCACCGACTTATTCGAAAAGTTGACGTTAGATGAACAGTGCATGTTCATCCAAGAAACACCCCAACCGTATGCTGTTCGTATCTTAAATAAGATGTATTCAGATAACGCAGCCGATTTGATGCATGAACTACCCGATTCATTCATGGATACGCTCTTTGAACAGATGGATGATATCGAGGAGCAAGAAGTAAGAGATTTGATGCAATATCCGGAAGAGACGGCTGGTTCTATTATGACGACTGAGTTTGTCGTTCTCCAAGCCGACAAGACGGTCGGACAGACACTTGCAGAATTACGTGAACTCGGACCTGACGCTGAGACGATTTATTATCTATACGTCGTCGACCACACGCATCAACTTGTTGGCGTCGTCTCATTACGAGATTTGATCGTTGCGCCGCTCGATGCAAAAATTGAGGATATCATGGGTTTTCGTGTCATCTCGGCAAACGTCATGACAGACCAGGAACACTTGGCCCGTATCGTACAGAAGTATGATTTGTTGGCACTCCCGGTCATCGACGACCACCAGAAACTACTCGGCATCATCACGGTAGATGATGTATTAGACGTCATCGAGCGTGAAACGACGGAAGACTTTGAAGAACTATCCGCGGCGAAAGGGTCTTCTGATATCAACATGAGTCCGTTTGAGGCAGCAAAAAAACGCGCCCCGTGGATTGTCAGTCTCATGTTTCTTGGCATGATTACCGCCTCGACAATCGGCAGCTTTGAAGATACGCTCGAGACGATCGTGTTACTTGCCGTCTTCATGCCACTTGTCATGGGATCCGCCGGGAACGCGGCTACCCAGTCGCTTGTCGTCGCTGTTCGGTCGATTGCGCTCGGTACGATTAATCGTAAGAACGTCATGAAGATGATTCGACGCGAGTTCGGGACCGGCATCCTGTTAGGAATCGCTTGTATGATTGTCATTTTCGGCGTCATCACTCTTCTATATGGCAACATGCTCATCGGCTTTATTGTTGGGATTTCGATTTTCGCCGCGCTCAGTGTCGCCACGATGATTGGTACAATCGTTCCACTTCTGATTAACCGATTGAAATTAGATCCCGCTGTCGCATCCGGACCATTTATTACGACGTTGATGGACAATCTAGGGCTCATCATCTATTTCACGGTCGCGACATCTATGCTTCAGTTTTTATAACGCTCGATTCCTCGAGCGTTTTTTCTACTTCCTCAAAACTAGATGAATAATTTCCAACTCGTTCGGGTATCACTTACAAATACATATAAACAAAAGTAAAGATTGAGGGGATTCTATGACGTTTCAACAAGTACTCTACATACTCGTGACCGGCGCCTTGTTCATGGGGCTCGTTGCCTACGTCTCATATCGAATGACGAAAGGAAAAGTCGAAAGTGCCGATGATTACTTTTTGGCCGGTCGTGGACTGACAGGCGTCTTCATCGCGGGATCGCTCCTCTTGACCAACCTGTCAGCAGAACAATTAATTGGCTTGAATGGTCAATCCTTTGCCGGCAATATGTCTGCGATGGCATGGGAAGTCACAGCTGGAATCGCCGCCATCATCATGGCGCTCTTTTTGTTACCACGATTTCTCGGCATCGGAATTTCGACAATACCTGAATTTTTAAGTCAACGCTACGACGAGGATGTTCGTCGATTGACCGTGCTCTTGTTTTTATTAGGCTATATGTGCGTAACAATTCCATCTATGCTATATTCCGGTGGATTGGCAGTTCTCCAACTGTTCGATGTACCTACTCTGCTCGGTGTCAGCTTTGAACAATCCCTTTGGTTAGTCATTTGGTTCATCGGCATCATCGGAGGCATCTATGCTATTTTTGGAGGACTTCGAGCGGTCGCTGTATCCGATACGTTGAACGGGATCGGTCTCATCATCATTGGTTTCCTCGTCCCGACGCTCGGTTTTCTCGCGTTAGGTGACGGAAATTTATTAGACGGAATGAAGACGATTGTCACGACGAATCCTGAAAAGTTGAACGCGATTGGTTCAGCCAATGATTCGGTACCTTTTCTCTCCATATTCACAGGAATGATTTTTGCGAACTTGTTCTACTGGGCACTCAATCAATATGTCATTCAACGAGCGCTTGGCGCAAAAAACTTGGCTGAAGGTCAAAAAGGAGTACTTTTTACCGGGTATCTGAAGTTACTTGTTCCAATCTTCATGCTGCTACCTGGCGTCATTGCATTTCATCTGTACGGAACAAACATCGAAAAGGTCGATCTTGCTTATCCGAGCTTGATTGCCGAGCTGTTGCCAATGTGGCTCATGGGCTTTTTCCTTGCCGTCTTGCTTGGAGCCGTATTCAGCTCGTTTAACTCGCTCTTGAATAGTATTGCGACGCTCTTTGTCCTCGATATTTATAAACCAAAATTTAAACCGGATGCCTCTGACCAAGATTTGATTCGCGTCAGTAAATGGTTCGGGACGTTCGTAGCACTTGTTTCTTTCTTTGTCGCCCCGAACCTCATGTATGCGCCAGACGGCTTGTGGGACTTGATCCGTCGCTTCACCGGCTTCTTCAATATCCCGATTCTCGTCATCGTTTTAATCGGGATGCTCGTTAAACGTGTTCCTCCAATCGCTGCGAAGACCGTCGTCTTTTTCCACGTCATCGCTTACTATTTCCTCGTGTGGGGAACGAAGCAATGGTTCGGTGTTGAAATCGGCATCAACTTCATCCACATTTACGGAATCCTCTTCGTCATCGAGACGGGAATCATGCTCGTATTTGCGCGTGTACGACCAATGCTTCAAGCGAATCCAATTCGAATCGAACTCGGTCGCGTCAAACCGTGGCGTCACGCATTGTCGACATCTATTTTGCTTGTCGCTTCAATGGTATTCGTCTATCTCGTTTTCTCACCGGTTGGTCTCGCATATGCAGACGGGATTGTGTCAGGATGGTTCGCCCCGTTGACAATTGGACTCGTTATCCTGACGACGATTCTCGTTTGGGCTTCTTACCGATACGGAAATTCTCGTTATGAACGCTATTTGAACAAGCTAAGTGAAGAACCGGCTGAGATAGAAGAAGCCAGCAGCTAAAAAACAGACCTTCTTGAACTAAACGTCAAGAAGGTCTGTTTTTTGTTGTCGCTTCTGTTCATATATCGCATCATCCGCACGTTGCCAAAATTCCTCAATCGTTTCCGGACAAGATGACCATGCCAATCCGATTGCAACGGAAATCGATTCTTTTTGACAAGCCGCTTCAATTTGGCAAACCATTCGTTCACATGCGTCTTCAGGCATCATCTCAAGAAACAAGACGAACTCATCTCCTCCTAAACGGTAAACGGATGACTCAATGCTTTGAAGGATTGTACCGACGCGTTTCAATTTATTTGGTAAATGTTGTTTTGAATATTGAGTAAACTCATAAGAGGATATGATACTCGTGCTATAGTCGAACTATACAAAACGACTCAACACTTGGAGGTTCCTTTGCAAAATTTCACGCATCTATCGTTGAACGAAACATTTTCTGGTGTTTATTCTGTCACGAGTCCGACAGAATCCATTCATCACTCTTTCGGCTACGCCAACCGCTCAGAACAGATTCAAAATGAATTGACGACACGATTCGGAATTGCTTCTGGCTGTAAGTTGTTTACGGCAATCGCCATTTGTCAGTTGGTCGAACAAGGTCAACTGTCTTTTTCCACTTCACTTGATTCGTTTCAAACATTCGACTTACCAAACATATTGCCACAAGTCACCATTCATCAACTGTTGACTCATACGTCGGGTATCCCTGACTATTTTGATGAGTCCATCTCTGATGATTTCGAAGCATTATGGCGCGATGTTCCGATGTATCGTCTTCAACAGTTACGTGATTTTTTACCACTATTTCAACAAAAATTCATGAAAGATGAACCGGGGTCTCGATTCTCCTACAACAATGCGGGGTATATCCTGTTAGGGTTGATTGTGGAAGACGTGACCGGGCAATCTTTCACCGACTATATCGAACAATCGATTTTTCAGCCTGCCGGTATGATTGATTCCGGATACTTCTCGCTTGATGCCTTACCTGCCCAGACGGCGCTCGGTTATATCGACCACTCGAACGGCACGTGGCGCACAAACCAATATGCGATTCCAATCAAGGGCAGCGCAGATGGTGGCGCATATGTCACCGTTCAAGATATGGGCCGGTTTTGGGAAGCTCTTTTCTCACATCGTCTTCTTGACTCGTCTTCAACGTCCGTCCTCCTCACTCCGCATGTGACCGTCAATGACCGTGGCGAGTGTTATGGATACGGGGTTTGGATTCAACGTCATGCGACGGAGGAGATTTATAAGTATCATGTGATGGGGTATGATCCCGGCGTCAGTTTCCATTCTGGATACTACCCGAAAACCGCTACCATATCGGTTGTTTGTTCAAATCAATCAGATGGTTCGTTTGACGTGATGAAACAAATTGAAGCACAGATTGGAGAGCGGATTGAATGAACATTCGTGCATATGTCTCGTCAGATTTTGAACACATCCAGCAACTCAATCGTGATGAAGGTTGGACCCAACTCGTCGAGCGGAATGAACTGACCCGTGAGGCATGGAAACAATCAAACGTCACCTATGTCATGGAGTCTGAGAACGGGGAGATTGTCGCTTATTTGCGTGGATTGACCGATACGACAGTCACCTTGTTCGTCTGCGAATTATTGGTCGCTCCCGCGTATCGAAAACGTGGGCTCGGCGAACAGTTGCTCCAACATATCCATGCACTACACCCAACAACGCGCATCGAACTGTTGGCGAATCAACTCTCTCACACATATTACGAAAAGTTACGGTTCCGACCGTTTCATGGTTTTCGGAAAACCATTCACGAATAGGAGGAATGTATATGAAACTTGCTCTCGTCACGGGTGCATCGCGTGGTCTCGGCCGTGCCATCTCCCAAGAACTCCAATCTCGAGGTTATGAAGTTGTCGGTCTCTCGCGTTCACAGGCAGAGGAGGTTACCTATCAACAGCTGTCAGTCGACCTTTCAAACGTCTCTGGAATCAATTCAGCCATCGAAGAAATCACTCCGCTGCTAGAAACGGCTGATTCAATCCTTCTTGTTCAAAATGCAGCATGGATCGAACCGATTCATCGCGTCGGACAATTAGATGGTGATAAAGTGACCGCTCATGTCCATGCCAATCTGCTTGCGCCGATGCTATTGGCGAATGCGGTCCTCGCTTTCGATAAGCCGACTGAGTTAATTCATGTGACGTCTGGCGCCGCTAAACGTCCGATTTCAGGCTGGAGCGCTTACTGTGGCACGAAAGCAGCCCTCGACCATTTTACAAATACGTTAGCACTAGAACTGGAAGGAACACCGCATTGCGCAGCTCTATTCAATCCAGGTGTGATGGATACATCGATGCAGACCGAAATTCGTTCTTCTTCAGAAGACGCATTCGCCGACCTTGAACAATTCCGTTCATACGAGACGGAAGGGCGACTCCGATCTCCGGAGACGGTTGCTCGCGTTTTCGCAGAACAATTGATTGACCGCTCTCTTGAGAACGGCAAAACCTATTCGATTTATGACTTAATTAAATAATTTACCAGGTTAAAAATAGAACCACCCTTCTCTAGTTAAACCGTCTACACTACATGCATAGACACGTGAAAGGGTGGAGCGTATGAAAACAATTGCCGGAGGATTACTGCTATTTGGTCTGTTCAGCTTAGCGATGTCGTTCACAATGATTGGGGATACCGCAATCGTTGGAGCGATGGTAAGCGGGGTTTCTATTTTATGCAGCGTCGGGTTATTATTCGGAGCGACCGAATTAAGTCGTATTCGTCATGACTTGCTTCACGACAAAAAAACGTCTTTCCCATCTGAATGAGGGAAAGACGTTTTTGATTCAATCTTCTTCGTATTCATCTAATAAATCATCGACATCGTATTCTTCGAAGTCGTCTTCGTCGATAAAGATATCGCGATCGTTCACAACGTGAATTGGGCCATTGGCCACGTCGATGCGAATCGTCCACGCCCAAGGAATGCGTAACCGGTTATAGACCCCTGTCCAGAATTCCATCGATTCTTGCTCATACTGTTCAAATTCTGTCAGGAGTTCTTTGAACGAAACACCCGATAACTGGAAGTTTGAATCCTGGAGCCGTTGAAGCGCATGATGTTTCGCTTCTAACTCGGCTGCCCGAACCATTTCTTCAGCGGTCGCCATCTCTAGGATCGTCCCGTCTGGTGGGAGAATATCGTATACGTTAAACAATTCGCCTTCTTCTACTTCTACATCATCAAACTCATAGTCATCGTGCCGCATACTACATTCCTCCTTACGCAATTTGAATCTTCTTTATTGTACCACTCTCTACCCGATTCCCCCTAAAGAATCGTGCATATATTTTATTTCGCACGGGAAAGATAGGTAGAGTGAAGATATCCAAAGGAAAAGAGGTTACACAGATGAATGAATCATTCCAAGCACTCGTGCTCGACCAACAGGATAACCACCTTCATGCCGAAGTAAAAGATGTCAAATCCGACGTGCTCCCAAAAGAAGAAGATGGGAACGTCTTAGTCGAAGTCCACTATTCTGCGTTGAACTATAAAGACGCACTCGGATTAACGAATTCAGGTAAAATCGTGAACCATTACCCATTCATCCCTGGATGTGAATTCGTCGGAAAAGTAGTCGAATCGGACCATCTCGACATTAAAGTCGGAGATGAAGTCATCGCCACTGGTTTTGGAATTGGCGAACGTCACTTCGGTGGTTTCAGTCAATATGCCCAAGTCCCGGGAAACTGGCTCGTCAAATTACCGAAGGGGATGACTATGCGCGATGCCATCGCTATCGGGACACCAGGGCTGACGGCGATGTTATCGATTGATGCACTCGAGCACGCCGATGTCCGTCCTGGGGAAGAGGTACTCGTCACGGGGGCGACAGGTGGTGTCGGGAGTTTCGCCATTACGTTACTTCGCCGTCTTGGCTATCACGTCGTCGCCTCGACTGGTAAAACAGATTCACCTTACTTGCGTTCACTTGGTGTCGAGACCATCATCAATCGTAGCGAATTAGAAGGATCTGTTCGTCCACTCGCCAAACAGCGTTTTGATGCCGCCATCGATTCAGTTGGCGGAAATACACTCGCTAATATCTTGAGTCAAATCAGGTATGAAGGTGCTGTTGCCGCATGCGGTCTCGTGGGAGGAACCGATTTGCCGACGAGCGTTTACCCGTTCATCTTACGAGGGGTGAAACTAATTGGAATCGATTCAGTCATGCAACCAATGACACGCCGTATGAACGCATGGGAACGTCTTGAAGAACTCATCGACACGAAAGTGTTGAACGACATGATTCATGAGATTCCGCTACACGATGTCCCACGTCACGCCGAAGCGATGATGCGAGGAGAGTTGAGCGGTCGCACCGTCGTCCGCCTTCGTTAATCGAACAAAAAAGAGGCTGAATCGATCGTGTCGATTCAGCCTCTTTTCTCTCTATTCTCAATGGTAGTGGAATCAGATGGTAAATCCGGCCGGTGCATCTTTCACGACGACGAGCACTTTCCCTTTGTCTAATTTCTCTTCTAGTCGTTCTGACTCTTCTTTCGAAAAGCCAAGTTCTTGAAACTGTGCACGAAGTTCGTCCCCTTTTTTACGGAACACGTTTTTGGCAGCTGTCCCCAAACCGACGTCACTTGCCGAGACGGTGTTCGCATCAGCATTGTCCGCAACGCGTTTGCTTCGGTCATCGTCATGTGTAATGACGTAGATGTTGGATTCATCCACCCCATTTGATTTCATCGATTGAATGGCGGTAACGACTTCTTCATCGTTTGTAAATTCTTTGTACAAAACTGACATGTCCATTCTCCTCCTTCAATTCTACTACATTACTAGTGATTGCCTTCCTTACCGTTCTTCACACATTAAAAAACGATGACGTTTGTCATCGTTTTGTTAAACGGCAGGTTCCTGCCCTTTTCGCTTTTTCAATTCTTCTAATAAAATATCTGATTCGTTGAAAGGAATCGACTGGCGACCGATTCGTTCGATGTGATCATGCCCTTTACCGACGACAACGACGCGCTTCCCTTCTAACGCTTGCATCACTGCGTGACGAAGTGCATCTTTCCTCGCTTCAAACGTCACATAGTTCGCATTCGGCTGAATCCCTTTGACTAAATCGCGAATGATGTGTTTTGGATTTTCCATACGAACATCATGCACGGTGACAATCACTTCGTTTGAATACTGACTTGCGATGCGTCCCATATCTTGGCGCTTCGTCGGGTCCCGATCTCCTGCTGCACTTAAGACGACGACGAGATCACGGTTGTCTAGTTGCAATGTAGACAAACATTTCTCTAGACCGTCTGGTGTATGGGCATAGTCAATATAAATCTCAGCATCCTCTGTAGCTAAACGTTCCAAACGCCCTTTTGGCAAGGTAAGTCCTGGGACATTTGAAACAATGGTCCGCAGCGCCATATCAGAAGTCGAAACGAGTCCAATGGCCGCTGCTAAGTTCGCTGCATTGAACGCCCCCATGAATCGAACGGGCACTTCGAGTTTGAAATCCTTCATACTGACGAGTACCGTCTCTTCACGCCAAATGACTTGAATGTCGGCATCTATCTCCTCTTTTGTACTATACATAATGGCTTGACGTGTCGGCGCAAACTCAGCCATGACATGACTAGCCGAGTCTTCTGCGTTTAACACGATTGCCTCACCGTTCGTCACTTCTACCTGTTCAAACAACCGCGCTTTCGCCCGGGCATACTCATCCATCGAACGATGATAATCTAAATGATCATGCGTCAAATTCGTAAACGCGGCCGCATGAAAATGAATTCCAGCCACGCGACCTTCCATCAATGCATGCGATGATACTTCGAGTACACAATCCGTGACGCCCGCATCAACCATATCCGCTAAAATGCGATGCAAGACGACAGCTTCTGGGGTCGTATTGGCCGTTTCAATCGTCTGGTGATGAAAGTGCGCACCTATCGTACTAACGATTCCGGCACGTTGTCCTGAGAGACGCAATAAATCATATGTCAACGTCGCTGTTGTTGTTTTTCCATTCGTTCCCGTCACACCATATATGCGCATTCGATGAGAGGGGTGGTCATAAAAAGCACTCGCAACCGCTCCTGCCGTCTGCTTCGTATCAGCAACAACCACATTCGGTACGTCGAGATCGAGTGGATATTCTGAGATGACCGCACTCGCACCATTGACCACGGCGTCTTCTGCAAACTTGTGTCCGTCAACCGTGTAGCCGCGAATGCAAATAAAGACGTTCCCTGAACTGACCTTTCTGGAATCCGTTTCGACTCCGGTCACCCATGGATCAAAAATGTCATCCATCTCATTTATTAAAATGGCGGATAAACGTTTCGTTCTCATGCTGTGTACGTCCTTTCTCATGGGTGTCGCTAGGTTGATTAACCTTATCGTCATGGTACTAGATTTAAACGGCAATTGAGATGACAAATATATTACTTCCCTTTTTCAATGAAAAACAATCACTTCACGAAAAAAACCTAGACACTTCATTCAAGTGCTAGGCTCTTCCTTTTTATGTTCACAAGCTGTTCGTTCGAGCAAGTTTCTATTATGATAAAAGAAATGAAACAAGAGAGGAACAAAGACAATGAGCTATGTATTGTTACTGATTTTAGCGGTCTTTTTATTCGGTGCAATGATTTTTGCCGCACTCGCACTACCGAACCTTCGCAACATCCTATTCAATCGTGGCAGTTTATTCAATCAACAGAGCGAGAGGGTCACTTGCCCAAAATGTAAAACGTCATTTAAACGTGCTCCAGGTGATGCGCAGACTTGCCCGCATTGTTATCACACGTTTTAAGTCATTGCATATTCAACTGCTATTTTCCCTGTTCTTTTGTTTGAATGACCTCAAATTAGTGAAAGAAGAGAAAGGGTACTTTATCAAAGTAAAGTCCTTTTATCGTTTACAGTTGAGACACTCATTCTATATGAAAGGAATTGCATATGCTTCCTACACTTGATGAACGCCTAGTCAATCAAATTCGTCTAAAAAATCGACTAGCCTTAGAACATTTGTATTCACGCTATGAAAACCTACTCTATCGCTATGCGCTTCATCTTAGCAACCATCCGGCAACGGCGGAAGAAACTTTGACTGAGTTATTTTGCCACATCTGGCAACAACGCCTCGATTTCAATACACGTGCGGAAGCGATTCGTTCAACTCTCACTCGTTCCTTAGAACAAATCATTCATCAAATGAAAGATGAAACATTGGATTCTAACACTTCTAAAATGCCATCAGCATAAGTTTTTTTTGTCACTTTAGAATAAGCTTGTTTTGCTTGTGCTGTTGCATTTTTCAACAAATATCCATTCCCTACATGTGCTAACATGCCAAGGTCATTTCCACTGTCACCGAAAGCATAAGCATCTTCTCGTACGAAGGAAGAAGTTGTGCATACATATTCAATACTCGATTCTTTCCCGGCATATATCGGATAAAAATCAATATCAAACGCATCCGCCGGGTCACCTGCATTCGGATTGCATTGACTGATATTGACGGCAATTTCCTCTTCATCGGCTAGCATACGAAGCGACTCTCTCCAGGATCCGATTTGGTCACGGACGTAATAACTACGAATCCAAGGACTCGTTCCATTACCCGGTTGCTCTTCTAATTCAATTCGCATCTGTACAATTTTTGACACGATGCGCTCGACACGAGAAGCAAAATCATTCGGGAATGAGTTTTGATATGTCTGCTCTATTGAAAACGTTCCGTCCGCATCAATCCGATACAATTCCGTCCCGAGACTCGAGGCGATGCGATGTGGCCAAAAACGAAGGTTCGCCTGCTTCGTTTTTTCCTGTATCGATTCGAGAGAACTTCCCGTTACCCACATCGTCGACAGTTGGGTCGAATACCGTTCCAAAAAGTCTTCGAGCTGACGAACAGATGTCAATTGAGCAGATGAACACGCGTGCGGGAAATAGGTCTCGTCAAAATCAAAGCAAACGAGAATATGTCCTTCATTCGTAAATCGTTTCATTCTATCGTCTCCTTATCGTTTCCTCTTTCCTGTATAGTACAATGAAACAGAGGAGGTATCTTATGATTCAACGCATTTTACAATTATATTGCCAAGTGAGTAGCATGATTACAGGATTGATTATCGTCTTCGCTTTCCTCTTCGGTATTCGATCTTATTTTTTTTGGACAACCATAACCTCTCCCCCAGTTGCCATCGGATTGATGCTGATGACAGCAATCTTGTTGAGTATCATCACCTATATCATCTCAGAGAAATTACGTTTGTTCATTTATAAAAAACTTCCGACCCAATCATCTACATGTTCAATAAATAGTCACATAAAATAGGCATCTATTTTTTCGTTTTATACGTTAGATCAATACAAGGGACATCCCTTCTGCGCAAAGGAGTATGTTATGACTGACTTAGAATTATATGAGCGTGTCAGGCAAAAGGACAAAGAAGCGCTCGAAATATTGTACGATCGATATGAACGAATTTTATACGCTTTTGTCTTACAGCTGACAAAGGACCGTGATTTGGCCGAAGAAGCCATGCAGGAAGTGTTTATCAAACTTTGGCGTGGCGGCGGAGTCTATGATGAATCAAAAGGAAAGTTTCGTTCTTGGCTCTTCACGATGAGTCGTCACGTGGCAATTGATTTGATTCGTAAGCGTAAACCCGATTTACAGCTCGACGAATCATATGCTGAGGCCATCCCTTCTGAGTCACCATCCGTTGAGAAAGAAGCAGAGTGGCAAGAAGAACGTGCCCAAATCGAGACGGCCATGGCGACATTACCGACCGAACAGCAGCAAGTCGTTCGACTCATGTACTTCCAAGGGCTAAGTCAGCAAAAAATCGCTGATGCGTGCGGCATCCCGCTTGGTACAGTGAAAGGAAGGGTTCGACTGGCACTGAAGCAACTGAGGAAACAGTTATCCCATGAATTCATCGGAAAGGAGGTAGAACAATGAACGCATGCGACCAATTGATTGACTATTTCAACCAACATCTATCGGAAGATGAACGAGCAAAATTTGAACAACACCTTGCATCTTGTAAAGACTGTCAAGAAGAGCTCGAACAACTCGAAGCACTTGTCGGTGGTGTCGCGTTCTTGTCTACTCCGATTGAACCACCGCGAGGTATGAAAGCGCGCGTCCTCGATCGTGTATTCGAAGAAGACAATGAACCTATAACATCAACCGTGTCAACTGCTGCTGTTCCACCTGTGACATCTTTTAAACAGAGACGTGAACGGAAAAAAGCGCCTGTTTGGGGAATGGTCGCTTTGGCAGCGGCACTGATTCTCTCTTTGATCGGAAACGGATATCTGCTCACCAATCAACTCGATTCACCTGGCATCGCATTGACCGAAACGATTCCACTTGAAGGTGAATCCGAAGGGACTGCTTATCTTGCAGAGCAAGATGGTACAACTCAATTGATTGTCCAAACGAACGGCTTATCCTCACTCGACGACAATGAGGTATATCAGGTATGGCTGTTAAAAGATAATGCCCCGATTCCAACAGGCGCTTTCGTCACAGACGACAAGGGCAATGGAACCGTCATCTATACGCTCGACTCAAGCGAAGTCGACGTCGATTGGGACACCGTCGCCGTCACGAAAGAACCGAACCGTGGCAACGAGACCCCGCAAGGTGAAATCGTCTTAATCGCCAGCCTATAATTCATCAACCGGGCACATGAGTTGTCCGGTTTTTGTTATGATGTACCAAAGGAGTGATCGTGATGCGAAAACCTAAAGTCGGCATTGTCGGACTCGGAAACATCGCTCAAAAAGCGTATTTACCGATCCTTGCGAACCATCCACTGATTGACCTAGTTGGAGCCTTTTCTCCAAACACATCCAAGCGGGAAAGAATTTGCCAAACATTTCGGATGGCTCCGTTCGAGACGTTGAGTGACCTCGCCTCGTCCATCGATGCGGCATTCGTACATAGTTCGACTGAAACCCATTATGAAGTCGTGTCGTTTTTACTAAATCACGGCGTTGATGTATACGTCGATAAACCGCTCGCGTCAACCTTAGAAGAGGGGGAACGTCTCGTCGAACAAGCCGAACGTCTCGAGCGCAAGTTGATGGTCGGGTTCAATCGACGCTTTGCCCCGATGTATATACGCCTACAACAGGAATGTCAGCCCCACATGATTGATGTAGTGAAACATCGGGAGAGTGGAATCGGACCTCAAGATGTGACCTTCACCTTGCTTGACGATTATTTACACGTCGTAGATACGTTACGTTTCCTTGCCGGCAACGAATTACGACTCGTCTCGGGTCAAATCGAAGTAAACGACAAGCTTGAGCTCCATTTCGCGCGCCACGTCTGGCAAGATGAGCACGGGGTGCATACGACGTCCATGCATCGCTCTGCAGGTGCGAATCACGAGCATGTCTCCATCATTCGCGATGGAGAACGATTGTCCGTTGATGCGATGGTCACACTGCACCGCTTCAAGGAAGGACGGCATGAAATCGAGACGTCTGGCTCATGGGATTCAACGCTCACCCAGCGAGGTTTTCAAGGCGCGATTGATCATTTCGTTTCTGCACTTATCGATGATACAGAGATTTTAACAGACGGTCGTGTCGCCCTTGAGACGCAACGTCTTGTCACGAACTTATTCACGTAAAAAGGAGGATTACACATGGATTTCTTTTTTTATATTATGGTCATGGTGATTGTCGTTTCGTCGGTCGGTGCCAATACGATCATTAAAACGAAAGAAGCACGTGTCGAAGAACGTCGCCTGAAGCTTGAAGAAGAAAAACTTGCCATCCAGCGTCTCGAACTCGAAATGAAGCGCGAACAAGACAAGCTCGACCATCATGGATTTTAATCAAAAGCGGTCACCCTTTAAAATGAGGGCGACCGCTTTATCGTTACAGATGACGTTCTGAAATCTTCAGTTGTTGCCGTCGTTCCGTAAGCGGCGACCACGTCACAGCGGCTAGAACGAGTACGAAAATGTCCCTTTCCCTTCCCAACCGACGATAATGAGAACACCTACCGTTGCCAATCCGAGCGCTCCAATTTTGACAGGAGTCAGTCGTTCCTTCAACAGGATTCGGGCAAATAAGACCACGAAATCGGGAGTCGCTGCGGTTACAAACGACCCGGTATGTGCATTCGATAGCTTCGTTCCGATAAATTGAAATGAAATCGAAGCAACGTATCCAATGACATCGACGAGTCCGTTCCATTTCCAATCCGTCCGTCGAACCGAATCCCGCCCCATATACTCACCGCAAGGGTCAAACTGAGTGCTCCTAGCCAT
This sequence comes from Exiguobacterium sp. s57, assembly GCF_018617685.1. Taxonomy (NCBI): domain Bacteria; kingdom Bacillati; phylum Bacillota; class Bacilli; order Caryophanales; genus Exiguobacterium; species Exiguobacterium sp. s57. The sequence goes on from NZ_JACSKR010000002.1 coordinate 295,086, forward strand.
TCTTTCCTCATTTCCTCGCATCCTCAATGACGCCTATATGAGACGTCATCGTTTCAATTTCTTCCACTTACATTGTCAGCCATATGAAAAACGCTTACAATCAAGGTATAGATTGAATGGAAAGGAGGGAGAAAGGTGAAATTTGTCGGCCGTACGTATTGGACAACTGAACATTTGTACATTTTGCGTGCGATTTTTCACGATGTCGCTTAATCAAGGGACCCGTCTGTCCTTTTTAGACATTGCTGAATATACGACAATGCGCCTCTCTCTCTAAATCGAGCGCTTCTTTGCGCTCGGTTTTTTTGATAGGCCCTAACCTTAGGAGGAACCTATTATGTTAATCGATCTTCAACACATTCAAAAACAATACGGTGGGCACCCCGTTCTCACAGATACGAATTTATTTATGAATGAAAACGAACGAGTCGGACTCATCGGTCGAAACGGAAGCGGCAAAACGACACTGTTACGCATCATTGTAGGCTCTGAAGAACATGACGCCGGGACGATTTACCGTCGGCAACGACTCTCCATCGGCTATTTGGTCCAGCTTCCTGACTATCCCGAACGCAGTGGCCGTGACGTCCTGTACACTGCTTTTGAGGAAGTGATTCGCTTAAGCGAAAAGATGGCTCGTCTCGAGCAAGAGATGGCAACGTCCGAACAGCTCGAACGCCTTCTCGAATCATACGGTGCCACCCAAGCACAATTCGAGCATGCGGGTGGATATGTCTACGAGTCAAAAATCAGCGCAATGATTGATGGACTAAAATTGACCTCATTTGTGGATCAACCGTTCGATACGCTTAGCGGTGGTGAACGAACAAAAATCGGACTCGCCTTAGCTCTCCTACAAGAACCAGAGTTACTCATCTTAGATGAACCGACGAACCATTTGGATTTAGAGGCGATGACGTGGCTCGAGTCCTATTTACAGGATTACGCCTCAGCGCTCCTCATCGTTTCCCATGATCGGGTTTTCTTGGATGCGATTGCCACGCGCATCGTCGAGTGTGAAGACGGTGAATTGACGAGTTATCCCGGAAACTATACCGATTTTGTCGCACAAAAAGAAAAACAGCTGCTCGATCAGTTCCATGCCTATACCGAGCAGCAAAAGAAGATTAAAAAGATGAAAGAAACGATTCGGCAGTTACGGCAATGGGCCAACGAAGGCAATCCACCGAATGAAAAGTTTTATCGTCGCGCCAAATCGATGGAAAAGGCATTCGAACGAATTGAACGAATCAAGAAACCACAACTCGAAGCCGATCAACCGAACATCCATTTCACGACGAACGGACGAACCGGACGCGACGTCTTTGAGGTGACGGATGCGACACTCCGTTACGACCGACCGCTTTTCGAAGGTGTGAATTTTTACACAGGCCACGGGGAGCGTGTCGCCATCGTCGGACCGAACGGAAGCGGAAAGTCTTCTCTTTTAAAGCTGTTGCTCGGTCAAGTCGCACCGCAAATCGGTACCGTCCGTCGAGCCGACCAAGCGAAAATCGGTTATCTATCACAACACATCACGTTCGATGAATCCCATCGATTAATGGAGGCGTTCCGGGATCGGATCGCTGTCGATGAAGGAAAAGCGCGTCACCTTCTCGCCCAATTCTTATTTTACGGGGCGAGTGTGTTTAAACCCGTGTCGAACTTGAGCGGCGGTGAGAAGATGCGACTCATGCTCGCCATCCTCGTCCATGAAGAAATCAATGTCCTCGTCTTAGATGAACCGACGAACCATTTGGATATCGAATCGAGAGAAGCACTTGAAGAGGCGTTAGAACGTTTTCCTGGAACGGTCGTCACCGTATCACACGATCGCTACTTTCTGAATAAATTATTTCCGGTGACGTATTGGCTTGACGGGACGATGACACGTTTTGAAGGCAGCGTCGCCTATGCCCTCGAAAAACGCGAACACGACTCAAGCGAGCAGCCTAAAACGGAGCACGCAAAACCATCGAAATCGATAAAGCAGACAAAAACCGCTTCGTCTACGATGGATGAGGAAGCCCATTTGACACAATTAGAAGCAGAACATCAAGCATTGCTTCAACAGATGAATGAATTGGATGACCTCGATGAGTTAATGGCACTCCAACGTCAAGTCGATGCGTTGCAGCAAGAAATCGATGACGTGATGACACGTTTACTCGAATCCTTTTAAAAAGAAGCGGCACCCGATCAAGGGCGCCGCTTCTTTTGCTCGAATCGAGTCTGTATGAAATAGCCGATGACCGCGATAGCCATCAATCCAATCGGTAACAGACGGTAAAGACCTTCCATCGTTCCCGTGGTCAAAAGAATCATGCCACTAAAGAACGTCCCGAACCAATATAACTTTGGCATGAGATCCCTCCATCACTGCATTCACTCAATAGAATACCACAAGAAAAGCGCCCATACTCGGCGCTTTTCTCGATTCTCTAGTCCCCGGACTTTCATCCAACCAAGTTTCTACTCGATTGACCGTCCCATCTATGATTTGGTTCGACTAGAGATGTCCAAGTCAGCGTGACGCATCATTCGAATCGATGCATTGTCCATTGGTTCACCAGTTGTTTTCACATCCTAAAGAATGAAATCGAACAAGTGACTCGTAGACGCTTTGATTGAATGGGCACAACAGGACTTGGGACCTATGTTGTCCACCTATGACGCGGATCTTGTGGGATTCCTTATACAAACAGTATGTCTGGTATGTTTGCTTCGATAGCAAACAGAGGCCGACGCATCATCGTTTGGAATACACGATTCACGTTTACATGGACTTTCCCACCCTCTTTCTGCCATCAGCTACAGGTGACAAATATGCCCCCTGTTCCCCGACTCATTTCAGAAAGTGAATGGTTACATGTATACAATATCCGTTTTTAGCATCCTTCAATCCTCGTTCACGATTTCTCCATAATCATTTTATACATAATGTGTCAGCGCGTAGGCGACCCCATCTTCTTCCACGTCCTTTGTGATATGCGTACTCAAATCTTTTAACGGGTCTACCGCATTTCCCATCGCAATTCTTGTTTCGGCTACTTCAAACATCGATACATCGTTCAAATTATCTCCGATAGCGACGACATCACGCATCGAAACCTGATAATGATCAGCTAATTGTTTTAGCGCCTCACCCTTACTCGCATGAGGATGACCAATCTCAATCTTCGTCCATCCTGCTGTCGTAATCAAAATATCATCCCGTGGCTCATAGATTTTACGCAAGCGATGTAACTTTTGGCGATCGAACGAATAGACAAACACCTTATACACTTCATCTTGCGCAAAGTCGATGTCTTCCATCGAATCCATATACGTCAGACCGAATTGCTCATTTTGGATTTCAATCTCACGCTCCGCCCATTCGCGCGTGAACGATTGATCGTGAGGTAATACATCATCAAGTTCTCGTTTTAACAAGTCACTGCCTGACTGAAGGACTTTCACACCCGCATTCGTATAAAATTCGACGTACGCGTCATGCTCCTTGGCAATCTCCCACAGTCCGTTAACGACGAATTGGTCCATGGCGTGATAATAAATTCGCTTGTCCTCATAAAAGCCGATTGCTCCGTTTCCAGACAGAATTGGACAGACGAGATCACTACGCTTCAATAACTCTTCGATATCATGAATCGAGCGCCCTGAACAAATCGCTACGATGTCACCGTCCTCTTGTCGACGACGAATCGTGTCCCGGTTTGCATTTGTTATCACACCCGTACGCGATAGCAACGTTCCATCTAAGTCAATCGCAATCAATTTCATCATATTCCCTCCTCTTTATTTCTTTTCCCGAATCAAGTATTCAAAACACGATGGATTATATATCCTGTTTGCAATGTAGATAATAGGGAATCGATTACTAGTCCTAAATAATAATTATACCGAAAGGAGACAACATGAAGGATTCTACACAAAAACCACGTTTGAACCGGGTGTTTTATATTTCAGCAAGTTTAATCGCCTTACTCGTTTTATTCGGAGCCATTGCGCCAACCGTATTTTCCTCGATTGCAGGATCTATTTTCAACTTTACGACTCGCTCGTTCGGTTGGTTCTACTTACTTGCTGTTTTCTTGTTTGTGCTCTTTTTAATCTTTTTGGCCTTTAGTAAATACGGAAAAATCCGTCTCGGTAAAGATGACGACCGCCCTCAATATCCTTTCTTCACCTGGATTGGCATGCTATTTTCTGCCGGATTTGGAGTTGGTCTCGTCTTTTGGGGTGTTGCCGAACCGATGAGTCACTTTTTCACGCCGCCGTACGCGGATACAGAGGCATTGACTGTTGAAGGCGCCCGCCTCGCGATGGCGTATTCGTTTTTCCATTGGGGTGTCAGCCAATGGTCTGTGTTCGCAATTGTCGGGCTAATTATCGCTTATTTCCAGTTCCGACGAAATGCAGATGGACTCATCTCCACCAGCCTCTCTCCCCTTATTAAAGAGCGTCCGTATAAACAACCTTTAAATCAGACAATCGATATTTTAGCGGTCATCGCTACCGTCATGGGAGTCGCAACATCACTTGGTTTAGGTGTTCTTCAAATCAATGGTGGACTGAACAGTGTGTTCGGACTCCCAAATACCGCTTGGATGCAAGTCACAATCATCGTCGTCTTGACCGCCCTCTTTTTAACCTCGACGACGACCGGTCTCGATCGCGGCATCAAATGGCTGAGTAACATTAACTTAGGTACAGCGCTTGTGTTGATGGTCTTCGTCTTTTTTGCCGGTCCGACCATCTTCATTCTAGAGACACTTACGCTCGGTCTAGGTGATTACTTACAAAACTTCATTCGCTATAGCCTTCGTCTGCAACCGTATCAGCAAGGAACGTGGGTCCGAGATTGGACCATCTTTTACTGGGCATGGGCCATCGCTTGGTCACCATTTGTCGGGGCGTTCGTGGCACGTGTTTCTCGGGGACGAACGATTCGCGAATTCGTGGTCGGTGTCCTAATCGTTCCGCCTTTCATCGCGCTCCTTTGGATTGCCGTGTTTGGGGGTACCGCTTTACATCTAGATTTGTTTGAAGGTACTTCAATCGCACAAGCCGTCGATGCGGATGTGACGAGCGCATTGTTTGTGACGTTTGCCGAGCTCCCGTTCAGCCTCATCCTGTCGGTGTTATCCATCCTGCTAATTTTGACTTTTTTAATCACATCGGCAGACTCTGCCACATATATCATTAGCAGTATGACGACGAACGGAAGTTTGAACCCTCCCCTTCCGGTCCGAATCGCCTGGGGTGTTTTGTTAGGAGGAATCGCGGCGGTCCTATTGATTGCGAGCGGCCTTGAAGGACTGCAAACCGCTTCCTTAATTTCCGCCTTACCCTTCACCATCATCCTTTTATTGATGGTCTTCACACTATTCAAGCTACTCCGACAAGAGAATATACGAAAAATAAAATAAGTTACACTCCTAAACGCTCAAGATCACGCTTGAGCGTTTTTTAGTTTGACTCGCCGACACCTCGTTGTTTGTTGACTTCCTCATGACCGATTGCTACGATTTTGACAACGTACAAGCTTTAAAGGGGGAATATGGGGAGATGAACGATTTCACACGTACTTACGCACAACAACTAGACAAACAAGACCCGCTCGCATCGTACCGGGAAGAGTTTTATTTACCGGAAGACGGGATTTATATGGATGGGAATTCACTCGGTCTCTTATCAAAACGAGCCGAGCGAACACTTCTTGAGTCGCTTGCGGATTGGAAAGAGCTCGGGATTGACGGTTGGATGTCTGGTCGTCATCCTTGGTTCAACTTGTCCGAAGAGTTGGCCGCACTGAACGCGCCGCTCATCGGTGGAAAGTCGGAAGAAGTGATGGTGACCGGTTCGACGACGGTGAACTTGCATCAACTCGTCGCTTCTTTCTTCAAACCAGAAGGCAAACGAACGAAGATTTTAGCAGACGCCCTCACGTTCCCGTCTGATATTTACGCTCTGAAGAGTCAGCTCGAATTGCGTGGACTCGATCCTGTGGAGCACCTCGTTCAAGTCGACAGTCCGGATGGGCGATTCTTAGTCGAAGACGATTTGATTGCCGCGATGACCGACGAAATCGCCCTCATCGTATTGCCGACTGTCCTCTACCGGAGTGGTCAAATTTTAGATATGCCTCGTCTAACGAAGGCGGCACACGAGCGTGGGATTTTAATCGGCTTCGATGCCTGTCACTCCGTCGGTGCCATCCCTCATGACTTCCATGAATGGGGTGTCGATTTCGCTTACTGGTGCAACTATAAGCATTTGAACGGAGGTCCGGGAACGGTCGGTGGCTTGTTCGTTCATGAACGTCACTTCGGCACGACACCGGGACTGGCTGGATGGTTCGGTTCGCGCAAAGATAAGCAATTCGATATGAATCACACGATGACACCAGCCGAACATGCCGGTGCATTCCAAATCGGAACACCACACGTTATGAGTCTCGCTCCGCAGCTTGGTGCGCTCGAGATGTTTAACGAAGTCGGGATGGAAGCGATTCGCCAAAAATCACTCGCGCTCACGACGTATATGATGAATTTGATCGAAGAGATGCTCGCACCACACGGATTCTTCATCGGTAGCCCGACGGACACACGACAGCGCGGCGCCCATTTGAGCCTCGAACACCCGGAGGCGGCACGCATCTGTAAAGCGTTGAAAGAGCATCGCATCATCCCAGATTTCCGGGCACCGAACATCATTCGTCTCGCACCGGTCGCGCTGTACAACACGTTCACCGATGTGTATGACGTGATTGTGACGTTGAAAAAAATCATGGATGACAAAGAATATGAGGCGTTTGAGAACGTCCGTGAAGTGGTCGCATAAGGGGGAACTGTCATGAGTGAACGCACGGAACATAAAGTGGAAAAATCGATTCAAACCGACTTTTCGAAAGACATGTCGTACGGAGACTATTTGCAGCTCGACCCGATTTTATCGAGTCAGCACCGCCTTTCCGATCATCACGATGAAATGCTATTCATCATCATCCATCAAACGAGCGAATTGTGGATGAAACTCATCTTGCATGAATTGACGGCGGCCACGACAGCCATCACGAACGGCGAGCTCGAACGCTCATTCAAGATGCTTGCCCGTGTTTCGAAGATTCAGCAGCAACTCATCCAGTCATGGGGTGTCCTCGCGACGTTGACGCCGGCTGAGTATTTAGAGTTCCGGGACGAGCTCGGCTCCTCATCCGGTTTTCAATCTTACCAAAACCGACAAATCGAATTCGCGCTCGGCTTTAAAAATGCACGGACACTAAGCGTCTATGCGCATGATGAAACACTGTATCCACTGCTCGAAGGGGCGCTTCAAGCACCAAGCATTTATGACGTGACTGTCCGTGAGATGCATCGTAGGGGGCTTCCGATTGATGCGAGTGTGCTCGAACGAGATGTCACACAGGACTGGGAATGGAATGAAAGTGTTGAGAAGGCATGGGTCGAAATTTACCGGGACGTCGACACGTATTGGGACTTATACGAACTTGGTGAAAAGTTACTCGATATCGGCAGTCAGCAACAGATGTGGCGCTTCAACCATATGAGTACTGTGGAACGAATTATCGGGCAGAAGATGGGAACGGGTGGCTCGTCTGGCGTGAACTATTTACGACGTGTGCTCGACCACCGTTTCTTCCCTGAGCTTTGGACGGTCCGGACATCATTATAAGAGGAGCTGAACGAAATGACATGGATTGATGTATCACAGCCGCTTCACGCCGGTGTGACGACATGGCCGGGAGATACGAAGTTTTCGTACGAGATTGCTTGGCCAATGACACAGAGCGGTTCGGTCAATGTCGGGAAAGTGACGATGAGTTTACACGTCGGGACCCACATCGATGCGCCGTTTCATTTTGATGATCACGGACAGCGCGTCATCGACCTCGATCCTTCTATTTATATTGGCCCTGCCCGTGTCATTCATATGCCGCATAAGTCTAAAATTGAAGCGTCTGACTTGGACGGTCATGACTTGACCGGGGTCGAACGTCTCATTTTGAAGACAGATGGTTGGCCAGATAAACGCGTCTTTCCCGAGACGATTCCTGAACTGACGCCGTCTCTTGCCGATCGCCTCGGGGAACTCGGAATCTTCTTGATTGGACTCGATTTGCCATCCGTTGATGCGATTGACAGCAAAGAGATGAGCGCCCATCATGCGTTAGCACGAAATGGTGTGCACATCTTAGAAGGACTCGTCCTAGACAATATCTTGCCGGGGGATTATGACTTGAACGCTGTCCCCCTCCCGATTGTTGAAGGGGATGGAAGTCCAGTTCGCGCACTGCTTCGTCCTATATTATAAAGAGATAGCCGGAATCGGCTGTCTCTTTTTTGATTAGACAGGGATAGTTCAACGTTTGGCGAAATAGATGACATACGTTATGAAAGGAGGCAGATCGGGTTTGCAACGCATCTTATCCACTCTACGAAACGGTCTGCATACGTACCGTTACGACCTCATCGCCTTGACGATTATGCTGTCATGCATCTTCGTCTATGCGTACCCGCTCTTCTCCCCAGGAATGTTCGTCTTTAGCGATATCGCTTTTGGACTATCGTCCGACCGTTATATCGAGGAAATCTTCGGTGCCTGGAATGAACGATGGAGCACGACGACGTTGTTGAATATTCCTCGACTCGTCTTCATCGCACCACTTTATGGACTGAGTCTGTTGTTTGACGCGTCCGGACCATTCCTTATCAAATCATTCATCTTAACGTTGCTCATCGTTTCGGCGCTCAGTATGTACGCACTCGTCAAACGACTTCATTCGATTTATATCACGAAACAATTCCACCTGATGACACTCATGACGTTCACGCTCGCCGGGTTGTTTTATGCGTTAAACCCATGGATCATCACGCGCATTCAACACATTTATCTCCTGTGCGGCTATGCGTTGTTCCCGTTCGCACTCCTACTCTTCTTCAACTTGTTCGACCCGAAATTCCGATGTCAGCTAGACCCGGACTTTGCGTTCGATAAACGACTCTCACCGAGAATGTGGATGGATGCCATCGGGTTGTCTGTCACGTTCATGTTCATGTCGGCCGGGATTCATTACTTTTTCTTCTCGGCGATTTATATGGGAATCATGCTCAGTCTGATCGTTGCCAAAACCCTTTGGACCGAACGAAAGACGTTGCCGTTCAAATCGTTTTTCTTCTACTACGTCCGGCTTATCACTGCAGTCGGATTCGTATTCATCTTGTTCAATGGCTACTGGTTCTTTATGTATGTCGGTTCCATCTTGTTCGGGGCTCAGGCGTCCCAACACAACATCAACGTCACCGAGACGTTGATGTTGTTCAGTCGCAACTCTTCCATTGAGAACGTGTTGTATACCATCAGTTACTGGTGGCCAATGTTCGACTTGCATACACTTCCGCTGACGTTTTGGGTGGCAGGAGGCGTCTTGCTCTTCTTCATCGGAATTGGCTTTCTCGGTAGCTACAAACGACCGATTCACTTGTTCTTTGGTTTACTCGGCATCGGTTTGATCATTTTCGCGACCGGGACATACGAATGGGTCGCGACCGCGTTCGTCGCGCTCGTCACGTATACACCTTTAATTGGTCCGATGTTCCGCGACCCGAACAAGCTCGTCGGTCTATTGATTGTCAGCTACAGTCTACTGCTCTCGCTCGGAATTGGAATTGTCGATGCCAGACAGTCCAAGGCAATTCCCCGGCCGCTCTATCGCGGCATCCTTTTCATCGGTAGTTTTGTCGCCTTGATTCTTTTTATAAATCCGTATCGCACCGTCTATATGGAAGGGTTTTATAAGCCAGTCGATGTACCTGAAGAATACGTGACCATACAGGAAGAAATTGACGGGAAGTGGCTTCAGTTCCCGATTGCCGATGAGATGACCCAACCCATAACCGGGGTTGCGACACCGAGATGGAACCAAAATCCGATGCTCGGCGAGACGGTCAAACCGACAGGGGACTTCCATGTGTACAGTTCGCTTGAAAATACGGTGTTTCATCACGAAGGATCAACTCCTGCGATTCGTTATTTGTTCTCGCTCCTACAGTACCTGCTCGATACAGGACGGTCAGACGAAGCGAGTAACTTGATCAAAGTGTTCGGTGTCGACCAGTTCGCGTATCGGGATGAATATTTAGGGATGGAAGAACGACAGCAGTTCAACTTGGAGGTCCTCGCCTCGCAACGTGACTTACTCCGGACGAAACAAGTCGGGCTATTCACATTGTTTGATGTCATCGCCCCGCTCACCGACCGGACCGTCCCACAGCTCATCGTGACGCCTTACGGAATTGACCGTTCCATCACATATGGGACGCTTCCTGGGTATGAACAAGGGAAACAGTCGATTTTATTCACGACACAGCGACATAGCGACGACTTTGATTGGATTCGTCCGGGTGACGCAATCGAGATGATCGAACAAAAAGATATGCTCCTCAGTCAGGTACCAGACAACTATTACTGGAAGCCGTTTGAGGCGATCGATTCCGCCAATCCATTTCTCACGTGGGGCAAGACCCTTTTTGCGAACAGTGACTGGCGTTGGTATCAACAGACACAAGGCGTGAAAGATCCTGCGTTCGACTTTGATTTCGGAGACGGTGTCGGACTTTCGTTCGCCTCTGCCCGAATCGATGCCCCACCTTACGAGCTCGACGACTTACCGACAAAGCGCGTCGCTTCGTTCAACTCGATGCTCGAAGATGAAACGTTCTTCAAATCGGACAACCCAGACGTTGTCGACCTGTCACCTAACCCATTGTCTTCGACGAACGACGTACCGCTTCTTCAAGCCGAGGTCGCTAAAGGAGACCCGAACTATATTTGGCAAGTTGCGAAGTCTGGATTGTTGCCGGCGCTTCCGAATAACGCGTATCGATTCGATATCGTTGCATCAGGTCGAGGCGTCGACCGCTTGCATGTCAAAGTCCGTTTCTTCGATGCATCCGGGAAAGAAATTGATCAGACCTACGTCGTCGCCCCAAGAGATTCCGGGAATTTAGACGGGATTCACCTTCGCGGGGAATACGTGACACCACGGGCGGCTGAGACGATGCGCATCGATTTATTGAGTTATCAAAAACCAGAACGAAAAACGTACTGGTGGATTCATGATGTTCAAATCGAGAGCTTCGAGTCACACATGGTGCCGAACACATTCTCGATTACGAAAGAGACACCACCGGGGCGCTACATCGGATTTTCTCGTGTCTTATTAAATCAGAGTGGCGGACAGCTTGACGTCACCATCAACGATGACAAACAAATCCTCGAAACGACCCGACAAACGGGGGCACGGCTTGAGTGGGTACCACTCGGAATACATGATGTCGGGACAAAAGAGACGACCATCACCGTTGAGAATACAGTCGGTTTTAACGCGATTCAAAATATCGTCTTCTTGCCGGAAGATGAATGGACGTCCTTACAGCAATCACTTGAACAAGTGCTCAAGCCGACGAATACGTTCATGGTTCTCGAAGGTGAACAAGACTTTGATTACAGCGGGACGATTCAGTCCGAGCGTAACTACCCGTCGCTCAGTTTCGGGAAAGGCGTCTCGCTCACGTCCGGCGCGTTGTCACGGACGATTGACGTAGCAGAACCTGGCGATTACCGTTTCCATATCAATCTGACACCGCCTGTTTCAACAGACGGCACGATACGATTGCGTATCCTACAGGACGAAGAAGTCGTCCAAGAAGAAACGATTGATGTCACAGCGATGCGACAACTGCCTGATGTGAAAACAAATATCGGAACGCAGACGGTCACATATGATTCCCTACGTCGTGACTTCCCATACAAACTTCAGTCACTCAATGATATCCATCCGACTTTAAAACGTTGGACTCCGAATACATTTGAGATGGAACCGGGATCGTACACGCTCGAATTGGCTGTGGAAAGTCGCGTACCGTCACGAATCGAACTGGAAGATTTACGAAAGTTTGACCCGAACGAGATCGTCGTGACCGAACCACTCGCGACACCTGAAGCCGCCGCCACGTGTGCGACCTGTGTGTCCATTACAGATGATATGTTCGAATCAACAATCGAAGACGACACGTTTATCGCTTCTTATGAACCGACCTGTTCTTGTGACTGGTACATCTTCGCATCAGAACAAATCAAGGCACTCCCTGACCGAGAATATTTGGTCGCCTTCGATGCGCGGAGCGAACAGATTCGAAATCGACATGTGAAGATGTATTATCTCGATGAGGAACGTCGTGTAATCGGGACCGACTTCATCAGTGAAGTGGAAGAAGACCGTAAACCGACATGGAATCACTATGAACAGATTTTGATTCCACCAGAAGATACCGCCTCGATGCAGCTCCACATTTGGGCACGAGGAAATGTTGAAAATGAAGGACGACTGGAGATGAAAAACTTGAACGTCGTCCGCTACGATCACCTTCTGCTGACCGATCAAGTGACAGTCGAGGAAGTGACCGAACGTCCGTTGCTCGCTACAACAGAAGCCGAATCACTCGACGTGACGCGAAGTGTCATGAAACGGACGGTCTCTCACGAAGATTCACTCGGTCGCTTCACGTTGAACGACTCTCCGTCCCCATTATTCGAACTCTCGACAAATGAGGGCGAGCAGCGCGGTGAAGTCGCCTTGAATGGCGTGACACAACTGTACATGTCTTCTGAGAGCGATGTACAGGTGAATGCGATCTTACGTCTCGTCTACTTCGCGGGCATGATCCTTCTTCTATTCGCAACACCAATCTCGTTCTTCTTTTATTGGAACGCACGGCAGGATGGACCGTTCCTTCGCCGGATCCGTCATCGATTCAACAAAGCGTAGACCACATTTCAATGAGCGCCCATACGAAAGCCCACGTTCAATAAGAGACGTGGGCTTTGTGCGTGATGCAATTTTATCGTCTTGCCCGACTGACGGCCCGCTGTCGTCGTAGAAGAAGGACCATCGTCTTTAGGAATGCAATGGAATCTTTCACGAGGTCGACGTGAGACCCTTCACGTTCGATACAAGTCACCGGTTGTTGATAGACACGCAGACGCTCTTTTTTAGCGGCATACATCATCTCCAAATCGATGGCGAACCCGCTCGTTGCACTCAAATATGGGAGCAACCGCGGGATTGCCCGACGATTGATGATTTTCAGACCTGTCTGTGAATCCGAGACGCCTTCTGGTAAGAACGGTTTTGTGACAGTTCGTTTCGCGAAACTGACGAATTTCCGAACGAGACTCCGGTCTTCAATCGTCAAATCTTTCGTACCGATGACGATATCATAGTAATCATTTTCCGCAATGCTCAGTAGTTGAGCGATGTCATCAACTTTAAAGGAATTGTCTGCATCGACGAACACATAGTATTCGCTTGAGATATGCGTCATCCCCTCGATGAAGAGACCTGCTTTTTTCGTATTCTGTTTCAACTCATACATCTTTAAATAATCAATTTTGAACAACGTATCCGTCGCGTTCATGACGATGTCTCGATACTCCTGTAAGAGATGCTTCGATTGATCGGAAGAGGCATCATCTACAAAATAGATTGAACTGTGTAAATAGTTTCGTTCAATCATCTTGGTAAGAGATGTCAAAAAAGCATGAATGTGTGAAAACCGTTTCTCTTCGTTAAAAATTGGTAATATAAAGGCTACAGTCCCTTTTTTCACAGCGTATTCTGGATGATGGAGTCGCACCGGTGAAGTATTTGAGCAATGGTTGAACCAAAAGCTTGGAATCTTGATTCAGGAAGGGAGAACATCACGATTGGAATCGCGATGTCTACGTATTTTAACGAGACAATCATTCGAGACACGATTCAGTCCATCCAACAACAAACAGCCGAGTTTGTCTGTGTGATTGCGGATGACGGATCGACGGATCAAACGGTCGAGGTCATGCGAGAGCTGACCGCAGATGATGAACGATTCATCATCCTGTCACTTCCACACGGTGAGCGCGGGGTCGCCCGTAAAGAAGCGATCGGCCGTCTCCAAGAGCTCAATGTGGACATGCTGTACATCATTGACTCGGACATGGTATTGACCGAGGGACTGTTGACGAGTTGTTCACTTTACCTGAAACATCACGAAGATGTCGGCGCGCTCGTCATTCCAGAAGAGGCCTATAGCACGTACACGAACTTTTTCTCCAAAGTGAAGGTGTTTGAGCGTAACCTATTCCAAATTCCTGAAGAACGGATCGATGACCGCTCCATCGAGGCGGCACGCTTTTGGCGAATGGAGGCGTACGAAGCATCAGGTGGCATCACCCCCGCTCAAATCAGTTTTGAAGAAACGCAACCGACGATTCGTTACATCCAACAAGGCGGCATCATCCGACGCGCCACGTTCACTTCAGTGAAACATAACGAGAAGAAAGTGACACTTCAGAACTTGCTCGAGAAGAAGCGCTATTACTTCCAAGTGATGCCACAGACGCTCGAGACAGAGGAAGGTGGCTTTCGAAAGGCGCTGGCGCGTTGGTATTTCTTCAGACCGGTGCTATATCACCCATCAAACCTCAAAAAATATAGACGGCACCCGGTGTTAACACTAGGAATCGCCTACATGTACCTTCGCTTGACGATAATCGGGGTATCGCAACTCGTTACCCATAAGTTTGGGAAGAGCGATCCCGTGGCTGATACAAAATAAAATCTCCGTATTGGGTCGGGATGACGAAACGTTTCAATTCGTCCGTTTCCCCGGACCCGAACGGTACAACGAGATTTTCCGAGCTGACCAAATCACCGTTCTCATAAAACAGACAATACGTATGCCCAAGATCATCTAAAAACTCTGTCAGCACATCTGCGACTCGATACTTGTTCGTTTTCATATTGATGGCTTGTTGACCGACATCCTTTATGATGCGGATCACATACTCATCGATTTTCATTGGCTTCGTCATGATGCGCTTGATGTTTCCGTAATTGACGGCCGCAATCAACGTATGGGTATGCGTATAGTCGGTCAATACGATTTGATGAATGAGCGGAAAGTTTTTCTTCACGTAGGATAACAGTTCGACTCCATCTGTATGCGGAAGCCGTAATTCCGTGATGACGACGTCGATATCACTTGATTCTAGAATCTCAATCGCATCCGTCGCTTCTGTCGCTTCAAAAATGATCTCTCCTTCTTTCGTCAACAGACGAGCCAACGTTTTGCGCGTATGCTCGTGCGGTTCGACGAGTAAGTAATTTGCCATATTGTCTACCTCCATTTTCATTCAGAAAGGGTGTCACAAAGTGAAACTACTCCTGTTATCAGGTGGGTCTGGAAAGCGTCTATGGCCACTTTCAAACGATATTAATTCTAAACAGTTCATTCGATTGCTCGATGACGGAAAAGGTTCTAAACAATCCATGATTGAACGTGTCTTTTCCCAGTTAAGTGATATGCAATTAGATCGGGATGCCTTTATTTTAACAAATGCGCTCCAACGTGATGCCATTGTCTATCAAATCGGAACCGATGCCAATATCATTACCGAACCGAGCCGTCGCGATACGTTCCCCGCCATCATGCTCGGTGCCAGTTATTTGAACGAACAACGTGTCGACCCGGATGAGACGGTACTCGTGATGCCGGTCGATGCTTATGTCGACCTTCGCTTTTTTGAATATTTCCCTCAAGTTGAGCAAGTTGTACAAGCCAGTGATGATGCTTTGCATTTGATTGGTGTCACGCCTCTTCATCCAACATCGAAGTATGGATATATCGTGCCAAATGAGACGGCTCAAGTTTCTTCCGTCCGCTTATTCCAGGAAAAACCGTCCGTGAATGTAGCAGAGCAATTAATTGAGCAAGACGCGCTTTGGAACTGCGGAATTTTCGCTTGTAAACTTCATCTGTTACTCGATGAACTGACGGAACGAAACTTACCGACATTCTATTCAGACCTCACATCACGCTATGATGAGTTAGCAAAAACTTCGTTTGACTACGCTGTCGTTGAACATGCAAAATCCGTATTCGTTCATCGCTACGATGGAGATTGGAAAGACTTAGGGACATGGAATACGCTAACTGAAGAGATGACAGCGACATCGCACGGTCAAGTCGACTTGTTTCAGTCAACAAACACGCATATAATCAACGAATTGAACCTTCCGTTAATTGGAATTGGACTCGAAGACCTCGTGGTCGCCGTCAACGCGGATGGTATTCTCGTATCAGCAAAAGAGGCGACCCCACAGTTGAAAGATTATCTCGCATCTTCTGACGACTATCCGAAATTCAAATGGAAGCGCTGGGGACAATCGGAAGTGATCCATCACGAGACGCTTGCGGATGGGAATCATAGTGTGACGCGACGAATGCTCGTTCAAGCAGGGAAAGAACTCAGTTACCATTACCATGAAGAAACCGATACGATTTGGACGATGTTACAAGGTACAGCGACCGTGACGATTGATGGGCAATCCTTTGAGTCGAAGCCGACCGACGTCATCTCGATTCAACGCGGCGTGGCCCACACGCTCAAAGCACACGAAGAGGTTGTGTTGATCGAAGTTCAGTATTCAAACGACTGGACACTTGACGATGCATGTCCTGTACCGTCTCCACTTGATAAACAATATTGACGTGATGCTTCGTTGAAACAGCAACTTCACTTGTAACGATTCCCATCTTTCCTGTGAATAAGTGAGGTTTATTCCCATCTAAATATACCCTTAAAAAGGGATTTCATATCCAATTTATGAAGAGTGATGTGTGAACTCAAAAAACCTCACGATGCCTTACCCGAAATCGAGGCACCATGAGGTTTTAACACATTATTTGATTAATTCGAGCTCTACTGGGATGTTCTCTTCCACCGTTTCTCCGCTCAAGTGGTTGATTGCAGCTTCTACGCCCAACTTTCCAATCTCAGTCGGTTTTTGTGCGACGGTCGCTGCCATTGTTCCCTCTTCGACTGCATTGACTGCATCGTCTGTCGCATCGAATCCGATGACTTTGACATCACTCATACCAGCCGCATCAAGCGCTTGTACGGCACCGAGTGCCATCTCGTCGTTATGTGCGAATACAGCGACGATATCTTTGTTGTCTTGTAAAATATTCTCCATGACCGTCAATCCTTCTGCACGGTCAAAGTTCGCAGATTGTTTCGCGACTACCTCGAGTTTCCCATCGATTGCTTCGTTGAACCCTTGACCACGGTCACGTGTCGCAGATGCCCCAGGAATCCCTTCGAGCTCGACGACTTTTTGACCTTCACCTACGAGTTCAACCATGTAGTCTCCTGCCAATTGGCCGCCTGCAACGTTATCTGATGCCACGTGTGCGACGACGTCACCTGTTTCAGCGTTACGGTCTACCGTGATGACGGGAATGCCTGCATCGTTCGCTGCCTGTACTGCCGCACCGACCGCTTCTGAATCCGTCGGGTTGATGAGGATCAAGTCCATTCCCTTTTGAATCATGTCTTCAACGTCATTCACTTGCTTCGCAGCATCGTTTTGTGCGTCCGCTACAGTCAAAGTCGCATCCATCTCTTTTGCCTGCTCTTCTGCCCCTTCTTTCAATGCGACGAAGAACGGGTTGTTCAATGTCGAGATGGATAAGCCGATTTCATAATCCCCATCTTTCGTTTCCGTCTCAGAGTTTGATCCTGGTTGTTCAGTCGAGCAAGCTGCCATTAGTACCATTGTCAGTGCGAGTAGCCAAGCTGTCCATTTTTTCATGTTCCGTTTCCCCTTTCGCGTGTTACGCGTTTTGTCGACGATCAAGTAATACTGCAAACAATATAACTGCACCTTTTACGACGAGTTGGAAGAAAGATGACACGCCGAGAAGGTTCAATCCGTTGTTTAACGTTCCGATGATGAGTGCCCCAATCAACGTTCCGACAATCCAGCCTCGCCCACCCGCAAGACTCGTTCCCCCGAGAACGACAGCCGCGATGGCATCGAGTTCATACGACGTCCCAGCCGTCGGTTGTGCGGAGTTGAGGCGCGATGTCAAAATGATACCGGCGAGTGCTGCAAGCATCCCGGATAGCGAGTAAATCATGATTTTGACTTTATTGACGCCAATTCCCATCAATTTAGCTGCTTCTTCATTTCCACCAATCGCATACGTATGACGACCGAATGTCGTTTTTTTCAAGATAAAATAAAGGACACCAAATGCGAGGAGCATCGTCAATGCCGGCACTGGAATAATCCAGAAATAGCCGCGCCCGAGCATCTCGAACCAACCGGAATCTCCGAGACCCGTGATTGGTCGACCGTCCGTATAGACGAGCGTCAATCCACGGTAAATCGTCATCGTGGCTAATGTCGCGATAAACGGCGCCACTTTCCCGTACGTGATGACCGTACCGTTAAAGGCACCGAGAAGAGCACCTGCAATCAAACCGAGCGCAACGGCCATAACGGCATGTTGACCATCCACCATCATACCCGCTACCAATGCAGACGAGAGAGCTAAAATCGATCCGACCGATAAGTCAATTCCACCTGTCAAGATGACAAACGTCATCCCGAAGGCAATCAAGGCATTGATGGACACTTGTCGAAGTACGTTAAAGATGTTATTTAATGATAAAAATCCTGGTTCGAGCGCCGTCACGACGACGACGATGACGAGTAGACCAAACAATGGGCCTAACTTTTGTCCCCATCCGAGTCGACCCGGGCGCTTCAGTGCGGTCGTTGCTTTCAATTCCATGTCATTGCCCTCCTGTCGCATACGTCATAACTTTTTCTTGCGTCGCCTCTTGTTTCGTGAGCGTACCAGTGATGACACCTTCCCTCATGACGACGATGCGGTCACTCATCCCGAGCACTTCCGGTAAATCAGAAGAGACCATGATGATGGCAACACCTGATTCCGCGAGATCGCTCATGATGTTATAAATTTCTTTCTTGGCGCCGACATCGACGCCACGGGTTGGTTCATCCAAAATCAAGACGTCCGGCTCGACACCTAACCATTTACCGAGCACAATCTTCTGTTGGTTCCCACCGGACAGCGATTTCACTTTTTGTTCCATCGAATGGTGCTTGACCCGCAGTTTTTGCAAGTACGTCTCCGCGAACGTCGCTTCTTGATGTTTCGAGATGACGGACCCTTTCGTCCGCTTGTCGAGTGTCGGGAGTGACAGATTTTCTCGGAGCGAGAAGTCGAGTAGCAACCCCTCTCCTTTTCGGTCCTCTGTCAAAAATGCGATGCCGTGCTTGATGGCGTCTGCTGGAGTTTTGATGCGAATCGGTTTCCCGTTCAGTTTAATGACTCCTCCTTTATGAGTGTCCGCCCCGAACAGGGCACGCATCACCTCGGTCCGTCCCGCTCCCATCAACCCTGAGAATCCGATGATTTCTCCTGCGCGAACGTTAAACGATACATTGTGGAACCGGTTACCTATTAAATCATTTACTTCGAGCACGATGTCCCCGAGCGTCGCAGTGCGTGTCGGATACCGTTCACCGATTTCACGTCCGACCATGTCGCGTACGGTTTCCTCAAAGGAAGTGTCTTGAATCATACGTGTTGAGATGGACTGTCCGTCCCGAAGTACGGTAATACGGTCACACAAGTCAAAAATTTCTTCCATCCGGTGGGAGATGTAGATGATAGATACTCCCTGGTCCCGTAATGCCCGTGATACGGCGAAGAGTGCCTGAATTTCGCGGTCCGTCAAGGCAGCTGTCGGTTCATCCATGACGATGACTTTCGCGTCCGTCATGAGCGCCTTCGCAATCTCAATCATCTGTTGCTGACCGACAGATAAATTGCGTGCCACTTCATTGACGTCCATGAAGACATTCAATTCTGCTAAATACTCCCGAGCCCGCCTCGCCATCTCTTGCTGTTTGATTGTCCCAAACGACCCCGTCAGTTCTCGACCGAGAAACAGGTTCTCCGTCACCGTCATCTCAGGTAAGATATTGAGTTCTTGATGAATGAAGGCGATGCCTTCTTGCTCCGCTTCTTTTGGGTGCTTGAATTGCCGTCTCTTCTCATCGATCAGGATCTCTCCTTCATCTTGAGCGTGAAGACCGGTCATCACTTTCATCAACGTCGATTTCCCGGCACCGTTCTCACCCATGAGCGCATGAATCTCTCCAGGTAACAGTTCAAAATTGACTCCTTTTAAGACGGAGACTGGCCCGAACGACTTATGGATGCCTTTCAACTGAATATGCATCGAATCCCCCCTTAAAAAATGACCCCGGCGTGTAAGATAACGTTGGCGTAAGGTGTCGCTTCCCCAGTTCGAATGACCACTTTTGCTTTTGCGACTTCTCGTTTAAAGTCTTCATGCGAACACATGTCGATGCTCGTGTACCGTTCTTTCAGTGAATCCGCAATCGTCGGGTTGTGTGTGAGAATTTCCTCGGCAATTGTAATGCGCTCCACGACCATATCAGAGTCAACGGCATCTAGTACGTCTAAAAAAGAAGGTTCCCCGATGCGAAGACTGAGATCGACACGCTTCACACCGTCCGGAATCGGCAACCCGCAATCCGCGATGACGACTCGATCCGTATGTCCGAGGTCAGCAAAGATTTTAGCTAAATGACTATTCAAAATTCCTTGTTTTTTCATCACACGCGCTCCAATCGTTGTTGTACATCTTGCCGTGTCGGCATACCACCTTGTGCACCAAAACCTTCGACACTCATTCCTGACGCGACCACAGCAAATCGAACAGCTGCCTCTAGGTCACCCTGTTCACCAAGTGCGACAGCAAGTGCCCCGTTGAACGTATCCCCGGCTCCTGTCGTATCGACGACGTTCGCTCGAATGGCGGGTACGTGTCGCACCTGTTTCCCATCGTGGAATCGAACGCCATGGACGCCTTCCGTGACAAGTAGCTTGTTCGGATAGCGTTCGAGAACGTCATCTACGGACATTCCGTTAAATAAGTCACGGCACTCATGTTCGTTCGGTGTCAGATAGGTGACTTGTTCAACCACTTCTGGCGGAAGCGGTTGAGACGGTGCCGGATTGAGTAACACTGGTATCCCTTTTGACTGACAATAAGACGTCACTTGTTTGACCGTTTCAATCGGAATCTCGAGCTGTAAAAGTACGAACGACTGCTCATCGAGAAGTTGATTCAGTTCATCCTCCGTGAAGACGACCTTCTTGTTCGCCGATTGGACGACGACAATCGAATTATCCTCTTCTGCCAATACGATGTGAGCTGTACCGGTCACTTCATCTGGTATAATGCGAACGTGCGTGACATCGACGTTGTGCTGTTTGAAGTTTTCGACAACCTGTTGTCCGAACGGATCACTTCCGACACAGCCGACCATCTTTACAGCGCCGCCTAGCTTGGAGGCAGCGACTGCCTGGTTCGCACCTTTCCCCCCTGGAACGGTACGGAACGACTCACCGATGACCGTTTCCCCTGCTCTTGGACGTTTGTCGGACGTGACGACGAGGTCCATCGATATACTGCCAATGACAACAATGCGTTTCATTCTTTATCTCTCCTTCCGCTTTGTCGTTTGTCTTTCAAGTAACGTGACCGGTAATAGCATCTCTTTCGGTCGCGTGTCTTTCTTCTCAATCAAGTCCAGTAATCGTTCGGTCGCGACTCGTCCCATCTCATAGATGGGTTGCACGATGGTCGTCAGTGGTGGAGACGTCATCTCACCTAGCTCGATTCCGTCATACCCGATGACCTGCAGTTCTTCCGGGACACGAATGTTCCGACGGACGGCTTCCTGCAACACAGCGGCCGCAATCACATCGTTCGCTGCGAAGATCCCATCGAACGGCCAGGAATGGTCGAATAGTTGTTGGGATGCTTTCAAAGCATCTTTAAACGTGAAAGTCGATTCGGTCATTCCGACAAGCTTGTCTCCTGCCGCTTCGACGAATCCTTCCGTCCGACGTTTGACTGTCTTTAAATGATCCGGACCCGCAATATGTGCCAGTCTTGTCGCACCACGTTCTAGCAACGTGTCGGCCGCCAACTTCCCACCCTCATATCCGTCAGATATAACCGCATCGATGCCCGCTTTCACGATTCGGTCAAGTGCGACCATGGGTAAATCTAACGTCTCGTAATTCGGATTGTGTGAATGGTTCGTCGTGATAATCAAGCCATCGACGTGCATCGTCTGCAGGGCAATCAAATACGTCTGTTCTTTTTCAAGTTGTTCGTCCGTGTTACATAAGACGACTTGATACCCGTGCTGATTTGCAACGTCCTCAATCGCCCGAGCCAACTGTGGAAAGAACGGGTTCGTGATGTCTGGCATGATGAGCCCAATCAAATTAGACGATTTTTTATAGAGTGAACGCGCGACTCGATTTGGTGCGTAGTTCAATTCCGCAATCGCCTTTTCAACCGCTTCTTTCGCCTCTTCGCTCACATATCCGCTTTTGTTCATGACGCGTGACACTGTCGCCACCGAGACGTTTGCGTGTTTTGCCACTTGCTTGATGGTCGCCATTTGACATCCTCCGTTCTGGAAACGCTTACAAAACCATCTTAATGTGTAACCGGTTACATATCAAGGGTTTTTTTGTGATTTCATGAAAAAACACACTGAACTCATTCTCAGTGTGTGATTGAAACAGGGTTTAGTTGTACATAGACGAGGCAATCTACCGTTCGCCCATCGAGTCGGGTCAGTTCCTGTGTCTTCGTGAAGGCATAGGTAAAGCCTGACTTTTCCACGACGCGTCGCGATTGATCATTGAAGCTGAAATAGCCGCACCAAATCCGCTCTAGCTTTAACTCTTCGAATCCGAATCGAATCATCGCCTGAACGGCTTCCGGCACGTAACTATTCCCCCAATGATCTGGACTGAGCACATAGCCGATCTCACGTTGTGCATCATGTTGAATCGACGGATCCGGTCTTCGATCATGTAGTCCGATGCTGCCGATCACTTGCCCGGTCTCTTTCAAGACGATGGCCCATACATCGGCTTCCTCGATAAACAGTTGAATGACGTCCCTCGTTTCGTCAATCGATTCATGGGGTGCCCAACCCGCCATCGGTCCGACACGCTCATCTTTTGCGTAATGATACATATCTTCTGTGTCTTCTAACGTAAATGCTCGTAACATCAATCGTTCTGTCTCTAGAGTGATCATATCAACCCGTCCTTTTACTTTGAGTTGTTTCCTCCACCGACCTAATGGGAAACGTTAGGCGAGGAGGAATGAACATGCCATTTGATTATGATTTAAACTTCGATGAAATCGACTTCCGACAACAACCCGAACTGTACCGGGTCGGCCGTGGCGAACAAGGTGTGCTACTCATCGAACCGTATAAAAGTGAAATTTTGCCGCATTGGCGATTCAAGACACCTGAAATTGCCCAGCAATCCGCTGAAGAAATCATGGAGCTGTTTGAAACATATCGCGCGAACGATGATTTCGTCGGGATGGATATGGCCCGAAAGTTCATCCAAATGGGCTATACACGGGCCCGGCGCTATGCCAATTATAAAGGCGGTCGTAAATATAAAGAAGACGGTGACATTCATGAGCGTCAAATCGATGAGGAGAAGGCAGAGTCCGCTCGTATCTTCAAAACGTATTGGGATCAGCTCCGTGCCGATGACGATTATTTACGACGTAAAAAGGCACATCAAAAACAGTACGGGTGAACTACTCGCCACAAGCGGAACAAATTTGTGTTGATGCGTACCATTGATTTGCCTTGATGAGTGTCCGTCCATAATCGCCTGATACGTCATCAACTCGGTGATTCCCTCTTCAGAATGCGGTTGATTATAAAAGTCATAAGGAGCTCCGTAGGTCCATTCTTGAATTTGACCTGCCCATTCACGCGTCATCGGTCGGTGATGCATTCGTCTTCCCCCCATGCTCTTTTTCGCCATTTCTATGTAAAAAAGATGAGGTTTCCCCCATCTTTATTTTCGAACCCATTCTGCCGTCATCGCGACATCCGCCGTATGCATGAGATTGTGGATTGGACATCGTGCTTCGACGCCTTTCCGTAATTCCGCAATCCGCTCATCCGATTCGGTCGTGTCGAGTACGATTTTCATATGAACCGACTCGAAGTAAGTGCGCACACCTTCCATCCCTTGGAACCCTCGTGGATCGAGTGTCCCTTCCGTCACGAACTCGACCCCTTCATACTCAAAGCTCATGTCCTGGGCGACATAAGCAATCATGACGGTCGTACAAGACGATAATGCTCCGAGAAGATATTCGAGTGGGTTCGGCCCCATATTCGTTCCACCGAGTCGCTCCGGCTCATCTACGATAAAAGGGGTGTGTTCTCCTACACGCACAGTCGTCTTGACGCCTCCAGCCTCTCCTTCGGCGCGCATCGTCACTAACGGTCTTTCTGACATGTTCCATCCTCCTCTCAATGATTAACCATTTCTATGTTCCCGTTATGTTGGACCATGTAACGCCTCATCATAAACCGCATAATCATTTTTGCCGTCTTGTTTGATTTGGTACATCGCCTGGTCTGCTTTATGAATCAATGTATCTAAATCAGTTCCTTGATCCGGGGCATGACTGACTCCGATACTCGCCCGGATTGGAATCGTCACATCCGACGTTTGGTACGGGTTCTGATTTAACGTCAGCTGAAGTTCGTGAATGAATGCAAGCACTTCAGAATCTGTTAAATCGACTAAATAAATATAGAACTCATCTCCTCCGACACGGGATGCCAAGCCGACGTCTCGTGCCGAAGCTTCCAACAGTCCACCTAAATGTGTTAAGAAATGATCACCGATTTGATGGCCATACGTATCGTTGACCGCTTTGAAACCGTCCAAATCGATGACCAGCAAAGATAGTCGCGAGGCACTCAGGAGCGCATGGTCTGCTTGTTCATAAAACGCACGGCGATTAGCCAATTTCGTAAGTGGATCATGGTAGGCGAAAAAGCGGATCGTCTGCTCGGCCTCTTTGAACGAATGGACGTCCCGAATGATGATCATCCCATGAATCGTTCGATCGATATCGACAAAGTCCCCATCGATAACGACGTACCGTTCTTGTCCAGACTTCGTCATAATTTTCGTTTCGAACTCTATAAACTTTTTACGTGTCCGAAAGTGTTTGGTGTAGTGTTCCATCCACTCTGCTTTTTTCTTTTCTGGCAACAAATCGACAAACCGTTCATTCACAACGCGGACCGTATGAAACAATGTTCGCGCAGCCGGATTCGCACTTTCCACCCTACCATCCGGGTCAATCAACAAGATAGCGGATGGATTTAAATTATAGAGTGTCCCATATCGTTTAACATAAGAGGTTAAGAAGTCTAAACGATTCATCGCGATGACGAGCGCCACCGCCCAAACGAGCCCTCCATACATATAAGAGTACGGTGGAATAAATCCACGGAATTGAAAATAACCGAACACGATGTCCCACACCAATATGACTAATGCTGTCCAAAATAACATCCGTAATACCCGCTGATGTTCCCTACGTTCTGTTCGTCGTAACGCATAAAAAATAAGAAAGATAATCAGGGTGTGAAAAATATTCCCGACAGTTAAGGTAACCAAATAGGATGAATTGAACTCAGGATAAATCCAAATTCCGACCTGTTCGAACCGTTGACTGTTCGTAATGTTTTCTCTTCGAACGTACGTCAACAAGATTGGAATCAACGGCAAGTAGACAACCCATGGATACAGCCAACGTGGCGCCTTCGCACCGACACCCGTAATGTTCAATATGAAATGAATGGAGAAGATAAAAATCAAGATGCCGGCATTCCCAAACCAATATGTAATGAGTGCGGGACTATATTCAATCGGTGAAAGATGCCGGACAAACTCTGCCAAGAAAAGCATCGAATAGCCGAACACAAACAGGCTCAGCAAACGATGCTCGACTTTATTCGGATTTCGTTGAAAGACATCGAGCGCTAAAAAACCGAGTAAAAATGACGGCAACAAATAGACCGCCAGATAAATAAACATCTCGGTCATGCCGAACCTCCTCACCTGTTCATATTCTTCATTTCGCTATTCTGCTGACTTTCCCCTCTTTAACGTGACAAAAAACGGGATGGTTTACATCCCGTTCTTGTTTCGACCTACTTATAGCGTTTCTTCGATTGGGGTATCTCCTTTAATCAAATCAATCGCTTTGTTCTGAGCGTTCGAATGGTTATGAAGGACATGCACCAAGAACGATGCCACGTCTTCACGTGGAATCTCACCACTACCTTCGAAATTCGTGTTCACTTTGCCCGTTCCCGCGTCATCTGTCAACGCACCCGGACGCACAATCGTATACGTGAGCCCACTTTGTTCTAGTAAACGATCGGCATGATGTTTCGCCACATAGTATGGTTTCATCGAATCAGGCCAAGCTGAACGATCCTCTGCTTTTAAGGCGCTGAGCATAACGAAGTGTTTGATGTTCCCATTCGCTTGTGCCGCCTCGATACTCTTCGCCGCACCGTCTAGGTCAATCAAGAGTGTCTTGTCTGCTCCAGTACTTCCACCAGAACCAGCCGCGAACACGATGGCATCCATTCCATCAATCGCCTTTTGTAAGTCTGCCACTGAACCTTCGAGGTCGCCAAGTACCGCGTTATATCCTTTTGACTTGAAGTCCTCGAGTTGTTCTTCTTTACGCACCATCGCCGTGACTTGATGTTTTCCTTCTTTGTGTAACTTTTCGACCAACTGGTGGCCAATCTGACCGTTTGCACCGATAACAAATACGTTCATCTGTCTTCCTCCTCAAAAATTGAATTCAGAGACAAGCGAAACGCCGGGTAGCTTCTGCTACATCCGGTGCAGAAGCGATGGCGGAGATGACGGCAACACCGTCTGCCCCGTCATCAATAATAGCAGGGACATGATCGGGACGAATGCCCCCAATCCCCACAATCGGCAGCAGTGGATAGTGTCGACGAACTTGTTGAATCAGTTCCGTGCCACGCACAATCCCTGCATCCAGTTTACTTCGCGTCTCATGAATCGGACCGATGCCGACATAATCTGCGAACGGAAGAGCTGCACTGACTTCCTCCATCGTATGGACCGACACCCCTAACCATTTATCAGGTCCTAGCCGTTCTCGAACTTGTTTGGCAGGTAAGTCATCTTGTCCGACGTGGATGCCATCCGCGTCAATCGCGAGCGCCAATTCAACATCGTCGTTGATGATGAACGGGACCTTTGCTTCTCGACATTCATGTTGGAGCGTCCTTGCCATCGCTTCTTTTTCATCTCCATACAATGCATCTTTACCTTTTTCGCGAAATTGAAAACATGTCACACCACATCGAAGTGCCGTTTTGACGGTCGTCACCAAATCGGATGCGTCCGTCGTTCCACACACAAAGTAAAGGCGAAGCTGCTTAGCGAGTACTTGTTTCGTACATGACGTCAATGGTAATCTGTTCTCCTTTCGCTAGGCGATGTCCCCAGTGATTAGTCGGTCCATGACCTTGCCCAATCGATAATCCATGTGCAATCGCCTGATGAATGAATCGTTTTGCGTCAACGACCGCTTGACGTAGTGTCTTCCCATACGCTAGTTCAGCTGTCAATGCGGCAGAGAACGTACATCCCGTCCCGTGCGTATCTTTCGTTTGGATTCGAGGTGCTTTTACGCGGAACGCTTCAGACTCGGTCACGATTAAGTCAACGGCTTCTACATCATTCGAATGTCCGCCTTTGATAATCACGATATCGACGCCAAGGGCTCGAATCACCTGCGCTGCCTTCATCCGGTCTGCCTCGGTCCGAATCTCCATCCCCGCCAACACTTCTGCCTCTGGAATGTTCGGGGTCACGATGGTCGCCTGTGGCAACAGCTTCGTGCGAAGTGCTTCGACCGCGCTAACTTGCAACAAAGAGGCGCCCCCTTTCGCTACCATGACAGGATCGACGACAACATGTTCGAAACGATATCGTTCGAGCGCCTTCGCCACCGCTTCAATTCGTTCAGCGTCCACCAACATCCCGGTTTTACAAGCGGTGATGCTAAAATCATCAGCTACCGCATCGATTTGTCGGGTAATCATTTCCGTGGAAATAGCCTCAATTCCATGGACCCCTAGTGTGTTCTGGGCTGTGATTGCAGTCAGCACGCTCGTCCCGAATACGCCGAGCTCTTGAAACGTTTTGAGATCGGCTTGAATGCCGGCTCCTCCGCCTGAATCAGATCCTGCAATCGTCAAAACTTGAGGTTTCATCATGTCGACACCTCGATTCGATTCGTCGGAATTGTATGTTGCGTCAATTGATGGAGGGCATTTAAAAAGTGAATCGGAAAGTCTCCCGGTCCTTCTGCTCGCTCACTCGCTAGCTCACCGGAATAAGCATAGCCTGACATGGCGGTCACCGTCGCTTTAAGGGCGTTCTTTTCGACTGCTAGACAAGCTCCGACCACTGCACTGAGTAAACATCCCGTACCGGTCGTCTCAGTCATGCGTTTCGTCCCGCCGTGTATTTCCATGACGACGTTCCCGTCGCTGACCATATCTTCTTTTCCAGTCACGGCCACGACACATCCGTATCGTTTCGCTGCTTCAAGCGCCAATTGTCGCGGTTCGCATGCACCGTCTCCAGCATCGACACCACGAGCTGCCCAATCGACACCAATCAACGTCGCGATTTCTCCTGCATTTCCTCGAATGGCCGTGACACGCACGTGACGCAAAATACGTTCGACCACATCTCGTCGGAATGACGTCGCCCCGACTCCGACCGGATCGAGTACAATGGGGCATCCTGCCTCGTTCGCCGCCTGCCCTGCACGAATCATCGTGGCTTCGGTCATCGTACCAAGTGTCCCGATATTTAACACGAGCGCATCACTTATAAATGTCATCTCTGCCACTTCTTCGATTGCATCCGCCATGACGGGAGAGGCACCGATGGCGAGCAGTCCATTCGCCGAAAAATTCGCCACGACTGTGTTCGTGATGTTGTGAATGAGCGGTGCCTGCTTCCGAATCTCACTCCAAATCTCATGTCTCATTGGTTGACCTCCTGTGACAATGTCCACGACTCAAGTGTCCAAGCCATTTCCCAAAAAGCGACTTCGTAATAGCAACTCTTCAAGAACAGTTTCGTATAACGCACACGCTCTTCTTCTGTCGCTTGCCCTGCGAGCTCATCTAATCGATCGATTTGTTCTTCCACCAATTCACGGAACCACTCTGAGCCATACGTCGCAATCCAGGCCGAATAAATCGGATGATCAGGACGCTTGTCTTTAAGACGTTCGCCAATCTCGTAATACACCCAGTAGCACGGAAGGATCGACGCGAGCACGTCCCCGAGTGTCGGTCCTGCCTGTTGCATATGGAGCGCATACGCATAAGCGGTCGGAGCCGGCTCGAATGTCGCCAATTCGACATCCGTCACGTCGAGCATCGTAAAGAACTCTCGATGAAGTGAGAGTTCCGCCTCAATCGTGTGTAAGGCATGTGTTAAAAAACGGCTTGATAGTTCCATCGTCGGTGCGAGCGTCGCCCCCTTCGCCTGCACTTTCGAAAACTGATTCAAATAATAAGAGTCTTGCATGACGTAATGTCTGAACTTCTTCTCATCGAGCGTTCCTTCTCCGAGTGAACGGACAAACGGGTGATGAAAGCTTGCTTCAAACAATCCATCTGCTTCCTGACGTAAGTGATCTGTAAATTTCATATGAACTCCCCCTTATAACAGATAAAAGACGCCGCCTCCCATAACGGAAGCGGCGTCTCGAACAGTCATATCTAGGTGAAGCCATATGAGTCGTTTCGCCCACTTCCCTACGCTAGCGTGAACTAGATCAGGTTCAAAGGGTCTGGACCATGTCCATCTCAGCCGCGTAACGCGACTCCCCTAGTGGCAAACATTATGAAATTCAGTCGTCTTCGACCACATTCTATCAATTTTTTCATCAATTGCAAACCTTTTCCGATCCCGTTTTTCATTCTTCGCTTCGGGAATGGATAAGGAAGCACATTGATAAGAAAAGGATGTGGACAGAATGAATACGATTTTATTGACGATTGCATTACTCTTCATCAGCTTGAACGTGTTTTGGTTTTTCAAACGTTAAACGTATAAACAGACAGGATTTGATGGGAGGTTGTTCGCTCAGTTATTCGTCAGCCTATTTGGTGTCATGTTAGGGTTCACGTTGATTTATTATGCGCTATCTCGCGATTCAGTCATTCTTGTGACCTCACTCGAATCCATGAATGCTGTCGAACCGACTTGGGAAAACCTCCTGTACTTCAGCGGGGTCACCCTACTATCGATTGGCTTTGGTGATTTGTTGCCAATCGGATTGACCCGATTATTCGCTATCATCGAAGGCGCAATCGGTATTTTATTACCGAGTGCCTTCTTCATCAAATCGATGTATCAGAAAGACGAGTGAAGATTTTCTAGCGTCCGGTGATGAGCAAAAACATATTGAACGCGACGAGACCAAGAGGAAGCATCGCAACCAAAATGATTGGCCATTTCTTTAAACGAATGCCGACAAAGAGGACGAGACTTCCGACTAAAAGGGCAATAAATGTCGTATATGGATTCATGAAAAAACGCTCCTTTCTCTATAAGGAGCGTTTCCCGGCTCTCGCCGTCATTAATCGTTCGAATGTCGAAGTGTTGCACATGCAGCACGGACGCGTCTCGCTTCTTCCTCCTGAAATACGAAATGGCCTTGTTCGGCGACGCGTTGCGCGCAAAAGAAAAAGAGTGATTGTAATCGGTCATGCGTGTCCTCAATGGCGCTCAGTTCAGCCGAGGCATACGTCGCCCCGAGCATCTCCCATAACTCTTCCGGTAAATGGTCGCGCATCCCGTCCCCTGACTTCCCAAGATTCACCGAGAAATCTGTCGCATAACCGATGTTCCATTCCATCATCTGACGGAGCATATTCCGCATGATGTCGAGGTGGTCGAGCGCATATAGCACTTGATGCCGCTTGATTCCTTTGACGACATAGAGCGACACCCACCAAAACTCATTCCAACAAGCCGCATACTCGTCAGCAGACGGATGTTTCACACGATACGATGTGTCTGACGGCGTCACATCTGGATGATCATCTCGGTCAAAGATGATTTGACTGAGCGAGTCGGATTCGAGCATCGCTTCAAGTTGATCAACACGCCGAATCGTCAAATCAAGACGGTGTCCGTCTACATATTGCACTAAAAACGTCACATGTCGTTCGGGATCAGACGTCTCAGGTGTCTGCATAATCAAGACCTCTCCAAACATGTCGATCCATGAGCGATCGGTCGCAACCGCTTGAACGTCTTCTACGTAAAAGGCAAGATCGACATCCTGATACGGGTCTGGTCGGATGTTCGGATTGACGAGCGAGCCGTTCAAGACGACCGTTCGGATGTATTCACGTTCTGTTGCGAACGCAACCAGCTGTTCAATGATTTGTTCCGGCTTCATTCTACAATCGCCCCCAATGAGCGCGCGACTTGGATCGCCTGCATCGCGTCTAATTTTGTTTGCTGTAACGTCACGTTCGAAAAATCAACCCCATCGACGAGTGCTCCTCTGAAGTCGGCACTACGGCACACCGCATGTTGAAGTGTCGCCCGGGACAAGTCCGCCTGATACCAAACCGTCTCGGTCAAGTCAGTTCCGTACAGGTCCGCCTCAATTAAACGTACATGGGACCAATCCATCTTTTTGAGCGACACGTGACGAAGATTGACGAACGACCAGTCCCCCTCTTTTACAAGAACGCCTTCAAACTGACTTTCTTCAAAAGATGACCCGGTCATTTTACATTGTTCAAACTCACTCGTGAACAAGTTGGCACCATGAAACTGACAGTTCAAAAACGAACTGCCGACATGACGGGACGCGTTCCATTTCGAATCCGTGAAGTCACAATTGATGAACTGACAGCGCTCCGTTTGTAGTTCTGTTGCATCGACGTATGTGAAACGACAGTTCTCGAACGTGACGTGTGACAGTTCTTCGTCTCGGAGTGTCACGTCACGGAAATCTTCGTCTCGATATTGCGTATGTGGTTGAAACATATGATCTCTCCTTCAGGTATACTAGAACAGATTACAAAGATTGGAAGTGATATAGATGGACATCGTATTTCCGACTGAACACGGCGTCTTCAATTACCGCGTTGCCGGTATTTTTGTAAAAGACGACCATTTATTGATTCACCGAAACGTCCGGGATGACTTTTGGGCATTACCCGGAGGTCGCGTGACGCTCGGTGAAGAAGCCGCAACCGCGCTCGCACGCGAGCTTCATGAAGAGTTGAACATGCATGTGACCGATACCTCGTTCGCTTTCGTGCACGAGAATTTATTTACGTACAACGACCAACCGTTTCATGAGATTGGACTGTACTTTTATGTAGATGGTGACCTCCCGCTCCAAGACGGCGATTTTTACGGACCTGAAGGAGATCACCTGATTTATCGTTGGCAAAAGCTTGACCGTCTCCAAGACGTCACGCTCTATCCAGAAGTATTGGGTCAACTCCCGAACCGTTTGCCAGTTCATTCACTAAACCCGTCTTGAACTTAGAGAAGCGATTTTAACTCATGTAAATGTCGAATCTCATACGTCGTCTCCATCGTCGCGGCCACTTCTTTCGGATTGAACCAGCACGTATCTAGACCATACATCCGCCCACCGGCGATATCTGCCGTGACTGAGTCACCGATAATCAAACCCTTCTCTGGTGCGACATTCGGAATTCGGTCGAAGACATAGTCAAAGAACGGCTTCATCGGTTTTTGCGAGCCGGTCGCATCCGATACGAAGACATCTTGGAAGTACGGCAATAGTCCCGATGACTCTAACCGTTTGAATTGAGTCTCCGTCACACCGTTTGTGACGATATAGAGCGGATAGTCAACGCTCAGCGTTTGTACAATTTCTAACGCACCATCGACCATGTGCACGCCCGCATGTAAATAGTCACGATACCGCTGTTCGACATGTGGCCCATCAACCGTGAGACCGAGCGAATCAAACAGTTTTGTGTGCCGCCCGACGAGTACTTCTTCCCGGTCTACTTCCCCACGTTCGAATGCACGCCATAGACCTGTGTTGATGTCGACATAGCGTGCCTTCACCTCATCCGTCATCCGGACGTTGTAGGATGCAAGTAACTGTTCCAAGGCGACATGTTCACTTTGTTTAAAATCTAGTAGTGTGTCATCAATATCAAATAAAATCGCTTCATATCGTTTCATGGTTCTTTCTAACCCCTCTCTTCGTCTAACTGTACAGGAAGTAGAAACGAACATCAAAAAAGGGAGATAAGCGTAATCTCCCTTTATCTTTTCTTGACGATGAACCGAATGGCTGAAACATCAAACCTCGTCCTCTTTGTTCTTCTTAGACCAAACAAGAAAGAAAATTGCCATTCCGACAAATAAAATCAACATCGAAAAAATCGATTGTTGCTCAAATGGTAAACTTGTGCGGGAAAATGCATACTGAGGTCCGTACAAAAGAATCGGGATGATTAAATTAATCCATGTCTTTGTCCATACAGAGGTTATAAGTAATATGATCACAGCAACTACGAATAATACAAGTTGACCGCTCGAATCGAATGTAACCGTTGGCGTCTCAATGAAAAGATCAAGCACCATCAAGCCGAGAAAAGATAACATTGGCAATGTAGCAAGTAAGGCATAAATTAGTATATTTTTAAATTTGCTTTCTTTTGTGCGAATCGACATCGCTCGGAATGCTTGTGAGGCAGCCAACAAGAAGAGTAAGGCTACTAGTGGAAACCCAACCATTTGAATCGTCGAGAACGTCATCTCACCTTGAATGAAGTTTCCGATGATGATATAAGCGAATAAGTTGAGGATGATCATTGCGATGATTTTCATAAATCCTTTCTTATCGAATGCCATCTCGCGACCAATATATTGCATATAGGATTTCGGACTTTGTCCAATGACATCGTTCACATCCTTCCCTGCTTGCTCCGCTTCTAGCAAGTGATCCTCTAATTCAAAAACAATATCTTTTACCTCAGTCTCAGATTTCCCGCTTGATATCAGGTATACCGACAAATCATCTAAAAAATCACGACTTTTCTTTGAAAGTTCCATGCTTATTCATCCTCCTCAAGTACACGGTTCACACCATTCGATACTTCAGCCCATCGCTGTTTAAAGGCGAGTAATTCCTGTTGCCCAGCTTCTGTCAGAATATAGTACTTCCGCTTTGGACCTCCTGACGGTAAAGTCTTTTGAATCGTTTCGACCCACCCTTCTTTTTTCATACGCAATAATACTGGGTATATACTTCCTTCGCTCACCATTGCGAAGCCATAATTCTGTAGTTTTTCAGACATTTCATATCCATATGTCTCACCTTTACTAATAATGGCTAACAGACACCCTTCAAGCAGACCTTTTAACATTTGACTCATTGCCATGGCGTAACCTCACTTTCAATCAACTATCTTGTTATACATAATAGTAATGGAAACTAACCCCATTTACAACTACTTTGTAAAACAAGTTAGTTACACTTTTGGATGTTTATTTTTCTAAAACAAGTGAATACTTCTTATGGTGAAGAAAAAATAAAGGAGTGTTCAAATATGCACACAGATTTTACGAAAATGTACATCAATGGTGAGTGGATAAGCGGGTCGAGCGAGAAGTCGATTGACAACGTCAATCCGTTCTCGAACGAGACTCTCTTCTCGATTCGTTCAGCGGATGAAGATGACTTGAATCGCGCTTATGAAGCAGCGAAAGCGTCTCAAACGGACTGGGCTGACATGCTTCCGCAAGCACGCCGTGAGTTGATTGAGAAGTTTGCCCAGCTGACGATGGACAATAAAGACCTAATCGTTGACTGGCTCGTGAAAGAGTCTGGGAGTACACGTATCAAAGCGGAAAGTGAATTCGCCGCATCGATGGCCATCATCAAAGAGGCCGCGACGTTCCCATTCCGTATGGACGGGCTCATCAAACCTTCAATCGTCCCGAATAAAGAAAACCGAGTATATCGTAAACCACTCGGGGTCATCGGCATCATCAGCCCGTGGAACTTCCCGCTCCATTTGGCTGTCCGCTCGATTGTGACGGCTCTTGCGACCGGAAATACGGTCGTCGTCAAACCGGCAACAGCGACACCGGTCACAGGTGGGCTTCTTTTCGCATCCCTCTTTGAAGAAGCCGGTCTCCCGAAAGGTGTGCTCAATGTCGTCGTCGGACGAGGATCTGAAATCGGCGATGCGATTGTCGAACATCCGATCCCACGTCTCATCTCGTTCACAGGTTCGACCGAGGTCGGGCAAGGAATTGCGGAGAAGGCAGGTCGTCTGCTGAAGAAAACAGCACTTGAGCTCGGTGGAAATAACGTGTTCGTCGTACTCGACGATGCCGACCTCGACCGCGCCGTCGAATCAGCAGTCTACAGCAAGTTCTTCCACCAAGGACAAATCTGTATGTCGACGAACCGAATCCTCGTCGCTGAATCGATTCACGATGAGTTCGTGGATCGTTACGTTGAGCGCGTTAAACAGTTGAAAGCGGGTGACCCGAACGAAAAAGACACGCAAGTCGGTCCGCTCATCGATCATGACCAAATCGATCGCATTTTAGAACAGATTGAAAAAACGGTCGATGCCGGTGCGAACGTCCATACTGGCGGGACAGCGGACGGCAACGTCCTCGAACCGACCGTCCTCAGTGGTGTAACGAATGACATGCCGCTCGCGAAAAATGAAATCTTCGGTCCGGTCGCGGTCATCCTTTCGTTTAAAGATGACGAAGAGGCGTTACGTCTCTCGAACGAATTACCGTATGGATTGAGCGGTGCCGTCCACGGCTCGGTTTACCGTGCGACCAATTTTGCACGAAAAGTCGAAACCGGTATGATTCACGTCAACGACCAGTCGGTCAACGATGAACCGCACATGCCGTTCGGGGGCGAGAAAAACTCTGGTCTCGGACGCTTCAACGGCGAATGGGTACTCGAAGAGTTCACGACGCTTCAATGGGTGTCCATCATGCATGAACGTCGCGAGTATAAACCGTTCTTTTCTTAATACAGTCAATACGAAAAAACCAGGCTTGTCGGCCTGGTTTTTGTGTTGATTCTTCATTCAATGATTTCACGAAGTCGATTGGGGCTTTTCAATTACGACTTTTCCATGTTCATCTAGGAGAGGTGTCATCCCACTCAATCCTAATCCACTAGTCATTATGTAATGAACGCCCGTATAGCGATCCATGACAATCTTAATGATCCCACCACTCATATGCTGTTTCGACTTCAATACAAATCGTTGTCCCACGACATACCTTCTTCCTCTTTTTCAATTTAGAATGCCTTCACAATCATCTCATATCCCCACGGAACATATACCATTTTTAACCATTTGAATCATTCTAAGAGCTCATTTACACCCTTGATGTGTTCTTCATCAACTTTGAAATACTCACTACTTTCCATACCTTTTGAAAAAATGAACTCGTCGCTGTCAGTTATCCAAAAGTTCACCATCAATTCCATTGTCGATTCAGCCGGATTATTGATGGTCACTACATATTGAGGAAGCCCTTCTGGACGTTCATCGGTGATTGAACTCGTTTCAATAAACATTTTAAATTCCTCAATTTCATCGTCATCCGTCATCCTATTTTCAGAGTACACAATCGTTTGTTCATCAGTATAATTTCCAACAACTAGCTCTCGATCTTGTTGACCACATCCCATTAAAATAAATAACGGGATCACACTGAAGAAGGTAATCATTTTCTTCAAAGACATGTTCTCCCTCCTCCATATTTTAAATACGCTTACATATTATCATAAGCCATACTTTACAAAAAAGACGAACCAGGTCGCATTTCACGCCCTAATTCGTCGACAGTCTAAATCTTTAAGTTAGATTTTCTTCACGAACTCCGACTTCAGTTTCATCGCGCCCAGTCCCTCGATTTTACAGTCGATATCATGGTCACCTTCTACGAGTCGAATCCCCTTCACTTTCGTCCCTTGTTTGACGACAAGCGAGGTCCCTTTCACTTTCAAATCCTTGATCACGGTGACGGTGTCTCCGTCTTGAAGCGGGTTTCCGTTCGCATCTTTGATTTGGGACGCCGCTTCTGCTTCTGCCGCCTCGCTCGGTGACCATTCATAGGCACATTCCGGGCATACGAGCAATGGACCATCCTCGTACACATAAGATGATTGGCATTTTGGGCAACTTGGGTACTCAGTCATAATGTTTCCTCCATTCGATTCACTCGTTCCAGTATATCGTATGGTGGCTAAGTCTTTCTAGACCGTTCATTCTTCTGTAGGCGATGCAGGGCCTTCTAAATCAAGTTGATAAAACGATAAATCAAGCCATTTTCCGAACTTATATCCGGCCTTTCGAATCGTACCGGAATGAACAAATCCAACTTTTTCATGAGCACGAATACTCGTCACGTTCGACGCGTCAATTCCCCCAATGACCGTCTTCATCCCTCTCGTTTCGGCGATACGGATGATTTCTTTTAAGAGCTTGTTACCGATTCCTTTCCCGCGATAACCGGGATGCACATACACGGAATGTTCGACCGTGTAATGGTATGCCGGCCATGGACGGAACGGTCCGAACGTCGCAAATCCCATGACGACATCATCCTCTACCCATACGATGACCGGACAGTCTTGCACTTTCTTTTCCTCATACCAGGCCACTCGATTCTCGAGCGTCACCGGTTCATAATGATAGACGGCTGTACTGTTCACAATTGCGTCATTATAAATATGTAAAATCATTTGAAGATCATCTCGGCGACAGTTGCGAATCATCCCCACACCTCCTCTTCGTTTTTTTCATTATACGAATCTCATCTTCAAAAGACACGAAAAAAGTGACCGGTTAATCAAACCGGTCACTTCGGTCATGCGGCCAAGCGGTCACACATCGAGGCACATTCTGTACAGACTCGCGCGCATTCCTGACAATGTGCATGCTTATGTTTCTCGCACTCTTGTGCACATGCTTTACAGATGATTGCACAAGCTCGAGCAAGTTCCGGAACAAATGCCGAATCACGCGTCATCGCCTCAGCAAGAAACGAACAGGCAGCAGCACATTCTCGGTCGAGTCGAATACAATCGACCATCATCTGTACATCTTTTTCCTCTAAACAAGATTCTAGACAATAGTTGCATGTCTCCACACATTCATGGAGCATTTCGAGTTCATTCGCATAAATTCGATGAGCCATACATCATTCCCCTTTCTCTTCTCCTTAAGCTCTTGACACGTTACTCTTCTTCCCTAATCGACAAAAGAAAAACGACCCGCTTCAAGAATCCGGATCGTTCACGAACTTGCGATATAAGCACGCAATTCGATTGAGAAACGTCGCATCATATTGTTTCGGCATGAAACGAAAGCGATAAAGACGATACATCCGTTTCAAATCTTCCCACTGATGATCGATTTGCTGGCCTTGTCTGAATCGTGCCAAATCGATTAAAAAAATTTGTCCGTTCGGGGTCAAAATAATATTTCTCAAATGAACGTCCGATGGGGTCAATCCGAGTAGCCTCGCTTGACGAAGTGATTCGTCCACTGCACTGATGTAAGTCGAATCAATCCAAATCCCCTCCGTCAGACACTCAAATAGCGTCTTTCCTTCGATGTAATCCATCACTATATATGACGCACCGGACTCATAGCACTTCGGAAAGTAAGGAAGTCCCTTTAGTTTTTCATAGATGGCCGCTTCTTCGGTTGCGATTTGTTCGTAACCTGGGAAGAACACTTTAATGACACGATCCTTTTCCTTTAAACGAAACACGGCCGCACTTCTTCCAATCCCATGTAAATGAAGCTCTGGGTGCATCGCCATCACCTGAAACGAGTCGCCTATCCGATCGAAGGTGACGTCCGCATATTGTTCATAGTTACTCATCTGTCACGCCTCTTTTCTGTTTCTCATTATTATCATAGCTTATTCAAGCTCATTTGACTCTAAAATCCGCTTGGATGATCGCCAAGTGACGTTCTTTCTCTAAAGACGTATAATGAATGGCGAGTGAAAACTAAGGAGGAGTTATTATGCAACGCATCGCTTTAACAGAGGAACTATCATTTTCACGTGTCGTTCACGGAATGTGGCGTCTCGCTGATTGGGATATGACCCCGCAGGAACGCCTTACATTCATCGAACAATGTATCGAACTCGGCATCACAACTTTTGACCATGCTGACATTTATGGGGGTTATACATGCGAAGGGTTGTTTGGGGAAGCGTTAAAACTCAAACCTGAACTCCGTGACCAAATGGAGATTGTTACAAAAACGGGCATCAAATTGACAGGATCATTCAATCCGGGTCAAACGCTCAACTATTACGATACGACTAAAGAACATATCATCGCGCAAGCGGAACGGTCGTTGAAAGAACTCGCCATTGATTATATCGATACGCTACTCATCCACCGTCCAGACCCGTTGATGAATCCGGATGAAGTCGCTGAGGCGTTCATCACGTTACGCGATAGCGGTAAAGTACGCGAGTTTGGTGTATCCAACCATGTACCAGCCACACAGAACTTGCTCCAATCACGTTTGCCGTTCCAACTCGTGACAAATCAACTTGAACTGTCTCCGATGCAATTGAAGCACTTCGAGGATGGATCCGTTGACCTTTGTCATGAAAAACGGATGCCACTCATGGCCTGGAGTCCACTAGCCGGAGGTCAGCTCTTCAAAGATGAACAGTATGCGCCACTTCGTGAAAAACTTGAAGACATTCGTTCACGTCATAACGCGAGCGGGATTGACTCAATCGTGTATGCATGGCTTATCAAACATCCGGCGAACATCATGCCGATCATCGGATCAGGAAAAATCGAGCGTGTTCAGACAGGTGTCGATGCTCTTCAAATCGACCTCACACGTGAAGAATGGTTTGAAATTTTGAAGGCGGCACGCGGTCGAGATGTTGATTGAAGGAAACTTCATCAAATAAATTCCACACAATTAGAAAGTGATCATTTAGATGAAATATCGACTTTTTTCAATATCTCATGATATCAACGTTTTTTCGTCAAAAACCGACATGAGAAAAAAGTGAAAAAGTAAAATTAAGACATAATTGGTTTTATCCCCCGTCCAGTTCAAGTTGGACGGGTTTTTTGTTTTTTTTTCGAAATAACACTTTAATTTTCCTAAGACTAAAGTCACAAAAAAATGGTGCTAGAATGGTGAAAGTGATTCATTGAAGGAGAGTACCGATGTGAAAAAGTACCTGATTTTCAGTACCCTCGTTATCCTGATTTTTTTATTCGGATGCGAGGAAGAACGCGCACTCCGTCTCCAACCCGCTCCTGAATATTATCAAGGACGTGCCTTGTTACCAAATGGACAACAAATCGAAATTCCAGAATCCGATCGCGCAACCATTATCGAATTGTGTCAACCAGACAACGCGACGCCAACGATTCCAAGTGGCAAAAGACATTGGCTCGGGACGGTCACATTAACCCAACCATTGACTGATGTCACTTCCTTATCCGCTTTTCCGACAGCTACTTTTTTCACTGTCGAAAATAAATCATATGTTCAATGTCAATTAGACGCCCTCACGTATGTTACAAAAATTGATAAGATGCCTGAGAGTTTAAATGATGTTCAATATGCAGCTGATGCTTATCCTGATGTTGCTAAAATTCGGTTTGCCGAACCTCACGAATATGCGCATTTTGCACAAGAGATGAAAAATCCGATAGGTAATGAGCCCTATCCAGAGCGAAAAGGCATCGAACACACCCTTTTCCACCTCACCATGCCATTCAATGGTGAGTTCGAACTGACGTTTGAATCTTCAGATGGCGAAGAACACCTGACAATTCCAATTCAATCATCACGTCAACCTTATTTGTCATTCGGACTCGGGACCGAAAAATCTGACGATACGTTACAATATGCGATTTATACAAGTCATGACCAAAATGACTATCAGGAAGTATTACGACCGAAACAAGCTCATATGTCACAGATGTTTGGTGCGAAGATGGCCTCACAACTTCCCACAGTTCTTGTACCCGGCCACCGCTATCCACTCTATAGCTTTACATTTATGAATGAAGGAACAGCTCAGCGCCAAAACGTTTCACTTACGTATCATGAACCTAAATTACTATATGGAAAAGAATTGGACGAAAAGATTCATAATAAATTAAGTAGTCAACGTCATGTCGTTTTCCATGATTTGGCACTTATCGGAACTGAATCAAAAGACGCCCCATTCCTCCAGCATGTCGGTCAAGATGAAATGAAATTTATTTTCCGCGCAATCAAACGGGCCAATGCGACTGCCTATGCAGGCAAACCTGCTCCTACACCTTACGTGACATTATTTAAAGGGGTATGCGCCCAAACGTTTGACGTCAGTTATGAAGGTACGAATGTGTACTTGACCAATTCAAAGACTGGATCTCACTTCAAACTGTTACGTGAAGACGCAATCAAATGGCATAACCTATTTGGAGAAAACAGGTGAATCAAAAATCAATTCGGGAAGAGGAGATTCGCCAAACCTTCCGTAATTATCATAGCGGATTATTCCGTCCCCAGCAGTCAAATAAGCAAAGGGAGCTTCTCGACTTGAGAGCTCCCTTTGCTTATTACGATTGATCCGGTTGTAAAACCGTTTGTTGTGTCGGAACATTTCCGATTGGTACAGTACGCTCGACGAGAACGTAACGCTTGCCTTCCACCTCAAACTTACGGTCGCCAAGATAGTGAGCGGCCTTTCCATCTTCGTATAGTTTCGACAAGATAGCAGGTACGTACTCTTCT
Source organism: Exiguobacterium sp. s57 (assembly GCF_018617685.1). Taxonomy (NCBI): domain Bacteria; kingdom Bacillati; phylum Bacillota; class Bacilli; order Caryophanales; genus Exiguobacterium; species Exiguobacterium sp. s57. The sequence goes on from NZ_JACSKR010000002.1 coordinate 336,862, forward strand.
AGCTTTGTATAGTGTTCATCAAGGGTCATGACGATATTGCCACCCTTATATCCGAGCCAGTAACTATAAAAGAACCAACCTAACGACAGTACTCCGAGAATTCCTAATCCAATTGTAAGTAGCTCCATCATGTTATTCCTCCAATTTTTTCATGACAATCTGACGTTTCGGGACGAATCCAAGTTCGTCATAAAAAGAAGCGGCAGTAGAATTGATTATCCAGTAGTCCAGTTCAATCGATTTGAATTGGTGGTCAAGCGCCCATTGCTCCATCCGTTCCATCACACGTCGACCATAACCATTCCGTTGATACGTTGTGTCGATACTGATGTGATGAACATACACGGTTCGGACAGCTTGACGAAAAGCATTCGCTTCACTCACTTTCTCCTCGAACCATATGTAACCGATTGGAGTTGCTTCAAGCTGCATCACCATATAGTGATGGCCGGGTCTTCCAATCAGTGTTAAAAAGGCTTCATACATCTTCTCTTCCTCATACTCCGCAAAGAATTCTGGGTTCATCCGGAAATGATGCTCATGAATGGAACGATTCAACCGTGCGATGAGACGTGCATCGGTCGTAGGGATAAATGTGATCTCCATCATCCGGTATAGTTTGAAGAATTTCGATCTTCGTTCACACCGTGCGGTTTTTCAATTCCTCGCAACGTATTGTCATTCGAAGCTTGAGTCCCTTTCCCTCCTAGGCGACGTTGAAGCGGACGTGCCAAAAAGTAACCCACGAGGAGCGAAATAGGTAACACGATAAAAAATGTACCGAGTAGCGTCATCATATACCCTTTGTCTGTATCTCCGGCAATCATGCGGAGAAGAATGAACAGCCCTGTGAATATAAGTGCAGCCAAAGAGTATTCCACACATTTCCCGAGAAATCTTTTCATACGACATCTCCCCCTTTAAGGTTTGATGTATTATACGACCATTCCCATAAAAAGGTTTCAAACCCCATGATTTTCTTTATACCACTGTGTCGCTAGCCGTTCCGTCTCGATAATCCAATTATGCTTCCCTTGAATGTACCCCTCCATATCTTCTGGGTGCTGCGCTGCGAGTTGAAGTTTCAATGCACCATAGTCATCTCGCACGTCAGGGAAGGTACGTAAGTAATCTCGAAAGGCGAGGTGTCTGATGACATCCGGATTCCCCTCTTCAAACACATGCACGTGAACCGTTCTCTCTTCTTCCCCTTTACGGAAATAACGCCGCTTCGGAATACCGTATTCACCGAGTCCTCGATAACCGAGCGCTTCCATCCGCTCCATATACGCATCGACTCGTTCAATGTCCCGTACGACCGGCATCATGTCAATGATTGGTTTCGCTGCTAACCCTTCGACCGATGTGCTTCCGATATGATGAATCGCAACGAGTTCCTCTTCGAATAGTCGACGCAACTTTCCCGCCTCTTCTTCAAATTTCCGCTTCCATTCCGGACTGTACTTCACCACTTCGACTTTTCTCATGATTCGTTCCTCCTCACTAAAATCAATACTCTCTATTGTCATCATACCCTTTCTAAACATCGCTCGACACGACGGATTCCACTTCAAAAGGTTTGTACACAAATAAAATGGGAAACCCTATATTAATGACTTGAGAACTGGAGAGTGAATGGATATGTTGACCGAAGAACAAATCGAAACGTTTAAAAAACGACTGTTGAAAGAAAAAGCAAAGACAGAAGGATATATGGATAACCGGGAAGAGACATATGATGAAGGAGAGCTCTCCCATTACGATAATCATCCTGCTGACTCGGGCGAAGAACTCTTTTTGCGTGAACGCGACCAAGCACTCAACGAACTTGATGAGGAGTTCTTAAGCGATGTCGACAAGGCTTTACTCGCCATTCAAAATGGAACGTATGGAAAATGTGAAGTATGCGGGAAAGACATTGAACTAGACCGTCTTGAAGTCATCCCGGAAGCTACGCTATGTATCGAGCACGCTCGTGCACAGGAAGAAGAAGAGCACGAACATGAACTTGATCGACCAGTCGAAGAAGACGTGTTGAACCCGAATGAGACGGCCCGTCGTAAGGAACTAGACGGAACAGATGAACCCGGTCAAAAAACGGATGCCTTCTCACAAGTTGAAGATTATGGAAGCTCGGATACGATTGCCGATAGTGAAGGCAATCACGATCCGACACGCGAACAATAAAAGATGCCCTGACCTCAATCGAGAGGTTCAGGGCATCTGTCTGCTTAAAACGTTGCTTTCACTGGAGAGGCACCACCAAGGCGTTCTGCCACTTTCATCGGATTGACGGCATTTCCAGCTGAAGTGGCCGAGAAATTGTAGTCCCCTTTATGAATTTCAAAATGTAAGTGTGAACCTGACGAGTTGCCCGTGTTTCCGAGTTGACCAATCGGTTCACCTTGGCGCACCGTCTGCCCCTTTTTCACATCGACTTTATGCATATGGGCATAGACCGTCGTCCATTTTTGACCGTCTACGTTATGCTCAATTTGAATATGGTTTCCATAAGGTCCACTTGAGCTAACTTTTGTGACTGTTCCAGCTTCTGCGGCGTAAATCGGTGTGCCTGTTTTAGCGGCAATATCGAGACCGTTGTGGAATGTGTATCCGAACTGTCCGCTCGCCGCACCGAATCCTTGAGAGAGGCGTCCTTCTGCGGGCATTAAGAACCGATCAGGAGCCATCGCTTCGTACTGCTTCTTCAAATTGCTTAACTGATTCGTTTGCTGCTTATATTGTTTTGACTTCTCGTCATATGATGTCTTCACATCTTGACGGGTCGCTTCCATCTGTAGTTGTTCTTCTTTTAACTGTTTCAACGTTTCGTTTACTTGCTCTTTCTTTTCAACGAGTACATGATGCGCTTCCTCTGCATCGGCGGCTTCCGCTTTCGCACTCGGTAGGACAGAAGAAACGACTTTTGAAAAGAGTGATCGTTTTGTCGGAACAAGGTCTTCTTCCACTTTTTCTAACTCTATAGAAGTGCCTTCAATCTCGTCTCGCAACGCTTCCGCTTTATGGTCGACTTGCTTCAATTTTGTTTGAATGGCTTGAATGGATTGTTTCGTATCTTTTACTTGCTGTTTCGTTTGTTGCAAGGATTCTTCCGTATGAACAAGGTCTTGCGGGGATATGTCGTTAGCGGATACGGTTTGTCCTTGGAATAAGAGAACACCGGCACCTGCCGTCATGATGAGTTGTTTCCACATATATATAATAAACCCTCCAAATTGATACATTCATAAATTTTAAAAAAGCTACATGTGCGAATATACCACTAGGAGGTTAAAAATTTCAATATATGAAGTTTTTCATTTTCGTTTCATAGATGACAGAATGATGTGAAAACCATAACGACCGCTTCACAATCGTTTCACCCACGTTTCCTCGTATAATATTTTGTAAGGACGACCCCAACGATTGAAAGAACGGTGACACCCATGCCACCCAACATGAAGAGCTGTGACATATGTTTGGGGATGTTCGTGGTCAACGCAATTAAAGTTAATGTGTTCCCACCGATCAACCCAATGATGCAAATCACTATTAGTCGCTTCATAAGGCATTCTTCACCATTTCAAATTGTGCTATCTCGTCTTGAACAAATCGTAATCGTTGTGCTGCTTCAATCCATTCAGGACGGTCCGACGTCAAGGTGATATGAAGTGGCGATCGGCTCGCAGCCGCCCGCAACAACCATTCCGCATCCTCGGCGTGACCAAAAACATCGAGCAATACATGATTGCGGTATAACAAAAAACCTTCTTGTTGATCTTCTACCACTTTCACAAGTTCCGCCTCCTGTTGGGTCACACGCACATCGCATTGCCAAATCGGAACATGCTGAGCTGTCGGATATAGTCGGCCGAACAGCGTTTGAATCGGTTCCGAAGTCATCTGAGCGGTCGTTACAAGTGGTACCGCTTGAAAGTAATAAATTTCACGTGTCGTCTTGTATCCAAGTTGATGATAAAGCGACAACGCCGCATCGTTCCCTTGAATCACTTCAAGTAAGCGAGTACCTTTGGCGCCCTTTTCAAATCGTTGCATCAACTCGGTCGCAACGCCTAATTTCCGGACGTGTGGGGCGATCGCAAGACCGCCACAACGCGTCTGCCATCCTGAATCAAGATGTGCAATCCCACTCAATACGACGCCAACCGGCTCTTCCCCGTCATAAGCGACGATTGAACGAGACGGCTGATTTTGGTCTCTTACGAGAAAGACGTCTTCAAACGTCTGCTCGTCGAATTGGAACGGAATGATATAATCAGAAAAACCAGTCATAAACGCGCGATATATATCTTGCAGTGGCGGATTTTGGCGATATGTAAATTGTGTAGACATATAACTCCTCTTTTCTGAAAGAAATGAATAACGACCGAAGGAGACTTCTCATGAAAATCACACTCGAACACCGAAATGAGTCGCACCAATCAATCCTTGATACATTTGATTTACCAACGGACCAAGAGAAGTACACGACTCTTCCAAAAGACATGGATCATTCATTACCTGATGGCGTTCATCCAATTATCGTCGTCGAGTCGAAGCCGATCGGTATGTTTTTATTACATGACAATGAACGCGTCGCTTCCTACACGAACGAACCAAACGCCTTACTGTTCTCCGCTTTTTCCATCAATTATGAGGAGCAAGGCAAAGGTTACGCTAAAGCGGCGCTCCGAGAACTCCCGACATTCGTGCAACAACACTTCCCACATGTTCGTGAAGTCGTCTTGTCGGTCAACTTGAAAAACGAGGCCGCTTTTTCACTCTATACGACAAACGGATGGATTGATACCGGACGTCGAATCGGTGGGCCGATCGGCGAACAACGTATTCTTTCCTTAACGATTTAAGGCATCCATTCGTGTCAAACTCTCAAATACGTTTTGCCAGTAAGTCAGACGATGCGGGGCTAAATCGGTTTGCGTGATTTGAACAAGATGATTTGTCATTAGGGAGTTCCCTTCAATCGTCCGCAATCTTCCTTCTGTAAGCGCCAAAAGCTCGTTCCTATGTACAGCTACGATATCCATCACTTCCCCGTCGTCAAAATGAATCGGCTCACCTTGATAGAGATAGCAATACGTATGTGTAAATTCGCGATCGACAAACCCGTCTAGTTCAATCGTGTCTTCAAAAACTCCCATAAAAGCAAGCTGTTCAAACGTCAACGACAGTCCAAGCTCTTCTTCAATTTCACGAACGCCATCTACAATCGTCTCGTCTGTAGTGAGATGTCCCGCCGCAGTGATATCATATTTCCCGGGAAAATCCTGTTTCTCCATGCTTCTTCGCTGAAGGTAGATGAGGTCTTGTTTCTAAAACCAACAGTGGAACGTCTCATGCCAATCCCTATCAAGATGAACCTGTCCTCGCTCCTTCTCCCCTATTTCCCGGTGATTCTCGTCAAAAATGGTGAGGTGCTCCTTCATTCAGACACCCCATCTTCTAAAAATCGAATCGTTCCATTCGTCGCATCCAACTCGGCCTGAATGCCGATTGGGAAAACGTGAGACGGAAACGTGTGTCCGATATCAACATTCGTCAGAATCGGAAAATCTTTTTCTCCGATGACTTCAAGCAACAAGTCGTTGAATGAGAAGGGGGCCGATTGATCTTGAAAATGCTCATGCTTCCCGATGATCAATCCCGAAATTTCATCAAATACGCCAGCCAGCTTTAGCATGCTGAGCAAACGTTCTTCTTCAGCCATGGTCTTGAACGAGTCTTCTAGGAATAGAATCGCTCCTTTCAAATCAGGAAAGTAATCCGATTTGAAGAACCCGGACATCGTGTTCAAATTCCCGCCAATCAACGTCCCCTGTGCCTTCCCATCCCTAAGTGATATCCATCCTTCATTCGGTTGGAACGTCTTGACGCGTTGTTGCGTCGACCAATCGAGCATCTCTTCGGTCCATTTATCAGGGATATGTAACTGAAACGGAGCGTTTCGTTCTAAGCAGAGAATATCTTTGACATATTGCTCCCCCGCCTCGAACATCCCACCGTATTCACCGAAAGAAGGGACGATTGCCGGACCGTAGAATGTGACGACTTCCGTTTTGGCATAACACGCCATCAAGATTGCCGTCACATCACTATAGCCCATGATGATTTTAGGTTGACGTCGCAATTGCTCATAATCGATATACGGTAGCAATGAGTTTGAATTCGTTCCTCCAATCGTACTGATAATCGCCTTCACTTCAGGGTCATGTAACAATGCATTCAGTTCGTCCGCGCGACTCCGAATGGACGATGACCGATATCCTTCTGTTCTATATGTACACGTGCCCTCTTTCACCTTGAATCCCATCCGCTTGAGCTGTTCGACGCCACGTTGATAGCGCTCCTCAAATTGAACAGGTGCCGGAAAAGAAGGCGTAATGATTCCTATCGTATCCCCGAATTGCAACTTTTGCGGTGTAATCATGATCCCCACTCCAATCCCTTGTAACATCGTTATGACGTATTATACCGCAGGAGTGGTAGATTACGATTCAAAATAAATCAGGGTCTTCCGATAACGTTCTCACTTTTCGAACTTTCGCTGGTCGTCCAGTCCACCCGAGCGCCACAAAGAAAAATGCACCTGCGAATAAGCCAAGTAGTGTGGTCAATCCCACTTGAACGCCAACGAACCCATACTGTTCTCCCATTTTCACCAGTAAAATCGGCGCGAACAGACAAGTCATACTGAGTGAAAGAAGACCTCCCCATACCCGTCGCTTTGCATTACCGATTGTAAACCAACCAAACGTAATCCATACACAAGCAACCAATCCTAGCGCCGCAACCGTCATCCACATTCGCCGCACCTCGCCTTTCGTTTTTCTTTCTATTCCCTATTTTTATTATGATTCCTACTATTTTTTCAAGTAATGAGAGAATTTCCGGGTAAAGGTAAATTAGACAAGATGCGAAACGGGACAATGAAGGAGTGGGTTGATATGAGTTCACGATTAACCTTTGCCCTAGTCTTTCTCGGCCTTTTTTTAATCGTCGTTTATTGGATGAGTACGTGGAATGACAATGTTGTCGAAGGACAGATTGAGCGAGTCGATATTCCTCAGCTATTGATTGAATCTGAGTCCTCAGAAGAAATCAGCTTGCGTGTGATTTTGATCAATGACCAAACAGAAGTGACGGGTATCGTCAATAGCGTACAAGACTTACAAAGCGGTCAGCTCGTCACGATCGAAGTCATCCCCACCGAGTCCGACTTGAACATCGCGCGTACGATTGAAGTCACGTCGCCATGATTTTCTGAAATGAAGCGTAACTTTTCCAGAACTGTGGAATATGAGAAGGAGTCATAAAAAGGAGTGATTAGATTGATTTCAAATAAATTACTATCTGGAAAAGTAGCGCTTGTCACCGGAGCGGCCTCTGGAATTGGACGCGCCGCTGTCATCCGTTTCATTCAAGCGGGTGCAAAAGTCGCCATTCTTGACCTGAATGAAGAAGATACGATGCGTCTCGCTAGTCTCGTCGGAGAAGAAAGGGCCATCGGCATTAGCGCGGATGTTTCGGATGAAGCAGCAATGAAAGAAGCGTATGAACGGACGATTGAGCGGTTTGGTCAAATCGACATCGTCTTCGCGAACGCCGGACGAAACGGGACCATCACACCGATTGAACATCTATCTATAGAAGATTGGAACGGTGTTGTAGAGACGAACCTGACGGGAACGTTTTTGACCGTCAAACATGCGATTCCTCATTTGAAAGAGAATGGGGGGAGTATCATCATCACCTCTTCGATTAACGGCAATCGCTACTTTAAAAATTTTGGTTTCAGCGGCTATGCGACAACGAAAGCAGGACAGACCGGCTTTGCGAAAATGGCAGCTGCCGAGCTCGCACAATTCGGAATTCGCGTGAATTCGATTTGTCCAGGGGCGATCGATACGAATATCGACGATTCGACTAATCGGGACGATGCGTTGCTTGAAGAAGTCGTGATCCCCATCGAGTATCCACTTGGGAATCAACCCCTTGCCGGAAAATCCGGTTCCGCGAAACAGGTCGCTGACGTTGTCTTGTTTTTCGCGAGCAACATGTCGAGCCATGTCACCGGTTCTGAAGTGTATGTCGACGGTGCAGAATCCCTCTTGTAACTCAAAATCAGCTCACCTCGCATGAGGTGAGCTGATTATTTGAGGATTGGACTTTTCATGACCGCTTTTTGGTAGAATGGCTGAAATCCGAGCCGTTCCATATTACGTCCGGAGGCCGAATCGACTTTCGTCGTTACGGTCAGGACGTCACATCCAATCGCTTTCGCCTCGGCGATTCGTTCCAAAATGAGTTGCGTCTGGTATCCTTTTTGTCGGTAAGTCGGTACGGTGCTCGTCAGAAACAGTTCTCCGATTCCGTCTTGCGTCGCTAGGATCCCACCCGCTACGACAGTGTCCTCTTCTCGGACGAGATAGGCGTGGTTACTCGGTAACGCATAAAACCCTTTGGCCGTATCGACTGTCTCTTGAAGAATCGTTCCAGATTCTGCAAATCCGGCCGCAATCGCGGTTGCCCATTCATTGAGCGTCTCATCCTGTACCTTTTCGACTTGATTCGAAGAAGATGGTCCGTCATATTTCGTTACATCTAACGTCCACACGTCTAAAAAGTGATCGAGCGTATAATTGCGTTCTTGCAGTAAGCGCAGTAAGGAATCATCCGCTAATGGACAAACTTCGATATGTAGGCGAGACACATTTTTCCCGCGCACCCACTTTTCCATCTGATGCAGGTCATAGAAGCTTGTCGGTCGGTTGAGTCCGAATCCGACTGCAAAGCTCATATTCCCCATTTTGAATACGTGCCCTTTACCTTCAACGTGCAGTTCCGCACCTTCATAGGGAGGGGTTTGTTTGCGGTGGCGAATATAAGCAGACGTCCCCTCCGCTTTGATACCTTCGATGCGTCGTGCCAATTCTAAACGTTTCACTCTGTTCCCTCCCTTGTTTCTTCCATGTTGAGTGTAGCATATCACGTTCGAATCAAGTGACCGAATCGGATCAATCGTTCTTTGACAGTAGGTACGAGTTCAACAGAATCGAGCACAGTGTCCCACTCCTCTAATCTCACATCGATCACTTCATCGATTTGTAAAGAGAGTTGTCTCAAATCAATCAACCGCTCGCTCGTGTATACATACAAATCTAAGAAGTACGTCTCGCGCTTGATCGTCGTCACGAAACGAAGCTGTTCAGGCAAGACACATAGTCCCAATTCTTCTTGAAGTTCACGGACCGCCCCTTCGCGACTCATCTCTCCCGCTAAAATCGAACCGCCTGTCCCTTCCCAAAGAAGAGGATATTTCTTATCAGGATGACGCCTAGAGAGTAACAGTTTGCCATCCGGATCAAATGTGAACACCTCGATGACCGTATGGAACGTGTTCGGTTCCAAGTCGTCACCTCGAAAATGGGTTCGTCCGAGCGGTTGCCGATTTTCGTCTAGTAAATCCCACGTTTCCCGGCTCATGGACGAATCTCATCAACCACAAACGATGACGATCCTTGAATTTCTTCGAGGAATTGAGAGCCGAACAACATGGCCGGTGTAAAACTCCCGGCAAGCATTCGACCGGGACCGAGTAATCGTTTGACGACGGCGAGCGCCCCATACACGGTGAAAGCATACGTACTCGCCGTTTGAATTCGGACGACAATCTTTCGTCCTTCTGCATTTGTCGCTTCGCCCCATACGTAGGTCGATGATTTTTCACGTTCAGCCTCGTCCGGTCCAGATACGTTCTCGTCGACATATCGGAGCAATCGCTTTTGGACGGCGTCTTTTCCGAGAATCGGGCTGAACCATGACAAAGTACGTGCAACATAGGCAGCCGCTGTCGGCACCGGCACCCACGTCGTAATATTCGGGATGTCCGTCGTATAGTAGGCGGTCGAAACGTCTCCCCAAGGAATCGCAATCGCGGTGCGGCTTCCACGTCCGAAATCAATCGTTCTGCGCTTTGCCCCAATCGGAAATGGTGATAACTTTCCGTTCACACGCTCCATACTGCTCGACCCAAGCCCACGGACGGCTGTTTTCATCGTTCCTGGTGAAATGCCACCTGCCGCCGAAAAGCCGAGAGCGAGTGATGTCGCATCCGGCAATAGTTCCTTTAACTTTCGCGCCACACAGTCAGTCGGAATGACATCAAATCCAACGCCCGAACATAAAATGATGCCACTTTCCTTCGCCTGAGCCGCCCGTTGTTTAGAATGGACGTATTCAAACACGTCAATTTCCCCGGTAATATCCAAGTAATGCGTGCCTGTCTCCAAACATGCTTCAATCATGACTTGACTCGTATCCGTGAAAGGACCTGCACAATGAAGGACTAAATCTACATCGTGAAGCGCCTCTATTGCGGCTTCACGACTCAATGCGAAAATCGATGTTTCGCAACCGAGCTCGTCTCCGAGTCGATGAATCGCTCGCGCCTTTCGACCGGCAAGAACCGGACGCATTCCGTCACGAACGGCTTGTCGGGCAACCAGCTCACCCGTATAGCCATTCGCCCCATAAATCATCCATCTCATTTTTACTCCTCCTTATGTCAATGTGTCCTTGTTCGTTTCCCTAAAATAAGTTGAATCGAACGAAAAAATCTTGGATGACATCGATGATATACACACTTCCCGTTACAATAAGCAAATATCCGATTGGGATGAGCAGACTTTTTACTGCAGCTCGTTTCATCACGTCCATCCGATTAATCAGTCGACGATCGATGAGGAAAAACAGAATAGTCGCGAGAAGACTGAGCCATGACAAGACGAGTCCGAATAGTATATGTAAAGCGAACGAGGTGAACCACCTTGATCGTTTCGAACCGAATCGATTCGCCAACCAGTCACTTCACCATGAGGTCACGACACCATAGGTCAACATGATTGGAAAACTGACCGCTACATAGGCAACCGCCATCAGAAGGAAGCCACTCAGTACATCACTCATTCCTCCATTTTCTCGTACACCCGTCATGGTGACCCCGCACGCTAACAGAATCGCATAGATGGGCGAGGTGATCGATGCTGTGACGATTTTTCGATTCCACATCTACGTTCCCCCTAATCCCTTCCAACTTTACACGACCTGTTCTGAAAACGCACAAAAACCAGCCTAAATTTAGGCTGGCTTCGCGATTTGTTAATTGTTTGCAACTTCTCCCGCTTTCGTACGGACCGATTGCATCGCTTCCGTCCATGGAAGGAGTTGGTCGATCATATCGTTGACCGATTGTGCTTGAACGTCTTTCGGAGCGAAATGCGTGCCGTTCTCGAAGTCTGTGAAGAGTGAGAGGGCAGGATGGACACGGACGTGAGCGATTGACAATTCACTCAAAACACCCCGTAGATGTTCTGTTGCCCGCGCTCCACCGACAGAACCGTATGAGACGATTCCGGCTGCTTTGTTGTTCCATTCGACGCGTAAGTAGTCGAGTGCGTTTTTAAGAGATGCTGAGATGGAATGGTTGTATTCTTGGACAATGAAGATGAATCCGTCCATTTGCGCAATTTTCTCCGACCAGGTCGCTGCGCCTGATGCGTCTTGACCCGCTTCACCGAGGAGCGGTAAGTTATAATCTGCGATGTCGATGACTTCATAGTTGGCATCGCCACGTTTGTCGGCGAGTTCTTTTACCCATTCCCCGACTTGTGGACTGACGCGACCTTCACGAGTTGATCCGAGTACGATTCCGATGTTTAACATAGTAGTTCCTCCTTGGTTATGTTGTGATGCATCTGATTTTCCAAACAAGCGATTCAAGAAACTCATTTCATGCCCTCATATTCTTTCTCAAATGTTTTCGTGCTTCTGACCGTATCGAATGGTCGTACCATCGCCTCGATTTGCGAACGTTTCGCTTCGAGGAATGGCGGGAGTGACAATTTCTCACCAACTGTCTCATACGGCTCATCCCCCATAAATCCTGGTCCGTCTGTCGCCCATTCAAACAAGATTTGCGGTGCGACACGCGCATAAGACGATTCAAAGAAGAAGCGATCGACGTAGCCAGAAGTCGGCAAACCGAACTGCTCGAGACGTGCTGTCCATTCATCGAGGACGCTACGGTCTTCGACACGGAATGCGACGTGGTGCACGGTACCGAACCCTTGACGTGCTTGCGGAGATGTCTCGTCGTGAATGACGATCACTTGCGCTCCGTTTCCACCCTCACCTCCTTCAAAGAGGTAGACATCGCCTTCTCGTCCAATCTCTTTGAACAGCACCACTTGCTCCATCACTTGTTTGAAATACGTGATGTCGGCGATCCGAATAAAGATGGGACCGAGTCCCGTGATGGCGTATTCAAGCGGGATCGGACCGTTTTGCCACGGTTCGCCCGACGCGATACCTTCGTTGAATTCATCCGAGATGAGCTGATACGCCTGTTCATCAAAGTCGATGAACGAGAGCGTCTTCTTCCCGAACTGTTCTTGAATGCCTTCGTGCTCGACGCCGAGACGGTCGAAGCGACGGGCCCAATACGTCAACGCTTCATCATTCGGCACGCGGAATGATGTCTTCGCAATCTCATTTGTCCCATGCTTGCCTTTCAGGATACCTGGGAAGTCGAAGAAGGTCATGTCTGTCCCGGCATTCCCTTTATCGTCTGCAAAAAATAAGTGATACGTTTGAATGTCGTCTTGGTTGACCGTTTTCTTTACCAAGCGCATCCCAAGAATATGGGTGAAGAAGTCATAGTTTTTTTCGGCACTACTCGTGATTGCCGTGACGTGGTGAATTCCTTTAACATGATTCATCATTCTCTCTCCTTTTATATCTTGATTTCAAGATAAATGATTAAAATTTTTTGCGGCTTCTGCCCGCTTCCTAATTTATTTCAACTGTTCAATCGTTTCGCTTAAGTGCATCCCTTCAAACACAGCGTTCATATGCTCCGTATGTTTCGGGAAAATATCTTGCATCAGGTGCTCTCCTTTGTGATATAAAAACTCCAGAACCGTTAACTCGATCGCATTTAATCCGTAAGACGCCACTTCCTGTTTCACCAGATCCTGTAACGACTGAGAGGCGCGCAACAGCACGGTAATCGTTGTCAATTTGTTCAAGAGAGTGATTGACTTCGAATTTAATATCTTTAATTCAAGATAAATGTAACATGCCCTCATTCTAGCGTCAATCGATTTGATTCCAAAAATAAGACGGGTTGCCCCACCCCATTCTCCTTTAATCATATGTCTCATTTAAGTTTCTCGCATAGAATGCGATGGCACGGCGGTACCTTGCGATACTCTCGTCCGGTTTCGGGCTGGCGAGTAACTCGAGTAACGCACCCGTCGCCTCTTCATGGCGACCGACGTTATAGTGCGTCATCGCCTGAAACACCTTGAGCGCCCCATGATTCGGGAATTGCTCGATCCCCTCTTCAAATAACTGTTCCGCCTCCGCGTATCGACCGAGTGCCCGATACGTGCTGCCGAGTCCGAGATACGATTCTACCAACTCACCCCCGGTCAACCCGAGTCGGATGGCTCGTTCATAATGCGGCACCGCTTGATGCTCTTCCCCGAGCGAGTCATAGCACCACGCGCAGTATGCATGTAGTCTCGGATTCTTCTCATCTTTCCGTAAGAGCGATAGGAACAGTTGCTTCGCCTGCTCGAGTTGTCCCTCCTCGCGGAGACGAACGGCTCGATCAAACTCATTTTCTTCTGTCACGTCGGTCACCTCCTGTGCGAATTCTTGGTCTAACCACGCTTGTAACGTTTCATAATACTTACCGATATGTACCCCATCGACGAGTGCGTGATGGGCTTGTACGGATAGCGGCATGACCAGACGTTCGCCTTGACGCTCGAACTTGCCCCATGCGATGCGCGGTACGCTATCGTGTTGTTGATGATGCGTCGGGTGCATGATGCTCGTGAACGTGACCCACGGGACGCTCGTGATATACAGTAAATCGTCGGGCTCGTCATCCCCGACCACGACTTCGTCGGCAGCTTGTTCCATCCGCATCGTCACTTCCTGTAAGAACGTCGGTAAATCTTCATTAAACGTAGCCGCACAAAAATTGAAGACGTCCTCGTCTAACATGACTGTGAACGACGGATGGACCACATCGTGTTCGACGACCTCTTCTCCACGGATCCGATAGCGTAATTCCGGAATCGCATTCGCCGTTCTCACCGCACCATATAAAAAGAGCTTGAAGAACGATTGATTGCTCGCTTTCGCATATGTATAGAGATTTGTCACATCCACGTTCGCCGTCACGTTAAAATGTGGTGCGTCAAACGCCTTGAAAAATTCAAAGTGTTTACGTCGTGCCCACGTCTCGATTTCAATTTTTCTCATAAAAACTCCCCCTCCTACGCTCTTACTGTAGCAGAGAGAGTTGATCTACTCATAATTTTTGTTTTAACTGTTCGTAATGTCCTTTTGCCAAATCAAAGTAGACGAAGTCTCCGCGTTCGATTCGTTCGAGCGTCGCTTCGAACTCACGCCATCCCCGCTCGACTTGCTCAGGCGTCAGCTCGCCACTCTCGGCCGCCTCCTCGAACTCATCCTCATCCTTTTTGACGATATCCCCGTTCGGAAACACGAGAATATCGAGCAATAAATCGTCCATGTATGGAATCCCATTTTCTTCACCGATTCCGTCGACGAGGTCGATATACCATTGCACGATCTCGCCTTCCGGATTGATCATAGCTGTCACACCGAACGGTTCATTGTCCGGGAAATATTGGAGCCAACTAAACCCGGCATCCGCCACAATGAATTCTTCGCCTTTATGCATTTTATATTGAGGTGCTCGGACCTCATCGATTTGGAACAAGGCGACCACTCCGGAAAATTGTTCCGTCTGAACTCGAACTTGTGCGTAACGGTTCTTTAAAATCCGTTCCCAGTCTCGTCGATTCGCATACTTTCGTTTTGACATATGAATCTCTCCCTTTCCGTCATCTCTGTATGATACAGTTCGCCAAAAGAAGGGAAATCCCTTGTTAGTCATACAGGTTATGCTGATTGAACCAGACGAGATGACTTTGCTTCAAGCGTTTCCGCTCGACCATACGAACGAACGCATCTGTCGAGATGAAACGATTCCCGGGATGAAGGTCGGCCAGCATCATGAGGATGAGGCGTGATCCACGTTCCCCTTCCTGAAGGGGGATATGCTCCATCTTCCCTTCACCATTGAAGCGATTGATGAACAGCTCGACTTTACACTCTTCTTTTAAGAGTCGGGTCGTCACGTACGCGACTTGGCTGATGATTGACTCGAAGTCGTGATGCAATGTATAGCCTGACGGACCACTCAAGTCCACTGCGAACGTGAACGTGTCGAGTGATGTCTTTTGAAAAACTTTCGACTGGACTCGCCCAAGTTTTGCCGTCGCGACCCAGTCAATCTCCTTGACCGGTTCCCCTTCATAAGGTTTCGACCCTAGAATCTGCAGTGGGTTCCGAAGTGGTGAAGCGGTCAAAGGACGATCTCCGAGCGCTAAACGTTTCGTGCCGACCGGAGGGTGTAGCGTGAGGGAAGGCAGCACCGTCCACCGCTTCTCGATCGGACACTCAAGCAGATACGTCCCGAGATGAAACGGGAGCGTCACAGCAAGTACGCATTCTTCGATGTAGGCAGGACCTCGGAATTCGGCTTGAATGTGAAGCATGTGACGAGCCTGATCTGCCCGTAACGTCAAATCCAAACTATTCGGGGACCGGTCGTGGGCTGGAAAGCTGAGCGCTGTATTGGATTTCAGTCGAACACGAACCGGAAGCCCGAGTCGTTCGACGACTTCACTTCCATCTAAAATCAGTTGCACCTCCGTCTCATCGCCAACGAAAAGGAGGGATTCATGAGTATGTATGTGAAGCCGAAGAGCTTGTTCCAACTGTTTCCGTGTCCGTTCAAAGAACCAAACGATGCCCGCAAGTAAACAAAGCGCATACCCGACAATCTCCATGTACGGGACGAATACGAGAATCACCCCAGCGAATCCATAAACCGGGATCCATTGTTTTTGTAGGGCGTTATGTGTCGAGAACGTCATCTTCAGCCCTCGACCGGGACAGAAACGGTGTCTAAGATGTAGCGGATGATGTCCTGTTTCGTCGATTTGATGCCTCCTTCAAGCGTCAACGTCAGACGATGGGACAAGACATAAGGTGCCACGGCTTTCACATCTTCTGGAATGACGTACAATCGATCGTTCAGATAGGCATAACTTTGAGACGCTCGCATGAGCGCGATGGCTCCGCGTGGACTGACACCGACCTCGACGGATTGGTGTTCTCGTGTCGCATGGACGAGCCCGAGTAAGTAATCGAGGACATCATCTTGAATCGATACTTGCTTCACTTCCTCCTGGGCTCGGCGTAACTCGTCTAACGTCGCAACCGCCTCCACGGTTTTCCTCGTTTGGCGCATCACTTGTAAGAGGAGTTCTCGCTCTTCTGCGACATCAGGATAACCGACTGGAATCGAAATGAGGAAACGGTCGAGTTGGGCATCCGGTAACGGGAACGTCCCCGCTGATTCAATCGGGTTTTGCGTCGCGATGACGAAAAATGGTTTTGGCATCGGATACGTCTCTCCCCCGATGGAGACTTGTCGTTCTTCCATTGCCTCAAGCAAGGCGGACTGCGTCCGTGGAACCGCTCGGTTAATTTCATCAATCAAGACGATGTTCGCAAAGATCGGTCCTTGGCGATGATCGAACGTCTGCGTCTTCATATTAAAATAGTCTGCGCCAATCACGTCAGACGGTAACAAGTCGGCCGTGAACTGAATCCGAGAAAACGCGCCGTCGAAGCTAGCTGCAATCGTTTTGGCCAGTAACGTTTTTCCCGTTCCCGGTACATCTTCTAACAAAATGTGTCCTTCCGCGAGTAACGCCGTACAACAGAGGCGTACGACATCCTCTTTGCCTAAATACACCTCGTTCAACTGTTTGATGACTTGCTCCATGCCCATATGACGACCTCCATTTTTTGTCTTAATCAAACTTTACCTTTTTATGGTAAGATAAACAACAAATAGTCTGAAAATTCAAAAGGAGGTGTCCTCTTGCGCTGGACGAACAAATTTCTTCTCATGATTGCCACCACACTCCTCGGGACGTTCACGATAATGGTGATCACGACGAGTGTATTCGAATGGCTCTATAACCCAGAAACGATACCGGTCGAGGAAAGTCATAGTCTTCCGACTGATCTCCTATCGGATGAAGATGATGGAATTTTAATTGGTGAATCCAAAGCAGATTACCCATTTGAATTGGATCCTCAAAAAGGGAAACATAACTTTTTTGAGAGAATCACGGGCTCTGGAGAATCAACACGACGAAATCTCGGGTTTTTCGTTGCTTTGATTGCGCTCGGTTGTCTGTCCTTTTATATCTATCGAAAACGGAAGCAACGTTTGTCGCGCGCACGAGATCATGCTGATTCAAGCACAGACTTGTACCCACAAGATGTGCAGAACCAGAACGCTTCGTCCATTTCGACGCTCACAGCGTTCACAAATATCCCGATTCGCGATGCGCTGATCACATTTAACCAATCTCTCGTACCAGCCAAGCGATTGCGTGCTCACGAGACATTGCAAGAGTGGTTCCAACGCATCGATTTACCGATGAACCCGTCCGTTTATCATGCGGTTCGCTACGGCACATCTTTAGGTGTGACGATTTCTGAAGAAGATACACTTCACTTCAAGAGAACACTTGATACCTACGCGACACGTCCTCACCCCGAGTGAGAATGTGCACAGGTTCTGCTTTTTCATCATGAATGATAAAATGGTGGAAAATGTCAGTTAAGGGGATGGAAACATGAGACGATGGGCGATATTCGGATTAAGTGCACTTTTACTCACGGGTTGTACGGATACGGTGGCAGACAATCCAATCCCAGTCGAATCACCCGATGAACCCATCACCGAATGGACGCGAGAAGATTTCAAAGACGTCTATGACCAATATGAACAAACGAAACCGCTCCTTACTGCCCTTGAACAACAAGGAATCAAACCGTTTCGTGAGACGTTCGAACGCGTCATCATCGCCGGAAACGGCCTCGAGCATACGTATGCGGATATTTACCCGTTCAAGCTCGATGACGGGACGTATGCTACCATTTTCGACAGTCAGGACGGAACGGTGATCAATGGCTCTGAGTCGGTCGCTCCGCTATTTTGGCAAGAGGAAACCTTCCTTCAATACGTCGAAGAGATTGAAAATCGGAAATTCGGTACAAGTGCTCCACCTACCGATGTCGTCCTCACGCAGGATGAATTCCAAACGGTCTATGACCGCCATGCCTACACGTCAGCCCTCCTCGTCGAACTCGATGAAGCGGGCGTCGAACTGGCCCGGGACCCAATCGATGACGTGATCATTGCCGGGAACGGCGTGACCGAAGTGACTGCCGACTTGTTCGTGTTCGATGTCGAGAACGGATATGCCATCGTATACGACCAGGATGGAGAAATATTAAAAGGTCCCGAATCCATCTCACCGCTCTTTTGGAACGAGAAGGACTATGAGGACCTGTTAGCCAAGAATGAGGGATAATTCCGCCCCTTTTCCGATTTTAGCTATGCTATACTCAAGTCATTGAACCACCTCCACCTACGCTTCGCTTAGAAGTGGAGGATTCCTGAGTTATCCTCTCTAACGAGAGAAACGTGATCAGGCTAGCCCCGTCGTCCCGACGGTTGAAGAAGCCAACAGGCGCTCGGCTTCTTGTCTGAGGTTCAGTCCTGCGTTCACATCACGGTCGTGGTGGACCCCGCAGTTCGGGCATGTCCATTCACGCAATGCGAGATGCTTCACGTCTTTGTGTTGATGGCCGCAACCCGAGCACGCTTGGCTCGAGGCGAAGGTCTTCCCGACCTTCACGACGGTCTTCCCGTACCAGTCGGCCTTATACTCGAGCATGCGGAAGAACGCCGACCAGCTGACCTCGGAGATTGACTTGCTCAACTTGCGGTTCTTCTGCATATTCTTCACCTGCAGGGTCTCGATGCCGATGACGTCGTGGTTTTTGACGATCTCGGTCGACACCTTGTGCAGGAAGTCGGCGCGTTTGTTGGCGATTTTCTCATGGATGCGGGCGACTTTCCGCTTCTGCTTCTGGTAGTTCTTCGCCTCGGAGAGTCTCACCTTCTTGTTCAGGGCGATGCGCTGGCGACGGGACAACTTGCGCTGCTCCCTTACCAGCTTCTTCTCGAGCGTACGGAAATAACGGTCGTTCTTGTACAATGTGCCGTCCGATAGAACGGCAAAGTTCTTCAGCCCGACGTCGACGCCAACCGATGAACCGGTCTTCGGCAGTTCACCGATTTCCCGCTCTACGAGAAGGGAGACGAAATATTTGCCCGAAGCCGTGCGTCGGATCGTGGCGCTCAGGATGCGACCCTCGACCTGTCTCGATTTGGCGAAACGCACCCATTTCAGCTTCGGGAGTTTGAGTCGATGCCCGACGATCGAGACCTCGGGGAGCTGGGAATTGCCTTGGATGTTCGTCTTGTAGGATTGGACTGGGTTTCGTTTCGACTTGAAACGAGGTCGCTCGTTCTGCTTCTTGAAGAAACGGTCAAACGCATCGGCCAGGTGTCTGACGCTCGTTTGGACAGACGTGCTATCGACCTCCTTCAGCCACTCGAACTCTTGTTTCAAGAGAGGGATTTCTTTCGAACAAGAACCGTAGGACAATCCTTTCCCTGTCAGTCTGTAGCTTTCATCCCATTTCGCCAGGAAGTGGTTGAACACGAACCGGGAACAGCCGATCGTCTTGGTGATCAGAATTTCCTGTTCCTTCGTCAGATAGATCCGAAACTTGTAACCCTTGTGCTTCACCATATGACGTTCACCTCCTTGGTGGAATTATACCCGAAAGACAGGCTGGCGATTCATCTCCCACTTTCACGTAAGCCCTGTCCTTAACGTTTAGAAGTGGGAGTATTCTCGCCTAATTTTAATAAACGACCACTAGGGGAGCCTTCGGGCTGAGACGGCATTTGCCGGACCCTTTGAACCTGATCTGGCTCATACCAGCGTAGGGAAGTGGCTTGGGATACGTCTCTGTATATCCACGCCATTTTTCCGTCTGGAAACGTGGCGTTTTTATTTTGAAAGGAGACTATTCATGCGTATTCAACAACTCACTTGGATGGCGATGCTCGTCGCCATCGCCGTCGTCGGTTCGATGTTCATCTCGATTCCCACAGGTGTTGCCCGTGCTTATCCGATTCAGCATATGGTGAACGTGATCGCCGCAGTTACTGTCGGTCCAATCGGAGCCGTTCTCGTCGCTTTCGTCACCGGACTTATTCGCGTCATGACCGGCACAGGATCACTGCTCGCATTCCCTGGTGGCATGATTGGCGCGTTTCTTGCCGGCATTTTCTTCGTTCGTACGAATCGCGTCTATGCTGCCGCTCTCGGAGAAATCATCGGGACTGGGGTTATCGCTTCGTTGATTGCCGTCCCGTACGCGAAACTGTTGATGGGCTCGACGTTCGGTGCTTTCTTCTTCGTCCCGGCGTTCCTGGCCTCTAGTTTGACCGGCGCGCTTCTCGGTTGGCTCGTCTTGTCACGCGTCAAACAGTTGCGACCGAGTATACTCAAATAAAAGCCCCTCAATTGGATGGAAATGGTAAACTATATACAACATCTATAGAGGAGGGGTTTTATGTCTCGTTTCAATCAACTTGTAGCGGGTGGTATGTTGTTGTTTTTGTCCGGACTCTTATACACACTCGAACGCATCGCACTCTACATACGTTGGTACGCCGAAATCTCAACCGGGAGTTGGTTGGAAAAACCGACGTTTGTCGATCCGTTTCTCCAAAACTGGTTCGTTACCCTATTCTTCTTTGCAGCTATCGTTCTCTTTTCGATGGGCATGAATGCTACAAAAACAACAAGTCCAGCCGAGAATCCGACCGACTCATGACGGTCGGTTTTTTGTATGATAGACCCAAATCGCTTCACCATTCCATTCATCAATTAAGCCGCTGTCGACAAAGCCGTTCTTCGCATAAAATCGTTTCGCAGCTTCATTCTCTTGATGGAGGCTCAGGATGATATCATCGACATCATATTTTGTCTGAATCCAGTCCACCGCCATGCGTAGGCACTTCGTTCCAACGCCTTTCCCCTGTTCGTTTTGATCCATCATGAAACGATCGAGCCACACATACCGTTCTGTCTGGTTTTCTGCTCCGACCATCATGAAGCCAACCGGTCGCTCACCGTCATAGAATGCATAGCTCTGCCAATTATATTTCGTATCCTCAGCCATCTCTTGAAGCGACTCGGCATTTGTCTCGATGAATCGGGACTGTTTCTCGTCCACTGTCAGAGCGATGACTGCTTCTCGATTGACTGCATCAATCGGTTGAATCGTGATTTCATTTCCTTTCATGCTTTCACCTCATTGATTTCTATCCTTTTCTCTCTTCCATACGATTTCTTCCGTAAAAAGTTTCTTACCCCGTATCTTCAAAAGCACGCGTTCGGTACACTAAAATGAATGGGAAGTTGTCGTCTTTTTCACATCATAGCTTCATCCGCTTAGTATTTGACTAGGCCATATCGTACACTTCACCAAAATTGAATGAGAGGAATCATCCTAATGAAACAAATCCATCATATCTGTATCCAAACGCCTGACTATCTTGCGTCCAAGACATTTTACGAAGCACTCGGTTTTGAACTCGTCCAAGAGTCGCGAAACTTCCATACGCGTGACTTCAACAGTTGGCTCAAGCTCGGGGATTTTTATATCGAGCTCCAGACTGCTAAAACGGATGAAACGTTACAAGATTACTCGAAACTTGCGGCCGGTCCCGTTCATTTCGCCCTCTATGTAGATGACCTCGAAGTGGAAGTTGCACGACTCGAACAGCTCGGCGTCACGTTTTTACCGAAGCACGGTGGCAACATCTATTTCGTCGTCGACGGTCATTTAAGTAAATTGAAAGCACCGGAAGGAACCATCATCGAACTGCGCGATACGTTTCTGATTAACTGAGGCCCTGTGCCTCTTTTTTGTTGAACACATCTTCACGTTTCCCGCACTCGTCTCATCGGGAATGGATATGAAAAGGATGTGTTGTTCATGATCAAATATCTCGATTATTGGAGCTACTTGTCACTCTCCCTGGCAAAGCTCTTCTTTTTTAGCTGGTTGACCGCGACGGCGTTCGACTTTTCGTTCTTTCTCATCAACTTGGCGACGATTTTGCTCCTGACGAGTTGGGCACTCACCGTGTCATATCCGATCCGCCGATGGATTTTATACGTTTCTCTGTTCCTGCATAGTACCCTGCTCGTCTCAGACGTCTGGTACTATCGCTATTTTGAAGACTTATTATCCGTCGCTTTACTATCCGACATCGGGCAGATGGGAGATGTCGGGGGTGGCTTTTTGACGCTCATCCGCCCAATCGATGCGTTCTTCTTTATCGACCTCATCATCTACGGTTTGATTTTGCGTTATATGAAACGTCATCCTGTCCGTGAAGTGAAGCGGAACGGAAGACGGTTAGCGATTGCCGGCTTCACACTTGGATTTCTTCTTTTCACGATCCCGCTCACGCTCAGTTATCAGCGTGGGGAAAAATGGATTGCAGACGACCCGATCTCGAATATGCGCGAATACTATCATCTTGGTTTTTGGGGATATCACGCGATGGATGTCGCCCGAGGCGTTGAACGTGCCATGGGCTGGAACGAAGCTTTGACAGACGAGGAGCGTTCTCAAATCCAAGCACTTTCTTATCAAGAATTAAGTGCCCCGAGTCAGGATACGAACGTCATCGTCTTACAACTCGAATCATTTCAAACATCCGTCATCGATCAACAGATTAATGGACAGGAACTGACCCCGAATTTGAACCGATTGCGACGTGACATGCTTTACTTCCCGAACGTGTATCATCAGACACATGAGGGACGGACGTCCGATGCAGAGTTCATCGTCAACATGTCACTCTATCCTGTCAAATCTGGTTCCGTCTACACGCGTTTCCCGGGAAATAAGTTCAGCGCGCTCTCTCAATCATTGAACGAGGCAGGCTATGATACAGCAGCCATGCACTCATTCCGTAAAGACTTTTGGAATCGGGATGATTTTTACGACAACATCGGGTTCAATCATTTCTTTAGCGACAAAGACTATCCCGATCAAGGAATCATCGGGATGGCACTCAACGACCAGGAATTCTTAAATACGTCGGTCGGATTTATGGAAGAGTTGGATGAACCATTTTACGCATTTTTAGTCGCTTTAACGAGTCATACACCGTACGATATCCCGGAAGACGAGAAGCGGTTGGACCTATCTGATATCGATGACCCCCTTCTCGAAAACTATTATCATACCGTTCATTTCGTCGATGCCGCAGTCGGTCAGTTCATCGATCGATTGAAACAAGATGGGCTGTGGGATGAGACGCTTCTCGTCATGTATGGTGACCACGATAGCGGTCTGACGGCACCTGGAGAAGAAATGGCTACCATCGAAGAAGTGGACTCGGCGGTTGACGCGTTTCAACTCGACCGTGCTGTCCCTCTCTTCATCAAACCACCCGGATTGACGACAGGAGAAGTCATGGAGGCGAGCGGTGGACAAATTGATATCGCGCCGACGATTCTCGATTTGCTTGGAATCTCCCCAGCGTATATGCTCGGCGACTCCTTATTGAATGATACGCCGAATCTGACCGTCTTTCGGACGGGTGCCTTCCGATACGAAGATATTTATTACGAACCAGACTTGACCGAACGAGCAGGGAATGGCACGTGCTATTCCGTCGAGACAGAAGAACCGGTCGTCTTTGATCGATGCAGCCCATATATCGACCGCGCGACCAACCAGCTCCGTCTCTCGGATACCATCATCGAGAAAGATGCCCTCTCACAAATCAATCCGTAATCGAAAAGCCTCCCGAGATATGTCTCGAGAGGCTTCTTTCCTAAGTGCTACGCAACTTGGTAGACACGCTTGTACGACCAGTTCAATTCCACACACAATCAGAATCAGACTTCATGTAGCCGATAGACCTCACGTACAGCGAGAAGCTCTCCGGCTTCATCACGATACGCCTGATAGTGCGACGAATGGATATGGTGATTGAGTGCATTTTCATCCTCGTACTTTTCATAGAAGACAAACGTACCTGGCGCATCAATTGCCTCGTGAAGAACGTACGCGAGACACCCTTCTTCCGCTCGTGACGGTGGAATCACACGGTTCAACGCATCACGTAACGCCTCTTCTTTTCCGGGATGGGCTTTCAAGATTGCGGTAATGACGATTTCCATACAGTATTCCTCCTTAGATAATGGACCTGACTTTCTGTTCCCGAATCTACCGCAATCTATCCCAAAAAACGGATATCTCATCATACGAGACATCCGTTTCTGCTTATGACTTTTTCTTTGACCGGAACGGCCACCAGACACCATCGCCAAACGAAATCGTAATGGCTGGAATTAAAAGTGGTAACACAATCAACCCGTATAATAATAACCCGGTGATGACAATCGTCGCAATCTGGACGAGACTGAGCACACCTGACGGAATCATCGCGCCGAACGTCCCGGCGAGGATGACCGCGGCAGTCATAATGACGGTACCCATCTTCGTCATCGAATAGATGAGCGCCTCACGGACCGCCTTCCCATTGATCGTCTCTTCCCGGAATCGATCTAACAGGAAGATGGAGTAGTCAATCCCAAGGGCAATCAACATGACGAAGCCAAAGAACGGAACGGCCCAGCTAATCCCGTCATAGCCAAGTCCTTCTACAAAGATCAGCTCTGTGATCGCCGCTGACGTATAGTACGTCAAGAGAAGCGAAGCAATCATATAGAGTGGCATGATCATCGAGCGGAACAGTGCTGTCAAGACGATGAACAATGTCACCAGCATGATCGCTACCGTTCGATTGAAATCATTCGTCGATGTTTCATTTAAATCGCTATTGATGCTCGAGATACCGGCATATCCGATGGTCGCATCCGCATACGGTGTCCCCGTCACGGCACGATTCATTGTCTCTTTGATTGTCTCGACGGTATCAATCGCTTCTGGCGAATACGGGTCCATCTCTAAGACGACCTCGAGCTGAGTCGCCATTCCTTCATCGAAGACATAGCGTTCGATGGCAGGTGAGAACTCATCCGATGTGAGTGTCCCTTCCGGAAGATATACGCCTGTCTCCCGAAGCGCATCTGCTTCACTCAACTGTTGTAAGAACGAAACGGCTTCGCCGAGACCAGACTCAATTTGCCCTAGCCCGTCGTTCGCTTCGCCAACGCCTGTGGCAAGTTGTCCCAATCCGGTGCTGAGTTCACCAACCTGAGAACCTTGTGCATTCAATGCGGACGCTGCTTCGTTGATTCCTGACTCGATTTGTGTGAGCCCTGCTGACACTTGGCCGAGCTGTCCGACTGCGGCCGGGATGTTTTGAGTCGCTGTCAATCCTTGTCCAATGAGACCAAGTTGACCATTTAACTGATTCAACCCAGCTGCTGCTTCTGCAAGTGGCGCCCCAGCATTGGCTGAACCACTTGGCAATTGTCCGACGACCGCGTTTAGCCCCTGCTCAATCTCATCTAATCCAGTTTGGACATCACCGAGACCCCTCTGTGCTTCAGTCAAGCCTTCACTGACTTCGCCGAGTTGCGTGTCCACATAAAAATCGTCGATCACTTCACCAGTCGGACGTGTGAGCGCACGAACACCGCTCACCCCATCAACTTTTTCAAGTTCGCTTGCGAACATTTCAATGTATGGGACTTCTGATTCTGTAATGGCTTGATCTTGTTTCAAAATGACCTGTACCGGAAGAGATTCCCCTTGACCAAACCCTTCAGAAATCAAATTCAGTCCACGAACCGAATCGTACCCGTCTCCAATCTCATCGACCGTATTGAACGAACGGGCATCGTCATACGTGAATAGGACCGGCACCGTAATCAATCCAACGACCAAAATCGATACGAACGGGCGATTGACTGACAATCGACTCAATCCAGCCCAGAGCTTGCTGTCATGATGTTCGCTCGCCTTTTTCGACGGCCAAAACAGTCGCTGTTTGAGCGTCGCCATAAAGAACGGGACGACCGTGAAGAGAATCAGCAGCAACACCGCAATCCCGACCGCAACGGCGACAGCTGATTTAAAGATCGGAAAATCTGCAAATCCGATGGCAGCGAAACCGACGAATACCGCGAGCCCACTAATCAAGACCGTCCGTCCTGCCGTCTTGTACGTATTGACGATTGCGTCTTCGATGGCACGCCCCTCACTCAGCTCCTCTTTGTAACGGCTAAGAAGTAGAATACAATAGTCTGTCCCAATCCCGAACAAGATGGCGACAAGGAAGATTTGTGTGTAGTTGGATACCGGGAACCCAAACCAATCCACGAAGAACGCGACAAAGGATTGACTTAATAGATACGTGAAGCCGACCGCGATAAGCGGGATAAACGGGGTCACGATGGAACGGAAGACGAGAAGAAGTAATCCAAAAATCAACACGACTGTGATGATTTCTGTCTTTTTCAATCCTTCCTGTGCACTTAGGTTCACATCATTGTTAATGATTTCTTCCCCTGTGATATATACTGTTTCCTCTTGCGGAAGCACGTTTTCACGGACATCATCGGCAAACGCATTGATTTCTTCCGTCGTACCTTCTACCGTGATTGGGACGAGGACGATGCGTCCGTCTTCTGAGACAAGCTGTGCCTCTGTCTCCTCGTTTTCGAACGGGTCGAGAACATCGGTCACGACCGTTTCGTTTTGTTTAAGTTCTTCGATGACACGCGCGACATCTGTTCGCTCTGTCTCACCAATCGACTCGAACTCGTAGACGAGCGAGATGGTCTTGTCACTCTTTCCGGCTTCATCTAAAATCGCTTGTGCGCGTTGTGAGTCCATGTCGTCCGCAAGTTGGAAACTCCCTGCCTCTTCTGCTTGTTTCGTTAAGTTAGGTGCTGCGACAAATAATGCTGCCGTCAATACGATGAGGGATATGAAGATTCCCCAACGCCATTGAATGATTTTATGCACGTGTTATTCCTCCCCGATTCGGAGCAATTGTTTTATTTTTCGGAACGTCCGAACAAACTGCTCAATTTCAATTTCGTCTACTTCTCCATCGATGAGGGATTCCACATATCGATAGACGGCACCGTCTACTTCTTCGACGAGCCGTTTTCCTCCTGGGGTCAATTCAATCAATCGTTCGCGCTGATCTTGTCCTCGTCGACTCGTGACGAGTTCTTTTTCTACGAGCTTTTTGAGCCGATTCGAGACCGCGCTTTTATGAACGCCTTGTTTTTGTGCCAATTGCCCAGCAGGAGTTGGTCCAAATTGATCGAGTAGCTTCAACAACTGTATTTGTTCACGAGAATAGTCTCGCCATACATCGCCTTCCATCGCTTCGATGACATGTTCTGTCCCGTGGAACATCACTTCTTCAAACAACTGCACCGCTTCACGCATCAATGCTTTCATTATAGTTTACCCCCTAAACTAGATGATTATAGTTTATGCCCTAAACTAAGTGACGTCAAATAAAAAGACCGATAAGGAATTTCCTTATCGATCCATATTTTTTTCGATCGCTTCTGCCACACGTAACCCAGACAGATAGGCGCTTTCGAATCGCGTTCGTCCAGATGGGTCATCGGACTCAAGGAAGACATCCCCTGCTAAATAGATCGGATGATGGCTTACTTGATAAAACGGTTCATGCCACACGTCCTTCGCTTGCGCGTAACGCCAACGTTTCAATTGTCGTGTTTGGATGCCGATGTCACCAACCTCCTCACGCACCAATCGTTCAACCTCTATGAGCGTCTCCGTTTCCGGGTGTTCAAACCAGTCTTCACTCCACGTCTCTTCCATATAGACACTAACGAGTGATGTCCCAGAGATTCCTTTTTGCCGATTATTGATAATTTTTAATACACCGGGTACCAGGTCTTGATCGAGAAT
The DNA here is from genome assembly GCF_018617685.1 of Exiguobacterium sp. s57. NCBI lineage: Bacteria > Bacillati > Bacillota > Bacilli > Caryophanales > Exiguobacterium > Exiguobacterium sp. s57. The sequence goes on from NZ_JACSKR010000002.1 coordinate 364,894, forward strand.
CCCATCTGTCCCGATCTGTACATCACCTGTGCATTCAAAGAGACCGACGAACGTCGGCGCATACACGAGTCGCTGGAGTGAGGGCTCGATCTGGTCGACCAAACTTCCGAGTAATTCGAATGACTGCGGAAGTGGTGCAGTCATCACGACTCGATCGTATGAACGTGTCGTCACGTCTGTCTTAATCGTGACGGTTCCGTCTTCTTCCACCTGAACGTTCTCTACCCGTTCATTCAATTGTACGATCAAACCTTCGGCCAGCCGCTTCGCGAGTGCATTCATACCGCCAATCGCGACGTAACGAGGATAAGGATCGGCATACCAGACACGCACCCAGTTCGCACTCATCCACGACTGCACCTCTCGTTCGAGCGCATCTCCACGTACCGTGAAATATACCGCTCCGTGGTCCGCCCGCCCGTCACCGATTCGACGCGTTGCCAAACGTCCCCCGACGCTTCGGCTCTTTTCAATCAGTTCAACAGTATGACCTCGACGCACGAGTTCACGCGCTGCGACGATCCCGCTCAGACCGGCCCCGATAATTCCAATCTTCATTCCGCATTCCCCTTTCTCTTCATGAAGATTGTAGCACGTTCATTTAACTCAACCTCTGCTTGATATGCTTCAAGCTGGCTTGTTCCACTGTTCATCGTAAGCCCGACGCGAGTCTTCATACATGACAGCGAAGCGCGCAACGACAAATGGCCGGACTAAAATCGTCGCTATAGAAAGGGATAACGCAGAAAGTAATACAGAATCGACGACCACGAACAACGTGAAGCCGGTCACGTAAATCGGGATGAACGGCAAAATCAATTTGAATGCCTCCCATTTCTGACCACGCATCAATGTGCGCGACTTCGTGATTGAATCCATGACTGACAGCTCCGGCTCATCCCGTAAAATAAAATAAGTGAACGCATAGGAGAAGTACTTCATGATTCCTGGGACAATGAACAGAAGTGTCCATAGCGTCTGGAAGATAGCTAGTAAGATAACAGCAGTCACATTCTTACCAAATCGTTCTTTCATCGGTCGAAATACATCACGAAACTGCACGTCTTGTCCGCGAACGATTGAAAGGATGACCCAGTGATATCCGATGATGAGTGGGTACAGCATGAAAGATAAAACAATCGTACTTAAAAGAAATACAATCGCCTGTACGAATCGGCTTCCGCTCCATACAATGTCGGGTCGAGTATTGCGCTAAACTCTAAAATAACAGCACAAAGAAACGACCAAGCTAGCAGTAAGCTGCGTTTTCCATTGATTGCTTCATGTGTGCGCTCTGTCCATGTTTGAATCATGTTTCAAATCCCCCTTTTGATTAATTGTATATACGCAACAGAGCATGAAATCGTTTCACCGCGTGGTGCCGCTAAGTGCTTCATCTACTTGTTAGATTGCTCATTGCTAGAAGGTTCGTTCACTCACCGCAACAAAAAAGACCAAAACCCCGAAAGGTTTTGGTCTTAAATATTATTCAACCGTTACAGACTTCGCCAAGTTACGTGGCTTGTCGACATCACAGTCGCGGGCAAGTGCCGCATAGTACGAGATGAGTTGAAGCGGAAGAACCGTCACGAGTGGCGTGAGAAGCGGTTCAACACGTGGAAGAACGAATGCGTCGTTCTCGTGTTCCATACCTTCCATTGAAATCGTACATGCGATGGCACCACGCGCCACAACTTCTTTGATGTTTCCACGGATGTTGAGGTGTGTGTTCGGTTGAGACACGAGCGTGATGACCGGTGTGCCGTCTTCAATCAAGGCGATTGGACCGTGCTTCAGTTCCCCACCTGGGTATCCCTCTGCTTGGATATATGAGATCTCTTTGAGCTTCAATGCGCCTTCGAGACCGACATATGAATCCACTCCACGTCCAAGGAAGAACGCGTTACGTGATTCTTTCAAGAACTTGTCCGCCAGCTCTTCAAAAATTTCTTTTTGTGCCATGATCGAGTCCATCGTTGTCGCAACGAGTGCGAGCTCTTGCATGAGATCAAACGGGAGTTTCTTCCCGTTCGCACGAGCGATGTCGTACGCGAGAATCGCAAGGACGGCGATTTGTGCCGTGTATGCTTTCGTCGACGCGACCGCGATCTCTGGTCCTGCATGGAGGAGCATCGTCTCGTTCGCTTCACGCGAGAGTGTCGATCCTGCGACGTTTGTCAACGTGAGCGCTTTATGGCCAAGCTTTTTCACTTCGACGAGGACGGCACGGCTGTCCGCTGTCTCACCTGATTGTGAGATGAAGAGGAAGAGTGGCTTCTCTGTCAAAAGTGGCATGTTGTAACCGAATTCTGAGGCGACGTGTACTTCAGTCGGTACACCTGCAACGCGCTCGATCAATTGCTTCCCGACAAGACCAGCGTGGTAACTCGTACCACATGCGACGATATAGACACGGTCTGCTTCCGAGACGAGCTCGCGCACGCCTTCCGTGAGTTCGATGTCACCGTTCTCGTTCTGGTAATGTTGGATGATATTACGGATGACGGCCGGTTGCTCGTCCATCTCCTTCAACATGTAGTGCGCATACGTACCCTTCTCGATGTCTGACGCATCAATCTCGGCCGTATATGGTTTGCGTTCGAGCACGTCGCCGTCGAGCGTCTTGATCGTCGCCGACTCACGTGTGAGGATGACGATCTCGCCGTCGTGGAGCTCGAGATACTGGTCCGTCACCTGGAGCATCGCCATCGCGTCCGATGCGACGACGTTGAACGTGCCGTCCCCGAGTCCGACGAGGAGCGGTGACTTGTTCTTTCCGATATAGAGGCGCTCTTTGTCCTCTGAGTCGATCATCGCGATTGCGTACGAACCGTGGAGGTCAGCTAGCGTCTTGCGGAACGCCGCCTCGACATCGCCGAGCTCGACGAAGTGTTTCTCCATGAGCAAGACGATGACTTCCGTGTCTGTTTCTGAGAGGAACGGGACATCAAGCGTCTTCTTGATGAGCTCGTCATTTTCGATTACGCCGTTATGCACGAGCGTGAAGCGTCCTGTCGTGCTCTGGTGCGGGTGGGCGTTCGGTACACTCGGTACCCCGTGTGTCGCCCAACGTGTGTGGCCGATTCCAATCGTGCCGTCTACTTCTGCTGGGATGATTTCGCGTAGCGCAGCAATGCGACCGACTTCTTTGTGAACGTTGACATTATCATGCATCAACGCAAGACCTGCCGAGTCATAGCCACGGTACTCGAGTTTTTCAAGACCTTTGAGAAGGACTTCCTTCGCTCCGGTATTCCCAATCATTCCTACAATTCCACACATAAATAAATCTCCTCTATTCTTCGATTTCTCGAAAAAGGAAACGGGCTTTTTCTAAGAGCTGTCAACACACACTTCTTTGTCCGTCCGGTCACCCGGGCGTTTTAAAAGTATGCTTCTCGTCGTGACAGGCGACGAGGAGGCATCCGCCGAAATCTCGATAACCTCCAACCTCGTCAACTCCGCAGAGTTCTGGCGCTTGTTCGTACTCTTGTGTCCTTCCGTTTCCAAGGTCACGCTCTTAATAGTACAAATCACACCCCCATTCGTCAAGAAAATCCGCTGTTTTCTCGATGACAAAACGGAAACAAAAAGGGAATCCAATATTGGATTCCCTTGTGTTATTCCCGCTTTTGAGAATTTTATCCTTCTAAACCGTAATCTTCGCGAACAACTTGCGCGATTCGTTCAACATAACGGTCGCATTCTTCCGCTGTCGGTGCTTCCGCCATCACACGAACGAGAGGCTCTGTTCCCGATGCACGGACGAGAATTCGACCGTTTCCGCCCATTTCTGCTTCCGCTTCTTGAATCGTTGCCAAGACACGCTCTCCGTTCATCGCATCGTTTTTATTCGTCACACGAATATTTACGAGTTTTTGCGGATAAACAGGCATCTCAGCCGCCAATTCAGAGAGTTTGCGGCCCGTCGACTTCACGATTTCTGCCAACTGGACGCCCGATAACATCCCGTCACCTGTTGTCGAGTGATCGAGGAAAATCAAGTGACCCGATTGTTCGCCACCGAGTGTGTACTGGTGTTTTTTCATCTCTTCAACGACATAACGGTCACCGACTGCTGTCTGGAGCGCTGTCATGCCCGCTTCTTCAACAGCTTTATGGAACCCGAGGTTACTCATGACCGTCGCGACAATCGTGTTGTCTTTGAGACGCCCTTTTTCACTCAAGTATTTCCCGCAAATATACATAATTTTGTCTCCATCGACGATTTCACCGTTCTCGTCAATCGCAATCAAACGGTCCCCGTCACCATCAAAGGCAAGGCCCATGTCCGCTCCTTTTTCACGGACGAACTCTGCTAAGTGCTCAGGATGTGTCGAGCCGACACCTTCATTGATGTTTAGACCGTTCGGCGAGTTTCCGATTGTGGATACGTTCGCTTCAAGGTCAGCGAAGAGACGTGCTGCGAGCCCACTCGTTGCCCCATGTGCACAGTCGAGCGCAATGTGAAGGCCATCGAAGTCTTCTTCAACGGTTTGTTTCAACATTTGAAGGTATTTTTGTGCCCCTTCATAATAGTCCGACACGAAACCGAGATCTTTCCCAGTCGGTCGTGGGAGCGTATCTTCCGTAGCGTCTAAAATATCTTCGATTTCTTGCTCAGTCGCATCATCTAATTTAAAACCATCGCTACCGAAGAATTTGATTCCGTTGTCGGCTACCGGGTTGTGCGATGCCGAAATCATGACACCGGCTGTCGCATCTAGCGATTTTGTTAAGTACGCAACTCCAGGTGTTGAGATGACACCAAGACGCATCACTTCTGCACCGATTGAGAGAAGTCCGGCAATCAATGCACCTTCAAGCATATGTCCTGAGATGCGTGTGTCACGACCAATCAATACTTTTGGTTGTTCGCCTTCTGGCAAATGTTTCGACAACACATAGCCACCAGCACGGCCTAAACGATATGCTAATTCCGCAGTTAACTCAGAGTTCGCGACACCGCGAACTCCGTCTGTTCCAAAATATTTACCCATTAGATTAAATCCTCACTTTTGTATGATTGAACATCTTTATTGAATGGAAGATGTTTCTGTTTCTTCATCGACGCTCGTCAGTTGAACATCAATCGTCTTCGGCGAGACAACCGTCACGCCTTTTGGTACTTCGTAATCGACATCTACCGCGTGTGTCCCACCTGGTAATCCTGTCAAATCCAATGTCACGTTAACACTGTTCGATGAAATGGTCTCGAGAAGGGACCGCTTTCCGGACAGAGTGACACTGACCACATCTTGCGTTTGAATCGTATAATTGGTTCGGTCGTACCCCCGTACGTTCACTGGAACAGTCAACCGAATCCGCTCTGTCAATTCGCTCGTGTCATCTTTCGTCTCATCACTCGGACGAATCAGCACTTGAACTTCTACTTCTCTTTTGTCGAGTGACGTGGCTCCTTCAGGGAGACGGAGAGTAACATTTACTTTCTCAGACTTCTTCAAATCATCCAGTTCAATCGGCTCTGTCTCGACTCGATCGAGTTTATCGAGCACCTCTTTTGATCCAAAGACACGAACTTCTGTTTCACCTAGTAATGTATCTACTAACCTGAAGTCGTCCGACACTTCTCCGCTCGTGACGACCTCAATCGGAATCATCACACTCTCATTGTAAATCGGGACAGTCACATTGATGATATTCGGGTCGACCGACACATTCAACGGATTCCCGTTCGCATCTAAAATAGTCGGTGGAATCTCACGAGTGAATGTCTGATTTTGATTCGAGACATCCACATTTAACGTGATTTCTTTGACATTTTGAATGCGACTCGCACCGCCTGTGACTTTGATAGTCGACGGTTCGATTTCAACATCGCCAGCCACTTTCCCTTCCGGTAATTGATCTTTATTCAACAGGTTCACAGACACCGGAACTTCAATCGTTTGCTTCCGATCAATGTAAATTTCAACTGTCTCTCGATCCAATTTGACATTGACGTCTCCACCGAAACCTCGTGCCTCGACTGGGACGCGATGAAATCCGGTTCCAAGGTTGGTCAAATCGACAAACACTTGATAATCTTTCACCAGTTTGGTCATCGTTAAACTACTTGAGGGACCTTGAAGCTCAACACCCATCTCCTCAGGCACGTTGTATGCGACATACTGCACCTCATCAAAAAATACTTCGACCGGTACATCGAGCGTCATGGAACTTTGTCCAACAATCGGCAAAGCGCTAGAAGCGTTGTTCGAGGAACTGGTCTCAGCGACCATTAAGTATAAAAGGACGGCTAAAGCAAGTGCGATGAAGCGGAGAAACCACTTATGTTGTAACCACTGATCAATCACTTACTTATCCCCTCCTTTTTTGCCGAAGAACGAGAGGGTCGCCTCTTTTTCTTCGATGACGAGTTCTTGAATTAATTTATTACGAAGCGCTTCTTCATCTAACTCTCGATATAAGCGTCCTGCGATCGCGAGAGAGACAGCTCCTGTTTCTTCTGACACGGTGAGAGTGACGCTATCTGTCACTTCACTGACCCCAATGGCTGCCCGGTGTCGTGTCCCGAGGGCCTTATCGATGTGTGGACTTTCCGAGAGCGGCAAATAGCAGGCTGCTGCCGCAATCTTTCCATCTTGAATAATCATCGCACCATCATGGAGTGGTGTGTTTGGAATGAATAAGTTAATAATTAATTGGGAAGTAATATGCGAATCCATACGAATGCCCGTCTCCACATACTCGTTTAATCCCGTATCTCGTTCAATCGCAATCAACGCACCAATCCGCCGCTTTGACATATATTGCGCAGAACTGACGATGGCTTCAATCATTTGGCGTTGTTGCTCTTCATCACTTGTTCCTGTACGCCCGAATAAGTTGCTCGTCCGACCGAGGTGCTCAAGACCACGTCTCAATTCAGGCTGGAAGATGATGATAATTCCGAGAAGACCGTATGTGATCACCTGATTTAGCAAGAACTGGAGCGTCTTCAACCCGAAGAAACCACTCAAGAACCAACTGACTAGAATGATGGAGATCCCTTTAATTAATTGGACTGCTTTTGTCCCACGTACAATCATCATTAACTTATAAATGACATACGTGACGACGACGATATCTAAAACATCGTTCAAATAATCGTACCAATGTACGTTTTCTGAAAGATTTAAAAATGAGAAATATGATACTTGTTCAAGTAGCGGCAAATGCTCCCCTCCTCAACTACCTAGCTAAATCGTGCAAATTCCATTATATCATCATTTTTGTATATACGCATTGCGTCACACCAAAACGAAACGAGATTGAAACGAAAAAAGACGCCGGAAGCGTCTTTAGAAAAGTTGTTTCATGGAATACCAGATCCACTCGAACATCTGATCGATTTGTTCAAGTTCACCTGTCACTTGCCCGGCACTTGCTAAATACGCACGACCATTGACAGCTGTCGCGTCACCTTGGACGGTACCTTCAATCCGTAAATCGCCACCTTGGACGGTAATGTCTTTCTCGACAGTAACACCCGCTGGCACAATCACTTCATTCTCTGATACGACGACACCTGGTACTTTTGTATACGTCATCGTCTCCGAAGCACTACTCCATAATCCAAGTGTCGCACTAGACATCAAACTAAAGAATAGGACTGCGGCAATCAAACCTGGGTGGCGCTGTAACCAAATCATTTGTTTTGAATGTGGCTTACGCTCTTTGCGCACAGATTTGGATAACGACACAACCGTGTCAGGCCCTTTTTGCACCGGTGTTTCAGGTATAGCGGCCATCACACGGGTCGTAAAATCCGCTGATAACTTTGGACGAGGCAATGCTTTCAGTTCTGCGTCGATTCGTTCATATTGTAGATAAGACTCATATAATTCATCGTCTTCTAACAATTGACGCAATTCGTCAGATTCTTCGGGCAAAACGCCATCTTCCAAATATTGTTGTACTTTTTCTTCAGGAGTCAATTGAACCCCTCCCTATTTTGAAAGATTGTTTTTAACATTTCTCTTCCCCGGAAGATCCTTGTTTTAACTGTTGCGACCGGCATGTCAATCATCACGCTAATTTCTTTTAGCGACAAATCATCCACATATTTTAATAGTAAGGGAATGCGGTATTTGTCCGGAAGTTGTTTGATGGCTTCATGCATCTCACTTCGAATTTCGCGATGAACCACTTGGGCATCGGGTTGAGGTGCTTCATCAGCTAAGTGGTCTTGATAAGTCAAACCGTCTGTACCCGCAATTTCTGCATCCATTGAATACTCCGGTTTCCGTTTCCTCAATCGATCGATGGCAACGTTCGTCGTAATTCGATAGAGCCATGTTTTGAACTTGTATTGCGCATCATACGTATCAATTCGTGTATATGCACGTATGAATGCTTCTTGGGCAGCGTCTTCCGCTTCGCCACGATCATACAAAATTTTATAGGCGATTGCAAAGACGCCATCCTTGTATAGTTCTACCAGCTCGGCAAACGAATCGTGATTCCCCGCCCTCAATTCGTCAACCAAACGGGTGGTCAGCCGTTCCATCAATCCACTTCCCCTCTCCGCAACACATGCGGTCATTTCTATATACGTCTCACCAGTTGAATTAGTTTCATTAAAGTAAAAAAAGTTTCCACCCCCATTGTAGCAAACGGGTTTGGAAACTGTAAGGAAATCAGACGGTTTCGCCTTCCAATAACAGGTTTTCTTTAGATTTTATAATCGTTTCACACAGACGGTAGGCCAATTGAGCCGTCATGTCGTCCCGGTCTAATGCCGGATTCAATTCGACGAGCTCTACGGCAATCAAATCTTCTGCCTGCATCGCTTCTTTTAAAATCGCTTTGGCCTCGACTTCTGTTAGACCACCATCAACCGGTGTTCCTGTACCCGGAACGAGTGACGCATCGAGACTGTCCATATCAAAACTGATATAAAAACGGTCTACTCGTTCACGAAGATAGCTGAGCGCCTCTTGCATGATCACATCGACCCCACGCGTACGAACTTCTTCTACGGTAATGACTTTTATACCGAGTCGATTGATTTCGTTTATTTCTCCTTCATCGATATCACGAAGGGCAATATACACCAAATGATTTGGCGATAACTTCGAATCACGCCCACCTACTTCTGTCAGACGTATATCCCCCATCCCCATAGCTGCAGCAAGTGGCATTCCATGAATATTACCAGATGGTGAGGTATCCCCCGTATTCAAGTCAGCGTGGGCATCTACCCAAATGACACCAAATGGTCCCGTTTTTGCTAGTCCTGCGAGTGTGCCGATTGCCATACTATGATCGCCCCCAACGATCAATGGGAATCGATTCGCTCTAATTTCGCTATCTATCACTTCTGCCAATTCCGTAACAGTGTGCAATACACCATCTACCCGCTTCAAATGTTCTTCATTTTCACGAATTTCAGATTCCGGTAACACGCGTATCGTTTGTTTAACCGTCCCTGTTGGAAGAAGTTTCTCCATCCCTAGTTCGTTCAACTTCATCGGTCCTTGATCGACCCCAAGTTTCCCCTGACCATAACGAAGTGGTACATGAATATATGACCATTGCATCGCCATTCCCCCTTTATACGCTTGATAGTTAAATTGTAAACGCTATCATTCATTTGGTTCAACTCGGCACTATTATGAATAAACATGCAAAAAGGCAGCCTGAATGGTGGCAGGCTGCCTTTCTCTGTACTCTCAAGTGAATGGTTCATGGTTTTAGGCAAAAAAAAACTTAAGTCATCAATAACTTAAGAAAAAAACATATGGTGGAGCCTAGCGGGATCGAACCGCTGACCTCCTGCGTGCAAGGCAGGCGCTCTCCCAGCTGAGCTAAGGCCCCATGAATGGGTAAGAATATGGAGCGGAAGACGGGATTCGAACCCGCGACCCCGACCTTGGCAAGGTCGTATTCTACCACTGAACTACTTCCGCAAAAAATGGTGAGCCATGCAGGGCTCGAACCTGCGACCCTCTGATTAAAAGTCAGATGCTCTACCAACTGAGCTAATGGCTCAAACCTGGTGGGGGGGGGCGGATTCGAACCGCCGAACCCGAAGGAGCGGATTTACAGTCCGCCGCGTTTAGCCACTTCGCTACCCCCCCGAGGAGTGCCGGCGAAAGGATTCGAACCCTCGACCCTCTGATTACAAGTCAGATGCTCTACCAACTGAGCTACACCGGCATATATATAGGTTTGAATTAATAAATAAAGATGGTGGAGGATGACGGGATCGAACCGCCGACCCCCTGCTTGTAAGGCAGGTGCTCTCCCAGCTGAGCTAATCCTCCATATTGGTGACCCGTACGGGATTCGAACCCGTGTTACCGCCGTGAAAGGGCGGTGTCTTAACCGCTTGACCAACGGGCCTAAATTGGCTCCGCAAGTAGGATTTGAACCTACGACCTACCGGTTAACAGCCGGTTGCTCTACCACTGAGCTATTGCGGAACGATCTTGCCTGGCAACGTCCTATCCTCACAGGGGGAGATCCCCCAACTACTTTCGGCGCTGAGACGCTTAACTTCTGTGTTCGGCATGGGAACAGGTGTGGCCGTCTCGCTATCGCCACCAGACAAAATGAATATTAACACCGCGTCATACGCATGTCAATATTGTTTTAGGGCTTGTTCCCTGAAAACTGAGGATTCATCAACACAAACCATTAGACTAGATCAAAGCCTCGACCGATTAGTATCATTCAGCTCCACGTGTCACCACGCTTCCACCCATGACCTATCTACCTCATCGTCTC
>NZ_JACSKR010000011.1:1740-4684 GCF_018617685.1 Exiguobacterium sp. s57
TAATGGACCGTGTGTCTTAGACGCTAGATCAAGGTAGAAAGGGCGTACGGTGGATGCCTTGGCACTAGGAGCCGATGAAGGACGCGACGAACAGCGAAATGCTCTGGGGAGTGGTAAGTACACATCGATCCAGAGATATCCGAATGGGGGAACCCACCGCCGGGAGACTGGCGGGACACCCACGTGAATACATAGCGTGGCGTGAGGCAAACCCGGGGAACTGAAACATCTAAGTACCCGGAGGAAGAGAAAGAAAATTCGATTCCCTGAGTAGCGGCGAGCGAAACGGGAACAGCCCAAACCAGGAAGCATGCTTCCTGGGGTTGTAGGACACTCTATACGGAGTTACAAAGGGATAGGGTAGGTGAACGACCTGGAAAGGTCGGCCAGAGAAGGTGACGGCCCTGTAGCCGAAACCCCATCCCCTCCAGAGTGGATCCTGAGTACGGCGGGACACGTGAAACCCCGTCGGAATCCGGGAGGACCATCTCCCAAGGCTAAATACTTCCTAGTGACCGATAGTGAACCAGTACCGTGAGGGAAAGGTGAAAAGCACCCCGGAAGGGGAGTGAAACAGATCCTGAAACCGTATGCCTACAAGTAGTCAGAGCCCGTTAACGGGTGATGGCGTGCCTTTTGTAGAATGAACCGGCGAGTTACGATGGCGGGCGAGGTTAAGCCGATGAGGCGGAGCCGCAGCGAAAGCGAGTCTGAACAGGGCGCATCAGTCCGTCGTCGTAGACCCGAAACCAGGTGATCTACCCATGTCCAGGATGAAGGTCAGGTAACACTGACTGGAGGTCCGAACCCACGCACGTTGAAAAGTGCGGGGATGAGGTGTGGGTAGCGGTGAAATGCCAATCGAACCTGGAGATAGCTGGTTCTCTCCGAAATAGCTTTAGGGCTAGCCTCGAGGTGAAGAGTTCTGGAGGTAGAGCACTGATTGGACTAGGGGCCCCCACAGGGTTACCGAATTCAGTCAAACTCCGAATGCCAGCAACTTGTACTCGGGAGTCAGACTGCGAGTGATAAGATCCGTAGTCGAGAGGGAAACAGCCCAGACCATCAGCTAAGGTCCCCAAGTGTATGTTAAGTGGAAAAGGATGTGGCGCTGCACAGACAACTAGGATGTTGGCTTAGAAGCAGCCACCATTCAAAGAGTGCGTAATAGCTCACTAGTCGAGTGGCGCCGCGCCGAAAATGTAACGGGGCTAAACATACCACCGAAGCTATGGATCCCGTAAGGGATGGTAGGAGAGCGTTCCAAGCAGCAGTGAAGCGGTACCGTGAGGAGCCGTGGAGCGCTTGGAAGTGAGAATGCCGGTGTGAGTAGCGAAAAGAGGGGTGAGAATCCCCTCCGTCGAAAGCCCAAGGTTTCCTGAGGAAGGCTCGTCCGCTCAGGGTTAGTCTGGACCTAAGCCGAGGCCGAAAGGCGTAGGCGATGGACAACAGGTTGATATTCCTGTACCGCCGTACCACCGTTTGAACGATGGGGGGACGCAGAAGGATAAGGTGACCGTGCGACTGGAAGTGCACGGACAAGCAGCAAGGCCGTCGGGTTGGCAAATCCGCCCGACACCAAGGTTGAGCTGTGACGTGGAGCCCGTAGGGCGAAGCACCGGATTTCACGCTGCCAAGAAAAGCCTCTAGTGAGGAGGTCGGCGCCAGTACCGCAAACCGACACAGGTAGGCGAGATGAGAATTCTAAGACGCGCGGGATAACTCTCGTTAAGGAACTCGGCAAAATGGTCCCGTAACTTCGGGAGAAGGGACGCTTATGGCAACATAAGCCGCAGTGAATAGGCCCAAACGACTGTTTAGCAAAAACACAGGTCTCTGCTAAATCGCAAGATGAAGTATAGGGGCTGACGCCTGCCCGGTGCTGGAAGGTTAAGGGGATGTGTCATCGCAAGAGAAGCACTGAACCGAAGCCCCAGTAAACGGCGGCCGTAACTATAACGGTCCTAAGGTAGCGAAATTCCTTGTCGGGTAAGTTCCGACCCGCACGAAAGGCGTAACGATTTGGGCACTGTCTCAACGAGAGACCCGGTGAAATCATAGTACCTGTGAAGATGCAGGTTACCCGCGACAGGACGGAAAGACCCCATGGAGCTTTACTACAGCCTGATATTGAGGCTTTGTACGCGATGTACAGGATAGGTGGGAGTCTGTGAAGCCGGAGCGCCAGCTTCGGTGGAGACACCCTTGGGATACCACCCTTTGCGTATAGAGTCTCTAACTCGCAGCCGTGATCCGGCTGGAGGACCGTGTCAGGCGGGTAGTTTGACTGGGGCGGTCGCCTCCTAAACAGTAACGGAGGCGCCCAAAGGTTCCCTCAGAATGGTTGGAAATCATTCGAAGAGTGCAAAGGCAGAAGGGAGCTTGACTGCGAGACCTACAAGTCGAGCAGGGACGAAAGTCGGGCTTAGTGATCCGGTGGTTCCGCATGGAAGGGCCATCGCTCAACGGATAAAAGCTACCCTGGGGATAACAGGCTGATCTCCCCCAAGAGTCCACATCGACGGGGAGGTTTGGCACCTCGATGTCGGCTCATCGCATCCTGGGGCTGGAGTAGGTCCCAAGGGTTGGGCTGTTCGCCCATTAAAGCGGTACGCGAGCTGGGTTCAGAACGTCGTGAGACAGTTCGGTCCCTATCCGTCGTGGGCGCAGGAAATTTGAGGAGAGCTGTCCTTAGTACGAGAGGACCGGGATGGACGCACCGCTGGTGTACCAGTTGTTCCGCCAGGAGCATCGCTGGGTAGCTACGTGCGGACGGGATAAGTGCTGAAAGCATCTAAGCATGAAGCCCCCTCCGAGATGAGATTTCCCTTTGAGCAATCAAGAAAGACCCCTCAGAGACGATGAGGTAGATAGGTCATGGGTGGAAGCGTGGTGACACGTGGAGCTGAATGATACTAATCGGTCGAGGCTTTGATCTAGTCTA
>NZ_JACSKR010000012.1:0-1587 GCF_018617685.1 Exiguobacterium sp. s57
CTTGAGGCGTTCTGCCCCCATAAAATTGAAGAAATGCTATGTAGACAGTCTTTTCTGGCCAACAGATTGGCCAGCTTCTTCATGTTTTGTGCGGTGGCTTCCACCAGATTGGCGCGTTGGACCTTCTTGATCCCCCTGTAGAAGGTGAAACGGAGCCCGTGGAGCTCTTTCCCGTCGGCGAACGAGCGCTCGACCGTCTGTGGACGAAGCCGATAGAGATATTGTCCGGAAGCCGAGAGGCGGTTCGCGTTCACCGCTTCGCGGTAGGATTCGTCGATGTGTCGGGTGATGTCGCGACGGTGTGATTTGCTGGATGTACATTTCGCAAGGAGCGGGCAGTTCCGGCAGATGGCGGGGTCGGAGACATAGTGATGGTAGCCGTGCCGATCCGTCGTCTGGTAGGTGAGGCGCTGACGCGCCGGACAGATGTACACGTCCTCTTCCGGGACGTAGGTGTACCGTGTCTTGCGGAACATCCCCTTTTTCCCGCCGAAGCGCCGACGGGCGATGACGGCGAATATGCCGCGTTCGGTCAGCGCCTTCGCGATCTCGGTCGTGTAATACCCGGCATCGAGCGCGACCGCCTCGAGCGGGAAGCCGAAACGATCAAGGATATGGGTGATCCGGTCGAGGTAGACCGTGCTGTCTGACACGTTTCCGGGCGTGACGTGGACGTCGACGATGAAATTGTGCTTGGCATCGACCGTCCGATGCGCCAGCCAGAAAAAGCCTTCCGGTTTCTGGTCACGATACATATAGCCCGCTTCCGGGTCGGTCCGGCTCACCTTGACGAGCCGACGCTCTTTCCCGGCCCCTTTGGGCTTCAGTGCTTTTTTCCGCGCTCGGCACGCTCCTCGTTCACCCTCGGAAGGAGTTCCTCCTCGATCTCGCCGACGACCCGTTCGACCTCGACCTTGTCGAACTTCCTCTTGTTCGCGTTCGCACGGATGTGCGTCGAGTCCGTGACCAGGATCCGACCGGAGATGAAGCCGTGCGCCTCAGCCTGCCGCACGATGTCCTCGAAGATTTTCTGGAACACGTCGTTGTCATGAAAACAACGCCGATAGGCCTGGCTGATCGTCGAATGGTCGGGCACCTTCTCGTCGATGCCGAGACCGAGGAACCAACGATAGGCGAGGTTCGTCTGAACCTCCTTCACGGTCTGACGCACGGAACGGATGTTGAACAGCGGCCCGAGGAGAATGATCTTGATGATGATCTCGGGATCGATGCCGGGCGTCCCGGTGTTCGAATAGAGCGGGGCGCAGAGGCGGTGGACGATCGAGAAGTCGATGTGGCGGTCAAGTTTTCGGACGAGATGATCCTGCGGGGCCAGCTGGTCCAACGTGGTCTTCGTCTGGATCGCTTCATGTCGTTTCTCGGGATGGGCGCGGTACATATCGGATTCCTCCTTTTGATGACGGGTGGGCTCGGCGTTTACCGTCCCTTTCCCCTTTTGGACCGATTCGAAGTATGTACCGGGCTTTTTCTTCGGCCGTCGAGGCCTCAGAAAAAGACAAACGGCCGCCAGATGACGACCGTTTGCGTTGCTCGCCCGACGGCGCCCCGACTCCTGCAGGAAAGCAA
>NZ_JACSKR010000013.1:0-900 GCF_018617685.1 Exiguobacterium sp. s57
ATGGTGCGGTCGAGAGGACTTGAACCTCCACGGTGTTAACCACCACTAGGCCCTCAACCTAGCGCGTCTACCGATTCCGCCACGACCGCGTATTAAGATGGAGCGGAAGACGGGATTCGAACCCGCGACCCCGACCTTGGCAAGGTCGTATTCTACCACTGAACTACTTCCGCATAAGTATTTAGAGATGCGGGTGAAGGGACTCGAACCCCCACGTCAAAGACACTAGATCCTAAGTCTAGCGCGTCTACCAATTCCGCCACACCCGCATGTGAAATTACGTATTGAATAAAAAATTAATGAGAAATGGTGAGCCATGCAGGGCTCGAACCTGCGACCCTCTGATTAAAAGTCAGATGCTCTACCAACTGAGCTAATGGCTCATTAAAATTTTAATGGGGCGGCTGAAGGGAATTGAACCCTCGAATGCCGGAATCACAATCCGGTGCGTTAACCACTTCGCCACAACCGCCATGAAAAAATGGTGCCGGCGAAAGGATTCGAACCCTCGACCCTCTGATTACAAGTCAGATGCTCTACCAACTGAGCTACACCGGCGTGTTATATGGTGGCTTTGGACGGAATCGAACCGCCGACACAAGGATTTTCAGTCCTTTGCTCTACCAACTGAGCTACAAAGCCATACGTATTAAATTAAAAATGGCGGTCTCGACGGGATTCGAACCCGCGATCTTCTGCGTGACAGGCAGACATGTTAACCCCTACACCACGAGACCGTTTTAAGTCATATCGACTTTACCTATTTTAAAGGTCATATTATGTAAAGTCAATAACTTTTTTAAAAAAATAAAGCCTGGCAACGTCCTATCCTCACAGGGGGAGATCCCCCAACTACTTTCGGCGCTGAGACGCTTAACTTCCGTGTTCGGCATGGGAACG
>NZ_JACSKR010000014.1:0-769 GCF_018617685.1 Exiguobacterium sp. s57
ATATAGCTCTTAAATTGACGAAGCTTGCGCTTCATTCAAAAATTGTAAAACTTTTTTTGCCTCATCGTTCAGTTTTCAAAGTTCGTCTGTAAAAAGTAAAATTGGTGGAGCCTAGCGGGATCGAACCGCTGACCTCCTGCGTGCAAGGCAGGCGCTCTCCCAGCTGAGCTAAGGCCCCATATAAGTGATGATGGTCGGGAAGACAGGATTCGAACCTGCGACCCCTTGGTCCCAAACCAAGTGCTCTACCAAGCTGAGCTACTTCCCGTCAAAAATGGTGCACCCTGAGAGATTCGAACTCCCGGCCTTTAGATTCGTAGTCTAACGCTCTATCCAGCTGAGCTAAGGGTGCGAGACGAATAATCATCATGGGAAAATATTAATGGTACCGAGGGCCGGACTTGAACCGGCACGAGGAAACCCTCGCAGGATTTTAAGTCCTGTGCGTCTACCAATTCCGCCACCCCGGCAAGGTATAATTTCTAGCGGTAGACTTTTTAAAAAGATCAAATGGTGCCGGCGAAAGGATTCGAACCCTCGACCCTCTGATTACAAGTCAGATGCTCTACCAACTGAGCTACACCGGCAAGTGTAAATGGTGGAGGATGACGGGATCGAACCGCCGACCCCCTGCTTGTAAGGCAGGTGCTCTCCCAGCTGAGCTAATCCTCCAATATGTAGCCTGGCAACGTCCTATCCTCACAGGGGGAGATCCCCCAACTACTTTCGGCGCTGAGACGCTTAACTTCCGTGTTCGGCATGGGAACGG
>NZ_JACSKR010000015.1:0-376 GCF_018617685.1 Exiguobacterium sp. s57
ATCTAGCGTCTAAGACACACGGTCCATTATGGACCATATGTGAAATTGGTTTTTGATGTCTTGATGAATCTTCAGTTTTCAAGGAACAAAAGTGGAGCCTAGCGGGATCGAACCGCTGACCTCCTGCGTGCAAGGCAGGCGCTCTCCCAGCTGAGCTAAGGCCCCGTGTATTAAAATTGTTCATAAAAATGGTGGGCCTAAGTGGACTCGAACCACCGACCTCACGCTTATCAGGCGTGCGCTCTAACCGGCTGAGCTATAGGCCCTCATAGAGAGGTGTTTGGTCTCTCAAAACTGAACGATGGGCAATGCCACATGGGCATTTTCCTTAGAAAGGAGGTGATCCAGCCGCACCTTCCGATACGGCTACCTTGTT
>NZ_JACSKR010000016.1:0-373 GCF_018617685.1 Exiguobacterium sp. s57
CTGAGCCAGGATCAAACTCTCCAAAGAATTTGATATAGCTCTTAAATTGACGAAGCTTGCGCTTCATTCAAAAATTGTAAAACTTTTTTGCCTCATCGTTCAGTTTTCAAAGACCAAAAATAAATGGTCGGGAAGACAGGATTCGAACCTGCGACCCCTTGGTCCCAAACCAAGTGCTCTACCAAGCTGAGCTACTTCCCGTAAATGGTGCACCCTGAGAGATTCGAACTCCCGGCCTTTAGATTCGTAGTCTAACGCTCTATCCAGCTGAGCTAAGGGTGCAATATGGTGCGGTCGAGAGGACTTGAACCTCCACGGTGTTAACCACCACTAGGCCCTCAACCTAGCGCGTCTACCGATTCCGCCACGACCG
>NZ_JACSKR010000017.1:0-252 GCF_018617685.1 Exiguobacterium sp. s57
CGTCGCGTCCTTCATCGGCTCCTAGTGCCAAGGCATCCACCGTACGCCCTTTCTACCTTGATCTAGCGTCTAAGACACACGGTCCATTATGGACCATATGTGAAATTGGTTTTTGATGTCTTGATGAATCTTCAGTTTTCAAGGAACAATCGAGGGACGAACCCTCAAAACTGAACGATGGGCAATGCCACATGGGCATTTTCCTTAGAAAGGAGGTGATCCAGCCGCACCTTCCGATACGGCTACCTTGTT
>NZ_JACSKR010000018.1:0-235 GCF_018617685.1 Exiguobacterium sp. s57
ATCCCCCAACTACTTTCGGCGCTGAGACGCTTAACTTCCGTGTTCGGCATGGGAACGGGTGTGGCCGTCTCGCTATCGCCACCAGACAAATATGATATTAACATTATTTTAACATAATGTCAACATTTTTTTGAGATTGTTCTCTCAAAACTGAGGATTCATCAACACAAACCATTAGACTAGATCAAAGCCTCGACCGATTAGTATCATTCAGCTCCACGTGTCACCACGCTTC
>NZ_JACSKR010000003.1:0-348409 GCF_018617685.1 Exiguobacterium sp. s57
GAGACGATGAGGTAGATAGGTCATGGGTGGAAGCGTGGTGACACGTGGAGCTGAATGATACTAATCGGTCGAGGCTTTGATCTAGTCTATGGTTTGTGTTGATGAATCCTCAGTTTTGAGAGAACAATCTCTCTAAAATATGTTGACATTATCGATAAATAATGTTAATATAATACTTGTCTGGTGGCGATAGCGAGACGGCCACACCCGTTCCCATGCCGAACACGGAAGTTAAGCGTCTCAGCGCCGAAAGTAGTTGGGGGATCTCCCCCTGTGAGGATAGGACGTTGCCAGGCAAAATCGTTCCGCAATAGCTCAGTGGTAGAGCAACCGGCTGTTAACCGGTAGGTCGTAGGTTCAAATCCTACTTGCGGAGCCACTTTCTCTTTTGGAGAGCTGTCCGAGTGGCCGAAGGAGCACGATTGGAATTCGTGTAGGCGGCAAAACCGTCTCAAGGGTTCGAATCCCTTGCTCTCCGCCAGTTTTTCAAATATGTAATGGCCCGTTGGTCAAGCGGTTAAGACACCGCCCTTTCACGGCGGTAACACGGGTTCGAATCCCGTACGGGTCACCATCTAATTTTATATCGTCGCGGGGTGGAGCAGTCTGGTAGCTCGTCGGGCTCATAACCCGAAGGTCGTTGGTTCAAATCCAGCCCCCGCAATTATTTTCCGGTCTCGTGGTGTAGGGGTTAACATGTCTGCCTGTCACGCAGAAGATCGCGGGTTCGAATCCCGTCGAGACCGCCATTTTTATTTTTAAATCAATCATACTACATATGGCTTTGTAGCTCAGTTGGTAGAGCAAAGGACTGAAAATCCTTGTGTCGGCGGTTCGATTCCGTCCAAAGCCACCATATATGTGGGGGGGTAGCGAAGTGGCTAAACGCGGCGGACTGTAAATCCGCTCCCTCGGGTTCGGCGGTTCGAATCCGCCCCCCCCCACCACTTAGGGGCATAGTTTAGCGGTAGAACTACGGTCTCCAAAACCGTCAGCGCGGGTTCGATTCCTGCTGCCCCTGTTTTAATTTCATCATGGCGATTGTGGCGAAGTGGTTAACGCACCGGATTGTGATTCCGGCATTCGAGGGTTCAATTCCCTTCAGTCGCCCCATTATTATTGGGCTGTAGCCAAGTGGTAAGGCATCGGATTTTGATTCCGACATGCGTAGGTTCGATCCCTTCCAGCCCAGCCATTTTGCGGAAGTAGTTCAGTGGTAGAATACGACCTTGCCAAGGTCGGGGTCGCGGGTTCGAATCCCGTCTTCCGCTCCAATGACTTTTGGCGCCATAGCCAAGTGGTAAGGCAGAGGACTGCAACTCCTCTATCGTCGGTTCGATTCCGACTGGCGCCTCCAACATAATATGCCGGTGTGGCGGAATTGGTAGACGCGCACGACTCAAAATCGTGTTCCTCTGGAGTGTCGGTTCGACTCCGACCACCGGTACTTTCTGCGGGTGTAGTTTAATGGTAAAACCTCAGCCTTCCAAGCTGATGACGAGAGTTCGATTCTCTTCACCCGCTTCATATCTCTCTGCCGAGTGGCGGAGAGATTTTTTGTATGCGAAAATATATAAAGGAGGTGAACGGAATGGACCCGTACACATTAAAACAACAAATGCTCGAGTACGCCGAGACTATCGGCATTGACGAGTTGAAAGTGACCACAGCTGATCCGTTCATCGTCATGAAACAACGACTTATTCGGCAACAAGAGAAGGGATTTGCCTCAGGATTCGAAGAACCGGATTTAGAGAAACGCACAAATCCTGAACTCCTGCTTGAAGAAGCTCAATCAATCATTGCGATCGCCATCGCCTATCCAAGTAAATTAAAGGATGCGCCCCGTAGTGTCGCCGGCGAGAGACGAGGATTGTTTGCTCGTGCTTCGTGGGGACTCGATTACCATCGGGCGGTCGGCGATCGATTGGCCAAACTCCAAGCGTATATCGAAGAACTGGTTCCGGGCGTTCGGACGCGCTCAATGGTCGACACGGGTGAGCTCGTCGACCGTGCTGTCGCAGAACGTGCGGGAATTGGGTTTAGTGGGAAAAACTGTTCTATCATCTCTCCTGAGAAAGGATCCTATCTTTATTTGGGGGAAATGATTTTAGATGTATACTTACCGCCGGATGAAGCGATTGAAGATGGATGTGGAGATTGCGATAAATGCATGACGGCCTGTCCGACGACGGCTCTTGTTGAGCCGGGCGTCCTCGATGCGAAGCGCTGTATCGCTTATCTCACGCAGATGAAGACGTTGATGCCGAGGGAGTTTCGGTCGAAACTTGGCGGTCGCCTGTATGGGTGCGACACGTGTCAGCAAGTCTGTCCGTACAATCGTAAAAAAGACTGGCGCCACCATGAAGAATTGTTGCCGGAAGCTGAGATTGTCAAACCGCTCTTAGAGCCGCTTTTGGCATTAAGCAACCGGGAGTTCAAACTAAAGTTCGGACATTTGTCGGGCTCATGGCGTGGGAAGAAACCGATTCAACGGAATGCGATTTTAGCACTCGCGCATTACCGGGAACCTTCTGCGATTCCAATCTTACGGGAATTCATCAAACAGGATGAACGCGAGGATATGCGCGCGACGGCGGTGTGGGCGATCGGTGCGATTCTCGGACCGGATGCCGATTCGATGTTTGAAGAGATTGAACAGAATGAAGCGTCTGACATGGTACATGAAGAGATTCGCATCTATCGAGAGGAGTGGGCACATGAAGATCGTGTCGTCTAAATGGGGACCGTTAGCGTATGAATTAAACGCAGCAGGCAAGCTGACGGCTCTTGAGTTCACGACGCATGAACCGAAAGAAGAAGCACCTGAATGGTTGCGAGATCTCCTGTTGCGAGTCGAGCAGACAGGGTTTCAAGAAGCAGATCGTGCCTACGTTGAAATGAACGGTACACCATTTCAACAGGACGTATGGGATGCTTTATTGACCATTCCGTATGGCGAGACACGAACATATAAACAAATTGCCGAGCAAATTGGGCGACCGAAAGCCGTTCGCGCCGTCGGTCAAGCACTCAATCGGAATCCATTGCCGATTCTCTTTCCATGTCACCGCGTTATCGGAAGCAGTGGAAAGCTTGTCGGTTTTGCGGGAGGGTTGTCCGAGAAACAACGTCTTCTAGAATTTGAAATGAAAAAGTGAGGGAAATCAATCATGGCGATTCATGTCGTAATGTTTCAACCAGAAATACCAGCAAATACGGGGAACGTCTCACGTACGTGTGCGGCGACGAACTCGGTCCTTCATCTGATTCGTCCGCTCGGCTTCTCGACGGACGATAAGATGCTAAAGCGCGCAGGTCTCGACTATTGGCAATTTGTCGATGTCCGTTATCACGACTCGTTAGAAGAACTGTGGGAGAAGCATCCGGATGGTCAGTTCTTTTATATCACGAAGTACGGGGAACAATATCCGAGTGATTTAGACGTTTCTGATGTAGAGGGTGACTACTTCTTCGTCTTTGGTCGTGAAACGAAAGGCTTGCCGATGGAAGTCATCGAGAACAATTTAGATCGCTGCATCCGCCTGCCGCAATCGAATCTCGTCCGTTCGTTAAATGTATCGAATACGGCGGCCATCATTGTATATGAAGCCCTTCGCCAACAAGGATATGCAGGGTTGAAATAAAAAAGAGCCGGATTCGTAAGAATCCTGGCTCTTATTCGTTACCCTCAGGTTTACGGTTATATCCAGCTGTCAAAATTGCTGAGAGGAAGACGACGCTGATTCCAACCATCAATAATAGGCCCATCCAAAAATCCCCCTTTTATTCTCCATAACTATGAATAGTATAATATACTTGTTAGTAGAATTGCACTGAATATAAGAAATTACTGTGAAATTGGAGAAGGAACATGAAAACGAATGTGTACTTACTGAGCTATGCCCCACTCATCGGAATTATTTTGTTTTCCATGTCACTTGCGATCGCGACATCCGAGTACGTGATCCAATGGCTGAATCAAATTGGCGTATATAGTGAAATCATCGAACTGTTATCCGTGCAAGAGACAAAAGTGCTTGTGCTCGTCGTATTCTTCACGATTTTCTTTATGTTGTTTAGCGCATTCAAGTTGGTTGCTGATACGTTCAATCAACTCGGTTTCGCCTTTTTTGCGCGGGAGACGAATGGGACGTCACTTCATCGGCTCAAACCTGGGGCCATCATCTTCCTCATCGGGTCTGGAATCAGCTTTCTCTTTTTGAACACGTTACTCGCCGTCATCGCCGTCCTCGTAGGAACGCTCTTGATGTATCTCTTTTACTATGTCTGGCAAGTAAGCCAATCGATGTCTGTCCCACGTGCCATCGGCTTATTGCTCATGCAGGCCGTTATGTGGGCGACGTTGATCAGTGGGTTAGGTTGGTCGGTCCTTCGCTTGTTTAATTCTGTCGGAGATATCATCTTATGAAAGAATGCTTTGAACCGACCTTTGATGTGATGGAAGCATGGTGTCATTCATTCGTACCTGAGGAAACATTGTATTGGATTGATTCCTCGTTCCTCGATGACTTACCGGTATCCTGTCTTATTATCTCGAGACAAGAATTTGTCACTCATCCTATTTACCGAAGACCTGGAATTACGAATCCGTATGTGACGTGGCAGATGGGGCAGGACGTGACCCATGTCGTCCATGCGTTCTCTGGCTTTTTGAAGGAGTTACAGGAGCACGTCAAAACACGTTTATTGGAATTTCAAGTGACGACCCATCGTGGTCTTGTTTTGCCGATATCGGACGAGCAGATGAAACGTCTATCGAATGAGGCGATTGTAGAGAAGGACGGCACGCATGTCATCGTCTTGCATCCGCAAAATTGGAATGCGCTCGACATCGAGATGCGTCATTCTCTTCTGCTCAACTATGCGAAGGAGTGGGATCGTTGGGAAGGGGAACCCTGTGATGACTCGATTGCCTCGTATCTTGCGGACTATGCAAATCGGTTTCCAATCCAGGAGGGAAGTAACTGTCTCGCAGCGACGTTGTTTGCGGTCACAGGAAACGAACAAATCGTTCACCAATGGGTTCATCCGGAGACATTCCTTCAGACACTAAAGCGAAGTGGGTACGAAACCGTGAAGGATGATGCGCCAAGGTCGAATGACGTCCTGACGTTTTGGAACGACCAAGAGCAACTTGTTCACGCCAGCTACTGTGTTCGACAAAACCTATATTTCAACAAGCACGGTCAAGTTCGTTTCAACCCATGGAAACTCATCGATCACGACGAGTTGAAGGAGCATTGGGGAGCATATCGACTTCAGATTGAACGTCGGAAATAGAACAAAAGGAGTCAGCCCACTTTTCAGCGGCTGACTCCTTTTTAATGCGACTCCGTCCAAACAATCGCTGGATACGCACGGTTGGCGAGTTCTGGGAACGGACGAGGTGTGTCGGCACCGAGCCAAATGGCGGTGATGGTGCGGTCGGTCAGTCCGACGTACCACATGTCTTTATTGTCGTTTGTCGTTCCCGTCTTGCCCCCGAGATAATCGTAGTCGCCTTTCACTCGATTCGCATAGCGTCCCGTCCCGTACGTGGTGACGGTCGATAATGCTTTCTTCATCACGTCCATGGTATCCGTAGACCAAATGGCCTCTTCGGTCAAAATTGGCGTCAATGTCGGCTCCCCGGACTTGAATTTGATTTGTTTGATCGTATGTCCTGATGTATAGACACCTTTGTTTAAGAACGGTGTGTAGGCGGCTGCCAGTTCTCTCGGAGAGACTCCTTGTGTGAGTCCACCAAGAGCGCTAGCTAAGTTCTCATCCTGTTCATCCCATTGACTGAACATCATGTCTGCCGTCTTATACGCCCTCTCTTGATCAATCGCTGAGAAGGCGGCGAGAGCAGGTGTGTTATACGAGTAGGCGACCGCGTCCTTTAACAAGACATCACCTAACACGCGGTCGTGGCTATTCCCGGGACAATACGAACCGTAACAGGTCGGTCGTCCATCGAGTACTGTGTTAAGCGTCGCACCAGTGTCTTCGATAAATGGTGCGAACACGAGAATTGGTTTAATGGCTGATCCTGGTTGGCGATACGCCTGTGTCGCCCGGTTGAACTCACCGACTTGTGTCATTTCTGAATCGACCATTGCCACGATTCGCCCTTGAGGTGTCAGTTCCGTATAGCCTCCGTTCAGCCCGGGAGGAAGTTGACTCATCACCCGTTTTGCTTGTTTCTGTTTCCCTGTCGATAAGTAAGTCTCAATCGTTGCTTCATGGGTAGATAAATAATCTCTTGCTTCGGTATCGTCCAAGTCATAGCGCGTACGTACCAATTGAATCGCCTCGCGGACGGCTGTATCCATATAGTCCGGGTATTGAATCGTTTGATTACGGTACGAAGCTTGTAGTTTTATACCATGATATTGGTCGTAGGCACTCTTTGAGAGGATACTTGCTTCAAACAATTGTGTCAAAATCCGGTCCTTCCGTTCAAAATAGGCTTCTGTAGGATTGAGCGGGTCGTAAAGGGACGGATTATTCGGTACCGTCAACAGATAGGCCAGTTGATTCCAATTCAAATCAGCGAGCGGCCTTGAAAAGTATGTATCAGCCGCAGATTGAATCCCATATACGTTATGTCCAAAGAATATGACATTGCTATAGGCTGTTAAAATTTCTTTTTTGCTATAGTTTTTTTCAAGCGCTTGCGCGATTAACAATTCCTTCACTTTTCGTTCATATGTTCGCTCATGTGTGAGGTAGACGTTTCGTGCGAGCTGTTGTGTGATCGTGCTCCCACCTTGAACGGATGTCTCGTTCGCGTTATTGATAAACGCACGGGCGATTCCGCTCAAATCATAACCGGGATGAGCATTGAATTTACGGTCTTCAATAGTCATGATGGCTTCTTGAATGTGTTTAGGCAACGCCTTTGGAGTTACATCATTTCTACGGCCAGCCAAATAAATTTGTTGTTCCCCACCATTGTATGCGAGTGTGATGGCATGTTTCGACGAGAGTGGTTGCACCGACACCAGTTCTTCTCCCCACGATAAAATCTCTTCAGTTTTATCAATCTCTTCTTTCAATGCGTTTGTGAGTGTTAAGGAAGTCGCTAAAAGTCCAGCGAAAAATAAAGTTCCAATCCAAGCTCTCATCCGATCACCTCTTTCTATTCATTATATCGTCAATTTTATAAAAAAATAAAAAATGTAAACGTTATCATATAATAATTCGAGAAGGAATACTTTAGGAAAGAGCGAAAAAGGGTAAAAGAGGTTGTATATTACGATTTTGAGGAGGCTTATTATTTATGAAGCAAGAAATGGTTGCGATGCTCCTTGCGGGAGGAGAAGGAAAACGATTAGGGCCTCTCACGCGAAAAACGGCGAAACCAGCCGTGAATTTCGGCGGAAAGTACCGAATTATCGATTTCCCATTGTCAAACTGCACGAACTCAGGAATCACAACAGTCGGGGTATTGACGCAATACGAGCCACTTGAATTGAATCGTTACTTAGGAATCGGGACAGCATGGGACTTAGATCGTCGCAATGGAGGATTAGCGATTCTTCCACCTTATCAAGCACAGTCGGGGAAAAATTGGTATGAAGGAACAGCTAATGCGATCTATCGTAACTTGAGCTACATCGACGCTTACGATCCGGATTACGTCTTGATCTTATCAGGAGATCACATTTACAAAATGGACTACGAGAAGATGCTCGAGGCCCATAAAGAAAAACAAGCCGATGTGACCATCTCTGTCATGGAAGTACCATGGGACGAAGCATCACGATTCGGTATTTTAAACACAGCGGATGACCTTCGAATCAATGAGTTTGATGAAAAGCCTGAAGACCCAAAGAGTAACTTGGCA
This sequence comes from Exiguobacterium sp. s57, assembly GCF_018617685.1. Classification (NCBI taxonomy): domain Bacteria; kingdom Bacillati; phylum Bacillota; class Bacilli; order Caryophanales; genus Exiguobacterium; species Exiguobacterium sp. s57. Next base: position 7,856 of record NZ_JACSKR010000003.1, read on the forward strand.
TCGATGGGCATCTACATCTTCAACTGGAAAGTCTTACGAGAGCATTTAATTAAAGATGCTGAAGATGAGACGTCAAGCTTTGACTTCGGGAAGAACATCATTCCAAATACGCTTCTCCAAGGGCTTGACGTCTTCGCCTACAAGTTCAAAGGCTACTGGAAAGATGTTGGAACGATTCAATCACTTTGGGAAGCAAACATGGACCTCTTAGAGGAAGACCCTCCATTTGATTTGTACGACCCGGACTGGAAGATCTATTCCGTCAACCCGAATCAGACGCCTCAGTATATTGGAAAAGATGCATGTGTAGAACAGTCTGTGATCAATGAAGGGTGTCATATCGAAGGGGAAGTGCAACACTCGGTTCTATTTTATGACGTCCGTGTCGAAGAAGGCTCACTCGTCAAAGACTCCGTGATTATGCCGGGGGCTAGAATTGGGAAGGATGTAACAATTCACAGAGCCATTGTCGCGAGCTGTGCAGTCATTGAAGATGGTGCGACAGTCGGTGAGCCAGGTGGTGATATCGTTGTTATTGAACCACATGAAAACATCGAAAGCGGAACCGTCTTCAAACAACGAGTTTGAAACAAGTAAAGAGACACGCAAGGAGGCGTTACTGTTGACGAACGATTTATTAGGGGTCATTAACTTAGGGACGGAACAAGGATTGTTTCCAGAATTTACTGGACATCGTAATATGGCGGCGGTCCCATTCTCAGGTCGCTATCGACTGATTGATTTTACGTTGACGAATATGATTACACAAAACATCAGTCAAGTCGGGATTTTCACGTTAGATAATTATAGCTCTTTGATGGATCATCTAGGTTCGGGGAAAGAATGGGATTTGGACCGTTCACAAGGAGGGCTACACATCTTTCCACCGGCATTGAAGCCAGATGGGGGAGCGTATCTTGGGGATTTGGCAAACTTTTCGATACACCGTGAACATTTCATTCGCAGCAAGCAACCGTATGTAGTTATTACAGGGTCGAACGTGCTGACGACGATTGACTATAACGACATGCTCGAACATCACAAATCGATTGGTGCGGATATCACACTTGCTTATACAACACATGAGCAGAAATGTGGTTACTGTCGCCCGATTCGTCTCGGTGAGAACGATCGTGTCGTCGGCGTGTCAGAACGAGGATTTTCACCAGATGATGAGTATTCATATACAGAGACAATTATTATGTCAAAGAATCTCTTCATGCGGCTCGTTGACGAAGCGACGTCTAAAGGTGAATATGATTTATTAGATGGCGTCATTCGTCCACAACTCCACCGTTTACACGTTCACGGTTATCATTATGTCGGGAAAATGCAAGTCATTCATTCTGTACTTTCTTACTATAATGAAAGTATGCGATTGCTCCGTGGAGAAGGGATTATTTACGATTTCCCGCACATTTATACGAAAATCAAGCACGAACCACCTACTCGTTACTTGAAAGGTTCGAAAGTGAATGAAGCACTCGTGGCGAACGGATGTAAAATTCATGGGGAAGTTCAAAACAGTATTCTCTTCCGTGGTGTTCAAGTAAGTAAGCATGCTCGCGTCAAGAATTCTATCATTTCGTCGAAGTCAATCATTGAAGAAGGGGCTGTTGTCGAAAATGCGATCCTTGATAAAGAAGTGGTCGTAAAACGAGGACAGGTCATTCGAGGTACAATCGACGAACCGATTGTCATCGCAAAACGGACAGTGGTGTGAGGAGGATTTTATGAAAATTTGGTACGTTGCTTCAGAAGCGGCACCGTTCATGAAGACGGGGGGGCTAGCCGACGTCGTCGGTTCCCTCCCTCAAGCGGTGGCGGATTTAGGAGAAGAGGTTAGCGTCGTCATGCCGAAGTATGGATCGATTGCTGAAGAGTATGTGGACGAGATGGAGTATTTATTCGACCTAATCGTTCCGGTCGGTTGGCGCAAGCAGTTTGGTGCGGTCTTAAAATTAGAGCGGGATGGCATCAACTATTATTTCATTGATAGCGAGTATTACTTTAAACGTGATGGTGTTTTATACGGACACTTTGACGATGCAGAGCGATTCGCGTTCTTCTCGCGAGCTGTACTCGAGATGATTGGAAAGATAGAAGATGTGCCCGATGTCCTTCATTGTCATGATTGGCAGACAGGGATTTTACCAGCATTTTTACGAATCCATTATCAACATATTGAAGCGTATCAACATATTCGTACCGTCTACACAATCCATAACTTGCAATATCAAGGAGTCTTCCCTGAAGAGATTTTGGGAGAGCTACTACAGTTCGGTCCTGAACATTTTACGGCTGAAGGTATTCAGCATAACGGTCTCGTCAATTACATGAAAGCAGGAATCGTCCACTCAGATCAAATCACAACAGTCAGTCCATCTTATCGCGATGAAATTATGGAGCCATATTACGGTGAAGGATTAGATGGAGCCCTGCGTCATCGCGCTGTCGATGTACGAGGAATTTTAAACGGCATTGATTTGTCGACGAATGACCCGAGTACGGATGCTCGTATTGCACAGACGTATGATTTGGATACGTATAAAAAAGGAAAAGTCGCTAACAAACGAGCGTTACAAGAGCGTCTCGGTCTTGAGGTACGAGACGATGTCATGCTAATCGGTTTTGTCAGCCGACTCGTTGACCAAAAAGGACTCGATTTAATAAACGCTGTCCGTGAAGAACTCGGTCAATTGCCTTGTCAATTCGCATTTCTTGGTTCGGGACAACCGGAATATGAGGGAATCATTCACGAGATGACGGCAGCACATCCGGGAACGGTCGGTTCATATATCGGTTTTGATATCGAACTCGCGCACTTGATTTATGCTGGGGCGGATGCTTTTTTAATGCCGTCACGTTTCGAACCTTGTGGACTCAGTCAACTGATTTCCATGCGATACGGCACATTGCCCATCGTACGTGAGACGGGCGGACTGCGGGATACGGTGAAGCCGTATAACGAGTTCACGCAAGAAGGGACCGGATTTGGGTTCATGAATTATAATGCCCATGAGATGTTGGCGACAATCGAATACTCGATTCGTGTCTATTCCGAGAAAGAAAATTGGGATGCCCTCGTCCATCAGGCGATGACCGCGGACTACAGCTGGAAACAATCCGCCAAGCAATATCGTGAGTTATATCATTTATTCGCATGATTGGAAGGAGCTAATTTGATTTATGTTCACAGATAAACAGAGCTTTGTCGGCGCATTTAAAGAACGATTTATCGCATTGAATGGAAAGTCGATTGAGGATGGGACAGAGCAGGAAGTGTATCAAACATTGGCAACGATGGTACGCGAACAGGCCATGCCGAAATGGATCCATACGCGAGACCGTCAAGAAGAAAAGCATAGTAAGCAAGTCATCTACTTCTCACTTGAATTTTTATTAGGCCGTTTCCTGTACAATAACTTGTTAAGCCTAGACGTATTAGAACTCGTCAAAGAAGGGCTTGAGGATCTCGGATACGATTTTACCGATATCTCAGAGTTGGAACCGGAACCTGGTCTCGGGAACGGGGGGCTCGGTCGTTTAGCAGCTTGCTTCCTTGATTCATTGGCCGCACTCAGTTTACCCGGGCACGGGAACGGGATTCGATATCGCTATGGTCTCTTCAAACAGAAGATTGTGGATGGATATCAGGTCGAGCTACCGGACAATTGGCTCCGTGATGGAAACATGTGGGAAACGAGACGTCAGGATAAGGCGGTCGACATTAACTTCGGTGGATGGATCGAGATGAAGCAAATCGGAGACCGATTGCGTGTCGTCCACCATCCGGATGAAGTTGTCAAAGCGGTCCCCTACGATATGCCAGTCATCGGTTATCAGAATGACGTTGTGAATACGTTGCGTCTTTGGAACGCTGAATCACCACTTGATGATGAGGCATATTTAGAGAAGACAAAAGGGACGTATAAAGACTTGTTAAAACATAAACAGTCGATTGCGACCATTTCGGAATTCTTATATCCGGATGATACGACTTATGAAGGAAAAGTACTTCGTTTGAAACAACAGTATTTCTTCGTGTCGGCAGGAATCCAGTCGATGCTTGCTTCGTACTTAAAAGGTAATAAATCTCTCAAACAATTGGGCGATCATTATGCGATTCACATCAATGATACGCACCCGGTTGTTGCAATCCCTGAATTAATGCGAATTTTGATGGATGAGCATGGATACGGATGGGATGAAGCGTGGCGAATCACGAAGAGCGTCATGTCGTTTACGAACCACACGTTACTCGCAGAAGCACTTGAAAAATGGCCGGTTGAGATGTACCAGCGGCTATTGCCACGTGTCTATCAGATCATCGAAGAAATCAATCGACGTTTCTGTCGTGACGTCCTCGTCAACTATCCCCATCTCGAATCACATATGGGTGAAATCGCAATCGTATCGAATGAGCATATCAATATGGCCAACTTGGCCGTCGTCGGCTCTCATTCGACGAACGGGGTTGCACAAATCCATACCGATATTTTGAAACAGCGTGAGATGCGTTACTTATATGAGATTTTCCCACTGCGATTTAACAACAAGACGAACGGGATTACCCATCGTCGCTGGCTCTTAAAATCGAATCCACGATTATCTGAGGTTATCACAGAAGCAATCGGTCCTTCGTGGATTGAGCATCCAAATGATTTGGAAAAGCTGATGGATTTCTCAAAAGATAAGAGTTTTCAAGAAAAAGTGATGGATGTGAAGCAACAAAATAAATTCGATTTGGCAGCTTACATTCAATCGGAGACCGGAGAAACGGTTGATCCGCATTCGATTTTTGATGTGCAAGTCAAGCGTCTACACGCCTATAAGCGGCAGTTGCTAAACGCGCTTCATATCCATGCGCTCTACTTGAAGATTCAAGCAGATCCGACGTTCACGATGGTTCCCCGAACGTTTATCTTTGGCGCAAAGGCGGCACCAGGATATCATTATGCGAAAGAAATTATTCGTTACATCAATGCGCTTGCGACATTAATCAACAAGGATAAGCGAGCAAGTCAATTCATCAAAGTCATCTTCCTTGAAAACTATCGTGTTTCAATGGCTGAACGGATTTTCCCGGGATCTGACTTGAGTGAACAAATTTCGACTGCAAGCTATGAGGCATCGGGTACCGGCAACATGAAGTTCATGATGAATGGTGCTTTAACGATTGGAACGTTAGACGGAGCCAATATTGAGATTCGTGATGCCGTCAGCGATGATCACATCTTCATTTTCGGATTATCTCCACAAGAAGTCATGAACTATAAAAAGTTCGGAGGGTATCATGCAGCGGAGATGTATCACGCACACCAAGAAATCAAGGATGTCGTCGATGGTCTCGTCAGTGGGACATTCGATAAGGTAGGCGAATATCAATTCCAGTCCATCTTCGATTCACTTCTCGTCTACAACGATGATTTCTTAGTCTTAAAAGACTTTATCTCTTACATGCGAGCACAGCGACGTGTCGACGAGATGTTCCGTGATCGTGCGCGTTGGGCAGAGAGCTCAATTGTCAATACGGCGAAATCGGGCATCTTCTCAAGTGACCGAACCATCACGGAGTATGCAAACGCAGTTTGGAATATCAAACCGACGAGCGTGAAATAAAAAAACGATCCACCCGTTACGGGTGGACCTCGTTTTCTGGATAGCTGACCCAATCGGAATATGATCCTGGATAGAGCCGGACATCGTCCTTACCGAGAGCATGTAGCGCTAAAATATTGACACAGGCGGTCACACCGCTCCCACAATAAAAGATTGGGTTCTCGACAGGAAGAACATCTTTGTAAAGTTCTTTCAAATCGTGAAAGTCTTCTAATGTGCCGAGCTCTGTAATAGCTTCTGCATATGAGCAAAGCAATGCGTTCGGAATGTGTCCTGCTTTTTGGTCTATCGGTTCGTGTACGCCGTTATAGCGATCTTCTGATCTAGAATCGTAAAGTTTACCGTTTGTGGCGGCTCTTACTTCTTCGAGTGTGGCAATCATGTCGTCTTGGAAGTCCGGCGTATAGTCACTCGACTTATAGTGTGGAATTTCCGTCGTGGTATCACCGCAATAGGTGATTCCCGACTGGATTCCGCCTTCTAGGACGACGACCCGCTCGTGACCGGCCCATTTAAAGAGCCACCATGCACGGGCTGCATACGGAAAACCGTCATCATAAATAACGACAAGATCATCTTTTTTCAAGCCGATGCGACGAAGCGTTGACGTCCATGCCTCTTTTGAAGGGAGCGGATGACGTCCACCATGTTCACCGAGTGGACCAGACAAGTCTTCCATCAAGTCGAGAAAGACTGCGTTCGGAAGATGTCCCTGTCCATAAACGTATTTACCATAGGACGCGTCGTTTAACGAATATCGGCAATCGATGAAACGAATCGAGTTCGTATGCACGATTTGTTTTAATTCTTGGGCACGCATTGTTGGAAACATTAATATCACCTCGAGGTTTCATTACTCTCATCGTATACAAGATGGAAGCAATTGGCGAGTACTTCGATTGATTTTTTTAAGGTGAAAGGGGAATAAACCATGACATGGCAACAAACATATGAACGTTGGAGTCAATTTGATGGACTTGAACCGCATTTGCGTGCGGAACTTGAAGAACTCGCAAAAGATGAGTCAACGTTAGAAGACGCATTTTATAAGACGCTGGAGTTCGGGACAGGCGGGATGCGGGGAGAAATTGGACCGGGTGCAAATCGAATGAACATGTATACCATTCGAAAAGCGTCTCAAGGGTTTGCTGACTTTATCTCATCCTCAGGAGAAGAGGCGAAGCGTCACGGCGTCGTCATCGCCCATGACTCGCGTCATTTTTCTCCGGAGTTCGCGTTAGAGGCGGCGCGGACGCTCGCGTCAAACGGCATCAAAACGTACTTGTTCCCAAGTTTGCGCGCCACACCTGAGCTCTCATTTGCGGTACGTCATCTTGATGCATTCGGCGGGATCGTCATCACAGCTAGCCACAATCCCCCTGAGTATAACGGGTTCAAAGTATATGGGGCAGACGGTGGACAGCTTCCACCGGTGGAAGCGGATGAACTTGTCAGTTACGTCAATGCGATTGAAGATGAGCTGACGATTGAAATCAAAGATGAGGCAACGCTTCGTCAGACGGGTTTGCTCGTCACAGTCGACCGATCAGTCGATGAAGCGTATATGGAGGCGCTCCAGTCAATCCGTATTCATCGTGACGTACAGGACAGTTCCCTTCAAATCGTCTATTCGCCGCTTCACGGGACAGGGCGCCGTCCAGTCATGGAAGGGTTGAAGGCGTATGGATTTGACCATGTGACGATTGTAGAAGAACAAGCAGAGCCAGATGGCGCGTTCCCAACAGTCAGTTATCCGAACCCGGAAGAAAAGGCGGCGTTTAAATTAGCAATGGAATACGGGGATCGTGTCAGTGCTGATTTACTGATGGCGACCGATCCTGATGCCGACCGTGTCGGCTTGACCGTGCGCGGACAAGATGGTGATTGGTTCGTCTTGACGGGAAACCAGACAGGTGCGCTGTTGATGGAATATATCCTCTCACAGAAGAGTGAAACGGGGACGCTTCCATCGAACGGGTTCGTCGCGAAGACGATTGTCACGTCCGAACTTGGTGCCGCCATTGCGAAAGCATACGGCGTGCATCTTGAAAACACGCTGACCGGATTCAAATTCATCGGTGAGAAAATTAAACAGTATGAAGAGTCTGGAGAATATGAGTTCCTGTTCGGCTATGAAGAAAGCTATGGCTACTTGATTGGGGATTTCTGCCGTGATAAGGATGCCGTTCAGGCTTGTTTACTCGCAGCGGAGATGGCGGCTTATCATAAACAACATGGTCGCACGCTTTATGATGCGTTGCAGTCGATTTACGAGAAGTATGGGTTCTATGAAGAATCGTTACAGTCGATGACGTTGAAAGGAAAGGCTGGTCTCGAACAAATCGGACGGATGATGGAAGCGTTCCGTGCCAATCCGCCAAAAGAAGTAGGGGGATACGAGGTCGTTCGCTTCGAAGACTATAAGAAGCAAGTGGCGACTGACTTGCAGACCGGTAAGTCTGAAGGCATCGAATTGCCATCATCGAACGTCTTAAAATTCATCTTTGCGGACGGGTCATGGTTCTGCCTTCGTCCGTCTGGAACAGAGCCGAAAATCAAGTTCTACTTCAGTGTACATGCGGATCGTGCCGACAAAACGACTGCAAAACGTGAAGCGATTGAAGCGGACGTCATGCAACAGGCGAAAGCGATTGATTGATACCGAACATCACTCTAGAAATAGGGTGATGTTTTTTGTTTGACATGAAGACACTCCGCCAGTATGATGAGGTTATTGTTTAAAACCGTGTAATCATATAAGGATTATAAGAAAGGCGGAATCATCATGAAAAAAACGTTAACTACAGTATTGGCACTTGGAGCTTCAGTAGGGCTTCTCGCAGCTTGTGGCAATGAAACAGGAAGTGGAGCGGACGAAGCGGTCATTACTGTCGGGACAGAGGCGACTTATCCACCCTTCACATATAAAGACAAAGGTGAATTGATGGGATATGATATCGATGTCTTGAATGAGGCGGCAGAACGTGCCGGTTATAAAGTTGAATACGAGGCAATGGACTTTAAGGGACTCGTCCCGGCTCTCGATGCAGAACGCATTGATATGATTGCCAACCAAATGAGCATCACACCTGAGCGTGAAGAGAAATATGCATTTACTGATCCGTATGCCGTGTCGGGTGCACAAGTCATCGTCGCTTCGGACAACAATGATATTCAAGGAATTGACGACCTTGATGGCAAACTAGTCGGCTCGACACAAGGTTCTGCTTATGCCCAAATGGCTGAAGAAGCAGGAGCTGAAGTGAAATACTACAAAGGGGCAAACCAAGTACTTCAAGACCTCGAAGTCGGTCGCTTGGAAGCGGCACTTAATGACCGTCTCTTTATTTTGACAGAACTTGAAAAGACAGGTTATGACGTCAAAGCAGTCGGTGACATCTTCAATACAAGTGAAGCTGGATTCATGGCACGTCAGGATAGCGATGTTCTTAAGAAGTTGAATGATGCACTCGCGGAAATGAAAGAAGATGGCACAATGAAAGAAATCGGTGAGAAATACTTCGGTGAGGATATCAGTCAATGAATGAACTGATCACGACCGTCATAGATAACCGCTCGGTCTATCTTGAAGCCATCCAGCTCACGTTGATCGCCAGTGTCCTGTCGATTCTTCTCGCCTTGGCGCTCGGTCTGATCATCGCTTTACTTCATAGTAGTCCAATTAAAATTGTACGATTGTTAACACGGACATATATCTCGTTCTTCCGTGGAACACCGCTGTTGCTCCAGTTGTTGATTTTGTATGTCGGTCTCACTGGGTTCGTGCAACTCAGTGGGATGCAGGCGCTCATCTTCGGATTAGGGTTTCACTTTGCGGCCTATATCTCAGAAGCATTTCGGGCGGCAATTAACTCTGTCGACAAAGGACAAGTGGAAGCGAGTGTCGCGCTCGGCATTCCGAAAATGAAGCGTTTCAAAGACATCATTTTCCCGCAAGCGCTCTCTCGTGCCATCCCGCCTGTCTCGAACTCGGTCATCGACATTATCAAGTCGACATCGCTTGGTACGGTCATTGCGGTTCAGGAGTTGACGTACGTGTCTGACCAGATTGCGGCCACAACCTATCTGGTCATGCCGTTACTCTTGTTCTCGGCTTCCATCTATTGGATTTTGTCGACCATGATTCAAGCTGGGCAACATAAACTCGAACAGCGTTACGCGATTCGATGATAAAAAACCCTCGATTCAAACGAATCGAGGGTTTTTGTATGGCTTAACGGATGACTTGTTCTGTTTCTCCGTCGAAGAAGTGTGCTTTTGTCATATCGAGGGCGAGTTCAACATCGTCACCCATGTGGATGTTTGAGCGACCGTCGACACGTGCTGTGAACTGGTGTCCACCGAGTTCCGCATAGAGGTATGATTCTGAGCCCATGAGCTCAGCGACATCGATGTGTGCTTTGAACGTATGCGTTGTTGGCGAGTCGATGTAGATTGGCTCATCATGGATTGATTCTGGACGAATTCCGAGGACAAGCTCTTTACCAACATAACCACGGTCACGAAGGGTCTTCATTTTTCCTTCTGGTACGTTGACTTCTTCCCCGTTCGTGATGAATTTGCCTTCTGCGAGTGTACCGCGGAAGAAGTTCATTGAAGGGGAACCGATGAAACCGGCGACGAAGATGTTGTCCGGGTAATCGTAAACTTCTTTTGGTGAGCCGACTTGTTGGATAAGGCCGTCTTTCAAGATGACAATACGTGTTGCGAGTGTCATCGCTTCAGTTTGGTCATGGGTAACATAAATCGTAGTTGTGTCCAAACGGTTGTGAAGTTGGATGATCTCTTTACGCATTTGTACACGAAGTTTTGCATCCAAGTTCGAGAGTGGTTCGTCCATTAAGAAGACTTTCGCATCACGAACGATGGCACGTCCGATGGCCACACGTTGACGTTGTCCACCTGAGAGTGCTTTTGGTTTACGCTCGAGGTATTCCTCCAAGCCGAGAATACGTGCAGCGTCTTTGACGCGACGATCAATCTCATCTTTCGGGAACTTACGGAGTTTCAACCCGAATGCCATGTTGTCAAAGACACTCATGTGTGGATAGAGTGCATAGTTTTGGAAGACCATGGCGATATCACGATCTTTAGGAGCGACATCGTTCATTCGTTTCCCATCAATGATGAAGTCACCGTTCGAAATCTCTTCAAGACCTGCGATCATACGAAGTGTCGTCGATTTTCCGCAACCAGACGGTCCGACAAATACAATGAATTCACGGTCTTTAATGTGTAAGTTAAAATCGCTGACGGCTTTGACGCCACCATCGTAAATTTTTTCAATATGTTCTAAACGAATTTCTGCCATGTCGTTAGCCTCCTAAAGAATCTGTTTGTTTATAATAGCGCTTACAAGAATGATTATATGATGAAACCGCTTGCATTGAATATAGACAAGTTGCACAAAAACCGTCAGTCGGATTTGTGCAACGTGACCAATAGTTGAAGGAGACTAGCGTCATAGAACTTTCGAGCGTCATAACCGGTCGTCTCGAACAAGCGATCGAGTCGATAGTTCAGCGTGTTTCGATGCATGAACAGCGCTTTGGCCGTATGTGAGACATTCAACGAGTGGCTGAACAATGATTCGAGCAATTCAATCGTTGACAGGTCGAGCGGTTCAAGCAATGGTGCAATTCGGCGAATCCGTTCTTTTGAATCCTGCTCTTGTAGTAAATAATGGTATAATAATTGACTAGCAGGGTAAGTTTTAGTAGAGAGACGCGCGTATGGTATGAGTATTTGATGTTGACGATACACGTGGGCTAGGTTGCCTTGTGGGCGTTCGCTATACACGGCATAAGCTTCTATAAAGCAATCGCTCGCAATGGCACGCAATACGTCCTCAAATTCTTGGAGATCGGCAAACGTGTCTTGCTCGATGAGTTCGAGATGTTTTTGGGTCATCATTATCATTTCAGCATGCGGCATGAAGTCGTGTACAATGCTGATGAATGAATCGAGTGATTCCTCTTCTGTTTCTTGAAGCGAAAGGGTAATCAGCCGAAACGGTTGTTCAAAGCGAAACGTATCATCCTGCAAACGCTCTTGCCACTTTCGCTGATGAGGGTCTGACTGAAGAATGGGAGTCGCCCACATGCGTAGAAGTTGCTGTTCACGTTCGGTTAATTCGAACGTTGGTAATCCAAATACGGTACCGTTTTGCGTCTCGAACCAGTCATGGTCACCAGATGCATCTTCCGACCGATGGACAGCGGCCGGAAATATCGATTTAATACGATCAAACGTATTCAATACTATCACCTCAACAACAATGTATCATATTTCAGATTGGAGGCTTGCAGTTTGGACGGGATATTGAAGATTTTACTCATGATTGTGATTGGAGCAACGATTGGGGGTGTGACGAACTTCCTCGCCATTAAAATGTTATTCCGACCACATGAACCGAAATATATTGGTTCGTTCCGGATTCCATTTACTCCGGGACTGATTCCGAAGCGACGGGATGAATTAGCATCCAGTTTAGGAAAGACCGTCGTCAAACACTTGTTGACACCAGAAGGTATGCGAAAGCGATTGCTAGATGATCAAGTGACGACACACATCACCCAATTTGCTCAGCAAGAAGTTCAAGCGATGTTGCGCTCGGATAAAACGGTTCGAGAACTCGTAGAACCCCTCTACCCGAACGCGGAGGCACGCATCCTCACGTTAGCGGATGACAAGTTACGTGACGAGTTAACGAGCGTCATGGCTGAAGTAAAAGAACGAAAGTTGTTCGAGTTACTTGGGGAAGAAGGTATGGACCGCGTACGGGCGGTCATTCCTGAAATTGTTGATGCGCTTCTTGTTAAATCGGAAGAATATTTCTATTCTCCGGAAGGTGAGGCACAGCTTCGACATATGGTTGATTCGTTTGTTCAACGTCGACTCGGATTTATCGCAGGATTCATTCAAAACATGAACTTTGTCGAAATGGTTCGACCTGAAATCGTCAATATTTTAAGAGGTCAGTCAACGCGTGACGGAATGACGACGATGATTACGCGCGAATTTGAGCGTTTTAGTGAAAAATCAGTCGATACGCTAATGGACGAACGATTAGAAAAACGACTCATCGATGGCATTGTGCAACAGGTAGTCTCACGCTTACCAATAGCGCAATTGTTGGATCGCCCTGTATCGACATATACGGAGTCTGTTGAATCCCGTGTCGTCGACGAAATCGTCCCACAAGGCGTGACGCTTGTCATTGAGCGCTTCACGAATCAATTGGAGACGATTATGGATCGATTAAAGATTGACAAAATTGTTCAGGAACAAGTTCAATCTCTCGATACGTCTTACCTAGAAGAAATTGTATTATCCATTTCCAAACGGGAGTTTCGGGCAATAACATGGCTTGGCGCGCTATTAGGTGGTATGATTGGGTTGATTCAAGGGTTGATTGCCATCTTGTGATGGCGAAACCCTAATAGTATTTAGGAGGACGTTACATGTCACAAACAAACTTGTACGACCAAGCTTACCAATTGGAGAAAGCACTTCGCGATTCTGAAGAGTTCACAACACTCTCTTCTTTATACGATCGTGTCAATGCGGATGCGGAAGCGAACCAGTTGTTCGCTGACTTCCGTAACATCCAAATGACGCTTCAACAAAAGCAAATGCAAGGAGAGGAAATCTCTGAGCAGGAAATGATGGATGCGCAAACGAAAATGATGAGCGTTCAACAGAACGAATTGATCATGGAGCTCATGCAAGAAGAGCAACGCATGCACCAGCTCGTTACAGAAGTAACGAAAGTCATCATGAAACCACTTGAAGAGCTTTACGCTCCGATGGTGAATGAAAATGAAGTTCAATAAGACAATGATGAACGGGTAGCTTTCGGGCTATCCGTTTTTTTGTTGATGAGATTGTCACACCTATTAAGTAAGCGCTTTCATAAACTGGATTATAATGAAGATGTGATAATGGGGAAAGGGTGAACTGTCATGGTGACTGTCCTTATACTTTTAGGGATGATTCTCTTTTTCATAATGGGATGGCTACGGGCAGATTTGGTTGCTGTGATTGGACTTCTCTGTCTCGTCTTAACAAATCAATTGACTCCGAGTGAGGCGGTATCCGGATTCTCAAATTCGGTTGTGTTGATGATTGCCGGACTATTCGTGGTCGGTGCGGGATTGTTTCATTCTGGCTTGGCAGAACGACTGGCTTCTTTATTGATTCCATATGCCAACGGGAGCGAGACGAGACTATTCTATTTATTCATGTTGACCGTCACGTTCCTTTCAAGCGTCATGTCAAACACAGGTACGGTCGCATTGCTCATTCCAGTCGTCATGGCGATGGCGCGCCAAATCAAAAGATCTGCCAAAACATATCTCATGCCGCTCGCCTTCTTCTCAAGTATTGGTGGAACGATGACATTGATTGGTACACCACCAAATCTAGTTGCAGCAGAATCGTTACGTGGTCTTGCGGAAGTCCCGATCGGTTTCTTTTCGCTGCTTCCGATTGGCTTGGTCGTCATGGTCGTGGGATTGGTTTATTTCCGTCTGTTCGGAAATCGTTTACTCGATCAAGGTAGCTCGAATGAGTGGGCTAAAGAAGAAACAAAAGAACCACCAAGTCCGAGCGTGTATGTCATATCGATTGAGAAATCCCACCCTTTAATTGGGAAGCGGTTGAGTGACTTGAAGTGGTCACATAATGGGATTCTTGTTCTAAAAGAACGTATTCAAGGGATACGTCAACACTATGAAACAGCACGCGCCGACACCGTGATACGCGCAGGAAGTTTACTCGTTAGTGGGGACGAACAGCAAGTTCGTTCCCTCTCACATCAGGAACAAATCCCTTATAAAAAGGTTGAAGCAAGAGCTGTAAATGATAAAGCAGGGGGCGTCGTGCTGTTCACGATTCCAGCATCGAGTCAACTCGTGGGGAAATGCATCGGCGAGAGTCGATTACGGAGTGAGTTCCATGTCAACGTCTTACAACTGATCCGTCCACAAGAAGAAATTGCGCAAGTGCGATTGAAAGATACCCCGCTAAAACAAGGTGACTTATTGATGGTGCAAGGAGAGTGGGATGACCTTGAACGAATTGAACAAGACACACATCTATTGCTCTCGAATGAACGGGTGACCGATGTGGCCAATCGAACCGTATCCAGTCATCATCAGCTTGCAGCAGGCATCATCTTGCTTATGATGGTGGTACTGTTTGTATTCGAGTGGGTCGACCCGACCGTTGCGGTTTGGTTAGCGGCACTTGCAATGATTTTGAGTGGGGCCGTGCGTCATATGGATGTCGCATATCAATCGATTCAATGGTCATCACTCGTCTTGATTGCAGCTATGATACCGGTAGGGACTGCGCTTGAGCACGCGGGAGTCATGGCATGGTTAGTTGAATGGATAGAGAGTTCTTTTGCCGGATATGGACCTGGCTGGGTGCTCGTTGTTCTTTTTATTGCGACAATCCTACTTAGTCAAATCATCTCGAACACAGCGACCGCTATCTTGTTTATACCACTTGCTATCGCACTTGCGGAATCGATGGCGGTTAGTCCGATCCCGTTCGTCATCGCCGTCGCCATTTCGGCGTCACTTGCTTTTATGACCCCGTTCGGGTCTCCGACAAATGCGATGGTGTTTAGTGTGGGGGGGTATCGATTCGTAGATTTCATAAAAGTCGGTGTGCCACTGCAACTACTGACTGCATTCTTCGGTATACTCATGATTCTTTTCTTATTTCCATTTTGAGCAGGAGTTGAGAAGGGACGAAAAGAATAATCAGAGAGTGGCTGAAGGAAGGGAATGATGATCATGAAAAAATGGACGATGCTCATCCTCTGTCTATTTCTCGTTGCATGCGGGGAAGAAGTGGAACCTGAACCCGAGATGACGGAGAACGGACGGGTGGCCGAACAGTATATCGAGGAACAACAGTATCCAATCGTCTCTTTCGAAGGAGAGCATACGAGCACCTTAACCTTAGATGAGTTGAAAGAAGATCGTGCACGTAACACGTGGGGACTACAATCCGTGTCACCGGATGAATACGTAGGCAAGATCATATACTATGAAAACTTTACGGTGAAAGATCATCCGATAAGTGAGCAATCTCCCACCGGCCTGACTGGAGTGTCGGTGATGGTCGTGGATGGGAAGGTGATCGGAGGGACATCTTTCCCTGTAACCGACGGATCAGGCTTGGGGAACGGATATAGCCTGAGCGGAGAAACGCTAGAGGACATTCATCCTGATATTCAAGAATGGCAGGAAGCATGGGACGAGAAATACAGCGAATAAAAAAGTAGACCGAGAAAAATAACCTCGGTCTACTTTTATTAGGATGCCGTGCCTTTCAATTTTCCTGGTAATTTGCACCGTTCGAAATAGATGAGCTGCCCTTGGTGCACGATGCGTGCCCCTTTATGCTCGTGCCCGGCAGCGCGAAGCATGTCGAGTCCTTTTATTTTGGCGGATTGATCGTCACTCGCTTCAAACATTTCATTCAATACGAGCGTGCCGTCATTTTCGAAACCTGTCACCGTGTATGTTTCCATTCACATGACCCCCTTTTCTTTATTTTAATGAATGGTTATTCATTCTTCAAGAGAAGGTTTTGTCAATTCATCGAATGTCAGTTGCCGTGTCGATTCAGTTCGGGGAATCAAGTCGGATACGGTCAGTCCGATCAAACGGACGGGCTCGATGACGTTCATCTCATCGAAGAGACGTCGGGCCAATCGTCGAATCTCGTCGTGGTCATGAGTCGGATGGTTTAATTTGATTTGATGACTCCGAGCCTGAAACTCGCTCGTCTTTAATTTAATGGTGACCGTTTGACAGCTCAGCTCGCGACGATCGAGCTGACGCAATACGTCCTCCATTTCAGGAA
The DNA here is from genome assembly GCF_018617685.1 of Exiguobacterium sp. s57. Classification (NCBI taxonomy): domain Bacteria; kingdom Bacillati; phylum Bacillota; class Bacilli; order Caryophanales; genus Exiguobacterium; species Exiguobacterium sp. s57. Next base: position 24,383 of record NZ_JACSKR010000003.1, read on the forward strand.
TGACCCGTTCGAACACTTCTTCCGGGTCATCGATATCAATGGCGAACGTCGTCTCCGACCCAATCGACTTACGTTCCCGTTTGGCGACGACGGGGCGTGTGTCTCGTCCGTGTGCCAGTTCATATAATTGTTGTCCACGATCATGTCCGAAAATGGCTTTCAATTGTTCCGGGCGAGTTGTTTGCAAATCACCAATTGTGTGATATCCGCTCTTATAAAGCGTTTGTGCGGTCACTTTTCCGACCCCGTGCATCGCTTCAATAGAAAGGGGAGCGAGAAAATCTGCCACTTCATGTGTCGGGACGACAGTGAGACCGTTGGGCTTCTCAAATCCCGAAGCGATTTTAGCAACGAATTTTGAAGGCGCGACCCCGGCGGATGCAGTAAGGCCGGTACGCCGTTTGATTTCACCTAAAATATACCGGGCGATAAAGGGTCCGGATGAGCTCAATAACGCATTCTCTGTCACGTCGAGATAAGCCTCATCGAGCGAGAGCGGTTCGACGAGCGGTGTAACTGACTTAAAAATCTCCATTACTTGCGCGCTGACTTCGCGATATGCTTGAAACCTTGGTTTGACAAACGTCGCATGCGGGCACAAGGCAAAAGCGCGACGTGATGACATCGCGCTGTGTACGCCATATTTCCTCGCCTCATAGGAACATGTCGCGACGACCCCACGGCTGTGAGGTGGGCCTCCGACGATGACGGGCTTCCCTCGTAAATTGGGACGATCACGCTGTTCGACAGAGGCGTAAAATGCGTCCATGTCCACATGAATGATGAGTCGTTCCATAACATCACCTTTCCTGGGCAAAACACTTTTCTATCATTATAACGAACTTTTGTTCGTTTTTTTAGCATTTTGTTTTGTTCGGTGTTTCGTCGAAGTCGTCTGATTCGGAAACTGTAACAACGACCCAATCCAATTCTTCCGTTTCAACCACATTTGGATGATGAGCGTGAAGAGAAGAATCATGATCCAGGCGAATCCATACCCGAGCGGCCATTCCAGTTCAGGCATATGTTTAAAGTTCATCCCCCAAACGGCACCGAACGCAACGACTGGGGTCGTCAGCGCTGTGAAGACGGTGAGGGCCTTCATGATCTCATTTCCTCGGAAGTTCGAGAGTGTGGAGGCGAGGTCTGTCATCGCTATCACGTCTTCTTGATAATGATTGATCAACGTCAGCAAGCGACTGACTCGATAATCAGCAAGTTGGTATGATTTCAACTGCTGTAAATCTTTACTTAAAAATGCCTCACGTCCTGCCATGACGAGTTCTTTGTAAGGGGTGACGGTGTCCGACCACCGTTCGATCTCACTGCGAAGACCAAAAATCTCATTCATGAACGTAGCAGGGACCTGTCCCGTCATTTCACGTTGAGCGGTCAACAACCGTTCTTCAAATTCATCGATGCCGTGAAAATAGTTGTTCATCCGCTCGGCAAGTAACTCGTAAAAAGCCTCAATCGGAGAGTCACATTGTTTAGCGAGAATCGACTCGTGATGAAGATCATCAAAACCGATCGTCCATAAAAAATCGGGTCCGATGAAGTAATGTCCAATTTTTTGCGGTTCTCGTTCTAACTGTTCATAGTCGAGCGTGAGTGAACCATACATAAAACCGTCCTCGACCAAAATTTTGGTGACGTTTGCGGTCGTCAGTTGTTCGAGCCAATACGTATAAGCTTGAACATATCGTTGATCTACATAAATATAGTCCTCAGGTCGTGTATACCAATCCCACTCCATCATCCATTCCTCCAATTCGCTACATTGATAGTATTCCCAAATTGTCAGGAATGTTGGCATCTGTCGCAAACTTTCGATAAGATGAAGGTACTGAACAAGAGAGAGGTGCTTTCATTGACGACAAAAATCGGTCAACTCAAAGTGGGCGACACGCTAGACCAATATGTCATGATCAAACAATCCTATAAAGGACTTGCCGGGAACGGAAAGCCTTATTTAACATTAATCCTATGCGACGAGAGTGGCGAAATCGAGACGAAGTTATGGGATAGTGCGGATACTGAAAAGTATGCGACAAAAAAAATCGTCCATGCGTCAGGTGAAGTGATGGATTATCGCGGGCGCACGCAGTTGAAACTAAAGCAAATTTCAATCATCGAGCAGGAAGTGGACATCGCGCCGTACGTACGCTCGGCACCGATTCCGAAGTCGGAGCTTGAGACAACGATCCGTGGATTCATCACCTCACTTCAACACGATGAGATTCGCCGTCTTGTCGAGGAAGTCGTCAATCGTCACGAAGAGGCATATTTCACATATCCGGCTGCCGTTCGACATCATCATGCGGTCTATTCGGGACTGGCATTTCATGTGATGTCGATGTTGAAGCTCGCGGATACGATGTGTGAATTGTATCCATCCTTGAACCGGGACCTTTTGATTGCGGGTGTGATTTTGCATGACTTGGCGAAAGTCATTGAACTATCGGATGCCATCACACCAGAGTACACGCTCGAAGGGAAGTTGCTCGGTCACTTGTCACTCATGGCATCGGAGCTTGAAGTCGTGTCACGTGAACTTGGGACAGACCGAGAAGTGACGACGTTGTTGCAACATCTCGTCTTAAGTCATCACGGTAAACCGGAGTGGGGTTCTGCGAATACGCCTCAACTTCCTGAGGCGGAGATGTTGTTCTTCATCGACAACATCGATGCGCGCATGAACATGTTCGAAAAAGCATATGAAGGCGTCGAACCGGGTGCGTTCACGGAACGTGTCATGGCTCTCGATAATCGAGCATTTTATCGTCCGAAATTATAATACGGCATCTGTGCACAAATAAGGGCACTCCAACGTTGGAGTGCCCTTTAAACTTATTGTTCAGTCGATTCTTCAGAAGATTCGTCTGCGTTTTTAATCGCTTCTTTGACAGCGTCAAATTGTTGCTCTGCTTTTGAATCTTTTACGTCAACGTTATATTTTTCAATCAACTCTGCGTAAATTTTGTTCGCGTCGACCGAAGCTGATTTTTCAGCTGCTAATTCTTCACGAATGCGGTCTTTCTCGTCTTCGAGTTTCAAGTCTTTCTCTTTACGGTCTGTCACTTTGATGACGTGGAAACCGAATTGCGATTGGACTGGTTCAGAAACTTTTCCGACCACATCTTCTTTAAACGCGTATTCTTCGAATTCAGGTACCATCGCACCGGCAGAGAAGTAACCGAGCTCTCCACCTTTTTCGCCAGAACCTGTATCCGTTGATTTCTCTTTCGCGAGTTCTGCGAAGTCCGCACCGTCGTTCAACTCTTTGATGATGTCTTGTGCTTCTTCTTCTGATTCAACGAGAATGTGACTAGCTTCCACTTCTACGTTCTCTTTTGCGAACTGTGCTTCGATGTCTTCATCGGTCACGTCGACAAGCTCAGATTTTGCTGCGTCAACAAGCATCTGCCCGCGAAGCGCTTCTTTGAACTCTTCCGTACCACTCATGCCGGCTTGTTGAATCGCTTGTTCGAATTCTTCTTCTGAGTTGAATTGTTCTTCTGTCTTGCTGAATTCTTCGTCTACTTTTTCTTGGTCGACTTGGTCACCGTATTCTTTTTCAAGAAGTGCATTCATCGTCTCTTGGAATGCGAGTTGTGGCACCATCCGGTCATAGCTCATATCCGCGATTTCACCGCGAGTGACCTCGCCGCCTTTATATGTGACGACTGCTGAATTATCTGATTCTCCGCCGCCCGCGTTCGTTGCCGCGTACGTACCGCCAGCACCGATGATGAGTGCGATTGCAGATGCACCAACGAGAGCGCCCGTTGAGAATTTTTTATCTTGCTTTTTTGGTTCATTCGTCATTCCGTTTGACATGTATTCCACCCCTAATAATTCTTAAAGTTTCTAAGTCCGACTATATCACATTTTCCTAATCATGACAGCTGTTCTCTTGTCTGTACAGTATCATAGCACACAATCCTGTCGTATAATGATGTAATAGAATGTGAAATGATGGGGTGAGGGCAGTGTCACTAGAAGAGAAGGTCGAGCATTTAGCGTATCAGATGAAGATCTTACTCGAGATTGTCGATTGGACGAACCGTCCGTTTGAATATGAAGTGATTCGAGCAAACTTGACGAAACAGGAAGTGGAGTCATTTTATCAATTGCTTGATGAAATTCGAGCGCGACAAAACGAGCAAGTGCGCTATGGATTTACGTCCATAGAGCCGTTGCTCGTTCATTTTGCAGGTATGTTAGATGCGAGGCTCGATGTGAAAACGATTCTTGAGGCATGCGTCCGTCAAGGAATCGAATTAGACGTCACAGAGCCACTCTATCGGCAGGTTAGGCTTCTTGAGTGAGATGATCATCCTCATCATCAGGGCGTCTGCCTGCCTCTTCTGTAATCATTTTTGATGTTTCTGCAAAGATATCCATGAAGTTGTCCCCATACAAGCGACGAACGATGGCCGTCATGTCTGTTAAATCGGGGAACTTGCCATAAAGTTCTTGCAAGGGAAGGGAAGCGCGGAAGACACCGTTACCTTCTGGGTCAAACGCATGAATCGTCTCGAGTAACAATGCTTCGCCTTTAGGTGTCAACTGGACATACGTATTTCGTTTGTCCGTCTCTTTTTTAGAAAACGTAAGTAATCCACGGTCCTCTAACTTCTTCGAGAAGTTGAAAGCAGTCGAGACGTGCATGACGCCATATTTTGCAATTTCAGAGATCGATGCACCGCCTAAAGCGTGGGCAATCCATAAGATATGATGTTCGTTAATGTTCAAGTCGAACGGTTTAATCCAATTTTGCCAGTCTTTTTCGACGGTTTTCCATAAAGCCTTACTCAATTGAATAATTTTGTGGCTATAGAGCATGGCCTCAGGGCCAGTGAATTCTTTTTCGTGTTCCATCTCGATCCATCCTTTCCGGATAAAAAAATCAATTATAATCGACGGACGATGTCTCCAAACACTCACTGTGTCTGATCGACATTTTTTTCAGTCATAGCAGACTGTAAGTTCGAGAGCTCCTGAAGGTTCTCTTGGATGCGATCGACTGAAGGCTGAATGTCTTGTTGATAGCGTTCGACTTCGACTTTCACTTGATCAGTCAATTCTTTTCCTTGTAGCTTACTTGCAGCGGCAACATGTGATGCATGTTTCGCAACATTTCCAAATTGTTCTTTTAGCGTAGTGATTGTGGATGCTCGATGTTGTTGCGCAGCGGCGTCATTTGCGGTTCCTCGCGCTAGTTTCTTAAACGTGGCGACCCCTAAAAATGCTAAAACAAAGCCGAAAGCAATCCAATCTCGACGTTGGCGACTCGACAATTCATTCCCCTCCTCAAGCACGGTTCATCAGAATTACATTCTTTTCATATTATTTTACCAAAAAAGAGTGATTAAAAACCTATATCGCAAATAAAATTTTTCAGAACATTCATTTTTGACCGAAAAATCATTTTATTTTAAAATACAGGTAAAGGAAGGTGATCCTCAGTGGAGAAAGCAAAGCGTTGGGTAGATGATATGCTTGACCTATATCTCGCCGCTAAGCGACTGGGAGATGACACTTGGGCCGAATCGATTATGAACACACTAGAGGCGGGATATGAAGCATCGAAACAATCAGAACAGGATCGTGAAGAATCCATTCGAGAAAAACGTATCCTTGAAATAGATACCCGTCTAACTGAATTACGAAAAGAATTTGAACAAGCGACATCTGTCAAAAAGCGTCAACAACTTTATGAAGTGGCGATTAAGCTTCAGGTCGAGCGAGCGCAATTGGAAGAAGAGCAGAAGCGCCGTCGTGATTCTATCAATCAATCATAAAGGAGACCCGTCATCGACGGGTCTCTGTCTGTCTTATACGTGGGCATGGATACTCGATGCAAGGGTGGAGAGTTCTTCAGATGTGAAGGCGTCGTTTTGCGTAATCCATTTCGCACCAAATCCGTCCTCATGTCCAAAACGCGGAATTAAATGAATATGGAAGTGATACACCGTTTGCCCGGCTATTTCTTCTGCGTTCGATAAGACGTTCATTCCGATTGCACCCGTCTCGCGCTGAATCGCATTAGCGATTGTTGGGATTCGTTTAAATACATCCGCCGCGACATCTTCAGGCAATTCGTAAATGTTTTTCGTATGATGTTTCGGGATGACGAGCGTGTGACCTTTTGTCACTTGTGAGAGGTCGAGAAAAGCGACGACAGCCTCATCTTCATACACCCGATACGACGGGATTTCTTGCTGAGCGATTTTACAAAAGATACAGGTTGGATCGGTATGCATCTTCATTCCTCCATTCTAAAAGTCATTTCTGCTTCATCATACCATGGAATTTCGGGCGCAAGAATGATTGGATGGGGAATCGATTCCTTCTATAATAGAAGTATATGAAAGGAGACGAGTGAATGTCGTATACGAGAAGCAAAAAGAAAGAGAGCAACCCGAGAGTTCTTCTTTTATTATTTAGTTTGATCATTATAGTTGGAGCTATTGTTTTCTATTTATACGCATACAAGCCGGCGGCGGAACAAGATAAAATTCACGTTGCTTTCAAAGAGGCCTTATTAGAACAAGACCGTGCTTTTTTTGAAGAAAAGATGGAATATCAAGGAGAACCACTAACACGAGCGGAAGCGTTGCGATTTATGCGTTGGTTAAATGATGAAAAATCAATTCGAGGCGATGCCATCGCAGAGGTTGCGAAAGATCGCTCGGATCGAACGTCTAGTACGGAATCGGAAGGTTTGTTTCGTTTAATCGACACGGGTGAAGGACGATACGGCTTTTCTGACTATCGAATCGAGCTTCTCCCGCAACGAATCGATGTGACTTCGGACTTACAGTTGACGAATATTTGGATTGACGGTCAGCGCGTGGGACGAATCGATGAAGCAGGCGGGTTGCTAACGTTTGAAAAGATGCCAGGAAGTTATGATGTGAAGGCGGTCGCCGTCGCGAACGGTGAGACGGTATCCGAAACTGAGACAATTCAATTGACTTCGTCTGCATCCATTGATTATGCACTTATGCCGGAATCGAACGAATCGATTGCGGGACAGTTCGATTTAAAACGGGCTGAGCTGATTGAAATCGAAGTGGAAGCACAAACGGGACATTCGTTAGAAACGATTGATTCCTTGATTGGACAATCGGAGAAGAAGGTCTTAGAAACACTTAGCGAACCAACTGGAAAGCGTGAGGAGAAATGGGATTATGAACAGTTGACGGTCACATATGATGACGGGGACGTACAGTCGATTGTGGTCGATCTCGATAAGCGGCCGGATGATTTGATTGCCTTACTTGGTGAACCGAAAGAGAAACTAGAGCACCAACTCGGTACAGAGTGGGATTACGGTCAATCGTTCTTCGAATCGTTCTTTACATTCTTTGGCCTTGAGACCGAGAAGCAGTTTGTCGAAAAGAATGACGCGATGTATTTACTGATTGAATAAAAAAAGAGGGGCATTCCATAATGGAAGCCCCTCCGATACATAATCTTATTTTTTACGCATTGATTTCATAACGAATGATACGATCAAGATTAAGATAATCGCACCAATAAGCGCTGGGATAATTGCGATATCCGCAACTGTTGGTCCGAAGTCACCAAAGATAAGTCCACCTAACCATGCACCGATGATCCCCGCGATGATGTTACCAATGATTCCACCTGGTACGTCCTTACCTAAAATCAATCCTGCTAACCAACCGATGATACCCCCGATAATTAAATAAAGAATAAACCCCATAAACCATTCTCCTTCCTCTTTTTGCCCATTGTTCTTTACAACGATTTTGTGGAACAATGGAAGTATTGATGTTTTATTTTAAAATGCCTTACAGTTGTGATTATTCCCATGTGACAACATTTAAAACATATAGCACAAAAAAAAGTTGAAAATGAAAGGTGTGGTTTTCATGCTGCACGTCGATCGGTTGAACGGCGGATATCTCGGTAAACAAGTATTGCATGACGTTTCGTTTGAAGTGAAAAAAGGAGAGCTCGTTGGGTTGATAGGGCTAAATGGCGCTGGGAAATCAACAACAATCAAACACATTTTGGGGCTCTTGTCACCACTATCCGGACAAATAGAAATTGATGGTGAGACATTACAGTCTTCAGAAAAAAAGTATCGTAAAAAAGTAAGTTACATACCGGAGACGCCGATTTTATATGAGACATTGACATTACAAGAACATATCGAGTTAATGGGAAAAGCGTATGATGTCGATTCTAAGGATTTGACTATGCGTACAAACCGTTTGGCGAAAGAGATGCGAATGGAAAAGCAACTCGCATGGTTCCCATCGGTCTTTTCGAAAGGGATGCGTCAAAAAGCAATGATTTTATGTGCTCTCGTGACAAAGACTCCGCTCTTGATCGTTGATGAACCGTTTGTTGGTCTTGATCCATTGGCGATTCGACAGTTGCTCCAATTATTTGATGAGTATAAAGAAGACTGCGCGATTTTGATGTCGACCCACATTCTTGAAACGGCAGAACGGCATTGTGATCGATTCATCTTCCTTCATCAAGGTGTCGTCATCGCAACCGGCACGGCCGCGGAATTACGTGAAGTGTACCGATTATCACCGGATGCGACGCTTGATGACATATATGTCGAGGCGATTGCTTCGGAGGAACAGTCGTCATGAATCGATTTACTTCAAGACTAGGAAATTGGATGGAAGAGGTCGTCAAGTATAGTCGCTATGTCGCGAACGGGGGGCTACTGTTCACGCTCTACTTCACCTTGATTTACGGGGCGTTCGTCTATAACAATTTTTTAGAACGAATCGATGGGACGTTCCCGGGTGCATGGATTGCTGCGGCGATCCTGTTGATTATCCCGCTCGGTCATCGTCCACGAACATTCATCCAAGATGCAGATCAAGTGTTCTTACTACCGGAGCTGGGTGATATTCGATCCTATATGATTGGCGTTCGTCTGTTTAATGTCGCATTCGCCGTGCTGCGTGCATTGCTCGTCTTGCTCATTTTGTTACCACTTCTCGTGCGAACGGAAAATTATTCGAGTATGGAAGTGCTATCATTCGTCGTGACGATGGTTTTGCTGTCAGCTGCGGGACGTTTGGCTAGAGTAGAGGGGATTCGCGAATGGATGATCTTGCTGTTTGCGCTCGTGAGCGGTGTCTGTCTTCTTGTCGATTGGACACAGTGGGCGTGGATTCCGGCTTTTGCTCCGTTCATTCTATTACACGTTAAGCGACATGAGCGGATTCCTCTTCTCCATTGGTTGACTCTTGAAGAGAAGAGTCGGGCGCAATTTGAACGGGTGATCAGTTGGTTCGTCGACTTACCGACCTTGAGAGAAGAAGTCCGGGAGCGTAGACTGTTGACGAAATTGTTAGAACGGCGAGTACTCCAGCACGTGGACGCATCACGTTATGTGTACGGCCTTCGTATTATTCGGTCAAACGATTCGCTCGATTTGATTCTTCGTTTGACAGCAGTAGCGCTCATTGTCATGTGGATGTCAGGAGGGTGGTATGTGGGCTTTGTCACGCCACTCTTTGTGGGACTAACGGCATTACAGCTCGTTCCTTTATTTAAGCGGTTAGAGGCGGTTTCAATAGTCTCCTGGCTACCAATTACTCGTGACGAGCGGATCGAAGGGTATTCATGGTGGGCGATGCGGTTGCTTATCGTCCAGGCAATCGTTCTCGTACTTGTGTCCATCGCTTTTGGTGCGACATGGGACGCGGCGATTGGGTTTATCTTATCGATTGTGGTCATTCGCTATTACTTGAGCCGTTTGACATAAAAAAAGAAGGACATCCTTTTCGGGTGTCCTTCTCGCATGATTAGATTATTTTTTAGGAGACATGACCGATACGCTTGAACCGAGAATTTTCGGAAGGCGTCCCGGTTTCTCAGTCGACTCTTCGACTTCACCGTATGCTGACACACCATGTTCTGCGATATCGAGACCGACATCTTCTTGTTCTTCCGTGACACGGAGACCGATTGTGACGTCGAGTAGTTTCAAGAAAGCATAACTGCCGCCACCGGCGATGACCATGGCGATTAACACACCGAGTGTCTGTACGCCGAGTTGTGTCAATCCGCCACCATAGAACAGTCCGGCAGAACCGATACCCGTAATTTCGACAAGTCGGGGAGAAGCGAAGAAGCCAAGTGCGAGTGTTCCGATGATCCCAGCCACTCCGTGTACAGAGAAGGCGCAGAGTGGGTCATCCACATATTTCGCCATCAAGATGCTCGTTCCGTATGTCGCAATGGATGCGAGTGCACCAATGACGACGGCCGCCCACGGTTCGACGAACGCACATGCCGCCGTGATGGCGACGAGTGCACCGAGAACCCCGTTGACGATTGACGGGATATCTGCCGTTTTCCGATGGAGCATGACGATGGCAAGGGCACCGAGCGCACCAGCTGCTGTGGCGAGCATCGTCGTCAATGCAACGTATCCGAAGAATCCGTCAGCGACCGACATCGTCGAGCCGGCGTTGAATCCGAACCAGCAAAGCCAAAGAACGAGACCGCCAACAACGGTTAAGACGTGGTTATGACCAGCGAGTGATTCCGTCTTACGACGTGGTTTTAAGATGATGGTAGCCATGAGCGCCGCCATCCCACCTTGAAGGTGAACGACCGCTGAACCCGCGAAGTCTTGCATACCCATTGATCCAAGCATACCGCCAGCCCATACTGAGCGTGCGACGATTGGATAGAGGATAGCAACGAAGAAGATACCGAAGAGAACGTAGGCAGACAGCTTAGCCCGTTCCGCAAATCCACCCCAAGCGATGGCGAGTGAGACTGCAACAAATGATAACTGGAATAAGAATTTGATGTCGATTGAAACGTTCGCCCAATCGAGGCTTGAGAACGATCCACTCAAGAAGAAACCTTCTGTCCCGAACCAAGTCGTTCCATCTCCGAACGAGAGGCCGAACCCGACCGCCCAAAAAGCGAGTGCCGCCACAGAGAGGCTGATTATTTGTTTGACCGCGACGTGACCGGCGTTCTTGGCTCGGAGCGTCCCGGTCTCGAGTAATCCGAAACCTAATTGCATCGTCAATACGAGCAATGCAGCGATGAGTACATACAGCGTGTCCATATAATAGAGAATGTCTTCCATGTTCATGCCCTCCTTTTTCTTAGGTGCTTTCCAAAAGTTGACTTCAGTGTAAAATGAAAAAACGACGTTGGATTGCAATTTGTCAGATTATCTGACATAGTTTTTTTAAATAGGGAGGGCGGGAGAGAATGGACTACAAATCGAAGAAGGTCATCGGAATGGGCGTCGTGACAGATTTGACGGGGCTTTCGGAGCGTCAAGTCCGCTACTATGAAGAAAAAGGTCTCGTCTTGCCTGAACGGACGAAAGGTGGGTCACGTAAATATTCTTTCCATGACGTGGAGCGTTTGATTGAAGTGGCGACCAAATTGGAGGATGGGTGGCGAATTCAGGATATTAAAGAGCGCGAACGTCGATTGTCGACGAAACAGCGCGATGATATGATTCGAGGTCAATTGAATTCAGCCTTTCGAACATTTCCGACAAAAAAATGACACAAAGAAAACACAATGAAAATGCTTCACATTAGCATAATTCTAATTAATTTCTGTATAATGTTTTTGAGTTCACAAACAAGAGAATAAAGAGTGTAGGAGAAATTTAGAGGGGAATGACGCGACGTATGAACGATACAATTTTAAAAGCGTTTAAAGGAGAGGCGACGAACTATGTACCTGTATGGTATATGCGCCAAGCTGGACGCTATCAACCGGAATATCGAGAGATTAAAAAGACGAGGTCACTTTTCGAGATCACACATGATCCTGAACTTTGTGCATATGTCACGGAACTTCCGGTGAAACAACTCGGAGTCGACGCGGCCATCCTATATAAAGACATCATGACACCACTTCCATCGATGGGAGTTGATGTCGAAATTAAGAGCGGAATCGGACCGGTCATCGATAATCCATATCGTACGATGGAGGATGTGGAACGACTTAAACCGTTAAACCCAGATGATATCTCATACGTCTTTGATACAATCCGTTTATTGCGGGAACGTCTAGAAGTCCCACTAATCGGCTTTTCAGGTGCACCGTTCACATTGGCGAGCTACATGATCGAAGGGGGCCCATCCCGTAACTATCATCGCACGAAAGCGCTCATGTATGCAGAACCGGATGTATGGAATGCGTTGATGGAGAAACTCGGTGATATGGTCATCACGTATGCGAAGGCGCAAGCTGATGCTGGCATTCAGGCGTTTCAATTGTTTGATTCGTGGGTCGGCACGCTTAGTCGTAAAGATTATGCGCGTTACATCAAACCGACGACGGAGCGAATTTTCAAGGAACTGCGTTCACTCGATATTCCGCTCATCATGCACGGTGTCGGAGCGAGCCATCAAATCGAAGAATGGCATGACCTTCCACTAGATGTGGTCGGTCTTGACTGGCGTTTGTCGGTAAAGGAAGCACGGGAACGTGGGATTACGAAAGCCGTTCAAGGAAACTTAGACCCGTCGTTCTTGTTAGCTCCATGGCCGGTCATCGAAGAGAAGGTTAAGGAAATTTTAGATGAAGGAATGAAACAACCTGGTTACGTCTTCAACCTGGGACATGGGGTGTTCCCTGAAGTCGATCCGGCTGTTCTCGTCAAATTGACGGCATTCATTCACGACTACTCACGCGAAAAAATGGGAGGCAACGAATCATGAAAACAGTAGGACTACTTGTCATGGCGTACGGCACACCGTACAAACCGGAAGATATTGAACGTTATTACACGCATATTCGTTATGGACGCAAGCCGTCACCGGAGGCACTCCAAGATTTGACGGAACGCTACGAGGCGATTGGTGGCGTATCTCCACTCGCGAAAATCACAATCGATCAAGCGGAGACGCTTCGTGACATCTTGAATGAGCGTCATGTAGGTGAAATCGAGTTCAAACTGTATATCGGATTGAAGCATATCGAACCGTTCGTAGAAGACGCGGTCGCGCAAATGGCGAACGATGGCATCAAAGAGGCGGTATCGGTCGTCTTAGCACCTCATTACTCGTCATATAGCGTCAAATCATACAACGGACGTGCTCATGAAGAAGCCGCGAAGTATGGCATCGACATTCGTTCGGTAGAGTCGTGGTATGATGAGCCGAAGTTTATCAAATGGTGGGCGAGTGCGATTAACGATACGTATGCGTCATTGCCTGTACCGGCTGAAAAGACATGTCTCATCGTTTCAGCGCATAGTCTCCCTGAGAAGATTTTGGCTGGAGGCGACCCGTATCCGGATCAATTGAAAGAAACGGCTGATAAAATTGCCATTGAAACAGGCGTCCCGCATTACGAGATTGGTTGGCAATCAGAAGGGAACACGCCGGATCCGTGGATTGGACCTGACGTACAGGATCTGACGGCTGAACTTCATGAAAAATATGGCTATGAGGCGTTCGTCTATACGCCGGTTGGTTTTGTTGCAGACCATCTCGAAGTATTATTCGATAACGACGTCGAGTGTAAAGTTGTCTGTGACCGCCTCGGTGTTCACTACGCACGTCCAGCTATGCCAAATGCAGAGCGAAGCTTCATCGAAGCCATCGCGGATCGAATGGAAAGCGTGATTGTGCATCATGCGTAAATTCACGATTGTCGGTGGTGGGATCACAGGTCTCACCGCCGCTTTTTATGCGGAGCGTTATTTGCCAGAAGACGTGACCATCACGTTGCTCGAGGCGACAGATCGCCTCGGCGGAAAGATTGATACGTATGAAACAGGAGAATTTGCGGTTGAACGTGGACCGGATTCGTACGTCTTTCGAAAGACTGCGATGACGGAATTAATTGAAGACGTCGGCTTAGGGGATGAACTCGTTCGAAACGGTGTCGGACAGGCTTACGTTCTTCACCATGACGGACTCCATCCAATCCCGAAACAGACGGTAATGGGGATTCCGCTAGACGTCAACGCGTTTCGTGAGACGACGTTGCTCTCGGAAGAAGAGCACGAGGACTTGAAGCGGATGTTGCTGTCACCACCCAAAATAGAGACACCATATTCGGACGTCTCGCTCGGCCTCTACCTTCGTGAACGAGTCGGAGACCCGATCGTCGACCGATTGATTGAACCGTTACTCTCTGGTATCTATGCTGGAGATATCGATCAAATGAGTGCGATGTCGACGTTCCCACAGTTCATCGAAGGAGAACAGAAATACGGGAACTTATACGAAGGGATGCGGCATTTACGTCCTGAACAGCGGGTAGCTGAAGTTGGTGCGAAGAAAGTCGGTCAGTTCGCCTCATTGCAGCGGGGGCTAAAATCGCTCACAGATCGACTCGCTGAACGATTGGAGCGGACCGAGATCATTTTTAATTGCTCCGTCGAACAAGTGTCCGAGCGTGAAGAAGGATATCGATTGTTTACAACGCGTGGTGATATCGATACGAATCATCTCGTGTTGACGGTGCCGCCCCGTCTCATTCGTCAATTCCTCCCGAAAGTCGATAGTGACTTTTTGGCAGATATGAAGCCACATGCGACAGCGACCTGTTCTTTAGTCTTCAAAGAAGAAGACATCGAGCTTCCATTTGTCGGAACCGGATTTGTCGCGAGTCAGGAAGCGGATGTAACGATTACAGCGTGTACGTTCATCGACCAGAAATGGCCACACGCCGTACCTGAAGGATATCACGTCCTCCGCGTCTTTTTAGGTCGCCCCGGAGCAGATGAAATCGTCGAAGCGTCTGATGAGGACATTATCGAGACGGCACTACACGACCTTCAAGGTCTCATGCGCATTCATCGTGAACCGGTTCAGACGGTTGTCAGTCGACTCCGTGATGGTTTGCCCCCTTATGCGGTCTTTCACGCTGACCGTGTCAAGGCGCTGCGTGCCGAGATGGGCCGTGTGTATCCAGGGGTCATTCTCGCTGGAATCGCCTATGATGGAATCGGAATGCCGGACTGTGTGAAGAGTGTAAGAGAACAAGTGAAGGCATTGGGCGAAAAAATTGAGATTTGATGAAGGGAGGGTTCGGATTGTTCCGAATCCCTCTCTTTTTGTTATAGTTAGAAGCGAAAGAGAAAAAGGAGTGATGGAAGATGGCAACGTATAAACTTTTTGTATCAGACATGGACGGTACGATTTTGCACAACCACACCACTATCGCGAAGGAAACGGCTGAAATCGTTCGTGAGGCAGAAGCAGCGGGGATTCGGTTTGCGATTGCGACGGGGCGCAATTATGTGAATGCGAAACAGATTTTAGACGAGGTCGGATTATCTTGTCCGATCGTGTCATCGAATGGGGGACGCGTGCTCGACACTTCGGGAGAGGTCCTTCATGAAATCGATTTAACGATTGAAGAGGCACTTCAAGTCATTGATGTTCTTCATCAAGATGACAAATATGCGGACGTTTTTTACGAGATGTACACGGAAGCTGGGCTTGTTGCGAGCCGTGGTGACTTGATTGAGGCGTCGATGAAGAACTTGAAAGCGAATGGTGACGACCGCTCGCTCGAGATGTACGAATTCTTCAAAAACCGCTATTACGTCAATGAAGATGTGAAGATTGTTGACGACATCGAGAACTTTATTCGTAAAGAAGCGGGACGTGTCTATAAGTTCATTGCGTTCTCGAGCCATTTTGAGAAAATGTCAGCTCTGTGGAAAGAAATCGAAGCTCAAGTCGGAGGTGTGTATGTCACGTCTTCGGGCAATGACAACATCGAAGTGATGGCACACGGTGCGGATAAAGGTAACGGTGTATCGAAGCTCGCTGAACATTACGGCATCGACCTATCTGAAGTCGTCGTCATCGGTGACAACTTGAACGATGTACCGATGTTTAAAGTTGCCGGCAAAGCGATTGCGATGGGTAACAGCCATGAAGAACTGATTGCCATCAGTGATCACGTCACAGAACGGCACAATGAATACGGGGTGGCCAACGCTTTGAAACGAGTCATGACAGGTGAGTGGAGCTAAAAGATTTGGCGAGGCGTCGTCTTGTTTCGTATAATACGAGTAGCGAACACCTGACTAGGAGGAAATAGACTGTGAAATTTATTTTTAATCCAGATATCCGCGATCCGAAGCTTAACTTGGCGGTTGAAGAGTATATCTTAAAACACTTGAACGTAGATCATGAAGATTATTTCCTGTTCTACATCAATGGACCCTCGATTATCATTGGGAAAAACCAAAACACATCGGAAGAAATCAACTTGAAGTATATCGAAGAGAACGGCATCGATGTCGTTCGACGTCTCTCTGGTGGGGGTGCCGTCTATCACGATGAAGGAAACTTGAACTTCAGCTTCATCACAAAAGACGATGGCAACTCGTTCAATAACTATAAGAAGTTTACACAACCCATCGTTGATGCGTTACGTAACCTAGGTGTCGAGGCAGAGCTGACGGGTCGTAACGATATTCAGGTCGGCGAGCGTAAAATCAGCGGAAACGCCCAATTTACGACGCGTGGACGCATGTTCAGTCATGGGACGCTCATGTTCAATTCGAACATTGAAGAAGTCGTCAACTCACTTAACGTCTCTGAAGAAAAGATGCGCTCAAAAGGAATCAAGTCTGTTCGCAGTCGTGTCGCGAACATCACTGAATTTTTAGAGCGCGAGATGGAGATGCAACACTTCGTCGAGGCGTTACTCCATTCGATTTATGATGGAGAGCAGCCGGAGCGTTACGTTCTACGTGATGAGGACTGGGAAATTGTTCATGATATCTCGAAAGAGCGCTATGCGAACTGGGACTGGAACTTTGGGAAATCTCCGAAGTTCGACGTCGAGTCAAAACGCCGTTTCCCGATCGGGACGATCGACGTCCGCTTGAACGTGAACAAAGGGACGATCACAGAAGCGAAGATTTATGGTGACTTCTTCGGTGTCGGTGACATCCAAGACGTCGAGCAAGCGCTCGTTGGGACTCGTTTCGAACGTGCTGCCATCCGTGAACAGTTAATGACGCTCGATTTAAAACATTACTTTGGAAATGTCGAGCTCGAGGAATTGGTTGATTTGATTAGTTAAGATGACAGGGCGATCTCTACGGAGCTCGTCCTTTTTTGGCAGTTTCGTGAACGTTGGTCGAACGGATTGCGCCTCGACGGGAGAAGGCGTATCATAATTTGTGCAAGCGTTTTCGTAAAGGCTAATCAAAATAGGAGGAGTATGCATGTATCGGATGCTTAGTGAATGGATGGATGCGAGTCGTATGTGGGTGACGGAGCAAGCGACATTTGAACGAGCTGTCAAGGCGGTAGGTCTAGAGTTAGAACGAAAAGATATGGTCGATTCTTCATTTACACGGGTGATTCTCGATCAGGAGACGATTATTCCTTCCGGGGTGAGCGATGTCGCGATTCCGGTAGCTGTCATTGACGTGCCTCTCTCCATTTCAAAACGAGACGGCATTTCACTCCTTCACCTAATGAACCCGTGCGAAGTAAAGACGATCACCGGAGAAAAGATTCATGCAAAAGCCATTCTTTTGATTACGGCTACGAGTGAACCCAAAAAGCAGATGTATCATAAGTTGATTGATGATTTACTGATGGACGATGAGGCACTACAAGCGCTCGTTCATATCCAAAGTCGTGCCGGTATGTTTCATTTGCAGACGAACTTTTTGGAAGCGTTTTCTTATTGAAACATTTCATGTACAATAGAAGTAATTGAAAAGAGCGCGGACAACGTGCTCTTTTTTATGGCTCAAAAGTGAATCATCATTCATTTAAAGGGGGATTACCATGGCAAACTTAGTCAAGTCACTACAAGATGTAGTGGCCGCTCACCCGCAGAAAGCGGCGTATGTGTTTGGGGAAGACACGGTGAGTTACGGACAGTTTTATGGGCAAGTCAAGGCGATGGCGTCGACACTTGAACAAAAAGGAATCGGACAAGGGGATCATGTCGCTCTCGTCCTCGGCAATAGCCCTGCGTTCTTGATTACGTACTTCGCCGTGTTGTCACGTGGAGGGGTCGTCATTCCGATCAACCCTACATACACGCCGGATGAGATGGCTTACATTTTGCTCGATGGGGACGTAAAAGGAATCGTTGGGTTGTCGCCGCTCGTCGCACAGGCAGAAGCGACACTCTCGAAGTTGCCTGAATTGAAGATTGTCATCTCGGTGCCATATGCCGACGTTCCGGCATTGAAACGTGAAGGTGAGATTGAATTTATCCCATTTGCGGAATCGTTTGCTGCATCGGAAGGAACATTCGTCGAAGTGGATGAAGAGGAGGTCGCTGTCATTCTCTATACGAGTGGAACGACCGGAAAGCCGAAAGGGGCTCTTTTGACTCATCGAAATTTGTTCTCGAATGCGCATTCCATTGGAGAGTACTTGGACATCACGCCTGAAGATAAAGCGTTAGCGGCATTGCCGATGTTCCATGTCTTCTGTTTGACAGTTATCGTCAACGCGCCGCTTCTTCGTGGTGCGACGATTGTCATCTTACCGAAGTTCTCGCCACAAGACGTATTCGACTTAGTACCAAAGCACCGTGTGACATTATTTGCTGGCGTACCAACAATGTATAATTTCTTGCTGCAGACAGCAATGAAGGTACCAGCTTACACCTCTGCTCTAAAACATGTCCGCGTTTTCGTTTCAGGTGGAGCGAGTTTACCGGTTCAATTGCTCGAATCATTTGAGCAGATGTTCGAGTGTAAGATTCTAGAAGGGTATGGTCTGTCAGAGGCGTCACCGGTCACATGCTTCAATCCGCTCCACGGTGAACGAAAAGCTGGATCGATTGGACCTTCCATCGTTCATGTGGAAAACAAAGTCGTCGACGAGCTTGGGGAAGAAGTCGGCGTCGGTGAAGTCGGAGAATTGGTTGTACGAGGACCAAACGTCATGAAAGGATATTATAAACTGCCGGAAGAGACGATGATGACGCTCCGAGATGGTTGGCTCTATACGGGAGACTTAGCGCGACGTGATGAGGATGGTTACTTCTATATCGTCGACCGTAAAAAGGATATGGTCATCGTCGGAGGCTATAACGTA
Source organism: Exiguobacterium sp. s57 (assembly GCF_018617685.1). Classification (NCBI taxonomy): domain Bacteria; kingdom Bacillati; phylum Bacillota; class Bacilli; order Caryophanales; genus Exiguobacterium; species Exiguobacterium sp. s57. The sequence continues at coordinate 43,429 of NZ_JACSKR010000003.1, forward strand.
TACCCTCGAGAGGTAGAAGAAGTGTTGTATCAACATCCTGATATCGTTGAAGCGGCAGTGATTGGTGTGCCGGATGCCGAGCAAGGGGAAGCGGTGAAGGCGTTTGTCGTCACGAAACATGAAGGAGTGACGAAAGAAGATATTCGTGCTTACACCCAAACAAAATTGGCGAAATACAAACAACCGACTTACCTCGAAATCATTGAAGAACTTCCGCGAAATACGACCGGCAAGATTTTACGTACCGTCTTAAAGAGCGAAGCGTTTCAAAATAGTTGAGTAGAGAAGAGCGACCTAGTTCGCTCTTTTCTTATCTTCTCATTTGACACTATTACGGGGTAGGGGTATATTGGTGGTGAGGTGATCAACATGGATGAATTTTTGCATGACCAACCACTCGTTCCGCGTGATGACGCTGAACGTGAGGCACTCGGGAAACGTCTAAAACGAATTGAAGGACAAGTCCGGGGAATTCAAAAAATGGTGGAGAGCGATCGTTACTGTGTCGACATTTTGACACAGACATCCGCTATTCAAGCCGCTCTCAAGCAAGTCGAGATGCAACTGTTAGAGCGTCACATGCGCAAGTGTTTGGTTCACGCAAGCGAGACGGAAAACATGGAACCTTACATTGATGAATTGATGACGATTGTCAGCCGCATCAAAAAATAAGGAGGGATTTCATGAAAACCGTTGAGCTATCCATACAAGGTATGACTTGTGCGGCGTGTTCGGCTCGAATTGAAAAAGTGTTGAATAAGATGGACGGAGTCGAAGCGACGGTCAACCTTCCGCTTGAAACAGCCACGATTCGTGTCGATGAAGGGATTACGGAAGAAGAGCTGATTGCTCGAATCGAGAAGATTGGATACGGTGCTGAACCGAAAGTCGAGATGGCGCCCCCGCATGATTTACGTCCTTTACAACGTAAGGTCATCATCTCTGCGCTGTTGTCGGCACCACTTCTATTGGTGATGTTGACTCATATCCCGGGTCTCGGGTTCCAAGCCGACTGGTTGATGAGTCCCTGGTGGCAATTCGCCCTTGCGACACCTGTCCAGTTTTGGATTGGCGCACAGTTTTATCAAGGTGCGTATAAGAGTTTGAAGAGCGGATCGGCGAACATGGACGTGCTCGTCGCGACGGGGACGTCTGCCGCATACTTTTATTCCATCTTTGAAATGATTGTACACCCGATGAATCCACATCTTTATTTTGAAACAAGTGCAGTCCTCATCACGCTTGTCTTACTTGGGAAGTGGTTAGAAGGACGGGCGAAAGAGAAGACGACCGATGCGTTGAAATCACTCTTATCGCTTCAGGCGAAAGAGGCGATCCTCTTTGTCGATGGTGAAGAACGGTCTGTTGCCGTTGAACTCGTCAAAGTAGGAGACGTTCTCGTCGTGCGTCCGGGAGAGAAAATTCCGGTCGATGGACGAATCATTGATGGAGAGACAGTTATTGATGAATCGATGTTGACAGGAGAATCGATTCCAGCGGAGAAGACGGTCGACGCCGAAGTCGTCGGCGGGACGATTAATCAGTCCCATCGCATTCTCATGCGGGCGGAACGTGTCGGTAAAGAAACGATGCTCGCTCAAATTGTACGCGTCGTCGAGCAGGCGCAAACCGACAAGGCACCGATTCAACGGCAGGCCGACCGCATCTCCGGTGTGTTTGTGCCAGTCGTTGTAGCAATCAGTGTCGTCACGTTCGTAGTATGGGCGTTTCTCTTGAACGATATCGATACGGCGATTCGGGCGTCGATTGCTGTACTCGTCATTGCGTGTCCGTGTGCGCTCGGTTTGGCGACGCCGACATCCATCATGGTCGGGACGGGACGAGCGGCGGAACAAGGTGTCTTGTTTAAAGGTGGAGGGCAACTTGAATCGCTAAATGAAGCGAATATCGTTGTATTTGATAAGACTGGGACATTGACGAACGGAACGCCGGAAGTGGTCGAAACATTCGGAGACGAAGCGGTCCTCAAACGGGCAGTGATGGCAGAACGGCAATCGACGCATCCTTTGGCAGCTGCGATTGGTCGTGAAGCAGGCGATGGTGTCGTGACGAAAGTGGAAGAGTTAGCCGGACGAGGTGTCAAAGCGGTCGTTGATGGGATAGAACTCACCATCGGGTCTGTCCGAATGATGGAGGAACTCGGATACAAATTGCCGGATTGGTCGATGCGGGCGATGACCCCGGTCTATGTCGCGGATGAGAGCGGAATTGTCGCGGCGTTCGGACTACAAGATCAATTGAAGCCGAAAAGTCGTGATGTTGTGCAGGCACTCAGTCAAACCCGCAAGGTGTATGTTTTGACCGGAGACCGGAAAGAAGTCGCATATGCGATTGCCGACGAACTCGGCATACCGAATCGTCAAGTCATCGCCGAAGTACTTCCTGTCGAGAAGGCAGATCAGATCGAACAATTGAAGCAATCCGGTCGTGTGGCTATGGTAGGGGATGGCATGAACGATGCCCCTGCCCTTGCGGTGGCAGACGTCGGCATCGCATTCGGAAGTGGCACAGATGTCGCTCTCGAGGCGGCGGATGTTACAATTGTAGGGCAAGACATTGAAGGCGTGAGTCGGGCGATGAATATGAGCCGCTTGACGATGAAAAACATTCGTCAAAATCTGTTTTGGGCCCTCGCCTATAATAGTCTTGGCATACCGGTTGCGGCAGCTGGATTACTTGCCCCATGGATTGCCGGTGCAGCGATGGCGTTCAGTTCGGTATCTGTCGTCTTGAACGCATTAAGATTAAAAACTCAAGGAGGATCATCATGAAAGAAACAACTTTAACAGTAGAAGGAATGACATGTAATCACTGCAAAGCGGCAGTGGAGGGAGCATTGAATGAATTGAACGGTGTCGAATCAGCGACGGTATCGCTCCAAGAGCATCGGGTCGATGTGATTCACCAAGACTCTGTTTCACTTGAAGCGATGGTGGAAGCAGTCGAAGAACAAGGATATGACGTAAAAGCATAATCATGGTAAGTCCCGAGTGAAATCGGGACTTTTTTTGTGGTATTCAACGGATAAGATGTATGCTATATTTAAGTTGATAATGAGAATCGGTATCAACGGGAGGCGGATATCATGGAAATGATCATGATCAGTGGAGTATTGGCGTTGATTAGTGGGGGCGCAGCATTTTTGACGCAACAGTTACGAACGAATTCAGTACGGTGAAGAAGGTGCGATTCCGTTGCCTTCTTTTTTCTTTGACTTCATTTCTTTCCCATCATTTCACGACAATTGTTTGATATGATGAGAAAAAACGTGTTGAGGTGACTTGAATGTATACAATCTACTTAGTCGACGATGAAGCAAACTTAAATAAAATGCTCGTCACGTATTTAGAACAGGAAGGATACAACGTGCGCTCGTTTGCGGACGGGATATCTGCACAAGAAGCGATTCCGGACCAACCGGATTTGTGGGTGCTCGATATCATGTTGCCGGACTTGGACGGGTTCCAATTGTTGAAACAAATCAAAGCTGTCAATGCGAATACGCCGACGATTTTCATCTCGGCACGCGACGAGGATATCGACAAAATCATCGGACTCGAGATGGGTTCGGATGACTACATCGCCAAACCGTTCCTCCCGAGGGAACTCGTCATTCGTGTCAAAAAATTGATTGACCGTGTCTACGGTTCGAAATCGAACGAGCATATCGAATACGGAGAATATACAATCTATCCGGATAAACGCCTTATCAAGCACGGAGACGAGGAGATTGATTTGACGTCAAAAGAGTTTGACTTACTTCTTTTATTCTTAGAATATCCCGGTTCGGCCTTGTCACGGGAACAGATTTTAGAAGGGGTTTGGGGGAATGACTATTTTGGTTCAGACCGCGTCGTCGATGACTTGGTGCGCCGTGTCCGGAAGAAATTACATCGTCTCGAGCTCGAAACACTTTACGGTATCGGTTACCGTCTCGTTAGACCATGATGGACGCGCTCAAGCCGAAGCGACTCATGTGGAAGATTTGGGTGCTCATCTTACTCATTATCGTGACGCTTGCGCTCATGATTTTGATTACGATCCGCTCATCTATCACTCAGTTTATCGATGAACAGGTATATGAGACGTTACGAGATGTGGACTACTATTTAGGCAATACGAACGAGTTAGAGAACTATCCCCAAAACCCGATCGAGTACGACCGACGGCAACAGGAATCCCGTTCGGTCAACCAATTGATTTTTCTCCCGAACGGACGAATCATCTATGGGTCGGCGCCGCTTGAATTGACGAACCGCATGTACCAGGAAGCGTTGAATCAAAGTGGACAAGTCGAGCGGTATCAGACGACGATTGATGGGGAAGACGTCTATTACATCATTCGTCAAAATGAATATGATGGAACGATTGTGTATCAGGCCTCCTACGCCTGGGATGCCTATCGTCGGGAGCTGGTGTCGACGTTATATTGGCGAATATCGATTCTGATTGGCATCATCAGCCTGTTATCACTTATTCCGGCATTATGGATGTCACGTCAATTGACGAAACCGATTGTGGAGATGGAACGAGCCGTTGAGAAGATTTCAAATCGACAGTGGGAGACGGCTCTCCCGTTAGATCGTCAAGATGAGCTTGGCCAATTGGCCCATTCGATTGATGCCATGCGGAAAGAATTGAAAGAGCAAGACCTGGCACAACAGGCGTTGCTTCAAAACATATCACATGATTTAAAAACGCCAATTATGGTCATTCGTGGTTATGCCCAGTCAATTGGGGACGGCATCTATCCGACGGGGGACTTGAAAGGCTCTGCCGAGGTTATAGATGAGGAAGCATCTCGACTCGAAAAGAAAGTCGTCGACTTGTTATACGTCACGAAGCTTGAATATTTCAAAGGGCAGGAAACAAAACTCGAACCAATCAATCTCGATAAGTTGCTGGAACTACTAGTCGCGCGCTTTAAGCTAAGAGGTCAGCTCGACTGGGAAATCAATGGTGAAGGTGGCGAGATGCTTGGCGATGGGGAACAGATTCGGGTTGCGTTCGAGAACGTGCTCGACAATGCACTCCGCTATGCGGAATCATGCATCCGGATTGACCTACATCAAGATGATGTCGGTGTGGAAATCACCATCTTTAACGACGGACCACCGGTTGATGAGAGCTTGGATTTGTTCCATCAATTTTCTCGTGGGAAACAAGGGAAGTTCGGGCTAGGTTTGTTCATCGTGCAACGAATTGTGACACTTCACACAGGGGAGGTCTCCCTACGAAATACAGGAGACGGAACAGCAGTACGATTTTACTTTCCAAGACTCAAACCGAACCATCTTTTAAAATCTGACGTTTGATTTTCAAAACCAGCCAAGAAACGGCTGGTTTTTTCATGGGAAATAGACGAAAGCCGATTTGCGGGACGGACAAAACCCTGGTATGAATGACATGTAAGTTATTACATACGTTATGGGGGATGAAAAGATGAGTAGATTGACCAATGAAACGAGAGCTTTAATTCCTGTATTTAACGAGTTTGGAGAAGCGGAGACACTTGTGTATCAACCTGAAGGTGTGATGCGAGTGAAAGGGTCACCAATCGACAATCTTGAACATGCGTGTTTGTACTACGGATCGAGCATTCAAGGTCGGATTGAAGCAGCTCGACATGTGCTCGGACCGCATCGAAAGACACCTGTCGTGATGGATTGGCACGCGGACGCGGTTTTCTTTCCGACGATTGCAAAGGAAAGTCCAGACTGTGCATGGATCAATTTTCAGCACGTGACGGCAATTAAGAAAGACGGAAAACAGACGCTCATTCAATTTCTGACGGGTGAGTCGGTTAAAGTTCAAGTTTCCGACCATACGGTGTCGAGACAGAAACAACGGTCAATCGAATTATCGTACGCGTTTCAAAAACGTTTCCATGACAGCACATTGCAGCACGCTTAAGGATTGAATTCAATGAAGAACCCCTCTATGATGAAGAAGAGATATCATATGTGTATTTGCACATCTTCCGAAAGCGAGGGGTTTTTATGTTTTTTGAAAAAATGATTGAGCGAGGGAAACTGGTCATCGTGTTTCTTCTCGTCGCAATCGTTGTAGGTGTGCTGACGTTCTTCCAGCTGCCTAAGCGAGAGATCCCAGAAACGGGAATCAATATCGTGCTCGTTCAAACGCCATATCCTGGTGCGACAGCAGAAGCAGTTGAACGAAATGTTACCGGTGTATTAGAGGAAGAACTGCGTAGTCTAGAGGGTGTAGAGAATGTGACGTCGATCTCGGCTTCAGAGTTCTCAAACATCACGGTCGAATATGCGGACGGGACCGACCAAGCAGAGTTTCAGGCGAACGTCCGACAAGCCTTGTCGGATGCGACACCTAAACTTCCGGAGAACGCGCTCGCGCCAACGGTCAATGACTCGCTCGGTCAGTTGCCGGTCGCATCGTACTTATTGACAGCAGATGATCGTTCATCATTCGAGGATGTACGATCAGACATCGAACAATTAGAATCGAAACTTCTTCGAACAGATGGCGTGACAGGAGTCACCATCAAGGGGTTACCAGAGCAGGAATACGTTGTGTCACTCGACTCTGAAGAGCTGAGTTCACGTCAGCTTGCCTTCCCGGATGTCTTGACGGCCATCAACGAAGAATACAAAACGACACCGCTCGGTCGTCAATCGACCGATGAAGGCATCTACCAACTAGCGATTGACAACTTGACGAATGTAAACGACATGGAGCAAGTGATCGTTGGGTCATTCAACGGAGAAGCGGTCTTACTAGAAGATGTCGGAACGGTCGAAGAGACAGCAGAAGGTGTAACCGATCTCGTTTCTGTAGACGGAAAGCCGGCTGTTTCGATTACAGTTCCGATTGAATCAGGGTTGGATATTCCGACGATGCAAGATCGTGTCAACGATGTGGTCGAGGATGGACTCGGTGATTTAGACGGGTTTGATCTCGTTCCATATTATGAGCAGGCGAAAGCGGTCGATGCAATCTTCTCTTCATTGACACGTGAATTCATTATCGCCATCATCGCCGTCATTGCCGTGACGACGATTGGTCTCACGTTCTCTGGCTCAATTATCGTCAGTCTGGCAATTCCGTTGTCATTTTTGATCGCCTTGATTCCATTACAGTTTACTGGGGTTGATTTAAACCAAATCTCGATTATCGGGGCAATCATCGCCTTGGGGATCTTGGTCGATGATGCGATTGTCGTCAACGACAATATTTTAAGGAGATATCGAAGCGGAGATTCTGCGATGGTCGGGGCGGTCCGTGGAACGAAAGAAGTATGGGGTTCGATTGTCACGTCAACACTTGCAGTTGTTTTCGCATTCCTCCCGCTCACTTTGCTGTCTGGAGCGAACGGAAACTTCATTCGTGCCTTACCGACTGTCCTTGCGCTCTCTGTTCTAGCATCGATGGTCATCAGTTTGACGCTCGTGCCGATTGCACAGTATCGCTTGAACCGTAAAGAAGTGAAAGTGTCGAAACGTGAACCGGGTTGGCTCGGTGGACCGCTCAACCGACTCAGTAATTTCTATGCCGACCGCCTCTTACCGAGTGTAGCGAAACGTCCATGGACGTTTGGGATTGTAGGATTTGTCATTACGACAGCTTTATATGGATTGATTTTACTCACGCCGTTCGAGTTCTTCCCGGCAGCAAACCGTCCAGAAGTCGTGACGAGTGTGACGTTCCCGGTACAAACGACTTTAGAAGAAACAGAAGCACGTCTTGAAGAAATTGAAGCGAGGTTCCAAGAGGAGGAAGGTGTCGTCGAGACATCCATCTTTGCGGGAGGTGGACTTCCTGGTCTATTCACGGGAGGACTCGATCAGTCCGGTGAAAACTCAGGACAAGTCATCGTACGTGTCGATAATGATTCAATCGATGCTATCGAATTGATTGATCAATATACGAACGAGTTGCGTGAAGAATATCCTGATGCCGAAATCTTCTTAGACACGCAACAGCAAGGACCTCCTGCGTCGGCACCTGTCGAATTCACGATGCGAAGTGAAACGATTGATCAGCTCGTGGCTGCACGTGACCAAGTGAAGGCCGACTTGGAAGAAATTGATGGGGCGATTGTCCTCGATAATATTAAAGAACCGTTCCAAACACTCACATACGAATTGAATCGTGAGGAAATGGCACAGGCCGGCGTGACGGCCAAAACAATCAGTGACCAAATTCGTCTCGTCACAGACGGGGTTCCGATTGGTACATTCGATGACGGGGTGGAACAACGTGACGTGAAAATCGTCATCGATGCTGAGGCGAACCGCGAAGCACTCGCCCTTGACGAGATTTTAGTTCCTGTTGAAACAGAAGCAGGTCCACCTGTTGCTCCACTCAGCACGTTTGTGACGGAGACGACAACGGAACAAATTCAACAGATCCCTCGCGAGAACGGGGAACGTTCGGTCACACTCCAAATTTATGCGAGTGAGGGTATGGACGAGGATGCGTTCAAGCAAGATGTCGAGCAAGTGTTGGAAGATGCGAAGTCTGGGTTAGACGATGAAGGAATCACATTTGACCAGACCGGAGCGAGTGATACGCAAAATGAGTTCTTCTTAGAGCTTGCGACATTGTTTGTTGTCGTCCTGTTCTTGATTTACTTGATTATCGCATTCCAGTTCAACTCACTCTCACTACCATTACTCGTCTTGTTCACCATCTATCTCGCGATTGCTGGAGCGGTCGTCGGATTGTTCGTGACACAGACGCCATTCAGTTTCATGGCATCGATGGGGATGGTATCACTTGCGGGAATCGTTGTACGAAACGCGGTCGTCTTGTTCGAGTTTATCGAACAGCGTATTCGTGAAGGCTTACCGGTCACGACCGCTGTATACGAAGCAGGACGTGCTCGGATTCGTCCGATTCTCTTGACAGCGCTCACCGCAGTCGTCGCCCTTTTACCTGTCGCATTAGGTGACGATCCGCTCTTCAAACCGCTTGCGATCGGAATCGTGTCAGGGATTCTATTCTCGACTGTGTTAACCTTGGTGCTTGTCCCGGCGTACTACCTGATTTTGGCGAAACGTCGTCATAAGGACAAACCATTTACAGAATGATTTAGCTTGAAGATGTGATGCCGTATGGTGTCACATCTTTTTTTGAACCATTTGTCACATGTTTTGTGAGATGTTGTATGGGTATAATTAGAAGAGAGGTTTTGAACAGTATGGGAGGGAATTGAAGATGAACGATTCATATACTTGGCTCAATCGCCGCAAAGTACGACCAGCGTACAGTGTGACTGGGAGCCGCTCATGGTCAAGTGAGCGTGTCGTTAGACCCGATCGTGCACGTGGAAAAATGGTACGCGATGTAAAGCGAGTACGTCGTCCGTACGTGGACGAATACGGCAATCGGCGTTGGACGACGGGACGCGTGGTCGTGACGGATGCGTCTCGTAACGCTCGAGCGAACGGACACGGAGACACTGCCGTACAGTTAGAGTTCTCCACACCGACGCCATACGAACGTGTGAAAGAGATGATTCCTACGAAACGTGTGCTCGTTCCGGTCGTTGCTGGACTCGCGGTCGTCGGTGGAATCGCCGGTGTCGCATATGCGCTTCGTAAAAAGAAACGAAATAAGAAGAAATAAAAAAATCGCCGAAAATTCGGCGATTTTTTTATTTAAAGCGTTCAGCGAGGATGCGCTCGAGTTCACGTTGCCCGAGTTCACGCATTTCTTCTTCGTTCTCTTCATCGTATGCATCGTCAGAGAAGCGGCCGACAAATTCAACTTTGCCGTTTCCAAGTTCACGGAACACTAAGTTTTTGCGATCGTTGTAAAAGACGACACGATATTCACGGCCATTTTCGTGGTCGTAGTTGAAGACGCCTTTGATGTGGTCCATGTTCTTCTCTTCCGGCTGTTTCTCATCATCGTCCTCATCCTCTTCAGCATCTGCTGCTTCGGCTGCTCCTTCTAGTGCATCGGCGAGGACTACCGTTTCTTCTTTTTCTTCCGTTTCCTCTTCTTCAGATGAAACGACTTCTTTTTTTTCTTCTTCTGTCATATGAAACGACCTCCTTTACTTACTTTCCTATCATACCCACTTTTTATAGTTGTGACTACTCAAAATGATGCGAGCAAACTCGAACAACATTCGAAGATGACATGATCAATCGTTGAAACAGCTGGCGCTTGATCGATTCCGGGGCATCTACGGTCTTGAGTGCTTGCTCCATGCAACCAAGCCAATGACCGGCGTGCGTCTCAGAAATCGGATGTTCATGATGAATCATAGCTAAATTCCCACCGCCACGGCGTTCTGAATATAATTTTGGACCACCGAGCAGCTGTGTTAAAAATTCAAATTGATGTTGTTTGACCCGGGCTTTGTCTTCAGGAAAGAGCGGCAGTAAAATCGGGTCGGCATAGACGAGGTCATAAAACGCGTCGACAAGTTGTTGAACACCGCGTTCGCCTCCAAATTGTTCATAGGCACTCACATATATTCCCCCTCATACGTTCAGTCTAATCGATTTCGGGAAAAAATGGGAATGATGAAGGTTATGACTTTTTTGACTAAGGTTCAAGGGAGGTTTCCCTCTACAAATGAGGAGAGATGGTTCATAATGAAGAAAAAAGGGAAGGAGTGTTCGCTAAAATGACAGTAACCTTTCACGTTGGTCGATCGGGAACGGGAAAAAGTGAGCAGATGATCGATGAGGTCATTCAGGAACTGAAGCAAAACCCGAGCGGACCGACGATTTATATGATCGTGCCGGATCAAATGTCGTTTGAAATGGAAAAGAAGATGGCAATGGTAGACGATCTTCGTGGTTCGACTCGTATTCAAGTTCTTTCGATGCGTCGTCTCGCTTTCTTAATGATGCGGGATGCCGGCGTCGCGACAGATCAATTTTTAGATCAAACCGGAACTCATTTGTTGTTGCGGAGGGTCGTCGAGATGAGCGAGGAACGATTGACCTTGTTCCGGCGTACGATGAATCAGTTCGGCTTTTACGAAGAATTGAATCAATTGATTTCCATGTTGAAGCGTGGGCTTGTGGAACCGGAGCACTTGTTGCGGTTAAGTGAACAGGCGCAGCACCGTGCTTTGAAGTTACAGGACCTTTCCATCATTTACGAAGGATTTTTAAAGATGACGGAAGGCAAGGCACTCCATGCGGAAGATTATTTCAACGTCATGTTGCAGATCCTGCCGGAAACGGATTTGACGGGTGTACGTGTCTATGTGGACGGGTTCAATGAATTTTCGGAGCAGGAATTGGCAGTCCTTGTCGCACTTGCGGAAAAAGTGAATGTCGATGTGTTGCTTACACTTGATCCTGTTTCGATGTATCGTCTCGATCCATTGTTTGGCCCGACACAACGGACGCTCATGCGTTTCAAAGAACTGTTGACAGAACGACAGATCCCTTCTCGAGACGAGCTGTATGATACCGTCTATCGTTACACGCATCCGAGTCTCCGTTATCTGGAGGCTACATTCGATCAATTGACTGCAGAACCTTACACTGGTTCAGAGAATCGGATTGATCTACATGCCGCAGTCGACCGGACCGTCGAGGTGGAGGCGGCCGTTCGGGAAGTCATTCGACTCACTCGTGAAGAAGGATATCGTTACCGAGACATCGCTCTTGTCTCACGTTCTCTCGAGGAATACGGAGATTTGGCAGCACAAGCGTTACAAAAGATGGGGCTGCCGTACTTCCTTGATGAACGGCAACCGATGCTTGACCATCCTCTCGTCGAGCTGTTAAAGGCGGCAATCGACATTGCTTTACGCGGCTATCGGGAGGAACCCGTCTTTCGGGCGCTGAAGACGGAACTCGTCGTCCTTGACCCGACACATCGCCGTACGTCCGTCGATCGTCTCGAAGCGTTCGTGATTGAGCGAGGAATCAAGCACTATCACTGGCATGACGAATGGCAATTGCGTCGTCGTATGGGCGAAGAGGCACGACTCACGAGCGAAGAGCTAGACGTCGAAGCAGACTTGAACCGTTACCGAGCACGAGTCATCGATACATTTGATCCATTGCTTTCAGAATTAAAGCAAGCGAAGACAATGCAAGCTTATACGCACGCCATGTTTGCCTTTTTAGAACGTGTCGGCGTATCGGACTGTCTGACCCATTGGCGCGATGAGGCGATTGAAGAAGCACAATTAATCGAGGCACGTGAACATACTCAAGTTTGGGACGCGGTGTTACATTTACTTGAACAGTTAGAAGCAGCAGCTCCAGAAGAAACGTTGTCTACAGACCTGTTTCTTCAAATGATGGATACAGGTCTGGATAGTCTCCGCTATGCTCTCATCCCACCTTCGCTTGACCAATTGACTGTGACGGACTATGTTCGTGGGCGATTGATTGATAAAAAAGTTGTGTTCCTACTCGGAGCGAATGAAGATCAAATCCCTCTCGTCACGACACAGTCCAAGCTGTTGACCGACCATGACTTAGATTTCATGCATGAGAATGGACTACGTGCCGGGAAGGCGACGGAGCACTTATTCGATGATGAAACGTATTACTTATATAAAGCGGTGACGGTACCAAGTGAACGTCTCTATATTAGCTATGCTCTAGTTGACAGAACGGGTAAGGCCGTTCAACCGGCCCGCTTCATAGCAGATTTGAAAACGCGTCTGCAACAAAACGTCATTAAAACACATTTCGCTGAAGCTGGAGAACATCGGCCACAGGACCAATTCGCTTTCTTGACGAACGTGAATCAGACGGCAGCCGTCACGGCACTGGAGCTTCAGCGTTTAAGTCGTCATTATCCGATTCAAGATATGTGGTTTGGCGTCTATAACGAGCTGTTGAAGCACCCGGATGGACGTGAACGCTTGCAACTTTTGACGAGCGCCTTGTTCTATCAAAATATACCAAAATCGCTAGACGACCACGTCGCACAATCATTGTACACGCCATCGATTCGAGCGAGTGTTTCGCGACTGGAGACATTCCAAGCTTGTCCGTTCAAACATTTCGCGAGTTATGGGTTACGTTTGAAAGAGCGGCGATTGTATCGACTCGAAGCACCGGATATCGGAAACCTCTATCATCGGACGATCGAACATATGTCGCAGACGGTGAAAATGGATGGAAAACAGTGGCGGGATGTCTCACCAGATGAGTGTATGAACCTAGCCGAGCAGGCGGTGGAACTCGTGACACCTGAGATTCAGCACGCCATTTTAATGAGTTCGAACCGATACGCGTATTTGAAGAAAAAATTGACAGACGTCGTCAGTAAGACGGCAGAAGTGTTAATTGAACAGTCGAAACGAGATGGCTTTGACCCACAAGCGTTTGAACTTGCATTCGGGAGCGGTCAGTTCCCACCCGTATCATTTACATTGTCAAATGGGGCGACATGTGAACTAGTCGGTCGCATCGATCGTGTCGATACAGCGATGATCCATGACCAGCTTTACGTTCGAATCGTCGACTATAAGTCGAGTAAACATGAAATTGATTTCGCTGAAATATACTACGGTCTGGCGATGCAGATGCTCATCTATTTGAAGGTATTGATTGAACAGGCAGAGGCATGGACGAAAGAGAATGTAGCACCTGCTGCCGCCCTCTATTTCCATGTTCATCGACCACTCGTACCGCCCGCGAGTTCCGAAGAAGAGACACGTCAAAAGGTATTAGAGTCATATCAGATGCAAGGATTGCTCATAGACGATCCACAAATCTTAGAGGTGATGGACCACTCTGCGAAGGGATCGTCGAAAAAATCAATCGTTATCCCAGTCAAATATAAAAAAGATGGCACACCTGATGCCAATACGCTGAAGAAGATTGTCACGACGCCTCAACTCGAACAGTTGATGGATCATGCATTTGACGTCGTCAAAGCGAGTGCAGAGGAGATGTATGACGGCAAAATTGATGTAGAACCGTATGAGTATAAAGAGCGGCGGCCCTGTCAGACATGTCCGTACCAAAGTGTTTGTCACTTTGACGAGGCACTCTCGAATGAGCCTCGTAAATTGAAGAAGCTCGAGAAAGAAGAAGTATTCCAGGAGTTAGGAGGCGATGACCGTGAAATGGACGAATGATCAGTTCGCCGCGATTGAAGCGAGGGGAAGCCATGTGCTCGTTTCGGCTGCGGCAGGTTCTGGTAAGACCGCGGTCCTTGTCGAGCGGTTATCTAGCCGATTGCTTGACGAGACGGATGAGCTCACGGCAGACCGGATGCTCGTCGTTACGTTTACTAATGCAGCGGCTGCAGAGATGAAACGACGCATCGCAAAGGCGCTTGAAGAGGCGTTACGCGACGACCCGACGAATGAATACGTCCGGAAGCAACGGCAGATGTTGAACCGGGCGCTCATCACGACCATCCACTCATTTTGTTTAGAAGTGATTCGCGAGAATTACTATCTATTAGACTTAGACCCGGCGTTCAAGATTGCGGAAGAACGTGACCTCGTCCTGTTGCAGGACGACGTATTAGAAGAGGTGCTTGAAGAGGAGTACGGGAAACAAGATACCGATTTCTTTTCTCTTGTCGATGCGTATACGTCAGATCGCGGTGATAGCGAAATCGAGGACTTGGTTCTCGGAATGTACCACTATGCGCGTACGCTCCCAAATCCAGACGCCTATTTAGATAATCTCGTATCTATGTATACGTTCGGAGATGACCCTGACGAAGAGGCGATTTTAATCGAATTTGGTCAGATGTTGTGGCAAGATATCGAAAAGGCGGTACGGGAACTTCGGAAGCTTGAAGCGGAGCTTCGGGTCGCCGGTTATGAACCACAATCGGACAATGTTCGTCAGGCGATTTTTCCGTTTGAACAACTTGAAGGGGAGACAATTGTCTGGAGTGAACTCGAGACGGCGGCTCGTGCGATGAAGTTTGGAACGATGAAGGCTGTTCCAAAAAAAGAGGAGCACCAGATTTACCACGAGGTCCTCAAACCAGCGTACGACCAGGCGAAGAAAAAATTGACGACAGTGGTCGAGCAGGCGCGTGTTAGTGGGGCGGACTTATTAGAGAGCGTCTCGATGCAACAACCTCTCGTTGAAACACTCGTCCGAACCGTCCGTACATTCGGTCAAGCATATGAGCAAGCAAAGCGTGAACGGGCTTTCGTTGACTTCAGTGACTTGGAACATTATGCGCTCGCCATTTTACGACAAGATGGGGGACCGTCCGATGTCGCTGCGCTTTATAAAGAACGATTCGCTGAGGTACTCGTTGATGAATACCAAGATACGAACGAGATTCAAGAAACGATCATCAATTTGGTCGCAAATGAACGAGAGGAAGTCGGGAACTTATTCATGGTGGGCGACATCAAACAATCGATTTATCGATTCCGCCATGCAGAACCGGGTCTTTTCATCGATAAGGCGACGCGATTTAGACAAGCGGGTACAGGGAAACGAATCGACCTTTCTCAAAACTTCCGTAGTCGCAGAGAAGTCCTCCACGGGATTAATGACTTGTTCGTTCAGCTCATGGATGAAGAGGTCGGCGAAATCGCATATGACGAGGCAGCACAACTTGTACCGGGACGTGAGTATGAACCGATTCCAGCGGACCCAGAATTCATTTTGGTCGACGGGGAGAGTCGTGAGTTATCGAAGCAAGAGGTAGAAGGTCGGGCGATCGCAACCCGAATCTTAGAACTCGTATCGGGAGAAGAACCGTTCAAGGTGACGGATGAAGAGACCGGACAACTTCGAAACTGTGAGTATCGAGACATCGTGATTCTCGTGCGTTCGAAAAAAGAACGAGTCGAGCAGTTGATGGATATTTTGACACAGTACAACATCCCGGCTTACACCGATTCGGATGGTGGATATTTTCAAGCGACTGAGATCCGTATGATTCTTGCCCTCTTGAAAGTGATTGACAACCCGCTACAAGACATCCCTCTCGCAGGTGCGCTTCGTTCACCGATGTTCCGTTTCGATGACGGTGAGTTGGCACGAATCCGACTCGAATCCGACGATTCATTCTATGAGGCACTCAAAGCAAAGGCAGATGACGATGATGAGCTTGGGGTGAAATGTGGAGAGATGCTCGACCGACTATCCCGTTGGCGCACCTATGCGCGAAACCATAGTTTGTCTGAATTGATTCAACAGTTATTCAATGATACCGGGTTTTATGACTTTTCAGGTGGATTGCCTGGAGGAAAAGGACGGCAAGAAAACTTGAAGGCGCTCTATGACCGCGCCCTCTCCTATGAACGTAGTGGCTATCGTGGCCTTTATCGCTTCTTACGCGTGATGGACCGTCTGCAGGATACCGGTGAGGACTTGTCAGAGGCACGGTCACTTGGTGACGAGGAGAACGTCGTTCGCATCATGACCGTCCATAAATCGAAAGGTCTCGAGTTCCCGGTGACGATCGTCGCTCAGCTCGGAAAACAATTCAATAAACGTGATCAGATGCAACGTGTCATTTTCCACAAGCATTACGGGATTTCACTGGATGCAATCGATGTGGTGACGCGTACAAAGTCGGAAACATTTGTGAAAGAGATGATTCGACGAGATTTAGACGCGACGATGAAAGCAGAAGAGATGCGTGTTCTTTACGTCGCTTTGACGCGGGCGAAAGAAAAACTGATTCTCGTCGGAACGGTAGGGGAACCGGTCAAACATCTCCAACAGTGGCTCCAGGTCGAACAATCCGGGGAGCTGTTGGCTAGTGAGGCGAGACGAGAGGCGAAAACGTACTTGGACTGGATTGCTCCGGCGCTCTTGCGATTGCCAAGCGCTTCGACCTTCATCGAGTCCTTCGGCTTCACAGTTCCCGCTTCATTTCATGAGTCGACCTCGTGGATGTACCGCATGATTGGTGTACCGGATCTTGCGGAGATTGCGACACTGCAAGAAATGATGGCTCAACTGCATCATGTCCAAAGATTTGAAGCAATCGATTTCCCGATTCAAAACGAAGAAGTGACGATACGTACCGTCCATCAGGCTTTGAACTACGCATACCCTTCTCAAGATGCGGTGCGCACGGCAGCGAAACAAACAGTGACCGAATTGAAACGGGCGATGCAACTTGAACAAGCCGCCTTTGAAGACCCGGTCCGACCGGTCGATACGCCTTACCGAGAACCAAAATGGCGTCAAGTCAAACAGACCGGTGCCGAACGAGGGACGACGTTACACTTGATTTTCCAATTAGCGGACCCAAGCCAACCGATTGTCGATCAAATCAATCGGTGGGAGATGCAAGGGATGCTTAGTCCAGTCGAGGCCGAGACGGCACGCCTCGCACTCCCTGATGTTGAGGCATTTTTCCAAACGGAAGTCGGGCAATCGCTCGCCGGTGCAATCGAGCGGGGAACCGCATGGCGAGAGTTGCCATTCACCTACACGGTACCGGCCGAGCGAGTCAATCCGAATGGACAGTTCACGGATGAACATGTATTGATTCAAGGGATTATCGACTGTCTGTATTTTGATGGGACCTCTTACGTCCTTTTAGACTATAAATCAGATGCCGTTGTCCATTTATCTGAGTCTCGTGAAGAGGCACATAATCGACTGCGGGATCGCTATGCAATTCAATTGCAACTGTATCGAGAGGCTATTGAAACGATTTGGGATATTCGTGTCGAGCGGACCTTGATTTATTCGCTTGATTTACAGGAAATCGTGACCGTGTCGACCAAATAAATGAGAATACATGGCGAGCGATGTCAGCTAGATGGCATCGCTCTTTTCTTATGTGCAAAGTCACATTCAATTTCGTTGACAATCCAGCACGAGAGGAGTAATTTATTTTATATAAGTAATTGTTCCGAATAGAACAATTCGGAACGGAACGATAAAGGAGTGAACGAGTATGACCGAGACGAATACAACGCGGGCACGGGAAATGATGCAATCCTTTTGGCGTGTACAGCGTGTTTTAATTCGTTTGATGCATCAAACGGCACAACAAAATGACCTCACCCTACCTCAACTTCATGGACTGATGATGTTAAATGAACAGGGAGCGATTTCGCAAAAGGAGCTAGTTCAACGGACAAAGATGCCAAAGAGCACGTTGAGTCAATCGCTCGATGGTCTCGTGGAGAAAGGACTGATTCGTCGGGACATCAATCCCGACAATCGTCGGGAGGTCGTGTTGACGATTGATACATCGGGCAAACGTTTGATTGAGGATATTGAGCAACAAGAAGAAGGGACCGAGCAACAATTGAATCAAATCTTATCTCGTCTAAATGAAGGTACGTATCATCATATGATTGAAGCCCATCAACAGATTGCAGATGGGTTAAATGAAGGGTTCACAGACTGTGAAGGAGGATGCCGTCATGATTAAGTTGTTGAAACGTCTCATTAGTTATAAGTGGGCCGTTCTGATGGTCTTGTTGTTTGTATTCGCACAATCGTTGGCAGATTTATTTTTACCAACGTTAATGGCAGACATCATTGATAATGGGGTCGTGACGGGCGATACAGGATATATTTGGCAAATGGGAGGTATCATGCTAGGTGTGACGGGCCTTGGAGCCATCGCAGCCGTCGTGGCCAGTTTTTATTCATCGAAAGCAGCGATGGGATTTGGTCGTGACTTACGGAGACGCGTCTTTAATCATGTTGAGCGATTCTCTCTTGAAGAGTTCGATCGCGTCGGAACGGCCTCATTGATCACTCGGACGACGAACGATATCACACAAGTACAACAAGTGATCATCATGATGCTTCGGATGGTTGTAAGTGCGCCAATCATGTTTGTCGGTGGATTGATTATGGCTACTTCAAAAGATGCGAAATTGTCGCTCGTGATTGTGGCAGCTATGCCAGTGCTCGTCATCTCAATTTTCTTGATTTTTTGGAAGGCCATGCCGCTATTTAAGAAAGTGCAGAAGCGATTGGATCGCTTAAATCTCATCCTCCGAGAAAATCTAACGGGTATTCGTGTCATTCGGGCATTCAATCGTGAAAAAGAAGAGCAAGTCCGCATGACAGAAGCGAATGAACAATTGACAGATGTCTCAATCAAAGTAAACCAGATCATGGCGTTCCTTATGCCTATTATGATGCTTGTGATGAACTTGACGGTCGTCGGTGTCATATGGTTCGGTGGCATCCGGATTGACAATGGGGCCATGCAAATCGGAGATTTAATGGCGTTCATTCAATACGTGATGCAAATCATGTTTGCACTCGTCATGGCGTCTGTCATGTTTATTATGATTCCGCGTGCATCGGTGTCTGCGAACCGGATCAACGAAGTGCTCGAGATGAAACCGTCACTAGTTGATGACGGAACGATGACTGCGGACGTTGAACAAGGCACGCTCGTCTTTGACCATGTCACGTTCTTTTATCCGGGCGCTGAAGAACCAGCGCTATCCGATGTGAGTTTTTCAGCAAATCCGGGAGAAGTCACGGCGGTGATTGGTGGGACAGGGTCTGGGAAGTCGACGCTCGTCAACTTGATTCCACGGTTTTATGACGTGACGTCAGGTCATATCCTTGTGAACGGTGTGGATGTTCAATCCGTTTCCCAAGAAGACCTTCGCTCGAAAATCGGGTTCGTCCCACAAAAAGCGCTTCTGTTCACTGGAACGATTGCAGAGAACATTCGATACGGAAAAGCCGATGCGACAGCTGAAGAAGTCATACATGCGGCCTCGATTTCACAGGCGAGTGACTTTATCGAGAAGATGCCAGACCGTTATGAGTCGATGATTGAGCAAGGTGGGTCGAACGTGTCGGGTGGACAAAAACAACGCCTCTCGATTGCGCGTGCGCTCGTTCGAAAACCGGATTTATACGTATTCGATGACAGCTTTTCGGCACTTGACTACAAAACGGACGCCGCATTGCGAAAAGCATTGAAAGATGAAACAAGAACCGCGACAGTATTGATTGTCGCGCAACGCGTTAGCACAATCATAGATGCTGATCGGATTATTGTGCTAGAAGAAGGTAAAGTAGCCGGGATTGGGACACATGAAGAATTGTTTGCGAATAATGCGGTATATCAAGAAATCGTGAAGTCGCAATTGTCTGAGGAGGAGATCGCATGAGTGAGAAACAAGGAAATACACGACAAACTCATGGCGGACACGGCGGTCCTGGAGGTCCCGGCGGTGGGAACATGATGATGATGGGTGAAAAGCCGAAGGCGTTCAAAGTCACGTTCCATCGCCTTCTTGCTTATTTGAAACCACGTCGAAATACACTGATAGCTGTATTCATCGCTGCGATATTGAGTACGATTTTCATGATCGCCGGTCCGAAAATTATGGGGATCGCCATCACGGAACTGTTTGAGGGTGCCTATGCAAAATTCACGGGAGTACCTGATGCAGAGATTGACTTTACACGAATCGGACAAATTTTGTCCTTACTCGCTGGTCTCTATGTCATCAGCAGTCTGTTCAACTACGTTCAACAATATTTGATGTCTGGTGTGGCCCAAAAAACAGTGTATGATCTTAGGGAGGACGTCAATAAAAAGCTAGAAAGACTGCCACTCAAATATTATGATGGACGCTCGAATGGGGAGACACTTAGTCGTGTCACGAACGATATTGACTTGATTGGGAGCACGCTTCAACAAAGTGTGACGTCATTTATTACATCGATTGTCACCATCATTGGGATTTTAATTATGATGTTGTCGATCAGTCCGCTTTTGACGGTCGTCTCCCTTGTGTCCTTACCGCTCACTATCTTTGCGATTCGACCTATTTTAAAACGATCGCAACAATATTTTTCGGATCAACAGCGAAATCTTGGACGATTGAACGGTCATGTAGAGGAAATGTACACTGGACACGCCGTCGTCAAGGCGTTCGGTCGAGAAGAGACGGCTGTTCGTGAATTCGAAGAAGTGAATGAGGAACTCTATGATGCCGGACGAAAAGCGCAATTCATCTCCGGAATCATCATGCCGATGACGATGTTCATCGGGAACATCAGCTATGTGTTGATTAGTGTCGTTGGCGGGATTCTCGTGACACAACGCACTATCTCGATTGGGGATATCCAGGCGTTTATCACATATACGAGACAGTTCACTCAACCGATCACTCAAACGGCGAACATCGCAAATATCGTCCAGTCGACGGTCGCTGCTGCGGAACGCGTATTTGAACTATTGGATGAAGAGGAAGAAGTGAAGGATGTGACGACTTACCGCTTAGAACGCGCGGAAGGAAATGTTACGTTCCGTCATGTCGACTTCGGATATGGGGAGGACCTGCTCATTCAAGATATGAACCTCGATGTGTTGACGGGACAAACAGTGGCCATCGTCGGGCCGACGGGCGCCGGAAAAACGACGCTCATCAATCTACTCATGCGCTTCTATGAATTGAATGGAGGCGAAATATTAATCGATGGGAAAGATTCACGACAAATGTCGCGGCACGATTTGCGACATACGTTTGGCATGGTATTGCAAGACACGTGGCTCTTCAACGGGACAATCCGTGACAATATCGCTTACGGTAAAACGGGTGCGACAGAGATGGAAGTTGTGAATGCAGCGAAGACGGCACATGCCGATTCATTCATTCGGACGTTGCCGGATGGATATGACACAGTCTTAAATGAGGAAGCGAATAACATCTCACAAGGACAAAAACAATTACTGACCATCGCGCGAGCGGTACTTTCGAACCCACCTATTATGATTTTGGACGAAGCAACATCAAGTGTAGACACGCGCACCGAGATTTTGATTCAACAGGCGATGAAACGGTTGATGGACGGCCGAACGAGTTTTGTCATCGCACATCGGTTGTCGACGATTAAAGACGCTGATTTAATTTTGGTCATGGACCAAGGTCGTGTCATTGAACAAGGAACGCATGAGTCATTACTAGAAGCAGGCGGATTTTATGAAAATCTTTACAACAGTCAGTTTGCTGAAAAAGAGGTCGTATAAACAGAATATAGGTTTTACGGTCAGGTGATTCGGTAAAAGACGTACGAAGATATGTTTCGTACGTCTTTTTATTTTGTGTAACAATTACAAATCCGTTAAAATAGATAAATGGGATAAAAAATGGAGGAACGATTATGGTTAAAATCTTGCTTGCAGAAGACGAAGAAGTACTACGAATGCTCGTAATGGATACATTAGAAGATGAAGGGTATGAAATCGACGAGGCGCAGGATGGACTAGAAGCCTATCGATTGATTGAAAAAAATGAATACGATTTGGTCATTGTGGACCATATGATGCCCGGTATGACTGGGCTTGAAGTTATTGAAAAAGTAAGAAAGTTACCGGGGCGACAGCATACGAAAGTGATGATGTTGACAGCGAAAAGCCAACAATCTGACCGTGATTGCGCGAATGAGATTGGCGTCGACTACTTCATTTCAAAACCGTTCAGCCCACTTGAACTTGTCAAAATCATAGGAGGCATCGTGAATTGAAAAGGTGGTTTAAACAAAAACTCGGACGTGACATCATGGTCGTCCTCTATTCGTTCCTCGTTATCGCGTTGGTAGGTTCGGTGTTGACATATGTCTATATCGAGAACCGACTAGAGGCGAATGAGGCCAAACTGCGTCAGGTCGACGAGCGCGTCGACCGTCTGACGGTACTTTGGGACGAGTGGCAAGCCGATCAGTATGATACGCGTGGCTATCTCTTATTTGGTGATACTGAAACGCTCGAACGCGCGAGTGCGAACGAGGCGAAGTTCCAACAAGAAATCAATTGGTTCAAGACACAAGTGCAGAGTCGTCAGGGTCAACTGTTCGCAGAGGACCTTCAACAGTTCCATAACTTTTATTATGACGTCGTCATCCCAGTGACTTACGAATACGCACAAGCACAACAAGATGGTGAAATCACTGAAACGTTTATTGATGCAAAAACCATTGCCGAACTCCCGACGGCACAGCGTTTGATTGAGCAAGGACTCGTTCAATTTAATCCTGACCGAGGCATCGACATCTTAGGACCAATCGATGAAGTCGAATCGTCTCTTGAGAACTATCGAGACCTGATGGCATCTGAAAAAGAGACCGTCTACGCAGAATGGCATCAAAACAATAACATTCTTCAATTCTTGTGGATGATGAGCATCGCCTCATTTGCCGCATTGATTTTATTGTTTGTCCAACCGTTCCTCCGTCGTCAAACACGTTTAATTTCACGACTCTCAAACGCCTCAAACCGCTTGTTGAAGGGTGAAATTGTTGACTTAAGCGATCAAATGAAACGTGAAGATGAGATTGGTACGATGTCTCGTTCGTTCCATAAGATGGCCGAGACACTTCGTGACAATGAACGTCATTTGATTGAAAAGAACCACGAGTTACAAGCGCAACAGGAAGAGTTGATTGCGCAACAAGAAGAACTGCAGGCACAACAACAGGAGTTAGAAGAAATTTTAGAACAGACACAACAAAATGAACAACATCTTGCATATCGAAATGAGTTGACGGAGACGCTTGCGTCACGTGACTCGCTCACTGCTTATCCTGAGATTATCGAAAAACTTGTGACAATCACCGATTCAGAGGTTGGTGCGCTCGTCTTCGTTGATGAAGCTGAAAACTTTAAAGTGACGAGCCATGGTTTGAATGAGATGTTGACTCGCCAGTTGCTCGACAGCGAGAACTCGGTGCTGACACGTGCGATGAGCTTGAAGACGACGGTTCATTCGTCGAAACAAGTTGCAAGTGATCACCCACTGCCATATCCGTATTACATGTTTGAGACTGCGGTACCCGTCAATGACCCTACTGACGATTCGATTATCGCGTTCATTTATCTTGTCCGCTATAAAGATCGGTTCACCCAAACACAGATGGGCGACATCATGTCATTCGCCCGTCAACTCTCGCTTTCGCTCTTACGGATGCGTCTATTTGAAGAGATGAAGCGCGAAAAAGGGAAGACGGAACGTATCCTTGACTCGATTCGGGAAGCGGTCGTCTATATCGAACATGCGACCGATGATGTATTCGTCAACCGACCACTTTATGAGATGTTCCCTGAATTAAGTGAGGTCAGTTCGCTCGACCTTGAGGAAGAATCATGGGAAGAATGGCGCCATCGTCTTGTCGAGACCGTCGACCAGGCAGAAGACTTTATGAAATATACAAACCGATTGTTTACTGAAGACTTCCCGCATGACAGTGTAAGCTTCTCGATTCGCAAAGGCGAAATGAACTTGCAAATGTATGCGGAAAGAATCATCGTCGGAGGGCTTTCGAAAGGGACCCTTCTCGTATTCCGGGATATTACGAGCGAGACAGAGGCCGAGCGATTGAAGAGTGAGTTTATCTCAACCATTTCTCATGAATTACGGACACCGCTCTCATCCATCTATGGATTCACTGAATTGATGGTGAAGAAGCAACTGCCAAATGAAAAGCAAGCAAAATACTTGGAAACCATCCATGCCGAGACGGAACGCCTGACGCATCTTGTCAACGACTTCCTCGATGTGCAACGTATGGAATCCGGTAGTCAAATGTATGACCGGGAGCAACTCGATATTGAGCCGGTCGTTCGAGACATGCTGACATTTTATGAAGCATCTTCTCTGAAACATAAATTTGAGTTGATTGCCGATGATTTGCAGTCATATGAATTGTTTGTCGATTGTCAAAAATTTAAACAATTGATGAGTAACCTGTTGTCGAACGCCGTGAAGTATTCTCCGCGTGGAGGAAAGATCACAGTGGAGCTTGAGCATCATGAACAAATCGTGTCTATCAAAGTGATGGATGAAGGAATCGGAATTCCGAGCGACGCGATCGACCGATTATTTGATAAGTTTTATCGTGTCGATAATTCCGACAGTCGGGAAATCGGCGGTACTGGACTTGGGTTACCAATTTGCCAGGAAATCGTTCGAGGCCATAACGGTCAAATCCATGTGGAATCGATTCAACATAAAGGCTCGACGTTCATCGTCGAAATTCCAAGTTATGAGTTTGCCGTCCAACAGGCGGAGACGACACCAGTATAATGAAATGAGTCATCCTTTCGGAGGGGTGACTCATTTTTTTGATTAAAGCGTTCGCTTGACCATTCATGAGATGATTCGTGTACAATGAAGACTGAACAAACATCATAAAGGGGGGCACTTGAATGCCACTAATTGCATTCTTGCACACGCACGTCACGAGCTGGATTTTGTTACTTATTTTGTTTGCCGTGGCCTACATCGGCTATAAGAACGGCAACAAGAGTGGAAAGATCGCACATATGGCGTTTCGACTCATGTTACTCATCGCGTTCGGAACAGGACTTTATCTTTACCTTCAATTAAACGGAGGCGGTACGTTCTATCATGTGAAAATCACGGTTGGATTACTGTCGTTGATTTTCGGTGAAATGACGCTCATCAAAGTCAAAAAGAAAAAACCATCGAACGTTTTGTTCGGCGGATTTATCGTGTTTGCACTCGCAACGATTTTTATCGGTTACGCGTTGCCATACGGACAATCATTCTTTAACAGTTTCATTCAATAAGACTTTCCCACTTCGCATACCGAAGTGGGAATTTTTTGTTTGTAGACAAATTATTAGGGGAAAATAAAAAAATCAGTAATCATGACGATGAGGTGAAACGATGGATCAACAATTAATGGAATGGACACGTGTTTTACATGCTCGAAAATGGATGAAGCAAACGGAATCATTTTTACCACTCTGGCACGGTTACATCGGCTATAAGTTCGAATTATTCGATGCCCTGCAAGGTGGGGCGAGTATGGCTGAAATGAACCTGCGACTCAAACGCCCATTGACCCAACTTGCGTTAGAACGTTGGTTAGAGGTAGGGGTCGCCGTACGCCATTTGAAGAAAAAGGGATGGCGTTATTATCCGACCCGGGGATTAAAATATCAATTATCCGGTACCGATGAACGTAGCATCGGGTTTATGTTACAGGAGATGATGGAACTCCATATCCCAGCCTTGATTGCCTATCCTGATTTTTTAGAGTCAGGTAAACAGAAAACGTTCGATGGAGCCGAGCATGGTCAAGTTGTCGCGAAGACGTCGACGCTTGTCGAAACAGTCGCTTTCCCGATTGTGCAACAGTTATTACGACAAGCGAATGTCCAATCGATGCTCGATATCGGTTGTGGTCACGGGGGCTATTTACGTAAATTACAATCTCTCGAACCGAGTTGGGAACTGACGGGGATTGATTTAGAGGAGGATGTTATTGAAGAGGCAAAATCGCGCGATGAGAGTGATGATATTCACTTCGAAGTTGCTGACTTCATGAATTGGAAAACTGAAGAGCAGTTCGATGCGGTCATGATGAACAATATGCTCTATTACTTTTCACCGGAGGAGCGGATTCAGTTGTTAGATCGACTAAGAGAGCGATTGGATCAAAATGGTGTCGCTGTCCTCGTGACGCCACTTGCTGAGACGGCTCTTGGTGGTCGTTTCGCATCCGCGTTCAATGCGTTCATGACGCTTCATGACAATTTGTATCCTCTTCCGACAATCCCAAAATTGCGTCAACAGATGCAAGAAGTAGGATTTGAACAGATTCGGTTTATCCCATTCATCCCAGAAGGATCTTGGTATATCGTTATCGCCGAGCGAGGAAGCGCAAATTTACTCAATCAACCGATTCAAAATTGAACTTGTCTCCAGTCATTTCTATAATGATAGAGAAGCATAAGAGACTATTCACATAGGGAGTTGTTGAGTGTGTCGAAACAAAGAGTTGCCGTTATTGGAGCAGGACCTGGTGGTTTGGCCGCTGCGATGCTATTAGCGCATCGTGGGGTCGATGTCACTGTATTTGAGAAGCAATCGTTTGTAGGTGGAAGAACATCGCGCCTCCAAGTAGGCGAGTTTACGTTTGACCGTGGACCTACTTTTTTAAATATGCCGTATATTTTAGAAGAGATATTCGAAGAAACTGGACGTGATTTACACGACTATGTCGAGATGAAACGACTTGAGCCGATGTATGATTTGTACTTCGACCGCGGGACGCGTCATCTCTCAATGACAACAGACCGCGATCAAATGCATCAAGCGATTGAAGAGCAGTTTCCTGGAAATGGGGAAGGATACGAACGTTTCATGAGCGAACAGGCGATTAAATTATCTAAGTTGATGCCTGTCTTGCAAACCGCTCACGACAAATTGACCGACTACGTATCGTTACGAGTGCTCAAGGCGCTTCCTTTTCTCTCCATTGGTAAATCACTTTATGATGTCCTGTCTGAATACTTTACGAGCGAAGAATTGAAATATGCATTCACGTTTCAAGCGAAATATTTAGGTATGTCTGCTTGGGAATGCCCAGGTGGCTTTTCAATCTTATCTTACATGGAGCATGCGTATGGAGTTCATCATCCGATCGGAGGAGTGAATCAGCTTTGTCACGCGATGGCAAACGTGATTGAAGAAGAGGGTGGAGTCATTCGTTTAGGCGAACCGGTGGAACGTCTTCTCATCGACGACAAGAAAGTGACAGGTCTCGTGTCAGGAAGCGTCCATTATGCGTTCGACGAAGTCGTGATCGGTGCTGATTTTGCACATGCGATGACTTCTTTGGTTCCGGAAGGCAAGTTGTCGAAGTGGAGTCCGACTCAATTGAAGAAGAAACGTTACTCGTGCTCGACATTTATGCTTTATCTTGGACTCGATCACGTATATGAGGACGTAGCACACCATTCGATTCATTTTGCGGACGATTATGAAATGAACGTCAAAGAGATGACAAAAGAGTTGAAGTTGAGTGAGGATTTTTCGTTTTATGTACAGAATGCCTCACGTATCGACCCGACACTTGCGCCTACAGGTAAATCCTCGCTCTACGTCCTCGTACCGGTACCGAACAACTTATCCGGTCTACCATGGAAAGAATTGCAAACGACGATGACAGAACGTGTACTTGACGCTCTTGAAACGCGTTCGCCTTATCGTCATATTCGTCAGCACATCGAGGTGATGGAAACGCTGACCCCAGAGGATTGGGAAACGTTTGGAGTGTACGAAGGAGCAACATTCAATCTAGGACATAATTTATCGCAAATGATGTATTTTCGCCCGCATAACCAATTCGAAGAGCTCGACAACGTGTGGCTTGTCGGGGGTGGAACTCACCCTGGAAGCGGACTTCCGACAATCTTTGAATCGGCACGAATCACGACGAATCTATTACGTGAGCGGGCAGGTGTCGGCCGATGAACATCAGTTTTGTGGGGGCCGGGGTTGGGTCACTCTACGCCGCTCTGTTGTTGACGAAACGAAATCCATCGCTTCATATCACGATTTACGAAAAAGAAGCGCGTGTCGGTGGACGACTGAATTACGTTGAATTTGAAAATGGGGCGAAAGTCGACGAAGGTCCGACGATCGTCTTGTTACCGAGTAAATTAAAGCAACAATTAATCGAAGCGGGTTTATCTGAGGATGAAGTGGAATTGCTTGAAGTCGACCCACTCTACCGTTTGCGCTATCAAGATGGTACGTCATTTTACAAGTATCGAGATATCGAGCGTCAGGCTGATGAAATCGAACGAACTTTCGGTGAGGGAGATGCGTTCCGTCGTTATATGTCTCAAAAGAAAGAAGAGTATCAAATTGGGTTCAATACGTTTTTAAATCGTAGCTACGCATCAAAAACAGAGTTGTTCGAACCTAAACTGTTACTCCTCCTCATGCGGTTAAAAGCATATGAGTCGGCCCATGCGAACATGAAACGTTTCTTTGAAGATGAACGCTTACGTGTCGCCTATAGCTTACAAACCCTTTATATCGGTGGGAACCCTTATGCGACTCCTTCTTTATATGGACTCATCCCTTATCGTGAACAGGAAGAAGGGATCTGGTACATAAAAGGAGGATATTTCTCGCTCGCAACGACAATGGAGAATGAATTAAAACGGCGAGGTGTCCGCTTCGTCATGAACGCTACTGTCAATCGTGTGCACGTCACGGACGGGGTGGCGAACGGCGTCACGGTCAATGACGAATATGTCCCTTATGATGCAGTCATCGTGAACGGTGACTTCCCGCTCATGGAGCGGCTCGTTGACGGGGTGACACCAAAAGCGTATGAACCATCAAGTGGTACGTTACTCCTCTACTTCACTGTCAAAGGTGAACTTGATTTGCCAATTCATCAATTTGATTTACCGAATGATTTCGAGGGATCGATGCGAACCATCTTTGAGGATGGTAAACTAAGTGAGTATCCGGCAATGTATACGTTCAATCCATCTCGCATGGATGAAACACTGGCTCCGGATGGAACGAGTGTGTTGTATGTCCTCGTCCCGGTTCCACGTAAATTAGAACGTGAAGATATTGAAGCCCAAGGAACAATCGATCATCTAGTAGGACGAATCGAAGTACTGTTGCCTGATTTTCGTGAACGAGTCATCGAGATGAAAGTTCGTACGCCAATGGATGCCGAGCGATTCGGTTTGTTTGAAGGAGGAAGCTTTGGGATTGCACCAAAGTTATCTCAGTCAGCCGCCTTCAAACCACAGGCGAGACCATTTTCGAAAATCGAGCGTCTCTATGCGGTGGGGGCATCCGTCCATCCGTGTGGCGGTGTACCGATTGTCATGATTGGGTCACAATTACTCGTGAAAAAAATGGAAGAAGAAATGGGGGCAATACATCGTGACGACACAAGAAGCGTATCGTCAATGTGAGGAAATCATGAAGAAGGGCTCGTTGACTTTTTATCGGGCCTTCTCTTTGCTCTCAAAACCAGATCGGCAGGCGGTCATGGCTGTTTACACATTCTGTCGGACACTCGACGATGCAGTCGATGAATCAGACCGTCCAGAAGAGAGTTTGGCAGCATTTTTGCATGATTTCGACCGTTTTTTAGCCGATTACGATCAAGATGAAGCGTTATGGGTCGCCCTTCGAGATGTATGGAAGCGCTATGAGATGGACGTCGACCCTTTCTTCGAGTTGGCAGAAGGCATGAAATGGGATTTACATAAGTCGCGGTATGAGACACTCGAAGAGACCGAACAATATAGTTATTATGCGGCCAGTACAGTCGGTCTGATGCTTCTCCCGATTCTTGTCCCGAATCAAGACGCTGAGACAAAACTTCAGTTAAGACAAGGCGCTATCGACCTTGGTATCGCGATGCAATTAACGAATATTTTACGAGATGTCGGAGAAGACTTGAATCGGGATCGAATCTATTTACCACGTACGATGATGCGACAATACGGTGTGAGTGAAGAGAAATTGCGCCAACATGAAGTGACACCTTCCTTTATCGAATTATGGGAGGCGGTGGCGACTCGAGCAGAGTCCTTGTATGAGCGAGCCCGAGCAACCCATCATCTGTATCCACTTGCGAGCCGAAAACCGGTGCAGGCGGCAGCTCTTCTCTATGAGGGGATTTTAGATGCAGCGCGGGCAAATCAATACGATGTCTTCACAAAACGGGCGTACGTATCAACTTTACAAAAAGGGAAATTATTAGCAAAACTATAAGATGTCAAGATAGCTGTAGGCGCTTCATGCGTGTACAGTTTTTTTTTGCGCAAAAAAAACCACTTTTGGCGGGGGACCAAAAGTGGCGTAAGCGTTATGTGATTCATTCATCGGGGAAATGAATGAATCGATTTGTGATGAAGCCCTAAAGATGTGCCGGGATTCATGGGGAATGAATCATTGGGACATCTTCGCTGAAACAGGATGCTTGATGGACTAAGGGGGAACATCATACGCAAGCTGTTTCAACTACGGGATACGAGTGGGGAAACTCGCTCATCACTTTCTCGGGTGTGACAAGTTCAAAACGCGATTTGGCTCGGGGAAGCCATTCGATCGCTACAGGTGTAACAAACGTTACAAAACTGTTTGAACTCGAATATGATATTATCACGTCTCTCACTTGTCGACAAGTGTCGAAACTCACGTTCACAAAATGTTCATATTGTCAGAGGTATGTCCTCTAACATCGAGCGCGCAGCGAATTGTCCTGAAAGCGTGACCATCGGGCTACCGCCTCCTGGATGGGTCGAACCACCTGCGAACCAGATGTTCGACACGTCTGTCGACCGAGCAGCTGGTCGGAAAAAGGCTCCTTTTTTCGAGTTGGCTGATGTACCATAAAGTGCGCCATAGTACGCATAAAAATCACGGGTCAAGTCTTGGGGCGTCACTCTTTTATGATAGAGGACCTCCTCATCGTTCCAATCCACACCGAATTCACGCAAACGACGACGAATCAGATGTTCATACGTAACGGCATCGATTTCGGTCAGGTGGGCGGGGGCGTTGACGAGGATGAACAGATTGTCGCCCGCCTCGCCCATGGATGGATCGGTCGCGGACGAATTTGATATATAGATGGTCGGCTCATCTGCATATCGTGCTTCTTGAAAGAGTGCCCGAAATTCTCGTTCGTAGTCGTCAGCGAAATAGACGTTATGATGGGCAAGATTCAATCGCTTCGATAACCCGATCATCAAGACGAACGCAGAAATTGATGGTTCTACCGTGTCTCGTGTCGGGACCGGGAAGGAAGGGCGGTCTTTCGCGGCGACGAGTCGTGGATATTGAGTGAGCAACTCCCCGTTAAGAAGAACGGCGTCACAAGAGATGACTTCCTCATCATCGACGACGACCTCATGTGCTTTTCCATTCAACACCTCAATCTTCGTCACTTCATGTCCGAGACGGAATGTTACCCCGAGTTCACTCGCCCGCTTAGCGAAACCTTTTGCGATATTCCAGTTGCCACCTTTTGCGAAGTAGACGCCTTCATTCAACTCTAAATGTGAGATGAGAGCGAAGGTGCCGGGTGTCACGTATGGACTACTTCCGATATATGTTGCATAGCGATCAAGGGACTGGATGATTCGTGGGTCTTTAAAGTATTTCTTATGGAGGGCATGCAAGCTTTGGAGCGGGTGTACTTTGACCATGTCCGCCCAGAGACCAGGGTCTAATTTTGTCTCCATCCGCGTAAAGAAACGTTCATTCGCGATCCGGAACAGCTTCTCTGCCTCATCTAAGTAAGCGTGTATTTGATTTTGCTTCATTTGATCACCGGTCAATCGACGGACTTCTGCTTCAAGTTGTGCCCGGTCCGTACTAAAAGTGAACGATGAGCCATCTGAAAAATGATTGACGGTATGTTGCTCGAGTTTGATCAACTCAAAATAGTCATCCGGATTGGCTCCGCTGTTTCGGATGACCGAGCGAAATACATCCGGCATCGTAATCGTATTCGGGCCGAAGTCAAACCGGTGACCGTCAGTGATGACAGGCATGAGTTTTCCACCGACATGTTCATTTTTTTCAATAACTGTGACATCATAGCCACGGGCAGCAAGCGTGACGGCAGCGCTGAGTCCGCCTAGTCCGGCACCAACCACAATAATCTGTTTCATACATATGTCCCCCTTAAGACGTGTGTTTAAGAATAGTGACGACCTTTCCAAGTGATAGGCAACCGTCTCCATTTTCGGATGACGGCGTTTCCGAGTAAGATTAAATAAGCGATTAAACTGAGTGGATGTAACCATGAACCAGATCCATTTGACTTCACATCGACAGCGAGGCGCGCAAGGAGCACGAAGAGTGCCGCACTGACCGTTTGCCAACTTGGTGAAAATATCCATGCGAGCATGGCGGTCAACTGGATGCCATAATACGTCATAAAGTACAAGGCGAGTCCTACTGATTCATTCATTCCCTTGAATACGTT
Source organism: Exiguobacterium sp. s57 (assembly GCF_018617685.1). Classification (NCBI taxonomy): domain Bacteria; kingdom Bacillati; phylum Bacillota; class Bacilli; order Caryophanales; genus Exiguobacterium; species Exiguobacterium sp. s57. The sequence continues at coordinate 76,098 of NZ_JACSKR010000003.1, forward strand.
TTTTGAAAACCCGGTCCAGACTTCTTCGTTCGTCTCATACATGTCGCAGGAGATGAAAGGGGAGACTTGGACGAGTGATGTGACTTTTTTATGCCGTTTGAACGTTCGGCACAAATCGATATCATCAATCAACGATGTTCGAATCGAAGCATGTCCGCCAACTGCTTCATAACTGATGCGTTCGACGAGTACGTTCATCCCATTTGCTGCCGCAAATGCCGGATGTTTCACTTTACGCCAAAACAAAGGCAGATGTTGGGCGATGAGAACATGTTGCATCGGAATCAACAATTTCCCGAGAAATGTCGACGTTGGAAATTGAGGGAATCCTGATAAAAAGACAGCCTGTTCGCGGTCGAGCGTAGCGTGCATACGTGCGATAAAGCTTGGATCGATCGTGACATCCGCATCTAAAAACAGAAGGTACGGTTCGGTCGTGCGCGTTCCTAGTTGATGGCAGGCATGTACCTTCCCGGACCAGTCACTAGGTAAGGGAACACCATGAATCATCGTGAAACGAGAATCGTCCGCAATGGCAAGAGTCAACTTTTCGAATGTATCGTCTTCGGAGCGATCTTCATATATGTAGACATGTGTCCCTTCCGGTATCGACTGCTTTAGATTGGAAATGAGTCGGTCGACATGTCGAGACTCGTTTCGCATCGGAATGCAGACAGCTGTCGCTGGTGTCCGTCCTGGGTTTGCGAGTGGTCTTAAAAACAGTAGATTGACAATTGTGAAGAGAAGCATCGAGAGGGCGGCGATCCATAAGATCATGAGCGTCCCCTCCCAAGTCGGAGCATCGCTTCTGTCCATTCGGCAAGATTGCGACGTGGTCGAAAGAGCGGGATATAGGCATCAGACCGAACGATGGCGTCTTGTCTCACATCGTCATAAAGCCCTTCAAGTGCTTGCGCGATTTCTTGTTTTTGTGACCGCCGCGACGTCGAGGTCACGGCGTACTTCCGAAAGCGGACGTACACAATCGGTTCAGCATGTTTTTCAAACGAATAATACATAGCACATAACTGAATGGGGCGGTCGTTCAGTAGCAGTGTCGCTCCGGATTCGATTTCAACGGGACGCTGCTCCTGTGGCATCTCTCGACCTTGAGGAAACATCCACACGGATTTTCCGGATGTGAGCAATTCGTTTGCATAAGCAAGGGATGCTCGCACATCAGATAAACTGCCTTTTTTTACAGAGAAGGCACCGAGATGTCGAAAGAACGGGAAGCGGTGCAGTCCATCCTCGTCCATCAATACATGAATGTCGTGCCTTAAAAAATGTTCGTTAATCATATACATGATGAGACCGTCCCACCAGGCGCTATGTGTACTTAAAAATAACCCTGGAGTCGGAACATCGTCTGTTCGGATGAAGATATTATGGAACGTCGGGCGAATCTGACGCTCTCGCACAAACGTCGAGAACAGATTATTGAAACATTTCTTTTTGTGTGACTCGATCATTGCGGCTTCTCCTTTCAAGTAGCATTACCCCGGACGTGAAGACGCTGAGGATTCCAATCCCGTAAAGACCGGCGTTGACGGCTGTGACACCAAAGAGCGCATGGAGCATGACGAACAAATACACGCCGTGTTGGATAAACAACGAGTCGATTGCTCGTTCATGGCGCTGCAGCAACCATGAAAAGAGGAGAGATAATCCGAACCATCCAATAAAGTTTTGCGTTGGAATATCGTAATATAACCCGTCGTTTGCCCATTCCCAATAACCTTTCACGTTTGCAGCAACCGGGTCGATTGCCATATCAAGCCAAACCGCAAGAATCGGGACGAGCCATAATGTCTTGTTGCGGAATGTGAACAGGCGTGCCACGGCAAAACTTGAACCGATGACGGCAAGCCATGCAGCACCGATGGTGACCGGAACGCCGAAAAGAGTCGGACCGAACGCCTCGGCATACACGTATTCACTGAAGGGGAATCCGGTTTTTACACCGAGCGTCTCGACTGCGATTGACCCGAAAAAAATAAATGGGACAATCCAAACGCCTTGTCGGATCCCTTTGTATAGTATCGTGCCTCCAATTGCACCGGCGAGCCATAAAAAGACAGGGTTTGCCCACTCCAACCACGAAGGAAGGAGATCGAATCCGACTAAAACTAAACCTATGAAATACCAAACGATAAACCATTTCCAAATAAACGGATACACTTTCATTTCATCACCTCTTCTTTCATTCTAAAGGTCATCTTAGTCTAGGTCTAACAAATACATGTACGAAAAAAGAGCCTCAATGAATGAGACTCTTAATTTGCTAAATTTTTCCGTTTTTTTACGAACGAAAAGGCGATAAATAAGATATAGAAAGGAACAGCGATAAACCAGAAAGTCGGCCATTCTTTCCACCTTGCGAACATCATGTATGTCACATAGATAAGGCTGATCGTGATAATGAATGAGTGACGTGGTAGTGGCACATCTTTAAAACTCGGGATGCGGACACGACTCACCATTAAAAGTGCAAGCCCCGTAAAGAAAATAGGTGTCAACAGTTCGCTGACCCGGTCCCCGAACGTCGTGATGACAGCAAGTAGTCCGCCAGCAGCCGTGATCGGGACACCTGAGAAGTAACTGGCCGAAACGTTTGTAGCGGATAAGTTGAAGCGAGCGAGTCGATAGGCGCCAAAGAGCGGGAAGAGTGCAGCAAAGAATAAACCATAATTACCATAGTCAATAAAGAAGGTGTAATAAGCAAGCATCGCCGGTGCAACTCCGAACGTCACAATGTCGGCGAGAGAGTCCAATTCTTTCCCGAAGTCCCCGGCCACCCCGAGCATACGGGCAAGTCGTCCGTCTAAACTGTCGAGCATCATCGCAATGATGATCAATAGCGTGGCGTTTGAGAAGTCACCACGAGCGGCATAGACGATTGCGACTACACCACAGAATAAGTTTCCGAACGTAAAGGAGTTTGGAATCCACGAACGGATGCGTTCTTTCCACATAATTTTTCCCCCAATAAGGTCATTGGCTGAACCAGTGACCGTTTGTAAATTGCAGTAAATCTTCAGGCGTTAACTCGATTTGGTAGCCGCGTTTCCCGGCAGAAATGGTGATTGTCTCTCTGTCTTTAGCTGCTTCGTGCAGATACATCGGAAACGTTTTTTTTGCCCCAATCGGCGAGACACCACCTCGAATATATCCCGTCAGCGCTTCGAGTTCTTTCATCGGGACTGGCGCTGCTTTCTTCGCCCCCCAAGCTTTTGCGGCTGCTTTTAAATCAATGTCACGTTCTCCAGAGATGAGAAAGAAAGCGTATTGCTTTTTCTCGTTCACGAGACAAATCGTTTTATACAGTTCATCAAGTGGTTTATTCAACGTCATCGCCACATGTTTGGCCGAGACATCGATTTCATCAACTTCGTACGTATGATAAGTGAACGGGATCTTCTTCTGTTTCAATTGCCGAGCGGCGTTTGTCAGTTGCATCTGACTCATCCTTTCGTGACTGACTTCTTTTAGAATAGCAAATAGACCAACTTCCCGGCAATTGAACTTCAAAAAACTTTTCAGTAAAGGAAGGAGTTTAATGGAATGATGAAGAAATGAACAGTGATTCATTTTGAAGGGGGAATGAAAGTGGAGACGATTCAATTGACGACACATAATGGGGTAGGGTGGTTGAAACTGAACCGACCTGAAAAGCTGAACGCCTTGAACGAGACGTTGCTTCGTGAAATGAAAACGGCAATCGACACATTTGATCAAGACGATGCGGTTCGCGTCATCGTCATTGTCGGCGAGGGACGGGCGTTCTCATCCGGACAAGATTTAACGATTGAGAGTGATGCGGATTATGGGGAATATTTAGAGGATGTGTATCATCCACTCGTACGTGCGCTTTTCTCATGCCGTAAACCGCTCATCGCAGGGATTCACGGCGTAGTAGCTGGAGCGGGACTCAGTTTGGCACTTGCGGCAGACGTTCGAATCGTCGCCAAATCGACGAAATTCAGCTCGGCGTTCATTAAAATAGGGTTAGTGGCGGATGCTGGTGGACCGTACCACTTACGTCGACTCATGCGCCACGATCTGGCGCTAGATTGGTTGTGGAATGGCAGTACGATTGACGCGGAGGTCGCGCATACATTCGGGCTCGTCACAGAGTTAGTGGAAGATGCGATGTATACGGAGCGATTGACGACCTATGCAGAGACGCTCGCTGCAAAATCACCAATTGCCGTTCAAGGGATGAAGGCGCTCATGCGAGCCACTTCGTTTGAGGACGGATTGAATGAAGAAATCGAATGGCAGCGGAAGTGTGGGGACACGGACGTTCACCGCCAGGCGATGCAGGCTTTCTTGATGAAATGAAAAAAGCGGCCGCGAGGGCCGCTTTTTACGTGGTTGATTTTGCTTCGAACTGGAATCCTTTTTGTTGCCACGTCCCGTATTTCCAACGACGGAATGCGAAGAAGCCACGGAACCACTCATCGAGGGAGAAGGCGAGCCAAATCCCAAGGATGCCGAGTCCCATTTGAAGACCGAACAAATAACTGAATGCGACAGCGACACCCCACATCGAGGCAATTCCAATCATGACTGGGAAACGCACGTCCCCGACAGACTTCAATGAACCCATCAAGACGATATTCATCGCACGACCCGGCTCTAAGATGAGCGTTGCCCATAAAATCGGTACCCCGACTGCGATGATGTCAGGGTTTGATGTGAAGAGACCGAGTAACGATTCGCTGAATACTGCCAAACCGAGAGAGGCGATGAACGAGGCGAACATGGCAATCTTCAACGTCTTGACGGCGCGATGATACGCCTCTTTGAATCGTTTCCCTCCAATGTCTCGTGCAATCAAAAGCTGTGTCCCTTGAGCGACAGCGACAGTGAACAAGAAGGCGAGCATCGACAAGTTCATCACGTATACACGAGCGGCAAGGGAAGCCTCACCCATCGTTGCGATGAAACCGGTGATGACGATTTGTGATGCTTGATACGACAAGTTCTCTCCGGCAGAAGGAATCCCGATTTGCAGAAGCGACTGGATATCGTCTTTCTTCGGACGAATGACTTCTTTTAACGGGAAGCGAATCATAAGTTTACGCTTGACGAGCCAAAACAAGAGAATCATTGCGGCGAACCGTGCGATTACGATGGCCCAAGCAACACCGGCAACACCGGTTACAGGAAGCCCGAACCAACCAGTGACGGCGAAGACGGCTCCGACTGCAGTAATAATGTCAATCAACAACGTCGCGAGCATGGCGTGCTTCGTCATGCCGTGACTCCGTAGAATCGAACTGAGCGCCATGATCAGCGCTTCGGTAAATAACGACAAGCCGACGATTTGAAGGAACAGCAGGCCGTGCGCGAACAGTTCGTCTGACAGCCCGAATAGGCGTAAGAACGTTTCGCCGAACAAGAAGATGACGACGACCATAATCGCACCGAGCCACATGTTCAAACTGACAGCGGAGCGGGCGAAGTCGCGACTTTTCTTCATGCGCTGTGCCCCGATGGCTTGACCGATCAAAATCGTAGCCCCGACAGACGTCACACTGAAGACAATCAAGAACACGTTTAGAATTTGGTTAGCGACCCCGACGGCCGAAGCGGCGGCATCCGAGTAGTGAGCAAGCATCAATGTGGCGATGATCCCGGTCCCCATATGGAGGGCAAGTTCGATAAAAATCGGCCACGACAGTTTGAACAAGGTGAGCTGTTCCGTTTGTTTCGTCTGCATGTAGTGTATTCTCCCTTTTCTCTATAATTCTTTCTGTTAACTATTTGTTTTGTAAAAATGTCAAAGGTCATCTTACTCCTTATGAAATGAAAAAGAAAGGGGTTTGCTGAATTATTTTCAACAAAAAAATCACCCGAATGAATCAGGTGATTTTCGAAATTATTTCAATTTCAGAATAGCGGCGCTGAATGGTGCGAGTTCGATTTCGAGTGAATCGAGATCACGATCTTGTAAGAGGTCATAGGCGGCGCCACTATAACCGAGCGGATTCAGTTTTGAAGTAGAGTCGGAGTTGTTGAAGTAGACCAAATATGTCTCATCTTTCGTGCATCGTTCGATGATGACGGCGTTGTTGGAATCATCGACTAGGTTGAAGCGATACGAGCCCGCGTTGGCGAGTGCTGGATGGTCTTTCCGTAGCTGGATGAGCTTTTGAATGTAACGGAAGAGATTACGGTCTTCTTCGGCTTCATCCCACGGCATGCAGCGGCGGCATCCCGGATCTTGTTCACCTTCAAGCCCGATTTCGTCCCCGTAGTAGATACATGGACTCCCCGTGTACGTGAGCATCGAAGTCATCAATAGTCTGAATTTCCCTTTATGGCCATTAGCTCGTGTCAAGGCGCGTGGTGTGTCGTGCGAGTCAATCAAGTTGAACGTGACTTCGTTGACGTTCATCGTATTCATCATCTCGACGCGCGTCAATTCGTTTCGGAACTCGGAAGCGGTCGTCCGGTCGAGCGCAAAATAATTGAGACTCGCATTCGTGAACGGATAGTTCATGACGGCATCGAACTGGTCACCTTGGAGCCAAGGTTGTGCGTCGTGCCAAATCTCTCCGAGAATATAGGCTTCCGGATTAGCTTGTTTGACTGCTTTGCGGAAGTCACGCCAGAACGCATGGTCAACTTCGTTGGCGACGTCGAGACGCCAGCCATCGATGCCGAACTCTTCGACCCAGTAACGGGCGACATCTAATAAGTAAGCTTTTAATTCTGGATGTTCGGTGTTGATCTTCGGCATGTTCTTCTCGAATGCGAACGTATCATAGTTTGGCTTCGGTTCCGTCGCAATCGGGAACTCACGAAGGTAGAACCAATCACGGTACTCAGAATCCGAACCGTTCTCCACAACATCTTTAAACCACGGATGATGATACCCGACGTGATTGAAGACGGCGTCGAGCATGACCTTAATGCCGTTCTCATGCAACAGGTCGACCATTTCTTTAAACTTCTCTTTCGTTCCGAACTGTGGATCAATCTCCATATAGTCGAGTGTGTCGTATTTATGGTTTGTCGTCGCTTTAAATATTGGACAGAAATAGATTCCTGTGATGCCGAGTTCGACTAAATGATCAATATGGTCGATGACACCTTGGAAATCGCCACCGAAGAAATTCGTCGTTGTCGGCTCTGTCGAGTTCCATGGGAGAGTTTCTTCTGGATTGAGTGAAGCATCTCCATTGGCGAAGCGATCCGGGAAGATTTGGTACCAAACCGTGTCCTTCACCCATGATGGTGCATGGAAAATGTCGATTGGATTAATGAATGGAACACAGAAGTAATAGCCCGTGTCATCAAGTGGTTTTTCCTCGAACCATCCTTTTTCAGTGTAGACGGCCGTCTCTTGCCCATCATTCAAACGGAAGCCGTAGCGAAGACGTCGGAATGGTGGTTTAATCGCGATGAACCAATAATCATAAGTATCATCGAAACCAATCTTCTCCATTGGAGTTTCGTATGTACGCCAATAGCTCGGCTTACTCGGATCAAAGTTCCACATCGCCGGGTCTTCAGCGTGCCAATCGTAAGGGTCATTCCAAATCAAATCAACCGATTCAATATCACTACGCTTCGTATGGAAACGAACATGGATTGTCTCACGGTCATATTTGTAGACGAATGGGGACATGGCACGATGATAAATCGCTTCTTTCATCATAAGGAAAACAGTCCTTTCTTTAATAGGGGATGACATCATTTTACAACACCGTGCATCAAAGAGAACAGGGGTTGTGAAAACGTTTGCTCAAGCAAAGGTTAATAAAGCGTTTACATTTTGTCAATTGCTGAAGCTTATAAAAATTGTATAAATGAGAACATTTTTTTAAAAATTACATAAATGGGTCAACAGTCGTAAAAAAAGTGTAAAAAAAGACTTGTAAAACGCTTTCACAACTGTATAATAAAAATTGAGGTGAGGATGCAAACGTTTTCACTACCATGTCAATTTCGTAGCGGAGTTTTAAAATTGACGTGGTCGTGCGATTGCGCAAATCTGACCATACTATTTCCTTGGGGAGGTTTTTCATCATGAAGATGAAAAAAATGGTAGCAGGACTTTCAACAGCAGTATTCGCATTCGGTGCACTAGCTGCATGTGGTGGCGGAACAGACAACGAATCTTCTAACGAAGGTGGTTCTTCAAGCGAGAACAAGCCTGAGAAGATCGTCATTTGGGAAGACATCGAAAAGTCTGAAACAACAAAAGAAGTTGCGAAAGCATTCGAAGAAGAGCATGGCGTAAAAGTTGAAGTCGTCGAAGTACAGATGACGGATCAAAAAGACAAGCTCGCGCTTGATGGTCCAGCTGGTAAAGGTCCGGACATCATTCTCGTCCCACACGACCAAATCGGTACAATCGCAGACCAAGGTCACTTGACTCCGATTGCTGACGAAGGTTCACTCGATGCGTTCACTGACGCTTCGAAATCAGCTGTCATGTTCGACGGTCAAGCTTACGGTTACCCGAAATCTGTTGAGACACCAGTTCTCATGTACAACAAAGACTTGATGTCTGAAGCGCCAACATCAATGGACGACCTTTACAAGTTGTCTAACGATGTAAAAGCTGACGGCGAGTATGGATTCCTCGCACTTTGGGATAACTTCTACTTCGCTCACGGTGTTGTTGCAGGATTCGGCGGATACGTGTTCAAAGAAGACGGTGGCGCACTCGACCCAACGGATATCGGTTTGAACAACGAAGGTGCAGTTGAAGGATTCGAATACATCGGTAAATGGTACGAAGAAGGTCTCTTCCCTAAAGGGTTGATCGGTGAGTCTGGTGGCCAAGCGATGGACCAACTCTTCACTGAGAAGAAAGCTCATTCAGTCATGAACGGACCTTGGGCTGTAGCTGGTTACACAGATGCAGGCGTGAACCTCGGAGCGGCTCCAATGCCGACACTTCCAAACGGTGAGCCGATCAAGACGTTCATGGGTGTGAAAACATATGCCCTTTCAGCTTACACAGAAAACCAAGAGTGGGCTGAAATGTTCCTTCAAGAGTTGACGAATGAAGAAAACGCATTGGCAATGTTTGAATCGTACAACGAGATTCCACCAGTAGCAGCACTCGAGTCGAACGAGACAATCACATCGAACGAAGTTGCGAAAGCGGTATTCGATCAAGCGACAAACGCTATCCCAATGCCAAACATTCCTGAAATGGGACAAGTTTGGGAGCCAATGGCACAAGCACTTCAGCTCGTAGCGACTGGTAAACAAGATGCACAAAAATCTGCAGACGATGCAGTCAAAGTCATCGAACAACAAATCCAAGCGAATAACCAATAAGGAATTGAAATGACGGGGTACGCCGCTAGGCGTTCCCCATCATTTTCTAGCATTGAGCAAACGTTTGCTTGATTGATTTGCTCAAATCGAAAGGAGAAACTGAGGATGGCTGCAATTGCGAACCCTAAATCACCGGACCAACGCCCGGATAAGCCTACAAACCATGCTCGGAACGCGGGATTACTTTCCATTATTCCGGGATTCGGACAATTTTATAACAAACAATACGCGAAAGCGGTAGCGTTCTTTATCGTCGTCGTATCTTATTTTGCCGTAAACTATGATCTATTTTTCAAAGGGGCGGGCGCCGGACCAGGTGACCGTGGAGGACTTTGGGGATTGATCACGCTTGGTGAAGTGCCAGGACCTCGTAACGACCACTCCATCTTTTTGATGGTCGAGGGGATTGTCGCGTTAATTTTACTTTTCTTCGGAATCGCGTTCTATATTTGGAACATTCGTGACGCCTATCGTGTCGGTCGCGCTCGTGATCAGCATCTAAACCTTCCATCGTTCCAAATGCAACTTCGCAACTTGCGTGACCATGGATTCCCATACTTAATGTTGATCCCATCACTCATTTTGTTAGTGTTTACAGTTATTCTTCCATTAATCTTTACGTTCTTGATCGCCTTTACGAACTATCGCTACAACAATGCACCACCAGCGAAACTCGTAGAGTGGGTAGGGTTTGAGAACTTTACGCGCATTTTTGAAATCGATATTTTCCGAGACACGTTCGTCGGGGTTCTCGGTTGGACACTTGTCTGGACGGTTGCTTCTACAACTGGTGTTATCGCAATCGGTATTTTCCTTGCGGTGCTCTTGAACCAAGAAGGTCTTCGCTTCCGTCGCTTATTCCGCTCAATCTTGATTCTCTCTTGGGCAGTCCCGGCATTTATCACAATCTTGATTTTCCGTTCGATGTTCAACGAATCGTTTGGGGTGTTCAATACGACGATTCTGCCGGCACTCGGTCTTGATCCAATCAACTGGATGACCGATCCGACGGCTACCCGTTCGGCACTCGTTCTCATTCAATGGTGGCTCGGGTTCCCGTTCATCATGACGCTCATGACAGGTGTGCTTCAATCAATTCCTGGTGATTTGTATGAAGCTGCGACGATTGACGGAGCGACGATTTTTGATAAGTTCCGTTTGATCACATTGCCGATGCTCTTGTTCGCGACAGCACCGATTTTGATCACACAGTTCACGTTCAACTTCAACAACTTCAATATCATTTATCTCTTTAATGGCGGTGGCCCTGCTGTACCTGGACAAACGGCCGGCGGTACCGACATCTTGATTTCTTGGATTTACAAATTGTCCCTCGGTGCCAACCCGCAATACGGACTTGCGGCTGCGATCACGCTCATTCTGTCATTCTTCATCATGACGCTTGCGGTCATCCAGTTCCGTCGGACAAAATCTTTCAAAGACGAGGATATGATCTGATATGAAAAAACAAAAACGAATCAATTTGGCGATCTCGTATGTTATCTTGACGCTTGCGTCGGTCATCATTCTCTATCCGATGCTTTGGGTTGTCGGTACATCGTTCAACCCGGGGCGTACGATTACGTCAACGATTATTCCTTCAAACCCGACATTTGTTCACTACAAAAACTTGTTTGATTTAACGATTTCGGATTATAGTTTATGGTATGTGAACACGTTAAAAATCGCTTTCATTACGATGGCACTCTCTGTCATCTTGGTAACGATTACTGGATACGTCTTCTCGCGCTACCGTTTCGTTGGACGGAAAAACTCGCTCGTCTTGTTCCTCGTCCTTCAAATGGTGCCACAGTTCGTTGCAATCATCGCGATTTATGTATTGCTCAACATGCTCGGTCTTCTTGACACACATACAGCGCTCATCTTGCTCTATGCAGGTGGTGCGATTCCGATGAACACGTACTTGGCGAAAGGGTACTTCGACACGATTCCGAAAGAACTTGACGAAGCTGCTCGAATGGATGGTGCCGGTCACCTCCGAATCTTTTGGCAAATCATCTTGCCGCTTGCGAAGCCGATTGTCGCAACGATTGCTCTCTTTAACTTCATGGGACCATTCAACGACTTTATTTTGGCATCGCTCGTCCTTCGTTCACCAGAGAAACAAACATTGGCAGTTGGTCTTTACAACATGATCTCGAAACAATTTGATAACAACTTCACGTTGTTCGCGGCAGGTGCTGTCCTTTCAGCCCTCCCGATCGTCATCTTGTTCTTCATGTTCCAACGCTACTTCGTTTCTGGCCTAACAGCGGGTGGTACGAAAGGATAATACTCGTAAAAGGAGGAAGCGATATGAGACGAGGCGTCGTGCTCGTGCTCCTGTCGCTTCTTTTGTTTCCGACTATCGTCGGAGCAAAGGAAGCTGCTACTTGGGAACAAGAACGCATGTATTTTATTATGGTCGACCGTTTTGTTGACGGGAACCCCGACAACAATGAACAGGTAGACAAAGACGATCCGAAAGCTTTTCATGGCGGGGACATCCGTGGAGTCATTGAAAAACTCGATTATATCGAGTCACTCGGGTTCACGTCGATTTGGTTAACACCCGTCTTTGAAAATATGCCGGACGGCTATCACGGGTACTGGATAAAAGATTTCTACAACATCGACCCGCAATTTGGGACGAAAGAGGATTTACAAGAGCTCGTCGCTGAGGCGCACAAGCGAGACATGAAAGTCATCCTCGACTTCGTCGTCAACCACGTCGGTCCGAACCATCCATGGGTGGAAGAAAAGCCGGAATGGTTCCACGAGCAACTACCAATCGTATTTTGGAAAGACCAGGAGCAAGTCGAGACGCACTGGTTGTTCGACTTACCTGACTTCAAAACAGAGGATCCGGAAGTCAAGTCGTATTTGATTGACGCGGCGAAGTACTGGATCGAAGAGACGGACATCGACGGCTATCGCCTCGATACGGTTCGTCACGTCGACAAAGCATTTTGGAAAGACTTTGTCGAAGGTGTTCGGTCGGTCGACCCTGACTTTTACTTACTCGCCGAAGTGTTCGACCCGGATCCGAAATATGTCGCACAATATGATAATCTTGGATTCAACAGCATCACAAACTTTACGTTTTATGATCGGGTGTCGAAAACGATGACGCAAAAACAGGCGAATGTCGACGAAATCGATGTTGCCGCAAGCTATGCAGAAACGTTCTTCAACGACCCGAACCAAATGGCGACGTTCCTCGATAACCATGATGTCGAACGTTTCATGCATATGGCAGAACTCGGCGACGTGAAGTCAGCAGAACGACGGTTACGCCTCGGGTTGTTCGCGCTTTATGCGTCACCTGGCATGCCGATCGTCTTCCAAGGAACAGAAAATGCACAGACCGGCGGAGCCGACCCGGCGAACCGTGTTATGACGGAATTCCCGGGAAATGAAGAATTGCATGAATACATGGCGACGATGAATCGCATGCGTGAAGAATACCCAGTATTTGCGACTGGTGAACAACGCATGATTGCATCCGAAGATGGGATGGCTGTCTTTGAGCGGAAAGATGGAGATGGCATCGCGTTATATGCAATCAACATGAACAGCGAGGATCGAGAGATTGAAATCGATGTCAATGAAATCGGGGAAGATACGAGACTTCGCGGTCTATTATTCTCACAACTGGTCACAGATCGGCGCGGAACGTTTACAATTGAACTATCTGGTGAAAGTGCGAACGCTTACATTGTTGAGGAGTCATCGGTAAATCCATGGATGATGGGATTACTTGTCGTCACGATTCCGATTTTCTTGACAGGTTTGGTCATGTGGAAGCGCCGCAAATAAAGAAATGAAACGCCGTAAGGTATGAATTCACGGAAGCAGGGGGGAACACCATGCAAATTACAATCAAAGATGTTGCGAAGCATGCGAACGTCGCGCCGTCGACAGTATCTCGTGTCATCGCCAACAGCCCAAGAATCAGCCAAAAGACAAAAGAACGGGTTAGAAGTTCGATGGAAGAGCTAGGGTATCATCCAAACATTCATGCGAGAAGTCTCGCGAACCGCTCAACGCAGTCGATTGGTCTCGTCATGCCGAGTGCGGCGACAAAAACGCTCCAAAATCCATTTTTCCCTGAAGTGTTGCGAGGTATCAGCACGAAGGCGCACCAAAATGGATACTCTCTCTATATGACAACTGGAGTGACAGAGGAAGAAGTACTGTCCGGTGTCATTGAAATGGTACAAGGACGACGTGTCGACGGCGTGATCGTCCTCTATTCACGGGAAGACGACCAAGTCGTCCAATATTTACGTCAAACGAAGTTTCCGTTCGTCGTGGTCGGGAAGCCGTTCGGGGACGCTTCTTCGATCACATATGTCGATACGGACAACTATCTTGCCGGTCGTGAGGTGACGAAACATCTTTACAACCTAGGTCACCGTCGAATCGCCTTCATCGGTGGATCGGACAAACTTGCGGTGACACAAGACCGTCGGAACGGTTATGCGACCGCCCTCATGGAAGCGGGCATTCCGGTATGTGAAGACTATATTGCACGTGCTGAATTTATGACGAAAGGCGGAGCGATGGCTGTCCGTGAGTTACTTCAGAACGAAGAACCACCAACGGCCGTCGTTGTCAGTGATGATATGATGGCGCTCGGTGTCATCAGCACACTCAGTGAGATGGGACTTAAAATTCCTGAAGACGTCGCCGTCGTCAGTTTCAACAATGTCTATATCGCAGAGCACTCCAATCCGCCACTCACGTCGGTTGAAATCAATATTTTCGGTCTTGGATTCGAAGCGACGAACTGTTTGATTGAACAGATTAGTGATAGTGCCCCACCTTATGGGAAACGCGTCATCGTGCCTCATTATCTGGTCGTACGTCAATCGTGCGGACAGAAGGATAGCAAGACGGTGGAGACACTTGAATCGAATTCTTGAATGATCTAAACGACTTCGCGTGAGCGAGGTCGTTTTTTGCATATCCTGGTGATTGAAGCTAAAAGAAGAAGGGAACATCTTTCAAGAATGAACTGAAATCGAAAGGAAGGATTAATATGAGTAAAAGACGATTTGTCGGAACATATGAAACAAAAGGGAATCTTCTCTCCAAAATCAATGAGCTGAAAGAAAATGGCTATGATGAAGGTGAATTATACGTTGTGACTGAGCAGGAAGACGAGGTTCGGGTCGTCAAGCGTGAGACAAACGTAAAAGTGGAAGAAGGCGATACGTCTTGGCTAGACAACATCCAAGGAGGAAAGAGTCAAGACGTGAAGCAAGTTCTTAGTGATTTAGGCATCTCAAATGATGAGGTGGATCATGCGCATTCACAAGTCAAGCAAGGTGGATACGCTCTCATCATCGACGAACCCGATACGGGATTCAATGATGGACGGAGCGATGTTTTTGAAGGACATGAAGCGAATGCCGCGTTCGGTGAAAATCAAGAAGACCATAAATGATGATTCATTTAGACTGCCTCGGCAAAAGGCAGTCTTTTTTTTCTGAAAAAATGTGAAAAAAAAAGAAAGAAAAAGTTTTATGCAAACGATTGCATTCTGAGTTCAGTTGTGTAAAATGAAAGGTGAGATTAAATACAGCGCTTTCATAGACAAACGGTTGCACGAACTAGTTGTCTGTCGAAGGTAGCCTTGTAGAGAAAAAGGAGTGGCAGACAGATGAAACGATTGTTTGCAGTCGATGAATGGAAAGTAACAGAAGAAGGTCTTCATCCGAAAGAAAACCGCCTTGCTGAATCAATCACATCGCTCGGAAACGGGCATATGGGGATGCGGGGAAACTTTGAAGAGGATTACTCGAATGATACGCACCAAGGATTCTACGTGGCGGGTGTCTATTACCCGGACAAAACACGTGTCGGTTGGTGGAAGAACGGATATCCTGAGTACTTTGCCAAAGTGTTGAATGCGACAAACGTCATCGGTCTACGCGTCGCGATTAATGAAACACCAGTCGACTTGGCAAAATGGGAAGTAAAAGACTTTACACGCGAGCTCGATATGCAGCGTGGTGTTTTGACACGGACGTTCACGTTGATGAACGGGACAGAAGAGACGAAAGTCGAAGTCGTCCGTTTCTTCTCAATCGTCGACAAAGAAATTTTGGCAATCCGCTATAACATTACACCAGTCAACTATAAAGCTAAAATCGAGTTCACCCCATATTTAGACGGTGATGTCGTCAACGAAGACTCAAACTACGACGAGAAGTTCTGGCTTCCGGTCGAAAGTGGTGTCGAAGAGCGCTTTGGCTTCGTGACGACGAAGACGAAAAAACTCGATTGGCATGTCACGGCATCGATGATTGCAGACGTGGAAGGTGCGCGTTGTGAAGTGCTTGAAGCGACAGACTTGTTCGTGGCGAACAAATTCACCGTCCATACGGAAGCTGGCGAAACGGCGACTGCATATAAATACGTATCTGTCGTGACGAACCGTGACCATACGATTGACGAGTTGCAATCTGCAGGGATGACACGTGTCGAAGCAGCGTTTGAAAAAGGTTTTGAGACGCTTCTCGCTGATCAGACAGAAGCATGGCTTGCGCGTTGGGAAGATGCAGATGTCCGCATCGATGGAGACATCGAAGCGCAACAGGGCATCCGGTACAATATCTTCAACATGTATCAAACGTATACAGGTGAAGATTCACGCCTTAACATCGGTCCAAAAGGTTTCACGGGTGAGAAATATGGTGGTGCGACATATTGGGATACAGAAGCATACTGCCTCCACTTCTATTTGGCGACTACAAAACCGGAAGTCTCGTGGAACTTGCTCAAATATCGTCATAACCAATTACCACAGGCGAAAGAGAATTCTGTGAAGAATGTCGGCATGGAAGGTGCCCTTTATCCGATGGTCACGATGAACGGGGAAGAGTGCCACAATGAGTGGGAAATTACACACGAAGAGATTCACCGAAACGGTGCGATTGCCCACGCCATCTTCAATTATACGAACTTCACAGGCGATAAATCGTACCTTGGACAATACGGACTGGAAGTATTGGTCGAGATCTCGCGTTACTGGGCTAGCCGTGTCAACTTTGTGCCGCACAAAGACGTATATATGATTCTAGGCGTCACAGGTCCGAACGAATACGATAACAACGTCAACAACAACTGGTACACGAACCTGATTGCCGCGTGGACACTCGAATACACGCAAGAAGTGTACAACTATTTGAAAGAAGCAGAGCCTGCACGCCTCGATGAGCTCGTATCGACACTCGGCATCACGGACGCAGAACTCGCGAAGTGGGCGGACATTCAGGCGAAAATGTACTACCCGAAAGACGACCTCGTTCCAGACGTGTTCATGCAACAGGACGGCTTCATGGATAAAGAACAGATCTTAGTGAAAGACCTCGATCCGAAACACTTGCCACTCAACCAAAACTGGTCGTGGGACAGAATCCTCCGTTCGAACTTCATCAAACAGGCGGACGTTCTCCAAGGACTCTACACGTTCGGTGACCGTTTCACAGTCGAGCAGAAACGAGCGAACTTTGATTTCTATGAGCCACGTACGGTTCACGAGTCGAGCTTGTCGCCATGTGTCTATTCGATCATCGCGGCAGAAGTCGGATATGAAGATAAAGCGGTCGAATTGTATCAACGTTCGGCACGTCTTGACCTCGATAACTACAACAACGACACAGAAGATGGCTTACACATCACATCGATGGTCGGCTCATGGATGTCAATCGTTCATGGATTTGCAGGAATGCGCATCAAAGAAGATAATCTTTCGTTCAGTCCGATGATTCCAAAAGGTTGGAACGGCTACTCGTTCAACATGCTCTGGCGTGGTCATCATTTGACGGTCACTTCATCACGTGAACAAGTGACGATCAAACAAACGGGCGGGTCAGATGTAACGATTCATGTGTACGGAAATGAGATAACGGTACCTGCTGATGATTCGATTACAATTGAAACAGTGAAAGCGTGATCAATTGCTTTATATGAACAAGTCGACTGAGGTCGGCTTGTTTTTGTGTATCAAACTTATGAGAATTCATGCATATTTGCTGTATGCAGTATGAATAATCTATGTTATCTTGATTCTTAGCTATTTTGAGAAAGGGGAGTTGAAGCTTGACGGAAGCCGTTAAAGAACATACACGAATCGGGGTTGTCTCGATTATCGGAGGATTGTTCGTTGCCTTATCCATGACATTATTTTTAATTCCAGCTGGCGTCTATTCGACGGGATTTACAGGTCTAGCCCAAATCTTGACGACATTGTTAGCGGGCACACCGTTTGAACTAGGGGAAGGGCTCTGGTTCTTTATTCTGAATGCACCACTACTCGTCGTCAGTTATTTTATGCTCGGCCGGAACATGATGATCCATACGCTCGTCAGTGTTGCCTCGGTCACGTTGTTCATCCGTATGCTTCCGCAATCGCAGCTTCTCTCGGACGACCCGTTACTAAACGCCGTATTCGGCGGTGTGCTCTTGGCAATTGGATCGGGAATTACGATTCGATATGGTGCCTCAACAGGGGGCTTTGATATCGTCGCTTTGATTTTGGCGAAATTTACAAACAACTCGGTCGGGGTTTATCTCTTCTTAATGAACATGATGATCGCGCTCGCTGCAGGGGCATTGTTCGGATGGCCGACGGCACTCTATACAATCGTGTTCTTGTACGTGACATCAAAAGTCATCGATGAGATTTATACGAACACACAGCGTCAGACGCTGTTTATCGTGACGAATCATCCGGATGAGGTGACAAAGGAACTACATCAACACGTGTTCCGTGGTATCACGCTCATGCCGGCAATCGGCACGTATTCGAAAGTCGAGAAAGCAACGCTCATGATGGTCGCGCAGCGACATGAGGTTCGTGAAATCACACGTATTTGTAAAGATGCCGACCCAACTGTTTGGATCAATATCTTGCCGACAGAGGACGTCGAAGGGACGTTCCGTCGCTAAAAAAGTATATGAATCATAATGAAAGCACCGACTTTGCAGTCGGTGCTTTCATTATGCCTTGATGCCGAGTTTTTCTTCTAGGAAGAGGGCGATTCCGTCATCCATATTCGAAGCGGTCACTTCGTTGGCCACATTTTTCAGTTGGTCGATGGCATTCCCCATTGCAACACCTGTGCCGACATAGTCGAGCATCTCAAGGTCGTTCTCCTCGTCACCGAATGCGATGATGTGCTTTCGGTCGATATTTAAATGCTTCGAGACTTCCTTTAGTCCGAGTGCTTTCGACGTGTTTTTACTCATCACTTCAATCATATGCTCGGGCATGCGCCATTGCCGATTCAGTACCGCTTCTGCATGAATATCATCGAGTTGTGAACGGACGTGCGCGACGTGATCTTTAGTCGCGTGAATCAGGAGTGACGTCGGTTCATCTTGTAGATGGGTCAACAGGTTGCCGGATGTGACACTGAGCGCACGTTCTGCGTACGGGCTATAAAACTCTTGCGGATCCTTTTGGAAATAAACGTGGTCGGTCACTTCGACGACGATGTTATGTGCTTTCGTATCCGCTACTTCCTCAATGATGTCGTGCGCGGTCTTGAGCGGGATTGGTCGGTGTGTGACCGCATAATTCGCATCTTTCGGGTGGTGCACGAGCGCGCCATTGAAGTTGACGAGCGGTGTCGTTAGTCCGAGTTGTTCATAGTACATGAGTGAGTGACGCTTCGGTCGCCCTGTCGCAATCATCACTTCATGTCCAGCTTCACGCGCCGCCTGTAAGGCACGGAGATTTCGTTCACTAATTGTTTTATCATCTCTTAACAACGTACCATCTAAATCAACTGCGATTAAATAACGTGACATTAGTCATCCTCTTTTCTTCACAATGATGTTTCTACGACCGTATCACATTTTTTGATTGGACGGAAAGAATATACAATCGAAGTCGCATATTCTATACGAACAATGCTATACTAATGTCGTATGAATTTTTACGAATCATCTGTGAGATGGAGGGGACGTTCAATGCGTTATTTAGTGACATTGATCTGGGCGATTGTGCTCTCGAATACAGCGGTATTTATCATTTCTGCTGTTGATGGTGTAGAGTACAACGCGATGCTCGCGACAGGATTTGGCGTGGCCATCACATTCTTCGTTGCAATTCTCGATGTCTTAAACCAAGACATGGGAATTAGCGACGTTGCACAAGAGAAGTAAGCCGTCTACAATCAAACTGACTCGTGCATGAGTCAGTCTTTTTTCTTTCATCATTATTAGAGGAGGGCCTAACATATGAAAAATCCTGAAAAACGTGCGAATTTCATGACGTTCGCCATCATCGGAGCGATTATCGTCATCGGAATCGCTTTGTTGTTCTTTTTGAACGGTGCTAATGAAGAAGAAGGTGCCAATGCCGTCACGGCAGATGAATTGCAGCAAAGGTTAGATAAAGAGGGAGAGGTCGTCGCTTACTTTTGGCAAACTGGCTGTGAATATTGTGAGCAAGTGAAGCCTTATGTCGAACCTCTCATCGAAGAATACGATGCGGTTTCAATCAACTTGTCAGACCACAATGTTTGGGAAACATATGGCATCAATGGGACACCGACAATCATCCGTTTTGAGGATGGAAAAGAAATCGGTCGCATTGAAGGTGCGGTCTCGGAACAACAATACGAGACATTCTTTAAAAATGAGGAGGCCAAAGAGGAATGAAACGTCGTTTTTATCAAACGTTATTTGAGCTAAACGCCTCTCCTTGGATTGCCTCACGCCTTAAACGCTTCGCAGAATCAGGAGTGAGTCGTCATTTGATTCCGTCGTTCGCAAAAGTGTATCACATTGCGGTAGAGGAAGCGGAGCAACCGCTACAAGCTTATCCTTCACTGCATGCGTTCTTCACGCGTCATTTGAAGCCTGACGCACGGACGATTGATGAATCGACCGACACACTCGTATCACCTTGTGACGGGAAGTTATCGGTCATTGAGTTAATTTCGGAAGATAGCCGCTTTGAAGTGAAAGGACAATCGTATACGCTTGCGGAACTTCTCGGTTCACAACAAGAAGCGCGCCGTTACGCTGGCGGAACGGTCGTCGTCCTCTATCTCAGCCCGAGCGATTATCACCGTGTCCACACACCACTTGCCGGCCGCGTGCTCAGCCATTACGAGCTCGGTGACCGCTCAGCACCGGTTAATGAGCTCGGATTGACCGAGACGGTGCGACCGCTCTCGCGCAACTACCGTCGTGTGACACGCTTTGACAGCCCGGTCGGAGCGTATGAACATATTATGGTGGGTGCCCTTAACGTGAACACGATTGAATGGACGCTCGAGGGGGACCAAGCCGATAAAGGGCAAGAAGTCGGATACTTCTCATTCGGTTCGACCGTCGTCCTCTGTTTTGAGAAAGATGCCGTTCAATTAGAACGTGAAAAAATGGGTCCGGTTCGACTCGGTGAAGTCATCGGGACATTCAAAACCAACTAATTTTACAATAATTTTCTTCCGACCGAACGATAGACTAGTCGTTTGGTCGGTTTTCGTTTACCATAGAAGGGATATCAATACTTGTATAAGTAGTTGAATCGTTTAGCTAATTGGAGGAATTTTACGTGTTTAATCGACTTTATCCGAAACAGTTCGTCGCGACTGTGTTTGACATCGACTTACAAGAATTGAAAGACCGTGGGGTACGTGTCATTTTGACGGACCTTGATAATACACTCGTCGCGTGGGATGTCCCACATGCGCCAGAGCTTTTATTGATGTGGCTTGAAAAAGTAAAATCATACGGTTTCGATGTGATTGTCGTATCAAATAATAATGAGAATCGTGTACGAACGTTTACGGAGCCGCTCGGCCTTCATTATGTCGCTCGTGCTAGAAAGCCTTTGCCATCTGGGTTTAAAGAAGCGCTCTCGAAATATGGTTATTCGCCGAAAGAAGCTATTTTCTTAGGGGATCAGCTGTTTACAGACGTGCTCGGTGCCAATATGGCGGGCATTCATGTCATCCATGTGCAACCGGTCGTCAAAACGGACGGGCTCGTCACGAAATTCAACCGGATGCTTGAGAAGGTGGTCTTCGCGCACATGAAGCGTCGTGGGAAGTACGTATTGATCACGAAAAAAGTGGAAGAGCTTGCCGTTGACGCACAGCGTGCAAAAGTTGCTGTCGCTGAAAAAATCGGTGAGGCGATGCATCCACGTTCCGAAGATTCACATAAAAAAGATGAATAAGACCTCGAACGCACAGAAAGAAGGAGGCTGCCGATGTACGGCGACCAAGGCGTCGGAATTAACGCTTCAGGAGTAGCAGCGAGGTGCTACGGTGAATGAAGAAGGGGAAACCTAAACGGCAGTAAGTACAACTATGGAAGAAACTAAACGATATTGCGCTGGGTGCGGCGTAGCCATTCAAACGGAAGACCCGAACGGAGTCGGCTATGCACCAAAATCGGCACTTGACCGTGAGATTGTCATTTGCCAACGTTGCTTCAAATTGAAGCACTACAACCAAGTTCAAGACGTGGATTTATCAGATGATGATTTCTTACGTATCTTGAACGGCATCAGTTCAAAAGAAGCGCTCGTCATCAAAATTGTCGATATTTTTGACTTCAATGGCAGCTGGCTGCCGGGTCTACAACGTTCTGTCGGTTCGAACCCCGTACTGTTAGTCGGGAACAAGGTCGACTTGTTACCGAAGTCGGTCAACCCGAACCGGATGGCGAACTGGATGAAGGCAGAGGCAAAAGAGCTCGGATTGAACCCGATCGACGTTCATTTGATCAGTGCGAAAAAAGGGCACGGTATCGATGAGCTTGCTGAGAAAATTGAATATTACCGGAAAGGCAAAGACGTCTTCGTCGTCGGTTGTACAAATGTCGGAAAGTCGACACTCATCAACCAGGTGATCAAACGTTTCGGTGAAGAGGATGAAGCCATCATCACCGTCAGTCATTTCCCGGGTACGACACTTGACTTGATCGACATCCCGCTCGATGATGATGCGAACCTGTACGATACACCAGGGATCATCAACCGTCATCAAATGGCACACTATGTCGATGCAAAAGATTTGAAGACGATCACGCCGAAGAAAGAAATCAAGCCGCACGTGTTCCAATTGAACCCGCAACAGACGCTTTACTTTGGCGGTTTGGCACGCTTGGATTACTTGGAAGGCAATAAACGGTCGTTCGTCATCTATATGTCGAACGAGTTGAAAGCACACCGTACGAAACTCGAACGCGCGGATGAGCTCTATGACCAACATATTGGGAAAATGCTCAACCCACCGAACGAGAAGACACTTGAAATGTTACCACCACTCGTCCGTCACGAATTCAGCTTACGAGATGGTGTGAAGACTGATATCGTGTTCAGCGGTCTCGGATGGGTCTCGATTCACGGTAAAGGCGGCCGTATTGCAGCGTGGGCTCCAAAAGGCGTCGCTGTAACACTCCGCGAGGCGCTCGTATGAATCTGGCCGTCATCGGTCACCCGATTGCTCATTCGCTCTCTCCAAAGCTGCACGAGCAGTGGTTGAGGGCGTCTGGGCTTTTCGGGCGTTATGAGGCGATTGACGCCGCACCGGACGAACTTTCTACCTTGATTGAAGCGATGCGAGACGGGGGATGGGACGGATTCAATGTGACGATTCCATACAAGGAAGCGGTCATTCGTCATCTTGACGAGCTCGATGATGCGGCAAAGTTAGCAGGTGCCGTCAATACGGTTTATAAACGAGACGGGCAACTCATCGGGACGAACACGGACGGTGCCGGTCTCGTCCAAGCGCTGATGCCATTCACAGACTTTACAGGACGTGTTCTCATCGTCGGTGCAGGAGGCGCCGCCCGCGGGATCGTACAAGCTCTCCCGACGCGCAACGTGACGATTGTCAATCGGACAGTCGAACGGGCAAAAGTGCTCGCCGACACGTTCGGAGTCGCGTACACGACGTTCGATGAGGTCGACATTTCTCGATATGATGTCGTCATTCAAACGACATCGGTCGGGATGGACAATCAATCCACACCACTTTCATTAGAAGGATTACGACAAAACACCGTCGTTTGTGATATCATATATCGTCCACTCATCACACCGATGATTCGAGAAGCGGAACATCGCGGGGCAGTCGTTGTGACAGGTGTGGGTATGTTCGTTGGGCAAGGCGCGCTCTCGTTCGAGAAATGGACGGGCGTGAAACCGGACGAAACCATCGGAAAGAAGTTAATCGAAAGATTATTGGAGGAATAATATACTATGCTATCAGGTAAACAAAAACGTTTTTTACGTGCAGAAGCGCACCATCTCTCACCGATTTATCAAGTCGGGAAAAATGGTGTAAGTGAAGCGATGTGTAAAGATATCTCGGACGCACTTGAGAAACGTGAGTTAATCAAAGTCCAAGTACTTCAAAATTGCATGGACACGCCGAAAGACGTGGCTGGCGAATTGTCAGAAGGTACAAAGGCTGAAGTCGTACAAGTCATTGGAAAAGTCATCGTCTTATACAAAGAGGCGACAGAGAAAGAAAATCGCCAAATCAAACTCCCATGAGCCGGATTGGTTTGATGGGGGGCACGTTCGACCCGCCGCATCTCGGTCATCTGTTAATCGCCGAACAAGCTCGCGAACAGCTTGTACTCGACGAAGTCTGGTTTTTGCCGGCTGCGATTCCACCACACAAAGTCGGGTTCAGCTCGGCTGACGACCGAATCGAGATGACCCGTCGTGCCATTCAAAATCAGTCAGACTTCAAGTTGAACCTGATTGAATTTGAACGGAGTGAGCCATCCTATACGGTGGAAACGATGAAGCGGTTGATTGAACAACATCCAGACGATACGTTCTATTTTTTAATTGGAGCGGATTCGCTTGTCTCGCTCGAATCGTGGCACGACTACGAAACGCTCATCCGTCTCGTCGCGTTCGGAGCGGTCGCTCGCCCTGGCACGCGCTATTTGATTCCAGAGAAGGCGGACGTACGCACGATTGACATGCCACAGCTTGAAATCTCGTCGACGGATATCCGTGAAAGGGCGAAACGAGGCAAGTCCATCAAATATCTTGTCCCGACGTTAGTCGAGACGTATGTGAAGGAGCATAAGTTGTATGACGTTTGAAGAAGCACACGAGTTGATTAAACAGACGCTGCCAGAAAAACGCTATATCCATACGCTCGGCGTGGTCGAGACAGCGGAGCGCTTAGCGAATCAATATGGCGAAAATATTGAACAAGCCCGTCTTGCTGCGATGCTTCATGATTATGCGAAATACTTCGACACGGAAAAGATGCGCCAAATCGTCATCGATGAGGGGCTTGATCCGAATCTCCTTCAATACGGGGACGAGTTATTGCATGCGCCGGTGGGAGCAGTGTTGCTGGCTCGACAGTATGACTTGGACCCGCATGTACTTTCTGCGATCCGGAACCATACAACAGGAGAACCCGGAATGTCTCGTCTCGACCAAATCCTGTTCGTGGCCGACGCCATCGAACCGAATCGGAACTATCCAGGTGTCGATCGCCTGCGGACAGAAGCGGAGCAGTCGCTCGAAGCGGCCGTTGTCGCGACACTGCGTCAAACGATTGAATTTTTATTAAAGAAGTCAGTGCGCATTTTTCCACTGACGATTGATACGTATAATGATTTTGTGAATACACCTTAGGAGGGTCTTTATGACTGCAAGAGAAGAATTAGAATTGATTGTAAAAGCGGCTGACGATAAACGTGCCGAAGAAATCGTCGTACTCGACATGGAAGGCATTTCACCGATTGCGGACTACTTCGTCATCTGTCACGGAAACTCGGAGAAACAAGTCGAAGCGATCGCGCGTGAAATTAAAGACATCGCTGGCGAAAACGACTTACCGCTCCACAAGTTCGAAGGAATGGATACGGCACGTTGGGTCCTTGCTGACCTCGAGAACGTCGTCGTTCACATCTTCCATCGTGACGACCGTGATTACTACAACCTAGAGAAATTGTGGGCTGACGCGCCGCACGTCGAAGTGGAAGTCGGCTAATGGCATACGAAGGATTCGCCTATGTATACGACGAGTTGATGAAAGACGCGCCGTATGATGAGTGGGTCGCTTTCGTGCGTCGTCACGTCCAAGATGGTGCGACACTCGCGGATGTCGGATGCGGGACCGGGTCGGCCACGATTCGTCTCGCTGAACATTACGATGTCATGGGAATTGACTTATCGGAGTCGATGCTCGAAGTCGCACAAGAAAAGGCACTCGAAGCAGAAATCGAGTTGCCGCTTTGGGAACAGGATATGCGCGAGTTGGAACTGCCGGAGCCGGTCGATGCGGTGACGATTCTCTGCGACTCGCTCTGCTATCTTCAGGATGAGGCGGATGTAATCGATACGTTCGAATCCGTCTACAACCAACTCAAGCCAAATGGGCTGTTCATCTTTGATGTGCATGCCCCGAATAAGATGCAGACGCTCTTCAACCAAAAGACGTACGCGTCAAACGGAGAAGACTGCTCGTATATTTGGTTTGCCGACCCGGGAGAAGCACCGCTCTCGGTCGTTCATGATTTGACGTTCTTCGTCGCGCTTGAAGACGGGACGTACGAACGGGTCGAGGAGACGCATGAGCAACGGACATATGAACCAGGGCAGTACATGCAATGGTTGATTGGTGCCGGGTTCCACGTCAAATCAGTTACATCTGATTTCACTGAACATGCACCAGGAACTGATGCTGAGCGTATTTTCTTCGTTGCACAGAAATAAGTAAATCCCCGATTCTTCAAGAATCAGGGATTTTTTCGTATCACGCACATCCATTGTCTTCCTCATCCGATACCCGCCGATCCATCTTCCACCTACGCTCGGCTGTGCCCCGAGACGCTTGGAGGTGGGAGAATTCGCGCTAAATTCAGTTAAATGAGCAGCTTGCGAATCAACAAATGTGTGTATAGGTTGAAGTCCATCGTGAGTTGGGAATAAACCATATAGAGAACATTATTGACGAAAGAAGGCGAAAGATTATGAAGCTCACGAAAGGGCGTATCCTTGAGTTTGGGTTCGTCTTGTTCATGGCGGTCATACTCGTGACAGCGATTATTGAAGAATCCTGGTTCGATGCGAGTGTGGCGGGAGCCGGGATCATCTCTGGTCTCATCCCGTTTTTCATTGAAAAGACGTTCAAAACAGAACTTGATGGCAAGATGAAAGTGGCGTATATCTTATTCTTGTTCGCGTCACAATATTTAGGGTCCATCGTCGGATTGTATGGGAACGGCTGGTGGGACACATTCCTTCATCTCTTGAGTGGCATCTTTCTCGCATTTTTAGGATTCGACTTTTTCTCCCGGCTCGATGACGATCTTCGTACGGAAATTCCGAAACGGTTTCTATTCGTGTATATCGTCGTCTTTTCAATGGCCGGGGCGGCGCTTTGGGAAATGTATGAATTCACATCCGATGTCTTCTTGAACACGACGATGCAGGGGAACGGAAACGATGATACGATGGTCGATATCATTGCCGGATCAATCGGGGGAGTGCTTGCTGCTTTCTTCGTCGTGTCGCTTCATCAACGTGAAAAAGCCAAGAAAAAACGAAGCATGAAAAAAAGTTCGTGATGCACGAGCTTTTTTATTTGTAATCATTATAATATTTTATTAATATCAAGATTGTAATAATTATAAATAATGGGAGGCAATCAAATGGATCAACATCGTCAACTAACTACTAATCAAGGCGTGCCAATCGGGGATAACGCCAACTCCATCACTGCGGGTCGTCGGGGCCCAACGCTTCTCGAAGACTATCAACTAATTGAGAAATTAGCGCATTTCGACCGTGAACGTGTACCAGAACGTGTCGTTCATGCGAGAGGGGCAGGAGCACATGGTGTCTTCACCGTAAAAAATAGTATGAAACGCTATACGAAAGCGGCATTCTTGCAAGAAGAGGGGCAAGAGACGCCTATCTTTGCGCGTTTCTCGACCGTCATCCACGGCTTAGGTTCACCGGAAACGCTTCGTGACCCGCGTGGTTTCTCTGTCAAGTTTTACACAGAAGAAGGAAACTATGACTTCGTCGGAAACAACTTGCCGGTCTTTTTTATCCGTGATGCGATTAAATTTCCAGACGTGATTCACTCACTCAAACCGGACCCGCAAACGAACCTTCAAGACCCGGACCGCTTCTTCGACTTCATGTCACTCACACCAGAATCGACGAGTATGCTTCTTCATTTGTTCAGTGATGAGGGTATCCCGGCATCGTATCGTCATATGCGCGGGTCATCCGTCCACTCTTTCAAATGGGTGAATGAATTTGAAAACACGGTGTACATAAAGTTGCGCTGGGTACCGAAGCAAGGGATTCAAAACTTATCGATGGAAGAAGCTGCGAAAATTCAAGCAGAAGACTTCAACCATGCGACACGTGACTTGTTCAACGCGATTGAAAACGGGGACTATCCGGAATGGGATTTATATGTACAAATTTTAGACCCGGCGGACATGGATAACTTCGACTTCGATCCGCTAGATGCGACGAAAGATTGGTTCGAGGACGTCATCCCGTATCAATTGGTCGGAACGATGACACTCAACAAAAACGTCGACAACTACTTCGCCGAGACCGAGTCTGTTGGTTTCAACCCGGGGGTCCTCGTCCCAGGGATTCAACCATCAGAAGACAAGATGCTTCAAGGACGACTCTTCTCGTACTCAGACACGCAACGTCACCGCATCGGACCGAACTATCTTCAGCTTCCAATCAACTGTCCATTCGCTCAAGTCGCAAACAACCAGCGTGACGGAGCGATGCCATTCAAGCAACAGACGAGCCCGGTCAACTACGAGCCGAACCGCTATGAAGACGCACCGAAGCCGAATGCGGATTACATCGAGACGCCACAGCCAATCACAGGTGTGACGGGACGTCAGAAGATTGAGAAGACGAACGACTTCGGCCAGGCCGGAGAAGTGTATCGCCGTTATTCTCAAGAAGAGAAGGACGCACTCATCCGTAACCTCGTCGCCCACATTAAAGAAGTTCGTCATGAGAAGACGACTCTTCTCCTGATCTGTAACTTCTATCGTGCGGACCGTGAGCTCGGAGAGCGTCTCTCGAACGAGTTGAACGTTGATCTCGCACCATTCTTGAATCAGATGTCGAACTAACAAGTTAGCCGCGGTCATGTACCGCGGTTTTTTTGTATGCAAAAAGACGTCTCTCCATTAGAGAAACGTCTCGTGAAACGCTGTTATTCACCGACCATCCCATCACCGTCTCGGTCGTCCATATATTGATACAACCAATGGTCACGCGTGATCGGCATCTCAAATCCGGCATTCTTTGCTTCTTTGATTGTCACTTGCCCGTTCCCGTCAAGGTCGATATCAGATAATTCTCGCTCCTCGACCGGCTCCGTCGTCACGTCAGGCGGTGAGTCGTCCGTCAAATCCAGCGATTCGTTTACTTCTTCCGGGTCCGCGTTATCATACGTATCGGTGACCGTGTTGCCTCGTACGGTATACGTGTATTGGTAGCGGGAAGGAATCTGTGTTGTCGTGTTCGGATAGGTGATGATGGCCTCGAAGTCTTTCGCCCCACCAGCTTTTCGGATGACATCTTCCATGAACGCCTGGTCACCGTAGCGGTTGAGTGCGCTGTTTTGTGGTGTGATGTTATAGGCGTTTGAGACACCGCCAAGCGAATCGGCGATGATATGGCCTTCATCGAGGTTTGGGTCTTCGACACCTGGAACTTTTGCCTCGTCTGAATAGTAACGTCCTGAAGAATTGACGTCTTCGGTCTCATCGTCCTGAAGAGTGATCTCATCGGCAATCACGCGAATGAGTTGACCATGTTCGTTCGTGAACGCCCAGTACTCACGGTCGCCAAAACCGATATCGACGACGACATTCGCTTCACGACTACCGGATTGATCGCCGCCATCAACTTCGATCAACGTATAGCCTTCGAACAAATCTTCTTCCTGTTCAGGTGAAGTCTCGGTGGTCTGTTCCTCTTGTGTCGTACTCTCTTCGGTCGTTTCTTCGGTCGCCGTCGAGACGCTCACATCGGCATCTGTACATCCAGAGAGGAATAGAGCACCAAGAAGGTATGGAATGTAAAATGGCATTCTTTTCATATATATCGCTCCTTATTCGAAGTTACATGATTGTATTTACTATATAGCTTTTAATGATAGCATAAGAAAGCAAAATTCGGACATCATCCATTCAAAATGTGCCCAACGGACTCCTCTTATTTGTGGATTCACAAACCTTGTGCCAAGATTGAAAAAAGGGGGAAGAACGTATGAACGAAGTGATTGAGACATTATTGAACCACCGTTCCGTCCGCGATTTTACGGACGAGAAATTGACAGATGAACAAATTCAGACAGTCGTCGAGAGCGCACAACGCGCATCAACGTCTAGCTTTATCCAAGCATACTCCATCATCGGGGTGACCGATGAAGCGAAAAAGAAACGACTTGCCGAGATAGCGGGTGATCAGTCCTATGTGGTCGAGAATGGTCATTTCTTCGTCTTTTGTGCGGATTTGCATCGTCATGAAATGATTGGTGAGCTACAAGAGGCTGAGGTTTCTGCGACGCTTGAGACTGATGAGAAACTACTTGTTGCTGTGATCGACGCGGCGCTTGCCTCACAAAATGCGGCGGTGGCAGCGGAGTCGATGGGACTCGGGATCTGTTATATCGGCGGCATTCGGAACGACCTGTTTGCTGTGAAAGAAGTGCTCGAATTGCCAGAACGGGTCATTCCGCTCTTCGGGATGGCAGTCGGTGTACCGGCTACAGTCGAGGATCAAAAACCACGTCTACCGTTCCACCATGTCTACCATGAGAACACATACGAGGCGAATCCTGAACGGATCAAACAGTCACTTTCCGATTACGATGCGTTGATCCACGATTATTATATGGTCCGGGGCTCTAACCCGCGTAAAGATACGTGGACCGGACAGATGGGGCGCATGTTGTCGAAATCGACACGTCTTGACGTCAAAGACTTCTTGAAAGCACAAGGCTATTTGAAGCAATAAGATAAACCGCCGACAAGTCTCTGTCGGCGGTTTTGTCATGTTCACTATAATTGAGCATCGAGCCAGTCATGATCGATGGCGCCGAATTGCTTCGCAATGATTACTCCAGATTCATCAAGCACATACGTCGTCGGCATCGCTTGAATTCGGTACGCATCACCGACTTGGCCGTCACGGTCATAGACGACGGTAAAAGCGTCTTCGTACGGTTCGACAAACGAGACGGCATTGCTTGGATCGCGTTCGCTCGTCGTCGTGTTAACAGCAACGATGATCACATCTTCACGCTCTTTGGCGAACGCGGCCATATCTGGCATCTCTGCGCGACACGGAGGGCACCAAGACGCCCAAAAGTTGACGACGACGAGCTTACCGCGTAACGATTCTAAGTCGAATGCGCTCCCGTCGGTTCGTTTTAATTCGAACGAAGGTGGGATTTGCCCGATATTCAAACCGGTCGATGCCGTCTCGGTGGTGACGGTTTGCGACGCGCGTTCCGGTAGAGCAGCATTTACCACCGCTAGCACGACAAGAACGCCGATACTGAATTGTACGGCTTTCCTTGAAGGGCGAGCGAGAAAGACGGTCAGTCCAAACAGGACGAGGGTGATGACGATCATCCACCATTGAATCTGTCCGACTGCGTATGATTCAAACAGCCAGATACTAGATGCACCAAGGACGGTCCAAAGGATGTTCCCGCGTGTCGGCTCATGCATCCATCGCCACGTCGTTACGAGTAGCAGAAGGATGAGGACGGCGCTCCATAGATGAATCGGTTGGTCGGGAAGATTCAATATCGTCCCATACACAGGGACTGCGAGTGTCATCCCGAGCCAGACGAGGACCCCACTTAGCACCCAATATCCTAAAAGGTCTCGATCGAGTCGATAGACGAGCCAAAGTACGATTCCGCTTGCAATCAGTTGAGCCCAAATACCTCCAGTCGCATAGAGAGCGATTGAGATATCACGTGTCGTCAAGAGACCGATGACAATCGCACTTCCTTTCCAAGCGAGAAAACCATAGAACCATGTACCGATGACGGCTTCACGTTGTTTACTTGTCAACCCAAGGAAGCGGAAGATGCCATAAAGGACAACAAGACTCAGTAAGAAGATGAGTAAATCTAAACGAATGTTAAGTGGACCGATAGCGACCACGTCTTTCCCTCCTAAACAAAAGGCACCCCTCTCGAAGCGGGCGCCATATTCATAGTCAGTATAACATTATTTGATTTGTTGAGCGTTCAAGACAGTCTTCATCGCACCGTAGCCACCAAGGACGTTGTGGATGTTTTTGTAGCCGAGCGATTGAAGGACACTTGCCGCCATGCGTGAGCGGACGCCTGAAGCACAATGAACCGCAATCGTTTGGTCTGTCGGAAGACCTTCATGGTCACGTGCGAGTTTTCCGAGCAAGATGCGCTCTGCCTTTTCGTAATGGCTTGCGTTCCATTCTGTCGCGTTTCGAACGTCAAGAACGAAGACGTCTCCTTTTTCAGCAGCTTCAATCGCTTGTTCTGCCGTCACGTCCGTATACGTTTCCGTCAAGAGCGATGCTTCGAGTTCTTCGACTGGAACGATGAAACGAAGACGGTCAAGGCCAATCGATTGAAGGTCCGTTTGAACTTGATCGATGTCCTCAGCACTTGCGATGAGTGTGATATCTTTGTCGAAGTTGACGAGCCACCCCGCCCACGAGACGAACTTGTTGTTGTACGGGATGTTAATCGTCCCTGGTACGTGTCCGTTCGCGAAGTCCTCACCTTTACGCGTGTCGACGACTTGCGTCTCTTCGACGAGTGTATCGAGACGATTCGATTCGACGACTTCAGGCCGAGTAATTTCAGTCGTGACTTGGATGCCTTCCTTGTTCACTTTTTTCATCATCGCGAAGTAGTTCGGTGGTTCGGGTTGATCGGTTGTCAACTCTTTGATGAAGGCATCTTTGTCCGTCATCTGCAGCGCCCAGTTCGTCGCTTTCTCGTAACCGACCGTTGACGTAGGAACCGCACCGAGCGCTTTCCCGCAAGCGCTACCTGCGCCGTGTCCAGGCCATACTTGAACGAAGTCTGGTAGAGCTACGAATTTTTTGAGCGAATCAAACATTTGTTCTGCGCCGATTGCCGTCGTTCCTTTTACACCTGCTGCTTCTTCGAGAAGGTCAGGGCGACCGATATCGCCGACAAAGACGAAGTCCCCTGTGAAGATTCCCATCGGTTGTGTTTGATTGCGGTCATACAATAAGAACGAGATATGCTCTGGTGTATGGCCAGGTGTGTGCATGACTTCGAGTGTCACGTTTCCGATTTTGAACGTCTCACCGTCTTTGACGAGTTGTGAATCGATGTCTTTCGCGAACGCATACTTCCATGAAGCATCTCCTTCATCAGATAGATATGCTTTTGAGCCTGTGCGTTTCGCGAGTTCGAGTGAACCGGACACAAAGTCTGCATGGATGTGAGTCTCTGCCGTTGCAACAATGTTCATGCCTTCTTTTTTAGCTTCCTGAAGGTATGGTTCGATGTTGCGGGCCGGGTCGATGACAATCGCTTCTCCCGTCATTTGGCAACCGACCATATATGAAGCTTGTGCTAATTTTTCATCATAAAAATAACGTAATAACATGTGAATTTCCCCCTATGACCTAAAGTAATGGTTTATTCGACTTCGCCTTGCCAGCTCATCATCCCGCCATCGACGTTCGTGACATCGAACCCGAGTGAGTCGAGATAAGCAGATGCATTCATGCTGCGTCCGCCAGCTGCGCAAATAACGTGAATCGGTTTAGAGCGATCGAGCTCATCGACTTTTGCCCCGAATTCAGAAAGTGGTACGTTTTTCGCTTGTTTGATGTGACCTCCAGCATATTCATCTGTCTCGCGCACATCGATTAAGTTGAGTGAATCGTCTGCTTGAAGTAACGCTTCTAATTCAGTAGTCGTAATCGTCTTCATAAGTCATTGATCTCCTTTTCATTTCCTAGTGATTTGGCAACGAGAATGTTTCGTTGGCTTTAATATACCCCCTAAGGTATAATGAGCGCAAGTGAAAAGAATTGGAGGAGAAAAGATGAAGAAAATTTCCTTATTTGTCGGAATTGTGGCTTTAATGGGTATTTTTATCTTTGTAATCACATCTGAAAAGGATGATATTGTGAAGATTGATACAAAAACTCTACAAAACAAATTGGAAAACGAGGAAATAACACTCCTTGACGTACGTGAAGTGTCTGAATACGAGGGGGGGCATATTTCAGGAGCGGTGAATGCACCACTTTCTTCATTAGATGCTGCCCAATTATCGTATCCGAAAGACGAACCGATTTACGTTATTTGTCGGAGTGGTAACCGAAGTGCCCAAGCTGCCACACAGTTACAAGACGCCGGCTATACAGAAATTTATGACGTTTCAGGCGGTATGATTTCTTGGGAAGCGAATGAATAATCAGAGAATAATAAACTAAATGGAGGAGTCTATATGGAGTTCGGTTTTATCATTACAATTTTTTTAATAGGATTTATCGGATCATTTATTTCTGGAATGGTCGGAATTGGAGGATCCATCATCAAATATCCGATGTTGTTGTACATTCCACCACTTTTAGGATTTGCTGCATTCAGCGCACACGAAGTTTCAGGAATCAGTGCGATTCAAGTATTCTTTGCAACTATCGGTGGGATTTACGCTTATCGTAAAGGTGGATACTTAAACAAGCAATTGATTCTCTACATGGGTGTAGCAGTATTGATTGGTAGCTTTATTGGAGGGTATGGATCGACGATTCTTTCGGAGACGATGATCAATGTTGTTTACGCTGTACTCGCCACGATTGCAACGATTATGATGTTCTTGCCGAAACCGCAAGTGGATGATATGCCACTCGACCAAGTGCAGTTCAACAAAGTGATTGCGGCAAGTTCAGCGTTCGTCGTAGGAATCGCGGCTGGTATCGTCGGGGCGGCGGGTGCATTCATTCTCATGCCGATTATGCTCGTCGTCTTACGCATCCCGACAAAGATGGCGATTGCCAGTTCACTTGCCATCACGTTCATCTCGTCAATCGGTTCGACATTCGGAAAAATCATTACCGACCAAATCGTCTGGGAACCGGCTATCATCATGATCATCGCGAGTTTGATTGCCGCACCGATCGGAGCAAACGTCGGCAAAAACATGAATACGAAAGCACTTCAATGGATTTTGGCGCTACTTATTTTAGCGAGCACCATCAAAATTTGGAGCGACTTGATCGCATAAAAAAATCACGATGCCTAGCGTGTAGGCATCGTGATTTTTTCGATTATTTCGTAATGAAATAGTAAAGCAGACCGAGTCCGATGAACGAGACGGGGAGCAAGATGATGTAGAGCCAAGAAACCATCGATAAGCTTTTCTTTTGGCTGTACGTGGAACGGTCTTTCCCGAGCCCGACCATGATGGTGAAAATGAGCGCAATCAAACAGACGAGCAATGCTAAACCGATCGTGAGAGCCATATTGTCACATCCTTTTTTCAACCTATTACCTTCATCATATCGTATGCTTGCTAGTGACGTCTTCCAGAATATTGAGTTTATGTGACAAAAGGGAAAGAGAATCGTCACACATGCAGATTCAGACAACAAAAATCTCTATCGATTCGAACGTGTCGAATCAATAGAGATTATTTGTTTATTCCGCGAACGTTTTGCTACGGAACATGAACGCCGTGATGAGGTAAAATGCGACGATATGAAGGGCGACGTAGAAGATCGAGAAGCCGATCGTAGCATCCATTGCTTTCATGAATTCAGGATTCACGTCATAAATGGAGAGGTCCGTATGCAAGAAGACGACCCATTTCGCAAGCTCAGGTTTCCAAGCGACGAGAAGACCACCGATGATACTAGACGCGAAATTCGCGAGCACCGTGAAACCGATGACGACACCGACCGACTTGAAGACGACCGAGAACATGAGTGTCAAGAAGATGATGAAGATTGGTCCGCTCACACTGATGAGGATTGGACGAACGACGTCCCATGTGACAGAACCGTCTAGCGTGAGGGAGAACCCGAACGCGACGACTAAGATGAAGACGAATTGTAACAACATGACGAGGACGGCCATGACGAGTTTAGATAACAAGATACGGTCACGAGAATAAGGACTCATCAAGAGATGCTTCAGCGTATCGAACTTCAGTTCGTTCCCGACCATCTCAGCCGTGAAGACGATTGTAAAAATACTCAGGAAGGCGATAGCGCCCATTGTTGAAAATTCAAAGAACGATGCCGCTTCCGGTGTACCGTCTCCACTTGCCAATACGGCGTATACGATGAGGATGATCGCCGTGTATACACCTAAGGCGACATATGGTTTAATCGTACGATGCCATTTCATCCATTCATTGCTGAGTAATGAACGCATTGTTCGAACCTCCTTCTTTTTTCGTTAATTTCAAGAATTGTTCTTCGAGCGACTCGTGCTTCATACCGATTTGATAGACGGCGATGTCTCGCTCGATTAATTGTTTCAATAAGATTGGGATATCTGTCTCCTGTCGCGGTACGATGAACGACTCGGCAGACTGCTGGACGATTTTCACGTCATCAAAGGCGAGTGCAGCGACGTCGAGTGCATCGTTCATCTGTTCTTTGGCAACTTTACAAAGGATGACACTCTCGGCTTTCGTTTGTCCATCTTCTACCGATTTGATTTGCCCTTGGTCAATGATGGCGAAGCGGTCCGTAATCAATTCCATCTCACTCAACAAATGACTTGAGATGAGGATGGCGATCCCGCGATGGTCAGCGAGGTGGCGTAAGTAATTCCGAAGGTCGGCGATTCCAGCTGGGTCGAGACCGTTCGTCGGCTCATCTAAAATGAGAACTTTTGGATTATGCAACAAAGCACGGGCAATCCCGAGACGTTGCTTCATCCCGAGCGAGTACTGTTTCACTTTCATCTCGAGTTTTCCGTCGAGACCGACGAGTGCGCCGAGCGCGTTCAAGTCGACTTTTTTCAAATTCGGAATCAAGTTCATGGCATGAATCAAGTTTTCTCGTCCTGTCATGTACGGGTAAAACGCCGGATTCTCGACGATGGCACCGATTCGGCTCAGCGCCTCTTGGCGACTGTTCGCGACGTCATATCCGTCGACGGTTACGGTCCCGTGAGTGGCCGGCATGAGACCTGTGATAATACGTATCGTTGTTGTCTTCCCCGCGCCGTTTGGGCCGAGAAAACCAAAAATCTCACCTGGAACGACATCAAAACTGACATTCGTCAAAACCGTCGCTTTTCCCATTTTCTTGTGAACATTCTGTACGGATAACATGTTGTCACCTAGCTTTCTTTTAAATGTGTTAGTGTGCTTCCTACATCCCCTTCTACGGGCTTGTTTGAAATAAGGTTTCATCTTTTTTTGAAATTTTTGAAACAAATGCTTGTGACACAATTTATCGATAAGCAAAACTTATTGAAATAGTATGGACGAATTGTGAATTTGTAAGGGTCTTTCCGCCATGAAAGGTGTAGTATGAAGTTGAGCGTAAGAGGCAAGATTTTGTTTTGTTCACTAGGGTAAGAGATAAGTGAACGGCTTCGGGCTACATGTTAAAATGAAAGCGTTCACAGATAGAACGTTTAGGAATGGATAAGGGGGATTTATTCAATGGGAGAGTCGTCGAATGTCCACGAGAAATCGCAAGCATTTTATGGTCCTAACTTAGGCTACATCATTGAACTGTACGAGCAATATTTGGAAGACCCATCAACGGTCGATGAGGAGACTCGTCGTTACTTCGATGAGAATGGGGCGCCAGTAGCATCACCGGTAGAAGCATCGGTCTCGGGTCCATCGTTTGATTTGGAGAAGGTCGTCTCTGCGACACGCCTTGTCAATGATATCCGTGCTTTCGGTCACAAAGCGGCCGATATTTATCCACTGAAAGATCATCCACGAGAGCAGGAATTGTTCGAACTGTCACGTTACGATTTGACAGAAGAAGATTTGTTGCGAATTCCAGCACGCCTTTTATCAGACGATGCACCGAAACCAGATGCGAGTGCTCTCGAGTTATTCCGTCACTTACTTGACGTCTACACAGGGACGGTCGCCATCGAACTTCGTCACTTAGACGATATGGAAGAGAAGAAGTGGATTCGCCGCCAAGTCGAACAAGGCGCGTTGATGCAAAAATTCTCAAAAGAAGAAAAAATAGAATTATTCACACGTCTTGCTGAGACAGAACTGTTTGAGTCATTCCTTCATAAAACATATGTCGGACAAAAACGTTTCTCCATCGAAGGATTGGATGCGATGGTGCCATTACTCGATGCCATGGTCGGAGGACTCATCTCGAGCGGTTCTGAACATATCAATATCGGAATGGCCCACCGTGGACGTTTGAATGTACTCGCCCACGTACTCGGTAAACCGTATGAAATGATTTTCGCGGAATTCCAGCACGCACCGAACAAAGAATTGATTCCGTCTGAAGGGTCGATCGGCATCAACTTCGGGTGGACGGGAGACGTGAAGTATCACCTCGGTCTTGACCGTAAAGTGGTTGAACAACAAAAAGAAGTTCGACTCAACTTAGCGAACAACCCGAGTCACCTCGAATTTGTCGGCTCCGTTGTTGAAGGTTACACGCGTGCCGCGCAAGATAATCGGTCCGAAAAAGGTTCGGCTGTACAGTACGATGATTTGGCGGCCTCGATCTTGATTCACGGGGATGCGGCCTTCCCAGGACAAGGAATTGTCGCTGAGACGCTCAACATGACGAATTTGACGGGTTACCGTACAGGTGGGACGGTTCATGTCATCGCCAACAACACAATCGGTTTCACGACGGACCCGAACGATTCACGTTCGACGCGTTACGCGAGTGATATCGCCAAAGGATATGAAATCCCGGTCTTACACGTGAATGCGGATGACCCGGAAGCGTGTGTCGCCGTCGCGAAGTTGATCAGTGAGTATCGTGCCAAATTCCATAAAGATATCTTAGTCGATTTAATCGGATATCGTCGTTACGGTCACAACGAAATGGACGAACCGATGAACACGAACCCTGTTCTTTATAAAGCGATCAAGGGACATCAATCTGTCCGTCACGTCTATGCTGCACAGCTTGAAGCAGAAGGCGTTATGACGAAAGAAGAGAAAGCGCAAGTTGAACAAAACATCGAAGAGGCGCTCAAAGCAGCCCGCGACCTTGTTCCTCCTGAAGAAGTGGACGCGGACATCGTCTTGCCGGAAGCTGTCCATAAAGGATTCCCGAAAGTCGACACGACTGTAGAGCACGATCTGCTCACTCAATTGAACGAAGAGTTGCTTGACTGGCCAGAAGGGTTTGGTGTCTTCCATAAGCTTCAAAAAGTACTCGACCGTCGCCGCGAGGCCTTCAACGAAGGTGGAAAAATCGACTGGGGTCACGCGGAAACGCTTGCCTTTGCTTCGATTCTTTCAGATGGTACGCCCGTACGCTTGAGCGGTCAAGATTCGGAACGTGGAACGTTCGCACAACGAAACATCATGTTGAACGATGTCGAATCAGGGAAGAAGTTCTCGCCACTCCATCAATTGTCGACAGCGAAAGCGTCGTTCTCGGTCTATAACAGCCCACTTTCAGAAGGATCGGTGCTCGGTTTTGAATATGGCTATAACGTATTTGCACAAGACACGCTCGTACTGTGGGAAGCACAATACGGTGACTTTGCGAATTCGGCTCAAGTCATGTTTGATCAGTTCATCTCAGCGGGACGTGCGAAATGGGGTCAAAAATCAGGCCTCGTCATGCTCTTACCACACGGATACGAAGGACAAGGACCGGAGCACTCGAGTGCTCGGATGGAGCGTTACTTGACACTAGCCGGGGAGAAAAACTGGACTGTCGCAAACCTTTCGTCAGCGGCACAGTACTTCCATATTTTACGTCGCCAAGCCGAGATGCTCGGAAAAGAAGAGATTCGTCCGATGATTATCATGACGCCGAAGAGCCTGCTCCGTCATCCACTCGCCACATCACCAGTCGAGGCGTTCACGGAAGAGGGATTCAAACCGATCATTGAACAACCAGGTCTCGGTGAGTGCACCGAGCAGGTGGAACGTCTCGTCTTCTGCACAGGAAAGATGGCAATCGATCTCGCAGAAGCAGTCGGCAAGTCAGAGGAATCACTCGACTTTCTCCATATCATCCGTGTCGAAGAAATTTATCCGTTCCCGGTACGCGAGATTCGTGACGTTATCAGTCGCTATCCGAACGCGCGTGAAATCGTCTGGGTACAGGAAGAACCGAAAAATATGGGAGCTTGGTCATACATCGAGCCCCGCCTTGAAGCGGTCACAACGAAT
This sequence comes from Exiguobacterium sp. s57, assembly GCF_018617685.1. NCBI lineage: Bacteria > Bacillati > Bacillota > Bacilli > Caryophanales > Exiguobacterium > Exiguobacterium sp. s57. Next base: position 115,791 of record NZ_JACSKR010000003.1, read on the forward strand.
CGCCTCGACGTCCGTTACATCGGTCGTCGCCGTCGTTCAAGCCCGGCTGAAGGAAATCCGACAGCCCATAAACAAGAACAAGCACGCATCATCCGTGAAGCACTCGCTCGTGACGTCGTCTCGAGCGGTGCAGGCACGAGCACATATCAAAAAGATCGTAAATAAGTTAAGGGGGAACTCATTGTGATCGAAATCAAAGTACCGGAATTAGCAGAGTCCATTACGGAAGGAACGGTCGCGACATGGCTCAAACAGCCGGGCGACCAAGTTGAAAAAGGGGAAGCCATCGTTGAACTCGAGACAGATAAAGTCAATATCGAAGTCCCGGCTGACGAAGCGGGTGTGTTAGAAGAACAACTTGCCGGAGAAGGGGATACGGTTCAAGTCGGTGAAGTCATCGCACGTCTCGGTTCAGGTTCTGGCGGTGGAACGGCTGTCGCGACGAAGACGAAGACAGAAAACGCGGCAGAAACGAAAGCAGAAGCGCCGACTGAGAAAAAGACAGAGTCTGTCGAAGAAGGCAAGAAAGTCGAGAAGCGTGAAGAGCACGTCGCAAGCCCTGGTAAAGGACCGATCGCGACACCGGCTGCACGTAAGCTTGCTCGTGAGAAAGGCATCGACCTTTCAGCCGTTCAAACGAACGATCCAATTGGGCGCATCAACGTACACGATGTTTCGAAACATGAAGACAAACCAGCTGTGAAAGAACAAAAAACGGCTGCTGCAACACCTGCACCACAACCTGCCGCAAGTGGCAAAGAAGAAGAGCGCATCAAGATGACGCGTCGCCGTCAGACGATCGCGAACCGTCTCGTCGAAGTGCAACAGACGGCAGCGATGCTCACGACGTTCAACGAAATCGATATGTCGGCGGTCATGGCACTTCGTAAACGTCGCCAAGAGAAGTTCGTGAAAGACAACGATGTCAAACTCGGCTTCATGTCATTCTTCACAAAAGCAGCGGTAGCGGCGCTCAAACGGATGCCTTACTTGAACGCTGAAATCCAAGGTAACGAAATCGTCTTGAAGAAATATTACGATATCGGGATTGCCGTGTCGGCTCCAGACGGTCTCGTCGTGCCGGTCGTCCGTGAGGCGGACCGTAAAAACTTCGGGGAAATCGAAAAAGACATCCTTCACCTCGCGGATAAAGCGCGTAACAACAAGCTCGGGTTGAGTGATCTGACAGGTGGTACGTTCACCATCACAAACGGGGGCGTGTTCGGTTCACTTCTTTCAACGCCAATCTTGAACGGACCGCAAGTCGCCATCCTCGGGATGCACTCGATTCAACTCCGCCCAGTCGCCATCGATGCGGACACGATGGAGAACCGTCCGATGATGTACGTCGCGCTCTCGTATGACCACCGAATTGTTGATGGTCGCGAGGCTGTGACATTCCTCAAACACATCAAAGACATGATTGAAGATCCAGAACAGTTGTTGTTCGAAGCGTAAGAAGAGAAAGTACTCGCTCCTATCTCGGGGTGGGTACTTTTTTATGTGAGGTTATAATCAAACCCTTTTTATGGAATTTTTAGCAAGGTATATATGTTATCCTTGATAGAGCGAATCAATAAAAGGGCGTGAATGGTAAATGAAATGGAGAAAATGGTTTCCTTGGATGGGACTTGTCTTAGTTGTCATTGTCGTTGCTACATATGCATTCTATCAGTATTGGATGGGGCCAAATCCAGCTGAACTCGACCGTGAACAGTTGACGGAAGAAGAATACACTCGTGCACTCGAGTTGATTGATACCATCAAAGAGGAAGACCCATTCGGACGGCGTCAAAACGTCACGCGCCGCATCAACCCGCAAGAAACGACGGGACTCGACTTTGACGACCCCAAAAAAATTGAACAAAGGGAATCTCGTCGAAGTAATGCATCTGATGACCCATCAAAAAATATTGGCGACAGAAAAAGCGGGTGCAATCCCGATGACGCATAAAAATCTGAAAGAGGTTCGTGAATATTTGGAGTTGTTGCACGATCAAAATAAAATCAAAAGCGATGACTATCTTCAACTCGGAGGAATCATTGAACGGTGGGGAAAAGCCATGTTTGATGAGATTGACAAAGAACAGGACGTTTTGTTAGAGGAAATGTATGCCGCAATCGGATTTTCGAATGGACTGTCGACACGTGCAGAAGAAGAGTTGTTCATCTTGAATAACTTTGGGGAGGAATACGTGTATACGATGGATTTGGAGCCGATGCCAGAAGAGGAAAATGAGCAGCAGGATGACATGATAACGGAAACTGAAGAGTAAAAATGAAAAGGAGTTCAGCATGAACTCCTTTTCATATGGGCGCCCAAAATTATTCGAACAATTCGTGGAACGAAAGCTGTTGTTTCCCGTTCGCTTTTGACCGATACAAAGCGTCGTCCGCTTGTTCGATGGCGACATGTGGTGGTTCAGGTGGCGACCAAATCGATGCACCAATACTTGCCCCAACAGAGATGAAAGTAGTGTCAATCGTCACCGGTTGTGAGAGCGTGTCGATGACCGATTTACCGATTTGATGAATTTCTTCAACCGAACATTCACGTCTCGGGAACATGAGGAAAAATTCATCTCCGCTCAATCGGACCGGGTATAACTCATCGATTGTAAGTGTTCGGAGTCGTTGTGAAATTTCGACTAACAACGTATCCCCGACCGCATGGCCATATGTATCGTTCACCGCCTTGAACCCGTCGAGATCGAGATAAAAGAAGACATGTGTCTCTTCTGAATCATATAGTCGATTCAACTGTTCCCGTAAAGCGACGCGGTTCGAGAGCCCGGTCAACGCATCGCGATTCGCAAGTTTCTCAAAGTGTACCCGTTCCGACTCCGATTCGGTGAGGGAAGTGACGAGTGATTCCAAGGCGAATGCGAGCGACTCGATTTCTTCGATTCCGGACTGATGTGGAAATTTATTGGCTTTCCCTTGTTCCATGAGCGAAGCCGTTTCAGTGATTCGCTTCAACGGTCTCGTCACGATAGAAGCGAGCAGCCAACCGAGGACAGCCGTCACAAGAGATGCGAACAAACCGATCCACAGGATTCTCGTTTCTAGCGTCTCGACCGGTGCGAACGCGACTGCTGCCGGCTGACGGACGACGACACGCCAACCGAGTCCAGGATATTCATCATACCCTTCTCCGATGGACATACCCGTCAGATAGTCCTGACCATCTTCCCATTTTTTTACGGTGGCTCCTTCTGTAAACGATACGAGAAGTGGTTTTCCGACCATGTCGTCTGGGCCGAGGAGTACAACGTTGTCTCGTTCACTGACGACGAATAAATCCGTATCATCGACTTGTTCATGGAGCGTCCGATTGAAATGTCCGAGCACTTCTTTTCCCCAGGCCCAGCTCAAATGAGTGGCAAGCACCCCTTGAAACGAGCCGTCTTGAAATAACGGGACACTGATATCGACGAATTGGAGCGGTTCTCCCGTCGGATTCGGCAATAATTCAGCTAAGAGGACCGCCTCGTGGACATCTCCGATAAAGGGGGCATCTTGCGCTTCAAGATATACCGGACGTTCGGCAATCGAGGCTCCTTCAAGAATCCCGTTCGTGGAAGCGACGACGGTCCCGTCCGCATCCGTGACACCGATCCAAGAGAATGCCGGGATGTTCGATTGGACTTGATCGAGAAGTCGTCGTGTTTCGTCTGGCTCCTCTAAATCAAGTCCTTGCAAGAGTTGAACTTCTTGATAACGTGACCACATATAAAAGTCGAGTTTGTCCGCCAATTGATGCGAGGTCGTGGAGAGTCTTTCCCCGATTTCTTGTTCGAGCGAGTCAGACGCCCGGTGACTGATCAGAGATGTGAGTGCGATCGTCAGTAAAAAGACAAGCGTGGCAATGCTAAGCGCCAAAATGAGACCGAGGCGCATCGTAAAAGACTTGATCATGCGAGAAAAACCTCCTAAAGCTTGAAATGAAGAGAATTATGAAAAACGAGTCGAACACATGATAGGTGTAAGAGCTTCCGCTATAATGAAAGACGAGTCGAAAATAAATAGAGGTGAAGAGAATGAAAAAGAATCAATGGTTGGTCGTCATGACCATCGTCGCGGTCGCATTGATTGCAATCGTGTTCGTCTTGCTCAATCAAGATGAGTCGGCAACAGTCGATCGAGGCGATCATGTGTCCATCGAAGGGCAACCGACGCTTGGGGACCCAGAAGCGAAAGTCTCAATCGTCGAGTTCGGAGACTATAAATGCCCATCATGCAAACAGTGGGGCGACACAATTTACCCGCAACTGAAAGCGGATTATCTTGACAAGGAAGACGTCAGCTTCAGCTATATTAACGTCTTGTTCCATGGACAAGAATCAATTTTGGCATCACTCGCTTCCGAATCAGTATACGAGCAAGACCCTGAATCGTTCTGGAAGTTCCATAAAGCGCTCTACGACGCGCAACCGGCTTCTCAGCAACACGACAACGCATGGGTGACCGTCGAGAAGTTGAAGGAGATCGCGAGCGAGACGACATCGGTCGACTTGGCAAAACTTGAGCAAGACCTTGGAGAAGAATCGACCGTACTCGAAAAAGTCAGCAAGGACGATGGTCTTGTGAAAGAGAACGGTGTGCAATTCACACCGTCAATCATGATCAATGGTGTGATGCTCGAAGACCCGTTCGATTATGAACAAATCCAACAGTTGATCGAGCAGGATCTATAAATGAAGTCATTTCACGAAAAATATGGCTTGTATCTCGCTTGGCTCGTCTCTTTGACGGCGACGCTCGGCAGTCTCTACTTCAGTGAGATCCGGGAATTCGTGCCATGTGAGCTATGTTGGATTCAACGTATTTTTATGTATCCGCTGACGATCATCCTAGGGATTGCCGTCTTCACGGACGATCGGACGGTGCGGAAATATGTGTTACCGCTTACTATCATAGGTGGTTTCGTTTCACTTTACCATTACTTGGTACAAAAAGTGCCGGGCTTTGCAGAAATTCAACCTTGTGCACAAGGGGTTCCGTGTAGCGGTCAATATATCAACTGGCTCGGGTTCATCACGATCCCGTTCCTCGCGTTGACAGCTTTCACGTTCATCACAATCTTGATGTGGAATGTCAAAAAGAGATAAGGAGTTGGAACGCGTGAAGAAATGGTGGATCGGTAGTTTAATGACGATGCTCATCGTCCTAGCAGGATGTGGACAAGAGATTGAGGACCCGCTCAATTGGCAAGTCGAATCGTTCGAATACATGAACCAAGAAGAAGAGATGGTCAGTCTCGAAGATTTAAAAGGCAAAGTATGGATGGTGGATTTTGTCTTCACGAGCTGTGAGACAGTCTGTCCGCCGATGACGTATAACATGACGAAGCTGAATGAAGCACTCGAGGAGGAGGGCGTCGAAGATGTGCAATTCGTCTCGTTCAGTGTCGACCCGACAGTGGACACTCCACAGAAGATGAAAGAGTTTATGAGTGGATACGACCTTGTGAACGCGGATTGGCAGTTCCTCTCAGGCTACTCACAAGACGAAATCGAGACGTTCGCTCAAGAGAACTTCAAAGCGCTCGTACGTAAGCCTGAAGAAGGCACACAAGTCGACCATGGCACATATTTTTACTTGGTCGATCAGGAAGGTAAGATTATGAAGGCTTATCCCGGGTTCCAAAACGTCCCGACGGAAGACATCATCAACGACATTAAAATCTTGCAAAAGTCTTAACAAAAGACCTGTCTCACCAAAGCGGTGGGCAGGTCTTTTTGAATGGCGAAACCTGCTATACTTGAGGGAATAGATCGATTTTCCTGAAAAGGAGTGAGTTGAGTGAAAGACGTCCTGATTCAATATATGAAGCGATTTACGGATATGAGTGACGAAGAGTGTGAACGGTTGACAGCCGATGTACCGATTACCACATTTCCGAAAGGTACGATTTTATTACATCAAGGAGACGTCCCGACTAAATGCTATTTCGTACTGAGTGGCTGCATTCGTCAATATAAGGTTGACGAAGAAGGGAACGAGCATACCGTCGATTTCATCACGGAAGAACAGAGCATCACCATATTGACGAAACATCAATCGGACGGACGGTCACCGTATTCATTATCGTGTCTGGAGAAATGTTGTCTCGTCGTCGGTGATCTTGCGACGGAGCAACAACAATACGAGATGAATCCCATCTTTGAGGCGATGACACGTGACATGATTGAAGAGGACATGGGGACGATGCGGGATGAGTTCGCTGAGTTCATGTCTTCTTCACCTGAAGAGAGATATCAGACATTGATGGAGAAGAGACCTGACTTGGTTCATCGCGTCCCGCAATATCAACTCGCAAGTTACCTTGGCATCACCCCGGAATCACTTAGTCGAATCAAGAAGCGGGCGATGCGTCACCTTCGGATTGTCGAGTGACCTTCTTCATTCTTAGTGTTCTTCCTTTCACAATTAACCATACGGCAAAGGCCAACTCCCCGAAGAACATTGGGAGCATGAGAAACAGTTCGAGCATTGCCGTCATGCCTTCAACTGCAGGGAATTGATAAAGGACATGGACGAGCGTATAGCTGAAGCCGGCAAGGAGAAGCAGGACCCCAATCATTCTCGGAATGAGCCGGGTCCGCACTGCCATCCATCCGATTGCGATAAGGTGAAGCCCGAACACAATCAAGCCGAATGACCAAATGCCTTCAAAGGAAGTGACCGTCTCATACATTTGTCTAGCTGAAGCGGATGGATCGAGGAGGCGTTCGGCTTCGACGAGTCGCAAAACGGCAAACGCGAGAATCAGTGTATAGACGAATCGAAGTGCTCCGATGAGTAGGGCGAATGTGACATGCAGCGGTTTGAAGACACGGTATAGTCCGTAGGCGACAATCAGGTCTAGCCCGACAATGATGCCCCAGCCGATGATCCCGAAACGAAACAACGTCGGATGACTCATTAAGTTTTGATACGTCGTCATCGGATCATTTTCGATTATGAGGGATTGGTAGACATATCCTTGAGCGAAAAAGGCGACGAGTGCCATGAGGACGAGGGCAATCCCGGACGAGAATGCGGCACGTCGCTGTGAACGTAAAGGTGAATGTGTCATGAGAAAAACTCCTTTCGATTAATCTTATCTCCATCATAAAAGGGTGGACGAGGGTTCACATTGACTTAAATCAAGAACACTCTATTTTTTTGAAAGATAAGTGAATATGCATACTAATCGAGATGAGAATGAGGAATGCACGCTATAATCAATTCAACGAACTTGTAGAAAAGAGGATCTAAATGAAAAAGACGATGTTGCTCTCATTGGTCGGAATGGCGGCTGTCACTGGTACGATTCTGACGCAGTACAAACCACTCGGACGAAAACCGAAATCACTTCAATCCCCGAACCGGGTCAACGGAACGTTCCGTAATCAATACGAGACGCCGATGAACTTTTCCGCAGAGGACATGGTATCGATGGCGCGCGACTATCGTGACGTGACCTCACTGCGCAAGCCGACTGAACGTTTACCGATCGTGCCCATCGATTTCGAGGAGAAGACGGGCTCAAGCTTCACGAGAATCTACTGGCTCGGTCATTCGGCCCTCATGGTGCAAATGGATGGGAAGACGATGCTTGTCGACCCGATGTTTGGACGAAGCCCATCCCCGCTTCCGTTCGCGAAAAATGAACGCTTCAGCGAAGACTTGCCGTTCGACCTCGAGGATTTGCCTGAGATCGACGTCGTCTTATTGACGCATGACCATTACGACCATCTAGACTATGGAACGATCCTTGCCCTCAAAGACAAGGTCGCCTTGTTCATCGTGCCGCTCGGTGTAGGAAGTCATTTGAAACGATGGGGTGTCGGTGCAGAGAGAATCGTGGAGCGAGATTGGAACGAGTCTTACACGTTCGGGAATTGGACGTTTGTCTGCACACCTGCACGTCACTTCTCCGGTCGTTCGTTGACGGACCGAAACAGTACGCTCTGGGCATCATGGGTCGTTCTCGGCGAGGCGGATCGTCTCTTCTTCAGCGGAGACAGCGGCTATGCTCCTCACTTTAAACAGATTGGTGAACAGTACGGACCGTTTGATTTCGCCGCTCTCGAATGCGGACAATATGACGTGCGCTGGCCGGACGTCCATATGCAGCCAGAAGAGACGGCGCAAGCGTTTCATGATTTACGTGCCGACCAAATGATGCCGATCCATTGGGGTGCGTTCACACTGTCGTTCCACGATTGGTTCGACCCGGCAGAACAAATGGCATCGCTATTACCTAAAGAAGTCGTCCTCACTCCGAAGATTGGGGAGCGTATCACGCTCGACGGTCGGAATGATACGACGACGTGGTGGCGAGAGCTCCAAGACGCAAACAAGCGATGACCGAGGTCATCGCTTGTTTTTGTTATGAAGACATTTTTTCTGTAGAATCTTCCTCGATATGCAATTTATGTTTTCGCGTATACACAAGAAATGCAGCCGTCATGGCGATGGAACTGATTCCGAACAAGACGACCATGAGCTGAAGTCCGATCAAATCGAGGAAGAACCCTGTCACGAGCAGGACGACTTGGAAGACAATCCGATCGAGCATGTTACGGAACGAGAAGAAGCGACCGTGATACTCTTTTGGCATCCGTGTCTGAAAAATCGTGACAGCCGTCGGGAAAAAGCAACCGACCGAGAAGCCGAAGAGGACGAACGCGGCAATCGACATGAACGGGATGTCAGCGAAATAAAGCATGAGTTGCGCGACGCCAATCAAAAACGAGAACGAGAATAAAATCGAGAACGCCGAGAATTTTTCTCCGATTCGCTTGATCATGAAGGCACCTGTCATAAAGGCGAGTCCCTCAGCCGTATAAATCCACCCCTTAATTGCCGTCGAGTCTTGCAGTTCACTGATGTTGATGACGAGCAAGTTGAACCCTCCGATAAAGAGGAGCGGGATGAGCGTCATGACGAGGGTCATGAAGATGACTGGGATCGATTTGATGATGGGGAAGACGTCCTTGAAACCGCTCGACGCTTTCGCATCCAGTTTCTTCGCCGACGGTGTCTTCGTTTCGTCTAGCTGTAAGAACAGCGTCGCAACCGCAAGCAACAGATAGGCGACGAGCGAGAGTGCATAGACGTTCCGAAGTGAGATGAGCGTCAACAACACACCAGCAATCGCCGTCCCGATGACACGCGACAACGTCGACACGTTCATGTGCACACCGTTCAAGGCGAGGAGTTCCCGTTCTTTCACGATGAGCGGAATCGCTGCCTGCAGGGCAGGGAAGTAAAAGGCGGCCGATCCTTGTAAGATAATTAAAAAGACGACCATCCACACGACCGAATTCGTTTCGATGGCAACGAACATGAAGAGCACACTGAGTGCCCGAACGACGCTTGAGATGAGCATGATTTTTTTCTTAGAGCCTTGGTCGGTCAAGCGTCCCGCGAGCGGACCGATGGCGACCCCGGCGAGTAAGCCGATGGCGAGAATGACCGCCTTCACAAAGTCAGATGGGACACGGTCTTGCATAAATTCCAAGTTCCCGATGATGCCGAGCCATAGACCGAGACCGGCGACAAATTCGCCCGTCAGAATGATCCAGACGTTCCGATTTTTCCACATAGATGTAGTCCTCGATTCTTATATGCTAATCACTATTATCAAGTAGTGGGGTGAAGAATACCACAAAAAAGAAGCCGACGTTCGGCTTCTTCATGAATCAAATATCACAGTTGTCGTCCGTGCATGTCGCACCGTTCGAGAGGACTTGAATCGTCGGGTTGTTCTCAGACCAAACTTTTTCGAGTACTTGCGTGAACGCTTCCGTCGGTTGAGCACCGGATACCCCGTATTTATTGTCGAATACGAAGAAAGGTACACCTGTGATGCCGAGGTCGCTTGCGCGCTTCTCTTCGGCACGAACGTCATCCGTATATACGTCGGTCGTCAAGACATCACGTACCGCGTCACCGTCGAGTCCGACGCTTGTCGCGATGTCAAATAGGACATCGTGGTTCCCGATGTGTTTGGCATCGACAAAGTAAGCCTGAAGCAACGCTTCCGACAATTCTTTCTCTTTCCCGACCGTCTTCGCATAATGCGTCAAACGGTGCGAGTCGAGCGTACCTGTGACGACCATGTTCTCGAAATCATAGTCGAGACCGACTTCGCGAGCTTGAGCAGCAACTTGTGCCGTAGTGCCTTTCGCTTGTTCGATTGGCATGCCATACTTCGTCGCGAGCGCTTCATAGATGGTACGTGAATCATTTGTCGGAGCGTTCGGATCGAGCTCGAAACTCTTGAATTCGACTTCCACTTGGTCCGCCTGTGGGAACTGTTCGAGTGCTTCTTCTAAACGACGCTTCCCGATATAACAAAACGGACAGACATAATCTGACCATACTTCAATTTTCATAGTGAATCCCTCCTGTCCTTAGTGTAGAAAATCTTGAATTCAAAGTACAGGAAACGGCTCACAAAAAAAGCCCTCCACGCGGAGGACTTAAAAGACGTACCAGAAGACACAGACGAAGTGGGCGAAGCTTCCGAACAAGATGAACAAATGGAATACTTCATGGAAACCCCATCCCCGCCAGTTGACGAACTTTGGCTTGAACCCATAAATGAGTCCGCCAATCGTATACATGACACCTCCGAGCACGAGCCAGAAGATGCCGGCGTTCCCGATTACATCATGGAGCGGTCCGATGAAGAAGACCGACAACCAGCCCATCCCGATGTAGAGCGCGGTCGACAAGAAGCGCGGGGCATGGAACCAGACAAGTTTGAAGACGATTCCGAATAAGGCGAGTGCGTGTACCGTGCCGAAGAGGACCCATCGTGTCGGGCCTTCGAGCGCGAGTAGCGTCAGTGGCGCATATGTACCCGCAATCAATGCGTAAATCATCGCATGATCGATTCTCCGGAAGAAGGCAATGACGTTCGGTGAAGCGATGATGCTATGGTAAAGACCAGACGATAAATAAAGGAAGACGAGGCTGATGCCAAATAAAATTGCGGCCATAATCGCGAGTGGCGAACCTAGCAGTGAGGCTTTGACGACCATAGCGATGAGCGCAACGAAAGCGAGCAAGGCTCCAGCGAGATGCGTCAGCGCGTTGATTGGTTCCCGAAAAATTGAATTCATGTAAAACACTCCTTATCACATCATGTAGTATCGATAACTACATGATATACTGAATGAGACTAAACAGCAAGGTATACCTTTCGACAACGGGAAGAGTTCTTTATACTAAGGAGGTGAGGTGAAACAGATGAAATCAAAAAAAATTGCCGAAACAGAAGGGACGCTTCCTCGGGAAGTGTTACCAACAATCGATTTATACATGGACCAGGTCATCCAATTGTTCGAGCAGCATTATGGCAAAATGAAGCGGAATAAGGATGAGACGATTTTGACGAAGACGATGATCAACAACTATGCGAAGGGCAAGTTGTTCCATCCCGTCAAAAATAAGAAGTATACGAATGAACATCTCATGTTACTCAGTTTGATCTATGAGATGAAGGGCCTCTTATCGATTAGTGATATTAAGGAAACGCTCCGACCGTTGAATGAGTCGGACGAGACGTTCTCTCTTGAGGACTTTTACGAGGCGTATCAGGCACAAAAAATGAAGAATGTAGAAGCGTTCGAGGTTCAAGCAGACACGCTTTTGAATGCATCGCTCGAAAAAGAGGGCGGTGTGCAGCGGTCGCTCGCTATCGCGTCTGCCGTTCACATGAGCCACTTGTATCAACGATTGGCCGAGCAGTTGATTGACGAAACGTAAAAGAACTCCTCGTCAGGAAATCTTCCTGTGAGGAGTTCTTTTTCAGTTATTGATGTACTTCTCATACACCGAACCGAAATCTTTTCGATTCGACTCACGATAGTGACGTTGTAGCCAATCGAACGATTGCTCGTTCAACTCTTTAAACGTGTTCGGCACGTTCATGTCACCTTCGCGAAGTCCGCTCAAAATGGAGACCGAGTGTGTGAGTGATGTGTTCGCATATTCCATCATACGACGACCTTCTCGTTGAATCTCTTCAATCGCGAGGAGTGCCTTATATAAATCTTTCACGTGTTCGATTTGCTTCTTGTTGATATCAATCGAGTACGGTTTATCCCCGATTGTGAATTTTACCTCGACATCGAGGTCGACGGTGCCCGCTGTTTCGAACATGACGTGCTTGATTGGATAATGCGAATACGGATAACGATAGAGGACGCGCTTCGAACTGATGGCGCTCGTTCCATCGAGGTGGATCATCGACAAGTTGGTGAAACAATACTCATCTGATTTTGACTTGATCAAGAAATATATCTTCTCATTGTCCTCATGAAGGACGTAATCATCTGCATCCGCCTTATCGAAGTCAGATGGGTCAATCACCTCACCGATGTCGCTGAAGCCGGTCAAATCAGAAGCTAGTTTTTTGAACATGTCATTCACTCCTCAATAATGGATTTTGTGCATCTCTTTCGGGTCGGAGCCGGTGCGTTCATCACGGTTGAGCGCATCGATGGCCGCCATCTCTTCATTCGTCAACGTGAAGTCGAATACCTGTATGTTCTCTTTGATTCGACTCGGTGTAACCGATTTTGGAATGACGGCGACCCCGTTTTGTAAGTGCCAACGTAAGATAACTTGGGCTGGAGACTTGGCGTGACGGTTCGCGATTTCGACAATTGTGTCATCTTCGAGCGCTTCGCGTCCTTTCATGAGTGGGCTCCACGCTTGAATTTGAATGTCATATCGCTTACAGAATGCAATCAAGTCTTTTTGAGACAAATATGGATGAATCTCGACCTGATTCACCGCAGGAACAATCGAGCAGGATTGAATAATTTGTTCTAAATGCTCGATCTCAAAGTTCGAGACACCGATGGCACGGACTCGTCCTTCCTCATACAATTGCTCGAGTGCCTTGTACGTTTCGACAAACTTACCAAAACGCGGCATTGGCCAGTGGATGAGGAATAAGTCGACATACTCGAGACCGAGTCGGTCGAGACTATCCTGAAACGCTTGAAGTGCCTCGTCAAACCCATGGAACTCATTCCAAAGTTTCGTCGTCACAAAAACTTCTTCACGTGGGACACCTGCTTCACGCAGCGCTTGCCCGACGCTTTCTTCGTTCTGATAAATTGCGGCCGTATCGATCAATCGGTAATCTGCATCGAGCGCAGTTTTGACCGTGTCGACCGTCACCGCACCATCTTCGACCTTGTACACACCGAGTCCGAGCATCGGCATGTTGACAGTATTATTCAATGTCGTCCATTCCATAATAAATCCCTCCCTCTCGTCTCTAACGTTACCGAACTTTTGGGTGAAGGGAAAGTATAAACTATAAGCTATAAGCGGATGCTTTCTCCATGCGTCTTGATTGCGATTTGACCACGATCGATTTTTGCGGCCGCGACGAGACGGTGATACGGCTCATCGATTGGCTCGTACGACAGAACGAACGTGTCCCAATGCATGGGGAAGAAGCGCTTCGCTCCGCTCTCTTTGTACATCAACCAAGCCTGTTCAGGTGTGCAGTGCGCCTCTTGGAATGAATCCGGTTGATAGGCACCAATCGGGAAGAAGGCAAGGTCGATCGGTTCACGGTCGGCGAGCCCTTTGAAAGAATCGGTGTACGCCGTGTCTCCCGCAAACAGCATTCGAATTCCTTTGTATTTGAGCAAATAGCCGTTGTAGCCCATGTGCTTGTCCCACGGGAAACGGTTGCCCCAATGTTTGACGGGGATGGCTCGGACATCGAGTCCGTTCGCAAGCGTGACTTTGTCATGCGGATGCAGTTCAAGTGTTTGCATACTCGGATACCTTCGGAGCAGTCGACTCGTCCCTGGGGCCGAAACGACGATTGTATCGCGTGTGATGAGTCGCTTTAGACTTTTGTGGTCAAAGTGGTCCATATGGGCGTGACTGAGCAAGATGACGTCGACCGGTCCGACCTCCTCGATGGAGAGGGCTGGAGCCGTGTGACGTTTCATGCCAATCGTCAGCGGGCCTAAGTGGACACCGATTCGTTTGGAGAAGACCGGGTCCGTCAAAATCTTGAGCCCGTACCAATGAATGAGGACGGTCGAATGTCCAATCCATGTCGCCTGCACATGCGTCTTATCAATGGTTGTCAGTTCTGGACGTTCCGGCCATTTAAATCGCGGGCGGGGGAGCCGTTGTTTGAATCGTGTATAGAGAAACGTTCCGACGCTCGCTAAGACGGCACTCGGAACAAGGATGCGTCGACGCATCATGCATCACCTCACTGTTCGAATATACTGTCATCATAACGCGGGGATGAATGAATCGCATCCGCCTAAAGGAGTAGAAAAAATGGGAGATTGTGGGGCAGGTTGTTGCGAATGCGCTTTCAATCTGATAAGGTGACAGTAACTTAGGAAAGGGAGGTACACCGTGCCATGAAAAAAACACATTCACTCCATCGATGAGACGAATCATCACTGTTCGCTTGAACAGTTACGGGTGAAGTGTGTCCATTTTTTCAAGTACGGGAAACGCTCGTTTTCCTCATTTGAACGGATTCCTTCACACCACCGCTTTGAAGCGGATGGTGTTTTTTGTTTCATCGCGTATCGGAAAAATAAGCGAGGTGAAACAGATGTTAGTTATGAAACAAGTCCGGTTTGATTATGACCGGAAACCATTATTTGAAGCGGTCTCTTTTGAAATCGTAGCCGGAGAACGAGCTGTATTGTTCGGATTGAACGGGAGTGGAAAGACAACGCTCTTCCGACTCGTGACAGGGGAATTGACCCCACAAGCCGGGACGATTGAATGTCACGGTGAAATCGGACTCGTCCGGCAGACGATTGAATCCGAGGACATGTCGCTCCTTGAGTGGGTGATGCGGAGCGATCCCGAACGATATGCCCTCTATGAAGATGTGTCTTCAGGCGATGAGGCGCGAGTCATGCGCTCCTATGAACGAGCACTAGCACTCGATGTATACAACTTGGAGCAAGAGGCGAAGAGGGCGTTGACTCGACTCGGGCTAGATGGTCAGCTCGACCGAAACATCAACGACTTGAGCGGGGGTGAGAAGACGCGGGCACAGCTTTCGACATTGACGATGAAGCGGGTCGACCTCGTCCTTCTCGACGAACCGACGAACCACTTGGACATCGAGTCGATCGACTGGCTCACACAGTGGCTGAACCGATTCAACGGGACAGTTCTCGTCATCTCACATGACCGTCAATTGATGGATGATGTCGCAACTGTAATCCTTGAACTGTCGGACGGACACGTTACCCGTTACCCGGGAAATTATACGGCGTATAAGCGGCAAAAAGAGGAGGAACGTGTGCGTGACGAGCGAGTCCACGCCCGCTACGAGAGCCGGAAGATAGAACTTTTGGAGATGATTGCCCAATATAAAGGGTGGCACTTGAAGGCGAAAGCAACGGCTAGTGTCCGCAGCCCAGGGGCGCAAAAAGGAGCAGCTAATCTCGCCGTCAAAATGAAAGCGAGAGAACAGAAGCTGAGACAGCTCGAAGACAATCGTCCGCGGAAGCCGAAAGAAGAGAAGACCATCTCCGTCCGTTTTGCTGCGGATGAGCTTGAAGCGAAGACGTGGCTGACGTGTGAACATATGACGTTTGGATACGGCGAGCCGTTTTATAACCCATTCTCCTTCTTGATTCAAAAAGGAGACCGCATCTCCATCATCGGACCGAACGGAAGCGGCAAGACGACATTATTGAACGTACTGATTGGTGAACGAGCTCCACTTTCGGGTGTCATCCAGCGACATCCCCGTCTGAAGATCGGGTATTTCTCGCAAACACTCGAACGTCTGCCGGAAACGGGAACGCTACTCGAGGCGTTGCTCGCCCATAGTGACATCGAGGAGACGGAAGCGCGGACGCTGCTCGCCCACTTCTTGTTCCGGCGGGATGAAGTGAACCTTCCGATTGTCGAGGCGAGTATGGGTGAGAAGTGTCGGATTGCCTTTCTCATTCTCTATTTCTCCGACGCGCATCTCTTAGCACTCGACGAACCGACGAACTATTTGGATGTGGCAACACGCGAACAAATCGAGGCGGCCTTGTCCGTCTATCCGGGCGGACTGTTGTTGATTTCCCACGACCGTTATTTCCATCGTCTGACTTCACGCACGATTGAATTAGGAGAACACATCGTCATACGTGAGAACGATGAGCGCGATGGACCGGTCGATGTTGAACAAATGGTCCGAATGATGGACGAATTGACAAAACATGACTTGAAATTTTTTGATGAGGCAGGAAACCTCCTACCATTTGACGAAACGAGTGGAATGAATCGAATCGAGTAGGAGTGAAGAACATGAATGGAGGAAGATTGTCGCGCGCGACGACCCGAAAGCGTAAACGCGTATTCCGAATCACGACGGCGGTGGCATTGATGCTCGCCTTAGTTGGCATCATTGCGTTTGCGGCATTGATTGACCAAAAGCAGAAGTCAGCTTTACCGGAATCAGATGAGATTGCAACGGAGATGGTCGATTCGGAGTCCGAACAACCAAAGGATGCCGAAACCGAATTAGCAGAAATGATTTATATCGAACAACCTTATACGAAAGTATATGCGGATGACCGAGTTGCAGTCGTTTACGAAGCCGATCTCGGCGATCGTTTTGAACGCTTGGAGACAGTAAGTGGGTTCGTGAAAGTTCAGTTGAACGAACGAATGACGGGTTGGGTTACGGAAGAGAGTGTCACGACGGATGCACCGGTCTTGTCTGACGATGAGGTGATCGCCGCATGGCAACAAGTCGTGCCGAACGCCTCGGAGACCGTCCTCAACTGGATTGGCAAAGACATAGCGACCGTTCGAGCTGAACTCGGAAATCCTTCTGCCGTTCAACGTGATCAAGTGAACGAGTATCATTTCTATGATGGGTTCTTCCTCATGGTACGAGACCAAAAAGTACGTGCCGTCGATTGGGACAAACAAGCAATCGCGACCCCTGACATCCAACCGACGAGCGAACAACCCGCTGGCGTCTGGTTCGAGGGAGAGGCGGTTCAGTTGAAGCTGTTTCCATACAGTGGCGTGATGCGTGTACGCCTAGAACAAAAGTGATGGGAGGCGGGAGATTCATTCTCCCGTTTTTTTTTATTTTTTTCATTCAAATGAACGTTTGAATGTTTCGGTGAAATGGAATAATATAAGAGACAGAAGGAGGAATTAGTCATGGGACATCATCACGACCATCACCATCATCATTCCACGAACCAGCGTGCGCTATTCTTTGCTTTCATCCTGATTGCGACGTTCATGGTCGTTGAAGTCATCGGTGGTCTATGGACGAACAGTTTGGCGCTCTTGTCGGATGCAGGACATATGCTCGGAGATGCAGCGGCGTTAGGGCTAAGCTTCCTAGCTGTACGATTCGGGGCGAAAGCGGCGACGCCTAGCCGGACATTCGGGTATCGACGTTTTGAAATTTTAGCGGCATTCATAAATGGGCTGACGCTACTCGTTATCTCGATCTATATTCTTATAGAGGCATACCAACGGATAAGTGCTCCACCGGAAATTTTGAGTGGTGGTATGTTGATTGTTGCCATCATCGGACTGATCGTCAATATCCTTGCCGCTTGGATTTTAATGCGCGGGGAGAAAGATAATTTGAACGTGAAGAGTGCTTTACTTCACGTGTTCGGCGATTTACTCGGATCGGTTGGAGCGATTACGGCCGCAATCCTCATCATGGTGTTCGGATGGACTTGGGCTGACCCGGTCGCGAGTGCGTTTGTAGCTGTCTTGATTTTGATTAGCGGTTACCGCGTGACACGTGAGGCAATTCATATTTTGATGGAAGGATCACCGGCACAAATCGATGTCCGAGCGATGCAAGAAGAGATTGCTAGTGTTGATGGGGTGAAAGAGGTGCACGACTTGCACGTCTGGTCGATCTCATCGAGTGAGCATGCCGCGACATGCCACGTATTAATCGGAGAAGAGGCAGATGATCAAGCCGTGTTACGACAAGTGACGGAGCGGATTCGTAAATACGGAAAGTTCGAGCGCTCAACGGTACAGGTCGAACGAGAGCGACAATGTTGTGAGGAACGGATCATCTGGTAAGACAACGGACACTTCCCTTGAGTGTCCGTTATTTCCCGTGCACATCAATCACCACAATCTCTGGTGGGTTATAGATCCTTGGCACGTTGAAGCTATAGTTGAATCCTCGCCCAATCACATGGGTGAACGTCTCATGTTCATAAAGACCTCCTGCATATTTCGGGAAGAACCCTTGGTCAGGAGCGAATAAACCGTTCAATAGATAAGGAATTCTCACTTGTCCACCATGGGCGTGTCCAGATAAGACGAGATCGAAAGGCAAGTCGGCATATGTGTCCACTTCCTCAGCGCGATGGGAGAGGAGAACGTTGAACGTGTCGTTCGAGTCGACGTTTTGCATGGATGATGCGGCATCCGTTTCCCAACTTCCATAAATGTTTTCGGTATACGTTCGTAACGGATCCTCTAATCCACCGACGACGAGTTCGATTTCATTGATCGTAATCGGTTCCCATTCGTTTTCAAGGACGGTCACCCCGTGAGAACGGAAGACGTTTTTGACATTATGGCGTACGTAATCTTCAGAGTCATCGATTTCATGATTGCCTGTAACGAAATACATCGGCGCGATGCCCGCAAGTCCCTCGATGAGTTCGAAAGCGGGTTCCGGGGAACGATAACGGTCGAGCAGGTCACCCGGTAAGGCGATGAGGTCCGGTTCCTGAGCACGGACTTGATCGATTAAAATCGATTGTTTATGACCGTAAGAGGCGCTATGTAGGTCAGAAAGGAGTACGATGCGGAGCGATTCATCCACTGACAATTTTTCTGAGGTCACGTTGTACGTCCGAACGGTCAGCGCGTTATAGGTCGCCGTGAACAACAAGATACCGAGCACAACAAAAAGAAGAGTCGATTTTCGTTTTGTCATCAGAATCCTCTCCTTTCACCTCTTGCTTCTATCTTACCCCTGACACGCAGGATGAAGCAAAAAAATCCCGCTCCTGAAGAGCGGGATGAACGATTATGCTGCTTTTGCTGTCAGTTTGACATCGACGTTGCCACGAGTCGCTTTCGAGTAAGGGCACACTTGGTGTGCTTCTTCAACGAGGCGTTCCGCTGTCGCTTGGTCGACGCCTTTGATTTCGACTTCAAGCTCGACTGAAATGAAGAAGCCTTCATCGTTTTGGTTCAATGTGACGTGACCTGTGACGCTCGAACCGTCTGTCTTCACACGTTCTTTCCCGATGATGAGGTTGAGGGCACTACCGAAGCAAGCCGCATAGCCAGCTGCGAAAAGCTGTTCCGGGTTCGTCGCACCGTCGACGTGTTTCGCGCCAGGCATCGAGACGTTCATGTCGATGACGCCGTCTGTTGATTTCACGTGACCTTCGCGGCCACCGATTGCGGTTGCTGATGCTGTGAATAGTGATTTCATGATTAAATTCCTCCATTTCATTTTTAACAATTAAGTTGTGCACAATTTAAATTATAGAGCAGTCAAAAAGTTTCGCAAATGATATGCTTGGCTAAAGAAGAGTACGGAGGATTAGGCATGGAACAATCATTAAAGTTAGAAAATCAAATCTGTTTTCAGTTGTATACCGCTTCAAAAGAGCTTACCCGTCTATATCGCCCGATTTTAGCACCGCTAAACCTGACATACAGCCAATACCTGGTGATGCTCGTTTTATGGGAAGAAGATGGAATCGATTTGCGTCAGCTTGGAGAGAGGCTGACATTAGACTCAGGTACCTTGTCACCGCTCGTCAAACGATTAATCCAAATCGGATATGTCGAAAAGAGTCGTGCAATGTACGATGAACGAAAAATTGTTGTCCGTCTGACAGCAACCGGTAGCGCGTTGCGTGAGCAGGCAGTCAACGTGCCTTTACAAGTAAGTGGTATGCTGAATATAGACGAAGCGACGTATGTCGCGTATATGGAGATGCTCACTGATATTAAAGGTAGATTACATGATTTTGGAGAGCGTCAGCGGGAGCAGTAAGGGAGGAGGAGCCATGTTTCGAAAATTGATCATCTTATTGATGGCGATCGGACTCTATATGGCTTGGCAATATGAGATGCCGAACGTATCAGCTCCGACGAGTGTTCAAGTTCAGTCAGAAGTGGCGAACGAACGCGTGTCGGACGCGCCAAAATTTGCAAGTCAGTATGCCGGGCATGACTGGTATTTGGTCGATCGCGGCGGCAATCGCGGACTTGAATTGATTGACGAGGACGGTGCGAAGAAAGGGTTTTATCAGTTCGAGACAGGCAGTACGTATCGCAGTCTCGTCTTGAACGAAACAACACGTGACCAAGTCGAGGACATCGGCTTTGAAGATGTGACATCTTATAATAAAGGGTTGAATCGATACTTGATTCCAGATGATCCAGCTTTTTCAGTTTTCGCGATTGATGGACAGTACGTCACCTTCTTTTTCGATCAGCATGACGATGACCTGTTGAAAGGTATTTTATCGGTCGAGCGTCGTGTCGAAGAGGCGAGTGAGGGATACTATGGCGATTTATCGAAAGAAGGAACTGTCGCCAATGAGCAGTTGATGCGTATCCTCATGAATTGGGACCGGGAGAAGTTTGATTTGAACGCCTTGTCTGACTACGAACCCCTTTATCCAGTCGTTCGGGCCCACAGTCAGAACATGGCGCAGAACGATTTCTTTAGTCACACCGACCCAAAAGGACGTGATCCGTTCGACCGGATGGATGAGGCAGGACTTTCCTACTCGATAGCTGGTGAGAATTTGGCGATGGGACAGATGAGCGTATTTCATGCACATTGGGGACTCATGAATTCGAAAGGTCACCGTGAGAACATCTTGCAACCCCGATTCACGCATGCAGCCGTCGGCCTCGCCTATAATGATGAGAGCAGTCCATTCTATACAATCAACTTCATTACACCACGATGAAAGGATGACTCTTCGGAGCCATCCTTTTTTTGTCAGATCAATTTCTTAATCGCGTCTTCAATCTCATCCGGTGTCGTCTGTGGCGAGAAGCGCTCGATGACGTTTCCATCGCGGTCGACTAAAAACTTCGTGAAGTTCCATTTGATTGTCTTCGACCCGAGGAGTCCGGGAGCTTCTTTCGAGAGATACGTGAAGAGCGGATGAGCGTCCTTGCCGTTCACATCGACTTTTGCGAACATCGGGAACGATACCCCGTAATTCAGTTGACAGAATTCTTGAATCTCTTCGTTTGAACCTGGGTCCTGATGTCCGAACTGATTGCACGGGAAGCCTAAGATCTGCAACCCTTGACCTTTATACGTATTGTATAACGACTCGAGTCCGTCGAGCTGCGGCGTGAAGCCACATTTGCTCGCTGTGTTGACGATGAGTAGGACATCGCCTTTATATGTAGCTAACGGTTGTAGCTGTCCTTTCATGTTCATTGCTTCAAAATCATAAATCATGTTGATTCCCCCTTTTCGTTAGTATATCAAGGGAGTAACGGGGTGACGACTTTGAACACGTTATGTGCAATCAAATTGTTATGAAATCATGATGTCGCTGTTACATCTTTCTCACAGAAGAATCCGTATAATGAAAAACGTTGTAGAAAGGAACGGTGTTATGCGATTTTTAAAAAATGAATTTATATGGATTGCGCTTATCTTAATCGGCTTGTTCTTATCAAGTGCGACTCCTTACTCGGATCAGTCCATTGTGTCGCCGCTAGAGCGATTCAATTGGGAGTGGATCGAACCTACGCTAGCGAACGTGCAGTTCGACTACGCCGGAAAGGAAATCTCACTTGAAACGTTAGGAACAGCAGGACTGATTGAATTCTTTATGCGGAAAACGGTACATGTCGTTACATTTTTTGCACTCGGTGCATTATTTGTGAAAGCCATCTCGAGAACGAACCTGCATGCCGGACTGAACTTATTGTTCGCTTGGACGCTTGCCAATTCGGTCGCGATCTTTGATGAATATCATCAAAGCTTGACTCCTGAGAGAACTGCGTTATTAGAAGATGTTCTCTTAGATAGTAGCGGTGCTGCTGCAGGGGTTATCCTGATTGGTGGGTTCTTGTTACTTCTTTTGAAACGGAGAAACGGGAAACGTGCTGGATATGTGGCATTGAGGTAAATAAAAAATGATATAGGTTACTATGTGAAAAGCGCTTTCTTTGAGTGCTTTTTTTCTTTTTAAAACTATTTTGTGACAACAAATCAAATAAAAAACTGTTTATACCCACGTTTTTTAAGCGATAAAACCTAAATCAGGTCAATGTCATACGAATGAAATATAAGTGTAAAATAACTTTTGGTTTAGATTGCTATAATGAGTCACAGAGCGAATGAAATATCGCGACTCATCTTAATAAAAAATACTTGAATGATAATAGATAAAAAATACACGGAAATCAGCGGAGGGAAGCACATTGGGTAACTTGAAGAAATTTGCAGCGACGGTCACTTTAGGCGCACTTTTGATTGGCGGAACGTCACCGACTTATGCGGCCTCACTTACAGAGAAGCAGAAGAAAGTTCAGGAACAACAACAAAAGAATAGCAGTGAACAATCGAAAGCAAATTCTTCGATCCAATCACGTGAGCAAGCCATCAGCAAAGAACAACAAGAAATCAACAAGTTAGATGCTGAACTCCAGGACGTCATCAATGATGTCGCTCAGAAAAAAGCTGAGATTCGTGCAACTGAAGAAAAAATCAAAAAACTTCAAGAGCAAATTAAAAAATACGAAGCAAAAATGAAAGCACAAGAAGAACTTATGAAAGATCGTATGGCGACGATGCAAAAGAACGGTGGCTCGTCAGTCAACTGGGCAGAATTCATCTTCGGATCAAAAAACTTCAGCGATTTGATTACACGCATGATCACAGCTGGTACGATTCAAGAGAATGACCAACAGATCTTTGAAGAGTACGAAGCAACGAAAGAAAAACTCGCGAAAGCGCAAGCTGAACTTAAGGCAGAACGTGATTCACTCGTGAAGCAAAAAGAAGAACTTGAGAAACGCCAGAAAGAGCTTGATCAAAAAATGAAAGAGCGCGCTGCGAAAATCAAGAAACTTGAAGCTGAAAAAGTGAAATTCGAATCGAAACTCATGAGCTTGCAAGAGATGGAAGATACGCTCAAAGCTCAAGAAAAAGCGATTCAATCAGAAATCGAAGCACAACGTCGTGCTGAAGAAGAAGCACGTCGTGCAGCCGCAGCGGCAGCTGCCGCTGCTAAAAAGCAGCAAGGTTCGAGCTCGAACAGTGGTTCTACTAGTGCAGCAACAACAACACCTGTTGCATCTGCACCGGCAAGCGGCGGTATGTTCCAACGTCCTGCAAGCGGTCGCCTTACGCAAGGATGGGGTCCTGCAAGCGGCGTGAACGGCTACACATTCCACAACGGTCTTGATATCGCAGCGTCAGTTGGTACACCAATCTACGCAGCGGCTACTGGAACGGTCACACGAGCTGGATGGGGTGGCGCATACGGGAATCATGTCATGATTACTCACGTCATCAATGGTCAAGTTTGGACGACAGTTTACGCACACATGAGCTCAGTCTCAGTCAAAGCGGGTCAACGCGTGTCACAAGGCCAAAACCTCGGAGGCATGGGTAGCACAGGGAACTCGACAGGTTCACACCTTCACTTCGAGATTCACCGTGGCGGTTACTCCTGGTCATCATCAAGCGCGGGTGGGACAGTCAACCCAGCATCATTCTTCTAAACACAAATATAGTGATCGACGAACGCGTCGATCACTTTTTTGATGTCTGATACACAATGAACGTCAGGAGCGCGGCACCGATGACACTGAGCCAGAGCGTATCGATGTTCGGGTTATCGAGAACGCTCTGTCCCCCGACGATCAACATATAGAGAAGGAGCGCCACACCGAGTGCACGTAAAATAAAACGGAATCTAACCATAAAAAATCGCCTCCACCTATTAGTATAGGGGAGGCGATGCGTTTCATCTAGCGAGTCGGACCCAAGCGGAGTGCATAATCTGCTCGTAGCCGACTTCCTGATAGATTTTGTTTGATGTCGGATTCGTCAAGTCCGTATAAAGGACACAGAACGCTTTCGTCTCGAGTAACTGGCGGCTAAGGTCTGCGACGAGACTTCGTGCATACCCTTTTCCTCGCGCATCAGGTGACGTGTAGACGAACGAGACGGTGATCCCGTTCTCGGTCGGACGAGATCGTTTCGCACATGAAACAACTTGCCCGTCGACTTCCCAGAAGACCGCATCCTCATTTTCGAGCATCGTCTGGACGGTCTTTGTCACTTTCTCGGGTGGAGATGAGCGGAGGCCTGATTCAGCTTCAAAGGCACTATACCAGGCCTCGAGCTGCGTCTGATCGGTTGCCGTGGCCCATCGCATATGACCGCTTGCCATATCGATGTCGTTCACATGATCGAGTCGATAGAGCCCTTGAGACATGAACATCTCACTCGTCCCAGACGTCAACTCCTGCCACGCATGACCGAACCGTTCGGCTTGTTCGCGTTCTGAGACGACCTCGGTGAAGGGGACCTCGTTTTCGAGAAGGTGCGGGATGATGAAGGACGGGAGTTCGTCCGAGCGTTCTGAATCCACGACGATGTAATGGAGTGGATGTGGCGGTGTCACTTGAAGGATGGCGAGCAGTTCACCGTCCTCTTCGACGGTGAACTGATGAAACGTCTCATAGATGCCTTGAATCACGTTATTCAAGACGCCGATCATGAGGCTATTCTTGGCCTCTTCTTTCAATAGTGCGTTCATCACACGATCCGAGAAGTGATTCGGGTCTTTCCATTCAATCCATTCCATATGTATCGCTCCTTTTCAATGTAGACAAAAACGGGCAAACCTGTTGGCTTGCCCGTTTATGATTTTTGCTTTATGCGATATCTTCTTGTTTCGACGATGTGTTGTCGAGAAGTTTCGTGTTGTGCTTGAAGTAATGGACAATCTTCGCGATGGCGCCATCACCCGTGACGTTTGTAGCTGTCCCGAAGCTATCCTGTGCCAAGTAGAGTGCGATGACCAAGCTTTGCATCGTCGCGTCGAATCCGAGGATTGAACCGAACAATCCGAGCGATGCCATGACGGCTCCACCCGGTACACCAGGTGCTGCAATCATCGTTACACCTAGTGCGAGGATGAATGGGAGGACGATCGCGTAAGACATCGGCATGCCGTTCAAGTACATGAGCGCGACACCGACCGACGTGAGTGTGATCGTCGAACCTGACAAGTGAATCGTTGCCGAGAGCGGGATGACGAAGTTCGCGACACCCTCATCCGTGTTGTTCAACTTCGCTTGGCGAAGTGTGACTGGAATCGTCGCAGCCGATGATTGCGTCCCGATTGCTGTGAAGTAAGCCGGCATCATCGTCTTGAGCAACTTGAACGGATTCTCTTTGTTGAGACCACCTGCGATTGAATATTGAATCATGAGCATCGTTAAATGTAGGACGATGATTGTGACGAAGACGAGTGAGAATACCGAGAGGATCTCAGCGACCTGACCCGCGTACGTCATGTTCATGAAAATTCCGGCGATGTGAATTGGTAGTAATGGAATAATGACTTTACTGATTAAGAGCTCGATGATATCGCGGAAATCCATGGCGAGGTCAAGTGACCGTTTGCTTTCGATTGCGGCAATCCCGATGCCGATGACGAAAGCTAAAATGAGAGCGGTCATGACACCGAATACAGGTGGAATCTCAAATTCCATGAATCCTTTCAATAAGGCTTCCTCTGGATTTTCGGCTCCTACTGTAGAACGTGATAAAATTTGCGGGAACAAGTTGCTTGTTGCGAAATAGGCGAGCGTTCCTGCGACAACGGTTGATGCATAAGCGATGAGTGCTGTGAGTCCGACTAACTTTCCTGCTCCTTTTCCAAGTTCCCCGATTCCTGGGATGATGAACGCAAGAATGATCAATGGGATGGCGAAGCCTAAGAACTGCCCGAAGACTGTGTTGAACGTCACAAACGTCCGAACAATCCAGTTCTGACTTTCTGGTACGATGCTCCCGAGCAAAATCCCGAAAGCGATCGCGATGATGATGCGACCTAAGAGGCCAATGCGTAGTTTCAAATCAATCATCCTTTCTGTTTGTTTGAATAGTTGATATTTTCGCACATTTCACAACATGTTGCCACCATTCCTTTTATTTTTTCTAAAGAAAGACGTTTGACAACTGTAAAGAAGGGTAATAGAAAATGTTGTACATATCAATGGAAGGGGCTTCTCCTTTTCCTAATATAAAAACGATGTTATGATTAATGCTGACAGACGTAAAGGAGGGGTGCGCGTGCAGTTACAACGAACAACGATTCACATTGCGGGTCAAGACTATACGATCGTAAGCGAAGAACCCGCTGATCATGTGAGGGAAGTAGGCTTTTTGGTCGATAGTAAGATCCGCGAGATTCGTGATCAATCCCCTCATCTAGATGCTCGTCAGGCAGCGGTCCTTGCTGCGATTCAAATCGCGAGCGATCACGTCAAAACTAAACGAAATATGGGAGAATAATTCAATCCATGGTTACGCTACTTATACTGTTTTTCTTATTTATCGGAATCGTCAATGGCTTTCGTCGTGGTGCGATTTTACAGCTCGGCCATTGGGTCGCGCTCATCATCAGTTTCCTTGTCGCTAACACGTACTATAAAGATTTAGCTGAAGCGTTCAAGCTATGGATCCCGTATCCGTCTCAGCTTGATGGAACGCTACCTGGCGGCGTCTTGGACCTCAACTCCCTTTCAGGGATTGAGATGACGTTTTATAACGTCTTTTGGTTCGTCGTCTTGTTCCTCATCACGAAACTCGTCTTGCATCTCATCTTGGCGATGCTCGACTTCTTGACGGACTTGCCGATTTTACGCCAATTAAAAGGTGTGATCGGAGCTGTCCTCGGATTCTTTGAGGCGTATGTTATCACGTTCTTCATCCTTTGGGTAATCGCGTTCGTGCCGATGGCGGGCGTTCAAAATGCTGTCGACAATTCGTCACTCGCGACAACGATCATTCAAGACACACCATATCTATCGGATTGGTTTTCAAATAAGATGTTGTGACACGACAGGCCGGAATGCAAGCTAGTGCTTGTGTCTCGGTCTTTTCTGTGTGAATAGGGGGGAACCGTATGAATAAAGTAGAAGCGATGATGTTGCTCGAGAAGATCGCGCAATATATGGAAATCAAAGGGGAGAACCCGTTTAAAATCAATGCGTTCCGTAAGGCTGCGACAGCGCTCGAGAACATGGACCTTGAACTCGAGGACATCGAGGATTTGACCTCAGTCTCAGGAATCGGAAAAGGAACGGCCGCCGTCCTTGAGGAGTATCGAGACACAGGACGTAGTGAAGTGCTCGAAGCGCTGCAGGAAGAGATTCCGTTCGGATTAATGAAACTCTTAAAGATTCAAGGCCTCGGCGGGAAGAAACTCGCGAAACTTCGAGAGGTCGGCGTCGTCGACTTGGAGTCGCTCATCCGTGTACTCGAAGACGGGACAGCGGCATCACTACCCGGGTTCGGTGCGAAGAGTGTCGAGAAGCTGCTCGCCGCAGCGAAAAACCTTGAGTCGCGTCCGGAACGATTAGCGTATGCGGTCATGCGACCGATCGTTGAAGAGATCAATGACGTGTTGAAGAAAGAAGAGCTCGTCTTGCGTCATTCGGTCGGGGGAAGCTTCCGCCGTGCCGAAGAGACGTGTAAAGACCTTGACTTCATCATTGCGACCGAGGAGCCGATTGCGCTGCGTGAGAAACTGCTCGCTTTGCCGTTCATCAACGAAGTGATTGCGGCAGGTGAGACAAAAGTCTCGCTCGTCCTCGAACGTGAGGAGATGGTGTCGGTCGACTTCCGCATGGTCGAGCCGGGCGCGTTCGCCGCGACGCTTCACCATTTCACTGGTTCAAAAGACCACAACGTCCGTATGCGCCAACTTGCCAAGGCAAAAGGAGAGTCCATTTCCGAATATGGAGTCGAGACGGTAGACGGATTGTGGCAACCGAAAACGGAAGAAGAACTGTTCGAACGGTACGGTCTCCCATTCATCCCGCCTGAACTTCGGGAGGGGCATGCTGAGTTCGAGCACGACTTATCGAAACTCGTCACGCTCGAAGACATTAAAGCCGATGCGCACATGCACACGGTCTGGTCGGACGGGAAGTTGACCGTCGACGAGATTGTTGTGGCGATGAAAGGGCGTGGCTATGAATGGATGGCCATCACCGACCACGGGAAGTATTTGACGTTCGTCAATGGGTTGACGGAGGAACGACTCGAGGCACAAGGGGAAGAGATCCGGGAAGCCGCGAAGACGCACGACATGAACGTGTTGCGAGGCGTCGAGATGGACATCCGTCCTGACGGGACGCTCGACTATGGACCCGAGTTTTTAGAGACGCTCGACTACGTCGTCGCCTCCATCCATTCGAAGATGGACCAATCCGTCGACGAGATCATGGCACGTCTCGAGAACGCCTGCCGTTCCCCGTACGTCAACGTGATCGCCCATCCGACAGGTCGACTCATCGGTCGACGCGACGGCTATCCGATTGACGAGGAGAAGTTGATCGCACTCGCCAAAGAGACGGGGACGGCGCTCGAGTTGAACGCCAACCCGAACCGCCTCGACTTGACGGCCTCGACGCTTAAGAAGGCGAAGGCTGCGGGAGTCAAAGTGATGATCAATACCGACACGCACCACCCAGATATGATGGAAGACATGGCACTCGGTGTGTTACACGCACGGAAAGCCTATCTCGAACCATCGGATATTATCAACTGCTTCACGTTCGAGGACGCCAAGGCGTTCTTTGCGGCGAAGCGATAGAAAGGAACATGCTAGATGGACCACGCGTTACGCGTACTAGAATATGAAAAATTACGCCAACAGCTTGCCGGTCACGCGGCGAGCTCGCTCGGGAAAGACTTGGCGCTGAAGATGCAACCGGACTACTCGTACGACCGGGTGCTCTCAAATTTGAACGTGACAAAAGAGGCGACCGAGGTCGTTCGTCTCCGTGATCGTCTGCCGCTCGGTGGGCTCACGGATGTCCGTGCGGAAGTGAAGCGCGCCGCTATCGGCTCGGTCCTCTCGACGAGCGAATTGCTCGCCGTTGCTGCCGTCATGTACGGCGGTCGCCAGGTGAAAAACTTCTTCGAGAAACTCCATGAGGACAATGAGGAGATTCGAATCCCGCGCCTTGATGAGTATGCGGACAAATTGACGAAACTTATCGAAGTCGAACAATCGATTCGCCATGCGATCGACGACCAGGGGACGGTCCAAGATTCGGCGAGCTCACAACTCCGTGGGCTCCGTACGCAGCTTCGGAGCTATGAAGGGAGCGTCCGTTCACGAATCGACAATATCCTTCGCAATAACGCGAAGATGCTCTCAGATGCTATCGTCACGATTCGAAACGACCGTTATGTCGTGCCGGTCAAACAAGAGTATCGCCAGGCGTTCGGCGGAATCGTCCATGACCAGTCAGCTTCCGGTCAGACGCTCTTCATCGAACCGCAAGCGATTGTCTCCATCAACAACGAGATTCAAGAAGTTCGTCTGAAAGAACGCGCCGAGATCGATCGGATTTTGAGTGCGCTCTCGAACGAGGTCGGTGGGGTGCATGATGCGGTCATGACGAACCTCGACGTATTGGCCGAACTCGACTTTATCTTTGCAAAAGTCGCCTACGGTCAAGAGATGAGAGCGACCGAGCCGAAGTTGAACGACAACCGTGAGGTCAAATTGAAACAGGCACGCCATCCGTTCATCCCGAAAGATGAGGTCGTGCCGATCACGGTCGAGCTCGGAGAAGACTACACGTCACTCGTCATCACCGGACCAAACACCGGCGGGAAGACCGTCACGTTGAAGACGATTGGACTTCTTCAGTTGATGGTACAGTCAGGTCTTTACGTCCCGGCAGAGTTTGGGACAGAGCTTTCCGTGTTTGACGCCGTCTATGCCGACATCGGGGATGAGCAATCGATTGAACAAAGTCTCTCGACGTTCAGTTCGCATATGACGAACATCGTCGGCATGCTCGACAAGATCGACTTCATGTCACTCGTCCTCTTCGATGAGCTCGGTGCTGGGACGGACCCGCAAGAGGGGGCCGCCCTCGCCATCGCGATTCTAGATGAAGTGAAACGGCGCGGGGCACGTGTCGCGGCGACAACGCACTACTCGGAACTGAAGGCATACGCGTATAACCGCGAAGGCGTCATGAACGCCTCGATGGAGTTTGATATCGAATCGCTCAGCCCGACATACCGTCTCCTGATTGGCGTACCGGGGCGCTCGAACGCCTTCGAAATCAGCCGTCGTCTCGGACTGTCCGAACAGGTCATCGACAAGGCACGAAGCCATGTCGGCAGTGATGCCGAGTCGGTCGAATCGATGATCAACGAGCTCGAATCGGCGAAACAACGCGCTGAACAGCTTGAGCAGGAACTCATCGTCAAACGCCATGACTTCGAAGAAGAGCAGGCGGCATTCGAGGCGACGATGACCGAGTTTGAGCAGGAGCGCGACAACTTGTACAGTGCGGCTGAGGCGAAAGCCGAGAAAGCCGTCGAACAGGCAAAGCGTCAGGCGAACGAAGTCATCGACCGCTTGAAGAAGCTCAGGGAGCAGGGAATCGTCAAAGAGCACGAGATTATCGCAGCGAAGAAAGAACTCGAGTCGGCAAAACCGACACTTCAAGAGAAAAAGATCCAAAAAGTGAAACAAAAAGCCCAGCAACAACGTACGTTCAGTAAGGGCGAAGAAGTGAAAGTGACGACGTTCAATCAAAAAGGCTATATCGTGAAACAAATCAATGACAATGAGTACAACGTCCAAGTCGGCATCATGAAAGTGAACGTCAAAGCGGACGACCTTCAGAAGATCGGTCCATCGAAAGAGAAGTCGCTTCAGTCGAAAGGGAGCTCGCTCAAACGACAGAGCTCGACGAAGTCCGAGCTCGACCTTCGTGGCGTCCGTGTCGAAGAGGGACTCATGCGTCTTGATAAGTATATCGATGAAGCACTCGTGTCGGGCTATGACAACGTCCGCATCATCCACGGACTTGGTACCGGGGCGATGCGTCAGGCGACACAAGAATTCTTAAAAGGACATCGTCACGTGAAGAGCCAACGCCCGGGTGGAATGGGTGAAGGTGGACTCGGTGTCACGGTCGTCGAACTGAAGTAAGGGGAGTCGGGAATGGGCACGTTAATGTTTGCCGTCATGCTGGAATCGTTCGGTCTCTATTCGATGGCAGGACTGATGATTATCGTCGGTCTGGCAATCTTCGAGGTGACGACGCCGTACAGCAACTGGCGCGAGATTCAAAAAGGAAATATCGCCGTCGCCCTCGCGACAGGCGGAAAGATTGTCGGTCTCGCCAACATCTTCCGTGTCGTCGAGAGCTATTATGAGAGCACGATTGACATCTTCGTCGGGGGTGGGTTCGGATTCGCTCTTCTTCTCGCGACCTACTGGTTGTTTGAATTTTTGACACCGACACTGAAGGTGAACGATGAGATTCAAAAAGGAAATATCGCCGTCGGATTGTTGGCATTCTTGCTGTCGATCGGGGTCTCCCTCGTCGTCGGCGCGGCATTGGTGAGGTGAAGACATGGTATACGAACGATTGGCAAAAATCTTGTTTATCGGGGCCGGGTTGTTCTTAGTGGCAGCGGCACTGTGGTATATCTTTTATTGAAGAAAGTGGGAGGATCCGTTTGGATGCTCCCTTTTTGATTTCGTGAACTTTAAATATAAAATATATAGGTAATTAGGAAGGTATTTTACAATTCATGTGGGGAACCGTATATACTGAAACTAGATTTTGGAACGAGATACATAAGAAGGTTGGGGTGTAGGTCATGGCGAACGGGTCAGAAGTGTTTGAAGTCTTGATGACGAATGCAGTGAAAGTTTGTTGGTTAATCTGACACGATATTAATATGGAAACCAACTATAGAAGAACTCATACTACTGTTTCTCTAATCAATTATCACTTCGTTTTCTGTCCTCGATACAGAAGAAAGATATTCCTTCGTAACGATGTAGAAATACGTTTCAAAGGTTTGATGTCCGAAATATGCGAAGAACTGAATATCAAAATTATAGCCTTGGAATGCGATAAAGATCATACGCATATGTTCCTTAACGCCCCTCCACATTTATGTCCAACTTAGTGTAGACCATCCAACCTTAAAAAGAACCGTTCAAGGTTTCGATAGCCATAACCACGGCGTTTGAGGGATTTAAAGGTAGTTGACCCATTCGATAATGCCTCAGAAATTATGAGTGAAAAAAGAGAGTTTAGGTATTCGGTGTTTTGGGATGAAGAATATGATACTCAAATGATAGAAATGGAGCTAAGGTCAAATAGAGGTAGCTTCTCTTTCGAAGTAATAGGAACAATGTCACTCATTGATACTGACGAATCAGAAGTACATTATGTACCCTCCTTTACTACTGGTAATGCAGTTGAGAAATTGGAAGATATACGAATTCTTGATAATGGTGGAAAACTAATACTAGCCTCTCAGTTAGCTGAAAAAGCTAAATGGTTCGAACTGAAACCTAATTTTTTCGGAATCGGTTTGAATATAAATGCAATAATTGAAAGTATAAATTCTTATATAGCTAAATTAAATGGGAAAAGATAAAAATATCATTGAAAAGTATTTGACGGTTTGTCAAATTAAGCGCAACACTTCCTCGGTGAAGGCCTCGTGTGCGGTTTTCCAGTTCAGGCATTTTCTCGGCAGCCCGTTGATCTTGGCGAGTTCGTCCGCGAGTTCGTCGTGCGCCACCTGCGCGAAGTCCGTTCCTTTCGGGAAGAACTCGCGGAGGAGCCCGTTGCCACGATGAGTACGGGTCGGCGAAATACATCGGCACGCCGAACGATGCCTGAATGCGCTCGTGACCACTGAACTCCTTGCCACGGTCCGTCGTCGCCGTCTCGAACGTGCCGTCTGGGAAGGCGCCGTGCACCGCATGAATCGCCCCCTCCATCGAGGCCGCGGTGCGGTCCGCGATTGGCAGGGCGAGATAGAACCGGCTCTTCCGCTCGATGAACGTCGCGACGCACGCCTTCGACTTCCCTCGTCCGGAGACGACGGTGTCGAGCTCCCAGTGCCCGAACGTCCGGCGCCCCCTGACCTCCGCCGGCCGTTGCGAGATGGGGAGTCCGATATTGATGCGCCCGCGCGTCTCGGTCGGCTTTTGACGTTTCCCCTTCTGGCGGAGCACGGTTAGGGGCACGTCGATCCGTCCCGCATAGATCCATCGGTAGATGGTGGAGAAGGCGATTTTCCCTGTGTAGAGACGGCCGACGATTTTTTCCGGGGACCAGGTCGCACGCAGCTTCTCGACGATCGTCCGGCGCATCGTGTCGTCGAGTTTCGTCTTGGCACCACAATTGGTCTTCGCCTTCTCGTAGCGTTTCTGGGCACGTTCAGCCACGTAGTCGGGGTTCCGTCTGATCTCCCGCGAGACGGTCGAGGGCTGTCGCCCGAGCCGTCTCGCGATGGACCGGATGGACATCCCGAGCTCCAGATACGTCTCTATTTTCACGCGTTCCGTTGTGGTAAGATGGGTGTAGCTCATGAGATTTCCTCCGTTTGAATGTGTGTTGTGGTGACTTCATTCTACACGAGGAAAGCGTCATGGGCTTTTTTGTGTTCACTTTTGGGTGTTGCACTTAATTTTATAATTCATCATTTGTTAAAAAATGGACGGATACTTTTCTTTTTTTCACTACGAATCTCAAAAATATAAACAATTTATATGATAGAATTGTGCTAAGTATCATTTATTTGGAGGAAGTTAAAATGAACAATCAGACTTATAATCAAATTGTTAGTTTTATATGGGGCATTGCTGATGATTGCCTTAGAGATGTATATGTGCGTGGAAAATATCGAGATGTCATCTTGCCAATGACCGTTATTCGTCGTTTGGATGCTGTTTTAGAACCAACAAAAGATGCGGTTTTACAAATGAAAAAAAGTCTAGATGAAGCTGGTGTTATTAATCAAACAGATGCTCTATGTAGTGTAGCCGGGCAATCGTTTTGTAACACGTCACCTTTCACTCTTAAAGACTTGAAATCACGTGCTAAACAGCAACAATTGAAGGCTGACTTTATTGCCTATCTAGATGGTTTTTCACCGAACGTGCAAGAAATCCTTGAAAAGTTTAAGTTTCGCAATCAGATAGATACGATGATTGAAGCTGATATCTTGGGTGCTGTTATTGAGAAATTTGTTAGTCCGACTATTAACCTAAGTCCAAAACCTGTCTTAGATGATAATGACGATATTAAAATTCCTGGACTTGATAATCATACTATGGGTGTCATCTTTGAAGAACTTATTCGTCGTTTTAATGAAGAAAACAATGAAGAAGCTGGTGAACACTTTACTCCACGTGATGTAGTAGAACTTATGGCAGACATCACCTTTTTACCGATTGCTGATAAAATCAATAACGCACCATATCTTGTATATGACGGTGCATGTGGAACGGGTGGAATGTTGACAATTGCTGACGAACGATTACACCAGTTGGCCAATGAACATGGTAAGGAGATTAACACATATCTCTACGGACAAGAAATTAACCCAGAAACATATGCTATCACTAAAGCTGATTTATTAATTAAAGGAGAATCTCTCCAGGATGATAATGTAGCTTTTGGTTCTACTTTATCAAATGATGGATATCCAACGTTAAACTTTGACTTTATGTTATCCAATCCCCCTTATGGGAAGAGTTGGAAAACTGATTTAGAGAGACTAGGTGGGAAAGCAGATATTTCAGACCCACGCTTTATTGTGAATCATAACGGAGACCCTAATTATAAAATGATACCTCGTTCAAGTGATGGTCAGATGCTTTTCCTTGCTAACAAGTTAAGTAAAATGAAGCATGACACAGAATTAGGTAGCCGTATAGTTGAAGTTCACAACGGTTCTTCTCTCTTCACAGGTGATGCGGGCCAAGGGGAAAGTAATCTTAGAAGATATATTATTGAAAATGATTGGTTGGAAGCAATCATAGCACTACCAGAAAATATGTTTTATAACACTGGAATAGCTACCTTTATTTGGATAGTTACAAATAGAAAAGCAAATCACCGAAGTGGAAAAGTACAGCTAATTGATGCAACAGGTCTGAAGAGTCCACTTCGTAGAAATCTAGGCAATAAAAACTGTGAGTTGACACCAGGATTAAGAAAACAGATTTCTGACATGCTTATCAACTTTGAAGATACAGAACACTCGAAGATATTTGATAACCAAGAGTTTGGTTACTTTAAGATAACAGTAGAACGACCATTACGTTTAAGTGTGGACTTAACAAGTGAGAGCTTGAAGAAGATATTAGAAGTATGTGAATATCAAAAAGACGCAATGCTAGCAGAAATTATCGGAAAAGCAGCAGAAAAATTCAACTATTCGATTATTCTTGACTTTAACGAGTTCATAAATGAACTAAGTGAAATTGCAAAAAGTTTAGATGAAAAATTACCTAATAAACGAATTAACTTAATTAAAAATTATATAGCACAGGTCGATGAAAATGCCGAGAAGGTAATTAAGAAAATTCACAAACCTGAAAAGTCTGAAGCAAATCCTCTAAAGGGTTTATATAGTGTTACAATTAATGGAAAAGATTATGTAGTTGAGTATGAGCCAGATGGGAATTTAAGAGACACAGAACAAATTCCATTGATGCATGAAGGTGGAATTGAAAGGTTCTTTAAGGATGAAGTACTTACTTTTGCTTCAGATGCATGGATTGATGAGAGTAAGACTCAAATTGGTTATGAAATTAGTTTTACAAAATATTTTTATAAACCTGTTCAATTACGTACTCTTGAAGAAATTGCAGCTGATATAAAAGCGCTAGAAGAACAAACCGAAGGCTTGCTTCAGGAAATCATAGGAGGTTAATATAATGCATCATAAGTTTATACCCTATGAGAAATACAAGGATGTGCCTTTACCATGGTTAGACAAATTACCAGAAACTTGGGAAGTTAAGCGTGCAAAAGCATTGTATTCAAAGGTGAATCGTCCTGTTAAAGATACAGATGAAGTGATAACCTGTTTCAGAGACGGAGTAGTAACTTTAAGAAAAAATAGAAGAACAACAGGTTTTACTGAATCCATAAAAGAAGTAGGTTATCAAGGGATTAAAAAAGGTGACCTGGTGATTCATGTAATGGATGCCTTTGCAGGAGCTGTAGGTGTGTCTGATTCAGATGGTAAATCGACACCAGTATATAGTGTCTGTGTACCTAAAGTAGATTTAAATAATCATTATTATGCTTATATAGTTAGAGAAATGGCTAAAACAGGCTTCATTCAGTCTCTATACAGAGGAATACGTGAAAGGTCATCTGATTTTAGGTTTGAAGTTTTTGCAAATCAATACTTACCTATACCAACACGGGAAGAACAAGACCAAATTGTAAAATATCTTGACTACAAGCTTGCTATAATTAATAAATTTATTACAGCCAAGAAAAAACTTATAATTGTTCTGAAAGAACAAAAACAGGCAGTAATTAATGAAGCAGTTACAAAAGGATTAACTTCCAACGTGAAAATGAAGCCAAGTGGAATTGAGTGGTTAGGAGATATTCCTGAGCATTGGGGAATAAAACCATTAAGACAATTATTAAGGCCAGTGAGTATTAAAAATAGACCGGATTTACCTTTGCTCTCAGTTGTAAGAGAAAAAGGTGTTATTTTAAGGTCGAGTATGTCTAAAGAAGAAAATCATAATTTTATTCCAGACGATTTGAGTGGCTATAAGGTAGTAAGAACTGGTCAATTTGCAATGAATAAAATGAAAGCTTGGCAAGGTTCATACGGAGTTTCTCATTATAATGGAATTGTTAGTCCAGCATATTATATTTTCGATTTAAACTTTGAGAATAAAGACTATTTTCATTATGCAATCAGAAGTAAAGTATATGTAAACTTTTTTTATCAGGCATCTGATGGTATTAGAGTTGGTCAGTGGGACCTATCGCTCGCTAAAATGAAAGAAATACCTTTTTTTGTTCCACCTGAAGATGAACAAAAAGAAATACTAGAGTTTATTCCTAAAGAGTTTAAAAGAATCGATGATGCAGTAGAAAGACTTCAAAGGGAAATCAACCTTTTTGAAGAATATCGTGGTAGGCTTATTTCAGATGTTGTCACTGGTAAAGTAGATGTAAGAAATATTGAAATAGGTGATTTCCAGTATGAAGAGCAGGAAGATATTATAGATGAAGAAATATTGGAATTGGAGGAAGTCTAAGAGGACGAGGGGTGTGGTCTAATGGCAACTAACACAAAAGAATCAGGACTTGAGACATTAATTATTAATCATCTTGTAAATCAGAATGGATATGAGCAAGGGCAAAACAGTGACTATAATAAAGACTATGCAATTGATGAGACACGTTTCTTTCAATTCTTAGAGGATACTCAAAAAGAAAAGTTGGAGATGTTGGGTATTTATAAAAGTGATAGCAACAAAGCAAAGTTATTGAATCGTTTGCAAGGGGAAATCACGAAAAATGGTGTAATTGAAGTTTTAAGAAACGGACTGAAAATCTATCCAGTGACACTAGATTTGTTTTACCTTACGCCTTCTGAAGCCAATGATGCAGCAAAAGCACTGTACAATAAAAACAAATTTAGCGTAACAAGACAGTTGATGTATTCGAGAGACAACATGAAACTTGCACTTGATTTTGTTATCTTTCTTAATGGTCTACCTATCATTACATGTGAACTTAAGAATCAACTGACGAAGCAGAATGTTGAGGATGCGGTCTATCAGTATAAGATAGACCGGGACCCTCGTGAATTACTCTTTCAATTTGGACGATGTATGGTTCATTTTGCAGTTGATGACAATGAAGTCCGCATGTGTACGAAACTTGACGGTAAGAAATCCTGGTTCCTACCTTTTAACAAAGGATATAAAAATGGAGCTGGGAATCCTCCTAATCCTGATGGAATCAAGACGGACTATCTTTGGAAACAAATTTTTGTGAAGAGTGAACTTGCAAATATCATTGAAAACTATGCACAAATTGTTGAGGAGAAAGACCAAGAAACTAAAAAGGTAAAGCGTACCCAAATCTTCCCTCGATATCACCAGTTGGCTGGTGTGAAATCTATCCTAGCTGATGTCAGTGAGAAGGGTATCGGTCAAAAATATCTTATCCAACATAGTGCAGGAAGTGGAAAATCGAATTCGATTGCTTGGCTTGCTCATCAATTGGTTTCTTTGTCAAAAGACAGTAAGAATTTTTTTGATTCAGTTATTGTTGTCACTGACCGAATTAATCTCGATAAGCAGATTAAGAATACCATTAAAGGGTTTATGCAGGTATCGAACACGGTGGGGCATGCAGAAAGCTCAGGAGACTTAAGGAAACTACTTCAAGATGGTAAGAAAATCATCATTACCATTGTTCATAAATTCCCGTACATTCTTGATGACATTGGAAATGAACACCGAAAAAACAAGTTTGCTATCATCATTGACGAAGCTCATTCTAGTCAGAGTGGAAACATGTCGGCCAAAATGAATATGGCACTTTCTGACCAATATGAAGATGCGGAAAATGAAACGACAGAAGATAAGATTTTAAAGATACTAGAGGGGAGAAAAATGCTTAACAATGCGAGTTACTTTGCATTTACAGCAACCCCGAAGAATAAAACGCTTGAAATGTTTGGTGTCCCTTATTCAAAGGACGGAAAGATTAAACATCGACCGTTCCATGTTTATACGATGAAACAAGCCATTCAGGAAGGCTTCATTTTGGACGTATTGAAAGACTACACGCCAATTAAGAGTTACTACAAGATTGCCAAGATAGTAGAAGATGACCCGAAATTTGACAAAAAGAAGGCACAAAAAAAGCTGAGAAAGTATGTTGAGTCCAATGAAAAGGCAATCGAACTAAAGTCTGAAATTATGGTAGACCATTTTCATGACCAAGTGATTGCAAAAGGAAAAATTGGCGGTCATGCTCGTGCTATGGTTGTAACTAGCAGCATTGAACGAGCCATACAGTACTATTATTCTATATCTGCTTACTTGGAAAAACGTAAAAGTCAGTTCAAACCAATCGTTGCCTTTTCAGGTGAGCACGAGTACGGTGGAAAGAAAGTAACAGAGAGTTCGATTAACGGGTTTCCTAGTAGTGAAATTGAGAAAAAACTCAAAAAGGACCCGTATCGTCTCCTAGTCGTGGCAAATAAATTCCAAACAGGTTATGATGAACCGCTTCTTCATACCATGTATGTTGATAAGATATTGACAGACATTAAAGCAGTTCAAACATTATCTCGTTTGAATAGAGCGCATCCACAAAAACATGATACATTCGTACTAGACTTTGCAAATGAAACGAATACGATACAAGATGCTTTTTCTAAGTATTATAAAACAACGGTACTCTCAGAAGAGACAGACCCGGATAAACTTAATGACTTAGATAGTGACATTAGACGTTATCATGTTTTCACAGATACACATATTGATAACCTGGTAGAGTTTTACCTCAATGGGGCAGAACGTGATAAGTTAGACCCCATTCTCGATGTTTGTGCTAAGCATTATGAAGATGATTTGGATGAAGATGGCCAAATAGACTTTAAGAGCAAGGCGAAGGCGTTTGTGCGAACATACGGATTCTTGGCATCCATCTTGCCTTATGGAAATCCTGAGTGGGAAAAACTTTCAATCTTCCTAAACTTCTTGATACCAAAGCTACCTGCACCAAAAGAAGAAGACCTATCAATTGGTATTCTCGAAGCGATTGACTTAGATAGTTACAGGGCGGAAGCACAAGCTAAAATGTCCATTGTACTAGAGGATAAGGAAGAATATGAGATTGCACCAGTACCTACATCGGCAACGGGTGGGAAATCAGAAGTAAAGTTAGACTTACTGAGCAATATTCTCGAAACCTTCCATGACCTCTTTGGAAATATTTCTTGGAGGGACGAAGACCAGGTTAAGAAACATATTGCTGCTATCCCTGAAATTGTCGCAAAAGATAAAGATTATCAGAATGCGATGAAAAACTCTGATAAGCAAAATGCAAAAATTGAGAGCCAAAAAGCCCTAAATCGAGCTGTCATTAACCTTATGTCTGACAACATGGAAGTGTTTAAGCAGTACAATGATAACGACTCTTTTAAGAAATGGTTATCAGATATGGTATTTACTCTAACATACAATACAGATGGTGATGTGTACTCCGGCAGTCCGAAAATTAGCTGATAAACGTAATGAAAGTTAATATAAATAAAGGTTTATCGAATTAAGCGCAGCACTTTCTCGTAGAAGACCTCGTATGCGGTTTCTCAGTCGCTTGTTAATCTTGGCGAGCGCGTCCGTGATTTCATCATGTATTATGCGAAGTCCTTTCCTTTTGGAAAGAACTTGTGGAGGAATCTAATGGCGTTCTCGTTTCTTCTTCGTTGCCAGATGAGTACGGATTGGCGAAATACATCGGTACTCTGAGCGTCGCTAGGACGCGCTTGTGACCATTGAACTCTTTGAGCCGGTCAGTCGTCGCCTTCGTTTGGTCCGGCAGGGTAAGATAGAAATGGTTCTTTCCCTCGGTGAACGTCGCTAAGTATGTCTTTCATTGCCCCTGTCCGAAGAAGGCAATCGTTGATTCCCATCGCGTCTTGACGGCCTCTGGGCGTTTCACCTTCTAGCGCAGCGCAGTCGAGGACACTTCAATTTGTCCTTTAATAAATCCAACAATAGATGTTGGAGATGGCGATTTTGCTTGTGTAGAGGTGACCGCGAGTCTGTTCCAGCAATCAAGTAGCCTGCAGCTTTTTGATGATTATCCGGCGAGGTGTATCGTCGAGCTTCGTCTTGGTGCTGTAGTTGGACTTCGCCCTCTTGTAGCGTCTCTTCGTAAGTCTCGATTCGTCTCGCTGTGGGCCCTAGCTCTAGCTAAATATCTATTATAACACGTTTCATTGTGGTGAGATGGGTATAGCTCATGATATTTCCTCTGTCTAAATGTATGATGTAGTGACTGCATTCTATTCGAGGAGAGCGTCATGGGCTTTTTTCACTTTGAAGAAAATGGAACTTGTTTTGAAAAGAGACTATGGTGATGAACCGTAATCTGAGTTTGTTGACCACCACTCCTAGTGAAGTTAGCTTTCTGATAAATAGAGTGAAAGGAGAAATACAATGCCTAAATACAACAAACTCATCCGTGACCGCATCCCTGAAATCATTCACGAATCAGGAAAAATCCCGATTGTGAAGAAACTTACTCAAGCCGAACACTTCGAGCAATCACGATTGAAACTCTACGAAGAAATCAAAGAGTATGAAGAAACGAACATTGATGAAGAGTCTCTTGAAGAGTTAGCTGACATTTTGGAGTTGGTCTATACACTCGGAAATATGCATGGGGCAGACTTCGATGAATTGAACCGCATACGTGAAGAGAAACGCAAAATACGTGGCGGTTTTGAAAAAGGTCTATTTTTAGAAGAGGTCCTCGATCATGAGTGATTTACGACTCCATACGAGCAATCTTGGCATCCCTTTACAAGAACACATAGACGCGGCGACTGAAATTTATATGGTCGTCGCGTTTGCTCAAGTGTCAGGAGTGAAAGAATTATCCGCTTCGTTAAGAAAAGCGAGTGAACGCGGTGCGCAGATTAGAATCTTGGTTGGGGACTATCTATATCTCACCAACCCAGATGCGCTGGACATGCTTTTGAAAATACCGAACATCGAACTCAGGCTATACCGTTCAAATGGGAGGTCGTTCCATCCAAAGGCATATTTGTTCCGCACGTTCAATAGCGGTACATTTTTTGTCGGGTCGTCGAACTTATCACATAGCGCGCTAAATCATGGTGTAGAATGGAATGTTGAAATTCCTTCAAGTGTATCAGAGCAAGTGTTTGAAGAGTCTGTCGCTGCGTTCCATGAATTGTTTTATAGTGAATACGCACAAATGATGAATCCAGTCTCGCTACAGCCTTATCGGGAAGTGTATGAAGCTCGAAAGGATCGAATGAAGGAGCTGGAGGTCGCTGAACACTCTCCCGTATACATAGAAGATGATGCGATTACACCGACATCTGTCCAAGACGAAGCGTTGTTGGCACTCCGAGAGACAATGGGAGAAGGTCGAAAAAAGGCGATGCTCGTTTTGGCGACTGGATTAGGCAAGACGTATTTGAGTGCATTTTTTGCACGACAATTCAAACGTGTCCTTTTCGTCGCACATCAAAGAGAACTTTTGTTACAGGCAGAAAAATCATTCCTCAATGTTGCGACCGACTGGAAGACCGGATTATTACTCGGAGGTGAATCAAGAGATCAGGAAACTGCTGATGTCGTGTTCGCCTCGATTCAAACGTTAGCTTCGAAACAAAGAATGGAACGATATAATCCGGAGCAATTCGATTTGATAATCGTGGATGAGTTCCATCATTCGGCTGCTCCTTCCTACCGTCGGGTGCTAGATTATTTTCAACCGAAGTTCTTACTCGGTTTGACTGCAACGCCTGACCGTTTAGACGGAGGAGACGTATATGCACTTTGTGATGATAACGTTGCTTTTCAGATGCACTTTACGGAAGCGATTGAAAAATCGTTTTTAACCCCGTTTCATTATGTAGGAATATACGATGAAATCGACTACTCTCAGATTCGTCTGATCAATGGACGTCGTTATGATCAAGAAGAGTTATTGGCAGAACAGTTAAAAGAAAGTGTTGCCGAGAAGATTTATAGAGCTTGGTCAGAGCATCATCAATCGAGAGCACTCGGCTTTTGTTCTTCTGTTATACAAGCTGAATATTTGGCTGATTATTTCAGGAGGCAAGGAGTACAAGCGGTAGCACTTCATAGTCAGGCTGAGTATGATCGAACGGAAGTAATTGCCCAATTAAAGCAAGGACAATTGGACATCATTTTTGCAGTGAATCTATTTAATGAAGGTGTCGATATTCCTGAAATCGATACGCTATTGTTCTGTCGTCCGACTGAATCATTGACAGTATTCACCCAACAAATCGGACGAGGACTACGTCTATCGAAAGGGAAGACACATTGTACGATTATCGATTTGATTGGGAACTATAAAAATATTGATAAGAAACTGGCGTTATTGACGACAGACGGTCCAGATTCAATAAAGAAGGTTCCAACATCAAATAACTTACCTACTTCATGTACAATCGAATTTGATTTAGAGACTGTCGATTTGTTGAAGAAAATGATGACTCGTTCTTCGACACGACACCAATTGTTAGAGCGAAACTATTTTATGGTAAAAGAAGAGCTGGGGAGACGACCGACCTATCTGGAACTGATCCAAAGAGGCGAATATTCGTTGGAAGCCTATCAATCCGAAAGGAAGCACTTTGGTGGCTTCTTCGGCTTTTTAAAGAAAATTGGTGAATTGACAGACAGTGAATTAATTATTTTTAAAAATATGTATCCTCTTCTGTACGAAGTGGAGGATACAAGAATGACAACAAGTTATAAGATGGTTGTATTATCCGTCATGTTAGAGCGGGGAGCGCAAATGTGGTACAATCCTTTGAAAGCATCTGATGCAGCTTATCCGTTCTATGAATACTTGACGAGCGTACCTTATCGTCAACAGATTGATGGAAAGACGAAAGACTTTCAACAACCTTTCCATCAACAAAAAATTGAAAAATTGTTATTGCGCATGCCATTCGATAAAATTGCCAAAGGACCGTTTTATGTAGAAGGTG
Organism: Exiguobacterium sp. s57; assembly: GCF_018617685.1. Taxonomy (NCBI): domain Bacteria; kingdom Bacillati; phylum Bacillota; class Bacilli; order Caryophanales; genus Exiguobacterium; species Exiguobacterium sp. s57. Next base: position 159,640 of record NZ_JACSKR010000003.1, read on the forward strand.
AAAGCCTACATATCGAATTCAATGAAGAGCTCCGCAATCCGATTGTTTATGAATGGGTGAACCAGATTGTAGAAGTTCGTTTACATTACTACTTCAGTCGGAAAGCGCAACGATCATCAAATTGATTGATTTAGTGATATTGAAAGAAAAAGTAGAAAGGTGGGGGTAATGTGAAACGCCTATTACTACGCAAAATCCAATTCGCCCTCCAGCACCATGGTGGGACGGCGTCTTTGAAAGACATTTATGCGTATGTCGAAAAATCATACTATCAACTCGAACTCGATCGATATAAAGATTGGAAAGGGCACGTCAATAAACAGATTCGGGCGCACTCCAGTGACTCGGCGAGCTTCACCGGGAAAGAGGATTTGTTCTATTCCACAGGAAATAAAGGCATTTGGGGTCTCAGACAATCCAATAACTAACGAAAGCGGGACCAATTTCACTTGGTTCCGCTTTCAATGTTTACAAAACATCACACCCTATTGTCACACAATGTTCATTCCTGTACACTTCGATATTGTGTGCTAAAAATTATGTTAGGGGTTAGTCAATGGAACTTGTACAGCAATTATCTCAAATGCAACTAATCAACCAATTCTGGTTGCTTATGGCCTTCATCATCCCGATGGTCATTTTATCTCGTATGGTCGTGGCTGGGACGCGCTTCTCGCCGATCCTCGTTATCGTCATCTTCGGTCTCGGTCTTGGATTTGGTATGGTCGAGCTCGGTATCGCGACACCAGGTCTTCCTGAATTCCCGCTCGTCGACTTCTTGTCACGGACGACAATCATCGCGTTAGTCGTTTCGTTCTTCGTCGGTGGACAAGAACTTCGTAAAATCTTAAGCAAACAAGAGCTCGACATGGAGGACATCGTCGTTCCTTCTAAAGAAGAGATGTTCCTTGGGACAGGACGTACGCAGTTCATCTTCATCCTTCGTTCGTTCTTCTTGCTCGTCGGATTGGAAGGGTTCTTCCGTATGGCAATCGAGCCAGGTACGGCAGAAGGGATTGCGCTTTACTACCCAATCCTCGCACTCCTCGGTCTTGCTGTGTCGTTCTTACTCATCGACCATAAAGCACGGATTCAGGACAAGAAAGTATACATGCAAAAAGGTGTCATCGAGACAGTCCTCTTGCTTGTCATCTTGTTCGTCTCGTTCTTGATTGCGACAGCGGTTCAGCCGATTATCGCACTTCCGCAAATCTTCTTTGCGATGTTGATCTCGTCGGCGCTCGGTGCTATCTTCCAAAACTGGACGTATGGACCGACTATCCGCGCGCTTCTCTTCGCAGGGATCCCGGTCGTCTTGGCTGCCAACTTCATGGTCGGTGGGTCACGAATCGGTGACGCGTTCGCGATCGAAGGCATGAACTCGATTCTCGTGTACGGTTTCTTCGGTCAGTTGTTCTGGATGTTCGGTGGAATCGCGCTCATCATGTGGTTCGCTCGTACGGGTCACATCCGTAACCTTGCGCCAGGTATGGCGGGGTCACTTTCGCACAGTGGTCTCACAGGTGCATGTACAGCCGGGGACTTCGGTCAAGTGGCGGCAAAACGTGCGCCAATTATGATCAACATCCCGTTCTTCGGACACATCTTCGTCTTCTCGATTCTTGCAGTCAGTGCCGACAACGGCGCGCTCTGGATCTGGCCGACAGCTATCATTGTTTTGATTGGTCTCGCGCTCACGGCGCTCGCATTGAAAAACTTACGTGCGGCGAACGGGGAAGACTTTAAAGAAGTCAAAGCGCTCATGCAGTTCTCGTTCGGATGGCAGATGATGGCCGTCTTCGGTGGTCTCGTCATCTTGACGTTCAGCACGATTGCATTTGATTACACGACAATGGCACAATCGTCAGCAATCTCGCACTTCGGCTTGTTCGCGGCGGTCCAAGGCGGTATGTTCGGGACGGAAGCATCGCTTCTCATCCCGCTCATCTTCTCGATGCCGTTCCTCGTGCACCCGATCGTCTTCTATATGTTCGGGAAAGCACTCGACAACGATGGTGAAATGCCACGTGTACCGGTATATGCGATGGCGCTCGTCGGTGTCGTCGGTGTATCTGCAGCGATTTTCGTTTTGTAACAGGACTCCGCTCTGACTTCGGTCAGGGCGGTTTTTTGATGAAATGGATATGGTAGACTTTGGATAGTGAAAGTGGGGGAGAGCGTATGAAAAAATGGTTGTTCATCGGTTTTATTGTGTTGATTGTAGCTAGAGTTTGGGTGGCACCGATATATACGTCTAAACCCAGTGAGACTGACTTTGTGAGCTGGTTCGAGGAAACGTATTCGGTACAATGTGAAGATGACAGCTGTGATTCGTTCGAGTTGATTGGGGATCAGACGAATACATATGTGAATGAAGAGGGATATATGAAACAATCCAGTGGCTTTTTCACTTTTGACATGGAGGTAAGGCGATTATATCGAAGTGCCAAAGAACCTGAACGAATCGGGACGATTGAAGTCAGATGGAATCATGATTCGTTCGAGATTACAGAAGAAACGGGCATCTTTGTATCTTCGCCATAGGAGGCTTGAAGCATGCTGATGATCACTCAAGATGTAAAGGGAAAGCGCTATGAGGCGCTCATTGATGTGTTGTTCAAGCATTGTACTCATTTTGCGTTCGTGGAAGACAGGCGACGAATGGAGATCGAAGACGAGCGTCTGGCGTATATGGATGTACTGACTGAAGAGATTCGTTGGGATTTGATGGAACGGACCATCGTGAGTGAATGGGAGACGACACGACTGTCTGGGGATACGGCGTATCAGTATTCGTTTCACATCAATTACAGGACAACGCAATTCCTAAAAGAACATGGTGGCTCGTTGTTCAGTTGGATCCATCCAGAACTTCCAGAAGACTTGATGTTTTACGCGGGGGATACGTGCGTGCTCGCGGTATGTTCCCATGAAGCGTTCTTTGTCGTCGATGAAGCGTTGTGGGATTAGATTAAATTAGATGAATGATTAAGGTCACCCGTATATAAGGTGACCTTGTATTAAGTCAACTTGCTAGGGAGTGGTCTCCAGTCTGAATCTTTTTTATCACATTCATTTGGTTTTCTGACAGAATCACAAAAGAGCCGATCACTCGCACCAAATTGAATGTAATTTTGTTGAGCCTGTCGAAGCGACACTATATTCGCACCGCCTTCATAATCGGGATTGTCGAATTGAACCCCGTCATCCTCCCAAAAGCAGATTCGACAAATGTCGTATGTGCCTGGTGGTTCCTCTTCTAACGTCTGATACCCACAGCATGGACATGTGTATCTCACCATCATCACCTCATTATTTAGTATAGAGGATACAAGCAAAAAGCGTCCGACCTTTTCTCAGGTCGAACGCTTTTTCTGTCATCACATAAACATCGAGATCAACGTCAAGATGGCGAGCCCACCTTGTGTCAGGATAATCTTCTTGTCACTCGTGATACTGCCATATAGGGCAACGAGGATGATATAGGTCAGGATCATGGTGACAACCTCGACCGGGTTGGGGGAGAGGTAGAGTCCGTACAAGAGTCCGACCCCAATCAATCCGTTATAGACGCCTTGATTTTTGAACAAAACCGACACCGAGTCTCTCGTTAGCTCGTCTTTCGACATACGGAAGACGCGTGACGTCGAGGAAGATGCTGTCGCAATCGTCTCTAAATAGAAGATATAGAAGAACTCGATTGCGACGAGCGTTCCGAGCACAAGGGTGAGCGTCGACATATTAGTTGATCGCTGCTACTTGCACGACCGGTTTCGCTGATACGTAGTTCGCGACGTTTTGTGCGAAGTTGATGAGGACCGGGTTTTGGTTGTGCTGCTCGAGAGCGGCTTGGTCTTCCCAGTTCTCGATCATGACGAAACGGTTCTCGACAGACGTTGACTCATATAGGTCATATCCGACACAACCCGCTTCTTGTTTTGATGAGTCGATCAAGACTTGGATGTCACGCAAGAAGTTCTCGCGTTGTGATGCTTGGATATCGAATGTGGCGTTTACTAAGATCATGGTTAATTCCTCCGATTGTTTAATAAATTATTTGAATGATGTGACTGTTTGAGCGTCAAGACGAACTGATGCGTAACCTTCTTCTGCCGCTTTCCCGACAGACAAGATCATGACAGGTACATAACGGTCTTTGTCGAGACCGAACGCTTCTGCGAGCTGGTCTTTCTCGAAACCGCCGATTGGGTTCGTGTCATAGCCGTGTGCACGAGCTGTGAGCATGAATTGCATCGCTGCGAGACTAGCGTCGATTTTCACGATGTCGTTCATCTCTTGTTTCGAGAGGTTTTTGTAGTAAGGGATGATCGCGCCGAGCTGTTGGTCACGCACTTCTTGTGGCATTTTGCCTTCTGCGACCGCTTGATCGTAGATTTGTTCACCGTACTCGTAGCACTCCATGTCTCCGAAGATGAGGAGCATTGCAGAAGACGAGTCGTTTTGACGTGTGTTGAAACGGATGAGTGGCTTGAGTGTCTCTTTCGCTTCTGGGCTCTCAACGACGACGAAGCGCCATGGTTGCATGTTGACGGATGATGGAGCCGTTGTTGCTTCCTGAATCATCTCGAGCATCTCTTCTTGTGAGATTTTCACGTTCTCGTCATAAACACGGATTGATTTACGACCGAACATGACGTCTGTGAATGTATTGTTTTCGAATGTAGTTGCCATTGGTGAATTCCTTCTTTCTCTGTTTAGGCGTGACTGTTCAATGTTTGAAGCAGCCCGGATAAGTGGTGAATCTCTTCATCGGACAAGGCTTGTAAGACGAGGTGGTTGGCCCGTTCGTCTCGCTCACAGTGCCCGAGGTCTTGCTCTGCTTTCTCTGTCACACGGACGAACATCTCGCGATGGTTCTCCGCGTTCCGCTCTCTGACGACATATCCTTTTTCTTCAAGGATCTTTAAATGTCGGGTGATCGCGGCATTGTCGATTTTCATTTCTTCTTTAATCACGCGTTGCGAACAGACGCCTCGTTCTTTGACGATTTGCAGCATCTCGTAGCGGGTCAGGCTGAATCCTGTCTCCCGTTCGAACGACGATGCGACGTTTTGTTCCGCCAACTTGATTTGGTAAAGTAATCGGCTGATTTCACGTAGGTCCATTGCGTCCCACCTTTCTCAATTGACTTATCAATCGTTGACTTGTCAAACGATACAACGTTTTGGATTGCCTGTAAAGTCAAACGCTCAAAAAAAGACAACACCGAAATTTATCGTGTCGTCTCCTCTTCGATGGGAGTGCCATCAAATCGATATTCTGTCGTGAATGTCGTCTCGTCGAATCCATACATTCGGTCGTAGGCATTCAAGTCCTCAATCGTCCGCACGTCGAGGAAGGACGGGTCGATGTCAGACGCTTTGCGCGTGAACATCATGTACCGTTCTGTGTAATCGTCATTTCCTCCAGGCTTCCCGTCGAACGAGAAGTGAATCCAATAGACATCGGATTCCACTTCTCGCATGACGTCGAGAATCCGTTGTTTCTGTTCGTCCGTATTGTTCCAGTCTTCATGAAACATGATCGATACGTCGAGATACGTCTTCGGATTCGTTTCAAAGATGGATGTCGGAGTCGGGCTGACGTTCGCTTGCGCATCATCGGACACACCGAGCGGTACTTCGGCACGAACCGTCTCTTCCTCTTTTAAGATCCCGCGCGATACGAGTCTCTCGTGAATCGTTCGCTCTGCCTCGCGTTCCCAATACGTCTCGAGCACGTTGTCGTGGATGGATCCGTCACTATATGTCTCGAGGAAATAGGTGCCGGCGAACGGTTCTTTCGTCAAAGTCATTTCCCCGGTAAACCCTCCCATATGCCAGTCGCGAGATAGCTCGATGTCGGGTTGTTCCTGATACATTTCTTTCACATAAGCACTGTATGCATCCCGTGCCTCGGATTTTTCAAGCGTCGTATACACGAAGAAGCCGCCAGCGAGAAGCCCGCCGACGATGCCTGCCACGATTCGTTTTTTTATCATTTTGTCACCTCTCCACCAATATACCCGATAAGACGGGGTGGGACCTCGGTCTAAAGACTTATTCAAATCATTTCCATTTCACTGTAAACTGAAAGTGCCCTCGAAATACTATTGCAATTACGTGTACTAATACATATAATACACTTAAAGAGTGCTATTGACTAGGAGAGGGTGTGACCCATGCTATACAAAATCGATATGAAAAGTTCAGAACCGCTATACGAACAAATCGTCAATCAAACGAAAGAACTCGTTATCCGGGGGATTTTACGACCGGGAGACAAGGTGATGTCCGTGCGCGAACTCGCCACCGACCTCGTCATCAATCCGAATACGGTCAGTAAGGCGTACCAAGAGTTAGAGCGACTCGGACTACTCGAGATGCGACGTGGGCGCGGGACGTTCGTCTCCGAAGACTGGGTAGACGATGATGCGGCACGCGAGCCGGTCATCGCATCAATCAAAAAGATTGCGATTGATTGCCATTATGCGAACGTGCCGTTAGACGAAGCCATCGACGTATTGCGGACCGAATATGAGAAAGTAGGGGAAGCCAATGCTGAAAGTTGAACAGTTAAGTAAACAAATTGACCGTCAGACGATACTTGACGGCATCGACTTTACCGTCGAATCAGGGGAGATCATTGCGCTAGTCGGGCGTAACGGTGCCGGTAAGACGACGCTTCTCCGGACGATGGTCGGCATCATCCGCCCAGATATGGGAGACGTATTATATGGAACGAAAAGTATCTTCAAAGACGCGGGATTGAAACGGGACGTCATTTTCGTGCCGGATTCTGCAGATGCGCTTAAACATTACACAGTGAACGAGGCGACGGACTTGTATGAGTCAATCTATCCATCGTTCAATCGTTCCGCATTCCGTGAGACATTGACGCGTTACAACATCGATAACAAAAAAATTCGCCAACTTTCAAAAGGACAGAAGGCGCTCGTCACGTTATCGCTCGCCTTCGCCGTCCAAGCGAAATACTATCTTTTGGACGAACCGACGGACGGTTTAGACGTCGTCGCCAAGTCAGACGTATTGAAACTGATGATCGCCCAAGTCGAGAGACGGAACTGTTCGATTATCGTCTCGAGTCACCAGTTACATGAACTTGAACGAATCGCCGACCGTATCATCATGATCGAGAATGGACGTGTCAAAGCGATCATGTCACTCGAAGAGGCGCGTGCCCTCAGTATCAAGTGGCAAGTCGTCTTTAACGACCATGTCCCGGTCGAATTGCTCGAACGAAAAGATATCGAAATCATCAGCGTGACAGGGCGGGTCGTGCTGTTCATGGCGAAAGAACGGACGGAAGAGCTCGAGGCGTTCGTCGATTCATACAATCCGATGCTCATCGAAGAGATCCCGATGTCTCTCGAGGACGTCTTCCGTATCCAGTTAGGAGGAGAAGCTCATGCCGTCTAAAGTGTTGTTGAAGAAAGATTGGAAACAAGTGTCGCTTCTTTGGATTTTGCTCGTCTTCTTAGGAGTCGTTGCCTTCACGGTGCCAGTTTGGACACAGTTTGAACAATTTGATGAACAAATAAAGGATGCAAGAGCCAATTCTGTAGATTACGGTATCCCGTTTGAAGAGCGGGGTAAACTGACGGTTGAATCATTCTTCGACCCTGAATCGAGTTTAGCGTTCTATTTTGGTGACATCGGAAGTGTTATTCCTCTCGGTCCTGTTGTATTCTTGTTTGTTGTATTTAGTGCACTCATGGCGACATCTTTGATTGGTGCTGAACGAAACAGTCAAATGTCAGACTTTTCGATGTCGCTCCCGTTCACCCGTACACAGTTGTACATATCAAAATGGGTGTTGGGGGTAAGTGGGATTTTAATGTCTACGCTGATAGGAAGTATCGCGATGTTTACTTTGATCGCAACTTCTCGTTACTCCTTCTTATTAGAAGGTACCGTTGTTAAATCTGTTGTGATTGTCCTGTACATCGCATTGATTGGAATCTCGTTATTTTCGTTGTCTTTATGGATGGGTTCATTCGGAGGAGAATCCATTTCTCAAGCGACGTGGTCATTTGTCGCCTTGATTTTCCCGTTAGGAATCATTGCATTGATTCAAGGTTCGGCATATGCGTTGACAAGTCTAGATGGATTAAGTATATGGATGGATAATATGTACAACAGTGTGTTTATTCAAGTCGTTTCACCACTTGGAAACTTAACGAATTTAAATGTATATGAATATATTCGATCGGATAAGGACTGGATCGATTTTGTCATGATTAATATCCCGTCGTCCATTTTGTTCATCTTATTGTCATATGGGTTAGGGGTCTGGATGTATAATCGCGCACCTCAAGAAAATAATGGTCGCTTCTTCATGTTCAACAACTGGTTGTGGCTTGTGCACATTATCATCGTTTTATGTATCGCGATGTTCACGGGAATCGTGTTCACGACATTCACATATCAAGCGAACAGTATGTTATACATCGTCGGCTTTCTAATTGGTGCCTTCCTAGCGCACTTACTCGCCAAGCGCCTGCTCTACCGATTCAACTTGAAACTAAAATCGTAAGGAGGGACATCCATGAAACGCTTCTATCTGTTGCTCGTACTCGTCATCTCATTATCAGGTTGCGCGAATCCGGAACCGAACGCCTTTGAATTTAGAGGTTCGAAAGTCGGAGACAATGCCGCCGTCGTCGGTATTGCCGGAAGCTTACCGTTACATGAGTGTTATCGATCCGTCGAACTGCAGACGAAGAAGCGTCCTTATGGGTTGACCGTCCGTTATGAAGATCCTGGAATGGAGCGGGCGGAGCAAGAGCGTCTGGCGATTCGGAATGCGGCTGCATATTTCACGCTCATTCCGAACGCAGAAATCGTCCGTTTCGCCTTCCCGAACCGGACGTATGCCTTTTCCCGACCAGAGATGGAGGCTTGGTTCGGAACAGATTTTTCGAACATTCATCATGAAGGAGAGTTGAATAAAGTGATGAATCAAAAGCTTGAAAAACTGGATGCGACAGATTCCTATTTCAGGCGGGTATGACAGCGATTGGATGATAAATCCGATCGCTTTTTTGATATATTCTGAAAATTATCGGGTAAAGGGTAGATGAAAGCGTTTTCTTAGCATTATAATGGAGTTGACTGAATGAGTATTCATTTCCAAGGAGGAACAGCGATGAACAAACCGTGGTTACAAGATTATCCAGAAGGTATGCCCCAGTCGATTGATTACGAGGTAAAGCCACTCTATGAGGCATTGTCTCGCGCAGCAAAGGATTATCCGGATCGTACGGCCGTTTCCTTTATCGGGAAAGAGTGGACGTTCGCTGAGATTGATGACGCCGCACGTCGACTTGGCACGATGCTCCAAGCGAAAGGTTTGGAAAAAGGGGACCGTGTCAGCCTCATGCTCCCGAACTGTCCTCAATATGTGATCTCGTTCTATGCCGTGCTCTATGCAGGTGGGACGGTCGTTCAGACGAATCCGCTCTACACGGAACGTGAGCTCGATAACCTCGTCACAGATGCGGGCGTCAAAATCGTCATCACCCTCGACCTGTTATATCCGAAAACGCTTCGTGTCAGTGAGAAGACGGAGATTCAAACCGTAATTACAACGAGTATCGCTGACTACCTACCTTTCCCGAAAAACAAACTGTATCCGATCAAAGTGAAACGTGAGAACAATATCGTCATCGATACGACCGGATCGACGCCGTTCAAAGATTATAAGGACTTTAACCCAATCACACCGCTCGAAATCGATCCGAAAGAAGATGTCGCTGTTCTTCAATATACAGGCGGAACGACCGGTCTTCCGAAAGGCGTCATGTTGACCCACTTCAATTTGACGGCGAACGCGGATCAAATCACGAACTTATTCTATAAGTATAATCGTGGGGATGAGAAGCGCGTTCTTTGTGTCGTACCTTTCTTCCACGTCTACGGGATGTCGTGTTGTCTAAACTTCGGTGTCACGAACGGCTATGAGCTCGTGCTCGTGCCGCGTTTTGAAGTAACGGATGTCCTGAAGACGATTCAGAAAAAGAAACCACACTTCTTCCCAGGTGCGCCGACGATGTATGTTGGGATCCTGAACGACCCGAAATTGAAGAAGTACGACTTGTCTTCGATCGAAGCATGTATCTCTGGCTCGGCACCACTTCCGATTGAGGTGCAAGAAGAGTTTGAGAAAATCACAGGAGGTCGTATTGTTGAAGGATACGGATTGTCTGAGACGTCTCCAGTCACACATGCGAACTTCTTATGGGATAAACGCATCGTCGGCTCAATCGGTGCCCCGCTATCAGATACTTCTGCTAAAATAGTAAAAGCGGACGGAGAGACCGAGGCGGACATTGGTGAGATTGGGGAGATCATGCTGAATGGTCCGCAGGTCATGAAAGGATACTGGCAGAAACCGGAGGAGACAGCAGCCGTTTTGAAGGATGGCTGGCTCGCGACCGGAGACCTCGGATATATGGGTGAGGAGGGGTTCTTCTATATCGTCGATCGGAAGAAGGACATGATTATCGCAGGTGGTTTCAACGTCTATCCGCGTGAAATCGAAGAAGTACTCTATGAACACCCAGCCGTCAAGGAAGCGGTCTGTATCGGTGTCCCTGACCCGTATCGCGGTGAGACCGTCAAGGCGTTCATCGTCCTCCGTGACAACACAAACGTGACGGAAGAAGAGTTCGACAAACATTGTCGTGAAAAGCTGGCAGCCTATAAAGTACCGAAGTTGTATGAGTTCCGTGATGAGTTGCCGAAGACGTTCGTCGGTAAAATTTTACGTCGCGTTCTCGTCGACGAAGAGAAGGCGAAGCAAGTGAAACAAAGCAGTTGACACCAAGCGTATGCATGATAGAATAATAAATGAATGAACCATCATTCATTTTTCTGCAGCGGTAAGGAGCTTGGGGTTTATGACAAATAACATTTCAAAAAGTGACCGAATCATTGATGCGGCGGTCAAAGTGATTGCAAATCATGGCTATCACGGTGCAAAGGTGACAGCTATCGCCAAAGAGGCGGGTGTCGCGGACGGTACAATCTACTTGTACTTCAAAAACAAGGAGCATCTCTTGATCGAGTTGTTCCAAACGAAGATGGGGCTGTTCATCGACTACTCGAAGCAACAAATCGAGAATGAGGCGACAGCTAGTAATAAGCTATATCAGTTGATAGAATCTCATTTAAAGCAACTGTCGGCCGATTACGACCTCGCTGTCGTGACACAAATCGAACTGAGACAATCGAACCTGGTACTTCGCCAAAAAATTGGAGAAGTGCTCAAACCGTACTTGAATTTAATTGATTCTGTCGTCAAACATGGAATCGAGACAGGAGAGTTCGACACCGATTTAGACTATCGACTCGCCCGTCAAATGATTTTCGGCACAATCGATGAGGTTGTGACGAGCTGGATGGCGAGTGGTTTCAAGTATGATCTTTTGTCGACGCTTCCGAACGTGCACCATATGTTAAAAAAGGGGCTTACTTAACAGTGAGCCCTATCACTAGCTCAAAAAATGAATGCTGATTCATGAATGATGGGAAGAATTGACTAAAGGGGGATCAACCATGAATATTTTTGTTTTGCTGAAACGTACGTTTGATACAGAGGAAGCGATTCAGCTCGAGAATGGGGAAATTCAAGAAGACGGTGCTGAGTTCATCATCAACCCGTATGACGAATATGCAGTCGAAGAAGCGATTCAAAAACGTGACGCACTCGGGGGAGAGGTCACGGTCATCACGGTAGGACCAGAAGATGCAGATAAGGAACTTCGTACAGCGCTCGCGATGGGAGCGGACAAAGCCGTTCGCATCTCAATCGAAGACGATGTCGAGGATGCGGACCACGTCACGATTTCAAAAGTCATTGCGACGTATTTGAAAGAACAAGACGCAGACCTCATCTTCGCAGGAAATGTCGCAATCGACGGTGGTAGCGGACAAGTCGCACCGCGTGTCGCTGAACTTCTCGACATGAACTACGTGACGACGATCACCGGTCTTGAAATCGATGGCACGACGGCAACGGTCACACGCGATGTGGAAGGGGACACGGAAGTCATCGAAGTCGCACTCCCACTCCTCGTGACGGCACAACAAGGATTGAACGAGCCACGTTACCCGAGCTTGCCAGGAATCATGAAGGCGAAGAAAAAGTCGCTCGAAGAACTCGAACTCATGGACATCGAACTCGATGAGGATGAAATTGAGGCGAAAATCGAGACGATCGAACGATTCTTACCAGAGGAGAAGAAAGCCGGGCGTATCCTTGAAGGCGATATGTCGACACAAGTGAATGAGCTCGTACAACTTCTTCGCACGGAAGCGAAAGTCATTTAAGGGGGAGAGCATAGATGAAAGCTTTAGTACTCGCAGAAGCGCGTGAAGGCGCGTTACGTAACGTATCATTTGAAGCCATCGCTGCGGCGAAACAATTAACAGACGATGTGACGGCAGTCGTGATTGGGGATCACGTGCAATCACTCGCCCAAGAACTCGGAGAACATGGCGCAAGCCGCGTCCTCGTCGTCGAAGACGAGCGTCTCAAACACTATACGCCAGACGGTTATGGACAGGTGCTCCGTCAGTTGATCGAGCAAGAAAAACCGGAAATGATTGTCCTCGGCCATACGGCGCTCGGAAAAGACATTGCACCGAAACTTGCGGCACGTCTCGATGCCGGACTCATCAGTGACGTTGTTTCCATTGAAGGAACAGGCCGCGATGCAGAATTCGTTCGCCCAATCTACTCAGGGAAGGCGTTCGAGAAGGTGAAGTTCAAAGATTCGGTCATGTTCTTCACAATCCGCCCAAACAACATCGATGCGCTTCCTCGTCAAGCAGGCGCAAGCGTCTCCGTTGAAACGCCAGCAGTTGAATTGAAAGACCTCGCGATGATCGTCAAAGAAGTCGTTCGTAAGGCGACAGGAAAAGTCGACTTGGCGGAAGCAAAAGTCATCGTCGCAGGCGGACGTGGTGTGAAGAGCGAAGATGGATTCAAACCGCTTGAAGAGTTGGCCGAACTGCTCGGAGGAGCTGTCGGTGCTTCACGTGGAGCATGTGACGCCGACTACTGCGATTACGCGCTTCAAATCGGACAGACGGGTAAAGTCGTCACACCGGATCTTTATATCGCATGCGGGATCTCTGGAGCGATTCAACACTTGGCAGGGATGAGTAACGCGAAAGTGATCGTCGCCATCAACAAAGACCCAGAAGCGAACATCTTCAGCGTAGCGGATTATGGAATCGTCGGTGACTTGTTCGATGTCGTTCCGATGTTGACGGAAGAATTCCGCAAGCACCTCGTCAATAGCTAATAAGCAAAACGTTTTGGGGTTGTTACCCTCCGTGGTATACTCTGAACATGAATTGCATGAGAGTTCTAAATCAGGACTCTCTCATCTTATTGGGGAGGTTTTTATAAATGGCTATTAAACACGCAACGACTCAATCGTTTGAACAAGATGTTAAAGAGGGCGTAGTCCTCGTTGATTTTTGGGCAACTTGGTGTGGACCATGTCGCATGATCGCGCCAGTTCTTGAAGAACTTGATCAAGAAATGAGTGACCAAGTCCAAATCGTGAAACTCGACGTAGACGAAAATCCTGAAGTCGCGGGTGCTTTCCAAATTCAAAGCATTCCAACACTCATGATGTTCAAAGACGGTCAGCCTGTTTCTAAAACAATGGGCTTCCAACCGAAAGAAGCATTGAAAGAGTTTATCGCGACAGCACAATAATTGCGTAGCAGCCGATGGTTTATCGGCTGCTTTTTTGTTTTGTCGACTGTAAAAGAAGGAAAAGAACAGGCAAGTAGGGAATAGAATGAGTTATTCCGTAGGGTATCACTCGGGTCATTTTCCGATACATAACGTCTGATTTCTAATTTTTTTTATAAGGTTTCCGTCGGCTTCCTTCATATTTAACAGACAGAAAAAAATAACTAGGAAGCGTTTGAACTGGAAGCTTTTATCATGGAAACAGACTGAAAATTTACGCTATACTCATGAGGAAGACATGATGGAGTCAAGTGACCTTACTTTACGGCTCTATTAAGTGTACGACTCTGTTCGAAGGAGGAATTTTCTTGTCGGTGTTACATTTAGCTATTTTGTTGCCGCTCCTCGCGGCACCGTTCATCCCGTTTTTGTTTCGGGGGATGAAGCAAATTCATACAGGTTGGTTCGTCCTGATCGTTCCGGTCGTCCTCGTCACCTACTTCGCCGGATTCATTCCGATTACGAGTGCAGGGGACGTCGTGACAGCGACGATTTCGTGGATGCCGTCTCTCGGGATTAACTTCACGGCATACGTCGACGGACTCAGTCTGTTATTCGCCCTCCTCATTACGGGGATCGGGGCGCTCGTCGTCCTCTATTCAATTTATTATTTGAATAAGGATAAGGAATCGTTAGGACATTTTTATGTGTATCTCTTGATGTTCATGAGCGCCATGCTCGGGGTCGTTCTTTCGGACAACATGATTGTCATGTATATGTTCTGGGAACTCACATCGATTTCATCGTTTCTGTTGATCGGATACTGGTATGAAAAAGAGCGTTCTCGTTACGGTGCTCAAAAATCAATGCTTCTCACTGTATTCGGTGGATTATCGATGCTCGGGGGGATTGTCTTACTCGAGTCGATGATCGGCTCGTACAGCATTCGTGACATGGTCGCGAACTCAGGTGTCATCGCCGAGAGTCCGTTCTTCCTTGTCGCGATGATTCTCATCTTGCTTGGGGCCTTCACGAAATCTGCGCAGTTCCCGTTCCACATCTGGTTGCCTGACGCGATGGAGGCACCGACTCCGGTCAGTGCGTATCTCCACTCGGCAACGATGGTTAAGGCGGGTCTCTACCTCGTGGCCCGTATGAGCCCGGTATTCCAAGAGTCATCGGTATGGCTATGGACGATTGCCGGAGTCGGGATGTTCACGATGTTCTGGGGCTCGTTCAACGCCGTGAAGCAGACCGACCTGAAGGGGATCTTGGCGTTCTCTACGGTCAGTCAGCTTGGATTGATCATGTCACTTCTTGGTCTCGGGGCAGCTGCCCTTCATTATGACGGAATGGATGACAATATCTTTATGGTAGCGACAATCGCCGCTATCTTCCATTTGATTAACCACGCGACGTTCAAAGGTTCGCTCTTCATGATGGCTGGGATTGTCGACCATGAGACGGGCACGCGTGATATTCGAAAACTCGGTGGTCTGATGACCGTCATGCCGATCACGTTCACGATTGCCATCATCGGTTCGTTGTCGATGGCAGGTCTTCCGCCATTTAACGGTTTCTTGAGTAAAGAGATGTTCTTGAAGGCGACGACGAAAGTCTTCTCAGCCGACTTCTTTGCGCTCGATACGATCGGGATTTTACTCCCGGTCATTGCCTTCATTGGTAGTGTGTTTACGTTCATTTACAGCATCATGCTGTTCGCACGGACGTTCATGGGCAAAGCGAAGTTCGATCAGTTACCGAAACAACCGCATGAGGCACCAATCGGCATGTTGATTTCGCCGGTCATCTTAGCGCTTCTCGTTGTCGGTCTCGGATTCTTCCCGAACGTGTTGTCGAACTCGCTCATTAAGCCAGCCGTCGAGTCGATTTATCCGACACTCGTCGCACAAGGCCAGGAAGTCGATGTCCACATCTACTTCTGGCACGGACTCACGCCTGAACTATATATGACTATCGGGGTCGTCCTCCTCGGTTCCTTACTGTTTTGGCAGATGGGCAAATGGATGGGGATTTACAATCGCATCCCACACCGTTTGACGCTTAACGGAGTGTACGATGGTACGCTCGTTTGGTCGAATAAGGCAGCGTATCGCTTTAAAGACAACTATATGACTGGTTTCATCCGGTCGTATTTGATTTATATTTTCGTCTTCCTTTCAGGAATGATGCTCTTTAGCATTTGGTGGTTCGATATGTATAAGTTCTCATTCGAGAACTTGGCTGAGATTGCGCCGTATGAATATGTTCTCGGAGTTGTTGTCATACTCGGTGCGCTCGCGATTCTATTCATGAAGTCGCGTCTCCCGTCCATCATCTTACTTGGAGTCGTTGGTTACGGCGTAGCCCTTTTCTTCGTCTTCTTCGGTGCACCTGACTTGGCGCTCACCCAGCTCGTCATCGAGACGGTCTCTGTGGCACTGTTCTTGCTCGTCTTCTATCACATGCCAGAGATCAGCAAGAAGGAAGTACGCATGCGCTTCAAAGTAGGGAATGCCATCGTGGCCATTCTTGTAGGAACGACCGTGACGCTTCTCAGTTTCATGGCGCTCACGAATAAATCGCTCACGTCGATCTCGGAATTTTATAAAGAGAACGTATATGAGCTCGCAGCAGGGAAGAACATGGTTAACGTCGTCCTCGTCGACTTCCGTGGATTTGATACCTTGTTTGAAATCGTCGTTCTCGGACTTGCGGCACTCGGGATTTACACGATGATTAAATTTAGAACATCACGACGTACGAAAGGAGAAGGTGCACATGAAGCAAAACAGCAAACCCGTCAATGATGTCATTTTGCAGACGGCTGCGATTATCATCTTCTTCATCATCGTCATCTTCTCAATCGATTTGTTCTTTGCCGGTCACTATTCACCAGGTGGAGGCTTCATCGGTGGGTTGATGACATCCGCGGCACTCGTCTTACTGCTACTTGCATTTGATTCGAAGACGCTCGCGAACGTGCTCCCAATCGACTATCGTCTCATGACAGCGACGGGGTTATTGATTGCGCTCGCGACAGGTCTTCACTCAATTTTCTTTGATCGTCCGTTCTTAACGCACGCCTACGGAAAGTTTGATTTGCCACTTCTCGGTGAGCAGACACTCCATACGGCGATTGCGTTCGATTTAGGGGTCTATCTCGTTGTCATCGGTGTCACCATGACGATCATTCAAACGATTGGAGAGAGTGAATAATGGAAATCTTCGTTAGCATCATCATCGGTGTTCTGACGATGTGTGCGGTCTATCTTGTTCTCTCAAGAAGTTTGTTGCGCATCATCATCGGCACGGCACTATTTAGCCACGCGGCACACTTGCTCGTCTTGACGACGGCAGGTTTGAAGACAGGGGATGCCCCTGTCCTTGTGGACGGCGTGACTGAATTTACGGATCCGTTACCACAAGCGCTCGTCTTGACGGCGATTGTCATCAGTTTCGGTGTAACGGCGTTCTTCCTCGTACTTGCATACCGCACATACCAGGAGCTCAGCACGGACAATATGGAAGAAATGAAAGGAACAGAATCGTATGATTAACTTACCGGTCTTTCCAATCGTCATTCCTGCGCTTGCGGCCATCATTATGATGTTCATGCCAAAACGGGTCCAACTGCAGCGCGGGATGGCTCTTGGAGCTTTAGTCATTACTTCGATCGTGTCACTCTTTCTCGTACACACGGTCTCCGTTGAGGGAATTCAAACCCTCAACCTCGGGAACTGGCAAGCACCTTTCGGGATCAGTCTCGTATCGGATATGCTGTCAGCCCTACTCGTGACGACGTCGACACTACTCACACTATTTGTCGTATGGTTCGCCGTCCATTATTTTTCAGATTCGTATGAAGGGAACTACTTGTACATCGCGATGTTGTTCTTGCTCGTCGGGGTGAACGGTGCCTTTACAACGGGTGATATTTTTAACTTGTTCGTCTTCTTTGAAGTCTTCTTGATGTCTTCATACGTGTTGATCGTACTCGGTGGACGTGGTGTCCAGTTACGGGAGTCAATCAAGTACTTGCTCGTGAACATCATCGCCTCGGCGCTCTTCGTCATGTCGGTCGCCTTGCTTTATGGCGTGACGGGCACGCTCAACTTGGCGGACTTGGCGATGAAGATCCCGCTCGTCGACAATCCGGACGTCATCACCGTCATCGGTGTACTCTTCGTCATCGTCTTCGGGATGAAAGGGGCACTCGTCCCACTTCATTACTGGCTCCCGGGAGCATATGTGGTCGCACCGACCCCGATTCTCGCGATGTTCGGGGCACTCTTGACGAAAGTAGGGGTGTACTCGATTTTACGGACGTATACGTTACTCTTTGATGGGAACGGTGAGTTTTTACAGACGTTCCTTATGGTGCTCGCTGTCCTCACGATCTTCATCGGGATGACAGGCGCAATCGCCTATAACGATGTGAAGTTGATCATCATCTACAACATTATGATCGCGGTCGGGGTCATTTTGTACGGAATCTCGGTCAATACGCAAACGTCTCTTGAAGGGTCGCTTTACTATTTGATTCACGATATGATCATCAAGGCGGTTCTCTTCATGCTCGTCGGGATGATGATTGGCATCACCAAATCTGGTCAACTCCGTGATATGGGAGGGCTCATCACCCGTTTCCCGCTGTTCGGATGGACGTTCTTCGTCGCAGCTCTCTCGCTCGCGGGAATCCCGCCACTCAGTGGATTTTTCGGGAAACTATTAATTGTGTCAGGTGGTATGGATGAAGGGCAGTTGTTCGGTCCGTTGCTCGTCCTCTTATCGAGTCTCTTTGTCCTCTATTCGGTCATGAAGATCTTCTTGAACGGATTTTGGGGAGAGGCGAAGCGTGAGTATGATGGACCGCTCGTCCCATATACGAAACGTTTAATGGTCCCTGCCTTCTTGCTACTCGTCATTGCGGTCGGTTACGGATTCGGGGCAGAAGCCATCCATCCGTACATCACGCAAGCAATCGAGCCGCTCGTCAATCCAGAAATCTATATCGATGCCGTGATAAAGGAGTGAAATACAGATGGCATATCAACTATTGATTAACTTTTTCTTGGCGTTCATCTGGATGTTCCTCACGGGATCGTTCACATCGAGCGGATTCTTTATCGGGTATATACTCGGGTTACTCATCTTGTTCATGATGCGCCGATTCTTCAAATCGGGTGGAGGTAGTTTCTATTTTGCGCGTGTTTGGCGGTTATTTAAACTACTCTTGATTTTCATCCGTGAACTGTTCCTTGCGAACTTCGAGGTGTTACGTCTCGTCCTCAGTCCGAAACTGAAGATTCAACCAGGAATCTTCCGCTATGAGACGTCACTCGACAAGGGATGGAAAATCAGCTTGCTGTCGATGCTGATCACACTCACACCAGGGACGCTCGTCGTTCAAGTGTCAAAAGATAATTCCGTGCTCTATATCCACGCACTCAATATGCCGGATAAAGAAGCGTTACGAAAAGACATTTATGATAACTTTGAATCAAGCATTAAGGAGGCGACAGAGTGATGGATTTACTAGACATTCTCATCTACATCTCGCTCGCCATTCTCTTGCTTGCGATGTTGATGATGTTGTATCGCGTCGTCAAGGGACCGACGACAGCGGACCGAGTCATCGCGCTCGACTCAATCGGGATCGCGCTCATCTCGGTCGTTGCCCTGCTGTCGATCCTGCTCGATACGACCCTTTATTTTGAAGTCATCTTGCTACTCAGTATTCTAGCTTTCATCGGAACGGTGGCGTTCTCGAAATTCTTAGAGAGGGGAGAGATAATCCAACATGACCGCGACAATGATCTTTGATCTCATTACCGGTATCTTCACGATCATCGGCGTCTTCTTCACGGTCGTCGCCGCGATCGGTCTCATCCGTCTCCCAGATATTTATTCGAGAACACACGCTGCCTCAAAGAGTGCGACACTCGGTGTCATGTTCGTCCTCTTCGCAGCCGTCCTTCATGTATATGTCGATGAACGGGTGTTTGATGCAAGACTCTTGCTCGGTCTCTTCTTCGTCCTCTTGACGGCTCCCGTTGGCGGGCACCTCATTTCGCGTGCAGCCCACGCGAAAGGGGTCCCGCTATGGGAAAAGTCACTTCAAGACGCATTGAAAGAAGATAAAGAGAAGGGAATCGAATAAAAAAAGGGTCTTTCCATATTGTGTTGGAAAGACCCTTAACTTATTTCTTGATGATGAATTATAAAATTAAGTGCAACACCCAAAAGTGAACACAAAAAAGCCCATGACGCTTTCCTGAACTGAACCCTGAATGATAGACACTTGATAAAAAGAGCTCATTCAGGGTTCAGTTCAATAAATTTTTAGAGATCCTTTTATATACCACTGATTTATTCTTGTGTACTGCTTTATAAATGAGAGGTCATCTAATAATAAACCAAACGATAAAGCACGATATGGCAATCGCTAACCAAAAATAAAATTGTTTATTAGCCTTACCCTTCATAGAAACACTCCCTTACTTTTCTTTATTTATATATACAAAAACTAATATAAGACAGAGGAACTTGGAAAAAGAGTCCTCTGTCTCATATGATTTAGCAAGCAGAATACCATGCAGTTGGTACATAAACGTAGCAGTCTAGATAGACTCCGCACCCTTTATCCCTACTAATAAACGCTCCTACTCCAATACCTGCAACAGCAGCTACAAAGCTTGTAACCCAACCTGGAGGGCTCATGAAGTATGCAATCGTAGCATTTAGTGCTGCCACACTACCACCGTAAACTACTAAATTAGCTCTTAATTTTTCAACGAAATCATGAGACCAATAAATTCTCATTCCCCACCATGTATAATCAATATCAAAATCTTTACTCTTATCGATAGCATACGTTTGGAAACCTTCGTTATTTTCCTCTTCTTGCTTTAAAGAAAATTTATCTCCCTCAATGACTAAATCTGATCTATAAGCTTTAACTTCAGAATTAGTTTTCGCCAGAATTTTTTTAACTTGATGAATTATAAAATTAAGTGCAACACCCAAAAGTGAACACAAAAAAGCCCATGATGCTTTCCTCGTGTAGAATGAAGTCACTACAACACACATTCAGACGGAGGAAATCTCATGAGCTACAGCCATCTTACCACAACGGAACGCGTGAAAATAGAGACCTATCTGGAGCTCGGGATGTCCATCCGGTCCATCGCGAGACGGCTCGGGCGACAGCCCTCGGCCGTCTCGCGGGAGATCAGACGGAACCCCGGCTCCGAATCGGGACGTGCCCAGCGGCGCTACGAGAAAGCGAAGGCCAACTGCGGCGCCAAGACGAAGCTCGACGACACGATGCGCCGGACGTTCGGCCATTGGGCGCTCGACACCGTCGTCTCCGGACGAGGGAAATCGAAGGCGTGCGTCGCGACGTTCATCGAGCGGAAGAGCCGGTTCTATCCATGCTCAAGCACTTTGTGATAAACTTTGTCTAAGAAAAGCCTATGAAGTAGATGGCGGGAAGGAGTTGGATGTTGATGGGTACCGTAACAGTAGATCGTGAACGTTTTACAAAAGATTTAGAAGAATTCTTAGTATATTTTGCTAATCGTCAGCAAAAACCTATGTCTAGAGAAGAAGCTGAGAACATCTCGCGTGATGTTATGGCTAACGTTGATATCCATGACTCTGTTTTTGCACACAAAGGTCCATCTTGGCTAGCACGTGAAATCATTAACAATCGTAAATAGTAAACGAGAATAACAAAACTATAATATGAACTCTTCTCAATACATGACGACTCAGATCAAAAATGCAATCTGAGTCGTTTTTTATGGTTAAATTACATACCATAAATGTTCTGTTAAAAAATGATAAAAACGCGATGGAGACACTTAAATTAAACGAGATACGAAATATCTGAGGCAGCCGTCGGATAGGCGACTTCTAAGTGCTTCACGTGTTGATGCGACAGTTTGTTCTGTATAATGAAAGAGAATAAGTTGATGAGCTCAGGGGCGTGCTGACCGATCAAGTGTGTCCCGATCACATGACCTTCTGTGCTGATCAATAGTTTCGAATAGGCGGTCGGGTCATTGATTCGTTTGTAAGTCAAAAAGTGGGACATGTCCGTCTCTTTCACGTCGAAGGCGATGCCCTCGGCTTCCGCTTCCTCCACGGTGAGCCCGACCTTAGCAATTGGTGGCGTTGTAAAGACGATTGTAGGTGCCGGACGTTCCGGGAGTGACCGTGTATTCCCATGAAGCATGTTCAATGCGGCGATTCGTCCTTCCTGACCAGCAAACGGTGTGAGCGCCGGGTTTGGACTGCTGGCGACGTCGCCAGCTGCATAAATATTTGGATTGCTCGTCTGAAGATAACCGTTCACATGTACACCGTCGTGGTCTGTTTCGACTCCGGCCGTATCGAGGTGGAGTCGCTCGATGCTCGGGATTCGTCCGGTGGCGTTAAGGACCACTCCTTCAAGGGTAGAGTCATCTGATAACGTTAAGATGTTCCCATCGATTCTAGTTGGCTCAACGTCATGTCGGACGGTAATGCCGATATGCTTCGATTCCTCGACGAGTCGGTGGACAACGTTCGGGTCGAATGCTTTCAATGCACGTGAACGTATGAGGAGTGTCACTTCGCTTCCGAAACGTCGGAAAATATGAGCGAATTCAAAGGCGATATAACCGGCCCCGACAATGTGAATCGATTTTGGTAACGATTCGAGGTCGAACACATCATCACTCGTGATGGCATGTTCACCCCCTGGGATATCAAGAGGGCGGGGCGTTTGACCTGTCGCAATCAAAAATTGAGGGGCAGAAAGTTCGTGACCATCGATGACGATCGAGTTTTCATCGATAAAGTGAGGTTCTCCTTGATATAAATCGATGTTCATCTCGTTCCAATGTTGCGTCTTAGACGTAGGAATCGAGAAGCGGTATTCATCAATCCGCTTTTTGAAGGATGACCAATCGAGTGAGAGGCTGCCTTCTACGCCAAGTTCGCGCATACGCTCGGCACGGGCGAGTAGTTCGGCTCCTTCGGCAAGCATTTTTTTCGGGTCACACCCGCGTTGAGGACACGTTCCCCCGAACGTCCAATTTTCAATAATGGCGATCTCTTTACCGGCATCGCGTAAAATCGTGGCGGCTTGGCTCGCGGCAGACCCGCTCCCAATAATAATGACATCGTATCGTTTCATAATATAAAATCCTCCTCTGACGAGATATCACACTCTTTTTCCCGTCTAGGAGGAAACTAAACTGAGGTGAATGGAATTGAGTCATAGCGACCACATAAAACATAAATTAGCGCTACTTCCGGATGAACCGGGATGCTATCTGCATAAAAATGAATACGGCGAGGTCATTTATGTCGGTAAAGCGAAAAATTTGAAGAATCGGGTCCGCTCTTATTTCACGGGCGCCCACGACATCAAGACGATGCGCCTCGTCGCCGAGATTCGTGACTTTGAATACATCGTGACGGCGAGCGAACTCGAGGCCCTCCTGCTTGAGATGACACTCATCAAAAAGCACGACCCGAAGTACAATATCCGTTTGAAAGATGATAAAACGTACCCGTATATCAAAATCACGAATGAACCGTATCCGCGGCTCTTGACGACACGGAACTTGAAGAAAGACGGCGGACATTATTTTGGACCGTATCCGAACGCCTATGCGGCGAATGAGACGAAACGTCTCCTCGATAAACTGTATCCGCTCCGGAAGTGTCAGCCGATGCCAAAGAAACTCTGTCTGTATTATCATATCGGCCAATGCCTAGGACCATGTGAACTAGCGATTGACACGGATTCGCAAAAAGAGATCGTCAATGAAATCCGGCGCTTCTTGAACGGCGAGACGAGTGAGACGCTCAAGAAGCTGAACGTCGAGATGGGACATGCCGCTGAGGAGATGCAATTCGAACGGGCAGCTGAACTGCGCGACCAGATTCGAGCGGTCGAATCGATCATGAACAAACAGAATATGATTACGGCCGACCCGACAGCGCGTGACGTCTTCGGCTATACGCTCGACCGAGGCTGGATGTGCGTCCAAGTGTTTTATATGCGTGGGGGCAAGATGATTGAGCGAGACGTCTCGCTCTTCCCGATGCACGGAGAACCTTCGGAAGAACTCGAAAGTTTCATCGTGCAGTTTTATGAACAAAACGTCGTCCCGAAAGAGATTCTTGTTCCGGAGACGGTTCGGCTCGATCTTCTATACGAAGCGCTTGGTACGAAAGTGATGCAACCGAAACGTGGGGCGAAGAAACAGTTGCTTGATTTGGCGACGAAGAATGCGACGATTGCGTTGAACGAGAAGTTCGAGTTACTTGCCCGTGACGAAGAGCGCACGCTACTCGCGATGCGAGAACTCGGTGAAGCCATCGGGATCCCCAACTTGTCACGCGTCGATATCATCGATAACGCGAACATTCAAGGGGCGGACGCCGTGTCAGCGCTCGTCGTCTTCGAGGACGGGAAGCCACTTAAGAAAGAATATCGGAAGTATAAGATTCGAACCGTTCAAGGGCCGGATGACTACGAGACGATGCGTGAAGTCGTCCGTCGACGGTTCCGTCGCTTGTTGACGGAAGAGAAGCGACTGCCAGATCTTCTGTTGATCGACGGGGGGATCGGGCAATTGAATGCGGCGCTCGACGTCATCCAAAACGAGTTCGGGCTCGACTTACCGGTCGGCTCGCTCAAAAAGGATGACCGACATCGGACGAGCCAACTGTTGTTCGGAGAAAGTGGTGCTGTCGTCGAGCTCCATCCACGGTCGAGTGCGTTTTATCTGTTGCAGCGGATGCAAGATGAGGTCCACCGTTTCGCCATCACCTTCCACCGTAGCTTGCGGACGAAGAAGATGACGAAATCGATACTAGACGAGATTCCGGGTGTCGGTCCGAAACGTCGTCAACAGCTCATCCGACATTTCGGTTCGATGAAGCAAATCCGTCTGGCATCGCTTGAACAATTGAAGGAAGCAGGACTACCTGAAAAATTAGCGGAGACCGTGCTTCAATATGTACATGAGGAGACGGATGAATGAGAGAGTTGAAAATGTGAAACGCTCGGTTGGTTGTTAGAGAACGGACATTTCCCAGAAAATATCGTCGATGTCGTACGTAAGGCGACTCAAGGATATGAAGGAGAGGTCGTGACGTTTCATCCACAAGAACTTGCTGAATTTCGTCGATATATACGTCGACAACTTCAGCAGAAACAAAAATAAGAGTCGATGCGGAGGGCATCGACTCTTATTTGTAATCGTCTTTCCGGTCTAGTTGGACAGTGATTTGGACGGCTTTTCGAGCGGGATCGGCGTAGCCTTCTGCAACACACTGGAAACGACCTGCAATCTGTTCGGCTAAAAATCCGGCTTCTAGTTGATAGTAGCCTGTCGCTTTAGCTTGAGTCGCAGGTGGTGGGGTCAATTCATATGTGAATTTACTCCCTCGTTCCTTCTTGAGTGTTAACTCGCCCCAACCTGCCTCTGCGAAGAAAGCAATCAGTTCATCGTCAGACATCGTCGGGAATTTACGGGCGACCCGTTTCCCTGACCAATAGATGACTTGGGCGTAATCTTCACCTAGCAAGTCCGTCAACACATAGTCGCGAAGAAGTTCAATCGCGAAAATCGGTTGGCTCATCGTTTCCATTATATCCCATCACTCCAATCTCTCTATATTATTATAACGACCAATCGGAATTTGGTCATCCTGAATTTTTGAAAAGAATGTGGCACAAATCGGCTAGGTTGTCTTGTCATACAAATTTCACAAGAGTAGAATAAAAGACAGAAAGCTATATCTGCATTTGAAAACGCTTTTATTGACAAAACGAGCCAATGCTCGTGAAAAGGGGGAACTAGAATGGCAGCGCATCGTGACTATTTTAGTCGTAAAGTCCATTCGCTACTTGGGGTCATTCCAATCGGTTTGTTTTTGATCGTTCACTTGTCGGTCAACTACTACATCGTCGATGGAGTGGAGTCATTCAACAAAGCAGCAAAATTTATGGAGAACTTACCGTATCTGTACTTCCTTGAAGTGACGATTATCGCATTGCCGATGATTTTCCATGGAGTGTACGGCGTGTACTATGCGTTTCTTGGATCAATCAACTCGAACCGCTATTCATACGCACGCAACTGGATGTACATCTTACAACGCTTCACAGGAGTCTTCCTCGTGATCTTCATCTCATGGCACGTTTGGGAAACGCGCCTTGCGAAGTTACGTGGCGTTGAAGTCAATGCGGAGATGATGCAAAACATCGTCGACAACCCGCTCATGCTCATTTTCTACATAGTCGGAATCCTTTCGGCTACGTTCCACTTCGCAAACGGTCTTTGGTCGTTCTCGATCACATGGGGAATCACACAGTCACCTCGTTCGCAACGTCTCATGAGCTACGTATCAGGTGTCGTGTTCTTGGCGCTATCTTTTGTCGGCATCCGTTCAATTTTGACGTTTGCAGGCATCTTGTAATTAGGGGGAATTTTACATGGCAAATCAAAGTTTGATCGTCATCGGAGGCGGTCTAGCTGGACTCATGGCGACAATCAAGTCGGCAGAGATGGGTGTTCCGGTAAAACTATTCTCGCTTGTACCGGTCAAGCGTTCACATTCAGTCTGTGCCCAAGGTGGCATCAACGGAGCCGTCAATACGAAAGGAGAAGGCGATTCTCCTTGGCAACATTTTGACGACACGGTTTACGGAGGCGACTTCCTCGCCAACCAACCGCCAGTTCAAAAGATGGCGGACAATGCTCCGAAAATCATTCACATGTTCGACCGGATGGGTGTTATGTTCAACCGTACGCCTGAGGGGCTCTTAGACTTCCGACGTTTCGGAGGAACACTTCACCACCGTACGGCCTATGCAGGAGCAACAACAGGGCAACAACTTCTCTACGCGCTTGATGAGCAGGTTCGCCGATACGAGGCACAAGGTCTTGTCGAGAAATATGAAGGTTGGGAATTCCTTCGTGCAATCGTGGATGAAGAAGGAATCTGCCGCGGTGCGGTCTGTCAGGATTTGCGTTCGATGGAAATTAAAGCGTTCCCATCAGACGCGGTCATCTTGGCGACAGGTGGTCCAGGGGTCATCTTCGGGAAGTCGACAAATTCGGTCATCAACACAGGACAAGCAGCGGCAGCGGTTTACCGCCAAGGCGCGGTCTATGCGAACGGGGAGTTTATTCAAATTCACCCGACAGCGATTCCTGGTGATGACAAGCTTCGTCTCATGAGTGAATCGGCTCGTGGGGAAGGCGGACGTGTCTGGACATACAAAGACGGGAAGCCATGGTACTTCCTCGAAGAAAAATATCCCGCTTACGGAAACCTCGTACCGCGTGACATCGCGACGCGTGAAATCTTCGACGTTTGTGTAAATCAAAAACTCGGAGTCAACGGCGAGAACATGGTCTATCTAGACTTGTCTCATAAAGATTCAAAGGAACTCGATATCAAACTTGGTGGGATTCTCGAGATTTACGAGAAGTTCGTAGGAGATGACCCACGTAAAGTACCGATGAAGATTTTCCCTGCCGTTCACTACTCAATGGGCGGACTATGGGTCGACTACGACCAAATGACAAATATACCAGGACTCTTCGCAGCCGGTGAATGTGACTATTCGATGCACGGAGCGAACCGTCTCGGCGCAAACTCTCTTCTTTCAGCCGTTCATGGTGGAATGGAGGCCGGTCCTGCGGCGGTCAACTATATGCGTGGTCTCGATCAAGCGACAGAAAGCGTATCGGACGCACTCTTTAACTTCAACGAACGTGAAGAAATCGAGCGCTTCAATGAGATCCTCGCGATGGATGGTACAGAGAATGCGTATCAAATCCACCGTGAACTCGGTGAACTCATGACGGACAACGTCACGGTCGTTCGCTACAATGACAAGCTTGAAGCGACCGACAAGAAAATCCAAGAATTGCGTGAACGTTTCCATAACATCTCGGCTACGGATACGGCACGTTGGAGCAACCAAGGGGCATCGTTCATTCGACAACTCGACCACATGCTCGACCTCGCACGCGTCATCACACTCGGCGCCCTCAAGCGAGACGAGAGTCGTGGTGCTCATTACAAGCCGGAATTCCCGGAACGTAATGATGAGCAGTTCATGAAGACGACGATGGCACGTTACAAAGATGGGGAAGTCGATATCTCTTATGAAGAAATCGACGTTTCGTTAATCCCGCCACGTAAGCGGGATTACTCGAAGAAAGGGGCGAAGACGAAATGACGACGCCAATGCAATCTGAACAAAAAGACATCCGTTTCATCATCGAACGCCAAGATGGACCGGACCAAGCGACGTATACTGAAGAATTCACGGTTCCGTACCGTCCGAACATGAACGTCATCTCGGCATTGATGGAAATCCGCCGTAACCCGGTCAACGCGAACGGGGACAAGACGACACCGATCAACTGGGATATGAACTGTCTCGAGGAAGTGTGTGGTGCCTGTTCGATGATCATCAACGGGAAGCCACGCCAATCGTGTACAGCACTTGTCGATAAACTTGAGCAACCGATTCGTCTTGCACCGATGAAGACGTTCCCGGTCATCCGTGACCTTCAAGTCGACCGTCAACGTATGTTCGACGCGTTGAAAAAAGTGAAGGCATGGGTCCCAATCGATGGCACATACGACCTCGGTCCAGGACCGCGTATGCCGGAGAACAAACGCCAATGGGCGTATGAACTATCGAAATGTATGACTTGTGGGGTTTGTCTTGAAGCATGTCCGAACGTGAACGACAAATCGGACTTCATCGGTCCAGCGGCTATTTCGCAAGTTCGACTCTTCAACTCACACCCAACAGGTGCCTTCCACGCGGAAGATCGCCTCGAGGCACTCATGGAAGACGGAGGCATCATGCAGTGCGGAAACGCACAAAACTGTGTCGAAGTTTGTCCAAAAGGCATCCCGCTCACGACGTCGATTGCTTCGATGAACCGTCAAACGACGCTTCACTCGTTCAAACAGTTCTTCGGTAGTGACAAAGGTCGCACCGGTTCTGCGGTCGAGGCGTAAGCGAGCCGATGACCAAGTACTTTCGAGAGCCGGGTTGGGAAACAAGTGTCAAAGCAGGGATCGCGCTCGATGTGAAAGTTCGATTTTCTGAATGCGATCCATATGGTCACATGAATAACACAATTCCGTTCATCTATTTTGAAGATGCGAGAATCGAGTTGTTAGAGGCGACAGGTTTCTCCTTGAAGGATGGATTTGTTGTCGTCGCCGATGCGCAATGTGACTATGTTCGACAAGTCATGCCACGTCAACAGCTGACCGTGCATGCCAATATCTTGACGGTCGGAAATACTTCATGTGATATTCATTACGGGGCGTATGACGGAGACCGACTTTTATTCGCAGGACGGACAAGCCTTGTTCATTTGTCGAAAGAAGGTCGTCCTATGGAATGGGCTCCGGAATATAAAAATCGCTTGCAGAATTTTTGCGAATCCGCTATCATTTGATAATGAGTTCACAAACAAAAAATATTCTGCCGGTTCGCCTGTAGAATTGAATTTTGAAGGGAGACCATCATCTCATGGAAAAAACGTTCACAGTCGTTGCTGATTCAGGAATTCACGCTCGTCCAGCTACTCAGCTTGTTAACACAGCATCTAAGTTCCAATCAGACATCAACCTCGAGTACAATGGCAAAACAGTTAACTTGAAATCGATCATGGGTGTACTTTCACTCGGAATCGCAAAAGATTCTACAATCAAGATCACTGCTGAAGGTGAAGATGCAGGAGAAGCGATCAAAACGCTTTCTGACATGCTCACTAGCGAAGGTCTTGCTCAGTAATTTGGGTAAGGGACGAGGCGCCATTGGCGACCTCGTCTTTTTTTGTCATGGGAACGTTTCTTTTTCCGTCCGATGTTTTTTGATAAGATAGGTGAGAATGGAAGTGATACAAATGAAACGAGCGATTGGAGTCCTCGATTCAGGAGTCGGCGGATTGACAGTAGTCAAAGAATTGATGCGTCAACTCCCTAAAGAGGAAATCATCTATATCGGGGATACGGAACGCTGTCCGTACGGGCCGCGTCCGCACGATGAGATTGAAGCATACACATGGGAACTCATTGAGTTTTTATTAAAAAGAGATGTCAAAATGATTGTCATCGCCTGTAACACGGCGACGGCCGTCGTTTTGAAAGAGGCGAGGAAACGTCTTGATATCCCGGTCATTGGAGTCATCGACCCGGGTGCCCGCGCGGCCGTCAAAGGGACGCGCAACAAACATATCGGTGTCATCGGTACGAAGATGACAATCGAGAGCGGCTCGTATGAGAAGGCGCTCCGTCACGTCGCTGGTGAGGTAGACGTATATTCGCTCGCCTGTCCGCCGTTTGTTCCGCTCGTAGAGGCAGGGGAAGTGTGTGGGGACCGTGTCTATCAAGTAGTGGAAGAGACACTACGTCCACTCCAAACATCCGAGATGGACACGCTCATCCTCGGTTGCACGCATTACCCACTCCTTGCCCCAGTCATTCAAGATGTGGTCGGACCGGACGTCCACCTCATCTCATCTGGTGACGAGACGGCGCTTGAGGTTGCGGCAATCCTTGATTATCAAGAACTCGAGAATGGATTAGATACAGTCCCGACGCATGCTTTTTATGCGACCGGCGACATTGAACTGTTTGACCGACTTGCGAGCGAATGGCTCGGACGTCCGGTCCATGCGGAGAAAGTGGAGGTGACGGGCATTGCGTGACACTAGACGATACGACGAACTGCGCACGGTTGAAATCGTGCCTCATGTAAATAAACATGCGGAAGGGTCTGTCCTTATTTCAATTGGCGATACGAAAGTGATTTGTACAGCGACTGTCGAAGAACGTGTCCCAAACTTCCTACGTGGGAAGCGACAAGGCTGGATCAATGCCGAGTACGCGATGCTACCACGAGCAACCGGGGACCGGACAGTCCGGGAATCGGTACGCGGGAAACAGTCGGGACGAACGATGGAGATTCAACGTTTGATTGCTCGTTCACTTCGGTCGGTCGTTGATTTAGAACGGCTTGGAGAACGAACAATCTGGATTGACTGCGATGTCATTCAAGCGGATGGCGGTACACGTACGGCATCCATCACTGGTGGCTTCTGTGCGCTCGTCTTGGCTGTCGATCGGTTGATACGTCAAGGGAAACTCGAGGACACACCAATTAAAGAAGGTGTAGCCGCGATCTCTGTCGGGCGGACAGACGAACTCGTGCTCGATTTAAATTATTTGGAAGACGCCGCGGCAGAAGTTGATATGAACGTCGTCATGACGGCGGGTGGTCGTTTCGTCGAAGTACAGGGTACTGGAGAAGAGGCGACGTTTACGCTTCAAGAGATGAACGAGATGCTCGGTCTCGCCGAGCGAGGAATCGAATCATTATTCAAGGCGGCTGAAGAAGCACTCGGTGCTTCGTGGTGGTACGTCGGAGAACGTTCGGAGGAGACTTTATGAAGTTGATTATTGCGACACACAATCCTGGAAAAGTGAAGGAACTCGAAGGGATGTTGACCCCGCTCGGGTTCGAGGTCGAGTCACTACTCGACTATCCGAATGCACCGGAAACTGATGAGACTGGTACGACATTCGAAGAAAATGCTGCATTAAAAGCGACAGAGGCGGCTACTTATTTCGGACACGCCGTACTCGCGGACGACTCAGGTCTTGAAGTCGATGCGCTCGACGGGGCGCCAGGTGTGTACTCGGGCCGCTTCGCCGGCCCAGAAAAGTCGGATGAGGCGAACAATGCCCTTCTTCTTGAAAAATTGAACGGGGAAACGAATCGTACGGCCCGTTTTGTTTGTGCGCTCTGTCTGGCGAAACCGACTGGAGAAACGTTGACCGTTCGCGGAACGATTGAAGGGACAATCGGCTACTCGCCACGAGGCGAGAATGGTTTCGGATACGACCCGCTCTTTATCGTCCCATCGCTCCATAAGACAGCGGCAGAACTTGAACGCGAAGAGAAGGCGGTCGTCAGCCATCGTGGACAAGCACTACGGAAGTTGGAGGCAGAAATCACACCATTCATGAAAGGATGAAGCTTATGCGTTTTCTAATAGTGAGTGATAGTCATGGTCTGACCGAAGAACTGACAACGATTTTTGAACGACATGAAGCAGAAATCGATGATGCGTTTCATTGTGGGGACTCACAACTCGCTTTGGTCGATGAACATTTGTTACCGTATCGGACAGTCCGTGGGAATTGTGATTTTGGGGGAGACCTTCCACTCGAGCGAATCGAGACGACAGATGCAGGTACGATTCTGATCGTCCATGGGCACCATCACGACGTCAAATTCGATTTGAATCGTTTGCGATATCGGGCTGAAGAAGTCGGCGCGAACGTCGTCTTGTTCGGTCACTCGCATGTGGCGGGTGCTTTGATCGAGGATGGTGTCGTCTACATCAACCCGGGTTCGATACGAATGCCGCGGGGACGAACGGACAAAACGTATGCGTTACTTGACCTAGAAAAAGGGGAAGCTGCAGTGCGTTTCTATCGCTCGGAGGACGGTTCGCACGTCGAAGATTTGGACATCGTAGGAAAACTATGAGTTTCATATAGGAAATCGATTGACAGGAAACCATTTTTCTATTATAGTTTTCATGTCAATGTCCCAATAGCTCAGCAGGATAGAGCAACGGCCTTCAAGACAAATAGGAGCCTTTATAGGGAAACAGAAACCTATGAAGTGGACGACACTATATCGGTGAAGCCTTAACAGATGATGCTGATGGTAATACCGAGGAAACTCATTCCCGTATAATCGGGTCGAGTTGATTCGAATGGCTACGAACGTAGAGGTAGAATCAATGGAGGGGCATCATGCTCGTGAGGTTCCGTAGAGACTACACGTGTCGCACCTGAAATGGTGAAGATATAGTCCAGACTACAAACAACGCAATGTTGGTGACGAAAGTCATGGTGGTAAGCTAAGCCGTCGGTCGGGGGTTCGAATCCCTCTTGGGACGCTTCCATTTAAAATAGAGATGGTCTCTACGGAGATCATCTCTTTTTTCATTTTCCGGGAAATCGATTGACAAGGAATTGCGTCCTAAAGGAAGATGAAAGAGTATGGAAGAGAGGGTGAGGGAAGATGGAGAAGGAAAAGGACCAAGACTATCCGTTCCCTGGGAATTGGTCGCGTCTGCATAAGATGATTCAAGAGGCGGATGCTTCTGGGGAACGACAGCGGATCGAACCGATTTTATGGGATTGGTATCAGGTGATTCCGGGTGACCCATTTATTTTCATGGAAATCTTCCAATGTGCGATGGAACGACCGGATGATCCGGAAACACTCGAAAAACTACAGGAACTTGTCGCGATTCAGATGACGGAAGCAGAGGAACCGGCCTCTGGTGGGCTTCAGATTGCGCAGTATTACATTATGCGTGACCAACCGTTTGAAGCGGCGCACTGGATTAACCAGTATCTTGAATGGCAAAAAGATAAAGATACGGTCAACACACAGGCGCATCAGGTACTTCAAGTTTTAAAGATGACTGAGTTTCCGGCGGCGATTGCCAAGTTGAAACGGACGTTGACGCGAGGGAGTACAGGGGAGCAAATTGAAGCGTTACAACATGTCCATTTTAATATCGATTCGGTGCTCGACAATGTGCTTCACGAATTGCTCGAGTCGGAGCGACCAAAGCTCATCAAACTGATTGTATTAGAAAAAGCGTTTACCGAGCTTGCGAACATCAAATGGACGGATGGAGAATCGATGAACGAGATGTCGCAAGTAGAGGCGACGGCGCACATTGAGAAGTGGGAGAAGATTGTATTGTCACTTCAAAAATCAGTGGAAGGTGATGAGATCGGAACCCAGTTGTTGATGAATTACATGTACACGCATTATCCGTATGTGCCGGTTCCAACAGAGGATATCGAAGAGTCACTCGCACAAGCGAAACAAGCGATTTTGCATGACAAGGCGGTCGACGGTTTGGCAGCTGCG
Source organism: Exiguobacterium sp. s57 (assembly GCF_018617685.1). Classification (NCBI taxonomy): domain Bacteria; kingdom Bacillati; phylum Bacillota; class Bacilli; order Caryophanales; genus Exiguobacterium; species Exiguobacterium sp. s57. The sequence goes on from NZ_JACSKR010000003.1 coordinate 193,394, forward strand.
ATTTTAGAGGCGGATCTGCGCTTCACACAGGCGTTATTAGACTAAATCCTTGTGTGCACATAGAGGATTTATGCTATAATACGGATTGTTGTACATTTTTGTACGGTATAAACGAATTGTTGGAGGGACTTAGCATGACAGCAAAATGGGAAAAAACATCAGGTAGCCAAGGCGTACTCACGTACGAAGCTCCTGCAGAAGCTTTTGATAAAGCAGTTGACGCCGCATTTAAAACAGTCGTCAAAGACTTGAACGTGCCTGGCTTCCGTAAAGGTAAATTGCCACGCCCAATGTTCAACAAAATGTATGGAGAAGAAGCACTCTATCAAGATGCACTCGACATTCTCTACCGCGATACAATCCAAGGTGCGGTTGAAGAAGCTGGTTTCGAACCAATCGCGCTCGAAAACATCGATGTAGACGGCACGCTCGAGAAAGGCAAACCAGTCGCGTTCAAAGTGACATTCGTGGTTGAGCCAGAAGCTGAGCTTGGCGAATACAAAGGTCTTGAGTACGAAGCTGTTGCTACAGAAGTAACAGAAGACGAAGTGACAGCAGAACTTGAAGCACTTCAACAGCAAGGCGCAGAACTCGCTGTTAAAGAAGGTGCAATCGAAAACGGCGATACAGCTGTCTTTGATTTCGCAGGTTTCGCTGACGGTGAGCAGTTCGAAGGCGGCACAGCTGAGAACTACACACTCGAAATCGGTTCTGGTCAATTCATCCCAGGATTCGAAGAGCAAATGATCGGCTTGACTGCTGGTGAAGAAAAAGACGTTGAAGTAACATTCCCTGAAGAGTACCACGCTGAAAACTTAGCGGGTAAACCAGCGACATTCAAAGTCAAACTTCATGAAGTAAAAGCAAAACAAGTTCCTGAACTCGACGACGAGTTTGCAAAAGACATCGACGAGTCTGTTTCTACACTCGATGAGTTGAAAGCAAGCATCCGTGAGCGTTTAGAAGCTGGCAAGAAACAAGAAGCTGAAGGTACGATGCGCGATCAACTCGTCGAGCAGGCAACTGCGAACGCGACAATCGACGTACCACAAGTTCTCGTTGACCAAGAAGTAGACCGCATGGTACAAGAGTTCGGTTCACGTGTATCTTCACAAGGAATCGACCTTAACATGTACTTCGAACTCACTGGTACTTCTGAAGAAGCAATGCGTGAAGAGATGAAAGAGCAAGCTGAAGAGCGTGTTAAAGCTCGTCTCGTCTTGAAAGCAATTGCTGACAAAGAAGAAATCGAAGTATCTGACGAAGATGCTGAGAAAGAACTTGAAGAAATGTCTAAACTTTACAACATCGCACCAGACCAACTCCGTACGATGCTCGCTCCACAAGGCGGTCTTGAGACACTTAAAGGTGACCTCAAATTCCGTAAAGCGATTGACATCCTCGTTGAAAACGGTAAAGCAAAGTAAGTTGATATTCGAAGGGACGACTGCCTAGCGGTCGTCCTTTTTTCTGTCACAACACATTGCATGTGTAATTCTTTGAAGTCGGAATATGTTCATGCTACAATTATTTCAACGCAGAGATGTAAAATGTTTTTTCGCGGTGCATCGCACCAGAAAATACAAATCGCGATTTATCGCACTTACATCCATTTTCACCACAGAAGGGGTGTATCGAATGTTTAAATTTAACGAGGAAAAGGGGCAACTCAAGTGCTCGTTTTGCGGGAAATCGCAAGAACAAGTCCGTAAACTAGTCGCCGGTCCTGGCGTATACATTTGCGATGAGTGTATCGAACTTTGCAATGAAATCGTTGAGGAAGAGCTCGGTGTCGAGGAAGAAGTCGAATTCAAAGACATTCCGAAACCACAAGAAATCCGCAATGTGCTAGATGAATATGTCATTGGACAAGATCGTGCGAAACGTTCACTCGCCGTCGCTGTCTATAACCACTATAAACGCATCAATGCAGGTGGACGTGCAGATGACGTCGAACTTGCGAAGTCGAACATCGTCATGATTGGACCAACAGGTAGCGGGAAGACGCTCCTCGCCCAAACGATGGCACGCATCTTGAACGTCCCGTTCGCAATCGCGGATGCGACGAGTTTGACAGAAGCGGGTTACGTCGGTGAAGACGTCGAGAACATCTTGCTCAAGTTGATTCAAGCAGCTGACTATGATGTCGAGAAAGCCGAAAAAGGAATCATCTATATCGATGAGATTGATAAGATTGCCCGTAAGTCTGAAAACCCATCGATTACGCGTGACGTATCCGGAGAAGGGGTTCAGCAAGCACTTCTTAAAATTCTTGAAGGTACGACAGCAAGCGTTCCGCCACAAGGTGGACGTAAGCATCCGCATCAAGAATTCATCCAAATCGATACAACGAATATTCTCTTCATCGTCGGCGGTGCATTCGCCGGTATTGAATCGGTCGTTAAACGACGCGTCGGGAAAAAAGTGATCGGGTTTGGGAATGATCAAGAAAACCGCGAGTTAACGCAAGAAGACTTGCTCGCCCGCGCACTCCCTGAAGACCTTCAAAAATTCGGTTTGATTCCAGAGTTCATCGGTCGTCTGCCAGTTATGGCTACGCTCACGACACTCGATGAGGAAGCACTCGTCGAAATCTTGACGAAACCGAAAAATGCACTCGTTCGTCAGTACGTGAAGATGCTAGAACTTGACGATGTCGAACTTTCGTTCACAGACGAGGCGTTGATCGAGATTGCCAAACTTGCGATCAAACGTAAGACTGGTGCTCGCGGTCTCCGCTCGATTATCGAAGAAATGATGCTCGATGTGATGTTTACCGTCCCATCGCGTGACGATATCGAGAAAGTCGTCATCACGGATGAAACAATTACGGGTCTTGCCGGTCCGAAATACGTCCTTCGTGATGGTACTGTCGAACAGACAGGGGATAACAAAGAGACAGCATAATTCTTTTAAGAAAGAAGGCTCAAACACTCGGCATATCCGAGTTTTGGGCCTTTTTGCACAGGAGGCGTAGTAGATGGAAAAATTACCAATCCTTCCTTTGCGAGGAGTCGTCGTATATCCGCTCATCGGTGTGACCATTGATGTTGGACGCCCGTTATCGCTTCGGGCGCTCCTTGCCGCAAAGGAACATGAGACAGATTTAATTGTCGTTACCCAAAAAGAAACAGGGAACGAGTCCCCAGAACCGGAGGACCTATATGCAATTGGAACGCGTGTCCATATCGCGAAGATGAGCGAATTGTCGAATGAGACACTTCGGGTGCGCATCGTCGGGAAAGAGCGCGTTCGCGTCGATTCAATCGAATCGACGGATGAAGGTTGGTTTGCCAACATTGAACCTGTTGAACTTACAGAAGGGGAAGAGGTCGAACGAACGGCACTTGTCCGTCTGCTAAAAGAACAGTTCGGAAAACTAGTTGCGAACATTAAAGGAATGTCACCCGATGAGCGTCGTCGCTTTGAAATGTATGAACGGCTCGAATCACTCACGGACTATATCACGTCAAAACTCGATGTCGATGTCGAACTTCGCCAGGCGATGCTCGAAGAAGCGGATGCGGTCAAGCGCGGACTCGAACTACTTGAAATCATTGCCCATGAAGTCGAAGTGATCGAACTTGAGCAAGAGATGCGTGAGCGGACGAAGAAGTCGATTGAGCAGGCGCAGCGCGAATATTACTTACGAGAACAAATGAAGACGATTCAACAAGAGCTCGGCGACCAAACGCAAGAGTCTGAGCCGAATCGGCTTCGGGAGAAGTTAGAGGCGCTCGACTTGCCAGAAACGACACGGAAGAATGTCATGCGTGAAGCGGAACGATTGAACGTCGTACCGCAAACATCTCCAGAGTACGCGGTCATTCGTAACTATCTCGACTGGTTCGTGTCACTACCGTGGGGCATTGAGACGGAAGATAAGCTTGACGTGAAACACGCGGCGGATGTTCTCGATGACGACCATTATGGCTTGGAGTCGGTAAAAGACCGAATCCTCGAGTACTTGGCCGTCCGACAATTGACGAATTCGCTCCGAGGACCAATCCTCTGTCTCGCGGGGCCTCCGGGAGTCGGGAAGACGTCGCTTGCCCGCTCGATTGCATCAGCACTTGAACGTCACTTCGTTCGCGTCTCCCTTGGTGGAGTACGCGATGAAGCGGAAATCCGAGGACATCGTCGTACGTATATCGGCGCGATGCCAGGGCGGGTCATTCGTGGGTTAAAGCAAGCGGAAAGTAAGAACCCGGTCTTCTTGCTTGATGAGATCGACAAGATGGCTTCTGACTTTAGAGGCGACCCGGCGTCAGCGATGCTCGAAGTGCTCGACCCGGAACAGAACGTCTCGTTCTCGGACCATTATATCGAAGAACCGTTTGACTTATCGAACGTCCTTTTCATCGCGACGGCGAATGATGTTTCACAAATTCCGGCACCGCTCCTTGACCGGATGGAGCTCATCCAAATCGGAGGCTACACAGAGCACGAAAAAGTGGAAATTGCGAAACGCCATCTCGTGCCGAAACAGCTGAAAGAACATGGGTTGAAGAAAAGTCAACTGACCATTAAAGAAGATGCGCTTTATGAGGCCGTGCGCCGCTACACACGTGAAGCTGGCGTGCGTAACTTGGAACGCGTCATCGGATCACTCTGCCGAAAAGCGGCGAAACAAATCGCTATCGGTGAGAAAAAACGCGTCACGATTTCGAAAAAAGCAATCATCACGTATCTCGGAAAACCAAAGTATCGTTACGGAAAAGGTGAGACAGAGGATTCGATCGGTGCAGTGACGGGTCTTGCGTATACTGCCTTCGGTGGAGACACGCTCACCATCGAAGTGGCGCTCGCCCCAGGGAAAGGTAAGCTCCAGTTGACCGGTAAACTCGGCGACGTCATGCAGGAGTCAGCGCAGACAGCGTATAGCTATGTCCGTGCAAATGCAGAGCGGTTCGAGATTGATCCGACGTTCTATGAGCGACAAGATATCCACATTCACGTCCCTGAAGGCGCCGTGCCGAAAGATGGACCGTCGGCCGGGATTACAATCGCGACGGCACTGATTTCCGCACTGACCGGTAAAAAAGTTCATCGCGACGTCGGTATGACAGGCGAAATCACGCTCCGTGGACGCGTCTTGCCGATTGGTGGGTTAAAAGAAAAAGCGCTCGCCGCTCATCGGGCCGGATTGACGACAATCGTCATTCCGAAAGATAATGAGCGAGACATCGATGACATTCAAGAGACGGTACGTGAGAAATTGACGTTCGTTCCAGTGACGACACTCGATGAAGTACTAGATGTAGCATTTGGAGGAAATTAAATGAAAATCAACAAAGCAGAGTTTGTGACGAGTGCCGTCGCGCCAGACCATTATCCGGTCCATGAGCTGCCGGAAGTGGCACTTGCCGGCCGGTCGAACGTCGGGAAGTCGTCGTTCATCAATAAGATTTGTCAACGAAAGGCGCTTGCGCGCACGTCTTCAAAACCAGGAAAGACACAAACACTCAACTTCTTCAACATCAATGATGAAATCATGTTCGTTGACGTTCCAGGTTACGGATACGCGAAAGTATCAAAGACGGAGCGAGAGAAGTGGGGCGTTATGATGGAACAATATTTGACGAGCCAAGAGGCGCTTCGTGGCGTTGTCCTACTCGTCGATATCCGTCATGAGCCGACCGGTGATGATGTGACGATGTACAACTTCTTGAAACACTATGAGATTCCGGTCATCGTCGTTGCGACGAAGCTCGATAAAATCAAGAAGGGTCAACGTCAAAAACACGAAGCGGCAGTGAAACGCAAGCTTCAATTTGACCCATCAGATCGTTTTGTCGCCTTTTCAGCTGAAACGGCGGAAGGAAAAGACGAGGCGTGGAAAGCGATTTATGCACTCATCACAGATGGTGAATAAGAGAAAGGGCGAAGGGATTCCTTCGTCTTTTTGTTTTTCTAATCCCCCAAGCGGGTAATTATCGTATAATCATAGTTAGTACATAGTCATAATTGCAAATGAGGTGGAGAGATGCAACGCATGTTTGAAAGCAAATGGTACCGCGCCCTCTTTTGGACGCTGACCATCTTTTTAGTTATTTGGGTCGGAACACAGATTTCATTTGTGTTTGAGCCGGTCCAAGTTATTTTGGCACTCGTCACCGTGCCGCTTATTATCTCTGGGCTCTTCTTCTACTTTTTGGTCGGCATCGTCGACTTTTTAGAAAAACGCTTGAAAGGGAAAAGAACGTTAGCTGTTGCGATTACACTGATTGGTCTCGTCCTGATTTTTACCATTGTCTTCAGTGTTCTCGGACCGGTTTTAGGCGAACAAATCACATCGCTCGTCAATGCGATGCCGAGTATCGCAAAAGAACTTCAACAACAAGCGTTCGCCGTACGTGACTCACTCCTTCAGAATGAGTTTCTGTCACGCTTCATGGCGCAAAACGATGAGGTGTTCCGCAATTTGACGACGAACATCACGTCATATTTGGGAGACTTGTTCGGAAATATCGCATCGTCATTCGGTCAAGTGATTGGGTTTGTAACGTCAGCCGTCATCACAATCGTCGTCATCCCGTTCATGCTTCTCTATATGTTGCTTGACGGTAAACGTCTGCCCGATGCGATTGTCAAACTGCTCCCGTCGAATTATGAAAAAGAAACACGCCATATCTTGCACGATATGCACGAAACGGTCCGAAACTATGTGAATGCACAATTACTCGTCGCGTTCTTCGTCGGGATCACCTCGTTCATCGGTCTTTTGATTATCGACGTAGATTACGCCATCTTGCTTGCGCTTTTCATGATGGTGACGAATATCATCCCGTATGTCGGTCCATTCTTAGGGGCTGCACCGGCGGTCGTCGTCGCGTTCATTCAAGATCCGATTAAAGTTCTTTGGGTCATCGTCGTCATTATCATCGTTCAGCAAATTGAGTCAAACGTCATCTCGCCACTCATTCAAGGGAAGTCCTTGAAAGTGCACCCACTCACGATTATCATCGTCTTGCTTGTGGCCGGGAATTTGGCAGGTATTATCGGGATGCTCATTGCTGTACCGTTCTATGCGGTTGCTAAAACAGTTGTTCAGAATATCGTTCGCATCTATAAATTAAGGGAACGCGAACAATATTTAGAAAGTGAAGAGACGGAAAGTACGATAATTACGGAGCCAAACGCGCCAAATTCATAAGAAAGAGTGTAGAAATGGAGTTTCTCCATTTCTACTTCTTTTTGTCACAAAAAGTTCTTATTTTATTTCAGGAAAATCAAACAGAAGATTATAGTTCCTAGATAAAAATTGCTATAATGTACCGTAGAGATTGAAAAAGAAGAGACAACCGTCGGTGGATTTTAGATGAGGGGAAGAGATACATGCATATTGTCGTCGTTGGACTAAATAACAAGACAGCCCCTGTCGCGATTCGAGAGCAGTTCTCGTTTGGGGAGCAAGAAATCGTGGATGCGATGATTGCACTTCGCGAAGAGAAGAGCATTTTCGAGTCAGTTATTTTGTCTACGTGTAACCGGACGGAGTTGTACGTCGTGACAGATCAACTCCATACGGGACGTTATTACACGAAACGTTTCTTGGCGAACTGGTTCAATCTAGAGATGGAGCAGTTCACACCATACTTGTCGATTCGAGAAGGGGAAGAGGCGATTCGTCACCTGTTCCGTGTCACATCGGGCCTTGACTCGATGATCATCGGGGAAACACAAATTTTAGGTCAGGTGAAGACAAGTTTCTTCCGTGCCCAAGAGTATGGAACGACGGGAACCGTCTTCAACAAATTGTTTAAAGAAGCGGTCACACTCGCCAAGCGCGCCCATACGGACACACAAATTGGGGAAATGTCTGTATCGGTCAGCTCAGCTGCCGTGACGCTCGCACAAGAGATGTACCAACAGCTCGAGGACAAGCAAGTTGTCGTTGTCGGAGCCGGAGAAACGGGTGAACTCACGACACTCAACTTGTTCGAAGCGGGTGCCAAACAAATCGCCGTCTTCAACCGAACAGAGAGTAAGGCGAAAGCCGTCGCAGACAAATTTAAAGGTCGTGCTCATTCCATTCGTGAAATCGCGTGTGGATTACTTGATGCCGATATTTTAATCAGTTCGACCGGAGCGAAAGATGCCGTCATTGGATATGACGATGTGGCGGCGGCACAACTGTTACGCCGTGAACGTCCACTTCTTCTCATTGACATCGCTGTGCCGCGAGATATCGATCCAGCGGTCGCGACACTTCCGGGTGTTCATTTGTTTGATGTCGATGATTTGAATGGAATCGTCAACAAAAATCTTGAGGCACGTCTCATCGAAGCTGAGAAAATTGAGATGAAAATTGATGAAGCGATTCAAGAGTTCCAAACATGGCTCGTCACACTTGGAGTCGTGCCGATCATGAACGAGTTGCGTGCTCGTGCCCTTGATATTCAAGAAGACACGATGACAAGTCTAGAGCGAAAGCTCGACCACTTGTCTGCGCGAGACAAAAAAGTCATCGGGAAGCATATGAAGTCAATCATTAACCAAATGCTTCGTGACCCGATTGACTATATTAAAGACGCTGCGGCACAGCCGGATGCAAACGTTCGGATCGCACAGTTTGTCGAAACATTCGACCTCGATGTCGAGTTACCAAAGCAATCAATAGAAGAAGTGGAAGAAACAGATGCTACTTCTGCCAAAGCACCACTTCGCGCATTGATGCGCTAACAAGACAAAAAGGCGACATGTGTCGCCTTTTTCTATGAAGGAGAGACTCAACATGCGGAAAATTATTGTCGGCTCACGCCGTTCCCAACTCGCCATGACCCAAACGAAATGGGTCATCGATCAATTGAAGCAAGCTGGAGCAAAAAACGAATTTGAAATTAAAGAAATTGTGACGAAAGGAGACCAAATCGTCGACGTCCAACTTTCGAAAGTCGGTGGGAAAGGTCTGTTCGTCAAAGAGATTCAACAACAGATGATTGATGGGGACATCGATTTCGCCGTACACAGTATGAAAGATGTTCCGGCTGAGCTTCCGGAAGAACTCTATATCAGCTGTATGCCGAAACGTGTTGACGCTCGTGACGTTCTCATCTGTGAGAATGGCTATACGTTCGACACACTTCCGAAAGGAGCGATCGTCGGAACGAGCTCTCTCCGTCGTGGGGCACAGATTTTGGCGGCACGTCCCGACCTTGAGATTCAATGGATTCGCGGAAACATCGATACTCGTCTGAAAAAATTGGATTCGGAGAACTATAACGCCATCCTGCTCGCGAAAGCAGGGCTTGAACGGATGGGATGGATGGATCGTGTCGACTTTGAAGCGCTCGACCCAGATTTGATGGTACCTGCAGTAGGACAAGGTGTGCTTGCCATCGAGAGCCGTAAGGACGATGCAGAAGTGACGGCAGTGCTTCAACTCTTGCATGATGATGTGACGGCGAAAGCTGCGACAGCGGAACGTACTTTCTTGAAAGCGATTGAAGGAAGTTGTCACGTACCGGTCGGTGGTTACGCGACCGTCGACGGTGACGACGTAACACTCACAGGCCTCATCGCGTCAGTGGACGGAAAAGAAGTGCTTCGTACGACAAAAACATCAACGGACGGGATTGCACTCGGACTGGACGTCGCAGAAGAATTGCTTGAACGTGGCGGACGCGAAATCCTCGCCTCGGTCAATGAGTGACCTCTGGTACACGGGAACGAAACGAATGACCGCTTCGCAACGGGCGCTGCTCGAGGCGAGCGGTCTTTCCGTTCATCATGTCCCGCTTATTCAAACGAGAGAAACGCATGTACCGCCACCCTTAGAACGATTCGACTGGCTCGTCGTCACGAGTCAAAACGCGGTACCCGCACTTCGAGATTTGACGCGGGACGTGAAAGTCGCCGCTGTAGGAGAGAAGACGAAACGAGCACTTGAAGCAGAAGGCTATACTGTCACGCTCATGCCGGAAACATTTACCGGTGAGGCACTCTTTCAGCAGTTGCGTGACGTCGCCTCAAAGGATGACATCGTTTTGTTCGCGCGCGGCAATTTGGCGAATACGTCCCATATGGCAATGTTGCATCATGTATATGACTGGGTCGTCTACGAGACAATCCCTGTCCAACTGAAACCGGTGCAACAACATCAACTCGAGACGGTGAAGGCGCTGCTCGTTTTGAGCCCGTCGGCCGTCGATGCACTCGTACCCCATCTGTCCCACTTTAACGGGACATGGTACGCCATTGGCGAAGTGACCGAGCGTGCCGTACGACAAGTGTCGACATTACCGGTCCGAGTGCCAGAATGTTATACTATGGATGCATTAATACAGTGTGTAGGGGAGGATTTTTCATGAACCAGTTTGACCGTCACCGTCGTCTTCGCTCATCGAAGTCGATGCGTGCCCTCGTACGTGAAAATCATGTTCGAAAAGAAGATTTGATTTACCCGCTCTTCATCATTGAAGGGACTAACATTAAACGTGAAGTCAGCTCGATGCCTGGCGTCTTCAATTATTCACTTGACCGACTCGAAGAAGAAATTAAAGAAATCGTCGACCTCGGTCTTCAATCCGTGCTCTTGTTCGGTGTACCAGAACATAAAGACCCGGAAGGCAGTGAAGCGTATCACGACCACGGCATCGTCCAAGAAGCAATCCGTAAAGTGAAAGAGTGGGCGCCACAGCTCACGGTCATCGCCGATACGTGCCTCTGTGAGTACACGTCGACAGGTCACTGTGGCCTCGTGAAGGACGGGGACGTCGATAACGACGCGTCACTTCCACTTCACGTCCAGACAGCAATCACACAAGCGCAGGCGGGTGCAGATATCATTGCGCCGAGTTCGATGATGGACGGATTCGTTGCAGCCATCCGAGAAGGTCTCGATCAAAACGGATTCAGCCATATCCCGATCATGAGCTATGGCGTCAAATATGCGTCTGCTTATTACGGACCGTTCCGTGACGCAGCCCAATCGGCTCCAGGTGAAGGCGATCGTAAAGGATATCAGATGGACCCGGCGAACCGTCGCGAGGCGTTCCGCGAGTCGCAATCGGACGTGGAGCAAGGTGCCGATTTCATGATCGTCAAACCGGCTCTCGCGTTCATGGATATCATCCGTGACATGCGCGACTCACTCGATATGCCAATCGTGGCGTATAACGTGAGCGGAGAGTATGCGATGATTAAAGCCGCATCACTCAACGACTGGGTCGACGAAGAACGCATCGTCATGGAGACGATGGTCGGATTCAAACGTGCCGGTGCCGACCTCATCGTCACGTATTTCGCAAAAGACGTCTGTCGCTATTTGGAAGGAGACTACGCATGACATATAACCAAACGCGCTCACAAGAAGCGTTCGAACAAGCACGCCCACTCATGCCAGGCGGTGTCAACAGTCCGGTCCGTGCCTACAAATCGGTCGGCATGACGCCGATTTTCGCTGAACGCGGTGAAGGTTCACGCGTCTATGACATCGACGGCAACGAGTATATCGATTACGTCCTCTCATGGGGACCACTCATCCTCGGTCACCGTGACCCTGTCGTCACGAAAGCGATTCAAGAACAAGCTGAAAAAGGCTGGACGTTCGGGACGCCGACCGAGCTTGAGACGAAGATGGCAGAACTCGTCATCGACCGCGTCCCATCAATCGAGATGGTCCGCATGGTCAACTCGGGTACGGAAGCGACGATGGCGGCGCTTCGTCTCGCACGCGGCTATACAGGAAAGACAAAGATTTTGAAGTTCGAAGGATGCTACCACGGACACGGTGATTCACTTCTCATTAAAGCAGGGTCTGGTGTCGCGACACTTGGTCTCCCGGACTCACCGGGTGTACCGAAAGAACTCGCAAGCCATACGCTCACCGTTCCTTACAATGATTTGGACGCAGTCCGCGTCGTCTTTGAGAAGTACGGTGACGATCTCGCCGGTGTCATCGTTGAACCCGCAGCAGGGAACATGGGCTTCGTGCCACCACAACCAGGGTTCCTCGAAGGACTCCGTGAAATCACGGAACAAAACGGCGCGCTCCTCATCTTTGACGAGGTCATGACAGGCTTCCGAGTCGGATATAATTGTGCCCAAGGCTACTTTGGCGTCACACCGGACCTCACATGTCTCGGTAAGGTCATCGGCGGCGGACTTCCGGTCGGTGCATACGGTGGAAAACGTGAAATCATGGAACAGATTGCACCGCAAGGTCCGATCTATCAAGCGGGTACGCTCTCGGGTAACCCACTCGCGATGATTGCCGGTTATACGACACTCTCGCAACTGAAACCTGAGCATTACGCCGAGTTCGAGCGTAAGGCAGACCGTCTCGCCGAAGGATTCACGCAGGCTGGTGAAACATACAACATCCCGCACGATACGAACCGTGCCGGCTCGATGTTTGGTTTCTTCTTCACGAACGAGAAAGTGACGAACTTCGAAAAAGCGAAATCGGCGAACCTTGAGATGTTCCGCTCGTACTATCAGAAGATGGCAGCACGCGGCGTATTCTTGCCACCGTCACAGTTCGAGGGCTTATTCCTCTCGACTGCTCATACGGATGAGGATATCGAGAAGACGATCGCAGCGGTCGAAGCGACATTCAAGGAGCTTCAAGAAGAGTTTTCACTCTAATCTTGACTGCTGACGTTTCTGTCGCTACAATTATTTAACAGATACGATGAATTGCTTTGATGAGGAGTAGTACGCATCATTCATTCCTTTTAGAGACGTGACCGCTTGGTGAAAGGTTGCGAGGGATGGACGCGGAAGTCGCCTCGGAGCTGACTTTCTGAATGGAGTAGGAAAGTTCGGTCCATCGACCGTTATTCGATTTTGAGTGCGCCACTTTGTTGGCGAACTAAGGTGGTACCGCGGAAGATTCGGCTTCTTTCGTCCTTAGCGTATAGGACGAGAGAAGCCGTTTTTTGTGTTCACTAATAAGATAGAGGAGGCGCTACACATGGCCCATGAGACAAATGAAATCACCATGCCGACGAAGTACGACCCAAGTGCGACGGAATCGAAATGGTACGACTACTGGTTAGAGAACGATGTATTTAAAGCAGACGAGGACGATTCGAAACAACCGTACACGATCGTCATCCCGCCACCGAACGTTACGGGGAAACTTCACCTCGGTCACGCTTGGGACACGACGCTTCAAGACTTGTTGACACGCCTCAAGCGTATGCAAGGTTATGACGTGCTCTGGCTCCCAGGGATGGATCATGCCGGGATCGCCACACAAGCGAAAGTCGAGCAAAAGCTCCGTGAAGAAGGCGTCATGCGTTACGACCTCGGACGTGAAAAATTCCTCGAGAAGACGTGGGAGTGGAAAGACGAGTACGCGAAGACGATTCGCGACCAATGGTCAAAACTTGGACTCGGCCTCGACTACTCACGTGAACGTTTCACACTCGACGAAGGGCTCTCAAAGGCCGTTCAAGAAGTATTCGTTCGCTTGTACGAAAAAGGTTTGATCTACCGTGGCGAATATATCGTCAACTGGGACCCGGCTCAAAAGACGGCCGTTTCAGATATCGAGGTTATCTACCAAGAAGTCGAGGGTGCGTTCTATCACATGAAGTATCCGCTCGCTGACGGTTCAGGTCACATCGAAATCGCGACGACACGTCCTGAGACGATGCTCGGTGATACAGCGGTTGCCGTCAACCCGAAAGATGAGCGTTACACACACCTCATCGGCAAGACGATCATGCTTCCCGTCATGAACCGTGAGATTCCAATCGTTGCGGACGACTACGTCGACATGGAGTTCGGTACAGGTTGCGTGAAAATCACACCAGCCCACGACCCGAACGACTTTGAAATCGGGAATCGACATGAACTTCCACGCATCCTCGTCATGGACGAAGGCGGGAAGATGAACGAGAACGCAGGCATTTACGAAGGGCTCGACCGCTTCGAATGCCGTAAGCAACTCGTCAAAGACCTAGAGGCAGACGGCACACTCGTGAAGATTGAGCCACACACGCACTCGGTCGGTCACTCAGAGCGTTCTGGCGCAGTCATCGAGCCATACCTTTCGAAACAATGGTTCGTTGATATGGAGCCACTCTCAAAAGCAGCACTCGAAGCACAAGGAAACGACGATACGAAAGTCAACTTCGTCCCAGAACGCTTCGAAGGCACATACCTTCGTTGGATGGAGAACATCCGCGACTGGTGTATCAGCCGTCAACTTTGGTGGGGCCACCGCATCCCGGCTTGGTACCATAACGAGACAGGAGAAGTGTATGTAGGGAAAGAAGCGCCAGCGGACAGTGAGAACTGGACACAAGACGAGGACGTCCTCGACACATGGTTCTCGTCAGCACTCTGGCCATTCTCAACGATGGGTTGGCCGGATACGGACGCACCGGACTTCAACCGTTACTTCCCGACGAGCGCACTCGTCACAGGATACGACATCATCTTCTTCTGGGTATCACGCATGATCTTCCAATCACTCGAGTTCACAGGGAAGCAACCGTTCAACGATGTGCTCATCCACGGTCTCATCCGTGACTCGGAAGGTCGCAAGATGTCGAAATCACTCGGTAACGGCGTTGACCCGATGGAAGTCATCGACCAATACGGAGCGGATTCACTTCGCTGGTTCCTCCTCACAGGATCGACACCAGGGAACGACCTTCGTTTCTATTGGGAGAAGATCGAGTCGACGTGGAACTTCTCGAACAAGATTTGGAACGCGAGCCGTTTCGCCCTCATGAACATGGACGGACTCAAAGTCGAAGAGATTGACCTCACGGGTGAGAAGACGCTTGCCGACAAGTGGATTTTGACTCGTTTGAACGACACGATCGACCAAGTGACACGCCTCGTCGACAAGTACGAGTTCGGTGAAGCCGGTCGTTACTTGTACAACTTCATCTGGGAAGAGTTCTGTAACTGGTACATCGAGATGGCGAAACTGACGCTTTACGGTGAGGACGAAGCAGCGAAGCACACGACCCGTTCGGTCCTCGCGCATACGCTCGATTCGATCATGCGTCTCATGCATCCGTTCATGCCATTCCTCACAGAGGAAATTTGGCAGCACTTGCCGCACGAAGGCGATTCAATCGTTCGTGCGAGCTACCCGACGCGTCGTGACGACCTTCACTTCGCAGATTCGGTTCCAGCATTTGAAGCGGTGATGAACGTCATCCGCTCGGTTCGTAACATCCGTGCCGAAGTGAACGCACCGATGTCGAAAACGATCCAGCTCTTCATCTCGACGAGCGACGATACGACACAAGGTTACTTGAGCGCGAACGAAATGACGATCGGCAAGTTCACGAACGCGACAGAGCTTGAAATCGGACGTGGCCTCACGGCTCCGGACAAGTCGATGTCCGCGATTATGACAGGTGCGGAACTCTTCATCCCGCTCGCAGACTTGATCAACTTCGAAGAAGAAATCGCCCGTCTTGAAAAAGAAGTGGCGAAGTATGAGAAAGAAGTCGAGCGCGTGCAGAAGAAACTCGGAAACCAAGGCTTCATCGCCAAGGCACCGGCTCACGTCATCGACGAAGAGAAAGCAAAAGAAAAAGACTACCTCGACAAGCGTGACGCGGTCCGCGCCCGTTTGGAAGAGTTGCGTAAGTAAGACATGAACCTTCTCTGGAGATTGATTCTCCATAGAAGGTTTTTTTATGTTTTGGTAGAATTTGGAGAGATGGACGTAGAAAAGGGGATATGAGATGAGACGAATCGGGATAATAGGTGTTCTATTATTATGTTTGACAGGGTGTTCGACCCCGGAAAAGGCGAAGTCGGTTGAAACAGATATAGAGAAAATTGAAACGAGTGAAGGATCCCAAGCACCCACGAGTGAATGGGTGGGCACGCTCATTGAAGACGTACCAAAAGGGACCGAATCGTTGACAGATGCGGTAGTTCATCAAATCACGCTTCAATATCAAGATGGATCGGAAGGCCACCTTTCCACAAAGGATGTCATCTATGAGACGACAGTTGGCGACATTGGATTGATTGCGATGGCTCACCCAAACCAAATGCCTTCCTTCGGCGTCTATCACTATTCACGGGACGGGGAATGGGTCATGCATGGGATGAAGCACTTTGGAATCACTGACACTTCCGAAAAAAGAAGCCACGGCTTGGCACTCCCAGAAGATTCGATGTATGCGATCGATAGTGAAATCGATGACGTAGAACGACCGGTAAAACTGTGGACGTTATATGATGAGTCGCAACTAGTCACCATTTTGATGACCAATGCATTCAGCGTGGGCGACGGTGAGCGAATTAATCGTCATGCGGATAAAATGGAACGCTATCGATTGAATCAGTCGAGTGGGAATGGAATCTACTACATCAGTCAAGACAAACTAATTCTCGTAACAGGAAATGTCTCGGAAGAAGATTTACTGGCACTCGCTGACTCGCTACCGGAGCCTTCATCTGTGTCGTTTCCTTTTCGGGATTCAGAATAATATTAAGACCCGAGCGTCAAGAGCGACGTTCGGGTTGTTTGTTGAAAAGCCACCAGACGATGACTCCAATCGTTAATAGCATTGGGATTTGAGTGTAGAGTGGAATTGTAAAACCGATTCGAAACAAATGAACGACATATATGGAATATAGAACTCCAACCACTGATAAAAGTGCGATATAGGAGAGTTTCATACCTCTTCTTCCTCACTCCAAAACGGCAAACGACCTATTGAAATATAATAGGAAGACGTGAAGAGTGTACCGATTGCCACACCGGTCAAATGTGCCTGAATCGGTTGGTCGACTAATGTTAGATACAGACTATACACTACATAAGAGGCGGAAGCGGTGATGAGGATCATCAACGGAATCAGTTTTTTCATTTTGTGACACTCCATTCCAATTCACTCGAATATTTTATGAACTACTTTCTATTACGATAAATCGATGAGATAGGTTTCAAAAAAACCATCTCGCGAATGCGAAATGGTTCACGTGCCACAAAACGTTTGATACGGATACGTTCGCGGTGGACCTGCCGATACGTATTCAGACGATTGATCGTAGTTATAGGGGTCACGCAAAATGTTGAGTAGCGCCTCGGTCGGTCCGAAGTCGCCTCGTTCTGCTGCTTGAATCGCTTTTTCAACATGATGATTTCGGGGAATGATGGCCGGATTATATTGGCGCATGATTCGACTGACGTCCTCGTCCGGGAGACCTTGCTCACTCAGACGTTTTCGCCAAGCGCCAAGCCACGCCTTCCCGTCTTCCCGAGTTGCGAATGAGAGAGATTCAATCTCACCGAGCGTCAACGCGCGGAACGTATTTGTATAGTCCGCCTCTGTCTCTACCATCAACCGAAGTAGTTCATCGGTGAGCGCATCGTCACCGTCTTTTCGGACGAATAGGCCAATTTTATGCGCGAGTCCAGTGAAATACGCTTCTTTATATAGCTCGGTATAGCGGGTGAGCTGTTTGTTCGCCACATCGACCGCATCTTCTTTCGTCTCTCCAAGGAGCGGCAGCAATGTCTCTGCGAGTCGGGCGAGGTTCCAAGACCCGATATACGGTTGGTTCGCATAGGCGTATCGTCCCTCGCGGTCAATCGAGCTGAAGACGGTCTCCGGATGATATGTGTCCATGAACGCGCAAGGTCCGTAATCGAGACCTTCACCACTGATGAACATATTGTCCGTATTCATCACCCCATGAATGAACCCGACGAGTTGCCAGTTGGCGATCAGTCTCGCCTGTCTTTCGACGACGCGACCGAGGAACTGTTCGTAACGATCCGGTAGGTCGATCAAATCAGGGTCGTGACGCTGAATCGCAACATCCGCGAGCGCGGTGACATCATCGATTGAACCGGCGCCTGCCGCGAATTGGAACGTCCCGACACGAAGATGGCTTGAAGCGACCCGGGTCAGGATGGCTCCGTGTTTTGGACCTTGTCGCATGAGGGCTTCTCCTGTCTGAACGACGGCGAGCGCCCGGTTCGTCGGGATGCCAAGCGCATGCATCGCCTCGCTGATGATGAACTCTCGTACCATTGGACCGAGTGCGGCCCGTCCGTCGCCACCTCTAGAGTACTCCGTCGGTCCTGAGCCCTTCAATTGCACATCGACACGCTTCCCGTTCGGAGTCACGTGTTCGCCGAGCATGAGGGCCCTTCCGTCCCCGAGCATCGTCAAGTTCCCGAACTGGTGTCCGGCGTATGCTTGAGAGAACGACGTCTCGGTTTGACGGTTGCCGGCAAGTAAGTCGATGTCTTGTTTGACTGTATGCGCATCAAGCCCGAGTGAAGCGGCTAATGGATCGTTAAACAAGACGAGTGTTGGGTTGTCGACCGGATGGATGGGACCACGGTCGTAAAAGATGTCACGTAGTTCGAGGTACGTCGCCTCGAAGTTCCAGTCAGTTGTCATGGCGCATGCCTCCTTCTTCGCTTCGAGTATAGCACAGACTGTTTTCCATAACGGCTGTCGTGAATTTTGATAAGATGAAACAGAAGTGTAAATAGTAGGAGTGTGAAAGATGGAGACGAGACAAGACGTATTCGATTGGTTGAGTGGACAGCTTCGCTTCGGGATCAAACCAGGTCTTGAACGGATGAACTGGATGATTGAGCGATTAGGATTGGAAGAACGGCCGGCCGTTCATGTCGCTGGGACGAACGGAAAAGGGTCGACCGTCGCGTTTTTACGGGCGATGGCGATGGAGAACGGCTTATCCGTCGGCACGTTCACCTCACCTTATATCATTCAGTTCGAGGAGCGGATCATGTTAAACGGGGAACCGATTCCTGAAGATGCGCTCGTCGATGTGGCGAACCGTGTCAAAGTTTGTGCGGACGAGGCGCCGGAGACGTTGACGGAATTCGAGCTATTGACGATGATGGCATGGTGCTATTTTGATGACACACGTCCTGCCCTGATCATTTGGGAAGTCGGTCTTGGGGGACGACTCGATTCGACCAATGTGTTGACACATCCACTTGCGACCGTCGTGACGTCGATCGGACATGATCATCAAGGCATTCTCGGCGATACGCTTGAAGAGATTGCGATGGAGAAGTATGGCATCATGAAACGCGGTGTGCCGATGTTCCATAGTGTCGAGAAGGACCAGTTGATTGAGTTGTTGCAAAAAAAAGGTGAGGCCTTGGATGCACAAATTCATGACGCACGTGCGCTCGTGACTAAGATTGAAGACGGGGCAGAGACAGTCGTGACATATCAAGCCATGCCACCTGTCGTGCTCGGATTGACAGGGCATCATCAGGCCTATAACGGGGCATGCGCCGTGGCGGTGGCACGTCACCTCGGTTGGAAGGAAGAAGCCATTCAATCGGGTCTCGAGCGAACGCAACACCCGGGACGATATGAGCTCGTATCAAAACGACCGCGTATTATTTTAGATGGGGCACATAATCAGGAAGGCATCGAGGCATTAGTTTTACAAGCTAATCAAGAGACAGACGTGACCGTGCTGACCGCCATTTTAGAGGATAAAGACCGCGACACGATGGTTCGTTCCCTCCAGCAAATCGGGGATGTGTATGAGACGACGTTCGACTTTCCGCGTGCTAGAACGAAAGCGCAACTAGAGAAAGATGGGGCGTACTTTATCGAATGGCAACAATGGCTTCACGATTGGATCGAGACGCCGACAAGCGAGACGCTGATTGTGACCGGGTCCCTTTATTTCATCAGCGAAGTGAGACGCTTCTTAAGCGAAAACATTTACCTGATGTCAAAGAAATAGATGTATATTTTTTCAAGTGGGTGGGATAATTAGTAGTGAAGACTAAAAATAGGGAGGACTATACATTGCGTAAACTCATGCATGTTGCCATAATCTTCATTTTACTACTTTCGTTCGTCCCTCAAAGCAAGTTTGTAGAGGCGCAGGAATTACCGAAATATAAAGTACTATATTTAAGAGATGCGTATACAGCAAGCAATGTATTGACTCAAGATGCTTTAGAAACGGCGATTGACTCGTATAAAAAGACATTAGTAAACGATTTGAATACATTGAATAAGTTAGAGATCGATTTTTTAACGGTTAAACAATTCAATGCGACTCGTTTCCCGATGGATGGAGCTTACGATGCGATTGTATTGGCAAGTAGCCCACTTGGTGAAAATGAAAAGTATCAAGAAGCACTTAATAAAGTGAATAAAATAAAAAGTACATCGAATCGTAATACTGAACATAATACGACGACGATTTTAAATGATTTAACAGATTTAAAGTTCGATGAGATTACAGAATTTTACGTAAAAACAGGGTTACCGGTATACCTTCATAAAGATTTGTTGCTCGGTGGAGAAAATGTAAAAAAAATAGCCGCATTCAAAGAATATGCCAACGTCAAACAGTTTGATACGGACGGGGCGCTGATCAATCAATTAGTCAATCAATCGAGCATTCGTCCCTTGTTGTCGAATGTTGACGTGACGTATAATCAACAACCGCTTGTGAATCAAACGGTACAAATCAAAAACAATGATCGAAAGCCGTTTCAGTTCAACTATCAATTTGTAAACCCGCCAACTTCAAGCACGATTGTAGAATTATACATTGATTTTAATCACAACGATCGCTTTGATGCTGAAGATAAGGTGAGAGAAGTAGTCGCAAATTCAACGAATCAACTCGAGTTTCTATTATCTCGACCTACGTATACCGGTCCGAAGAATTGGATGATTGTTGCTAAAGATACAGTGACCGGGCGTAAAGATTATAAAAAGGGGACGTTCCTCTATATCGATCAAAAAGTAGAAGCAAACATCTTGCAACTAACTGCAGGAACAGCGAGTAAAGGAAAAATTTCTGACTACTTGTCAAATATGCTGACAGACAGTAACGGTCAATATCAATTCACGTTAAATAATGGAACAACCAGTGATTTTCAACTAGGTAAGTTCGATCAAGGTTTGAATAATAATACGTATGATATGTTGATTTTTGGTTTTCAGGATTCTTATAACACACAAGGTAGCATGAACGTTGCGGCTACTTCCAAAGTAAAGACGTTCTCAGAAACGGGACAAGGAGTCATGTTGACCCATGATACAATTTTCCGTTCCGGTGGTGGGAACTCTGCCACTTCAGAGTGGGAACGTCAGTTTGTCAATTCAGACTCCACAAAGAATATTTCAGGACAAAAAATCTATACGAATATGGGTTATGGTGCACCGCAAGTTACTCAGGTGATTGAAAAAGTACAGGATGGAATTTTCACTTCATATCCATATGCTTTGAATGATGAGCCTAAAAAGATCTCAAAAACGCACAACCAATATTTCACGCTTGATTTGAATGACCCTGAAGTTACACCTTGGTACAACTTGTCTTCGGATAATTCTAGTAAGGAACGGTCATATGGAGATGCGAGTAACCATTACTACACATACACGAAAAATAACTTCACCTATTCGGGCGCGGGTCACACGAATCAGTTTTCAGTTCAAGACGAGAAAAAAATCTTTATCAACACGATGTATCGCGCTTTTATCGGGGCGAACCACAAACCTTATAATGTGATCGAATCAGTCAGCGATTCTACGAACTCATACACTTCTTCCGACATAGAAGCTGGGGTAGTTGAAGTGACTGCTGGAAAAGATGTCAAGTTGATGTGGCGTCCGAGTGACTATGACTTCCAAGACTTATTTTTGAATTCAACAATCACATACAACGGAAAGTCGGTAGCATTTGAAGAATTGCGAAACTATGAAGTCAAAGAGTTCACGATTCCTGCAGCGGACGTTGTCGCAAACCGACCGATTGAAGTGAAAATCGAGACGTCCGATCAACGGAATGCCAAAGTGATTGATACGTTCACGATTAACGTAAAACGTGCAGAGAATGTATCGGACTTGATTCAAGTGTCCCGTTCGATTGATCCTTCGACCATCAACTTGTTTGAGACGGGAACGATTCGATACCAAGTTCAATATCCAGAACAATTTGATCGATCGAAAGACCAAAAGGGTGACAAGTTCCTGCGGATTGATTCGACGACCTTCACAGAGAAGTTGCCAAAACAACTTGAAATCGTTGCGATTCGTGATGGAAATGGAAAAGACTATCCGGTCACGAATCTAAATGAAATCAATCTAGAGTTAAAACCGAATCTGTATTACGAGCGACACGGGAACTCGAACGTATTTCTCCCGAACGAGAGTGGTGACCGGACTGTGACGTTTGAAGTAGTTGTCCGTGCCATCGAGTCTTCTTCCTCGCTCATTCAACTGAAAAAAGCGGATAACCAGTTGACGACATTGATTGAGTATGCGAAGAAGCAAGGTCATAATTTAGATAAGCACAACGACTGGGATAAGGAGCAGATCGTTCACTCTTCGTTCCCTGATTTATTGATCAATATTGGGGCACCGTATGCGTACGGTGCGAAGATCCCGAACGTCACACTGCAAATTGGTGCACAACAGATTGTCAGTCCGACCATCACCGATGCAAAAGGGGATCCTTATTCAAACCCGAAATGGAAAAGCTTGAAATGGGAAATCATCGATGCGAACGGTGTCGCCAAACTTGTTTCACAAGGAAACAATGCGATTGTGACCGGACTGAAGACAGGAACTGCCACGTTACGTTTGACGATTGATCCAGGTGATGGGAAACCACGTGTCGTAGCGGAGTCGAACGTAAAGGTCATCAGCCCGCCTGAACAGCTTACCGTTCAGTCAAAAGAGCTGTACGTCGGTCAAGCGACTACCGTGACACCAAAAGTCATGCCGGAAACGGCACAGTACAAGTCGGTTCGTTATGTCGTTGAATCCGGTGACAGTGTCCGCTTCGAACAGGACGGGAACAACTTGAAAATCGTTGGGTTAAAACCAGGGATGACTCAATTCAAGGCGTCTGTTGACGTCGGTGACTTTTTCAGTGGGTTAAATATCGCTGCACCTAGTACTGTCTTTACAATCAATGTCACGGCACCATCCTTGAGCCAAACACCGAGCCAACTCGACTTGTGGGTATGGGATAGTGTGGACGAAGAAAAACGAGTGAATGAAGTCGCGACGATTCAAGTGACCTCATCACCAAGTGTAACCATCCCGCTTGAACGAATCGGGACCACCCCGTCGGCTTTGACGGTCACCGAAAGTGCGACCGGATACCAATTACGTGCCAAACATGGATATGGAAATAACGGGATCGTTACGGACATTCCGATTCAGACAACATTTAATGACAATGCCTTACGGAACATTCGTTCAAACATTTCAATCGTCCGTGTCAACGAATATCCGAACCAATTGATGTCAAAAGACATGACGATTAATATCGGTGAAGGGATGGCACCACGGCCACCGCTCCTCGAGTACTGGCCGACGACCTCGACTTGGCGTGATTATCGGATGGAGATTGTGTCTGGTGAAGAATTTGTTCAAGTCAGTGCGTCAGGAAAAGAGTTGATTCCAGTGAAACCGGGTGTGGCCAAAGTGGAAGTATATACAACTCTCCCGGCAGGAAAACCGTTTGAAGCGGTGAAAGATACCTTTTATGTACGCATCATCCAAACGAATGCCTCAGGACAGGATGATGACCGTTATTAAGTGAATGGCAGAAAGTTGGCGAATGATGAATCGCAAGCGAATGATGATTGGAATCACCGGATTGCTTCTCGTTTGTGGATTGGGAGGACTTCTTTATTGGAGCCAATCCCAACCGGAACTCTCACAATTGTCTGGTGATGCTTTAATAAAAGAAGTAAACCAACGTTCTTCAGTTTCAAAAGAAGAGTTGACTGATTTACAAACACGGGAGGAATGGGAGGCCGTCCGACTCATTCTGAAGGATAAAAAAATCCTTCCGACATCCGAGCAGTTTGCGACGGCGGTGACTACTGCACCGATGGACGTGATTGAAGCGTATTTCGAGCAAGGGCTCGACCCGTTTGAAGAAGTGGAAGGGATGCCGATCATCACGCCTTTGTTCAGCGCAAACGGCAGTCCCGAGCAATGGGAGCTCGCCATACGTTATGTCGAGGATGAGCGACTTCTCGGGATTGCTGTCGACTCGTTGAATCTTGAGGCAGTCAAACATCTCCTCGATCAGGGCTATCCGATTCAAGATGACGAATCGGTGTTATTGCAGCCGGTCCGTCATAACCAGGTCGAGTTGACTCGACTGCTGCTCGACAACGGTGCGAAGTGGACCAATGCTATGGAACAGACGGCCAAAGACTACAACTCAGACCTCATCTTAAAGATGGAGAACTAAAAAATCGGCTTCTTCTCATATCGAGAGGAGGCCGATTTTTTTGAGCTTATTTTAATTGAACAGGATGGCTGACGAAAAACTGGAGTTGATTCGTGACCGGTAATGTTTCGAGTTGATTAAACACGGAATCGTTATATGTCAGTTTTAAGCGGGACTGATCGGCCGCATGAGCCGGAACTTGGAGGTTGAAGTTCTCAGCTGGGCTTAAGCCGTTCCCGCCTCCGAACGTTCCGCGGAAGACGTTCACCTCAAGTGGGCCCTTACTGTAAAGTCCTCCGTTGACTTCTAGGATTGATCCGACCGCATAGACGTAAGTTGGTTCGTTCGAATCACTATACATGAACGCCTGAAGCGTCGTCGGTGTATCATCGAATTCGTTGATTCGGTTCAATAAGATCTTTCCTTTTGACAAGAGGATGAGGGAGTTCCCTTTCTCTGCATCGATTGGAAGGATATTGGCACGGTCGATGAAGGTGTCGCCGAGCGTGTAGACAGTTGAACTGAATGACACATTGCCTTTAATGGTCAAATTTCCCCGCACGATCAATGGGCGCGCAATCGTCAGTTTGTTAAGTGATTCAATCACGACATCTCCATCGAATAGGAGCGGGGCGTTCGATTCGGTAATGGATTCGGTGACATACATGGCACGATCAGAAATGGTAGTAGGCAATGTCAAAATGGTCGGATCCGTTAAAGCGTTATAGGCATCCGCCCGTAAATATGAAGTCGGTCGTTCGATGATTGAAGAGCCGTCTTCCGACAATACCCGTTCGAGCTCGAATACTCGATTCGTCGAGGCAATCAGCCCTTCTTCAAAGATTTTCGAGTTGACGTTGTTCGTGAAGGTGAGGGGTGTGTCGAGTCGACGATTCAAAAATTCAATGATCGAATAGTCATATTGGAACGGGGAGAAGCGACTTGGGGACACCCCAAAGTCCGCTTTTTCACCAGCCTGTTCCGTACCTGCCGTGAAATAGTTTTCTTGTTGACAACTTAAGCAGTCGTTCAACTGCAACAAATCAATTCGACCGTCTAAATGAAGCCGGCTTGTATCCACATTATCGATTTGCTTGGCCACGCCATCTAATTGAAAGTTAGCCTTACGCATGAAGGAAAGCGGACCGCCTGAATAGATATTTCCTTGAACTGTCGGCATACCATTCACGTTTAACTGTTGGTCGGACCCGAGGACGTAGTATAAAAAGGACGGGAGCGCCGTCAAATACAGATCTTGCGTGTATTCGACCGCGAGCACGGGCTGTTCCGGGTTCACTTGACGCGATGCCGTGACATTCACTTGAAGAATCGTCGTGAACGGCGCCGTCTGAATGGTGGTATCCGTCGCATCTTTCTTCAGTTCGATCGAGTAGCGGACCTCGCTATCTGTCGTCAAAGCTGTAAACGGTTCGTCATTGATAATGAGAGACTGTATCTTGTTATTGAATGCAGTTTCGGACTCCATATGGATAGGGACTTCCGCTTCACCGTGGAGCGGGAACTGGGTCCGGACCTCGTCGGCGATGAGACGGAGCGCGCTTTTCGCATCTTCATTCAATTGGGTATCTTCCGTCCGGATGACTGTCAGTTTGTTCGTCGATAAATTCACTTGCATAGCAGCGAGCGACAAGACGGCGAGAGCCGCCATCGTCACGAGGACGAGCACGAGGACGTATCCGTCTTCACGTTTTTGCATCGGGATGCCTCCTTTCTTAAAATGGGATTGAGCTTTCAAATGTGGTCACTGAATCAGAATCGTTTGTCTGGGTCAAATCCATTTCGATTTCAATCAGACCTCCCGTCATATATGTGGGGCGTCGGGGATCGAATACCGGATCTTTCAATTGAATCGTCAACCGTTCAACTGTGATTTGCGGATTGGATGGGGTGAACGAGTCCTCTGAGAGCACCAAATCGGTCGGAACGTATCCCGCCTCCCGGTAAATCATTCCGGCCTCTGAGATGCCTGGTGCAGATAACCGATAAAATTGGAACGTGCCGCCCACTTCCGTCACGGCATCGAATTCGGTCCGGTTCACGTCGGAGAGGACCGAGGCGATCAAATAATCCGCCTCACTGCGGAGTTCGCTCGTTTCGTTCGTCATTTGAAAACCGAGCGTGCCCGTGATGAAAGCCGTAATGATGACTCCGCTTAAGATCGAAGCGACGACGACGGTGACGAGCAACTCGACGAGTGTGAAGCCGTCTTCTCGTTTCTTCATCTCAGTCAGTTGTCGGGACAGCCGTTTCAGGGAACGGTTCGCGCAATGTCGCATTCGATATGACTCCTTTCAAGGTGACGGGTGTTTGTAATCGGTCGGTCGTCACCGAGATTTCGACCTCGATCGTGTGTCCGGGTGCGGTGGATAACGATTGAATCGTTGCGACGTACGTATCCCCATGAATCCGCGTATCTTCGCAGAAGTCGCATGTGAGGCTGATGCCGTCCCGATTCAATAATTGACGTAGCTCGAGCGGTTGATCGACGGAAGCCGCCCGCCGATTCAACGTATGTAGTGTGTTTTGCGCCACTTGGTTCGCAATTGTTTGATTGAGACTATCGTGGGTCGTCTTCAAGCTTTGACTAAAAATGGTAAGTAGAGAAAATGAGATAATTGATAGAACGACGATGGAGACGAGTACTTCTACGAGCGTAAAACCTTTTTCGGAATGCGACAAGACATTGACCTCCTATTCAAAAAAAGTAAAACATTCGGTAAATAACGTATGAAATACTGAATTAAATGTTATTTTTTGTACAATACATATTATACTAAAGTTATACGCTAAACGGATACATAGAATAGAAGTCGGATCAGACACGGGGGGAATTTTACATGAAGCGGTATGGGATGCATCTAGTCATTTTGATTGGACTCGTCGTACTCGTGACATTGCCGACGATCGGACTCGTCAATTATTTAGACGCGTCTGCTGAGTCGAGTGCTACATATATCGAGACGACGGTCGCAGGCATCGACGTGTCAGGGATGACGAAGGAAGAAGCAAACGTTCGTCTCGACAATGCAATCAAAGATTTTAATACGTTGCCATTTTCGGTCAATTTGGTGGATGGAACGATCATGGAGATTGGGAAAGAAATCGTGACGTTCGATGTATCGAATACGCTTGACTCCATCGAGGACACGGGCGCTTATCCACTTTTAACGTCTGTTGACGAAGCAAAGGTCGAACCTTATCTTGAAGGGCAACCTGTCACGATGACGATGATTGTTCCGACATTGATGGAAGCTGCATCTATGCTTGAATCAACTGTGACGTTAGAGCAAGTCGCGGCTGAAAGTGAAGTCGTCGCCTCATTCACTGTGAGCCCGACACCGGCGATGCAGTCGGCACTCGATCGGATGAACGGATTTGAGATGGCCGCTGGGGATATCTTTAGTCTCAAAGCGTTCGGGGAAGACTATGAAGCCCTCACGACGCTCGGCTCTTCGCTCTATCGAATGTTCGCCGCGACACCGTTTGCGATTCTTGAAAGGGTCCCGCATGAAACGCTTCCGCCTGGTGTGGAGCTAGGTTATGACACGAAAGTGGACGATCGTTCGAACTTTGCAGTCCAAAATCGTGAGGATTCATCTTACGCAATCCTAGTCTTAAATGAAGGAGGCACGGTGACAGTTCAGTTATTAGGTCAGCCGTTTGAAGCTGCCTTTGAGGCAAGGGTGGAGGAAGTGAAGACGGTCCCGCATCAAAAAGTCGTCCGTTTCTCATCGTCGCTCCCGTCTGGCAGTTCATCTGTCACGCAGTCTGGTCAAGATGGACAATCAGGTAAGCTCTACCGTGTCACAGTGACAGAAGAAGGGGAAAAAATGGAATTGCTCGGGTTTGACTTTTATGCCCCGACACCGGAAATCGTGACGAAGAGCTCAGTTCCACTCCCGCTACCTGACCCGGTCGAACCGGTGATTCCGACATTCCCGGATGAGAATGAAGAAGATCCGTTCACAGAGGATTCGAACGGAAATCCGTTTGAGGCAGAACCACCCGTATTGGAAGAGGTCCCTACAGAGGAGGAAGCTGTCGGATGATTGGCTATTTGATTTTACTTGGATTTTGGGTACTCGCCACACTGACGTTGTTCGCCTTGTCCGTCCCGATGATGCGCAAGCGTGAAACGAAGCTCGTCATCAGTCTATGGACGGCCCTCCTGTCTGGTGGCATCTATTTGATGGTACAAGAAGCGCTCGTCCAAACGTGGTGGGCATGGCTCATTCTTGTTGTTGCATTGATTGGAGGGGTAGCTGTGAGTGTCTTTATCGAAGAACGTGAAGACAAAGACAAGCAAGAGGAGGCTCCTCAAAGGATGGTGAAGTAACGTGAGACGAACGAAACGTAGATTAGGC
This sequence comes from Exiguobacterium sp. s57, assembly GCF_018617685.1. Lineage (NCBI taxonomy): Bacteria > Bacillati > Bacillota > Bacilli > Caryophanales > Exiguobacterium > Exiguobacterium sp. s57. Next base: position 221,941 of record NZ_JACSKR010000003.1, read on the forward strand.
GAGATGCTAATTGAAGCAGGACTCATTACAACGGGTCAGCTCGACGAGGCACTCGAACAAAAGCGTCCCGGAGAAAAGCTAGGAGACGCACTGATTCGACTGAACCATATTACGGAAACGCAGTTGATTCAAATGGTTCATGAACAGTTGCAAGTTCCGATTATTGAATTGTATTCCTATGATATCAACGTGACGGTCACGAAACTCGTGCCGAAAGCGTTGGCGCAAAAGCATGACATCATGCCATTTGAGGTGAATGGAAATACGCTTCATGTCGTGACAGCTGATCCACTTGACCTCATTGCAATCGATGACGTCCGGTTACAGACCGGCATGAACATCGAGATTGGGATTGCGACAAGAGAGCAAATTCGTAAGACGATCAGTCGCTACTACGAGATGGACCATTCGCTCATCGAAATTTTGAAAGAGGATGCTCCAGAGATTGAGCGTCAAGACACGGCCAGTCGAGATGATGCCCCGATTATCCGACTCGTGAACCAACTGTTCTTAAGTGCAATTGACCAACGTGCATCGGATATTCATTTTGATCCGCACGAGAAACAACTTCATGTGCGTTTTCGGATCGACGGGGACTTACGGACAGAAACGGTCTACCCGAAGAAGATCCAAAGCGTCATGCTGACGCGTCTCAAAGTCATGAGTAACCTTGACATTACGGAGAGTCGTCTGCCGCAAGATGGTCGGATCAAGTATACGCTGCGCAACCGGGCCTATGACTTCCGGGTGTCGACTCTCCCGACGATGTACGGGGAGAAAATCGTGATTCGGGTCCTTGATTCATCACAAGGACTGACCGATTTGACGAAACTCGGATTCGGCGAACGAAACGAACAGTCGTACCGCGACATGCTGAAACGTCCGAATGGCATTATCCTGATTACCGGTCCGACCGGTTCAGGGAAGTCTTCGACACTATACGCATCGTTGAAAGAACTGAATGATGAGACGAAGAACATCATCACGGTTGAAGACCCGGTCGAATACCAACTTGATGGCATCAACCAGGTCCAGGTCAATTCAAAAGTCGGGTTGACGTTTGCGTCAGGTCTTCGCTCAATTTTGCGACAAGACCCGAACATCGTCATGGTCGGGGAGATACGTGACACCGAGACGGCTGAGATTGCCATTCGTGCCTCGCTCACCGGTCACCTCGTCTTATCAACGTTACATACGAATTCAGCAATCAGTTCCATCACGCGTCTCGTCGATATGGGCGTCGAGCCATTTCTTGTCGCCGCTTCGACGACCGGACTCGTCGCGCAACGTCTCGTTCGGCGCGTCTGTCGTGACTGTGGGCATGCCGAACCAGTCTCGAAAAGTGAACAGAGTCTGTTTGAAGCGGAAAGGGTTCACATCGAACAGGTCGTTCGTGGAAAAGGATGTACCTCATGTAACTTCACGGGTTATCGGGGTCGCCTTGCCATTCATGAAGTCATTCCGATTGATGAGGGTTTGCGTCGGATGATTATGAACCAAGCGACCGAGTCCGAGATGGTCGATTACGCCAAGTCGCAAGGCGCAACGTTCCTGCTTGCCGATGGGCTAGAAAAAGTCGCCGCCGGTTTGACGACGACAGAAGAAATATTACGAACAGTCATTACGGAGAATGCTTATGATTAATCAATCGATTGAAGTCATCTTGACGAATGCGGTCGAGAAACGTGCCTCAGACATTCATCTGACGGCGGGCTCACCTCCGATCATTCGAGTAGATGGGAGTCTCATCACGATGGGCGAGGAAAAGGTATTGCCTCATCATCTCGAAGGATATCTAAAAGAAATTATGACGGAGGACATGCGGGAACGTTTAGAGCGTGACCGGGATCTTGACTTCTCGTTCGGTGTTCCACGCGTTTCGCGTTTTCGAGTCAATGCTTACTATCAACGGGGTACGATTGCCATCGCATTCCGTTCCATTTCCGGGGAAATCCCGACATTGAATGAGCTGAACCTTCCGACGGTGTTGAAGCGCTTGATTGAAAAGCCGCACGGTCTCATCCTTGTGACGGGTCCGACCGGTTCAGGAAAATCAACGACGCTTGCAGCGATGATTCATGAGATCAACCGGACGCAGCGAAAACGGATCATCACGTTAGAAGATCCGATCGAATATTTGCATTCCCATGACCAAAGCATCGTCGACCAACGGGAGATCGGCTCCGATGTCATGAAGTTCGTGAGCGGGTTGCGGGCTGCTTTACGTCAAGATCCGGACGTCATTTTGCTCGGGGAGATGCGTGACTTAGAGACGATCTCGACGGCGATGACGGCGGCAGAGACGGGTCACCTCGTCATGGCGACGCTCCATACATCGAGTGCGATGTCGACCGTGAGCCGAATCATCGATGCGTTCCCAGCTGAGCAACAAGACCAAATCCGGACGCAACTCGCTAACGTCCTTCTCGGGGTCGTCAGTCAGCGGTTATTTCCTCGGATCGATGTGCCTAAAGGCCGTATCGCCGCCATGGAAATCATGTTAGGGAATCCGGCTGTCGCCAATTTGATTCGAAATGAAAAAGAATTCCAATTGCCGACCGTCATCCAGACGAGTCGCCAAAACGGGATGCAATCGATGGATGCTGCCATCGAGCAATTGGTACGGCAAGGAATCATCAATCCAAACGCCGTCCCGACAGAAGAGATGAGGTGATGAGTGATGGCGATATTCCAGTATGAAGGGAAACTATTGAACGGGAAACGCAAGAAAGGGCGCATCACGGCCGTCTCACTTCGGGAGGCGAAAGATAAATTGCGTCAAGAATCGATTCTCGTGACAGATCTATCCGAGCTCGAGTCGACCGGACTGAATATGGAAGTGAATTTACTTCCGGAACGTGTGAAGATTGAACACCTGATCATGTACGTTCGACAGTTCGCGACGCTCATCCGGGCAGGTGTCCCGATCGTTCGCGCGACCTCGATTTTACGGGTACAGACTGAATCGAAAGTGTTGAAGAAAGCACTTAGTCAAATCGAGGATGATTTAAAAGAAGGGATTGCCTATTCCGTCGCGATTCAAAAACATCCGCGCGTCTTCTCAAACTTCTTTAGTTCGATGGCACTCGCCGGGGAGACGAGCGGTAACTTAGAGGAAGCGCTCGACCAAATCGGGCTTCAACTCCAAAAGCAATATGATATAAAGCGGAAAGTCATCTCCGCTCTCACCTATCCGTTGGTCGTCTCGATTGTCGCCATCGGTGTGGTCGCCTTTTTAATGGTGAACGTCGTCCCGACGTTCGCGAGTATCTTCGGTCAACTCGGTGGTGAGCTACCGCTTATTACAAAAATCGTCGTCGCGGTCTCTGACTTCATCGCTGCCTACTGGTGGCTGTTGCTCGGACTCGCGATTCTCGGAGTCCTCACCTTCACTTGGATGTTGAAGCGGGACCGGGAGCGGTTCGTTATCGATGGGTTGCTACTAAAGATGCCAATTTTCGGGACGATCGTGATGAAGTCTCAGATTGCGTTATTGACACGAAGTTTAGCTGTTCTCTTACAGGCGGCCGTGCCGATTTTGACGGCGATTGAAATCACCGAGCGCATCGTATCAAACCGCGTCATCCGAAAAGGACTGATGGAGGCTCGTGACATGATGGCGCAAGGAGTGCCGCTCCATGAACCACTTATGCGTAACTCGAACTTTCCGGCACTTATGACCCAGATGATTGCGGTCGGGGAAGAGAGTGGGGATTTAGATTCGATGTTGAACGAAGTGGCGGAGTTTTATGAGACCGAGGTCGAGACGACGACCGACCGATTGAAGTCGATCATCGAGCCTCTTCTCATCGTCGTATTGGCAAGTGTCGTCGGAGTCATCGTCATCTCGATTGTCGTCCCGATGTTCCAAATTTATGGGGATATTCAGAATCAGTAGAAAGAATATGCAGGCTTTTGAAAATATACCTTTTCAATACTATATTTTGAAGGTATAGTAAAATTGTTCTACTTCTATATTAGGTCTTTAGTAATTCATCTAGTTTAATCACAGTACTTTACACAAAAGGGGAGAATGAATCATGGTAGAAAAGTTGAAAATGATTTGGCAAGATGCTAAACAGTTAAAAGATGAGCGCGGACTCACACTCGTCGAGTTACTCGTCGTCGTCGTTATTTTAGGGATTATCGCAGCCATCGCAGTCGTTGCGATTGGTGGAATCATTGAGAACTCGAAAAAGGATGCGATGGTTGCTGATGCGAGGCAAATGGTGAGTGCGGCGAAGTTGTATACTGCTTCGAATCCTGTTAGTACAGATACAACTATGAAATTTGCAGGAACTACAGGATCTGTTGATGGAACTCAGTACGTAGATAATTTAAAGGACCCATTTACTGATAGTGCTGGATACACAACAGCTTACGTAACAATTAAACCTGCTAGTGGAAAATATACTTATTCTGTAAATGTTATTGGCACTAAGTTTAAACTTGATGCTGCTGATGAATCAGCTGTTAAAAAAGCAAATCTAAATGCTGTAACAACTCCTTAAATCTACTTTTCCGGCTGGCGCTGGGCACTCGCTCAGCCTAGCCGGTTTTCTATTTTTGGCATATACTGACAAAAGGAGGGTCCTTTTTTGATTGAATTCATTGGATTCCTATATAGCATCGTCCTTGGGGCGGTCATCACGTCGTTCACGAACGTCGTCGGGCTCCGCGTGCCACGCCAGCAATCGATCGTGACGCCGCGGTCACATTGTCCGTCTTGCGGTCACGAATTGTCACCGTGGGAACTCATCCCGATTTTCGGCTATGTTGCCCTTCGAGGCAGATGTCACGGGTGTGGCAAACGGATCGCGCCGACGTATCCAATCTTTGAACTGCTCGGAGCCATCGGATATGGCTATAGCTTTTCACTCTACGGATTCAGTGTGACGACGCTTCTCGCGTTCGCCTTCTTGTCGACGCTTCTGGCGCTGGCGATGTCTGATTTATCGACAATGCTCGTGCCGAACGTCATCTTGCGCATTACGGCACCGGTGCTACTCGTCCTGACATACATTACTGGAGCATCCTGGTGGACACCACTTGCGGGAGCACTCCTCGGATTTTCGCTCCTGGCGACCGTGTTTTTCTTGTCAAAAGGGGGACTTGGGGCAGGGGACGTCAAATTGTTTACTATGATCGGTCTTGTGCTCGGTCCGCGTGACGTGCTCGTCGCCTTATTTCTATCGAGCTTGATTGGTGCGGTCGTCGGCATTGGGTTGATGATGACAAAGAAAATTGGACGAAAACAGCCGATTCCGTTCGTGCCATCCATCGCGCTCGGGACGATGTTGACGTTTTGGTTTAGTGAAAGCTTTTTTGATTGGTATTTTGAGTTGATGTAGGGGGAAACGATCATGAGTCGTGGGATAGAGAAAGGGACGGTCGCGTATTTTTCGTTTGATGCACTCAGCATCCACGGGGCCGTCATCAAACAAGGGGTGTTCAAACGAAGCGCCTCGGTTCAGTTAGCAAAAGATGCATACGGAGAAGGTAAGATTCTTGATGAGACAGCGTTTACGCTCGCTTTCGATGAACTCTGTCGTAAGTTGAAAGTCCGTCGTGGGATGACGTGTGCGGTCGCGTTAGACGAGACCGAGGTGTTGTCACGGAAAGTCGAGATTCCTTCCTCGATTCCGAAGGACGAGATTCGCGGTTATCTCTTCATGGAAATCGGGAGCTCGATCATCTTGCCGTTCGATGACGTGTCGTTCGACTATGAAGTATTAGGAGAAGATGGAGTCAAGACGGACGTCATGTTACATGCCGTTTCTATTGAATTGACGAAGTCGCTCCGTTCTTATATGAAAAAACGTGGTCTCGCCTTGAAGAAGATCACACCACGTTCCGTCGCGGTCGCCAACGGGGTCATGCGCTTGTCGGAGATCGACCCGTTCCAGTCGACGCTTCTTTGGCATATCACGCCATTTTCGCATCAGTTGCTTGTGCTCGAAGAAGGACAAATTCGTTTCATTCGTTCCATTGAATTGGATCTTCCGTATCAGGTAGGGACGAAAGACGGGGTCGTGACGTATACATATGATGGTACAGGCGAGATGAAGGCGAATCAACTGGATGACTGGCTGAACGAACTCGCCCGTTTCCTCGACTTCTATCGTTATTCGCTACGGACAGATGGACGGGCCATCGATGAGTTATACGTTTCGGGAACTGTCCCGGAAGTCGATGACCTCGTCCGTATGATTCAGTCAGAGTCACTCGTCTCAGTGACGCGTATCGAGCAACCGCTCGCCATCGCGCATGCGACACCGTTATCGCATCAAATGCTTCCACTCCTTGGTATGGCGACGCTTCAGCGGGATCGGGATACGAACTTCATCAACTCGACCGATGTGACGCTTCGCTGGCCGATCGTGACGGGTCTCGTCGCGCTTCTTATCGGAGGTGGGGCGGCCGGATACTTGTACTATGAGGTCGACCAATTGGAAGCAGAACAGATGCGAATCGAAGAAGAGTTACAGCTCGTTCAAATTTATCAAACCGAACAGGTGAATTCGAAAGCGCAGCAAGTGGTCTCGCTCGACCAAACCGTGACGGCGTTGACCGACATGGAGAAGGACGCGGTGCCGGCACTGCGCGCGTTGACCGAACAATTGCCGCCGACGGGTTACGTCTTGACGTATAACTACGCAGACGGTTCCATCATGAGCGTACGGACTCAGTTCGAGACGTTAGAGGATTTAAATGAATTCCAACGCTCGCTCATGACCGACGAGCGCTTCCTCGACGTCAAACTCCTCGGTGTGACGACGGAGTTGAAAGCGGATGTAGATGTAGAAGAACCGAACTCGCTCGAAGAGGATCCGCTCCCACGCTACATCGGCGAGTTCACGTTCATGTTCGAGGACGTAGAGGAAGAATTGACGGAAGAAGAGGACACGAATGAGGAGGTGGTGAGTCAATGAAACGTTCGACAATCTATGCGTTATTTGCGATTTGCCTCCTCGTCGCAATCATCGCACCGGCTTACTTCGGATATACGTATTACGTCAAACAAGGTGAGGTCGAAGCGCTTGAACGCGACCTCTCGCTCGAGCAGACAAAACTGGAGTTGTTGCGTCAAGAAGGGAAGGCTGTTGACGTAGCGGACTCTCAGACGCTTCAGACACGCGTTCCGACGATGCCTGCCCTCGATACGGTCGTCGAAGCGTTGTCACAGGCAAGTCTTCTTGCGGGTGTCAACGTGACGAGCATCGCATTCGCGGATGGCGTGGTAGCCGAGTCAGAAGTACCAGAAACGGTCGAGCCGTTCAATCCGGCTGATGTGAGTGCGACGAACGAACCGGCTGAACCGACGGATGTTGCCCCGGTCAACGCTTCCACAGTCCGTTCGACGGTCAACCTGCAAGCAGAGACGTATGAAACGCTCGTCTCGTTCCTCGAGTCAATCGAGTCGATGAATCGGATTCACGTGTTGCGGACGGTCCAATTCACCGGACCCGCTGAGACGGGACCGAATACGATTGAAGAAGTGCAGTCGCTCGAGTTTACAGTCGAGCTCGATGCCTTCTATCGCCCGGACCTCGATCAGCTCGTTCCAGATCGCTACATTCCGGAACCAGCTTTCGAACAAAAGGATATCCCGGTATACGACTATACGACACCATGAGTCGACACGTCCCTTCTCAATTGAGGGGACGTTTTTTTCGCCACGGATGATTGTGTTCAAGAGGCACGTTGCCTACAATCAACAGAGAAGAATGAAACGGAAAGGAACCCCGTTTTAGAATAAGAGAAGGAGTCGATACAATGAATTCAACACAGAAGCGTGTCATTCTCGCGTCGATGTCACCACGACGCACCGAGCTATTGACGAAAGCAGGAATCGAACATGAGGTCATCCCATCAACCGTGACGGAAGGGACGGACGGTCGGGAGACACCGAATGATTATGTAGCTCGTCTCGCTCGAGAGAAAGCGATGGATGTGGCAAGGCATCACCGGGATGCCATCGTCATCGGTGCGGATACGGTCGTCGTTTTGAACGGCGTCATTTTGGAGAAACCGACAGACCGGGAGGATGCGAAACGGATGCTTGAACGATTATCCGGTTCGACCCATGAAGTGCTGACGGGTGTGAGTATCATCGGTGCGACTCAAGATTTATTCGTCACGACGACGCATGTGACGTTCGCCGAGATTCCTGAAATATGGCTAGAAGATTATTTGGATTCGACAGAGCCCTACGATAAGGCTGGCGCGTATGGCATCCAAGGGTCGGGTGGTCTCTTCGTAGAAGGAATCGAAGGGGATTTTTATAATGTCGTCGGATTACCGATCCATCCGCTCGTCAAGACGCTCGAACGGCATGGGGTGACGCCTCGCTTCCTGTGAACTTGAAAGTAGGTGAAGGAATGACCATGGTGCTTGACCGTAGTGTAGAGACCGCCATCGCCAGATTGCTTCAAATCGGGGGACGGGGACCTGATCCGATGGAGACGGCACGCCGCATCTCAGACGTGTACCCGACGTTACGGGCGTTATCGCAAGCGTCTGTCCACGATTTGTGCAAAATCGAAGGGATGACGAAGAAGAAAGCAGAGCAACTCCTGGCCGCGTTTACGATTGGGATTCGGTACGTCGAGGAACCGAAAGTGAGTATGCCGACGATTCGTTCACCGCAAGACGCGTATGAGTTGTTGCGGGATGAATTGAGACTGTTGAATCAAGAACATTTCGTCTGTCTGTATCTCAACACAAAAAATCAGCTCATCGCGAGGAAGACGTTGTTCGTCGGTGGGCTCAACTCGTCCATCGTGCACCCGCGCGATGTGTTCCGCGAGGCGCTCAAGTTGTCGGCAGCGTGCTTTATCGCCGTTCACAATCATCCGAGCGGGGACGCGACCCCGAGTCGGGAAGACATCGAGGTGTCTGAACGGTTGGTCGAAGCGGGCAATATCGTCGGCATCGCCTGTCTCGACCATGTCATCATCGGGGAAGACCATTATGTCAGTATGAAGCAGCGGGGATATATGAATGGATGAGGAGTAGAGCAGGCATCGTGATGTCTGCTTTTTTGATTGATTTCATTCACATTTTCATAGAAGTATAGAATACAATGAGTAGAAAAAACTCTGATGGACTAAGGAGATACATGTTCTACATTGTTCTCGTCCGTGTAAGATTCAAGAGCTACGGAGCCGTTCGACGCTCGATAATAGTAATAGGTATTTGGATCATTTATTATTTTGACACTCACTAAGTAATTTTTTTCATTTGGAAGGTTTGCATTAAACGCGGTAATACTCATGATTTCATCTTTAGGGACTTGTTTATCTTCCACTAAATGTTCATACACCATTTCTTCTAACTGTTCCTTCTTCGAATCAATATAGAGAAACCATCCTCCAATGATTATGATGACACTTATGGATAAAGACGTGTAAATTTTCTTTTTCACTATAAATCCTCCTTTGTAAAAATTGTTGAACCACATTATTAACGATTCCTAATTCGCTTAGGGTTACTCATCTACAGTAAAGTATCAAATAGATTAAAAACATATTATCTTCACTCATTATTCAATTGTACCGATTTCGGATAATGCGTATAACCTCATTAAATTTTGGATATAGTTGGAAAACGATGAGTGGAGATATAGAATTTGAAGAGAGTAGGAATGATGATGCATGAGTTTGTTCATAGGGGGTTACCGAATGTCGCGAATCACGGTATGGAATGTGATTGGATGGGGAATTCTTATTTTCTTAGCAGTCAGTAAATCATTTTTTGGTGAGCAATTGTCGTTGATTACGACTGGGCTAGGCGGATTGATTTGTTTGATGTTGAGTTTGTGGATGATTTATTCCGGTGAAGAAGAAACATCACAACATTCGAATGGAGGGCCTGAATGAACAGCGACATCTAAACTGTCATTCGACTAAAAATCAGATGAAGAATCAAATTGAAAAGAGCGGTGTACGAATATGAATGTTTTGACGAATGATGAATTAAAAGAAACCCTTCGGATGATGAAGGAAGGGGATATGACGTATTACGAAGTCCACAAAGAAAGTATCCTCACCAGCATGGTTGATCAGATTGGATCAACGGATGGTGAACTCCGTGATCGACTCATATACACGATGTTCTTTCGCCTCATCGTTGAGCAAAAAGATATCGAAGTCGACAGGATGAGTGAACTCCTTGAGACGTCCTTGCATACTCTTTTGTTTCATAAAATTGAAGAGACACAGTCGGACGCTATCTTCACGAGAGCCTTTACGACTCTATTGATGGCTTTGATTCTGCATCGGGATGTAGAAGAGAACTTTTTGACAGAAGAGCAATTCCAACAGGCAGCAGAAGGTTTGATTCGATATCTCCAACTTGAAAGAGATACAAGAGGTTATGTCAATGGGAGGGGGTGGGCCCATTCGATTGCCCACGCGGCAGACGCGGTGGACGAACTCATCGCAAATCCGAAACTCGGTCCGGAGTCATTTCCGCAACTCTTCCACGTCATCATCAATCAAATCATGCGTTCCGACGTATTGGCGCATGACGAAGATGAACGTCTTATCCATCCGCTCCTACGTTTACTCGAACGAGGGATGGATTCTGAAATCATCCTGCGTCATGTAGAACGCCTCCCTGATCTCGTGGAGGAACGTAAACAACAACTTGATGAGGAAACGTATTGGTATGTCGTCCACAACGTGAAAATATTTTTGAAGAGTCTGTATATCCGGCTAAGTGAAGAGGATATCCATGAACCGCTACGACAGTCCATCCTCATTACATTAAAAAAATTATGACAACCTCAATAAGAATATACAGTTTTCTCCATTCGGGAAAGTGACTTTGGTAAAATGATAAATGAGGTGTTCAACATGGAAAAAATCATTTGGGTTTTGATGATCGGGATGTCACTATTCGTCAGCTACATACACTTAGAACCGACACTTTTCTCGATTGTCATGTTTATCTTGTTTTTATTTGTAAGTACGGTGCTTTTCCTTCGGTTCGACAAAGACCATTGGCTCGACCGTGTCTCACCGCTCGTCGGTATCGGGGTCGGTGCTCTATCGCTCATCGCTTATATTGGTCTAATTGTGCTCTCTTTTAACGAAATCGACCAACTCGGCATGTGGACGGTACTCGTCCGCCTCATGCTCATGTACGTCGGGATCTACCTTTTCGTCGTGACGACATCGAGCTTTTTAGCCGGAGCGACGCGACTCAAGCCGTCCCGCTTCTTTCGACCAGTATTAATTTTCTCGGTCTTCTTCTACGGGGCGATGTTACTCATCCCGCTCCAACCAGGATTGTAACCGTTCTCTTCTTAGGCAGACGCTTACTCGCGTCTGCTTTTTTGATTTGCCTTTTTACCGAAAAGAAGGCAAACTAAAAGACGGTGAGACAGGACTGAGATGCGGTTATTGTAAATAACCTGTAATCGAATGAACGTTTTCAAACATGATTTTTCCGTTATAATAAAAAATAGTGTAACGAAGAGAGGAGCAACACCTATGTTTCGTAGTTTTAACCGAGAAATCGGAATCGACCTTGGAACGGCTAACACGCTCGTTTATGTAAAAGGTCAAGGAATTGTTGTACGTGAACCGTCCGTTGTGGCGTTCCGCACTGATACAGGAAGAATTGAGGCCGTTGGTAACCAGGCCAAAGATATGATTGGACGTACTCCAGGGAACGTCTCTGCACGTCGTCCGATGAAAGACGGCGTCATCGCTGACTTTGAAACGACTGCAACGATGATTAAATACTTCATGGAACAAGCTCAAAAATCAAAAGGCGGTTTGTTCGCATCGAAGACGAACGTCATGATTTGTGTACCGAGCGGCATCACGTCTGTTGAAAAACGTGCCGTGGAAGACGCTGCTAAACAAGCAGGTGCTCGTGAAGCATATACGATCGAAGAACCGTTCGCGGCAGCAATCGGTGCAGGCCTCCCGGTTTGGGAACCGACTGGCTCGATGGTCGTCGATATCGGTGGCGGAACGACCGAAGTCGCAGTGATCTCACTCGGCGGCATCGTGACAAGCCAATCGATTCGTGTCGGTGGTGACGAAATGGATGATGCCATTATTCGTTACATCAAAAACAAGTACAACCTCATGATCGGGGAACGTACGGCCGAGACGCTCAAAATGGAAGTCGGTTCGGCGCGCATCGATGCATCGAACGAAGCGGAAAAGATGGAAATCCGTGGTCGCGACCTCGTGACAGGACTTCCGAAACAAATCGAAGTCACATCTACAGAAGTGTGTGAAGCACTTTCGGATACGGTCGAAGCGATTTTAGCAGGTGTCAAGCAGACGCTCGAACAAACACCTCCTGAACTCGCAGCTGACGTGATGGACCGCGGAATCGTCTTGACTGGTGGCGGCGCGCTCCTTAAAAACTTGGACGACGTGATTTCAGACGAGACACACATCCCGACACTCGTTGCGGATGAACCACTCGACTGCGTTGCGATTGGTACAGGGAAATCTCTTGAAATGATGGACGTCCTCCGTTCGAAATCAGGCATCTCGTCACGTCGATGAGAGGTGAGACACGATGAGCCGATTCGTACGTAATAAAAAGCTCATCATCACGCTAGTTGTACTGATCTTGTTTTTTGTCATTTTAGGGGTTTCGATTCGAGGACGATCGGAATCAGCCTGGTACCAAGACGTCACGCGTGATGTGGTCGGCACGTTCCAGCGAGTGTTCGCGGTACCAATCGGATGGATGGACTCGACGGTCTCTTCCATCTCAGACGTCCGCGATATCTACGAAGAGAACCGCCAGCTGAAAGAACATTTGGCGAAGTACGCCGAGGTATCGGTTGAAGCGGATGATTTGCGTCGTGAGAATGAGGAACTTCGAAAGATGGTCGAAGCGAAAGACAAGTCGTTACGTGACTTCGACCTCATTCCCGCGGAAGTCATCGGTCGTACACCGAACGATTGGCAACGCTACGTCACCATCAACGTCGGTTCAGAAAGAGGCGTTGAGAAAGGCATGGCCGTAACCGCGGCAAGTGGGATGGTCGGTCGTGTCATCCAGACGAGTGCCTATACGTCACAAGTTCAGTTGCTCAGCGACAACAATCGGACGAATAACGTTTCGGCTGTCGTCAAAGATGCGGATGGAAAAGCGACATATGGAACTATTGACGGATTCGATACTGAAACGAATGAATTGTTCTTCACGAAAGTATCGAATAGCGTCAAGTTGAAAGAAGGAGAACTCGTATCGACTTCTGGACTCGGGGGACGCTACCCGGCCGGACTCGTGATTGGTACAATCGAGTCGATTGAGACGGACGAATACGGCGTCTCACAAGTCGCCCGAATTAAACCGGAGGCCGACTTCAATGAGTTCTCACAAATGTACGTGATTAATCGGACACTAGACGAACCGTTTCTAACGGGTCCCGAGGAAGGAGGAGCAGCGGGTGAGTAACATGAAAGTGTTCATCGCCCTGTTCCTCCTTTTTCTTATTGAAGGAACATGGGCATCGATTTTCTCTTGGCACTATGCGACGCCGTTTCTCTTATTGACGCTCATCGGGCTGATGTTTGTCAGTCTGTACGGTCGATGGGAAACGGCGCTCGGGTTTGGTCTTGTATTCGGATTGCTGTATGACATCGTCTACACCGACTTGCTCGGAATTTACGTATTTACTTTTTCACTCATTCCTCTCTTAGCCAGCTTCGTGTTAAAATATATAGGTGAGAACTTTTTCTCCGTCACCATCACATTTACGTTTATGATTCTCGTTTTCACCGTTTCGATTTACGGGATCATGGCGGCGATTGGTGGGACGTTGATGACGATTCAAACACTATTGGTTGAACAGATTCCAGGGACGATGTTTGTCAATGCCATCGCCATCGTGATTCTTTATTATCCGATGACGCGATACGTGACGACACGACCTGTTGTGAAAAGAGGGTAGCCATGATGGAGCGTAAACGACACATTACGATTAAAGGACATCGCAACGGCATTGCCATTCACTTCAATCCGAAGAGTGGCATCGACGAGGTGCTTACGGACTTAGAAGCGACATTGCAAGAAATGGAGCCGCCGTCCGGGAAGATTGCCCTGAAGTTGCATGCAGGTACTCGTTATCTTGACGAGGAGCTGTCACGTCAAATTCGTGAGGTCGTCGCTCGTCATGGCGTTTTTTATATTGAAGACTTGTCGAGCGATGTCATGTTGACGGAAGAAGCGAAAGCGACGTACGGCAGAAAGACGTTCCACTATCACAGTGGGACGATTCGTAGCGGGCAAGTCCTGACGTTTGATGGTTCTGTGCTCGTGATTGGGGATATCAATCCCGGGTCAGAAGTCCGGGCGACAGGAAGTATCTATTGTTTAGGAACGATACGAGGAAATGTACGTGCGGGTGTCGAAGGATGGGAAGAAGCGGTGATTACCGCGAGCCTGCTCCATCCGAAATTTTTAGCAATCGGCGAACATGTTCTCACCTCCGACGACGAGGAAGAACTTCCTGAAATCGAGATGGGTTGTGCGTATCAGACGAGTAACGGGATTGAGATGACACGTCTCCGGCACGTCATGACCGGTCTGAAAGACGCATATGCAATGGAATTACAGAGAGGGTGAGTGGAATGGAGCAAGTAGTGGAGCCTGTACATACAGAAAAAGAAGTGAAAAACGGCAGAGCCATCGTCGTGACATCAGGAAAAGGGGGCGTCGGTAAGACAACGACGACCGCGAACATCGGGACGGGGCTCGCCTTGTCTGGTCACTCGGTCTGTCTCGTCGATACGGATATCGGTTTACGTAACCTCGATATCATTCTCGGACTCGACAACCGGAGCATTTATAACCTCGTCGACGTCATCACAGGGCAGTGTAAATTGAACCAGGCACTCGTTCGTGACAAACGGTTCGAGGAGATGTACCTACTCCCGGCAGCACAGTCAAAAGATAAGACATCGGTCAATCCCGAACAAGTGAAGGAGATTGTCGATCAGTTGAAGACGGAATATGATTTCGTCTTGATTGATTGTCCTGCAGGAATTGAGCAAGGATTCATGAACGCGATTGCTGGAGCGGATGAGGCGATTGTCGTCACGACACCTGAGAAGGCAGCTGTTCAGGATGCAGACCGGATCATCGGGATGCTTGAACAAGCGGAGCATATCGATGCACCAAAGCTGGTTGTCAACCGAGTCAAGAATCACCTTGTCGAGTCAGGTGATATGCTTGACATCGATGACATCATGCGGATTCTTTCGATTGACCTGCTCGGCGTCGTGATTGACGATGAGGAAGTGATTGCTGCTGCAAACCGTGGGGTCCCGGTCACGATGAACCCAGATAACTATGCCGGACAGGCGTACCGGAACATCACACGCCGTATCCTCGGCGAATCGGTCCCGCTCATGTCGATTCAGACGGACGCGGCACCGGTCGGCTTCTGGGCAAAACTGATGATGAAGTTTGGAATGAAAAAAGTGTAAAGGCAACGAAAGTTGCCTTTTTCTGTCGAAAGGAGTGATGCACATGAAGTTAATCTATGAACGCACCCCTTCGGTTGAGCGGGCGATGCTCGTGGACGGAGAACGTTTACTTGAAGTCGAGGAACGGTTTGTCGACCAACTGTCGGTCGGTACGATCGTCGAAGCTGCAATCGAACGGATTCATCCGTCGCTCGGTGCAGCCTTTTTGACGGACGGTGAGACGACGTTCTTCCTGCCGATCGCAGAGACGCTCCGTGCGCTCGCCTCTTACCCAGAGGTGCCGGCAATCGGTCAAGCTGCTATCGTCGGGGAAAAGCGACTCGTTCAAGTGACGAAAGAAGGAATCAACGGTAAGCATCATAAAGTGACAGAAAATATTCGTTTCGGCGGACGCTATCTCGTCTACTTCCCGTTTGGTCGGCGGAAATTGTTTAGTCGGAAGCTTGACCTCGTCACGCAGGATCGTCTCTCGAAGGTGCTCGAGCTTTCAGAAGAGGAAGGGGTCCTGTTTCGGACGGAAGCCGGGCAAGTGGCACCTGATGCTTTACAGGAAGAACTGAACCTTCTTCGTGAACGTGCCATGGCTGTAATCGATCAACGCTACGGTCAGGATGAGTTACTATGCGAACAATTCGTGAGGCGTCATGCAGTCGAATCGGTTCTTCTGAACGACAAAGAAGGACAAACACGGATTGAACGGTTGGAAGTGCCTGTGAAACGCCATGTCGGGAAGGGGCGTATGCCTGAGGCGAAACGTCTAGACGGGACCATCGAGAAGCTTGAGAGTCGTGCCGTCTGGCTAGACGGAGGGGCATTCGTCTTGATCGAACAAGTCGAGACGATGACTGTCATCGATGTGAATAGCGGAAAAAATGTCGCCGTCAAAGACAAGGGTCGTGCGGCCGATACCATCAATGAAGCCGCGCTTTACACGATCATGGAGCAGTTGCGCTTGCGTAACATCGGTGGCATGATCGTCATTGATTTTTTACGAGGTTCGAAAGAAGGTCAGACTCGGCTCCTTAAAAAGATGAAAGAACTTGGGGCGCGTGATTTGCGACGTGTCGAGGTGTATGGATTCACACGGATGGGCTTGTTCGAGTTGTCGAGAGAACGGACGGGACGCTCGATTCAAGATCGAATGACGTATGCCGGCAAGCCTTCGAAACTGGCCATCTTCTCACAGTTCGAACGTGCACTTCTTGATTTGAACGATCAATATGAAGCGGTCGTACTCTCGCTACCAAAAAAGTGGCACGATGCTTCTTGGCACGAATGTGACATCGAGGTGCACCTCGTTGAAGGGAATCCAGAGTTCGCCTTTTACGGGACGTCCGAAGAATGTCAGAATTTCTTATCTCGACGTTGACAATGATTAATTGAGAATGGTATTATCTATAACGTTAGTTCGTTTGGAAGCACCCAAATGGCTACAACCGCACAGAACGGGTTTTTAAAGGTTTTTGCCCTGCCCAGGATGGCGAGTCTGAGTTTAACAAGGAGGTGCACGTATATGTACGCAATCATCAAAACTGGTGGTAAGCAAATCAAAGTTGAAGCAGGTCAAGAGATCTACATCGAAAAACTCGATGCTGATGTCGAAGGTTCTGTAGAATTCGGTGAGGTTCTTTTTGTTGGTGGTGACGATGTTAAAGTCGGCGCTCCACTCGTAGAAGGAGCTAAAGTTGTCGGTACTGTGGTAAAACACGGCCGCGCTAAGAAGATCACTGTCTTCAAAATGAAAGCTAAGAAAAACTACCGTCGTAAGCAAGGTCACCGTCAGCCTTACACGAAAGTTCGCATCGAGAAAATCGAAGCGTAAGCTATGATTCGGGTCAAGGTAAGACGAGACGAAGCGAATTTGATTCGCTCTGTCGAAGTGACTGGTCATGCCAACTTTGCAGAACCTGGTTCTGACTTGGTGTGCGCCGGTGTTTCAGCCATCATATTTGGTGCCTATAACGCCGTCGAAACGTTTGCGGGTCAATCGCTTCTTGTAGAAATGGCAGATCAAACAGAGGGTGGTTACTTTTATGTCGAGACGTATCCTGACTTATCACCGCAGGATATGGAACGCACCCAACTGTTATTAGAAGGGATGCTCGTGCAGTTAGACACGATCGCCCAAAGCTACGGTGAATATATCCAAATTGAACAATAGGAGGTGGACCTCATGTTACAATTGAACCTTCAGTTCTTCGCTTCGAAAAAGGGAGTTGGTTCGACTAAAAACGGTCGTGACTCAATTTCGAAACGTCTCGGTGCAAAACGCGCTGACGGACAAACAGTTTCAGCTGGATCAATCCTTTACCGCCAACGCGGTACAAAGATTCACCCAGGTGAAAACGTTGGCCGTGGTGGCGACGACACTTTGTTTGCGAAAGTTGACGGCGTAGTACGCTATGAGCGTCTTGGTCGCGACAAGAAACAAGTGAGCGTTTACCCAGGCGCGTAAGTTGAACGACGCAGAAGACTCTAGCCACTTTTTTGGTTAGAGTCTTTTTTTCTAGGAGAGGATCAAATGGATTCAGAACAGACACTCGAGCTCTTATCGACCGTCCGTCACGAATGGATGAATCGGCTTCAATTGATCTCACTCTATGCGGCACTCGATCCGACTAAGCTCGAGGAACTTTACGAACGCTATCGGAAACAGGCTGACGAGGAGAGTGCGCTCGTTCGTCTGAACGTGCCGCAGACGAGCCTTGTCGTGATTCAAGCGAATTGGGAAGGACGGATGACGTATACGATTTCGACCGACCAACTTGCCATCGATGACGCGCGAGTGGCAGAGATGCTTGTCCGTTTATTAGAAGACACGGACGGGCCGATTCATGTGACGTTCACGGACGGACTGATGGTTCGCGTCACGGGCACTGTCCCGGCAGGTGTGAACCCATCAGCCGATGTGTACGAACAGAACGTAGATAGTACTACGTTTCACATAAAGGAGGGGAAATAAATGTTTGTCGATCAGGTTAATATTTTTGTAAAAGCTGGAGACGGCGGAAAAGGTATGGTTGCCTTCCGCCGCGAGAAGTATGTCCCAGATGGTGGACCTGCAGGTGGTGACGGTGGTCACGGTGGAGATGTCGTCTTTGAAGTAGAAGAAGGGTTACGTACACTCGTTGATTTCCGTTATTCGAAGAAGTTTATCGCCTATGATGGCGAAAAAGGGATGTCAAAAGGGATGCACGGACGTAAAGCGAAGCCGCTCATCGTCAAAGTTCCACCTGGTACCATCGTGTTCGATGCACAAACGGATACGGTCATCGCCGATTTGACAGAGCACGGACAACAAGCAACGATTGCCAAAGGTGGACGTGGTGGACGGGGGAACTGTCGTTTCGCGACACCAGCCAACCCGGCTCCTGAAATTGCAGAGAACGGAGAACCAGGTCAAGAGCGCGAGTTACGTCTCGAGTTGAAATTACTCGCTGATGTCGGACTCGTCGGCTTCCCGTCTGTCGGAAAGTCTACGCTACTCTCGGTCGTTTCATCTGCACGTCCTAAAATTGGGGCGTACCACTTCACGACGATCACACCGAATCTCGGCGTCGTCAAGACAGCGGACGATCGTAGCTTCGTCATGGCCGACCTTCCTGGTCTCATTGAAGGAGCGAGTCAAGGTGTCGGTCTCGGTCACCAATTCCTGCGTCATATCGAGCGGACGAAAGTCATCGTTCATATGATTGATATGAGCGGGATGGAAGGACGCGACCCGTTCGAGGACTACACGACAATCAACCGTGAGCTCGAGTCGTATAACTTACGCCTCCTCGAGCGTCCACAAGTCGTCGTGGCGAACAAAATGGATATGCCGGACGCAGAGGAACATCTCGAAGAGTTCAAGAAGAAGGTAGGGGACGATGTCAAAGTCTTTCCAATCTCTGCACTCGCTCAAGATGGTCTTCGCAACTTGTTGATTGAAGTGGCGAACTTCGTCGATACGACGCCTGAATTCCCACTCGATGAGCTTGAAGAGAAGACAGCGACGCCTCGTGTCGTGTATCGTTATGAGAAGGAAGAAAAAGGTTATCAAATCCACATCGATGAATACGAACGCTTCGTCATCACGGGACCACGTATCGAGAAGCTCTTCAAGATGACGAACTTCGACCATGATGAGTCAATCAAGCGATTCGCTCGTCAAATGCGTCAGATGGGCGTCGATGACGATCTTCGTAAATTGGGTGCCGAAGACGGTAGCGTCGTCGCAATCCTCGATTTCGAATTCGAATTTGTGGAGTAAAAAATTATTTGTTAAGAAGAAACGGAGTGTGAAGCTAACGTGGACCCTGTGCCCTCGTCAAGTTTAATTCTATATGCAGTTTTGATTCTATTGTCAGCGTTCTTCTCGTCATCTGAGACCGCCTTATCGAGTGTGAACCGAGTGCGGATGATTCGAATGTCAGAGGATGGGGATAAACGTGCCAAGCGCGTCCTCAGCCTTGTCGACAATTTCGATGATACGCTCTCGACAATCCTCGTCGGGAATAACATCGTCAACATCGGTTCGGCGACGGTCTCGACTACGATTGCGACTACGATCTTTACCGGAGGGACGGGACTCCTTGTTGCGACATTCGTAACGACGATTCTCATCTTGATTTTTGGTGAGATTTTACCGAAGTCTCTCGCGAAAGAATTCGCAGAGAAGTACTCGCTCGCAATCAGCGGGATTCTTGTCTTTCTTGTCAAAATCCTCAAACCGGTCACTGTTGTGTTCACAGGTCTCAAAAATGTGACATTACGTCTCATCGGGATGAAAGATAAAGAGCCATCAGTCACAGAAGAAGAGTTGAAAGTGCTCGTCGATATGGGTGAAGAAGAAGGTGTACTCGGCGAGACGGAAGCTGAGCTTGTGCACAGCGCATTTGCCTTTAACGACATTTCCGTGGATGACGTCCTGACACCACGTATTGATATTTTGGCCGTCGACATCGATGATACGCTCGATGAGATCAAAGATACGATTTTCAGTGGTGGTCATTCACGGTTACCGGTCTATAAAGACTCGATTGACAACGTCATCGGTGTCTTGTCGGAGCGAGACTTCTTGCGTTCGATGATGAGAGATGAAGTGACCGATGTCCGTTCGCTCATTCGACCGGTCACGTTCGTGTCACCGCAGACAAAACTGATTGAACTGCTTCCGATTCTCCAACAGAAACAGTCTCACATGGCTGTCGTCCTCGATGAATTCGGGGGGACAGCAGGTTTGATCACTCTAGAAGACATGCTCGAGGAACTTGTCGGTGATATTTGGGATGAGCACGACGAATCCGTCGTCTATCTCAGACGTCTCCGTGAAGGTGTGTATGAGTGTATGGCCGATATGGATGTTGATGAGTTCGCAGAAGAGATGGGAATCAAAGACCCAGACATCGATTCAAACACGATGGGTGGATGGTTCGTTGAATTGCTCGGTGACATCCCGGAGAAAGGTGCGCAAGTCATGTATGAAGACATGACGTTCACCGTCCTCCACGTGGAAAAACGTCGCGTCCGTAAGCTATTAGTGGAGACCGGCCAATCGAAGCAAGAAGACATGCAAGAAGCATAAGCAAAAGAGATGATTCGCTCATAGCGAATCATCTCTTTTTTTGTTATACCGACTGGCGTTCGATCCGTTCAATCAATTCATATGGACGTACTTTATAAATCGCGTACGGCATATAAATCGGGTCGATTGCATCAAGGAAGCGCATTTGGAAATGTTCACGCTTGATATAGTCGCCGACGTTACCCGCATCAATCGGATAGAACCCGACTTCTTGCGTCTCGCCTGCTTGCGACCTGAGCTCACCTGATACGTATTTCGCGCGGAAGGTGACACAGAGGACGCGGGATGAGACGTTTTGATAAATCCCGGTGATGCCTTCCACTTCTATTTCTGCACCAGTTTCTTCTCGCACTTCGCGATGGATGGCGTCAACGAGTGACTCATGTTCTTCGACCTGTCCACCCGGCATTTCGAACGAGTCGTTCCGATGCATGTTTTTGACGAGTAGGACCTCGCCCGCTTCGTTCGTGATATGGGCCGTCACAGAGACGATAGTACGAGGTGGCGTATAATGTCCCGTCGGCATCATGAACTCTTCGCTCGATTTGATATACAAGTCTTTTCCGAGACGGGCTCGTTTTTTCATCGCTTCTCGCCGTAACGCACTGCCTCGGTAATCCCGTTCGACTTGCTCATAATGTTCACGGTCCCGGTATTCCCATAAGGCCATGACCTCAGATTTGTCTTCCGTCACCCAGCGTCCGACAAGACGAGCGCCATGGGACGCTTGGATCGGGTAGATGTATGTATGAAAAAAGTCGGTGAATTCTTGCAGGCGTTCAGGTCGAATCGTATACGTTTTGCGACGATGGAACATGGTGATTCCTCCTTTTTCGTTGTGCGGTATCCTGTATGTATGACCGCAATTCGCTTACATAGTTCTTATTCGACAGATTTCATCGTTTCCCTTTCCAACAAAAAAAGAATCCGTCACGTTTAGGCGGATTCTTTCAAACGCTTTGGTTGGTGGCGAAAATGACGAATGACGAGGGTCGTGCCGATTCCAAATGCTAGGAATGGGAGGACATTGTCCATGAAGTGACCGATCATCCGCCAGTTATTACCGAGCATCATCCCTACATGAATAAATACGAAGGACCAGACCGCAAAAATCAATGTCGTCACTGTCAAGAATTTACGGAATGACAGACGCATCACACCGGCACTCACTGCGAACAACTGTCGCCAAAAGAGACTGAGACAGACGATCCAAGCCCCGTACTTCTCAAACCATCGTTCGGCCCGAAGTTGCTTGTCCGACCGAATTCGAAAATAGCGATACAGTTTTAAGGCGACGGGACGACCGCCGTACCGACCAATCCAATAAAGAGCGATTTGACTGAGCGTGAATGAAAACCACGCCAGTAGGAACATAAGAAAGAAAGGCGCATCATGTGAGTCAACGAGAAAACCGCCGTATGCAAGGACGAGTTCGTTCGGGATGAATTGAATCAAGATACCGATGGGGATGCTGAAGACACCGCATGCGGCAAGCAAATGCTCGAGAACGTTCATGACAAGTCCTCCTTTCAAAAGTTTCAGGAAAGATGTTCCATCCATCAGTATAACGGACATGAACCAAAAGAAAAAGAAGAGATGTCACATATTCGTGACGTCCCTTCAATCTAATTCGGATACGAGGATGCCGAGGCGGTCCAGTTCTTTCACCGCAGCATCGATTGCCTCTTTATGATCTGCTTCGAGCGTATGGATGTGTAAGCCCCCGGTCAGTTGTGAGAGCGGAGAGGCCCCATGTGTTTTGACACGTTCGAGAAAGGCGCGAACGTCGCGTCGACTCTTCACCATAAGTTGACCGGTGATAGAACCGTAAACTGGGTGATCGATGACGACGTCTTTGATCGTGACTCCTTCATCAACGATGGCGTTCATTTCTGCCTCCATCTCGTTTGCAGTGTGACGACAAGCTACCTTTTTCGAATAAGTAGACGGAGTAAGGTCCCCGTGCAAATAGACATAACCACGGGCTGTGGCGATGATTTGATGACCTTTCGCTTTTAAGAGCGACAAGTCTTGGACGATGACTTGACGACTGACAGATACGTGCCTTGCGAGTTCAGATCCTGTGATTGGTTCAGCGCTCGATTCAATCAGCTGAAGTAAAGTGCGACGGCGTTCTTCACCGGCTAAACGTTTGTTCATGATGTTCGACTCTCCTTGCTAAAGTGACGATGGCATCGGCGAGGGCCGATGTGTCTTCGACGGTCGTTTGTGCGCCGAAGGAAATACGGACGAGTCCATGGCAGGCACTCGTTTCATATCCGAGTGCTTCGAGCATGCGGTTCGGTCCATTCTGGCCGGCACGACATGCCGAACCGGCCGATACTTGGAACCCGAGATCATCGAGCTCAGTCATCCACCATTGCCCATCGCGTTGATGTGACACGAAGGAAAAGATAGCGGGACTTTGTTCGTCAAACTCGAGCCAATTGACATATCTTGAAGTCTTCTCTTTCAAGATAGCACGAAACGCCATGAAATTTCTCTGAAAACGCGTCAATTGCTCCTGTCGTTCCCCGAGTGCTTTCACGAAAGAGCTGATTCCGGGTACGTCAATCGTACCGGGACGAATCCCATATTGATGATGACCTGGATAGTATGGCGGTGGAATCAATCGTTCCATATAAAGCGCCCCCACGCCTTTTGGTCCCCCGACCTTATGGGCGCTGAACGAGTAGGCGTCGATGCCTTCGACAGAGATTGGGATTTTCCCGAGTGCCTGCACCCCATCCACATGGAAAAGGATTTTTCTGTACTTCAGTAAACATTGAATGTGATGAAGCGGTAACACCCATCCTGTGTCGGAATTGACGTGTTGGAGCGTGACGAGTCCGATGTCACGGTCAAGTAGGTGCGTAAACTGATCCAAATCAAACTTTCCATCTTTTAACTTCAAACGATGTACAATCACACCTTCCCGTTCCCATTCTTCAAGTGGAAGGGAGACCGAATCATGTTCATGCCAAGACGTAATCACTTCTTTGCCTTTCATACGTTTCCGTAAACTTGTGAGCGCGATGTAGTTACTCTCAGATCCACTTCCGGTAAACAATAATTTTCCGCGTAAGACGTCAATTCCGAGCGCTTGTTTGAATAGACGTCGTGCCTCAGTTAAATAATCTTCAGCCATATATCCTTGTGTGTGGAGTGATGATGGGTTCCCATAAACGTTTTGGGCCATAGCCACGTAATGGTCTAATGCAGCATGTGTCATTGGATGTGTAGCGGCGTAGTCGAAGTAGCGGTTCATCATGGACTCCCCTTTTCTCATGTTGTCTTCTACCCAAAATTATGCGAAACTAGTTTACAAGTCAATATTACATATGGAATACAGGTGATATACAGGTGTCTTTACACAAAGAGAGAACTGACATTTTGATTATTGGTACTGGACTTGCCGCCGTTACAACGGCCTTGCATGTGCCAGGTTCTTTATCTATTCTCCTCGTTTCAAAAGGCGGGGTGACGGAGAGTAACTCAGATTTGGCACAAGGAGGAATTGCGAGTTCGTATCTTGAGGAGACGAGTGAGGCACATAAAGAAGACACGATGTTCGCTTCAAACATGACATCGTGCTCAGCACGAGTAGACATTCTCGTCGAAGAAGGTCGTCAATCGATTGAAGAGATGGAGCGATTTGGTGTCCGATTTGATCTTGAAGAGGGCGAGTATGCCCTCGGACGAGAAGGCGCACATCGAGCGCATCGAATTTTTCATGCCGGTGGCGACGAGACGGGTCGCCATGTCATGCGACAATTACGTCAGTCGTTGTCAGACAACGTGAAAATACTCGAACACGTCCTCGTACATGACCTGGTGATGAAAGAAGGACGAGTCGTCGGTGCGATGGCGTTTCATAAAGAAGAAGTCCTACACATTGAAGCCGGTGCTGTCGTGTTGGCGACAGGTGGCATTGGTGGACTGATCGATTGGACTTCAAACGCGCATACCGTGACCGGCGATGGTCTCGTTCTGGCAAATCGATGTGGTGCTAAGCTGACACACTTACAGCGGATTCAATTTCACCCCACATAACTGGCGACCGATGAGCCTCACCTCGTGACCGAGGCGCTCCGAGGAGCCGGGGCGACACTCGTTGATGAGGAAGGAAACCATGTGATGGCGCATCATCCGCTTGGCAGTCTCGCTCCTCGAGATGAGGTGGCTCGGGTCCTGACTGAACAAGCGGGACCTGTTTATCTAGATACGACGACAGTGAAACGACTACGAGAC
The DNA here is from genome assembly GCF_018617685.1 of Exiguobacterium sp. s57. NCBI lineage: Bacteria > Bacillati > Bacillota > Bacilli > Caryophanales > Exiguobacterium > Exiguobacterium sp. s57. The sequence continues at coordinate 247,231 of NZ_JACSKR010000003.1, forward strand.
CGCTTCCCGAAACTCGCTTTGACATGCGACAAGCTTGGGATTGATTGTCACCGGATTCCGGTACGTCCAGGTCTTCATTTTCATATGGGTGGAATCGAAGTGGATGACATGGGAAGAACCGGCGTTGATGGATTATACGCAGTCGGTGAAGTCGCGGATACAGGAGTCCATGGGAGGAATCGGTTGGCTTCGAACTCGCTTCTTGAATGTTGGGTGTTCGGGAAACGGGTCGCGCGAGCGCTTCAGTTACATGACTCATCCTTTACGTCAAGTGAGACGGTGGCTTACGACATCAAACCGGATGACTTCCGAACGTTACGTCATCAAATCGGTAAATGGTTGACAATCTCACCAAGTCTTGAAGAAATGAAATGTTTCTTACAAAATACCCAATCATTGACCTTGACGAAACACGTGACAAGACAATTAAGTGAACAAACTTTACAACTCGATGCAGCGCGTCTCCTCGCGCAAAGCATCCTTGAAATGGAGAGGTATGATGAACACGATTTATCTACGCGAACAGCTGCAGAACTTTTTGATTGAAGACATCGGATTTGGCGATTTATCGAGTGCATTGATTGATCCGGATGATGAATCGGTCGCAACAATCGTTGCGAAAGAAGAAGGGATCTTTTGCGGAAAACCAATCGTTCAAGAACTTGCTACGATTCAGCAGTTTGATGTCTTGTTCTGCCAAGAAGACGGTCATCAAATCGCGATCGGCGACGAACTGATCGTCTTGAAAGGAAAGACACGTGTCCTTTTAGAGACGGAGCGCGTCCTATTGAATGTGATTCAACACGTGAGTGGTGTTGCGACCTTGACACGTCAGTGCGTTGATTCTCTCAATGACGAATCCATTCACGTGACCGATACACGGAAGACGACCCCGGGCCTTCGTATGCTTGAGAAGTATGCGGTTCGTGTCGGCGGCGGCTATAACCATCGACTCCGACTCGACGATGCCGTCATGATCAAAGACAACCATATCGTCGCACTCGGTGGTGTGACAGAGGCCATTCATGCCGCACGCGCTAAAGTGGGGCATACGACTCCGATTGAAGTCGAGGTCGAGACGTTCACTCAGCTCTTAGAGGCGATTCCGGCGAATCCAGATATTGTGATGCTTGATAATTGTAAACCGGATGAATTGAGAGAATGGGTCCGGTATATCCCACGTCATATCAAAACCGAGGTGTCCGGAGGCATCACGATCGATTCGATTGCCGCATACAAAGGAATTCGCATCGATGTGATCTCCCTCGGGCAATTGACCCATTCAGTGCGCGCGCTTGACTGCAGTATGAATTTACAAGGAGGAATGAAATATGCAACTACTCGGAACACTTCCGCCGACGTACGCTAACCTTTCGGTGGAAGAAATGGAGACGCGGATTCAGGCAGTCAAAGACCGACTCGGGAAGCGACTGTTCTTGCCAGCACATCATTATCAAAAAGACGAAGTCGTCCAGTTCGCAGACGCGACAGGAGATTCGCTCCAGCTCGCGCGACTCGCAGAACAGATGAGCGAGGCGGAATTCATCGTCTTTTGTGGTGTCCATTTCATGGCAGAGACGGCTGATATGTTGACGCGGGACGACCAGATTGTCGTCTTGCCCGATATGCGTGCCGGTTGTTCGATGGCAGACATGGCCGATATCGATCAGACGGAGATTGCCTGGGAAGAACTGACGGAACGATTTGGAGAAGGAATCATCCCGATTACATACGTCAATTCAACAGCGGCCATCAAAGCGTTCGTCGGTCGTCACGGTGGGGCGACCGTCACTTCGTCAAACGCTCATGAAATTGTCAAATGGGCACTTGAGGCCGGCGAACGAATTTTATTTCTTCCGGATCAACACCTTGGTCGGAACACGGCGTATGACCTCGGGGTCCCGCTCGAGGCGATGGCCGTCTGGGACCCACTTCACGAAGAATTGGTTGCGGAAGGCGAGCTAGAACAAATTCGGGTCATCCTTTGGAAAGGACACTGTTCCGTCCATGAGAAGTTCACCGTCTCGCAAATTCAGACGTTTCGTGAACGCGAACCGGACCGCCGCATCATCGTTCATCCGGAATGTACGTTTGACGTCGTTCAGGCAGCGGATGAGGCGGGATCGACATCGTATATCATCGACAAGATTGATGCGAGTGCGCCGGGGACGAAATGGGCGGTCGGAACGGAGATGAACCTCGTCAACCGTTTGGCGGCCACGTACCCACATCTTGATATCGTCTCATTGAACCCGTTCATGTGTCCGTGCCTCACGATGAATCGAATCGACTTGCAACATCTACTTTGGTCGCTTGAATCACTCGAGACCGATCCAGTGAATGTGATTCGTGTCGATGCTGACACGACAGAATTGTCGAAACGTGCGCTTGAACGGATGCTGGTACGGTAATCGCTTCAGGACAGGTAAACGCCTGTCCTTTTTTCGTGTCGTCCGTTATGGTACAATAAATGCAGTTTTTCCGACCGAAAAGGAGAGTACACCGTGATTGAATTCGTAAAAGGACCCGTCGCCTATGTGTGTGCGGAATATATAACGTTAGATGTTTCGGGCGTCGGCTACAAAGTACATGTGCCTAACCCGTTTTTTTATCGTGAACAAGACGAACATGTAATCGTGTTTACGCATCATTACGTGCGTGAAGACCAACAGACGCTATACGGTTTCCGGTCACGCCGCGAGCGGGAGCTTTTCAATAAGCTTCTTAGCGTCAGCGGGATTGGACCAAAAGGAGCGCTCGCCATCGTAGCATCTGGAGATATCGATGCGTTGATTGACGCAATTGAAACCGAGAATGAGAAGTATTTGACGAAGTTCCCGGGAGTCGGGAAGAAGACGGCTAAACAGATGGCCCTCGACCTAAAAGGGAAGCTATCCGAGCTCGCACCGGATTACGTGCCGAACGAAGGGTTGTTCGCACAAGGTGCATCAGAACTAGACGAGGCGTGTGAGGCGCTCGTCGCACTCGGATATTCTGAACGAGAGATTGCGAAAGTACGCAAAGCATTGAGCGGGGAGATCTTGACGACCGACGCGTACATAAAACGCGCGCTACAGCTGTTACTGAAATAAGGAGGAAGCTATGGACGAACGATTGTTGTCACAATCTCATCAGCAATATGAAGACTCTGAAGAGTGGAGCTTACGTCCGCAGCGCTTCGAGCAATATATCGGGCAAGAAAAAGCGAAAGGCAATTTGTCGGTCTTCATTCAAGCCGCCAAACTTCGCAGTGAGACGCTCGACCACGTATTGTTATACGGACCACCTGGACTTGGAAAGACGACACTTGCCCAAATCATCGCCAACGAGATGGGCGTCGGGATCAAGACGACCGCTGGCCCTGCGATCGAACGACCAGGTGATTTGGCGGCAATCCTCTCGACACTTGAACCGGGAGACGTCTTATTCATCGACGAGATTCACCGGTTGAGCCGGACAATCGAAGAGATTCTCTATCCAGCGATGGAGGACTACTGTCTCGACATCGTCTACGGGCAAGGCGAGATGGCACGAAGTGTGCGCATCGACCTGCCACCGTTCACGCTTGTCGGAGCGACGACAAGGGCCGGAATGTTGTCGGCACCACTTCGTGACCGTTTCGGCGTCACACTGAAGCTTGAATATTATGAACCGCATGAATTAGCGGCCATTGTCAGTCGGACGGCACAGTTGTTCCGTCTCTCGATATCACCTGAGGCGAGCGGAGCGATTGCGAAACGATCGCGCGGGACGCCACGAATCGCGAACCGGTTATTGCGACGTGTTCGTGATTTCGCACAAGTGGCTGGAACGAAAGAAATCGACCCCGTGCTCGCATCCGACGCGCTCGACCGTCTTCACGTCGATGCGCTCGGTCTCGATGAAGTCGATCACCGGTTACTTCGGTCCATGGTCGAACGGTTCGGAGGTGGACCGGTCGGACTCGAGACGCTCGCCGCTACGATCGGTGAGGATGCTCAGACGATTGAAGACGTCTATGAGCCCTATTTATTACAACAAGGATTCTTGCAGCGCACGCCGCGAGGACGCATGATTACACAGTTTGCCAAGTCGCATTTTGGTTATGTTGAGGAAGAGGAGTAAGGTATGCAAGACATTCAATTAAACGTAAACGATTATGATTTTGAATTACCGGAAGAGTTGATCGCACAAGTCCCGTTACTCGATCGAACAAGCTCACGACTGCTCGTATTGGACCGTGAGACAGGAGACATCGAGCATCGTCATTTCCGTGACGTGCTCGATTACTTGAACGAGGGGGATGCGCTCGTCGTCAACGATTCACGCGTCTTACCGGCACGTCTTTTCGGTGCGAAACAAGAGACGGGTGGGAAAGTCGAACTGCTCTTATTGAAGCAGACGGAAGACGATGTGTGGGAAGCACTCGTCAAACCTGCAAAAAAAGTACGCATCGGTGCCATCGTCGAGTTCGGCAACGGAATTCTCCGCGCAGAATGCGTCGAGGAGCTCCCGGAAGGAGGACGTCGTTTCAAGTTTGACTACGACGGGATTTTCTATGAAATTTTAGACGAGCTCGGTACAATGCCACTCCCGCCGTATATTCGCGAACAACTCGACGACCAGGACCGATACCAAACGGTCTATGCACGAGAACGAGGCAGTGCAGCGGCACCGACAGCGGGTCTTCATTTCACAGAAGAATTACTTGAGGCAGCCAAAAGGAAAGGCGTTCGGTTGATTCCACTCACACTACACGTGGGTCTCGGTACGTTCCGTCCAGTGACGGCTGATTCGATTGAAGAACATACGATGCATAGCGAATATTTTGAGTTGTCAGCAGAGTCCGCAACAGCGCTCCAAGATGTTCGAGCTCAAGGTGGTCGCATCTTTGCGGTTGGGACGACGTCGACGCGGACGCTCGAGACAATCATGCGAGACCATGGGGACTTCGTCGAGTCATCGGGCTGGACGGATATCTTTATTTACCCTGGTGTGGAGTTGAAGGCAATCGATGGATTGATCACGAACTTCCACTTGCCTAAATCGACACTCGTCATGCTCGTCTCGGCATTCGCGACGCGCGACATCATCTTAAACGCTTATCGGACTGCGGTCGCAGAACGATACCGCTTCTTCAGCTTTGGAGATGCGATGCTCATCACGAGGAAGGAAGTAACAAAATGACAAAACATGCAGTCACATACGAACACATTCACACATGTAAACAGACCGGAGCGCGGCACGGGATCGTCCATACGCCGCATGGCTCATTCGAGACACCGGTCTTCATGCCGGTTGGAACGCAAGCGAGCGTTAAAACGATGGCACCAGAACAAGTCAAGGCGATGGGCGCGAACATCATCTTGTCGAACACGTACCATCTATGGGTACGTCCGGGCCATGACGTCATCAAACAAGCCGGTGGTCTTCATAAATTCATGAACTGGGATGGCGCGATTCTAACGGACTCGGGCGGCTTTCAAGTATTCTCTCTCGCTGATCTTCGAAACATCCAAGAAGAAGGTGTCCATTTCCGCAATCACTTGAACGGAGACAAGTTGTTCTTGTCACCTGAGAAAGCGATGGAGATTCAAAACGCGCTCGGGTCGGATATTATGATGGCATTTGATGAGTGCCCGCCATATCCAGCGACACATGAATACATGAAGAAGTCGGTCGAACGTACGAGCCGTTGGGCAGAACGTTGCCTCGAGGCACACGAACGTCCAGAAGACCAAGCGCTCTTCGGTATTATTCAAGGTGGAGAATATGAAGATCTTCGTCGTCAAAGCGCGCAAGACCTTGTCTCACTCGATTTCCCAGGATATGCGGTAGGAGGTCTCTCGGTCGGTGAACCGAAAGACGTTATGTATCGTGCCCTTGAATTCACGACACCTCTCATGCCTGAAAACAAACCACGCTATTTGATGGGTGTCGGCTCGCCAGATGCATTGATTGAAGGATCGATTCGTGGAATCGACATGTTCGATTGCGTCCTTCCGACACGAATCGCGCGTAACGGGACGCTCATGACATCAAAAGGTCGTGTCACGATTAAACAAGCAAAATATAAGACAGACTTCGGTCCAATCGATGAGAAGTGTGACTGTAACACGTGTAAAAATTATTCGCGTGCGTATGTCCATCACTTGATTCGAGCGGAAGAGATGTTCGGACTTCACTTGTGCACGACACATAACCTTCACTTCCTCGTGAAGTTGATGGAGCAGGTTCGTCAAGCGATTCGTGAAGACCGTTTGCTCGATTTCAAAGAAGAGTTCTTCGAAGAATACGGTTACAACAAGCCGAACGCGAAGAATTTCTAAGAAATCGTGTCGGACATTATGTGACATTGTTTCAGTTTCACGGTATAATGAACCTGATATTGAAGGAAAGGGTGAATGTTACACATGGAAACACTCGTTGCGTTATTACCAATGATCTTGATTTTCGTCGTATTTTACTTCCTTTTGATTCGTCCACAGACGAAACGCCAAAAAGAAGTACAATCGATGCAAAACGCCCTCGAGCGTGGCGACAGCGTTGTCACAATCGGCGGTTTACACGGCGTCGTTCATCAAATCGAAGACACACATGTCGTTTTGAAATGCGACCAGTCGCTTCTACGCTTCAACCGAAGTGCAGTGGCAGAAGTCGTGAAAAAAGCGAATGCCTCATTTGAGGAATAAGCAAGTAAGCGTCTGACCGTTACGGTCGGACGCTTTTTTGTGTCGAGAGAAGTTGGGGGAGAATTCTTCGGGCTGCCTCTTGTCACTCGAGGTGACCATTTGAGACCAGAGCTCCATATCATCAGGGCATGGTCAATAAACGATTCGAGTGAAGGACACGAGTCGAACGAAGATGTGACATAGAGACGGCGAGTGTCATTCCAGGGACACCACCAATAATTAGTACCGATGTATTTTCAACATTCATTTGAATACCTACCAAAACGTAATTATTACTATTTAAAGCATACAAAAGATGACTTATTTTTGTCAAAATGAATTAGTTTCAAATTCATCCACCTTATTTCGAAAAATCGATTTGAATAGTGAAAACGTTTGCATTAATGTCAAGGTGAGAAGAAATCCGAGATGAAGGAGAACGAATGATATGGATGTGAAACGATTTGTAAGACCGTTCAAAAATTGGAAAGGGTGGACACGGAAACGAAGCGGTGTGAAACAAAATAGACGTTCTTCACTTAAAAGACGTATGGCAATCGCACTAGTTCCGACGATTATCGCCCTCGTCATTGTTGGAGCACTCGGGTCATATCAGTTGAGACAATCGACTGCTGCTTACGATCGGGTCCTCAGTGAAGGGATGCAGGAGATGCTCCTCGCAGAAAATTTGTCATTGGCAGTAACGGATGCTGAACGATATTTGAATTATTATATGCTTGTCGCCAATCCAAAGACACTCATTAGTTTACAGGGGGTTCAAGAGAATCGTGATGAGTTGATGAAAAAACTCAACGCATCGTCTTCAGATGAGAAAATCTTATCTTGGCTAGAAGACTTGGAAAAGTTTAACGAACTGTTGGACCGCGAAATGAATCGTGCGATCGAACTTCGCCAGCAACAAGACGAGATTGGATATAAGACTGTACTCAATACGAGTGTGACGCCTACAACGGACCGTGTCCGCATGACGGTGACAGATCTTGTCGAGTATAAAGGAGGCCTCCTTGAGTCTGAGACGGAGGTGGTTCAAAAGGATGCAGAAAGTTCGATTTTTTGGATGATTGTCATCAGTGTTGTCGGTGTCGTAATTGGAATTCTTTCTCTCTTAGCACTACAACGCCTATTCCTAAAACCGATCAACCGACTCGGTCGTCAAGCCCGAATCATGGCGGAAGGTGATTTGACGGGAGAAGATATCGAAGTCGCATCAAACGATGAACTTGGAGACCTTGTGACGGCGTTTAACGAGATGAAACATAACCTTGTCGGTTTGATTCGTCGCGTGGGAGAAGCTTCAGATAAAGTCACAGCCTATTCAGAGGAACTTTACGCAAGCACAGATCATGTGGCAACGACGACACAAGGTGTCTCACGATTATTCGAAGACATGAATATAGCTGCCCAAGGGTCATCCAAGCGCGCGGAGGAAGGAACGATCGGTGTCAATCAAGCGGTTGACGGCTTGAATCAAATTGCTGCCGCTTCACAAGGAGTGAATGAACAGACGATTCATACACTCGAGGCGGCGAACGGTGGACTAGATACGGTTCAATTGGCCGAGAAGCGAATGCAAGAAATCCGTCGGGCAAATGAAATGACCAATCAAATGGTGAGTCGTCTGTCGAACCAGTCGCTAGAGATTGAAAAGATCACCCGTTCCATTACAGCCATTACGGAACAGACGAACTTGCTTGCCTTGAATGCGGCCATAGAAGCGGCACGTGCCGGTGAGCATGGTAAAGGATTCGCGGTTGTCGCTGCGGAGGTTCGAAAACTTGCCGAAGAATCAAAGCAGTCCGCGATTCAAATTCAAACCGTCGTCCGCGACATTCAGCGGGACACAGAACAAGTCGAATCGGCGTTTGAGGAGTCGAGTGTGCACGTAGAGAACGGGGTATCGCAAATGGGTGAAGTGGCCGAAGCGTTCCGGGAGATTGTAGCGGTCATCGAAGAAACGTCGCGTCAAATGAGTGAGATTGCTGCAGCGACGGAAGAGGTAAGTGCCAATACGACAGAGGTCGCGGTATCGGTTGAAGATATGTCTACGAACGCTGTCTCGACACAGCGCAGTGTCGAAGAAGCGGGTGCGAACGTCGAAGAACAACTTGCGGCTATTCAGGAAATCAATGGGATTGCCGAGACGATGAGCCATATGTCGTCCGAATTAAAAGATGTTGTCCATGTATTTAAAACAAACTAAAACAATGCCCTGACGGCTTCGTCAGGGCATTGTTTGTTACATCAATAGAATCAGACTTGTCGCCATAACAATCATCCCGGCGACCATTCCATACATTGAGTGATGGGCACGCCCGTATTCGCGGGCGGCAGGTAGCAATTCATCAAGTGAGATGAATACCATGATTCCACCGACTGCCGCGAACAATAGTCCGAATACGGTGTCGCTCAGGAACGGCATGAGAATCAAAAATCCGATGGCAGCTCCGGCCGGTTCGGCAAGTCCAGATAACATCGAAAGCTTGAACGCCTTCTTCCGTGAACCCGTCGCATAATAGATTGGAACCGAGACGGCAATCCCTTCCGGAATGTTATGCAAGGCGATGGCAATCGCGATGGCAAGACCGACGGCAGGATCATCAAGTGCCGAGATGAACGTCGCCAACCCTTCAGGAAAGTTATGAATTCCGATAGCGAGTGCCATGAAAATCCCCATTTTTCTTAGGCGGTTTTGTGTTTCCGGATGAGTGATGTTGGTCGATTCATTTGTTGCGGTCGTCGCCAATTCTTGAGTAGACGGATCATTTTGCATCGATTCAACGAATTTGACCTCGTGCGGGTTCTCCATTTTTGGGATGAATTTATCAATCAAGCCAATCAAGAACATACCACCGAAGAACGCAAGGACTGTATAAATCGTACCTGTGGATTCTCCGTGTGCGCCAACAAGCTCTTCAAGCGCTTTTGGGAAAATCTCGATGAATGATACATAAATCATGACACCTCCGGAAAAACCGAGTGATATCGATAAGAAAGCTGTGTTTGTTCGTTTCGCAAAGAATGCGATCATACTCCCAATCCCTGTCGCAAGTCCTGCAAACAAGGTGAGGAGGAACGCATAAATAATCGTACTATCCATGAGGGAAGACTCCTTTAATTTCGTAATGGTTAGATTTATCATACATGAAGTTTTGCCTATACGCAACATTTAGTCTTATACGCAAATTAGGACAGATAATCTGTGAACAGCCGTTACAATTTTAGGAAAATGATTGATAAATGTTTAGAAAATTTGTAATGTTAACAAGAGAAGTTTTTATCAAGAACAGTGGTCTAGAAAGGAAATAGTCGTATGTACAAAAAAGGCAACATTGTGATTTTCGCGATCCTCATGATTGCGACAATCCTGCTCGCTGTGTTCACGACACCATGGGTCGTCAAGAACACGAATCTCGGACTCGACCTAAAAGGTGGATTCGAAGTTTTGTATGAAGTGCAACCGCTCGAAGACGGTGATGTCATCGACGAATCGGCGATGAATGCAACCGTTCGCGCCATCAACAACCGAATCAACGTCCTCGGGGTATCCGAACCGGACGTTCGAATCGAAGAAAGCAATCGAATCCGTGTCCAACTCGCGGGCGTGTCGAACCAAAACGAAGCGCGCGAAGTCATCTCGTCAACGGCACAATTGACGTTCCGTGACGTAAATGACAACGTCTTGCTCGACGGGAAAGATTTGGCGCCCCGTGGTGCTGCACTCAGCTACAACCAACAAGGGCAACCGGTCGTTGAGTTGACGCTTCAATCCGCTGACAAATTCGGTGAAGTGACGTCAGAAATCTCACAACGTCCTGCTCCGGAGAATCGTCTCGTCATTTGGCTCGATTACGAAGAAGGTGACACATACGAGGAAGAAATTCAAAAAGAGAACTCGAAAATTGTGTCAGATGCTTCCGTCAACGGGCCAATCTTGTCGGATAAAGCCATCATTTCAGGTGGTGGGATTGACGCAGATAGCGGTCAACGCCTCGCTGACATCTTGAACGCAGGTGCGCTTCCGGTCAAGCTTGATGAGATTTATTCGACATCGGTATCGGCCCAGTTCGGTCAAGATGCACTTGAAGAAACGGTATTTGCCGCAACAATCGGGATTATCGCTGTATTCTTCTTCATGTTGTTCTTCTATCGTCTACCAGGACTCGTGTCGATTATTACACTCGTTCTATACATTAATTTGATCATGTTGTTCTTCAATGGAATCAATGCGGTCTTGACGCTCCCAGGGATCGCGGCACTCGTCCTCGGTGTCGGGATGGCGGTCGATGCGAACATTATTACAGCGGAACGAATTAAAGACGAACTCCGTTCTGGAAAATCGGTCTTATCAGCATTTCGTGCCGGTAACCGTCGTTCGCTCAGTACGATCATCGATGCCAACTTGACGACACTTATCTCGGCTGCGGTCTTGTTCTATTTTGGACAAAGCTCAGTCAAAGGGTTCGCGATCATGCTCATGATCTCGATTGCGATGACGTTCATCTCGAACGTATTCATCTCACGTTATTTGATGCACCTCCTTGTCTCAAGTCGCCTGTTCGACAAACGCAAAGGATGGTTTGGTGTGAAGGAGAGTGAAATCCGTGAACTTTAAGCTTACTGAATGGAATTACGTGAAACATATGCGCACGATGTTCTTAGTTTCGACAGCCATCGTCGTTCTCGGAATCGGTCTCTTGTTCTTCCGGGGATTGAATCTTGGAATCGACTTCGCCTCAGGAACACGTGTCGAGGTACAAACGGAAGAGCGGGTCTCACAAGAAGAGTTCACACAGGCGTTCAATGACGCGGGTGTCGACCAAGAGATTTCGAGCGTCCAATATGCAGATGAAGGTCGCTTGGCATATGTCACGTTCGTCGGACAATTAGGACAAGAAGAAGTCGCGAGCGTCAAGACTGCGTTCACAGAACAGTTCGGCAACGATCCGAACATCAGCACCGTGTCGGCTCAAGTCGGTCGTGACTTGGCGAAAAATGCCTTGTATGCGGTAGCCGTCGCTTCGATTGGGATCATTCTCTATATCACGGTCCGCTTCCAATTCTCTTATGCGGTCGCGACCGTGGTGGCGATGTTACACGATGCGTTCTTCATGATCGTTGCGTTCTCGCTGTTTGGGGTCGAGGTGAACTTGTACTTCATCGCAGCGATTCTGACGATTATCGGTTATTCCGTCAACGATACAATCGTTACGTTCGACCGGGTCCGGGAGAATATCACGTCGTATGAAAAAGAACGAAAAATTCGATCTATGGACGTGTATGAGTCGATCATCAACAAATCGATTCAAGAGACGATTGTCCGGTCGGTCAATACCGTCATCACGGTACTCGTGACAGCCCTCGCCTTGTATGTGTTCGGTGCCGAATCGATTCGTAGCTTCTCGCTCGCATTGATCATCGGTCTGTTCATGGGGATGTACTCATCGATCTTTATTGCATCGTATTTGTGGCTCCTCATCAAACGTTCAACCATCAACAAGAAAAAAGATACGTCGGTCACAGAGGCGTAACAACTGGGTCTCCCTTCAAACGGGAGACCTTTTTAAATGTCAAGACGGCACATCTTTCACGCGGTCTGCTATAATCTACAATTGATTGGAGTGAAGGACATGTATCATTCGAAGAAACAGTGGGTCTATCCAGAAACAAATTTGGAAGACGTCACACGTTTACAAAGCGAATTAAATATATCAGCACAACTCGCGACGTTACTCGTTCAGCGTGGTCATCAGGACGTAGAGGCGGCCAAAGCATTTTTGTATGCCGAGGAAGAACTCGTCTTTCATGATCCGTACTTGTTCGAGCAAATGGAGAAAGTCGTCACCCGTATCAAGCGGTCGGTGGACGAAGGTGAGATGGTACTCATCTATGGAGACTATGACGTCGATGGTGTCAGCGCCTCTTCTGTCATGTGGCACGCCCTGACTGAAATTGGTGTCATGGCCGAGTGCTATATCCCGAACCGTTTCACAGAAGGTTATGGACCGAACAAAGAAGCGTTCCAGTGGGCGGCCGATGAAGGGTTCACATTGGTCATCACGGTGGATTGTGGGATTTCTGGAATTGAAGAAGCGACATTGTTGAAAGACCTTGGTGTCGATTTGATCATCACGGATCACCACGAGCCGAAAGAGACACTCCCGGACGCCTATGCGGTTATCCATCCGCACATCGACCCGAGATATCCATACGATAAGCTTGCCGGTGCGGGGGTCGCCCTTAAAGTGGCGCATGCGGTTTTAGGAAGAATGCCGGAGGAACTCCTTGATTTGGCCGTTCTCGGCACGATCGCCGACCTCGTTCCACTAGACGGAGAGAATCGACTGCTAGCGAAAAAAGGGATCGCGGCACTCGAAGCCTCGAAGCGACCAGGTATTTTAGCATTACGAGAAGTGTGTGGTCTCGGTGACAGTGTATTGAATGAGGAGTCGGTCGGTTTTGCGTTCGGACCTCGTATCAATGCTGCGGGTCGTCTCGACTCGGCGATGCCGGCGCTTCAAATGCTCCTCGCCGAGCATGTCGAGGAAGCACTTGAGCTCGCGAAACAACTCGATAAGCAAAATAAAGAGCGTCAAGATATCGTCAAGACGATCACCGCTGAAGCGAAAGAACTCGTCGAAGCGTCGATGACAGAGGACCGTGTGCTTGTGGTCGCGAGTGAGAAATGGAACCCTGGAGTTGTCGGAATCGTCGCTTCTCGTCTCGTCGAAGCGTACTATCGTCCGGTCATCCTCCTCTGTCACGACCCGGAAACGGGCAAGGCGAAGGGTTCGGGGCGATCGATTGACGGGTTTGACCTGTTTAAAGAACTCTCTAAAAATGAAGACATCTTGCCACACTTCGGGGGACACCCAGCCGCGGCAGGGATGACGTTACAGTCTGAAAACGTCGCTGAGCTACGGGAACGACTGAACCATCAAGCGGAATCGATTCCCGGTGACGTGTTCGTGCCTCGGGTCAATGTCGATTTGAAACTGACGGTCAACGACGTCTCGCTCGATTTGATTACAGAGATCGGCAAACTCGCGCCGTTTGGGATGGGTAACCCATCACCACGTGTTGTCGTGGCAGATGCGAAACTACGTGACATTCGTCAAATCGGACGTGATGCAACACATTTGAAAGTACAGCTCGCCGGAGACAAGCGTGAGCTCGATGGTATCGGGTTCGGGTTCGGACACGTCGTCTCGGAAATCTCGCAGATGGCTCATGTCTCGGTGATGGGGAGTCTTCAGGTGAACGAATGGAACGGGATGCGAAAGCCTCAGCTCATGATTCAAGATTTACGTGTCGATGACTTCCAAGTATTTGACTACCGTGGGAAGAAAAACTCGGTGCAAGAGTTGAAGGACCTGCCGAAAGAACATACGTCGTTCCTGTCATTCCAAGGAACATCAGAGGATTTTCCGCTTCATGAAGACGATGAACCACTCAATCGTTTCGTCGTCCTGCTCGATCTTCCTGACGATGAGGCGGTTCTCGCAGAAAAACTTCATGAAGGTGTCGAACGAATCTATTGTGCGTTCGGACAAGGGGACTCGTTCTTTGAACGTCTTCCGTCGCGTGAGGATTTCCGAACGTATTATGTGCATATGGCGACTTGCGAACGGAAAAATCTACGTGAAAACCTGATTCGTTTGTCAAAAGAGCGAAAATGGTCAAAAAATACGATTCAATTTATGCATCAAGTATTCTCTGAACTCGAATTTCTTGTTACAATGGAAGACGGACTGCCTGGAGTCAATCCGGAAGCACCGAAACGCGATTTGACCGAGGCGCCGTGCTATCAACGCCGGATCGGACGCCAACAACTCGAAGAGCGTTTCGTATACGCGTCATTGGCAGAGCTCAAAGAGCGGTTACAATCGTTGCGATTGAACAAGATGCAGGAGGCATACACATAAAATGAATTTCAAACAGCATATTAAAGAAGTAGCAGACTATCCAAAAGAGGGCATTAGCTTTAAAGATATCACGTCACTTATGCAAGATGGCGAAGTCTACAAGAAATCAGTAGATGAGCTCGTCGCTTATGCACGTGAGCGTGGAGCAGAGTTGATTGCTGGACCAGAAGCGCGCGGATTTGTCGTCGGTTGCCCGGCAGCCTATGCGCTCGAACTCGGGTTTGTACCGGTACGTAAAGAAGGAAAGTTACCGCGTGAGACAGTGCGTGTATCATACGGTCTCGAGTATGGAACGGACATCTTAACGATGCACAAAGATTCAATCAAACCTGGACAACAAGTTGTCATCCTTGATGATTTGCTCGCAACAGGTGGGACGATTGAAGCGACAATCAAAATGATTGAGCAACTTGGTGGAGTTGTAGCAGGAATCGGATTCTTGATCGAACTCGACGGACTCGGTGGACGAGAGCGTCTTGAAGGATACGACATCTTCTCACTCATCCGATACGAAGACTGATTTTTTTGAACGGGAAGCATATGCTTCCCGTTTTTGAATAGTTTTTGAGGAAAATAACCGACAACCTTTGACAGGTCGTCAGATTTTTTCGATAATGGTTATAAAAATTATAGAATCTTGAATACAAACTACTACCATGCTGCGACGAATCCAAGGCGATTGGAGCGGTAAGAAAAAGGGTGTCGAATGTTATGACCAAAAAACAAATCGTAAGTATTGAGGATCTTCTCGACGCGCTCGGGGAGTATATGGGTGACGACGATATAACCGAAGTGAAACGCGCTTACGAATACGCAAAACTTCATCATACCGGTCAGTTCCGACGTTCGGGCGAGCCCTATATCCTCCATCCGGTCCAAGTGGCCGGCATTCTCGTTGATATTGGCTTAGATGCCACGACGATCATCGGAGCGCTCTTGCATGATGTTGTCGAAGACACGGATATTTCGTTACAGCAATTGACGGACGATTTCGGTCCGGATGTGGCCATGCTTGTAGATGGGGTCACGAAACTTGGTAAAATCAAATATAAATCGAAAAAAGAAGAACTCGCAGAGAACCACCGGAAGATGATTATCGCGATGGCCGAAGATGTGCGCGTCATCTTGATCAAACTTGCGGACCGTCTCCATAACATGCGTACACTTCAGCATATGCCGAAAGAGAAACAAGTCCAAAAGGCAGAAGAAACGCTTGAAATCTTTGCACCGCTCGCACACCGGATGGGGATTTCAACGATTAAATGGGAGCTCGAAGATATTTCGTTACGATATATCAACCCGCAGCAATACTACAAGATCGTCTCGATGATGAAACAAAAACGGACGGAACGAGAAGCGCTCGTCACTTCTGTCATCACAGAAGTGAACGGAGTTCTTGAAGAAGTGCACATCGATGCCGATGTAAACGGTCGGCCGAAACATATCTATTCCATCTACAATAAAATGTTCAAGCACAAAAAAGAATTTAATGAAATTTATGATTTGATGGCGGTCCGGATTATCGTTGACTCGATTCGTGATTGTTATGCGGTGCTCGGAATCATCCACACGCAATACAAACCGATGCCAGGACGATTCAAAGATTATATTGCCATGCCGAAACCGAACATGTACCAGTCGCTCCATACGACGGTGATCGGTCCTAAGGGTGAACCGCTCGAAGTCCAGATTCGAACGAAGGATATGCATTTCATCGCCGAGTTCGGGATTGCGGCACACTGGGCGTATAAAGAAGGGAAGAATGTCTCGACGAACGGATTCGACGAGAAAATCGCGCACCTTCGTGAGATTCTCGAACTTCAAAAAGACACGACGGATGCAGAGGAATTCATGGAGTCCCTCAAGGTCGACTTCTTTAGTGACATGCTTTACGTGTTCACGCCAAAAGGGGACGTGTTCGAGTTACCAAAAGGCTCTGTTCCGATTGACTATGCTTACCGAATCCATACGGAGATCGGGCACCGGATGACGGGTGCAAAAGTGAACGGACGGATGGTCCCGCTCGACTATAAGCTCGAGACGGGCGACATCATTGAAATCATCACGTCGAAGCACAGTTACGGTCCGAGTAAGGACTGGTTGAAGCTCGCCGTTTCGAGTCAGGCGAAGAATAAGATTCGCCAATGGTTCAAACGCCAACAGCGTGAAGAGAACGTTGAAAAAGGGAAAGATCTCGTCGAGGTGGAAATCAAAAAACTTGGATTCGAACCGAAAGAAGTAATCGACGAACCGGCACTCAGTATCGTCGTCGAGAAATTCAACTTTGGGAATGAAGAAGAGATGTACGCCGCGGTCGGTTATCAAGGGATCACTGCCGCTCAAGTCGCGCATAAGTTGACCGAGAAGCAGCGGAAAGAGCCGAAGCTCGAACTATCAGAAGCCATCAGCGAATTGAAAGTCAGTCAGTCACCGAAGAAAAAGACGACGGAAGCAGGCGTGACGGTCAAAGGGATCGACAACATGCTCGTTCGGATGAGCCGTTGCTGTAACCCGGTCCCAGGCGACGAAATCGTCGGGTATATCACCCGTGGACGCGGGGTCTCAATTCATCGGAAAGATTGCTTGAACATCGTCAACGAGCAACACCCAGAGCGTCTCCTTGATGTCGAATGGGAAGTTGGTCAGGCGAAAGAGAAAAACTATAACGTCGATATCGAAATCACTGGATATGACCGCTCAGGACTCCTGAACGATGTCCTTCAGGCCGTGTCGGCGACGAATACGAATATCATTGCCGTCAGCGGTCGGGGCGACCAAAACAAACAAGCCCGCATCTCGATGACGATCTCGATTCCAAACGTGAATCACCTGCAGAAAGTCGTCGAGCGCATCAAACAAATCTCAGACGTGTATTCGGTCAGCCGAGTCATGATGACGTGACGAAAGGAAGAGAAACGTGCGTGTATTATTGCAACGAGTGAAAAAAGCATCGGTCACAGTCGAGGAAGAAGTCGTCGGGGCAATCAACGCCGGATACTTGCTTCTCGTCGGTGTGACACATGAAGATACAGAAGAGGAAGTGAACTGGCTCGCCGACAAAGTGACGGGACTTCGCGTCTTCGAAGACGATCAAGAAAAGATGAACTTATCGATTCAAGATGTGTCCGGTCAAATTTTGTCTGTTTCCCAGTTCACACTATATGGAGATACGATGAAAGGACGGCGACCTGCTTTCACAAAGGCAGCGAAACCGGACATGGCCGAGACGCTCTATGAAAAGTTCAACGAGCGACTTCGGTCAAATGGACTCGTCGTCGAGACGGGACGCTTCGGTGAGATGATGGACGTCGCACTTGTCAATGACGGACCGGTCACACTCATGCTCGAAAAAAACGCTTGACAGATACCGGCTTGATTCGGCATCATGAAGCATATAGTCAAACACCTACGATAAAGAAGAGTACGGTCAACCCACCAGCAAAGAGAGCGATGCCTTGGCTGAAAGCATCGACTGGATGATGACCCGAACGACACTTTGGAGGTGCTCCTTTGAAAGCGAGTAGGGGGAGCCGTCTCATCGGGCGTTAACCGATTTCGAGTGGCAGAGTTTCAAGTGATGGCTCTGCAACGAGGGTGGTACCACGGGAAACTTACACAGGCTCTCGTCCCTTTGCGGACGAGGGCCTTTTTTGTATTTTAAGGAGGGAAATGTGATGATGAAAGCACCACGCGGTACACAAGACCTGCTTCCGGGCACGGTCGAGACGTGGCAA
This sequence comes from Exiguobacterium sp. s57, assembly GCF_018617685.1. Lineage (NCBI taxonomy): Bacteria > Bacillati > Bacillota > Bacilli > Caryophanales > Exiguobacterium > Exiguobacterium sp. s57. Next base: position 265,558 of record NZ_JACSKR010000003.1, read on the forward strand.
TATGTCGAGGAAAAACTTCGCGACATGAGCGCCCGTTACAACTATAAAGAGATCCGCACACCAATCTTTGAAACGACGAACCTGTTTACACGTAGTGTCGGGGAGACGACGGACATCGTCCAAAAAGAGATGTTCACGCTCGTGAAGAAAGGGAAAGACGAGTACACGCTTCGCCCAGAAGGGACGGCCTCTGTCGTGCGTGCGTTCGTGACGAACAAATTGTTCGGGAATCCGGACCAACCGACGAAGCTCTACTACATGGGACCGATGTTCCGCTATGAGCGTCCGCAAAAAGGCCGCTTCCGTCAGCTTCACCAATACGGTGTCGAAGCGATCGGCAGTAGCGACCCGGCCGTTGACGCGGAGGTCATCAGCCTCGCTTACTCGATCTACAAGTCGTTTGGACTTCAGAAAATCAAAGTCGTCGTCAACTCGCTTGGGGATGCGGAAAGCCGCAACGCCCACCGCGATGCGCTCATCCGTCACTTCGAGCCGGTGGCAGGTGAACTTTGCCAAGACTGTCAGTCACGTTTGTATAAGAATCCGCTTCGCATCTTGGATTGTAAAGTCGACCGCGATCACCCGTCGATGAAGACGGCACCGTCGATCCTTGAATATTTGAATGAAGAGTCGAAAGCATATTTCGACCAAGTGCTCGCACAACTCGACGCACTTGGTGTCGCCTATGAAATTGACCCGACGCTCGTTCGTGGGCTCGATTACTACACGCACACGGCGTTTGAAATCATGTCCGAGGCAGAAGGTTTCGGAGCGATCACGACACTTTGTGGCGGCGGACGCTACAACGGTCTCGTGCAAGACATCGGTGGACCAGACATGCCGGGAATCGGTTTTGGGATCGGGTTGGAACGTCTCATCCTCGCCTTGGAGAATGAAGGGGTCTTATCTGAACTCGAGACAGGACTTGACGTCTTCATCGTCGCGCAAGGTGAGAAAGAAGTCGAATTGACGGCGACACGCCTCTTGCAACTACTCCGCATGGAAGGGTTCAAGGCAGACCGAGATTACCAAGGGCGCAAGTTCAAAGGACAGTTCAAGCAGGCGGACCGCCTGAAAGCCAAGTTTACAGTCATCTTAGGGGATGATGAAGTCGAACGTGGGGCAGCCGCCTTGAAAGATATGACGACTGGTGAACAAGTCGACGTGCCACTCTCGGCCGTCGCAGACAAAATTCGTGAACTATCGGAAGGAGCAGCACAATGATCGGACGCACACATATGAACGGCCGTGTGACAGAGTCACTCATCGGCCAAGAAGTACAATTAAAAGGATGGGTACAAAAACGTCGTGACCTCGGAGGACTCATCTTCATCGACCTTCGTGACCGCACAGGGATCGTCCAAGTCGTCGTTCGCCCAGAAAACGAAGCAGTCCACCAACTCGCAGAGACGATTCGTAGCGAGTTCGTCCTCGACGTGAAAGGGACAGTGCTCGAGCGTGAGAACAAGAACCCGAACATGCCGACAGGAAACATCGAAGTCATCGCGTCTGAGATCAACATCTTGAACGCGGCGAAGATGACACCAATCCCAATCGGGGACGAAGCGGAAAACGTTTCAGAAGACCTTCGTCTTAAATATCGTTACCTCGACCTTCGTCGTCCGGCGCTTCAAGAGACGTTCCGCCTTCGTTCGAAGACGTCGAACACGATCCGTAACTTCTTGACAGAAGAGGAGTTCCTTGAAGTCGAAACACCGATTTTGACGAAGTCGACACCTGAAGGCGCACGTGACTACCTCGTACCGAGCCGTGTCCACGGTGGAGAGTTTTACGCACTCCCACAATCACCGCAGCTCTTCAAACAGTTGCTCATGGTCGCAGGGTTTGACCGTTACTTCCAAATCGCGCGCTGTTTCCGTGACGAGGACCTTCGTGCAGACCGTCAGCCTGAATTCACACAAGTCGACATCGAGACGAGCTTCATGGACATCGAAGACTTGATGGCGATGATGGAATCGATGATGGGACAAGTCATGGAATCGACGCTCGGTCGTACGGACACACCGGCGAAGTTCGAGCGCATGACTCATGCTGAAGCGATGCGTCGCTTCGGTTCAGATAAGCCGGACACACGTTTCGGTCTTGAACTCATCGACGTGGCTGATGCTGTGAAAGGTGCCGGATTCAAAGTGTTCGACGCGGCACTCGAATCAAACGGACAAGTCAAAGCGATCAACGTCAAAGGTGAGGCGGACAACTTCTCACGTAAAGACATCGACAAGCTTCAAGAATTCACAGCGGTTTACGGTGCGAAAGGTCTCGCATGGCTCAAAGTGACAGCGGAAGGCTTGAACGGTCCAATCGCGAAGTTCTTCGACGAGACTTATGCGCAAAAGTTGATCGAAGCAACGAATGCAGAAGCAGGTGACCTTCTTCTCTTTGTCGCATCGAAACCAACTGTCGTCGCAGACAGCCTTGGCGCACTCCGCGTCAAACTCGGCCACGAACTTGGTCTCATCGACGAGTCGAAGTTCAACTTCCTATGGGTGACGGACTTCCCACTCGTGACGTTTGAAGAAGAAGACGGTCGCTTTTATGCGAACCACCACCCGTTCACGATGCCAAACCGTGAAGACCTTCACCTGCTCGAAACAGATCCGGCAAGTGTACGCGCCATCGCGTATGACCTCGTCTTGAACGGTTACGAGCTCGGCGGCGGTTCACAGCGTATTTATGAGCGTGACATCCAGGAACGTATGTTCAAATTGCTCGGCTTCACGCAAGAAGAAGCGGTTGAACAGTTCGGCTTCTTGCTCGAAGCGTTCGAATACGGTACACCACCACACGCAGGAATCGCACTCGGTCTCGACCGTCTCGTCATGATTCTTGCAGGTCGTTCGAACCTTCGCGACACGATCGCCTTCCCGAAAACGGCATCGGCAAGCGACTTGCTCACGCAAGCACCGAGTCCTGTCGTGGACGCGCAACTTGAAGAGTTGTCGATTCGTACGGCAGTGAAAGAGAAGAAATAAGCACAAAAAACGAGGGTTGCCATGGCAATCCTCGTTTTTTGTATGTGTGAAACGGATTTTGGATTCAACACGAGATGGTAGATATTTAATCGGAACACATACTCTTGTTAACGTTTATTCTCTTCTCGCTGCATATATTTCGCTGTTCGCTGCAACGCGAAACCGAACGCAAACAGCGAGGCGATGACAGCAGACATCGTGTAAACCGAGTCGGTAAACGCCAGATAGATCCCGAACAGTCCAAGCCCGAAGCTCAAGAAGAAGAGCACCAACAGTCTCGGATGTTGTTTCAGTGTCTGTTTCATCGGCTCGGGACGTTCAACTGACAACCCGTGCCGTCCGTGACGAGTAGATTCGAATTGAACACTTGCCCGTCACTCTTCAAGACGAGCGTACGACGGTCTTCAAGGAAGTCGATTTTCATCTGTTCGTCTAAAAATACTTTCGTCCAGTTTTTTATTAAGATTGGACCGAGGTTCGAGTCAATCTCGACGTCTTCCGGAGTCGTCTCCGTGACGTATCGAATCTCGAAGATCCCGCTGTTTCCACAGCCGCAACCTTCCGTCTCGTAAAAGAGGTGCATCTGTCCCTCGCGTTCGCCTTTCAACGACTTGATTCGTTCGAGCGCGCGTTCTGTAATGTGTACATGCATGTGTATCACTCCTTACCTTTATTATACGCCGATTGAAAAAAGAATGAAAAAAGGATGCATCCTGTTTTCCAACTTTCGGAAAAAAGCGTACACTTAATGTTTAGAAGGGGGTAAGAGAATGTTTGCACGTTTTTTTAGTTATTATCGGCCACATAAGAAGTTATTCATCCTCGACTTTTCATTCGCGATTCTCGTCGGACTGCTTGAACTCGGGTTTCCGCTCGCCGTTCAATGGTTCATCGATGATTTGTTGCCAGGTGGGGAATGGAACTGGATCATCATCGTCAGCATCGGTCTATTGATTCTTTACATATTGGCCATGATGATGCAGTATGTCGTCAACTATTGGGGACATAAGCTAGGAATCAACATCGAGACAGACATGCGAGAAGAGTTGTTCACGCATATCCATAAACAGTCGTTCCGCTTCTTTGACAACCATAAGACCGGTCATTTGATGAGTCGGGTCACGAACGACTTGTTCGACATCGGGGAAGTGGCACACCACGGGCCGGAAGACTTCTTTATCGCCATCATGACGCTACTTGGTGCGTTCGGGATCATGTTCTCGATTGACCCAGAACTCGCACTCGTCACCGTTGTCGCGGTACCATTCCTCATCATCATGATCACGTATGCGAATAAAAACATGAACAAGGCATGGCAAAAGATGTACACGAATATCGGGGAAGTGAACGCACGCGTTGAGGACAGTGTGTCAGGGGCACGTGTCGTGCAGTCGTTCACGAATGAGACGTTTGAGATCGGACGTTTCCAAAAGGACAACAACTTCTATCGCGGCTCGAAGATTGAAGCGTATCGGGTCATGAGTAAGTCACTCGCCGGAATCTACATCACGACGCGTCTCATGACGTTACTCGTCCTCGTTTACGGAGCGTATTTGACGTATGAAGGACAGTTGTCTTACGGTCAGCTCGTCGGATTCATCTTGTACATGAACTTACTCATCAAGCCGATCGAAAAAATAACGGCACTTTTAGAGATGTATCCGAAAGGCATGGCAGGATTTAAACGCTTCACGCAACTTTTAGACGAAGAGCCGGATATTAAGAATCGCGACGAAGCGGTTGATGTTGAGACGTTGAAAGGCGATATCGTCTTCGACGACGTCTCGTTCGGATACTCGGATTATCGCCAAGTGTTGACGGACATTGACTTGTCGATCAAGGAAGGGACGACCGTGGCCTTGGTCGGGACGAGCGGGGCAGGTAAGACGACAATCTGTTCACTCATCCCTCGCTTTTATGACGTCACAAAGGGTGCCATCTCGATTGACGGCATGGATATCCGTGATATGACGAAAGAGAGTTTACGTCGTCAAATCGGAATCGTTCAACAGGACGTCTTCTTGTTTGCGGGTACATTGCGTGAGAATATCGCTTATGGGAAGCTGACTGCGACCGATGCCGATATCATGTATGCGGTAGAGAAGGCGCATCTCGGGACGCTCGTCGAGGAGCTCGAACACGGTCTCGACACACAAATCGGGGAACGAGGACTCAAACTCTCCGGTGGTCAGAAACAACGAATCGCTATCGCACGTATGTTCTTGAAAAATCCACCGATCTTGATTTTGGATGAGGCGACTTCGGCACTCGACACGGAAACCGAGGCCATCATTCAAGATTCACTCAATGAACTAGCGGCGAATCGGACGACGCTCATCATCGCACATCGCTTGGCGACGGTGAAGAATGCCGATCGGATCCTCGTCGTGACGGCCGAAGGAATCGTCGAGGACGGGACACATGAAGAGCTCAGCCAAAAAGGCGGCGTCTTCACAAATCTGTTACAACGCCAACAGCTTTAAACGGAGGGTCACCTGAGAATGGTGACCTTTTGGGCGTGATATGAATGGTTCGTGGGTAAATACATATGGATGAACGAAAGAGAAGGGGGCAGATACACCATGAAAGCTGTGCAAGTCGTAGGATATGGGGATGTCGATCAACTTCAAGTGGTCGATATCCAAAAACCGACGCCGAAAGCGGGAGAAGTACTGATCAAGGTGCGCGCCTGTGCCATTAACAATACCGAGATTTGGATGCGAGAAGGGGCGTATGGAACTGGCGAAAAGTCAGGTTGGCGCCCGGAAGGCGTCCATTTTCCCCGCATTCCTGGTTCAGACATCACGGGAGAAGTCGTCGAGGTTGGGGACGAGGTCGATCAAACGATGATCGGCCGACATGTCGTCTTGTTTCCGTTCACCTCGAGCGGACCTGAACGGAAAGAACACTTGTCAGACGATATGTCCTTTATTGGCTCAGAATATGACGGAGGTTATGCAGAATACGTTGCCTGGCCGGCCGACCTTTGTTTTGATATGCCACTCGATGATTTTGTCGAAAGTGCGGTTTTTTCCGTGAGCGGACTCACAGCGTGGCATATGAATGAGCAGTTACACATTCGTTCCGGTGAGACGATTGTCGTCACAGGTGCGAGCGGTGGTGTCGGTTCGCTCAACGTTCAGATTGCTGCGAACGTTTTCGGTGCGAAAGTGTTCGCCATTGTCGGTGATTTGAAAAACGAGCAAGAATTGAAAGCGTTCGGGGCGACCGAAGTCTTTTCCTATCGTTCTGAGACGCTTGCCGATGATATCATTGCCGCGAACGACGGTCCGATCGATGCCGTGCTTGATGTCGTCGGGGATGCGTTGTTTGATATGTCTCTTCAAGTATTGAAGAAGGGTGGGAAATTCTGCATTTCCGGTTCTGCCGGCGGACAGACGACCCATCTCGACTTCCGGACACTGTACTTGAAGCATATTGCGATGTACGGGTCTGTCCTCGGGACACGTCATGAATTTGCCGAAATGTTGCGTTCGATTGCTGAAGGGAAGCTAAAACCGGTCATTGATCGGACGTTCCCGCTTGAAGAGGCACGTGAGGCGCAAACGTACTTCAAACAATCGGGTAAGTTCGGAAAGATTGTCTTGATTCCGAACATATAAAAAGAGAGGGCCGCCCCTCTCTTTTTATGCAAATTTTACTTTGAGACGATCGACGTAGGTGATGAACAGGCGGAACCGTTCTAACCAGAACTGGAAGAACGGACCGATGAGGAAAATCGATAGGACGGTGCCGAAGAAGAGAGGTCCGCCGAGCGCCCAGCCTATAAGACAAGCAGTCAACTCCATCCAAGTCCGCATGGCACGGACAGACGTTTGGAAACGGTCTGCTAAGGCAAGCGTCAATCCATCGCGGGGACCGGCACCATACCCGACAGCGACGTACAGACCGGCTCCCATACCCATCACAAATATGCCGAATGTGAGCCAAACGATATTCATGATCATCTCTTCGAAAACAGGAAGCCATTGTTCATTTAAAATCAAGTTCATGAATACCCCGACGAAAACCGCGTTGACGAGCGTGCCGAACTGAGGACGGACTCGATCGAGTATGTATTTGAATAGGACGAGTAGAAGACCGACGCATAAGATGACAGTTCCGATTGAAATCGGAAGATGGTGAGCGATTCCGATATGAAGGACGTCCCACGTGGAGACACCGAGATTTGCCGTGATCATGATCGATGAGCCGAGTGCGAGTAAGAACAATCCGGTCATGAAGAGGCCCCATTTGAAGAGAATACGTAAAAAGTGGATAGATCGGACGTGCACGAACATCGCCTCGTTTCAATGAAATGATTGATTTATCTTAGCACACTCGATTTGAAAACATGAAAAAAACGTCTCAGCGTGAAAGCTGAGACGAGATCGTTATTTCTTCGGTGATTTTTTAGCTTTATTCTTTTTATAATATTTGTAGACGAACGGTGCGACCGCCGTCGCGACTTTGATTAATGATCCCATCTTACCTTTCTTAGCCATAGTAGCACCCCTTTCTCTTCTAGATGAATATATTCCACACAAGTTGGTTTTGAAAACATTTTTCAAACACATCCTAATCTTTTTGTACTAAACTGTCATCCATCATACTAAGTAATGGAGGAGGTCTCTTCATGAAAACAATTATATGGTACCAAAATGATTTACGCGTCGATGATCACTTGCCACTCGAGGAGGCGCTGCGACATGATGATCCGATAGAAGGGCATTATTTTATCAGTCCAAAGCAGCTCGTTGAGAATCGATATGGTGTCATTCCGCTCGGGAACGAACGGTTTCATTTTTTGAAAGAAACGTTAGAAGACGTGGCAGGTTCATTGAATGCTCTTGGGATTCCGTTCTATGTCCATGTTGGGCATCCGCTCGACATACTAGACCCGGCCGACCGTCTCTTGTTTCAGAGGGCAATCGGATACAATGAACGAAAGCGTGAAGAAGAAGTAATCGGGGAGTGGGAGGGGGAGTACGAAACGTTCGAAGGATTTACGTTATTTGAAGAAGTTGATATCCCATTTGAAAAGATGCCGTTCCTGTTTACAGAGTTCCGTAAAGCAGTCGAATATGATGTACGACCACGCGAACTCACCTCCCGAAAGGCGACAGCGTCTAAACGCGAAGTGACGTTCCCATTCCCAGTTCAAGAAGTCGAGCAAGACCCGAGGACGGCATTCCCCTTCAAAGGTGGCGAATTAGCTGCAAAACGTCGGTTGAATGATTATTTGTCCGTGCCGATTCGAACGTATAAAGAGACACGGAATGGGTTCGGGGTCGACGATTCGACAAAGTTGTCCCCGTATTTGGCGAATGGCTCGTTGTCCCCGCGTCGAGTCTTCTTTGAATTAGAAGCGCACGAGCGGACACATAGTGTGAACGAATCGACGTACTGGCTCTACTTTGAGTTGTTGTGGCGCGAGTTTTTTCAATGGGTCGCACTTGAACAAGGAAAACGATTGTTTCGGGAGCAGGGGATTCGTTCGAAGCCGAAGGAGTGGCGGGTCGATTCTGACATCATCGAGAAATGGCGACGAGGCGATACCGGAGTGGAGTTTGTCGATGCGTTCATGCGCGAGCTAAATGCAACAGGGTGGATGTCGAACCGGGGTCGGCAAATCGTTGCCAACTATTTCGCTAAGGAGTTGATGCAGGATTGGCGATACGGAGCAGCCTACTTTGAATCGAAGCTGATCGATTATGATGTCGCTAGTAATTGGGCGAATTGGGCTTATCAAGCGGGTGTTGGAAACGACTCACGAAATCGGCATTTTAACATCGAGCGTCAACAGTTCACGTACGATCCTGACCGTGCGTTTCGTAACAAATGGTTGTGACGAAACTGTCACGAGAAGTCGGTGTTTCTCATTGACTTCTTTTTATAGAAGCGCTATAGTTAAATCAACAGATGGGATACCTGAGGTGTACGAGAGCCGCCTTCGTTATTTTGAGCCAACACTTTGAATACGGGAGACCGAACTGCTAACCGGATCAACTGCCTCATCACGTGCAGGAGGACTTGTGAAGGAAACGCTAGGTCACCCACCTGCATACGCAGGTTCAAAAGCAAGGCATCGTCACGGCACTCCGGGCCCCATCGATTTTTTTGAGAACACGTCGAGAGACGTCTTTTTTTTGAATATAATTCCGAGTAAAATAGTATGAGAAAATAGAATTGGTTGGAGGAAGAAACATGTTACACCAGTTTTCACGAAATGAATTGGCCATCGGTTCAGAAGGCCTCGATGCTTTAAAAAATAAAACGGTCGCGATTTTAGGTGTCGGTGGCGTCGGCTCATTCGCAGCCGAGGCACTTGTGCGCAGTGGCGTCGGACGCATCGTCCTCGTAGATAAAGATGACATCGACATCACGAACGTCAATCGTCAAATCCACGCGTTGTTGTCGACAGTCGGTCAACCGAAAGTAGAAGCGATGGGCAAGCGTCTCCTCGACATCAATCCAGACGTCGACCTCGTTCAACTGAAGATGTTTTATACAGAAGAGACGTACGAAGAATTCTTCGCTCAAAACATCGACTATGTCATTGATGCTTCAGATACGATCATTTATAAGATCCATTTAATCGTGGAGTGTAAGCGCCGTGGTATTCCAGTCATCTCGAGTATGGGGATGGCAAACAAGATGGACCCGACTCGCATCAAAGTCGTCGACATCAAAGATACATCGTATGACCCGATTGCGAAGATGGTTCGGACACGTCTCCGTAAAGAAAAGATTTATAAGGGGGTCCCAGTCGTCTTCTCGGACGAATCTCCAATTGTGACGCGTGAAGACGTGAACGAGGTCGTCGGGAAGAAAGACGCTCCAATCCGGAAAGCAAAGATGCCACCGAGCTCGAACGCGTTCGTCCCATCGGTCGCAGGACTTGTAGCTGCCGGTTACGTCATTAACGACTTGCTCGAACAAGCAGGAGTCGAGATCAATCGAATCCAAAAGTAAAACGACGCGACTCATTGTGAGTCAGCGTCGTTTTTCCCAATACTCAAGCCGTTTTTGGATTTGTTGCTCGAATCCACGAGGCGTCGGCTTATAGTAGTTCGGTCGTTTTCGGGCCAAATTCTCAGGCCAATAGTTTTGAGGAACGAACCCGTCTTTTTCATCATGAGGATATTTATAACCGACCCCGTTCCCAAGTTCACGTGCCCCGGGACTATGGGCGTCGCGGAGATGCACCGGTACAGGTCCACCTTCGACTGTTCGGACATGATGGAGCGCCTTGTCGATGGCAGTGATGACCGCATTTGATTTTGGGGCGGTCGCGAGATAAAGAACAGCTTCTGCAATCGGTATACGGGCTTCAGGAAAGCCGATGTATTCGCTCGCTCGTGCTGCCGCATCGACGACGAGTAGCGCGTTCGGATCGCTCAGCCCGATGTCTTCTGCGGCATGCACATAAAGACGACGCATGATGAAGCGCGGGGACTCGCCAGCTTCGATCATGACGGCGAGCCAGTAGAGCGCGGCATCCGGGTCCGAACCACGAATCGATTTGATGAAGGCCGAGATGACATCGTAGTGTCGGTCGCCCGTTTTATCATATTTGATCGATTTTTGTTGAATCGACTCTTCTGCGACCTCTAGTGTGATGTGAATCTGCCCGTCTACTTCTGGCGTTGTTAAGACGGCGAGTTCAAGTGCATTTAATAGGACACGGTAGTCACCGTCCGCCATTTTGATATAATGGTCAGCAGCAGCTTCATCCATTTTCACAGGGTAGTTCCCGAGACCACGGGAGTCATGGAGCGCCCGTTCAAGGACGGCACGTAACTCCTCGGCACCCGGCTGCTCAAGTCGGAACACCGTCGCCCGAGACAACAGGGCGGCATTCACTTCAAAGCTCGGGTTTTCGGTCGTCGCTCCGATGAGGACAAGCTTTCCGGACTCAAGGGCAGGGAGAAGCGCGTCTTGCTGAAGTTTATTGAATCGATGGATCTCATCTAGAAAGAGAATCGTTCGCTCATCGTCGAAGTCAAACCGGGACTCCGCTTCACGAATGACGCTTCGCAATTCATCGAGCTTGGCGGTGACGGCGTTCAATTGGACGAACGTCGCCTTCGTGTAATTCGAAATGACACGAGCGAGTGTCGTCTTACCGGTACCCGGTGGACCGTATAAAATAATCGTACCGAGTCGATCCGCTTCGATGGCACGGCGAAGGAGCTTGCCCTCGCCGACGATATGTCGCTGTCCGATCACGTCATCTAACGTTTCGGGGCGCATCCGGTTGGCGAGCGGTCCACCATTCGATTGATGAAACAAATCAGGCATACGTAACCATTCCTTTCGACAAACGTTTGTTCGATTAGTATAACAGAAGGAGACTTGAAGATGAAAATATCTACAAAGGGCCGTTATGGCTTAACGATTATGATTGCGTTGGCACGAGAGACAGACAACAAACCGCTCAGTTTAAAAAAAATCGCGGCACGTCACGAGTTGCCGGAGCATTATTTAGAGCAACTGATCGGTCCGCTCCGAAACGGAGGCCTCGTCAAGAGCGTACGTGGTGCATACGGTGGCTATCAACTCGTCAAACCGGCAGAAGAAGTGACGGCAGGAGAAATTATACGCTTACTTGAAGGACCTTTAGCCGTTGTCGAGGACTCTGAAGCAGATGATGCGGTGAAACGAAAGCTTTGGGATAAAATCAAAGAGGCAATTGATACCGTCCTAGATGAGACGACACTCGCTGACCTCGCAGAAGAAGAGTCAGACGGCTACATGTTTTATATTTAAGAACGAGGTGACCTTATTATGAACTATTTTGATCACGCTGCGACGACGCCGATGCGACCGGAAGTCCTCGAAGCGATGACACCTTACTTTTTAGAGACTTATGGGAACGCGTCGAGCATTCACGGGATTGGTCGTAATGCCCGAGCGGCGCTCGATTCGTCACGTCGTGTCCTTGCGAAATGGATCGGTGCTTCACCGAACGAAATCGTGTTCACGTCAGGTGGGACGGAGTCGGATAATTATGCCTTGTTCGGTGCAGTCTATGCCCACAAAGGAAAAGGCAAACATATCATCACGACGAAAGTCGAACATCATGCCGTGCTTCATGCGATGGAACAGCTCGAACGAGAGGGGTTTGATGTCACATATCTCGATGTCGACGCGTCAGGAGCTGTCGATGTAGATGTGTTCCGGGCCGCGTTACGAGATGACACGATTCTCGTGTCGATCATGTACGGCAACAACGAGGTCGGGACGCGCCAACCGATTCAAACGATTGGCGAGTTGTTACAAGACCATCAAGCCATTTTCCATACCGACGCGGTACAGGCGCTCGGTACAGAAGAAATCGATGTGAAAAAGATCCATGTCGATTTATTGTCGGCGTCCGCGCATAAAGTGAATGGGCCAAAAGGTATCGGTTTTCTTTTCATGAAAACAGGTGTAAAATTAGCGTCACGTTCTTTTGGTGGACAACAAGAACGTAAACGTCGAGCCGGCACGGAAAATGTTCCGGGTGCCGTCGGATTCCAAAAAGCAGCTGAACTCGTCATGGCAGAGCGTGAGGACCGGGTGACACTCTATGCGTCGCTCGATCTGGCGCTGCGTCAACGTCTTGACGAACTAGGCGTAACTTATGAAGTGAACGGGTCAAACCGTTTACCTCACATCGTGAACCTATACCTCCCTGGAATTGACCTTGAACCTTTCCTCATCATGATGGATATGCGAGGCATGGCGATTTCGAGTGGGAGTGCCTGCACGGCAGGGTCGGTCGAACCGTCCCATGTATTGTCGGCGATGTACGGGGATTCAGAACGGACGCGTCAGTCTGTTCGAATCAGTTTTGGACACGGCAACTCGGTCGAGGACGCGAAACGGCTCGCGGAGCGACTACAAGAAGTCGTCTCGACATTTATGAACGGAGTGAGATAGATGAATTTACGCACGAAAGCCCCTGAAGAGACGACGGTCGTCGTCGGCATGTCAGGTGGCGTCGATTCATCGGTGACGGCCCACGTATTGAAAGAACAAGGGTACAATGTCATCGGAATCTTTATGAAAAACTGGGACGACACGGATGAGAACGGTGTGTGTACGGCGACGGAGGATTATGAAGACGTCATCGCCGTGGCCAACCAAATCGGGATCCCATACTATGCGGTCAACTTTGAAAAAGAATATTGGGACCGCGTCTTTGAATATTTCTTAGCAGAATATCGTCTCGGTCGAACGCCAAACCCGGACGTCATGTGTAACAAAGAAATCAAGTTCAAAGCATTTCTTGACCATGCTCTTCGACTTGGTGCCGATTTTGTCGCGACGGGGCATTACGCCCAAGTGAATTACGTTGACGGCGAGCACCGTCTGCTACGAGGAAAAGACGACAACAAAGATCAAACGTATTTCTTGAACCAATTGTCTCAAGACCAACTCGCGCGGACGATGTTCCCGATTGGTCATATGGACAAGAAAGATGTGCGTGCGATCGCAGAAGAAGCAGGACTCGCGACAGCGAAGAAGAAAGACTCGACTGGGATCTGCTTTATCGGAGAACGGAATTTCAAAGAGTTCTTATCGGAATATCTTCCGTCACAACCAGGTGAGATGCGGACGCTCGACGGTGTCGTCAAAGGACGTCACGACGGGTTGATGTATTATACGCTCGGACAACGTCACGGTCTCGGGATTGGTGGCGACGGGGACCCTTGGTTCGTCGTCGGAAAAGATGTGGAGAACAACGTCTTGTTCGTCGGACAAGGCTTCCATCATGACGCGCTCTATTCGGACGCGCTCCTTGCTTCAAAACTCTCTTGGACGGGTGTTGCTCCAACAAATGAGTTCCGGGCGACGGCGAAGTTCCGCTATCGTCAACAAGACGTGCCGGTCACGGTCGCTCCGCTCGAAAATGGCGAAGTCCTCGTCAAGTTCGATGAGCCGCAACGTGCCATCACACCAGGACAGGCCGTGGTCTTCTATGACGGCGACGTCTGTCTCGGTGGAGCGACAATCGACGAAGCATACCGCAACGGCAAACGACTCGACTATATCGGATGAGGTGATTGAATATGAACGCAAACGAACAAGGCATCCAAGCGATGCAACAAGGTGAATTTGAACAGGCAGCCAAACATTTCAATGAGGCGATTGAAGAGAACCCGACGGACCCAACAGGTTTCGTCAACATGGGAACGTTGCTTCAGGCGATCAACGATTACGACCGTGCCGCCATCTTCTATGACAAAGCGATTGAACTCGATGATTCATTCGGTGCCGCGCACTATGCGAAAGGCGCTCTCGCTTATGAACTTGAACAATTGGAGTCTGCGGAGACCTCGCTTCGCCAAGCACTCCTTTCGGGGATGGACGATGCCGATCTTCATTTCATGCTCGGCTTGACGTACAAGGCGATGGGTGATTTTGTTCGCGCGATGCCACGTCTACGTGAGGCGAAGAAGCAATCGCCGGAAGACGTGGAAATCACGTTCCAATACGGACTTGCGCTTGCGCAAAGTGAACAGTTGGAAGAAGCGGTCGACGCATTGGAAGAGACGCTCGACCTCGATGCGAGCCATACGGACGCACGCTACAACTTGGCAATCGCATATGCCTTCTTGGGAGACCAAGAAAAAACCTATGCCGAGCTTCAACGCGTCTTGGAGATGCAACCGGATCATGAACTTGCACGTGACGCCATCGCGAAGATGGATGCACTGCTTGGGAACTGATTTCTTGAATAGGAAAGTGCCATCGCAATGGAGCGATGGCACTTTTTTCGTTAACGCGATTAGAGTTGTTTCGTCGTGATTTTGACGGGTTCTCCGGCAAATTCTCCGTAAGCCTCGTCCATATTTTTCGTATACAGTTCGATAATGTTATGGCTCGGATCCTTAAAGTAAGCAGAGCGCTCTTTCCCATTTTTCGTCTCGTCTTCATCCCACGTTCGCAGTTTGACCGGGACATCGGTATCATTCAAAATCTCAAGTGCTTTTTCAAACGACTCTATCGGAACGAAGAACGCGCAATGGACGTGGACGCCACCTTCGTCATAAAGTGTGTCCCAATCGGTCACATCTTGTTTGCGGTTCGCGTTTTCTTCCTCTGTGAAGTTACGCTTCAACCAAAGTCCGAGTCGTGTATTCCCTCCGATATAGAGCCATGTTGCCCACGGCTCGTTCGCGTGTTCTTGGGATTCACTCGGTTCCGCATCGTCACCGACCCATTGTTCGACGACGGGGAGACCTAATTTTTCATGCCAAAATGCTACCGCTTCTTCCATATCCGTCACTTCTAACACGAGTTCGCATAATCCGCTGACTGGAATTCGTTTACCCATTTATGACTCCTCCTTCACTGTGTCATTCGAACAGTTCCCCGTTTCTTTGAATCAAAAACGCGACTACCCGTCTTGAAGTGGGGGAATGACAACTTATAGAAGGAGGTCGAGTGGCTTGCGAAAATTCAGCATGGTCAGTGTCATTTTGTTTTTCATTATCGAGTATGTGTGGTTCACACAATTATTTGAATCGGTGAATGAACGACTGGCAGACGGGAAGTGGACGAATACGATTTTGTATCAAGTGGTCGTTGAACCACGAGGACTCATGACGTTATTACTCATGCTGTTCGTAGCGCTCCTCATTGTCGGATGGGTTGTTCATTATGTGTACTCGGAACAGAAGTCTTGCCAGCATACATCTGAACACGTCGGTGTCGGGTGGGTCGTTCCATTGATTCTTGCAGTACTCGGATTCCTCATTCCGAACGTATATGCCCAGGTTGGGATTTTACTCATTCAGGTAACGTTCATTCCGCTCATCCCATTCATCCATCAGACCGTCCCGTTTTGGAAAGTCGTGACGAACTGGTTGATTCAGTTGGCGGTCATCGGTCTCGTCCTATTCGGGGCGAGGGGGATGCTGGAAGATTCGATTCGAATCGAGAAGACCGAGCTCTTCACAAAACTCGAGGCATATCAGGCATCTGGGGACTTAGACCGGATTCAGCGTCTGATTGAAGAAGTGGACCTTGATCAGGTTGAGCGTATTTTGGACCGGGTCGATATCGAACAGTTGATACGCATTTTAGAAGTCGTCGACCTTGATCGGATTGAACAAATCTTAAATCTGTTCGGATAGGTCATTTGTTCAATCGATTCATCTCGGGCTATAATGGATGATGGAAAAATAGCTGGAGGTGTCGGATATGATGGCAGCACCTTATGAGTTGACTGGAAAAGTCATTCGAGTCCTGTTTCAATCAGAAGAAGAAGCGCACACGATCGCGCTCGTACGAATAAAAGAAAAGAATTTTGAGACGGACGAGACCGAGATGGTCATCGCGGGCGTCGGTGTCGGCATCGAGAAAGGTGAGACGTATAAGGCGCACGGTCGTCTCGTCGAACACCCCAAATTTGGGAAACAGATGAAGGCCGATTGGATTCGCCGTGTCGTCCCGATGACGAAACGGGCAGCCGTCCGCTTTTTGACGAACGGATCGTTCCCTGGAATCGGTCAAAAGACGGCGCAGAAGATTGCGGATGCTCTCGGCGACGATTGTATCGACCAAATCGTGAAACATCCGAGCCTCCTGTCAGAGGTCGACGGGTTGAAAGAGAAACAGGCACGTGTGATTACGGAACGTCTGAACGTCTTATACGGGGTCGACCAACTGTTACTATTTCTCGCCCCATTCGACGTGACGCCACGTCTCGCCTCAAAGATTCATAAAGAATATGAAGGCCGAGCGATGGAAACGATTGAAAAGAATCCATACGCGCTCATGTACGATGTGCAAGGTATCGGCTTCAAAACGGCCGATGCCATCGCCGCGCATTTTGGGATTCAAGGAATCCATCCTGAACGCATTGCGGCAGCAGTACTTTACGTATTAGAACTCGAACAAGGGAACGGTCATCTATATGTAACCGCAGACCAACTCGAGGCCGAGATGCCTCGCATCATCGGGGCGGACCCAGGTGACGCCCTCGTCACGGCTTTGGAGTCACTTGCGAAAGAGGAACGAGTCGTTATCGAAGACGGGGTCGTCTATCACCCCCGTGTCTTCCGTGCCGAACGGAAGGCGGCAGAGGAGTTGGCCCGAATCATGGCGACGTCGACGACAGAAGACGTGGACATGACGACAATCTTTGATGCGGTCGGACGTGTTGAGGAGATGTTCTCGATCGAATATGCGACACAGCAACGAGAAGCCATTGAGCTCGCACTTAAATCACCGCTCATGGTACTCACCGGAGGGCCGGGTACAGGGAAGACGACTGTCGTTCGAGGCATCATTCATGCACTCAGTGACGTCTTCGATTGGAAGTTAGAGCCTGTACCGAACCAACCGTTCCCATTCGTCTTGGCCGCACCGACGGGTCGAGCGGCGAAACGCCTCAGTGAGTCGACAGGGCTACCGGCCTCGACAATTCACCGTCTGTTGAAGTTCGACGGAAGTTCGTTCCAAGTGGATGAAACGAATCCGCTTGTCGGGAAAGTCCTCATCGTCGATGAGGCATCGATGATTGACATCTTCTTGTTTAGGAGTTTACTGAAGGCTGTTCCGAACGGCATGAAAATCTTGTTCGTCGGAGACCGCGATCAGCTCCCGTCTGTCGGACCGGGGCAAGTACTTGCGGATTTGATGCAGACGGACGGGATTCCGGTCGTTCGACTTGACGTCGTCCATCGTCAAGCGTCGGAGTCGAGTATTTTACGGCTCGCGCATTCTTTGAACGCCAAGAAAATGCCGGACGATTTGTTGGCGGCTCTCCCGGACCGTCGTTTCTATACGGCGAATCAGGAGACGGCGCTTCAAGCGATCTGTCAGATGGCAGGGGCTGCCCTTCGGAAAGGGTATTCACCGTTTGACATCCAAGTACTCGCTCCGACGTATCGTGGTGTATGCGGGATTGACGGGTTGAACGAGGCGCTCCAAAATGTGTTCAATCCTAAATCGAATGCCCGTGAAGTAAAACACGGGACACGCATTTACCGAAATGGCGATAAAGTGCTACAACTCGTCAATAATGCTGAAGAAAACGTATATAACGGAGACATCGGTGAAATCACGAACATCTTCTTCGCCAAAGAGAACGTTGACAAGGTCGATAAGATTTATATTCGATTCGACCAGACGGAAGTCGAATATAACCGTAGTGAATGGGATCAGTTTACTCACGCCTACGCCATCACGATTCATAAGTCACAAGGTTCGGAGTTCCCAATCGTGCTCATGCCGGTCTTCTTCAACGGAGGATTCCGGTCGTCGCGTAACTTGATTTATACAGCTGTGACCCGGGCGAAGAAAAGTTTACTGCTGTTCGGGGACGTACGGGCACTCGAGGCGGCCACGCGAGAAGAGGAACCAGTGCGACGGACGAAATTGGTCGAGCGCTTAGGAGGGAAGTCTTGACGTCTTCATAAGCGCGTGTGATAATGACGAATAGACAACTGAAACGATACAGACGATGAAGGAAATGAGTACGTCGTCACCACCTCTACAGAGACATCTTCCTAGGCTGCGAGAAGATGGGGGCAGGCCGACCGAAGCTATTCTGGAGTTCCCACTCAACCTGGGCGCCTCATCCACGTTAACGGATGTTTCGAGGCACGGTGTTACCGTGCGAACGAGGGTGGTACCACGAAGCGATGCTTTCGTCCCTTTCCACAGGGGCAGGCATCGCTTTTTTTCGTTTCGTTCAGAATTTAAGGAGGAATTGTTCATGAAACCGCTCAAATCATTGACTGGCGCACAGATTCGCCAAATGTACTTAGATTTCTTTAAATCAAAAGGTCACAGCGTTGAGCCGAGTGCTTCGCTCGTTCCGGTCGAAGACCCGACTCTTTTGTGGATCAACTCAGGCGTAGCGACACTCAAAAAATATTTTGATGGTCGTGTCATCCCTGCAAACCCGCGCATCGTCAACGCTCAAAAATCGATTCGGACGAACGATATTGAGAACGTTGGGAAGACCGCTCGTCACCATACATTCTTCGAAATGCTCGGAAACTTCTCAGTCGGTGAATACTTCCGTGAAGAAGCAATCACATGGGGTTGGGAGCTATTGACGAGTGACGAATGGTACGGTCTCGACACGGAGCGCCTGTCCGTCACGATTCACCCGGACGACGAAGAGTCGAAACAGATTTGGTTGAAGCTCGGTGTGCCGGCTGACCGCATCATCCCGCTTGAAGATAACTTCTGGGAAATCGGTGAAGGCCCGTCTGGTCCGAACACAGAGATTTTCTTCGACCGAGGACCAGCGTTTGGAGACGACCCGACCGACCCTGAACTGTATCCTGGTGGGGAGAACGAGCGTTACCTTGAAATCTGGAACATCGTATTCAGTCAATATAACCATGATGGGCACGGGAATTATACGGAACTCCCGCGTAAAAACATTGATACGGGGATGGGACTCGAACGGATGGTGAGCGTCCTTCAAGACGTGCCGACGAACTTCGATACCGATCTCTTCATGCCGATCATTCGTGAAACAGAAAAGATCAGCGGAGAGGTTTACCGCCAAGACAGCAGCAAAGATGTCGCGTTCAAAGTCATCGCGGACCATATTCGTACCGTATCGTTCGCGATTGGTGATGGGGCACTTCCGTCGAACGAAGGACGTGGATATGTACTTCGTCGCCTCCTCCGTCGTGCCGTGCGTTATGCGAAGATGCTTGGCATCGAGCGTCCGTTCATGTATGAACTCGTCGACGTTGTCGGTGACATCATGATCGACTTCTATCCACAAGTGACTGAGAAGAAAGATTTCATTAAAAAAGTCATTAAAAACGAGGAAGAGCGTTTCCATGAAACATTGAACGATGGACTCGCGATCTTGAACGAAGTTGCAAAAGCACAAAAGGCAGCAGGGTCGAACGTGATTAGCGGTGAAGATGCGTTCCGTCTTTATGACACATACGGCTTCCCACTTGAATTGACAATCGAATACGCAGAAGATCATCAGATGACGGTCGATGAGGACGGCTTCAAAGAAGCGATGAATGAGCAACGTGAACGTGCACGACAAGCGCGTACCGACGTTGAATCGATGCAGATTCAGTCAGGTGTGCTCGCGGACATAACGATGCCATCGACGTTCCTCGGCTACAACAATTTAGAGACGAATGCAAAAATTGTCAGCTTGATTCACGATGGCGAACTCGTCGATGTCGTCGCTGCCGGGGAAGAAGCACAAGTGATGCTCGATCAGACACCATTCTACGCAGAAAGCGGTGGTCAAATCGGTGACAAAGGACAAATCGTCGGCGAAGATTTCGTTCTTCGTGTCAAAGATGTGTCAAAAGCACCGAACGGTCAAAACTTACACACGGTCACGGTCGAATCAGGTGTGGCAAAAGCGGAAGTGGCAGTCACGGCAACGGTCGACCAAGCATCACGTCAAGCGATCGTGAAAAACCATACGGCGACGCATCTTCTTCACCGCGCGCTAAAAGAGACGCTCGGCGAGCACGTCAACCAGGCTGGATCACTCGTGACACCAGATCGGCTTCGTTTTGACTTCTCTCACTTCGGTCAAGTGACAGCCGACGAGCTTCAATCGATTGAACGTCAAGTAAACGAGAAGATTTGGGCATCGATCGGTGTCGACATCGAAGAGATGAACATCGCTGATGCGAAAGCAAAAGGAGCGATGGCACTCTTTGGTGAGAAATATGGCGATGTCGTTCGCGTCGTATCAGCAGGTGACTACTCGGTTGAACTTTGTGGTGGTTGCCACGTATCCAATACGGCTGAAATCGGACTCTTTAAAATCTTGTCTGAGTCAGGGATTGGCGCTGGGACACGTCGAATCGAAGCGGTCACAGGTGCTGGCGCATACGAAGTGATGAACATGCAAATCGAGACGCTTGAAGCGGCAGCGAAACTATTGAAGACGAAACCTCTCGAGGTTCCGGTACGTGTTCAGGCACTTCAGGCTGAAATCAAAGAAGTAGAGCGCGCTTCAGAGTCACTCAAAGCGAAGCTTGCGAACATCGAAGCGTCTTCTTTAACAGATGCAATCGAGACAATCGGTGACGTCCAATTGATTGCGAAACGCGTCGATGGACAAAATATGGATGCTCTTCGTAGCATGGTCGACGACTTAAAAGGAAATCTCGGTTCTGCCGTGATCATCCTTGGGTCTGCGAACGGAGACAAAGTCAACCTCGTCGCGGGCGTGACGAAAGACTTGAATGACCGAGGCTTCCATGCCGGAAAACTCATTAAAGAAGTCGCGACACGTTGCGGTGGCGGCGGTGGCGGTCGTCCAGACATGGCGCAAGCCGGAGGTCGCGATGTAACAAAACTAGATGAAGCATTGAAGTTTGCTTCACATTATGTCCAATCACTGGCATAATAGAGTGTGAAGTGCAAACGGAAAGAGGTGGATTCTTGTGAGCCAAATGGATCGCACGATGCAATTCAATTTTCCAGAAGATGATCAACGTGCTAACACACGCGAAACGCTGATTACGGTATATCAAGCACTCGAGGAAAAAGGATATCAACCGATCAATCAAATCGTGGGATACTTATTGTCAGGTGACCCTGCCTACATTCCACGTCATAATGATGCGCGAAACTTGATTCGCAAAATTGAGCGGGACGAACTACTCGAAGAGTTGGTCAAATCGTATTTGAACGATCGTAGAGAGGGTTAATATGAAGCGAGTCATGGGACTCGATGTCGGTTCGAAAACAATTGGTGTCGCGGTAAGTGACCTAATGGGATGGACGGCACAAGGTGTGGAGACGGTCTACTGGACTGAACCTGACTTTGAAGAGGCCGTTCGTCTCCTTCGTCCGATTATCGAACAGTACGATGTGAAAGAAGTTGTTGTCGGTCACCCGAAAAACATGAACGGAACAATCGGTCCTCGTGGAGAGGCGTCAGAAGCATTTGCTGAAGCCCTCACTGAACAGACTGGTCTTCCGAGTGTGTTGGTGGACGAACGATTGACGACGATGCAGGCGGAACGGATGCTCATTTCAGCAGATGTCAGCCGCAAAAAGAGAAAAGCGGTCATCGACAAAATGGCGGCCGTGATGATTTTACAAAACTACCTGGATCGTTCCGGGAATTAAAGGAGGAATCTCTCATGGCAGAAATCCGTCGTGAAGAAGAAATGTACCGTATTCCAGATGAAAATGGAGACGAGCATTT
Source organism: Exiguobacterium sp. s57 (assembly GCF_018617685.1). Lineage (NCBI taxonomy): Bacteria > Bacillati > Bacillota > Bacilli > Caryophanales > Exiguobacterium > Exiguobacterium sp. s57. The sequence goes on from NZ_JACSKR010000003.1 coordinate 287,719, forward strand.
ATTTGCAGAAATTTTCCGTATGACAAGCGACCGCACGAAAAAGACATTCGTCGTGCTTGAGCCGGTCGGCGCTCCGGAAACAGAAGATGAAGACACAATCGAAGTATATGCATTTGAAATTGAAGAACTTGAAGATGGCGAATTCATCTTGAAGCTTGTCGAAGACGATGAAGACTTTGACGAGGTTATGGAGGCATTCGATATCGTCAGCGACGAAGTCGGTCTAGACTAAATAGGGGACGGGCGGCTAGGGATCATCCCTCGTCGCCTCTCTTTTTAAAAAGAACAGGGGAGAAATGCATGAATCATCCATCTATGTCAGATGAGAAACGTGCCCGCAACCGAATCGTTCGTCGTATCACGGTTGTCATCCTTGCCATCTTCCTTCTCGTCATCGCCACAGGATCTGCTCTCGCATATGTATTTGTGAAGCGCTCTGTCGAACCGATTGACCCGACATCGACGGAAACGGTCGAGGTCGAAGTACCACTCGGAGCTGGTTCGGGATACATTGGTGAATTACTTGAAGAGAATGGGCTTGTAAGGAGTAGCACGATTTTCCGTTTCTATACACGCTTTAAAAATGAATCTTCGTTTCAGGCGGGGACGTACACGCTATCTCCGTCACAATCAATCGATGAGTTGATTGAAACGTTGCAAACAGGTAAAGTCATTGTGGTCCCTGATATCAAGCTTGTCATTCCGGAAGGATTCACAATCGACCAGGTGATTGCGCGACTTGCGAAAGTCGCCGAGATTCCGAAAGAAGAAATATCAGAACAATTGAGTGACCGTGAATACATTCAGTCTCTCGTGAATGAGCACGAAATGTTGACGGAGGAAGTGTTGCAGGACGGCATCTATCATCCGCTTGAAGGATACCTGTTCCCAGCCACATATGAATTTAATAAAGGGGTAACGCTCAACGAAATTATCGATGAGATGTTATTGCCGACTGAAAGTATGTATCAAGAATACAAAAGTCGTTTAGCTGATTCAGGACGTACGTTCCACGAGACGCTCTCTCTTGCATCCGTTGTCGAGAAAGAGGCCGTGTCGACGGAAGACAGAAAAGAAATCGCCGGTGTCTTCGAGAATCGTTTAAGCGACGGAATGAGATTACAATCTGACCCGACCGTTTGGTACGGTACAGGAGAAACATCAATTTTCACTTCGTTCGCTGACTTGGAGAACGATTCCTTATATAATACGTATCGTTATGAAGGCATTCCAGTTGGACCGATTGCGGCCGTGAGCCGTGACGCCTTTGAGGCAGTGCTCAACCCGAACGATACAGAGAACATTTACTTCTACGCACGCCCTCCACGTGAAGGGTTCCCGAATGGTGAAGTCTTGTTCGAAGTCAACTATGAGGACCACCAACAAAACGTCAATAAGTACCGTTCCGAATGGGAAGCGTTTGAAGAAGCAAACAGTAATTGATGGGACGACCGGAAGCATCTGCTTCCGGTCGTTTGAATGAAGAGAGTGAAGAGGTGGGACGAGTGGACCATGCATCCTATGAAGGATATGTAGAAAAATTGATTAATGACCGCTCCCCGCTGTTGACGGAGATGGAGGCATTCGCGCGCGTTCACCATGTTCCGATTATGGATCTGACAGGTTCTGAAGTGCTTCTCTCGTTACTGGCGATGCAACGACCGGCTCGAATCCTCGAAGTAGGGACGGCGATCGGCTATAGTGCCATTCGCATGGCGGAGTTGTTGCCGGATGCGGAAATCGTCACAATTGAGCGGAATGCTCGCCGGTTTGAAGAAGCGACGGGCTTCATCAAGCGATCAGATGTCCGTGATCGTATCACGCTCATTCATGGTGATGCTGTCGAATTGATCGGTTCGATTGAAGGGAAGTTCGATGCGGTATTTATTGATGCGGCGAAAGGACAATATCAAAAATTTTTTGATGGGTATGGCGCTTTAGTACCAATTGGTGGTACGATTTACAGCGATAATTTGTTTTTGAGAGGAGACGTCCTGCTTGAAGACGTATCAGTACTTGATCGTCGAAGACGCCGGCTTGTCCGTCTTGTAAAACAATTTACTGAGCAATTGATGGCACGGACCGATTATCATACTGCAATTTTGCCCCTTGGTGATGGCCTAGCAATCAGTCGTAAATTACGATGAGGAGGACTTAACTTTGATGCAACATAAACCCGTCATTATTGGCGTGGCCGGGGGGACCGGATCTGGAAAAACGACCGTGGCCCGCGCGCTCGTCGATGCGTTTCAAGGTCAATCGGTCGTCATGATTGAGCAAGACGCGTATTATAAGGATCAATCAGAGATGACAATGGAGGAACGGTACAAAACGAACTACGACCACCCCTTCGCCTTTGATAACGATTTGTTAATCGAACATATCCAACAGTTACAACAGCATCAGGCAGTCGAGAAGCCAGTATATGATTATGCGGCCCATACACGGTCGGACGAGACGATTTTGATCGAGCCGGTCGATGTCGTCATCGTAGAAGGCATATTGGCGCTCGAAGATGCCCGTTTACGTGATTTAATGGATATTAAAGTCTTCGTGGACACAGATGCGGACGTTCGAATTTTACGACGAATGCAACGTGATATTAATGAACGTGGACGCTCGATTGATTCAGTCGTGGCACAGTATACGAACGTCGTACGTCCGATGCATTTGCAATTCTGTGAACCGACGAAGCGGTACGCAGACATCATCGTTCCTGAAGGCGGAGAAAACTTTGTCGCGATTGATTTACTCGTGACAAAAATCCGTTGGGTGCTCACTGAGCGCAATCGCGCGTGAGGAAATAAATCGTTTTCAATTCAACCCTAGCTGTAATATACTAGGAGACAATGAAGGAGTGACAGAAATGGCTGAAAAACAACACTATATGACGTTAGACGGAAAAGCGAAAATCGAGAATGAATTAAACGAACTGAAGACGGTGCGCCGTAAAGAAGTCGTTGAAAATATTAAGATTGCTCGTGATTTCGGTGATTTGTCAGAGAACGCGGAATATGACGCGGCAAAAGAAGAACAAGCGATGGTCGAGGGACGAATCGCACAACTAGAAGAGATGCTCCGCAATGCGGTCATCATTCAAGATGACGCAGGGGATAACTCGGTTGTCTCTATCGGTAAGACGGTGACGTTCTTCATTCAAGAAGACAACGAAAACGAAACGTATACAATCGTTGGTGGAGCCGAAGCGGACCCGTTCACAGGGAAGATCTCGAATGAATCACCGATTGCCAAGGCATTGCTTGGACGTACAATCGGAGACGTGGTTACGGTTCAAACACCGGGTGGCGACATGGTCGTCGAAATAAAAGAAATCAAATAATGCGAAGAGCGACCTCCTATTCGGAAGTCGCTCTCTTTATGAGGAGGAACCGGAATGAAAGTAGGCATCATCGGCGCGATGGAAGAAGAAGTAAATTTGCTTCGGAATGAGTTGACGGAACGGAAAGATACGGAAATCGCAAACTATCATTTTTATGAAGGCTATCTTGGAAACATGCAAGTCGTCATCTTGAAGTCGGGCATTGGCAAAGTCAATGCGGCAATCGGGACGACACTCTTGATTGATAAGTTCAAGCCGGACGTTGTCATCAATACAGGCTCTGCCGGCGGCTTTAAAAAAGGAATGAAGGTCGGCGACGTCGTCGTCTCGACGGAAGTCCGTCACCACGATGTCGACGTGACTGCTTTCGGGTATGAATACGGGCAAGTTCCAGGGATGCCGCCGGCGTATGAGGCAGATGCCAAACTCGTCAGTGTCTGTAAAGATGTGATTGAAAGCTTGCCTGATGTGAATGTCCACCAAGGGTTGATCGTCACAGGAGATTCATTCATCAATGACTCGAAACGTGTAGCAGACATTCTTGGACATTTCGACGAGGTCGCTGCTGTCGAGATGGAAGCTGCACCAATTGCACAAACATGTTATCAGTTCGGCGTACCGTTCGTCGTGACACGTTCCATCTCGGATAGTGCGGATGAAGAGGCGAACTTGTCATTCGATGAGTTTTTAGAAACGGCTTCGATTAATTCTGCGAAGATGGTCATGGCTGTTACGAAGCGACTAGAACAGGCATAACCGAGTTATACCGAAGAGGATGCATTGACATCCTCTTTTTATTCCCTTATATTAGTACCAGATACTAAGAATAGGGGTCGACGATATGAATATTGGAATCATCGGCATCGGATCGTTCTTACCGGACAATCGGGTGACAAATATCGATTTAGAAAAGCGAATGGATACGAGCGATGAATGGATTCGTACGCGTACAGGCATCGAGGCACGACATTTAGCAGAAACAGGGACGTCGGTTGCAGATATGGCAACACGTGCCGCAGAGCGTGCTCTACAGAGCGCAGGAGTCACGATTGATGAGATTGAGGCAATCGTTTGTGCGACGGCTACAGCACCATCTTTCCCGGCAACAGCATGCCTCGTGCAGGCGAATCTCGGTGCAAAGCGGGCTGTGGCGTTTGACGTGAGTGCAGCATGTAGCGGATTCATCTTTGCGATGGACACTGCGAAGAGCTTGATGGATTCAAAAGGGTTTAAAAAGACGCTCGTTATCGGGGCAGAAAAGATGGGAAGTCTGATTGATTGGGATGATCGATCGACCGCCGTTTTGTTTGGGGACGGGGCAGGTGCCGTCGTACTTGGAGAAGATGAGGTCGCTTCGATTGACTCATTCGTACTCGGAAGTGACGGTACTGGTGGTAAATACCTATATGAAAATGAAGAGGGTAAAATCGTCATGAATGGTCGTGAAGTCTTCAAGTTTGCGGTACGTAAAATGCCGGAAATCGTACTTGAAGCGCTTAATAAAGCGGATAAATCACTGAATGACCTCGATGTTCTCGTACCGCATCAGGCGAACCGCAGAATCATCGATGCTGCGATGGAACGGTTGAATTTAGAAGAAGAGAAAGTCGTCATGACCATTCAGGACCATGCAAACACATCGGCAGCATCCATTCCGCTCGCTTTAGCCGAAGCGGTAAAATCAGGTAAAATCCAAGATGGACAAACGGTAGTCATCGCAGGGTTCGGTGCCGGTCTCACATGGGGTGCTAGCTGTTTGACATGGAATCAGGCAACAATTACGGAGGGGAATCATCTATGAAACGAGTAGTAGTAACAGGGTTAGGAGTCGTATCGCCGTTAGGAAACGACGTGTCGACAATGTGGGATCGCCTTTTAAAAGGGGACAATGCGATTGATACGTTGACGAAGATTGACATCAGTCAGTATCCGGCGAAGGTTGGGGCAGAAGTGAAAGAATGGAGCATTGAACACTTAGTTGAACCGAAAGAAGCACGTAAGATGGACTCTTTCATTCAATATTCACTTTTAGCAGCAGATGCTGCGCATAAAGACAGTGGGCTCGATGTGAAAGCGATGGCGGATGATGTCGGTACTTGGATTGGGAGCGGAATCGGTGGCGTCGAAACGATTGATAAACAATCTGCCATCCTACACGAACGTGGACCACGTCGTGTCAGTCCATTCTTCATTCCAATGATGATTCCGAATATGGCTAGCGGACAAGTGTCTATTTATCTTGGCGCAAAAGGACCGAGTAACTGTTCCGTGACAGCTTGTGCATCAGGGACGAACTCTATCGGGGAAGCGTTCCGCGTTATTCAACGTGGAGATGCGATTGCGATGTTCGCTGGTGGGGCGGAAGCACCGATCACACCACTCTCGTTCGCAGGGTTCTGTTCCAACAAAGCATTGTCAACGAATCCGGATCCAAGTACGGCGTGCCGTCCGTTTGACGAGAATCGTGACGGGTTTGTTATGGGAGAAGGAGCAGGTGTGCTCGTCTTAGAAGAATATGAGCATGCATTAGCACGAGGTGCGAAAATGTATGCAGAAGTCGTCGGATACGGCATGAGTTCAGATGCTTATCACATCACAGCACCGTCACCAGAGGCAGAAGGTGGCTCGAAGGCGATGAGTGAAGCGATTCGTGATGCCGGGATTAAACCGGAAGAAGTTCAATACATCAACGCGCATGGAACGAGCACGCCGCTCAACGATATGCTCGAAACAAAAGCGATTCGTCGTGTGTTCGGAGAACATGCCGACAAGCTCGCAGTGAACTCCTCGAAATCGATGATTGGACACCTCCTTGGTGGTGCAGGTGGCGTCGAGGCCGTCATCACAGCGCTTTCGATTCATGAAGGTAAAATTCATCCGACGATTAACTGCGAATCACCTGCGGCGGATTGTGATTTAGACTATGTACGAGAAGGAAATCGGGAACTTGAAATCCAGTATGCACTTAGTAACTCACTCGGCTTCGGGGGCCACAATGCGACACTCGCATTTGCGAAAGTGACGAACTGACGGTAGAAATATCATTCAAAAAAGGTTAGGGTATAAGGGTTGGTCTAACAGAAAGGAGCACAACGAATGAAAAAGAAATCATTCATCGTGACCGCCTTGTTAGGTTCAGTCCTTATCCTTTTTTTATTTATTTGGAACGAACAACGAGAGCAGTCACGTGAACTATTACCGCCAGAAGAGCAAACCTTGACGATTTACGGAGAGTCACTTCCAACACAACCCGATGTCATGTTAGCGATTGATCCGGCATCACAAACAATATTGTCGCATCTATATGAAGGACTGTATCGCTTTGGTGAAGATGGGTCCATCGAGCCGGCCCTTGTCGAAAAATTGGAGCGTTCAGAAGACGGGACGGTATATACGTTTACGTTAAAAGAGAGTACGACAACAGAAGGAAACGCGATTACCGCGCAAACGTTCACCGACCATTTTCGTAAACTTGTCGACGATGACACGAATTCACCATTCAGTTTTTTACTCGCAGATGTCAAATCGGCAAAAGAAATTGGTTTGGGGCAACAAGAGCCCAGTACGTTAGGAGTTAAGGCGATCGATGATCAAACGCTCGAGCTGACCCTCATCCGACCGATGGAAGGATTCGAGAAGGTACTAGCGATGCCCGCATTTTTACCACAACTATCGGCGAAGGCGTGGGATGAACTAGAAACAAACGGTCCGTTTGAAATCGATTCAATTGATGATACAACTGTCTCGTTACATAAAAATGAAACGTATCGTGAGGCGGAGAGCGTCATGCTCGAAACCGTTTCTATCCGTAGTGAGCCGAACTTGTCCGAAACATCCGGGATGCATCCGATTCCATATGATTTTGACATGTCTACTGTTAACGAAGAGGTCATGACGATTCGAGACGTGCCACGGAGTGGTGTATTTTATTTAAAACCAAATGTTGAAAAAGCACCGTTTAATGATGTAGCGTTTCGACAAGCCCTCGCGTTGACATTAGAACGGACGGCGATTGAAGATTCTCTCGCACGAGCGGAGCAAACAACGGAACGATTGCTCGTCATGGACGAAAAGTCAGCTGTCAAAGAGCTAGAAGGAGACCCCGGTCAATTACTTGAGGATGTAAAACAACGTCTCAAGAAGGACGAAGTGGAGATTGAACTGCTTAGTTTTGTTGATGAGGAAGCACGCCAAATTTCAACAAAGTTGAAAGAGAATTTAGAACAGTTGGACGGATTAACAGTCAAAGTCATCGAGCTTCCCTTAGGAGATAAAGTTAGGAAAGAAGTCTCAGGTGATTACGCATTCTCCTTGTCGGGTTGGCAACCAGACTATCCAATGTTATCAGCCTATTTGACTCAATTTGAGACAAAAAATGTGTTGAATTCGAGTCGATATGCAAGTGAGTCGTATGATGAGTTGCTGGATCAGGCGCGCGTGACAGAGAATTTAGATGAACGAAACAAGATCTTACGACAGGCAGAAGCACAGTTGTTAGAAGAAGCAGTTGTTATGCCAATCTATCAAGCAGGACGTTCATATATGATTGATAAAAGTTATGATCATGTCGGTTATCCGGTCATCGGTCCTTCGTATGTCCTAACGTTTACAAAAAAATATGAAAATTGAGCTAAAAGCCCGCCGCTGTAGGCGGGCTTTTAGCCTATAGAGAAAATTTTTTAGAAAAATCAAAATAAACACTTTGCAAAATTATCAGAATATTGTATTATTGCATCAACGGGATTTTGGTAACAAATACTGTCAGAACAAATGACTGAATTTTCTACCATCATTCAATTCGTTAAAACGAAAAAATCAGGGGGTCATCGCAATGAATAAGAAAAAAGGTTTTGCTTTAGCATCTTCGGTTACACTTTTATCTAGTGCATTCCTAGCTGCATGTTCGACAGGGGATGAAGACACAGGGTCTTCAAACGGATCAGGTTCAGAAGGTTCAGCTGATGAAGCGCAAGTCCTCAACTTGCTCGACAGCTCGGATATTCCTTCACTTAACCCTACACTCGCAACGGATGCTGTATCGTTCAACGTGTTGAACAACGTTAACGAAGGTCTTTACCGTATGGATGAGAACGATGAGCCAACTCCGGGTATGGCTGAATCTCACGAAGTTTCAGAAGACGGGAAGACTTACACATTCAAGCTTCGTGAAGGCGCGACTTGGTCAAACGGGGAGCCTGTCACAGCGAACGACTTCGAATACGCTTGGAAAGAAGTACTCAACCCAGATAACGCTTCACAATATGCATACGTTATGTCTGTCATCGAAGGCGCAGATGCGTACAATACAGGCGAAGGCGAACGCGATGCAGTAGGCGTTAAAGCAATCGACGATCAAACACTTGAAGTTAAATTGACAGCACCAGCTGACTACTTCCTCGGATTGACAAGCTTTGGTGTCTTCATGCCAAAACTTGAATCATTCGACACAGAGCAAGGCGAAAACTTCGGTACATCTGCAGAGACAACTCTTTACAACGGACCGTTCAAACTCGATAGCTGGGAGCGCGAACAAGGTTGGAAGATGGTCAAGAACGAAGACTATTGGGATGCAGAAGCAGTTAAACTTGAAGAAATCAACGTTAAAGTCGTTAAAGAAGTTTCGACAGGTGTTAACTTGTACGAAAATGGTGACGTTGACCGCACAGGCTTGACTTCGGAGCTCGTAGCTCAATATCAAGATAACGAAGACTTCTCAACAGTCGTAGAACCGACAATTTTCTATCTCCAATTCAACACAGAAGTGGAAGAGCTTAACAACCAAAAAATCCGTAACGCGATTGACCGCGCTTACGACAAATCTGCGATTGCAGAAACACTTCTTGCGAACGGTTCAATCCCTGCGAACTTCTTCGTTCCAAAAGACTTCGTATCAGGTCCTGACGGAAAAGACTTCCGTGAAGGTAATGGAGATATCGGCGGATACAACGTTGAAGAAGCTCAAAAACTTTGGGAAGAAGGGCTTTCTGAGCTCGGAACAGAAGAAGTTGAACTTGAACTTCTCAACTATGACTCAGAATCTGCGAAGCAAATCGGTGAGTTCATTAAAGGTGAACTAGAGAAAAACCTTCCAGGTATGACGGTTACTATCAAGCAACAGCCGTTCAATAACAAACTTGACCTTGAGAACAATGGAGACTTCGAGTTCACGTTCGCTGGTTGGGGTCCTGACTACCAAGATCCAATGACATTCGTTGACCTCTTCGTCACTGACGGACCATACAACCGTGGTAAATGGTCGAACGAAGAATTCGATAAACTCATCGCTGATGCGAAATCAAGCACAGACTCTGCTGAGCGTTGGACTCAAATGCAAGATGCTGAGAAAATCGTTCTTGAAGAGAACGCAATCTCACCAGTTTACCAACGTGGTTCAGCTCGCCTTACGAAACCATACGTTAAGGATATCGTCGAGCATGCATTCGGTGCGGACTACTCTTACAAGTGGGCTTCAATCGAAGGCAAAGAATAATCAATCATCTTTACTAAGAGAGACAGGGACGCCTGTCTCTCTTTTTTGTGTATTAAAAAAACTCTCAAAAAATGAACTGCACCCCAATTGTTAGACACATCTAACAATTGGGGTGCAGTTTTTTTAACAGGTTAAATTACTTTCTCACTTTTGCCCGTTTGCGACTAAGACCCATCGCTTTTTCAATCTTCGCGAGATTTTTATTGGCGACGGCTTCTGCTTTCGCGCGGCCAGCGTCGAGAATTTCATCGAGTTCTGGAGAATCGATCAGTTCGTGGAAACGCGCTTGAATCGGTTCAAGTAAAGCGACGACCGCTTCCGCCACATCTTGCTTAAACGTTCCATAATTCGAATTTTCATATTGTTTGACGAGGTCATCAATCGATGTCCCTGTCGAGAGTGAATAAATTTCCAATAAGTTTGAAATACCTGGTTTGTTCTCACGATCGAACGAGATGACACCGCTCGAGTCCGTGACGGCACTCTTAATCTTCTTACGAATGACATTTGGTTCATCGAGCATTGAAATATACCCTTTTGCGTTTGTATCCGATTTTGACATCTTCTTCGTCGGATTCGTAAGAGACATAATGCGTGCGCCTTCTTTTTGAATGAGTGGTTCTGGCAACGTGAACGTCTCGTAGTAGCGTTTATTGAAACGTTCTGCCAAATCACGCGTTAATTCGATGTGTTGCTTTTGGTCATCCCCGACAGGAACGAGTTCTGTATTGTATAACAAGATATCAGAGGCCATGAGGGTCGGATAAACAAACAACCCTGCGCCAACGTTTTCGTTGCCTTGCGACTTATCTTTGTATTGCGTCATGCGTCCGAGTTCACCCATGCCGGCGATACATGTTAACATCCATCCAAGTTGGGCGTGCGCTTTTACTTCAGACTGTACGAAAATGGTTGCTTTCTCTGGATCGAGACCCGATGCAAGATAAAGTGCTGCTAGTTTCCTTGTGTTGTTCATGAGCTCGATGCGGTCAAGTTGAACTGTGATTGAATGTAAATCGACGATACAATAATATGCATTGTGATCGTCTTGTAGGTCGACGAATTGCTTCATCGCGCCAAGGTAGTTTCCGAGCGTCACGACGCCGGTCGGTTTAATACCTGAAAAAATAGTTGCCATGTGTATACACCTCCGTAAAATATAAAAAACCGCAGTCGTCCGCCCGAAAAAATCGGGACGAATAACCGCGGTGCCACCCAAATTTGCATGAAATATGCCACTTGAACGCAATAACGAGCGTGAACCGTCTCGCCATACTCAAGTTCAAGCGAGCCACTCCAAAGTCCATTCGTTCAAAGCCTTATCATCTACTCGCAGCACCGTAGACTCTCTGGAGAAAAGGAAATTTGAACTACTTGTCTTCTTCCATGTGTTCTTATTCTGCATTAAGTTTAGCACAGGATCCGGCTAACTAAAAGATGAATTAAATCAACGCAATGAGGAATGAGAGTACGGTACTCCCGACTCCCACATACACCCAGCTCCACGCTGATTGTTTGCGAAGAAGACGATCTTCAGGATCTTCTTCCTCGTCCTCTTCATAGTCTGAATCGATTTCTTTAAGTTTCGCCCGTCGATTTCGTTTGAAACCATACATGAAGCCATCAAACAGACCGGTCGCGCTCATATGTGAAAACATTCCGATCGCAAACGTGAGAATTCCTGAAACGAATAATCCGCCACTCAAATGAAAGAGAAAAGATTCACTTCGATAATAGGCGGAAAAGGACCAAATGGTGTAGACGATTGTGACAATTCCCCAAACAAAAAATATATTTCGAAACTTTTTCAACGCTGTAATCTCCTTTCAAACCGTAGAAGGTATGAGTCGCCATTCTATGTTTCTTCTATGATACTAGTAAGATGGGGGGGAAAGCGAGTGTGAAAGGTAGATTTTATGATAGCGTTTTATTCCATAGTTGACAGTTTGATTAAAAATTTCTTACAATAGCCCTAACGTTCTTTCGTCGAATACTTTATGAAATATTCAGAAAATTAAAGAAAAAGTAAGATGTTCATTCGACGAACGGCTAGCTTTTCAAATCGAAAGGGGAAATCGCAATGAAGAAGAAATCGATTCTGCTCATGATGACACTCATCTTAGCACTCGGTTCAGTACTCGCAGCTTGTTCGACAGGCGGAGACTCTGATGGCGGCGGTTCTTCAAATGGAGAAAAAGTTCTTCGTTTGACGGATACGTCAGATATCACAACAGCCGACCCGGCGCTTGCTACAGATGCGGTCGCATTCAACTTGATCGCAAACACGATGGAAGGTCTTTACCGTCTTGATAAAGATGGAAATGCCGTTCCGGCACTCGCAGAAAGTGAGCCGGAAGTAAGCGAAGACGGAACTGTTTATACGTTCAAACTTCGTGATGCTGAATGGTCAAACGGAGAACCGGTCACAGCAAATGACTTCGTTTATGCATGGCAACGTGCTGTCGATCCTGCGACAGGTTCACAGTACGCTTACATCATGAACACAATTAAAAACGCTGAGGCGATCAACACAGGTGACACGCCGAAAGAAGAGCTTGGCGTAAAAGCAATTGACGAGAAGACACTCGAAGTCACGCTTGAGCGTCCAGACCCATCATTCCTTTCGCTTACTTCATTCGGTACGTTCACACCGATCAATGAAGCATTTGCAACCGAAGCGGGAGAAGATTTCTCAACAAACCCTGAAAACCTTCTTTACAATGGACCGTTCACATGGACTAATTGGGATCGTGAGCAAGGATATGTCTTAACGAAAAATGACACGTACTGGGATAAAGAAAACGTCGCACTTGATTCTGTTGACGTAAAAGTTGTTAAAGAAACATCTACAGTCGTGAACTTGTATGAAGCTGGTGATGTGGATTACGCTGGCCTTGCATCTGAACAAGTCGCAGCATTCCAAGAAGATGAAGACTACAACACAGGTCTTCGTTCGTCAATCGGCTACTTCAAGTTCAATCATGAAGATGACATTTTCTCTGATGTAAATGCACGTAAGGCAATCGCACGTGCAGTTGACCCATCAGGAATCATCGATCAGCTCTTGAACAACGGTTCAATGGCAACAACTTCATTCATCCCGAAAGACTTCATCAAATATGAAGATGGAACGGATTATACTGAAGGCGTCAAATACTTCGAAACGAACGCTGACGAAGCAGCTTCACTTTGGGAAGATGCAACAGGCGGAGAAGCGACAACGATCGAACTTCTCTCATTCGATAGCGAAGTATCGAAACAAATCTCTGAGTACATGAAAGGTCAAATCGAGTCGAACTTGCCGAACGTAACGGTTGAGATCGCGCAACAGCCTTTCAACAACAAACTCGAGCGTGAAGCAAACGGGGACTACCAAATGTCGTTCGCACTTTGGGGACCTGACTATCAAGATCCACTTACAAACCTTGGTATCTTCACATCAAATAACGGCCAAAATGATATCAAGTACAAGTCATCTGAATATGACAAGTTGATTAATGAAGCATCTGCTGAAACCAACATTGATGCACGTTACGACTTGTTCAAAGAAGCAGAAGCGCTCTTGATTGAACAAGATCAAGCAATCATGCCGATTTATCAAGCTGGTGTGGCATACTTGATTCGTCCCAACATCGAAAACTTTAACCGTCAATTATTTGGTGCTGATTACCAGTACAAATACGTTGATATCAAGTAATGGAATGAGGGGGCATGCGAACCGCATGTCCCCAATTTTCTAAAAAATTCTACTGAAGTAAGAGAAAATACTGTTCAAATGTTTTGTTGGTAAAGTATAATGTAGTAACAGTGAAAATTCAGAATAATCTTTGAAAAGAATATTCTTTGTTTTCAGCCACTGTACTAAGAGCCTTGAGATGAGGTGTAATCTATTCTTTCAGAAAATTCCTTTCATTTTGTGAATTTGAAAAATGGGTCATATGTCATAGTAAAGCTGTTGGTGCAAGTAGTAGAAAGAATTAGACAAAACACAGGGGGTTTTTATTCATGGGACGTTATATCCTACAACGGCTGACTTACGGCGTCATTACGTTCTTTTTGATTGCCACGTTTACGTTCTTCCTGATGGACCTGCTCCCAGGTTCTCCGTATCAAAACCAGGAAAAACTGACAGAATCACAAATTCAATTATTGAATGACCGCTACGGACTCAATGATCCGCTGCCGGTCCGCTACGCGACGTACATCGGAAACATGCTTCAAGGTGACCTTGGTGTATCATTCCGTACAGCTAACCGTCCAGTAACTGAATTGATTATGGAACGAATCGGTCCTTCAGCACAACTAGGGATCCAAGCATTAGTTCTCGGAACTCTTGTAGGTATATTGTTAGGTGTTGTCGCGGCAATTCGTCACAACACGGTGATCGACTATGGTGCGATGTTCATATCGGTAATCGGTATTTCTGTCCCATCTTTCGTCTTCGCAGCCCTTCTTCAGTACTATGTTGGGGTCAAATTGCAGTTGCTCCCAGTCGCATTCTGGGATTCGCCAGCACATACGATTTTGCCGACGATTTCATTATCTCTTGGAGTCACGGCATCGATTGCTCGTTTTGTCCGTACCGAAATGCTTGAGGTTACGGGACAGGACTATGTCACGCTTGCCAAGGCTAAAGGACTTAGTGGTAACGCAATTGTGTGGAAACACATGGTGCGTAACGCAATGATTCCAGCTATTACAATTTTAGGTCCGTTAACAGCGGCTCTTTTGACAGGTACATTCGTTATTGAGAAAATCTTTGCTGTACCTGGACTCGGAGAATTGTTCGTCACGTCAATCACGTTGAACGACTATACCGTAATCATGGGGACGACACTATTTTTCTCGGCTGTCTTCATTTTAATTATCTTACTTGTCGACTTGCTATACGGCGTTGTTGACCCACGTATTCGTCTTGGGGGGAATAACTGATGATTGAAAACAAAAAGAATTTCGAACAGTTCGACCAAGACATGTTCGCACCCGTAAAAATGAATGAACAGCTTGGTGAAAGAATTGCAGGAAAAAGCTTAAACTTTTGGCAAGATGCTTGGATGCGTCTAAAGAAAAACAAAGCGGCAATCGTATCGCTTTCGATTATTTTACTTCTCGTGTTGCTCTCGCTCTTTGGTCCTATGCTTTCAGGGCGTGACGCATACGAACAAAACATTTCACAAGCAAAGCTTCCGCCTAAAGTCACTGGTCTCGAATGGGCAGGCTTTGACGGGATGGCGACACTCGGAGGACGCGACATCGATTTTTATGAACAAAAGAGTGTAGAAGAGAACTTTTGGTTCGGTACGGACTATCTCGGACGTGATCTTTGGTCGCGTATTTGGGAAGGGACACGTATTTCCCTCTTCATCGGTTTGATGGCAGCGATTATCGATACGGTCATCGGAGTCGCATACGGTGGAATCTCTGCCTACTTCGGTGGACGTACCGATAATATCATGCAACGGATCGTTGAAATTTTGACAGGTGTACCAAACTTAATCTTAATCATTCTATTCATCTTGATCTTTGACCCGGGTGTCTTCACTATCATTTTAGCCATGGCGATCACAGGATGGATTGGGATGAGTCGACTCGTTCGAGGTCAGATTTTGAAATTGAAGAACCAAGAGTTCGTCTTGGCCGCTCGTACATTAGGCGCATCAAGTACCCGTTTAATTTTCAAACACTTGATTCCTAACACGTTGGGTGCGATTATCATCACACTCATGTTCACGATTCCATCTGCCATCTTTTTCGAGGCATTCCTCAGCTTTATCGGAATCGGGCTTCAACCGCCACAAGCATCACTTGGTACGTTGATCAACGATGGATACAAAGAATTACGGACATTCCCGTTCCTCCTTGTTATCCCATCGGTCATCATCGTCTTGCTCATGGTTAGCTTCAACTTGCTTGCCGATGGCTTGCGTGATGCGTTCGATCCGAAAATGCGTAAATAATACAGAAAGAGGGGGACTCGTGCATGGAAACGATTTTATCAGTACGAGACTTAGAGGTCTCGTTCCACACATATGCCGGAACAGTTCAAGCTGTTCGTGGTGTATCGTTTGATTTGAAAAAAGGCGAGACGCTCGCCATCGTAGGAGAATCGGGTTCAGGTAAATCCGTTACTTCGAAGGCAATCATGCGTCTCATTCCGAACCCTCCAGGTGAAATCACGAACGGAGAAATCATGTTCGAAGGGAAAGACTTGGCGAAATTATCGGAAAAAGAAATGCTCAAAATTCGTGGTCGCGACATCGCAATGATTTTCCAAGACCCGATGACATCACTTAACCCAACAATGACGATTTACAAACAGATCGCAGAAGGGCTAAAGCAGCACCAAGGATTGACAGGTGAGGATGCGAAGAAACGTACCCTTGAACTGTTGACACTTGTAGGGATTCCAAACCCTGAAGCGCGTTTGAAGCAATATCCACACCAACTTTCTGGTGGGATGCGTCAGCGGATTGTAATCGCGATTGCACTCGCATGTAACCCGAAAGTGTTAATTGCCGATGAACCGACAACGGCACTTGACGTTACGATTCAAGCACAGATTCTTGAACTGTTAAAAGACATTCAACAAAAGACGGGTACAGCAATTATTTTCATCACGCACGACCTAGGTGTTGTCGCGAATATGGCTGACCGCGTTGCTGTTATGTATGCAGGTCGTCTCGTCGAAAAAGGAACGGTTGATGAAATTTTCTATGAGCCACGTCATCCATATACATGGGGACTTCTTGGTTCAATGCCGCGTCCGACAGACGACCGAAATGAAGCGTTACCGGCAATCCCGGGTACGCCTCCGAACTTGCTCGATCCTCCGAAAGGAGATGCATTCGCACCGCGTAATCCATACGCGATGAAGATTGATTTTGAGAAAGAGCCGCCGATGTTCCAGGTAAGTGATACACACTTTGCGTCAAGCTGGTTATTACACCCGCAAGCACCAGTGGTGAATCCTCCACGTGCGATTCGTGAACTCGCTCTCAAATATCGTCCGGACAGTGCGTTCGCTAAATCGTTTACGAAAGGTGGTGCTGAATAATGGAACGCGAGAAATTACTCGAGGTAAAAAACCTGAAGCAGCACTTTAAAATTGGCCGTGGCCGTGTCGTTAAAGCGGTCGATGGCATCACATTTGATATTTACAAAGGTGAAGTGCTCGGACTCGTAGGTGAGTCTGGTTGTGGAAAGTCGACGACAGGACGTACAATCATCGGTCTTTATGATGCGACGGATGGTGATGTTGTCTTCAAAGGCGAAAACGTCCACGATAAAAAGTCAAAAGCAGACAAGTTGAAATTCAACCGTGCAATGCAAATGATTTTCCAAGATCCATACGCATCTCTTAACCCGCGTATGACCGTTGCAGATATTATTGCGGAAGGGATCGACATTCACGGTCTTGCGAAGACGAAAGAAGATCGCATGAACCGTGTGTATGATCTTCTTGAAACAGTTGGATTGACGAAAGAGCACGCGAGCCGTTACCCACACGAATTCTCGGGTGGTCAACGCCAGCGTATCGGGATTGCCCGTGCCCTAGCCGTTGAACCAGACTTCATCATTGCAGATGAGCCGATTTCTGCTCTTGATGTATCGATTCAAGCGCAGGTCGTCAACTTGATGAAAGAATTGCAACGCGATCGCGATTTAACGTATTTGTTTATCGCCCATGACTTGTCGATGGTTAAATACATCTCTGACCGCATCGGTGTTATGTATCAAGGTCACCTCGTTGAGCTTGCGACAGCCGATCGTCTCTACGAGAACCCAATTCATGCGTATACGAAATCGCTTCTTTCAGCGATTCCGCTTCCGGACCCGGAGCATGAACGCACACGTAAGCGGATTGTGTATGAATCAACTTCAAAAGGTCCAGTTGGACGTTCGGATGAGGATTCAAGCATTCCACCACTTCGCGAAGTTGAGCCAGGACACTATGTCTCACTCACAGACGAAGAGTACGAAGCGTACAAAGCACAACTCGTTTAATGAAAAAGATCCTGACTCACTCGTTGAGTCAGGATCTTTTTGCACAAAAAAATCACCTATCGAACTAGGTGACCGGTTATCCATTTGAAATGCGAGGCAAGTTTGATAGTCGTTCAACGATTGCATCAATCTGGTGAACGCGAGCTAACGCATCTTCGACTTCCATTGTTTCATAATGATGCAGACCGCCTGGCTGCTCGACGAATGTATCGGCGTCATGGACGAGCTGTTGAAGAGGTGTGCGCTGAATGCGGCTCGGTGGTAAATATGAATCGGTGTGTAAGAGAATCATCACAGATATCTCTTTTGCTCGAGCGGGGTCTTCCCCTAATCGAATCAATAGTTTATGGGCACGTTCAGCACCTTTGATCGCATGAATATCATTTTGACGATACAAATCATAATTCCATTTACCTTCCGTATACCATTCATAATGACCGATATCATGAAGTAAAGCGGCCTTTGTCGCTAAATCGGTGTCGAGCCCTCGCTTTGTTGCCATCTCGAGAGCGCGTTCACATACGTCGATTGCATGCTTTAAGCCTGATCGAGTCAAATATTTTTGGGTGATGGGATGTTTCATAATTGTTTCTAATGTGATTCTCATCATCGCTCTCCTCCTTAAAAATAAAAAGGTTATTTCTATTAACTATACAGGTTTTATTGGGTAGTTGCAAATTTCAACTATGTAAAGAAATCATGAACCTTTAAGAATGATTCACAATTCACAAACAAATGTGCTATAATTTAATTGTAGATTTAGTGCAACTTTAAGATTTTCAGAATCGGTAATGCTCTGCATGTTCCTTACGCTGTATGGGGGTGAGAGGCCATGAAAGAACGTGATAAAGTTTTACGAGAGAAAAAAAGACTTTTAAAAGAAGTGCTGAAGAAAAAGTTGAAAGACTTACAAGTAAAGCCAGGGAAAGAGACGGTGTCTCAACCGGTTTCTCGAATCCCTGCATCTTGATATAGGTCATTCAAGGTCGCATTCAACGAATGCGCCCTCTTTTCTTATCCGACTGATAAAGAATATCATTGAAGTTTCAACAATTAAGAATTATTATAATTAAGTGGATGCGAATTTGGGTATACAAATAGAGTCACTTAAAAAGATGGACGCATACTCGATCAGGGAGGAAGAAAAATGGTCACACTATATACGTCTCCAAGCTGTACATCTTGCCGAAAGGCACGGGCTTGGCTCGAAGAACACGATATCCCTTTTACAGAAAGAAACATATTTTCAGAACCGCTCTCACTTAATGAGATTAAGCAAATTTTACGTATGACTGAAGATGGGACAGATGAAATCATTTCGACACGTTCAAAAGTCTTTTCTAAAATCGATGTATCTGTTGATGCCTTATCACTTCAACAACTTTATGATTTGATTCAAGAATATCCGGGTTTATTACGTCGTCCGATTCTTATTGATGAGAAACGTTTGCAAGTTGGATATAACGAAGATGAGATTCGTCGATTCTTGCCACGGAAAGTTCGGACGTTCCAGTTGCAGGAAGCACAGCGACTTGTGAATGAATGAATGAATGAAAGCATACTGTTTAAGCAGTGTGCTTTTTATTATTGATTATTTCCTATAAAATAAAGATATAACCCGTCATCCAGATTGAATGATGTCAAAAAGGGTACAATGATAAAAAAGAGAATTTCCCCTCTCCTCCTTATGTGAATTGGGAGCGAGGTGAGAAGGGAGTGGACAATCGTGAAAATTGAGCGCATCAACGATAATACCGTCAAATTTTTCATCACATATGTGGATATTGAAAAGCGTGGTTTCGCACGTGATGAAATTTGGTACAACCGAGAACGTGGCGAGCAGCTGTTCTGGCAAATGATGGACGAGGCTAACGAACGTGAAGATATCTCGTTTGATGGTCCACTATGGATTCAAGTCCAGGCTTTTGAAAAAGGGCTAGAAGTGACGGTGACAATCGCGAAAAATGTAATGGATTCTGAAGATGATTCTGAACTCGGTTCGCTTCTCCGCTCGGCAATTGATGAAGCACGGGATCAGCAGTCAGTACTCGATCAATTGAGTGAGTTAGATGAACTTGAAGCTGAAACAGATGCTTGGGCCCCACTTGCGATGGAAACAAATGATTTCGAGGCAATCATTTCACTGAGTAAGCGTGCAGGTGACACTTTCAGTGATCTTGATTTGAAACTATATCATTATCAAGACCGTTACTACTTGTGGATTGAGTTCCCGGATGAAATGGAACCTGAAGACGAAGAGAATGCACTCAGTCTCTTAGCAGAATATCTATCATTCAGTACACAGACGCAACCTATGCTTGAAGAGTATGGAAAAACCATTCTCGAAGGGGACGTCTTTGCGAAAGTACGTCACTACTTTTAACGGTGCATCGCCTGTTCAGTTGGACAGGCGATTTTTTCAAATCAATGGCAAAGAGGTGTTGGTATGGTGAGACGAATACGTTTATTACTCAATGAAAGTGCTTGGTTTGTTCCCTTCTTATACGGAGCGGGCGGAATTTTACTAACGATTTTGACTCAACTGTTTAGTGAATTCTTTCGAGATTTACTCCCGAATTTCATATATTTAGATTTGGACTCAGCTGCATCTGTTTTATCTTCGACGTTTACGAGCCTTATGACGATGATGACATTCAGCTTTTCCACCATTTTAGTGGTTTTGACGACCTATTCGTCTCAATTTTCTCCACGGACAGTAAATAACTTCTTAACGAATACTGCGGCTAAGCATACGCTCGGCCTTTTCATCATGACCACAATTTACGGGATTTCGAACTTATTCCTCGTTCGCACTGCGGATGAAGGTGTTGTGCTGTCATCTGGAATTAGTGTGATCTTGGTGATTGGATCAATTTGGGCTTTCGTAAAATTCATTCAAACAGTCAGTGTCTCGATTCAGGCGGAGCGTCTCTTATCAACATTACATAAAGAGGCTTTGTCGGTCATCAGTGAGCAAAAAGATGCAATCGAGTCGGAAGAGGTGAATCTCGTTCTGTCAAGATCAGTTCATTCATTCGAAGGGACTGCAGTCCGGGCACCACGAACGGGATACGTCCGTTTGTTTTTAAGAGAAAAGCAAGAAAATCATGAAACGGACTTTGAATCAGTTGTAGCCGTGGGAGATTTTGTTGCAAAAGGGGACCTCGTTGGATTTTGGAAGAGTGAAGAAAATCCAGATGTCGAGTTGTTTGAAATCGGAGAAGTTCGTTCTTCGATGCAAGACCCGTCTTTTGCAATTGAAAAATTGAGTGAGATTGCGTTACGCGGGATTTCGCCGGGGGTTAATGATCCGAATACGGCCATCCACGCGATCCATTACATCGGAGATATATTAAGGGAATTATGTGAACTGCCGGATGGTGATTTCCTCTATTCAAATGGGAAGTGCGATTGGCACGTGAAGCGTAAGACACTAGACACGATTTTATTTGAATCGTTGTCACCGATGCAAACATACGCAAATCAAGATATTTTCGTGATGGGTTCTGTATTTGAAGCGATTCGAATGGCTCGTCTCGAAGCCCATGAAACATTGGATTCAACGTTTGATGGTATGGTTGATTACTTTGAAGACGTAATTAATTGGGATCATTTTCATTCAAAAGAGCAACACTATTTGCGGAATAAGATGAACCGTGCGAAAAAGCTGACAGCATGAACAGAGACCACCTTTTCAAAAGAAGAGGTGGTCTTTGTTCAAGAGAGGGTATAACCGCCGTCGACGGTAAGGGCTTGTCCATTTATATAAGTCGAAGCGTCAGTCAATAAAAATTCGACAACAGGAGCAACTTCTTCAGGTAAGGCTGCATGTCCTCGGAAATGATGGCTCATGGCATCTTTGAATTTCGCCTCACCTCCATACAGTTTGTGGCTTAGCGGCGTATCAACAGGACCGAAACAGACAGCATTGAATCGTACTTTTCCTTTCATTCGGTGTGCAAACGTTTTGGTCAAGGCGACGACGGCCGCTTTTGAAGCAGCATAATGTGCGAGCATCGGTGGAAATTTGACGTGACCAACGATGGCGGCATTGTTAACAACGCTGGCACCTTGTTCAAATAACGGGATTGCGCGTTGTGTGACCGTGTTAAGTGCATATAGGTTGACGTCGAATACTTCGTTATAGGCATCATGCGTGAGACGTTCTGGCGTACCGGGTCTGCCAAAAGTCGCCGCGTTGTTGAACAAGCCGTTTAACGTCACGTCTTGCTCTTTCAAATGTCTGAAGAGATGGTCGATGTCTTCTGCAGACTGAAGGTCACAACGAATGAAGGTGGCCCGTCCGTCCGAATCAGATTCAAGGGAAGCCCCCCTTGTTTCATCACGACCAATCCCGATCACACGATGTCCATTCGTTGTTAACTGCAATGCGACGGCGCGTCCAATTCCGCTAGTCGCACCTGTTATTAGAAAAGTCCCCATAGTTTGTTCGCTCCCCTCAAAAATTTAGCGTTACGATGTATAATTAATGATAATACATGACAGAAACGAGGTCAGGTTATAATATGTTGCGACGCATACAAGTACTCTTTTCCCTTATTTTGCTCGCGGGACTCATTGCGATATTATCGTATTACTGGAGCTCACAAGTGATTGGACTCTTCTCGATTCTTGTCTTTTTAACAACGTTCAGCATTTTGCTAGTGATTCTGCTCGAAAATCGAAATCCGCAACGAACATTGATTTGGGCGATTGTCATGATTGGCTTTCCTGTCATTGGACTGTTCGCGTACTTTGTGTTCGGTCAGAACTATCGACGAAAGCGAATGTTTACAGAAAAAGCGATGCTCGACGAAGAAACTTACTTAGCTTATCGCCAAAAGGCGATGACGTTATCCCCATCACTCATGTTCGCACACGATGATTACGAAAAATTGATGCATCTCACTTCTTCGTTAAATCAGCTTCCGGTCTCCTCGAATACGTACACACAAATCTTGACGAATGGTCGTGAAAAATTCTCGAAACTGTTACCTGCTCTGAAAGGGGCGACAAGACACATCCATCTCGAATATTACATTTTTCGGGATGATCGTATTTCTCGGGAAATTCAGCGGATCCTCATCGAG
Organism: Exiguobacterium sp. s57; assembly: GCF_018617685.1. Classification (NCBI taxonomy): domain Bacteria; kingdom Bacillati; phylum Bacillota; class Bacilli; order Caryophanales; genus Exiguobacterium; species Exiguobacterium sp. s57. The sequence continues at coordinate 310,643 of NZ_JACSKR010000003.1, forward strand.
AAAGCGAAAGAGGGGATCGAAGTCCGATTTTTATATGATGCGGTCGGCTCGATTCATACGAGTGGCACCTTTTTTGAAGAAATGAAACAGGCTGGCGTTCAAGTACAGGCGTTTTTCCCAGTCGTACTTCCACTCGTCTCGAGCAAGACCAACTATCGTAACCATAGAAAAATTGTAGTAATCGATGGGACCGAGGCATTCACTGGAGGCTTGAACGTTGGGGATGAGTACTTGGGTGAACATTCTAAATTTGGATTTTGGCGAGACACGCATCTGTACGTCAGAGGAGAAGGAGTGTCTGAATTACAGCTGATTTTCCTACAAGACTGGTATTACATGACCGGTGAGCGTCTTTTCACTCCGTTTTATTTAGAGCCACTTGAAACGGTTCGAAGTGCGAGTGGAGGCGTCCAAATTGTGGCGAGTGGACCAGATGAACCATATGAAACGATGAAATCGATTTATTTTTCGCTGATTAATGCCGCGAAAAAGTCTGTTTATATCTCTTCACCCTATTTAATTCCCGATGAAGATATTATGAGTGCATTGAAGACGGCATCTTTGTCAGGGATTGATGTAAGGATTGTGCTGCCGAGTTATCCCGACCATAAGATTGTATTTTATGCGAGCCGCTCCTATTATGAAGAGCTACTACTAGCTGGGGTGAAAATCTATTTATATGAGGAGGGCTTCATGCATTCAAAAGTTATCGTCGTTGATGACGGACTAGCTACGATTGGAACGGCAAATATGGATTTTCGTAGCTTCCACTTAAACTTTGAAGTGAATGCCCTCTTGTATAACACGAATTCAGTCAACCAACTGAAACAAGACTTATATCATGATTTTGAAGGGTCTCACGAGTTAGTGTTAGAAGAGTTTGTAAAACGCTCATTCTTTATCAAACTCGTGGAGTCATTGGCTAGAATGTTTTCACCACTACTATAAAAAGGGGGGGAGCAAGATGCGATTTGCAATCGGTCGGGAAGGGGACATTGTTGATTCTTTTACCCTAAATCGAATGCAGGCGGAGCAGCTTGCTCCTTTTCGATGTCCAACTTGTCAAGAAGTGCTCATCCTGAAACAGGGCGTGAAGCGGCGCCTCCATTTTGCTCATATCCATACGTGTGGAAGCGCAGAATCGGTTCCACACCATCAAGACAAATGGGCGGTGAGTCAGTGGTTACAAGAAAGAGGGTATCCTGTCGACCAAGAAGTAACGATTGGAGCGCGACGTGCGGACATTTTAACTAACATCGATGGAAAGTCGACGGTTATTGAGATTCAGGCATCTTCATTACGCCCGGAAGAATATGTCGAGCGGACGAGCGACTATGAGAAAGCAAATCTTGATGTCATTTGGCTCGCAAGTGGTCTCGACTTGAGGATGAACCAATCTTTCCAACCGTGGATGCGTTTTGAACTCTCGAGACGTCATATGTTGATGACGGTGAATAACGGTTCTATAGTTCGTTTCAATGGGTTTCCGATTTCGATCAAGTATGGAATAGGCAATTGGGAAGCCTCTTCTTCAGCGAAGACGTCGCCGTTTGAAGCATACTATCGGTTCAACGCGATGGAATGGACGGAAATGATTCGTCGGAAGCGAATGGCTCCGCCCTATCCTTCCTCACAGAATCGCCGATTGATCTTCAATCGTCTCTATCCACTCGGTTTATTGCCGGCACTTTTACCGACAGGCTGTTATCTTCCGCTCACATCGCTATGGGGAATACGTGTACATCCGGTAGATTTTCAGACCGTCCTTTATTTAAATCGGTACGAGTCACCAAATGATTCGATAGAATGGAGTATTGAAAAGACGTGTCGTCAGTTTGGAGTAACACCGACAAGCGACTTTTCCGAGTCATTTCATGTACAATGGAAACAACTCTTGAATGCATGTCGTCTATCTTGTGATGTCAGGTCATGGTCGTTGCCGGTTACATATGAAGAGGCGAGACATCACGATACACGTTTGTTTCAAGGATTTCAACGATTGATGTTACAGTCGACCAATCGATAAGAAAAGGGAGTGGACGTATGTCAGAGGTATTAACAAGACAGCAAGTTCCAGTGGAAGAAACATGGAACTTAGAGACCATCTACAACGACGATCAAGCTTGGGAAGCAGACTTTCAAGCGCTGAAAGAACAAGTACCAGCTTTAATTGGATTTAAAGGCCGCCTTGGAGAATCGGCAGAGGTTCTACACGAGGCATTACAGCTTCGAGATGAACTATCTCGTAAGTTACATAAGCTGTACACATACGCACACATGCGTTATGACGAAGATACGGCAAATAGCCATTACCAAGCATTGAATGACCGTGCAGGCTCACTCGCGTCTCAAATTTCGGCTCAGCTCGCGTTTATGACGCCTGAACTTCTATCGATTGATGAAGCTCAGATTGAAGCCTACATGGATCAACACGATTCACTTCGTGTATATCGTCATGCATTCGATGAACTAGCGCAAGAACGTCCTCATGTGTTGACGGAAGCGGAAGAAGCGATTCTCGCTCAAGCAGGGGACGTACTCGGACAATCGAGTTCGACGTTCGGTATGCTCAACAACGCGGATTTAAAATTCCCGAAAGTGAAGAATGAAAACGGGGAAGAGGTCGAGTTGACACACGGCCGTTACATTACGTTCCTCGAGTCGGCTGACAGAACCGTCCGTGAGGGCGCATTTAAAGCGATGTACGGGACGTATGAGCAATACTTGAATACGTTTGCTTCTACGTTGTCAGGAAGCGTGAAGAAGGATAACTTCTATGCGACTGTCCGCAAGTTTGAAAGTGCAAGACAATCAGCACTTCACAATAATACGATTCCGGAGTCTGTCTATGATGGTCTCGTTGAGGCAGTGAACGAACGTCTTGATTTGTTGCATCGTTACGTCGCGCTACGTAAACGTGCACTCGGCTTAGATGAGTTGCATATGTATGATTTATACACGCCGCTCGTCAAAGACGTAGAGATGAAAGTGTCATATGAAGAGGCAAAACAATTGATGGTCGACGGTTTAGCGCCGCTTGGTGAAGAGTACGTTCAAATTGTGAAAGACGGGCTCGACTCGCGTTGGGTAGATGTACGCGAAACACGAGGCAAACGCAGTGGCGCTTATTCGTCAGGCGCGTATGATACACAACCGTTCATCCTCATGAACTGGCAAGACAATGTCAACAATTTGTTCACGCTCGCACACGAGTTTGGACACTCTGTGCACAGTCATTACACGCGTATGTCACAGCCGTATCCATACGGTGACTACTCCATTTTTGTGGCGGAAGTTGCGTCAACGACAAATGAAGCCTTGTTGAATGATCATTTATTGAAGACGAGAACGGCAAAAGAAGAACGTCTCTATTTGTTGAACAATCAACTTGAAACGTTCCGTGGGACATTGTTCCGACAAACGATGTTTGCTGAATTCGAACATTTGATTCACAAGGCGGCACAAGAGGGTGTCTCGCTCACGCCAGAATATTTAAACGAGACGTATTTAGAGTTGAATAAACGTTATTTCGGAGACGGCATTGTCATCGATGAAGAGATTTCATATGAATGGGCGCGTATCCCACACTTTTACTACAATTATTACGTCTATCAATACGCGACCGGTATTTCAGCATCAGCTGCATTGTCGCAACAGATCATGGAAGAAGGAGAGGCGGCCGTTCGTCGCTACATCGACAACTTCTTAAAGGCGGGTTCTAGCGACTATCCAATTGAAGTATTAAAAGCGGCGGGTGTAGATATGACAACGAAAGAGCCGGTACTCAAAGCGCTCAATCAGTTCGAAACGGTTCTCGATGAAATGGAATCATTATTGTTCTCGTGAACAATATGTGACAATATACACAAAGAGGTTGTCAGATGAAGTTGGGCTAGGTATATTATAAGTGTGAAATCAATCACAAACCCCTTTATTGACCGTAAACTTTCTCCCATCTTGTAGGCCTTCCCCGGGCCTCAAGGTTCGACGTTTCTTGTCCCCGCTTGAAACGTCAAAAACCCCACGGCTCCCCGGCCGTGGGGTTCTTTTTTTATTTCGTTTGAGCCCATGCTTCCCCGCTACATCCCGGTACAGGACGACAACGTTGCTGCAAAGATAGCTTTTTCAGTTCGCGTTCAATCACAGTTTTCTCCATGTCTAGAATGTATGAAAGTTCGGTAATCGTCGATGCATCATAACGAGCCAATACTTTGGCTACGTCCCAATCGGTTGAACGGCTAGGGGCATAGCCTAACAACTCTGTCATGACCGATTGATACACATCGTACGGATACACGCCTTCAATCTTCAATGCCTCATCACGAGTCACAAAAGTGAGTGCGGGCAATGACTCAATCTCCCAATCTTTCAACACTTGATGGTCGACCGCTAACGCATTCAAGAGCTGGTTCGATTGAAGATCGGCTTCGAGTTCACTTAAATCAAGACCATACTCTTCGAAAGATCGTGCGAGTTCCCATAGATCGATGGGGTCGGGTTGTTTACTGGAAAATAAATCATTCACATGCAAATGACGCAAGAAACGCATTGCATGACGCTTTCCTTGTAATTCTAGCGCTTTGATCATGGTGAGAAGGCGAACCTCTTCCTGACATCCGCCAACACAGCTAGGAACAGTAGAGACCATGCGGAAACGAATGACATGTCCGTATTCAATCTCTAACTTTTTGATTAATGTCATCACATGAAAGTTTTCAGGGCTCGAAATGTCCATGAAATAGAATAGCTCCAATGGTTTATAAGTTACTTGAATGGGAGTTTCTTCCAGTGAACAAGATGACCCATTACAATGATCACGTTCCATTTGTGTCGCCTCCTCTCGTCAATAAATCTTTTAACTTTGTAAGCTTATTGTAGCAACGAAAAAAAAAGGTTGGCAATGTATCTGCTCAACCTTCAAGAGGATTCATTTTTAACTCCATGAATCGAACGATTTTATTTTTGGCGGGACGGTAAGGAAGTCCGTGTTCTGCTAAGAGTCGTTCAAAGGCACGGCGACCGGCTTCTTCGTTCGTTACTTCAAATTCTATTTCGTAGTCTGTTGTCTCCAAATAATGGCTTTCATCTAGGACGAGTAGTCCATCTTTCATTTGATGTTCTGCCCGGTGCGTTTCGAGACGACCGAGGTGTTCGAGTGGGGCGCTCAACTGAAATGGTGCAAGTGCTTGTTTCATTTGGTCATCGTGAATAATGCCGTATTTAAATAAATCTTCAGCCTCTGCCTTTGTGATGGTTGCGTGTGTTTCAAGCAATCCGACATCATTCGGCTGTTTTAGTGTCAATACTTGACCTTGTTTCTTCTCGCGAATGCGGAGTGCTGCACCCTTTTCTTTTAACTGGAACGATGGTGTGTCAAAATAGTCATTCGCTTGCCAGCGAACTTGATCCTCTAACTTGTAGGTTTGAAGTAGCGTCTCGTATTCTTTTTTCGTCAACATTGATTTAAATTCAATTTCCACTTCTTGGGTCATGAATCATCGCTCCATTCTATGAACAATTGTTCGTTTATGATACCATACAAACGGATACATACGGAAAGGACACGTTTTTTTCCGGAAAAGAACGAAAGTGGTGACAGCGTATGCAATCAATAAACTGGGATCAGTTTTTAGTACCGTACCAAATCGCGGTAGACGAGTTGAAAGTAAAATTAAAAGCAGTTCGTAAGCAATTTAAGTCTCAAAATGACCATTCTCCGATAGAGTTTGTCACTGGTCGAGTGAAACCGATCGGGAGCATACTTGAAAAAGCGAAACGAAAAAATATCGCTAAACACGAATTGGCGACAGATATGCAAGACATTGCTGGATTACGAATTATGTGCCAATTTGTCGATGATATCGTTCACGTCTTGGATTTGCTTCATCGTCGAACAGATTTTAAAATAGTGGAGGAACGGAATTACATTACTCACCAAAAAGATTCTGGTTATCGATCGTATCATGTCATCATCGAATACCCGGTTCAAACGATTCATGGAGAAATCCCGACGCTAGTCGAAGTACAAATCCGCACGCTTGCGATGAACTTTTGGGCTACGATTGAGCATTCATTAAACTATAAATACGATGACGATATGCCTTTAGAAGTACAAGAGCGTTTGAGACGTGCGGCCGAGGCGGCATTTCTTCTCGATGCAGAAATGAGTCAACTCCGCGTCGAAATTCAAGACGCCCAGCAAGTGTTTCGGGATAAAGAGATGAACGTGAAAACGGATGAGGACTAGGGGGAATTGATATGCAGTTTGCGATTGTTTCGAGAGGGGATACGCGATCAGCGGAGATTGCCCAGGAACTGACTGGTAAACTTCAAGCTGCCGGGCATACGCGATCTGAGGAGCCGCGAATCGTGGTATCGGTCGGGGGAGATGGCACGATGTTGCAGGCGTTCCATAAATACATTGACCGACTCGATGAAACGCTTCTCGTCGGCATTCATACTGGACATTTAGGCTTTTATGCCGATTGGCAACCGGATGAATTGGACGAACTGACGGAAATGATTACGAGTGAGTCGTTCGAGCCGGTCTCGTACCCACTATTAGAAGTTCTGATCGACTACGAGAACGGAAAGACCGATCGTCAATTAGCGATGAATGATTGTACGATTAAAAATTACAAGCGAACTCTCGTTTGTGATTTATCGATACGAGATGATTATTTTGAGACGTTTCGTGGAGATGGACTGTGTATCTCGACCCCATCCGGTTCGACTGCTTATAATAAAGCGCTCGGCGGGGCAATCGTTCATCCGTCAATCGAAGCAATTCAAGTGACGGAAATGGCCTCGATTAACAACTTGGTTTATCGAACAATCGGGGCGCCGCTTCTTTTACCGAAACATCATCAAGTGAAAATCAAGCCGCATACAAAAACCGAATTCGAATTGGCGTTTGACCATCAAGAAGCTTTGTCTTGGTCTGACGTCGTCTCGATTCGATGTGCGGTTGCAAAAGAAAAAGTGACGTTCGCTCGATTTCGGCCTTTCCCGTTTTGGCGCCGGGTGCGCGAATCGTTCATTGAGGAAGGAAAGTAACGGATGCAAGGATTTACAATTCGTCGCGTTGTGGAAAAAGAAAGCCCACTTCGCGATTTTTTAATGCAAGATATGGGCATTTCCCGAAAAATGCTCACGCTCGTGAAGTATGAAGGGAAGATTGAAGTAAACGGAGTAGCTCGAACCGTGCGTCATAATCTCGAACAGGGTGATGAAGTGGAGGTCACGTTCCCAGAAGAATCTCCTTCAACAGAAATGGTCGCTTCAAACCGATTCCTTCGTATTTTATACGAAGATGACGCTTTGTTAGCGGTTGACAAACCTGCAGGAATCGCGACGATTCCATCAAGATTACACCCGACCGATACGCTCGCGAACGCAGTACTCGGATATTATAAGCAAATCGGTCTTCCTTCTGCGATTCATGTCGTCAACCGACTCGACCGCGATACGAGCGGGGTGGTTTTATTTGCGAAGTTTGGTTTTGTTCATCATCGATTCAGCGAACTTCAAAAGGCGAATAAATTGATGCGCTCGTACATGGCACTCGTCGAAGAAGAAGTGTTGCCCCAAACAATTGATGCGCCGATTGGGCGTGCTGAGGGCTCAATCATGGAACGGGTCGTGACAGAAGATGGGCAACGTGCCGTCACACATGTTCTCGCTTGCCAGAAATTCGGAAGTGACTTTTTATTGACCATACGTCTTGAGACAGGACGAACCCACCAGATTCGCGTTCATTTGCGCCATATTGGACATCCTCTCCTTGGGGACTCTATGTATGGTGGAGTCAATCGAATGGACCGTCATGCCCTTCACAGCGCGTCTGCACGATTTATTCATCCGTTAACAGGAGAAGAAATCTTTATCGAGGCGCCGATCCCAGAAGATTTTATCCGAACGTGAACAAAGCCCTCAAGTTCAATTCCTTGAGGGCTTTTGTCAATCGTCATCAAACATATATGTTTTTGATTTGGATGCCACGTTCATCACGAGACCGATTGCAATCATGTTCATGATGATTCCCGTTCCCCCGTAACTGACGAATGGAAGTGTGAGACCCGTGATTGGCAAAACACCGATCGTCATCCCGATGTTTTGGAAAACCTGGAATGTGAACATAGCGATAACGCCGGTGACGATGTAACTTCCAAAAGCGCTACTTGACTCTAATGCAATATGAATCATGCGATAGAGGAACAGGAAAAAGACGATGATAACGAGCGCTGCACCAATGAAACCATAATGTTCGGCGATCACTGCGAAAATAAAGTCTGTCTGTGATTCCGGCAAATAGACGAGACCTTGTCCGTATCCTGTCCCGAACATTTGTCCGGACCCGATTGCTTGTAACGACTTAATTAACTGGAATGCTAAATCGTCTGAATACTCGTATGGATAAATCCATGCTTGAAATCGGTTGAGGGCATGGCCCGGTACGAACGCTTGCAACAACTCAAAATGGGAGAAGAACAAATACATAAATGTTCCGATTGTCAGAGCGGCCGCACTGAAGAGACCGAGCAACCACTTCCAGCCAATTCCCGAGACGATAATGACGGCGCCGAGCATCGTTATTAAGACGAGCCCTGTTCCCAAATCGGGTTGCGTTACGATCAGTCCGAGTGGAGGGAGGGCGACTAAAATCAGTTTGACCAAGAGCCACGTATCGAGTTGAGATGAGCCATATCGTTTGTTGTGTTCATACACAATCGTCGACATCGAAATTAGTAGGAACAATTTCATGAACTCGGCAGGCTGGAAACTGAAACCTGGAACGTTATACCACCCATACGCCCCATTAATATTTGGAACGAGCGTTGTATCTCGGAGAGGGATTAACCCTACGAGAAGGAGCAGGCCGAATGCGTACAAATACCAATGGATTTTCCGTAGTTGTTCATATTCAATCGTCATGATGGCAAACATCGCAAAAAAGCCAATAACGTAACGAATGCCTTGCTCGAGAGCGAAGTTGATATGCTGAAGGCGTGTCGGCAAGATCGGCTGTGCCGTATAGATTGCACCGAGGCTGATGATCATTAACAGGAAGACGATGGTCAACAGCGTCGTGTCTAAACTTTTAAAATATGATTGAATGCGGTTCATAATGGAGTCGAGTCACCCTTTCTATACGTATTTTATCTTACCGCAACTTAAAAAAATCGCAATACGAAACGAGCCGGTTGACAAAAGAGAAACCTTTCTGTAATCTGATAACAGATATTATCACCAGGTACTAAAAAGGGGAGTTTATGATGTCAATTTTTCCAACGTTAACAGATAAAACTTATGTCGTCATGGGGATTGCCAACAAGCGCTCGATCGCCTGGGCCATCGCCAAAACGCTTGATGAAGCGGGAGCGAAGCTCGTATTGACTTATGCAGCAGAACGATTCAAATCAGGATTAGAATCACTTGCGGGTGAGTTAAAGCAAGAAGCGATTTTACTTGAGTGCGATGTGACGAACGACGAAGCGATTGAAATGACGTTCCGCTCAATCCACGAAGAAGCAGGGGAGATTCAAGGAATCGCTCATTCGATCGCGTTTGCTGACAAAGAAGCGCTCCGCGGTGAGTTCTCTGAGATGACACGAGGTCAATTCGCGCAGGCGTTAGACATTTCAGCTTACAGTTTGACAGCCGTTGTGAAAGCAGCGAAACCATATTTCGCATCTGATGCTTCAGTGATCACGCTCACGTATCTCGGTGGAGAGCGTGTCGTCCCGAATTACAACTTGATGGGCGTTGCAAAAGCGGCACTTGACTCAAGTGTCAAATACTTGGCGAACGAGTATGGACCTCACGGGGTTCGTGTCAATGCAATTTCAGCAGGCCCGATTCGCACGTTGTCGGCTAAAGGGGTCGGTGATTTTAACAGTATCCTTTCTGAACTTGAACAGAAGGCACCGTTACGTCGAAACGTATCTGCAGATGAAGTGGCTTCGACAGGACTCTTTCTTCTTTCGGGAATGGGGAGCGGCGTTACCGGTGAAGTCATTCACGTGGATAGCGGGTACCATATTTTATAAGTTTGGGCAATGGCGCAGTGATGCGCCATTTTTGTATTACCATATGAAAGAATCGGGTAAGGACCTATGAAGGAGGTCAGATCATGGGTCCTTATCAAATTGATTTCACGGTCGTGCAATATGTCAATCGTCAAGTCCAGCCATCAGGTCGAGCGAGCATCGAACCGGTGACACGCATCAAACGTGTTCAACGTATCCGGCCTCGGCGGGAAGAATGGCTAGAAGAAGAGCAAGAAAAAAACCCCGGTCGCTATGTCGACCGGAGCATATAAGTTTAACCACGGAAACGGAACGTCTCATAGACGTTCCACGTTTCGTTTTCGAGTTCGTACATGACGGCCATCCGTGTGATGGTCTCTTCAAAATGAACTTGTTCCATACGCAACCGCTCGAGTACATCGAACAGTTCCGCATCGGTCAAATCTTGACCGATGGTGATATGCGGCAAAAATTCATATTTCGGCGGTTGATTGAGGAGACCTTCATGTAACCGCTGGTGAAGCGTGGATAGTTCACGTGTCGGGAGTACCTTCAAATACAATACATTGTTTGTTGGTGCGAAAGACCGGACACCATCGACTTTTAGATGAAGCGGTTTAGTCGAATCTGCGACTTGCTGTAAATATTCTAGTACTTTCGGCAACTCTTCTTCTGACACTTCTGTACGTGCTTTAATTGTCACATGAGGTGAAATTAACGCATATTTCGTGTCATAACGTTTTCGATAAGAGTTCGCAAAATCTTGCACTTGTTTTGATGGAAATAAGACTACCCCAATCTTCATTCCTCTTCCCCCTTTAATCGTTTACACTACATGTTTATGATGAACGATTTAATAAGCGAAGTCAAAGCAGGGTTCGTCTTTTTTTCGATTTTTCAGTATAATGGTTATATCATATAGAGAGATTATAACTCTCTGAACGAAGGGATGTGAAGCAGGATTCCGATCCTGCGCATACAATGAAACACGTACCACACTCACGAGACGTCCGAGACGCGGCTCGTGCTCGTCTATTCGAGCGCGGCGTCACGATTGAATCGATTGCGGAGATTGTCTATCAGATGCAAGCACCTTACTCACCGCATCTTTCATTAAAAGATTGCATGGATTCTGTCGAGGCGGTTCTCGACAAACGTGAATTACAACATGCAATTCTTGTCGGCTCAGAGCTTGATATGTTGGCAGAGAAAGGTCAGTTATCAGAACCACTCTTATCAATTATCGCATCTGATGAGGGATTATTTGGTGTGGATGAAACGATTGCGATTGGTGCCGTCAACACATATGGTTCGATTGCCGTGACCACATTCGGATACTTAGACAAGGCAAAAATAGGTATCATCAAGCAACTCGATACGAAGATGGACGATGGTCAAGTGCATACGTTCATGGATGACCTCGTCGGCGCGATTGCGGCAAACGCTTCAGGGCGTTTGGCACACCGGTTACGCGATATGGTCGATTTCGGAGAAGAAGAGATACGTGAACGAAAAGGGTTATATTGATGGCGTGGACACCGAAGAAGGTGATGATAGCCGGGACGGTCGCTTATGTGATCGTGTCGGTGTTTGTCGTTTTAGGGGCGGTCGATCCGATGAACACAATCGTATATGAATGGTTACAACCATTACCGAATCGTATATTTTCATACGTAACAGAATTAGGGAGTGCTCAAGTGATCGTTGGACTCTCGATTTTAGGATTGTTGTTTTGGTTATGGCGAGGGAATCGTGTCGAGGCATGGCGCCTAGCGCTCGTGGGAATCGGGACACTTCTGTTGACCCAAGTGTTAAAACTCATCTATGGAATTGACCGACCCCTCATCGATGCGTCTCTTGATGCGACGACGTACAGTTTTCCGAGCGGACACGCTTCCGGTTCGTTTGCGCTGTATGGATTGATGGCGTATGTACTGTATCAAAAGGGACAGTCGAAGGTCGCTATTGCAATACTCGTCTGTCTTGTGGTTGCAGTGTCACTAAGTCGGGTCATCTTAAATGTTCATTACTTTAGTGATGTGCTCGGTGGATGGTTCGTTGCACTGACCATGATTGCACTCTCTGAATGGTTCATAAGGAGGAAGACAGTTTGATCATCGTCGTAGATGTAGAGAAGTGGCTGTTTGTTCACAAAAAAGAAGCGGATGAAGCATCAATTCCTACGATTTTAGTGGAAAAAGATATTGAGGGGGCAACTTGGTTTACTTCGATGAGAATTTTGTTCCAATTGAAAAAATGGACGAGTCAACGCCAGTTTATCCCGCTTTTATCTTATAACGAAGGGACGTATCGTTCGTATGAAGTGTTTCATGTCGATGCCGTCCCACCGATGACGTTACTCGATGGAGGGCGGACGTTACTTGTGAACAACCAACGTGACGAGACTTACGATCTCGCCTTGCAGAAAAGTGGGCATGAATCGGAAGAATCCGTCTTGTCGTTCGCGTTTCACTATATTGAACAGGCGACAGGCGAAGATGTCGTGTTTGCGGGAAATGGCACGATTGACGTATCTCGAGTCGTTCCAAACGAATTATGGGATGCGACTAACCGACTCGATTCCGGCCGTCGCCTTTTTGAGTGGATGAGCGAAGAAGACTCACGTAAGGAGAATGGACATGACTGATTGGGAGACAACGTTTCAGCAATTGTTAGAGGGACAAGTAGAGGAAGTGAAAGTGCCGAAAGAAGACTTCTTATTTGTTCGAACTATGTTAATTGAGAAAGGTTGGCTTTTCGAAGTTGTAGGGGAAGCCAAGCATGGGGGAATAACCATCTATCGGAAAAACTCGATCACGCCGACTTCATAATATAAAGAGAAACGAAGGAAAGTTCTGATTTAAGATAAAGAAACAAGGTCTTTCTCCCACACGGAGACAAGACCTTGTTTTGTTTAAGCGTTTGAAGCTAATTTGATTTTTTGTCGTTTCATCTTGTGTAGTAACCATGCATAAAGGACTTCACAAGAGTTGTGAGGAAGGGTCAGCTCCACAAGCGGGTGAGCATGACCAAATATAGTGAAGCGCGAATGGTCCTCGTCGAGCAGAGAGACTTGAATGTCGGTCGCATCCTGTAGTGAAATGCGTTGTTCCCCTGCATGAGCATCTTTTAATTTCAGCATTTTTCCATTCGTCGCAAACTTGGTGAACGAAGAGACTCCTTGTACTTTCAGTTGTTCCATTTCGTGTATCTATCCATCCGCGTGATGAATAGATTTTCACCTCGCTTTCTCTATATTGCCTTCCATTCCTCCAGAAGGTTATTCCTAGTATAACGCCTCATTCAGAAAAGAAAAGTGTTAATTTAACAAAAAATTAAGACAATTTGTTATCAATTTTTAAGGATAGCGTTCAAGCCCGGTTATGAAGGGAAATTGCTTGAAATAATCAGTCTGAAAATAACAAAAAAGAACCTCTTGTCCAGAGGTTCAGATACGTTAGTTACATGTGTGACCTTATAACCGTTCGATTTGCCAAGTACGACGGCGATACATCAACTGTCCTTTAAGTGCGATGGACTCTTTCTTGGCGTCGAAGTCTTCTTCGAGGACGGACATGTCCTCATAACGGCCAGCCACATAGAAAGAAATAACAATTTGTCGATTGAATAAACTTCGTTTTGTATGATCGAAGTCGATGATTAGCCCTTGAGGTGCCAAGTCGAGCAATTCATCAATTACAGGAAGTGGGATCGGGACAAAACTAATGTTGCGAATGTCTCGGTCGAGTTTACTTTGCAACATGTTTTGAACAAATCGATTGATGGTCGACCAGTCTCGAATGTAGAGGCTACTGTGCCGATCGTTCGCTTCGTTGAAAAAAGCAATCTCATTATCGAGCGAATCCAAAAACGGTTTTTTAATCCCACGTTCCATATGACTTAAAAACAGGATCTCTGCAATCTCATGATCAGACAACGTTTCAAGCGTGTTGTAATCTGGAAAGTCGATTGCTGTGAATGTCGTTTGGTTATTCAAATACTTTGACGAGAACGAAGAAAGCTCATGCGCTTCGATATAGCGAAAACGTGACCGTGATGATTGCCTCATCCCTTTAATATCGGTTCGACAAATGATCATCGGTCTCCTTACGGAAAAAGCCTCTGTTACATCGGCCAATGTTACACCATGAAGCGTGAATCGTTGGACGTCTCGGTCTAGTTTCAAATAAAAGAGTTGTTTTGACATATGGTATCCCCTCAGTTTGACATACTACATTCATAGTAGCAAAAACACTTGGTTTCTGCCATCTTGAGACGATTACTGAGGATTGAGTTCGATACATTTGGGAAAAGATAAGTATAATTGAGGAAATGAATAGGAAAGGCGGGTTCCATATGTGGGGATTGAAACGTAGTTTTCCTGAGCTCGCTACGCCACGGTTTATCCTTCGGGAGCTTGAACCGCGTGATGCAAGAGCGCTTTATACCATCTTATCCACGGAAGAAGTGATGCGATATTATGGGTCGGACCCGTTGCTTGCCGTCTATGAAGCGAAGAATGTGATCGCTTATTTTAAAGATCAATTTCAGCAAGGGAAAGCCATCCGCTGGGCGATTTGCGATCGATTTACGAACGATTTGGTCGGAACGATTGGATTTCACAATTGGACCGCCCAATACTATCGTGCTGAGATTGGATTTGAGGTCTCTCATCATTATTGGAGACAAGGTGTGGCGTTTGAAGCGGCTACGGCTGTCATCCAGCATGGGTTTGAAGAATTCAAGTTCCACCGGATTTCCGCATTGGTCGCACCAGGTAATGAAGGGTCAAATCGACTTGTACAAAAACTCGGGTTTATCGAGGAAGGATTATTGAAAGATTATGCGTACAGTCATGGTCGTTTTATGGATTTGACGATGTATCGATTACTCAAAACAGAATGGGAAGAAAAGGAGCATTCAATCTTATGAAAGCAATTGTCTTGTTACATGGATTATGTGGTTCGCCACAGTACTTTGAACAGTTAGAACCTTTGCTAGATGCGGAAGTTCATGCATTCATATTACCGGGTCATGCAGGCACGGAAGTGGGACCGGAAACGATGGATCAGTTCGCGGACTGGGTCATTGAAGAGATACGACTGCGTAATCTTGACAAACCACTCGTGTTCGGGCATTCATTCGGGGGGTATGTGACTACAAATCTCGTTCGTCGTTATGAGAGCGAGTTGTCAGGGTTTGGACTGATTCATTCAACCGCTGCATCAGATTCAGAAGAGGCTAAAGAAAAACGTAATGCGGCGATCAATAAAGTCATCGAAGAAGGGGTAAAGCCGTTTATTGATGGGATGATTCCGAGTGTCTTCTCGAATGATTCAGACCCTATGCTCGTCGAAAATGCGATTAAGATTGGATACCATATGTCGGTCGATGGAATTGTGAATGCGCAACGAGCGATTCGGGATCGTGAAGATGAAGTGAACACTGTCGAGGCAACTGAACTTACGGGATTATTCATTTATGGAGAGAAAGATCCGAACATGAATGAGGACCGGGCGTTTTTAGGTGCGAGTCGTCACACGACCGCCGTTGTCCCTTACAGTCATATGGGAATGATGGAAGCACCTCAGGAAGAGGCTGCGATTATTAATCAATGGCTACAGGAGGCTTCTCATGAAAAAGTATAAATTGATTGCGATTTCTGGCAGCCTTCGGAAACAATCATTCAATACGGCTCTTCTCCGCTCAATCATCGGACTTGCTCGAGACGATTTTGACATTGAAGTCGTCTCAATCGAGCTCCCATTATTTAATGATGATTTGATTGACCCAGATGAACCGGAAGTAGTGGCAACTTTGAAACAAGCCGTTCGGGAAGCGGATGGATTACTGATCGTCACTCCGGAATATAATCACAGTATCCCAGGTGTCTTGAAGAACGCGATTGACTGGCTCTCGCTCGAACCGGGTACCCCACTTCGGGATAAACCGGTCATGATTGCCGGAGCGTCTCCAGGTATGCTCGGAACGGCCAGATGCCAAATTCATCTTCGACAAGTATTTGCCACAAATCGAGCAAATGTTTTACCAGGAAATGAAATCTTTATAACGCATTGTAAAGACAAAATCGGGGAATCAGGACTTCACGATGAAAAATCCATTCGACAAATTAAAAAAACGTTATTTGAGTATTATAAATGGATTGAATTTTGGAAGCGTAGCGCAAAAAAATAACTTGAAGTCGTTCTTGTTGTTTGATAGAAAGGAATTGTGAAAACAAACACAAGAGGAGCGACACCAAAATGGAAACTTACATCGAACTGTACAATGGCGGCGAATTAGGTGATCGGGCGGTAATGAACGATGGAATGACGTTTGGACGTATGACGATTGTAGAGTTGTTCTATCAATCCAATCATATTTTCGGTTATGTAAAAGAAGACGGAGAAAAACGTTTCTTCCTTGAACCGATTGCAGATGACGACACGTTTACTGTGGATGGTGATACGTATTCGCTCCAACAGTTCATCGCGCTGTTCTAAACATAAATAGACGAATGATTGACGCAAGCGACTCGCTTGCGTTTTTTTGTCATTTTCGTCACGATGAAGAGTGAGGTGATGAGAATGAAACTAGTAGCAATTGAACCAACACCAAGTCCAAATAACTTGAAAATTATCGTAGAACCTCCATTTGAAGGAAGAGGCACCACGTATGACAAAGCGAGTACCGATGCTCCGGTCATCATTCAGGAGATTGTCGCACTTCAAGGGGTGAAATCAGTCTATGCTGTATCTGATTTTATCGCTGTCGAACGTCATCCGAAACATGATTGGCACGACGTGATGAATGAGATTCGTCGAGTTTTTGGGGAACAAGTCGAGGAAGTCGAGACCGCCCAAATGGATACGGACTATGAACCGGTTCACGTTTCTGTTCAGTTTGTACTTGATGTTCCGATGCAATTAAAACTCGTCAAAGGGGACGAGGAAAAACGAATCGGACTGTCGAAACGATTCGTTGATGCAGCGATGGAAGTTCAAGCACAGGTGAAAAATGTTATCCAAGACCGTCGTTGGGTGGAACAAGCCCCACGTTATGGCCAACTGGATGAAGTCAGTGCCGTCGCTCAAGAAGAGTTGGAGGCTGCGTATCCAAAAGAACGTGTCGAACGCATTGTAGCTCGGGCATTCGGACGCGAGGCTGATTTTGAGACGAACGCGAATCATTTACAATCGGAGAACTGGAAAGATCGGATGGCATTCCTAGATGAACTCGAAATCCATCATGAAAATATGCCATATTTCCGTCGTGCACTAGAAGATTCAGTGATGGCCATCCGTCGACAGGCTGTTGTCATGATCGGGATGTTTGAAGAGCGACGTGAGGAATATGTCACATATATCGAACAAGCCTTAGTAGACGCTTCTCCTATTGTGAGGCGCACAGCTGGGGACACAGTCTCAGACTGGGCGTTACCTCAATCACAGCCATCGATGATTGAGGCGCTAAAAGATAAGAACAAACTTGTCCGTTGGCGTGCGGCTCGATTCTTGTTTGATTGTGGAGATGAACGTGCTGTCCAAGCCCTATCAATTGCCGAAGAAGACCGTGAATTTGAAGTTTCATTACAAGCAAGACTTGCGAAAGAGCGGATCACGAGCGGGGAAACGGCACTCGGAACGGTATGGCAACAAATTTCTAACCGCTCTAAATAACTTGTTTCGTTCGACAAGTGTTGAATCAATTTGATTTACAATTTAAGGTAAAGAGGAGCGTCTGCAGTGCGGATTGCTCCTTTTTTCATAAAATCATATGCACATTTCCCCAATTGCTTAACATTTGATGTAAGCGTTTCGACAATAGGTATAATGTCATTGGTTCACTGTCGAACGATAGGACATATATATCGGTTTAAGATTGGTACACTAGGTTTATCACAGATGAACAAAGGAGCCTTACTTATGATATTGTTTGCAGAAACGCCTGAACTTGTAGCTTATAAGGAAGTAGTAGGAGAAACGATGGTCGTCACGTTTGAATCGATGCACAGTGAGACGTTCTCTATCACGGCTCAAGTCCGGTCTGATCTCGATATCGCAGATTCATTGTTCATGACCGGCTGGCAGCAATACATGGAACAAACTAAAGTTTCGTAAAAAAGGTAAATAATATAAGGAAAATCATTACAAACGTCTGCACTTTGTATACACTAGTGCTATAGACGTTTTTTTATTTTGTTGAGGAGAGTGGGATCCATGAAGAAAACTTGGTTGCTCGCCGTAGTGACGGCAATCTTATTAGTCGTAGCAGGGTGTGGTAAAGAAGAGGCGAAACCGAGTCAAGTGAACAGTGATTCGTCTGAACCACCGGCTCCATTGACGCTCGACACGGAAGTGGCATACGATTCATCTGCAAATACACTGTCGGCAACAATCAAAATGACGAACCCAAATGAAGAAGCCGTGGACGTGACATTCAATACGTCACAGCGCTATCAGTTGATTATCAAGCAAGGTGACAAAATCGTATTTGATTATGGTAGCGAATTTATGTTCACGGAATCGATTATTGAAGAAAAGTGGGCAGCGGATGAACAAAAGATCTTCGATGAGGTCTTACTGTTAGATGAATTAGAGGCTGGTGAATATTCAGTCGAAGTGGTCGGGCTCGCTCAAGTCGACGGGGCTCCGGAAATTGCTGTAACGGATGAGACGACGTTCACAGTTGAACGATCTGCCTCAGAAAAACCTGAAGAAGATACTTCAGAACCATCTGCATCAGAACCTCAATCAGATGGTGCGTTCCGTGATGTACAAATTGATGTGAATGACACGATGATTCAAGTTAGTGGTTTCACGGACGAGGTAGAGTTCGAGTGGTCTGTATCAGATGGGCATAACCTGTATGCACAAGGAGCGGCTGAAGTCACAGGAGGCGGATTCTCGTTTGGCGTGTTGCTCGACGAAGCGCCAGCGGATGATCAACAATTGTTCTTAGAAATGACACCGATTGGTGGAGAAGTCACATCATTTAAAATTCAATAACTTTCTTGACGGAAACGATTGTTTCCGTCTTTCTTTTTTTTAGAGTGCTAGTTGACGGGGTATAAGGATTATCGGACAATAAAGCAAAATGAGAGAATAGTGGGAGGGTCATCCATGCAACAACATATCATTGAATCAACACATGTCAAACCGACCATCGATCCGAAAGAGGAGATTCGACAGCGGATTGACTTCTTGAAAACTTACGTGAGACGAGCTGGTGCGAAAGGACTCGTCCTAGGTATTTCAGGAGGACAAGACTCAAGTTTGGCCGGAAAACTATGTCAACTCGCGATGGAAGAGCTGCGATCGGAAGAGGATGGAGAATATACGTTTTACGCGATAAGATTACCATACGGTGAACAACATGATGAAGGTGATGCGCAACTTGCTCTTGAGTTTATACGCCCGGACAAAGCATTGACCATCAACATCAAACCTGCTGTCGATGCATCACTTGAGGCGTTCCGACAAGCGACTGATCTCGAATTGAGTGATTTCCATAAAGGAAACACGAAGGCGCGAGAACGAATGAAAGCTCAATATGACGTCGCTGCTACTTTCGGAGCCCTCGTCGTCGGTACCGACCATGCAGCAGAGTATGTGACAGGATTTTATACGAAACATGGCGACGGTGCATGTGACCTCACACCTTTGACTGGCTTGAACAAGCGTCAAGGAAAAGCACTTCTCCACGAATTGGAGGCCCACGAACGTATCATTTATAAAGTACCGACAGCAGACCTTGAAGATGGTCGTCCTGGACTTCCTGACGAAGTGGCGCTTGGTATGACGTATGATCAACTAGATGATTATTTAGAAGGGAAATCCATCGACCCGGAGATTGCCGGACGAATCGAGACGATTTTCAAACGTTCACGTCACAAGCATCATATGCCTGCCTCTTTGTACGACGAGTGGTGGCAATGAAAAAAGGAGAAGCTGTCGCGATGACAGCTTCTCCTTTATTTGTTTCACGCTTTCTTGAAAGGGGCGAACTGAATAATCAGAATGCATGTGAATGCGATGAAACTGAGTAAAGGAATTGTGACGAATCCAAAGTAGTTGACCCAGCGAATCAGGCAGTCGTTCGTACAGAAAGCCTCTCCATTAGGGATGCGTTCTAAAATCACGTGGTATAGGCTAATACACCATCCCGCTCCGGCCATGATTCCGACAAACAAGCGGTTGACATCACGAACGGTCAACATGGTGGTCAGATAGTAGATGGCCAGCGGATACATAAAAACACGCTGGAACCAGCATAATTTACACGGTAAAAAGAGCATAACTTCAGAATAATAAAGGCTGCCGAGTGTCGCGACAGCTGCGACGATAAAGGCGAAATGACGGCGTTGCATCAGAATTCCTCCTAATACTCAAAATATTGAATAAACATGATATGATACATTGAAACAAATACTTATTCAGTATACAATCTTTCAAACGATAGAGAAACAGGTGACGTGATGCAAGTTTCAGAAGTAGAAGTGTTAATTATTCTTGCAGAAGAATTGAATATGCGTAAAGCGGCAGAGCGATTGTTCGTCTCACAACCGGCTCTCAGTCAGCGGCTCGTGACAATCGAGCACCAATGGGGAAAGAAGATTTTTGTTCGTTCGACCCGAGGGCTCGCATTGACACCAGATGGCGAGAAAATCATCGAGTTTGCCAAAAAGATGTACAGTGAAGAACAGGAACTAAGAGGCGAGCTGACAGCAAGCCAAGGAGAAGTATACGGGACATTGAAAATCGCCGTCGCCTCTATCATGGGGCAATATTGGCTACCGAAAGTATTAAAGACGTTTGTGGAACGATATCCGTCCGTTCGAGTGAAGTTGGTCACAGGGTGGTCGAGTGAAATGATGCGTTATATGCTTGAAGAAAATTATCATATAGGGATTATACGAGGGAATCCGGACTGGCGGGGCGAGCGTATGAAGTTGTTCTCCGACTCCTTACACTTGGTCGATTTGAAGATGACCGAACTCTCCCAACTGAAAAATAACGAACGCTCGTTCATTCAGTTTAAGAGTGATTCGACTTATTACCAGGAAATATTAGAGTGGTGGCAAGAACGGTTTTCAAGTCCGCCATTGACGACGCTTGTCGTAGATCAGATTGAAACGTGTAAACAGATGGCGTTACATGGAATCGGCTTTGCAATTTTGCCGGAGTCGACCATCAAAGATGTCAATGAGATGAATAAGATCCCATTGACCTCATCAGCTGGGGTGCCGCTTGTTCGAGACACTTGGATGCTCTCGACAGAATCGATGTTAGAGTTGGCGCAAGTTCAAGCATTTTGGAATATTGTTGAAGAAGTAACGAAGGAGACTGAATCATGAATTGGGCAATCGAAGCGAGAAGACAACTACATTTAATTCCAGAGGTCGGGTATGAAGAGTTCAAAACACAAGCGACTCTTGAACAATTGATTCGTTCGCTCGATTCACCACGTGTTCAGATCACGCATTGGCGGACGGGGCTCTTTGTACGTGTAGATGGACTTGTCGGTGAAAAGACGATTGGATATCGGGCTGATATGGATGGGTTACCCATTACGGAAGAGACAGATTTAGAATTTGCATCGATTCATGAAGGGATGATGCATGCGTGCGGTCATGACGTCCATATGTCCATCGCGCTCGGATTGATTAAACGTGCCGTCGAAGTACCGTTTAATCATCATCTCGTCATCTTCTTCCAACCTGCTGAAGAAGGACCGGGGGGAGCGGAACCGATGGCGAAATCTGAGTTGTTCTATCACTTTCGTCCAGATGCGTTATTCGGCTTACATGTCGCTCCTGAATATCCGGTCGGGATGGTAGCTTCAAGACCCGGTGTGCTATTTGCAAGCGCGCGAGAGCTCCATATGACGATTCATGGTAAAGGAGGGCATGGCGCCTTTCCTCATGCTGGGATTGATGCTGTCATCGTTCAAGCTGCGCTCATCATGCAACTGCAAACAATCGTGTCACGGAACATCGACCCGATGGGAAGTGCGGTCGTCAGCATCGGAAAGGTCGCGGCCGGGAAGAAAGAGAATATCATTGCTGATACGGCTAAATTGGATGGGACGGTACGAGCATTGTCTGATAAAGAAATGGTCGTGCTCGAGAGTCGGATTCGTCAAGTCATCGCTGGGGTCGAGATGACGTATAACGTTCAAATTGATCTTGAATTCGGGAATCGCTACCATGAGGTCGTCAACGATGAGCGTTATCTCTATCAATTCGAAGAAGCGGTCGAAGAGGTGGGCTATTCGTATAAGACTTGCGTACCAGCCATGACGGGCGAAGATTTCGGATATATGCTGAAGCAAGTCCCGGGCTTCATGGTTTGGTTAGGGGTAAACGACATGGGGTCGGGTCTCCATCAATCGACACTCAATCCGGATGAACGTGCGATAGAAGTTGCCATTGATTTATTTGATCACTACTTCCGTACAGTCATGATTCAATAACTCGGAGCGGTCGCGTTTGTGACCGCTTTTAGTGTGTTCAAATAGGAGTGAAGCTTGGTGGAAAAGGGAAAAGTGAATGAATGTAAAGCGACGATTTTGTGGCGATTGCTCAAATGTGAACATTTTGCGAACTCAAGCATTAGGACATTACAGCGCAATACAAAATCATTATGATGAAAGTATCGAAGGGTATTCATCTGTGATTGTCGCTTCATACATGTTTCGAAGCGATAGAGAGAGATAGGAGGTAATCAATAGATGTTTCAAGATCCTGTCCTGATGAGCCGGGCATTGACGGCACTCACATTAGGGTTTCATGTGATTTTTGCCACACTCGGCGTCGGGGTTCCACTTTTAATCTTATTGGCAGAATTTTTAGGGATTCGTAAAAAAGATCCGAAATACACGCTCATGGCTCGACGATGGTCACGTGGCTATGTCGTGACGGTAGCGGTCGGTGTTGTGACGGGTACGGCAATCGGTCTACAGCTTTCTCTATTATGGCCGAATTTGATGCGCGTCGCGGGTCAAACGATTGCGCTCCCGCTGTTCATGGAGACGTTCGCGTTCTTCTTTGAAGCGATTTTCCTCGGGATTTATTTGTACACGTGGGATCGCTTTAAAAATCCGTGGCACCACATGCTTCTCGGCATTCCGGTAGCGGTAGGTGCATTGTTCTCAGGATTTTTCATCACAACGGTAAACAGTTTTATGAACCAACCTGTAGGGTTTGATATTGTCGACGGTCGTTTGGCGAACGTTAGTCCCCTTGAGGCGATGTTCAGTCCGGCGATGCCGACGAAGATGGCACACGTGCTGACGTCTGCGATTTTAACATCTGCGTTCATCTTAGCAGCGATTGCAGCCGTACAATTGTTGCGTCAACGTCGTAATCAACTCGACAAAATGTCGATCGAGTACCACAAAAAAGGTCTTCGTTTGACGATGACAGTCGCACTGATTTTTGCGATTGCGACAGCGCTTGTTGGTGATTTCTCAGGTAAATATTTGGCTCAATATCAACCGGATAAATTAGCGGCAGCAGAATGGCACTTTGAAACCTCCTCCGAGGCAGAATTGATTCTCGGTGGCTGGTTAGAAGATGACGGTGAAGGCGGATATGAAGTCCGAGGGGCTTTGAAGATTCCTTATGCACTTTCTATTCTTGCTGGTGGTGTCCCGAACTATGAGGTGACAGGTCTAGATGAATTCGCAAAAGAAGACCAGCCGCCGCTCTTTGTTCACTACTTTTTTGATGCGATGGTCGGAATCGGGATGCTTCTCGCGCTCATCTCTTTCCTATTCGTACTGGGGCGCTATATTAAGCGATTGAACCAGTTCAGTAAACCGATGCTCTTTGCGATTGCAGCCGGCGGACCGCTTGCGATGGCAGCGATTGAATTTGGATGGTTCTTCGCTGAGTTTGGTCGCCAACCTTGGGCGCTTTACGAGTTGATGCGCACGAGTGATGCAGCTACGACATCGGCAAATGTCGGTTGGATGCTTGTCGCTTTCGCGATCCTCTACGCGGTACTTGGAACAGTCACGGTAGTCGTTCTATCACGCCTGTTCAAAGAGAACCCAGTAGGGAAAGAACTAAAACAATCCGAACATCGTGGTGAAGCGATGTTTGCGGATGAAGTGTGATCGGAGGGTATGACATGCAAATTCAAGAATTAGGGATTGCCGTCTTATGGACGTTCTTGTACGGCTATCTCATCGTCGCATCGATTGACTTCGGTGCAGGATTCTTCGCCTTTTATAGCCGCTATACGAAACGCGACCATCTAGTGAACCGACTCGTCAAGCGGTATTTGTCCCCGACATGGGAAGTCACGAACGTATTTTTTGTCTTCTTCTTTGTCGGAATTGTTGGATTCTTCCCTGACACGGCTTACTATTATGGGACGGCACTACTCGTTCCGGCATCTGTAGTTTTAATCTTGCTTGCGATTCGTGGTAGCTTTTATGCGTTTGCGAACTACGGGTCGAAAGAAAGTACGCTTTATGTATTCCTTTACGGGGCGACCGGGTTACTCATCCCAGCTTCGATGTCGACAGTATTGACGGTCAGTCAAGGTGGTTTTATCACCGAAACGGAAAACGGAGTCATCTTTGACGCGGCGAAGTTGTTTACCAACTTCTACTCGTGGACAGTCGTCATTTTAGCAATTGTCTCGGTCCTATATATTAGCGCCATGTTCCTTTTGTTCTATGCGGACAAAGCACGTGATCGAGATGCGGTCGAACTCGTCAGGAAATGGGCTCTCTTTTGGAGTGTACCGACGATTATTGCTTCAGGGCTTGTCTTCTTCGGCTTGAAGTCGCAGGCGGCTTGGCACTATGAAAGTATTCTAGGAGGAAACTGGTGGTGGTTCGCGATGAGCTTCCTCTTCTTCGTCATCGCCGTCTCCTTCGTTTATATGAAACGGAACTACGGTATTGCTTTCCTGATGGTTATGGGACAATTTTTCATGGCTTGGTTCGGATACGGATATTCGCACTTGCCGTATATCTTGTATCCGTACATCGATATCAATGGAAGTGTCGTCAACGAGTCGATGGCGGTGGCGCTCGTCATCGTATTCATCTTAGGATTGCTCCTTCTCGTTCCGGCGCTCTATCTCTTGCTTCGTTTGTTCTTGTTCGACAACGACTACGTACGAGGGAAACGCTCGAGTGGAAAAGCATAATGTCAAAGACGGGATTTCCTTTATTTGAAGGGAATCCCGTTTTGTTTTTTGTATAGAGTTTTGAAGTGGAATCAGTTAAACTGAACGAAGAATCAAGAAGAGAATATGTGTAGGAAAGGGATGTAGCATCATGACAGGTGAATTTGCAGTCATCGGATTAGGACGGTTTGGTGGGTCGATCGTCCGTGAATTGTCTTCAAACGGATACGACGTCCTCGCCATCGATTCCGATGAAGAACGCGTCAACGAGTTTATGGGGTTGGCCACTCATGCCGTTATTGCCGATACGACCGATGAGAACGTATTGAAAAGTTTGGGGATTCGTAACTTTGAACATGTCATTGTCGCAATCGGAGAAAACATTCAAGCTTCGATTTTGACGACGTTAATATTAAAAGAGCTCGGTGTACAAATCATCACGGTGAAAGCGACAAACGATTACCATGAAAAAGTCCTTCGTCGAATTGGGGCAGACAACATCGTCCACCCAGAACGCGATATGGGCGTTCGAATTGCAAATGGATTGATGAGCCAAAGTATTCTCGACTATCTTGAGTTATCGAATGAACACTCGATTGTCGAAATCAAAGCGTCTGATAAGTTGTCGAACAAATCTCTTATTGATTTGGACTTACGGGCGAAATACGGGGTGAACATTGTTGCCGTTCGTCGCGATGATGATGTCCTCATTTCTCCGCAGGCGGATGAAATGATTTTATCAGAAGATATTTTGATCATCATTGGTAAAGATACTGATCTAGATAGACTCGAGCGGACGTTACGTTCGAAATAAAAAAGACCTCTTGAGCGATACCGTGATTGTTGAATCGTTTGATCCAACTCGACGGTTTGACTCAAAAGAGGTCTTTTTTTAGATTAGCTTCATGGTCTTCAAACCGTGTTCGATACCATCTTCGAGGATTGATTTTGTCACAAAATCCGCAACGTCCTTCGCTTCAGAACGAGCATTGCCCATGGCGATACCTGTCCCTACATATTGGAGCATGGCTAGGTCATTCAAAGCATCTCCGAAGGCGTACGTATTTTCAACGCGGTAGCCGTTCGTTTCGATAAAGTGACGGATGCCATCGGCCTTACTTGCCCCTTTATTGATCACGTCCATCGCATGAGGGTGCCAACGAATGAAATCGAACTCCTGATAGGTACCGATATAGTGATGTTCATCTTCTGGCGTACAGTAGAGGAGTGTCTGGTACACATCCTCTTCCACGTGGAAGTTCGGTTCAAATCGAGGAATCGGCATGGCAAGCTCTCCGAGGGATTGATTGACAATGGTATCATTCGGTTTTGAGGCGCCTCCACTGTCCTGTCCTAAATAGACGAGGGTATGGTCATTTGATGTGGCGTGAGTCGTCAAACGGGTTAAGGCGTCTTTTGAGAGCGTGTTACGATACACGATTTCGCCTTGATGCACAACGATTTGACCGTTGTAACATACAAGGCTGTCAATCCCGACGCGTTCCGGGATGTCCGAGAGCATGGCTGGTCCTCGCCCCGTAGCGATAAATGTTTCGACACCGTTTGCCTGCAAAGCTTGAATTGCTGAAATCGTTGAAGGTGGAATATAACTTCCTTCATGTAAGAGCGTTCCGTCAATGTCGAAAAAAACAACTTTTTGGTCTTCCATTTGATTCACCATTCTTTCTCTTTATCTAAAAATATGTTTTTCGAACCCACTAAAAGGATAACATGAATTAGGGAAACTACCACGAATATCACATCGTTAGTGAAATATTGGCATGATATGAGCTATAATGAAAAAAGAATCTTACGGGCATATTCGAGAATCACTTATGTTTCACATAGATGTATTAATAATTAAAGTAAGGAGAGATTAAATGAAGTTTGTTAAGAACCACCAAACAGCTGTGTTCGCATTAGGCGGACTAGGAGAAATCGGGAAGAACACATACGTTGTTCAATTCCAAGATGAAATCATCGTCATCGATGCGGGAATCATGTTCCCAGAGGATGACTTGCTTGGAATTGACTATGTGATTCCAGATTACTCGTACTTGATTAAAAATAAGGACAAAGTAAAAGGGGTATTTATCACGCACGGTCACGAAGACCATATCGGTGGGATTCCATTTTTACTAAAGCAAGTTCAGTTACCGATTTATGCGACAAAACTCGCCCTCGGTTTAATTAAAGTAAAACTAGAAGAGCACGGATTGTTACGTGAAGCGGAGCTCCATGAAATTGATGAAGATGCAATCGTTAAATTCCGAAAAACGAGCATCTCGTTCTTCCGTACGACTCACTCGATTCCGAACTCACTCGGTGTCGTCGTGAAAACACCTCAAGGGAATATCGTCCATACGGGTGACTTCAAGTTTGACTTCACTCCGGTCGGTGAACCAGCAGACCTCGCTAAGATGGCGGAAATCGGAAAAGAAGGTGTGCTCTGTCTTTTATCTGACTCTACCAATGCGGAAGTCGAAGGGTTTACGATGAGTGAAAGTGTTGTCGGAGGTACCATTAGCGAGACGTTCCGTAAGGCAGACGGTCGTATCATCTTTGCAACGTTTGCATCAAACATCTATCGATTACAACAAGTGGTCGATGCGTGTGCCGAGACTGGACGCCATCTGATGATTTTTGGTCGCTCGATGGAAAAAGTCATGACGATCGGGCAAGAGCTCGGTTTCATCAACGTTCCGAAAGGGATGATCATTGAGACGAATCAAATGCGTCATTACGACCCGAATGAGATTGCGATCCTTTGTACCGGCTCACAAGGTGAACCGATGGCCGCGCTCAGTCGCATCGCAAACGGGACACACCGTCAAGTGTCGATTATTCCTGGAGATACGGTCATCTTCTCATCTTCTCCGATTCCTGGTAACGCCATTTCCGTCGGGAAGACGATTGATCAGTTGTATAAAGCAGGGGCGGACGTTGTCTATGGGAAGTTGACGAACATTCATACATCAGGACACGGTTCGCAACAAGAACAGTTGTTGATGATTCGTCTACTCAATCCAAAATTCTTTATGCCGATTCACGGTGAGTATCGGATGTTGAAGAAACATGCGGAACTTGCTGAATCCGTTGGCATCCCGAAAGAGAACAGCTTCGTCATGGATAACGGGGAAGTGCTCGCCGTCGATGCCGATTCGGCTGCTGTCACCGGTAAAATTTCTGCGAACGCTGTTTATATTGATGGAAATGGAATTGGCGACATCGGAAATATCGTATTAAGAGACCGACGCATCTTGTCTGAAGATGGACTCGTTGTCGTCGTCATCAGTATCGACGGCAAGACACGTAAACTCGTGTCAGGACCAGATATCATCTCACGAGGATTTGTCTATATGCGTGAATCAGGTAGCTTGATTCGTGATGGTGAACGTCTGCTGAAGAAAACGGTCGAGCAAGGATTGTCAAATAAGCAGATGAAGTGGTCGGAGATGAAGCAACTCGTGTCTGAGACGCTCACACCATATTTGGCACAAAAGACGCGGAGACACCCGATGGTTCTACCGATTATTATGGAAGTATGATTTCAACGGGCTGTAGAAAACTACAGCCTGTTTTTTTTTTTCACCGCAACTAAGGAGGGGAAAGTATGGCTAATAAGACTGGGAAAAAGAAGTGGTGGAAGTGGGGGACGGCAATCATTGCGATCATTTTTCTCATCACGCTCGTATATCATCAAATCAAACCATTACCAGAAGGGGTGTCACGTCAGTCCGAACCATATATGATTTCGGATGACCAAATCGATTTTCTACATGATCTGACGTATCAGGGTGAGGATACAGAAATTGTCGAGCAAGAAATCTTTAATGAAGTGGAACGAGCCATTCGAGAGGCGAAAGATTATATCGTCATGGACTTCTTCTTATTCAATCCTTATTCGAACGAAGATCGGCAATATCCAAGTATTACTTCAAGACTCTCTTCCGCGTTGCTTGAACAAATGGAACGCTATCCAGACTTGAAAGTCGTCTTCATCACAGATGAAATTAATACAACATACAACGGTCACGTGTCAGACCATTTCGACGTACTAGAGGAAGCAGGGGCAGAAGTCGTTTACACGAATCTTGACGAACTTCGTGACCCGAATATTTTATACTCCTCGTTTTACCGGATGGCGATTCAATGGTTCGGAAATAGTCAGGACGGTTGGTTACCGAATCCGATGGCCTCATCTGCGCCGGACATTACCGTTCGTGCGTATTTGAGGCTGTTAAACATCAAAGCGAACCACCGGAAGGTCATGGTCACTGAAAATGAAGGGTTCGTGTTATCTGCGAATCCGCATGACGCCAGTGGGTATCATTCAAACGTCGGTGTCCATTTAAAAGGACCGATTTTAAAAGAAATCATTGAAGGCGAGCAAGCGGTTGCGACGTTCTCGAAAGGGGATGCACGACGCTTCCCGGATGACGAGGCGTTGTCTAGCATTGAGAGCGAACCGTCTGAGGCGACAATGGAAATTCGTTATGTCACGGAAGGGAAGATTCAAGAGTCGGTGCTCGACGCGATGAATGGAGCGGACGACGGAGATACCGTTTGGATCGGAATGTTCTACCTGGCCGATCGGAATATCATCCAGGCAATCGAGGACGCCGCGGGACGAGGTGTGACCGTTCATTTGATTCTCGACCCAAACACGAATGCGTTTGGTCGTTCAAAGTCGGGATTACCGAACTTACCGGTGACAGCCGAACTAAATACCGTCAACCCGGAACGAATCGAGATTCGCTGGTATGACGTTGGCAAAGAGCAGTATCACCCGAAAATTCTATATGTCGATGGAGATGAGAAAACGGTCGTGTTAGGCTCTGGGAATTATACGACCCGAAATATGAACGACTATAACTTAGAGGCAGATGTCGAAGTGAAGGGGGAAGGGGATACAGCATTCTTTGATGAAGTGGACGGGTATTTTAATCGTTTGTGGAATAACGAGAACGGGACATATACGGTAGCATATGACGAAATACAAACAGACATTCCACTCGGTAAGTACGCAATCTATTGGCTTCAAAAAGTCACGTGGACGATGACATATTGAAAAAAACAGCTATCCTCAGTCAAAGGGATAGCTGTTTTTAACGTTAATTCGTCTCAATGGGATTAAATTCATTCGTGTATTCGTACAAGAATTTCCCCGTCTCTTCCAATACATCGCTCTTTCGATGGAGCGAGAAGTGGTCATACGGGACGGTTTCGGTTTGAATATTATTCGTATACTCTTCTAGTAGCAGAGAACTGGATTTCTCGATAAGATTAAATTCGCCACCTCGTCCGGAAAATGAGAGTACTTGTACGGAGCGTGGCCATGTCTCAAGTTTTGATTGGAATGCTTGCAACCCATCCGAGTTAGGTGATAAGTCACGGATAGCGGGACTACCTGTATTGATTCCGAAATTACTTGCAGATAGTCCGAAGTTCGCAAGTCGTGTGCCGCCGAACGGACTATCGAACGTGACGAACTTATCCACGATGTAAGTCTCTTGATTCAGGATATAGTTGGCAGCAGCAACACCACCCATACTGTGACCGATAATATACATGCGATCAAACGAACGATTTCTTGTTTTTTTATACGTTTCGATGGCAGCGTTAAACCACTTCGTCTGGTTGTTTAAAGAAGCCTCCGCATCTTCGAATTCGATTCGGACAATAGGGCGATTCGAACTATAATCATAAATTTCACAATCGGCTTTTCCTTTTACAGTAACGGTGCAGAGTGCGCCATCAGTCGCTTGACCACTTTGTTCCATAGCTTGAGAGAAGCGAAGGAAGGTCCGATCTGTACCGAGTAGACCATGCACTGCAAAAGTAGGGATGAATTCATTCGTTTGTGAAGCTTGACGAACCGCCTCAGATTGTCGCTCGTTCGCTAACTCTTGTCGGAATGTGACAATGATGAGCGATAGCGATAGCGAGACAATTAAAAGTCCTAGCAGTCGTGAACGAATCGAGGTCTTTCTCGGATTGCCAACATTTTGACGATATTTACGCCAAATAAAATAGGATAAGATTACCGCCGCAATGAGTACGATGATTGTCACAATCCACGCTTTGATGTTTGGCACGTGGGCGACGAGCATCAAATTGTTTTGGCGTCCTCCATATACTTGCCACTCAACATGTTTCATAGAACGGAGATCAAGACCGGTCCCGTCCTCGACAAACACGCCGGTCGGCACGTTCAAGTTGAAACGGATATCGGCTTGACGGATATACCGCTCAGCTAACTTTTTAGGAGACCCTGTCAGTTCAACTCCTGGTAAGTCGACTTGATCAAGTCGAAGGTCGAGGTTCGTCTGGAGGGTGTAAGAATCGAACCAGATACCCTCTCGCTGTTCGATGTCGAATCGAATGTCTGGAGGAACCAAAATTCCAGCTGGACCCGTTTTCCACTCTTCTTTAATCTGTTGCAACTCATCCACATTTTTAAATGTCTTCCTCAAAACCATTCCTTCATAGTCGTCGGTACTCGAGTAATCATCCGTTTCATACCCGTTATCCTCAGCCTGTTCTTTCCATGTATCCCAATCGAGCCTGAGATTGAGCAACTTCATGACCGGATGTTCCCGAAAGGCGTATGTCGTTTCGAGAGAAACGGACTGGTCATAATGAACAGTCGCATCATAATTGATTCGCACACATCCCCCGATTAAAAGAAATAAAAATGGGAATAGTAACAACAGTGCCCTTTTTCTCGAGCTAAACATGTTAAATCGGTTCGCCGTAAGTTTCTAACGGGTTCGCTGTATTGATGCGGTCATAAAACAAAATTCCGTCCAAATGGTCGAGCTCGTGCTGACAGACGATGGCGCGCATTCCGCGTAAGCGAAGCTTAATCGGCTTCCCGTCTCGGTCGAACCCTTCTAAAGTGATTCGACGAAAACGAGGTACATTTCCTTTGACCACGCGGTCTACCGATAAGCAGCCTTCCCCACCATTTAAAAATGTTTGTTCGACGGAATGGCTCGTGATTTTAGGGTTGAAGATGGAGAGTTTGAATGTCTCTTCCTCTTCTTGAAGCAGTATCGTGAAGAAACGACGGTTCACGCCGAGTTGTGGAGCAGCGATTCCGACACCGCCCCGCAGCTCATATTTTTCGCTCATTTCTGGATCTTGACTATTGACGAGGAACGTCTCCATCTCGTCGAGTAATG
The DNA here is from genome assembly GCF_018617685.1 of Exiguobacterium sp. s57. Classification (NCBI taxonomy): domain Bacteria; kingdom Bacillati; phylum Bacillota; class Bacilli; order Caryophanales; genus Exiguobacterium; species Exiguobacterium sp. s57. The sequence continues at coordinate 343,004 of NZ_JACSKR010000003.1, forward strand.
CCAAATCTTCTTCTTTTGGCGGAATCGGTACTTCAGTTGAGCGAGCGCGAAGCCGTTCATCTCCCTCGCGAATCACATCTTTCATTGTTAACATACACAACTTCCTTTCTATCAAACGTATACGTTTGATTATATCATATTTAAACAGGAAGTAATGTGGATGGTACAGAAGGTGAAATGAAAATAATACAGCGGTAAAAAAGACGTAATATCCCTTCAATGTAAGCGGTTTATTTTAGTGAGCATATTTTTTGCGTTATTGTAACAACCCGTTTTATACTAACAAGGAAACGGCAGGATAGAATAACTTTCCTGAATCACGTTAATACAGATTGCTTTTTTGGACAGATACACGTAAGATTTGAGATAGTGTTTGATCACAAAAAAGACAATTGTCTCATAGTTGAAAGGATGAGGTGAAACGAATGAACAACGTTCAGGTACTTCAAAACGTGGAAGAAAATTTCCAAACGTTCCGTATTCTCGACGAGAAGGGTGAGGTCGTCAACCAAGACGCAATGCCTGACTTAACGGACGAGCAACTTCAGGAGCTCATGCGCCGCATGGTCTATACTCGAATCTGGGACCAACGCGCCATCTCACTTAACCGTCAAGGACGCCTAGGATTCTACGCGCCAGTGGCAGGTCAAGAAGCGACGATGATCGGGACGCAATATGCGCTCGACAAAGAGGACTGGATTCTTCCAGGATACCGTGATATTCCACAACTCGTATTCCACGGACTTCCGCTCTATCAAGCATTCTTGTTCTCACGTGGACACGTGGCAGGAAACCGCATCCCTGAAGGTGTCAACGTATTGATGCCGCAAATCATCATCGGTGCACAAATCGTTCAAACTGCGGGTGTGGCAATGGGTCTCAAACGCAACGGCAACAAAAATGTCGCCATTACTTACACCGGTGACGGCGGGTCATCACAAGGTGACTTCTACGAAGGATTGAACTTTGCAGGTGCATTCAAATCACCAGCAATCTTTGTCGTTCAAAACAACCGCTTCGCTATTTCGACGCCAGTTGAGAAGCAGACGGCAGCTAAGACGATCGCGCAAAAAGCTGTTGCAGCTGGAATCAACGGAATCCAAGTAGACGGAATGGACATTCTTGCAGTGCTTGCAGCGACACAACAAGCTCGTGTAGACGCACTCGAAGGAACACCTACACTCATCGAGTCACTCACATACCGTTACGGACCACATACGCTTGCTGGGGATGACCCAACACGTTACCGTACAAAAGAACTCGATACTGAGTATCAAGAAAAAGATCCGCTTGTTCGTTTCCGTCTCTTCCTTGAGAACAAGAAGCTTTGGAACGAGGATATGGAGAACGAAGTGATCGAGCAAGCGAAGGCAGATGTGAAAGAAGCAATCAGCCAAGCTGACAAAGAACCAAAACAAAAAGTTTCGGACTTCATCAACAACATGTATGAAGAACTTCCTTCAAACTTGAAAGAACAGCTTGAAGAATATACTGCAAAGGAGTCGAAGTAAGTTATGGCTCAAATGACAATGATCCAAGCGATTACTGATGCGATGCGCGTTGAAATGAAACGCGACGAGAAAGTACTTCTTTTCGGAGAAGACGTTGGTAAAAACGGTGGGGTATTCCGTGCGACGGAAGGTCTCCAAGACGAGCTCGGCGAAGACCGTGTCTTTGACACGCCACTCGCTGAATCAGGGATTGGTGGTCTTGCAATCGGTCTAGGTCTTACTGGATTCCGTCCAATCATGGAAGTTCAATTCTTCGGATTCGTATTCGAAGTTTTCGACTCAATCGCAGCTCAAATGGCACGTATGCGTTACCGTTCAGGCGGCGCTTACAGCCAACCAATCACAATCCGTTCACCATTCGGTGGTGGCGTTAAGACACCTGAGCTTCACGCGGACAGCCTTGAAGGTTTAATGGCTCAGTCACCAGGTCTAAAAGTCGTTATTCCATCAACTCCTTACGATGCAAAGGGTTTGTTGATCGCGTCAATCCGCGACAACGACCCGGTTGTGTTCCTCGAGCACATGAAATTGTATCGTTCATTCCGTGGCGAAGTGCCTGAAGGTGATTACACAATCGAACTCGGTAAAGCAGATGTGAAACGTGAAGGGACAGACGTTTCAATCATCACTTACGGTGCGATGGTTCACACTTCACTTAAAGCAGCGGAAGAGCTTGAAAAAGAAAACATCAACGTTGAAGTCATCGACCTCATGACAGTGAGCCCGCTTGATATTGAGACAATCGTAGAGTCTGTTAAGAAAACAGGTCGTGCGATCGTCGTTCAAGAAGCACAACGTCAAGCAGGAATCGCAGCAAACGTTGTAACTGAAATTCAAGAGCGCGCAATTCTTCACCTCGAAGCACCAGTTCTTCGAGTGACTGCACCAGACACAGTCTTCGCATTCGCACAAGGTGAAGACATGTGGTTACCTGACCATAAAGATGTCGTTGCAAAAGTTAAAGAAGTTGTGAACTTCTAAGATCGTGTCGAATAAACGATGAGGGAGATTTGTCTCCCTTATCGTGTTTACATGATGAATTGATGGGAGGAAAAACCAGTGGCAGTATTTGAATTTAAATTACCAGATATCGGTGAAGGTATTCACGAAGGTGAAATCGTCAAGTGGTTCGTAAAAGCAGGGGATACGGTCAAAGAGGATGATGTTCTCTTGGAAGTACAAAACGACAAAGCAGTCGTTGAAATCCCGGCTCCAGTCGACGGTACAGTCAAAGAGGTTAAAGTTTCTGAAGGTACAGTTGCCGTAGTCGGTGACGTCCTCGTTACATTTGACATCGAAGGCGACGCACCAGCAGGAGAAGAGGAAGAGACTCCTGAACAACCGAAAGCAGAAGAGAAAACAGAAGACGTAAAAGAAGAAGTGAAAGAAGACGCGCCACGCGACGTTCAACTTCACAAATCTGAGCGTGTCATCGCAATGCCATCTGTTCGTAAATATGCACGTGAAAAAGGTGTCGATATCCGTGAAGTGAGCGGTTCTGGCGACAACGGTCGTGTCATGAAAGAAGACATCGATGCATTCGCGAACGGTGAAGCACCGTCTGCAGAAGCTACAACAGAAAAAACAGATTCTGTAGCACCGGCAGCAGCTGCGAAAACGGAAATCAAGCCTTACGAGTCAGCGACTCCAGAGCTTGAAACACGTGAGAAAATCCGTGGAATCCGTAAAGCTATCTCGAAAGCAATGGTTAACTCGAAACACACTGCACCACACGTTACACTCATGGACGAAGTCGACGTTACAAAACTCGTCGCACTCCGTAAAGACTTCAAACAAGTCGCGGCTGACCAAGGTGTGAAACTCACATATTTGCCATTCGTCGTGAAAGCATTGACTGCTGCAGCGAAAGCATTCCCAACAATCAACGCTTCAATCGATGACGTGAACGAAGAAATCGTTTACAAAAACTACTACAACATCGGGATCGCAGCTGACACAGACAACGGACTCGTTGTACCAGTCGTTAAAGATGCAGACCGTAAATCAATCTATTCACTTGCTACAAACATTAACGAACTTGCGGGTAAAGCTCGTGAAGGCAAGCTCGCTGGGGACGACATGAAAGGCGGATCAATCACAATCACAAACATCGGTTCAGCCGGTGGACAATGGTTCACGCCTGTCATCAACCACCCAGAAGTTGCGATTCTCGGTATCGGCCGGATCGCTGAGAAAGCTGTCGTGAAGAACGGTGAAATCGTTGCCGCGCCAGTACTTGCACTTTCATTCAGCTTTGACCACCGCCTCATCGACGGTGCGACTGCACAAAACGCTCTTAACATGGTGAAACGCTTGCTCGAAGACCCAGCACTTCTAATGATGGAGGGATAAGAACATGGTAGTAGGAGAATTCGCACAAGAAACTGATTTGCTTGTCATCGGTGCCGGTCCTGGTGGATACGTTGCCGCAATCCGTGGCGCACAGCTCGGAATGAAAGTAACGATCGTTGAGAAAGGCAACTTCGGTGGTGTCTGCTTGAACGTAGGATGTATCCCGTCGAAAGCGTTAATCACAGCTGGACACAACTTCCAACACGCAAAAGGACACGATTCAATGGGGATCTCGTCTGACAACGTGTCAGTGGACTTCACAAAAGTTCAAGACTGGAAACAGTCAGTTGTTAACAAATTAACTGGCGGTGTCAAAGGTCTCCTTAAAGGAAACAAGATTGAAATCCTTCAAGGTGAAGCGTTCTTCGCTTCTGAAGACACAGTTCGTGTCATCACAGAAGATAGCTCGACTCCTTACAAATTCAAAAAAGCGATTATCGCGACTGGTTCTACACCAATCGAGATCCCATCGTTCAAATGGTCAAAACGCGTCCTTTCTTCAACTGGTGCATTGGCACTTCCTGAAGTACCGAAAAAACTCGTCGTTATCGGCGGTGGATACATCGGTATGGAGCTTGGAACTGCATACGCTAACTTCGATACAGAAGTCGTCGTTGTAGAAGGCGCTAGCGACATTTTGTCTGGTTTCGAACCACAAATGACGCAAATCGTTAAGAAGAAACTCAAACAAAAAGGAAACGTCACAATCCACACGAATGCACTTGCTAAAGGTGTTGAAGAAACGGAAGACGGCGTAACCGTTAAGTTTGAAGTAAACGGTGAAGAGCAATCTGTTGAAGCGGACTATGTCCTCGTCACAGTTGGTCGTCGTCCAAACACAGGCGACATCGGTCTTGAAAACGCGGAAGTGAAAATTAGCGACCGTGGCATCATTGAAATCGATGACCAGTGTAAAACATCGAACGAAAACATCTACGCAATCGGTGATATCGTTCCTGGACCACCACTTGCACACAAAGCTTCTTACGAAGCGAAGATTGCAGCAGAAGCAGCTGCAGGTAAGCCAGCTTACCTCGACTACTCTGCAATCCCTGCAGTCGTCTTCACTGATCCTGAACTCGCAACTGTCGGTTACACAGAACCACTCGCAAAAGAAGAAGGGCTCGAAATCACAGTTTCGAAATTCCCATTCGCAGCGAACGGTCGTGCACTCGCACTTGACGAGCCAGACGGCTTCATGAAGCTTATCACACGCAAAGAGGACGGTCTCTTGATCGGTGCTCAAATTGCGGGTACTGGCGCATCAGATATGATTGCTGAGCTTGGTCTTGCAATTGAAGCTGGTATGACTGCTGAAGATATCGCGCTTACAATCCACGCTCACCCATCACTCGGTGAGATGGCAATGGAAGCTGCTGAAATCGCAATGGGGATGCCAATCCACGTTGTAAAATAATAGCGGCAATGAACCTCTCTCACGATTCGTGAGAGAGGCAGCTTGTTGACGAACCAGGTCGCATCTTGCGACCTGGTTCGTCCTTTTTTGTGGTTCCCGGTTTCTTGAGGCGTTCTGCCCCCATAA
>NZ_JACSKR010000004.1:0-294634 GCF_018617685.1 Exiguobacterium sp. s57
CATGTATTAGGCACGCCGCCAGCGTTCGTCCTGAGCCAGGATCAAACTCTCCAAAGAATTTGATATAGCTCTTAAATTGACGAAGCTTGTGCTTCATTCAAAAATTGTAAAACTTATTTTTGCCTCATCGTTCAGTTTTCAAAGTTCGTCTGCCGCTCTTAGCGACTCATTTATAGTAACACCTGTATTTATATCCGTCAACTATAAAAATAAAGTTTTTTGAAAAAGAATAAATAAAGACAATTCCCATCTATTTTTATGAAAGGAATCGTCAGTTTCTTCTTATTGGAACGCTACAATCCGAACTTCATTCAAACGGGATAAATCATATTCTTTTTGACTCGTATCTTCTATGACGATAGGTTGATCGATACAAGTCGTATATGCATGAATCTTCCCACGCACCCCGCTACTTAATAAAACGGATCGACCAATCTCATAAAATCCTAGTAAGGTAGCAAGAAGCGACAGCGCTTCTTCATCATATGCTTTGTTCTGACACATATAAAAATATGCTTCTTCTGGAGAGAGTGGTTTTCGAAACGTTCTTTGGGCCGTTAACTGACAAAAACGGTCCGCTACAATAAATAGAGGAGAAGCTGGATTTAGTTCGCGCTCTGTTAGACGTTTCGGAAACCCAGATCCATCTAGTCGTTCATGATGTTCTTCGACTAATTGATATACGCGTCCTCGTAACGTTTGAGTGCTTGGCAACATCGCTGCTGAGACAAGCGGATGTTGATACAAAAGTTCCCGCTCCATTTTTGTGAAATAACGCATATGAGACCATTTCCGAATTTTAGCATAACTTGCATCCGCAAAATAAGAAGCGAGTCCATAATCAAATTGAAGTTGATGCTCATCACCTCGATACTTCGATAAGGCATGAGAAACGAGAGCTCGATAAATTGCATGATAAATAACATGGTTCTTTCGTAAGGGCTGATCTGTAAAGAAATGAACAACTGCTGACAACGGTACTTCTTGACGAAAGAGTTGATGAATGAATTCTAGAGCCTCATAAGGATTAGGGGCAATCCGTTCTTCCCATTGATTGTAATGCTTTTCATATTGAAGCACCTGGCCATATAAAATATCCTTTTCTTTTGAAGTGAGGGTCGTTCGTTCTACAGGCGCGACATCGATCTCTTCGATTTTTAAGAAACGGAGTAAACGAAGGTGTTCATTCGTTAAGTGAATTCCGGCCTCTAAGGAAGAAACTGGTGACAATAAAGTCATGCCAACATGTACAGTAGATAAGTTCAAACGCACGCGAATCCCTCCTATATATAGAAAAAAGGTCGAACGGAAAAACACCGCTCGACCTCTCGTCTTACTCATTCACATTCGACGATTCGTCAGGTTCAGGTGCTTCATCCTCAAACCCATTCTCCAAATCGACTGCTAATTCCTCTTCTAATTCATCTTTTTTCAGTTTAGCGATAGTCGCTAAACGATCGCCTTCTTCAATGTTCATCACTTTTACACCACGTGTGCTTCGACCCATCTGAGAAATCGTTTGCGAATCGATACGAATCGCGACTCCATGTTCTGTCATCAACATAATGTCATCATCTTCATCTACGACACGCATACCAACGACTGTCCCACGGTCTGTCTTGATTCCAATGATTCCGGAACCACCACGACCTTGTGTGCGGAATTGCTCCATGGCCGTACGTTTTCCGTATCCTTTTTCCGTGATGATCAAGACATCTTGTGTTGTTCGAACGATTTCCATTGAAACGACCAAATCGTCTTCTTTCTTTAAACGAATCGCACGTACCCCTCGTGCCGTACGTCCCATCGAGCGAACTTCTCCTTCGAGTGGGAAGCGAATCGACATTCCTTGACGTGTGACAATCAACATCTCATCGTCACTCTTCGCAAGACGGACCGTGACGAGTTCGTCTGTCTCATTCAAGCTAATTGCGCGGAGACCGTTTTTGTTGATTCGAGCGTATGCCGAGAGTGGGGAACGTTTGACCAAGCCCTCTTTTGTGATAAACACAAGAGACAACTGCTCATCTGCCACTTCTTCTGATTCATCCTCTGCCTCTTCTACTACCGTTTGGTTAGCCAAGTAACTGTTGAAATCGACCGGAATCATTGTTTCGACTTTTTCACCCTTGTCGATTTGAAGCAAGTTAATGATTGGCATTCCTTTCGCGGTACGGCTCATCTCAGGAATTTCGTATCCTTTGAGACGGAAGACGCGTCCAAAGTTCGTAAAGAACAGGATGGTATCGTGTGTCGATGCTGAAAGCAAGCGAAGGACGAAATCTTCATCGTTCGTTCCCATTCCTTGTTTTCCACGTCCTCCGCGGCGCTGTGTCCGATAAGAATCCGATGGAATCGATTTGATATAGCCTTCACTCGTGAGCGTGATCATCATGTCACGAACCGGAATCAAATCCTCATCCTCAAGCTCGACGATATCTGTACGAATCACTGTACGCCGTGCATCGCCATATCGTTCTTTGATTTCAAGCAGTTCGTTGCGGATGATATCGAGGAGCAACTCCTCATCTCCAAGAATCGCACGAAGTTCTTCAATCAACGCTTTCACTTCACGATATTCGCCTTCAATCTTCTCACGTTCCAATCCAGTCAAGCGTTGGAGGCGCATATCTAAGATTGCTTGCGTCTGTTCAGTCGAAAGTCCAAAACGGGCAATCAACTTTTCACGAGCCTCGTCACCTGTACGCGTACTACGGATGATGGCGATAACTTCATCCAAGTGATCCAAGGCAACACGAAGACCCTCTAAAATGTGAGCACGTGCTTCCGCTTTGTCCAAATCGAATTGCGTACGACGACGTACGACCTCTTTTTGGTGTTCGATGTAGTAATAAATCGCTTGTTTGATGTTCAACGTTTTTGGACGACCGCCTACAAGGGCGAGCATGTTGACCCCGAACGTCGTTTGCATCGGTGTTTGTTTGTATAAATTGTTTAAGATGACACTCGCATTCGCGTCGCGGCGAACCTCAATGACGATTCGCATCCCGTTCCGGTCCGATTCATCTCGTAAGTCTGTGATGCCCTCAATCTTTTTATCGCGGACCAAATCGGCAATCTTTTCAACGAGACGTGCTTTGTTGACTTGGTAAGGAATCTCGTGCACGAGAATACGCTCACGGCCATTTTTCAACGTCTCGATTTCGGCTTTCGCACGCATCGTAATCGACCCACGTCCGGTTTCATACGCACGACGAATTCCGCTACGTCCCAAAATCTCTCCCGCTGTCGGGAAGTCAGGACCTGGGATGTGTTGCATCAATTCAGCAATCGTAATGTCTGGATTGTGAGAAAGGGCCAAGACGCCATCGATGACTTCGTTCAAGTTATGTGGTGGAACGTTTGTCGCCATCCCAACGGCAATCCCGCTCGTTCCGTTCACAAGGAAGTTTGGGAATCGAGCCGGGAGTACGACCGGTTCTTTTTCTTCCCCATCGAAGTTCGGTTGATAATCGATTGTGTTTTTTCCGATGTCTCGTACGAGTTCCATCGCAATTTTAGACATCCGTGCCTCGGTATAACGCATCGCAGCGGCTGAATCACCATCGACTGAACCAAAGTTCCCGTGACCGTCGACTAATTCATAACGATAACTGAAATCTTGAGCCATACGGACCATTGTCTCGTAAACGGCTGAATCACCGTGAGGGTGGTACTTACCGATTACATCCCCGACGACGCGCGCCGACTTTTTATGTGGCTTGTCCGCACGAATCCCAAGTTCGTTCATCGCATATAAAATACGACGGTGAACCGGCTTCAATCCATCTCGCACGTCCGGAAGGGCACGTGATACGATGACACTCATCGCATAGTCCATGAATGACGTCCGCATCTCTTGGCTAATATTTATATCCTTGATATTTTCTTGTTCTGCCATTCGTTATTGCCTACCCTTCTTATTAAATATCGAGGTTCTTCACGTAATGGGCGTGAGATTGAATAAAGTCACGGCGTGGCTCGACGTTGTCCCCCATGAGTGTTTCGAAGATTTCATCCGCTTCAATCGCATCTTGAAGATCGACACGGAGCATCGAACGCGTTTCTGGGTTCATTGTCGTATTCCATAACTGCTCAGGGTCCATTTCTCCAAGACCCTTGTAACGTTGAACGCTATAACGTGCATTTTCAGGAAGTTGTGCAATCGTAGCTTGCAACTCACGCTCGTTTTGAACGTAGGTTGTTTCTTTACCATGCTTCACACCATAGAGCGGTGGTTGTGCGATATAAACATATCCACTTTCAACGAGTGGGCGCATATAACGATAGAAGAACGTCAACAATAGCGTCCGAATGTGTGCACCATCGACATCGGCATCGGTCATGATAATCAATTTGTGATAGCGCGCTTTTGATAAATCGAACTCGTCCGCAATCCCTGTTCCAAGAGCCGTGATGATCGTCCGGACTTCTTGGTTGGCCAAAATCTTATCAAGACGTGCTTTCTCGACGTTGATGATTTTACCTCTAATCGGCAAAATCGCTTGGAAGTGACGGTCACGTCCAGACTTCGCTGAACCACCCGCCGAGTCACCCTCGACGATGTACAATTCAGACTTCGATGCGTCTTTTGAAGAACAGTCGGCCAATTTCCCTGGCAATGAACTGACTTCGAGTATTCCTTTACGACGCGTCATCTCTCGTGCCCGCTTCGCTGCAAGGCGTGCGCGTGCCGCCATCAAACCTTTATCGACAATGAGACGACCGACCGATGGGTTCTCGAGCAGGAATTGTTCGAACGTATCGCTGAACAACGTGTCCGTTGCCGTCCGTGCATCGGCATTCCCGAGTTTAGTTTTCGTTTGCCCTTCAAATTGAGGAGAAGGGTGTTTGACCGAGACGATCGCCGTCAATCCTTCACGGACATCGTCTCCGGAAAGACTACCATCGGCTTCTTTCATCAATCCGAACCGTTTCGCATAATCGTTGATGGAACGTGTGAGGGCTGTTTTAAATCCAGTCTCGTGTGTTCCCCCCTCATGCGTCGGAATATTGTTCGTGAACGAATAGATGTTACTAGCAAAACCTTCGTTGTACTGAAGTGCAATTTCCACTTCGATTCCATCTTTTGTACCGTGTACATACACGGGTTCTTCATGAATCGAAGCTTTCGAACGGTTCAAGTGCTCAACGTAAGATTTGATTCCACCCTCATAGTGATAATTACGCTCGATCGTCTCATCACTACGATCATCTTTTGCAACGATTCGTAGTCCCTTATTCAAAAAGGCAAGCTCACGTAGACGTGTCGCCAACAGATCAAAGTCATACTCGAGAGTTTCTTGGAAGATGTCCCCGTCTGGGAAGAAGCGGACAGTCGTCCCTGTCGTATCTGTCGTCCCGACGATCTCGAGTTCACCCTGTGGAACACCTCGCTTAAACGCTTGGTAATACACATTTCCATCGCGACGAACGAACACTTCAAGCTTTGTCGATAAGGCGTTAACAACCGACGCCCCGACACCGTGAAGACCTCCAGATACTTTATATCCGCCACCGCCGAACTTACCACCCGCATGCAACACTGTGAATATAACTTCAACGGCAGGTCTACCTGTTTTCTTTTGAACGTCGACTGGAATTCCGCGCCCATTATCTTCGACAACAATCGAGTTTCCTGGCTCAATCGTCACTGTGATTGTGTCACAGTAACCTGCAAGCGCCTCATCGATGGAGTTATCGACAATTTCCCATACTAAATGGTGGAGACCGCGAGAGCTTGTGGAACCGATATACATCCCTGGACGTTTACGAACAGCTTCTAAGCCTTCAAGGACTTGAATCTGATCGGCGCCGTACGCTTGCAATTCTTTTTCATTTTCATTACTCATCGGTTATTTTCACCTACTATACATGTTTTGGTGTTCCTTTTTGACACGATCACATTGACTCTATTTCAACTTCACCTTGTTTCACGTGAAACACTTTGGCTTGTTGAATCGTTTCATGTGCAATCCCATCAATGTTTGTTGTTGTCAAAATTGTTTGTACTTTCCGTCCCATCGTATCAAGGAGATGGGTTTGGCGATGATCGTCAAGCTCAGATAACACATCGTCTAATAACAACAGAGGATACTCGCCTACTTCTTCATGAATCAACTCAATTTCAGCTAGCTTCAATGACAAGGCCGCCGTTCGTTGCTGACCTTGTGAACCGAACGTTTGAACATTTCGATTGTTGACGTACAATTCAAAATCGTCGCGATGTGGACCAAACAAGGTCACACCTCTTCGTCGTTCGTTCTCTCTTATTTTATCAAACTTTTGACGATACGTTTCAAACATCTGTTCTTTTGAGAAGCGTTCTTTTTGGAACGTATCCGAAACGTATTGAATTGTCAGTGTTTCCAGTTCTCTCGTAATCCCAGAATGAATCGGATTAGCCCATTTTTCGAGTTGGTCGATGAAATGATAGCGTCTCATCACGATTTTCACAGCGAGTTCAATCAATTGATCCGTTAACACCTCGAGTAACGTCTCATCGCCACCTTTTGCAGATAACTGCTTCAACAAGGCGTTTCGCTGTTTCAGCGTCTTCAAGTATTGATTGAGTTCATGTAAGTACACCGGACTGACCTGACCGATTTCCATATCTAAAAATCGCCGTCTCCCTTGTGGACTGCCTTTCACGATGGCTAAGTCTTCAGGCGCGAACAAGACGACGTTAAATGCGCCGACATAGTCACTGAGACGACGTTGTTCTAAATGATTGAGCTTTGCTTTCTTTCCTTTAGGAGAAAATGAGAGACTTTGTACTGCTTCACCAGTACGTTTATGAATCCGTCCTTCGATACTCGCAGCGTCAGCTTCCCATCCGATTAATTCACGGTCTTGTGTCGTCCGATGCGATTTCGCCAGCGCAAGTACGTAAATCGATTCGAGAAGATTCGTTTTCCCTTGGGCATTCTCACCAATTAGAACATTTGTCTGTTCTGAAAAATCTAGCTCGAGGGTTTCGTAGTTGCGATAGTTTTGCAATCGGATCGACTTTAAGTACACGTCAATTTCCCTCGATTTGATATTCCCCGAAGCCTTCGACTTCGATTGTATCTCCATCTCTTAATTTACGGCCACGGCGTTGATCTTGCTCACCGTTTACTTTAATCATGACATCCTCTAAAAAGAACTTCGCTTGTCCCCCACTCGAGATGATGTCTGCTAATTTTAAAAATTGTCCGAGTGTCACATACTCGGTTGTAATCGACACTTTTTCCATGTCGTCACTCCCTTTCCCATATGCTGATCTGAAAAAATCGCCATACATATTAGTTTATCGAAAATCGTCGAATAAGGCAAAAAGAGGGATGATAAGGTAAGACACCTCATCATCCCTATCCGCAGCTTACGATGTGCGGACTGGCAAAATCAGTTGAAGAACGCTATCTTGTTCAACCGGTCGTAAAATGAACGGTCGCATCGAACCAGTGAACTGGATTTCGATTTCAGATGCATCGAGTGCCCGAAGTGCGTCCATCACGAATTTTGAGTTAAAGGAAATTTTTAGTTCTTCCCCTTCAAGCGATAAAATACTGACACGTTCAGACACTTTCCCGACTTCTGGTGAGTGTGAAGACACTTCAACTGCTGTTGTATCTTCCGCTACAAATTTAATGACGTTGTTGCGGTCTGCACGTGCCAAGAGTGAAGCACGATCAATGGCTTGTAAGAATTCTTTCGCGTTCATGCGTACCGCAGTACGATATTCTTCTGGAATGAGACGTGACGTATCAGGATACGCACCGTCTAACAAGCGAGAGAAGAATGAGATGTTCTTCATTCGGAACAAAATCTGTTGATCTGTGAGGACGATCTCAATCGGTAATTCTTCGCGGTCGAGTAACTTTGCCAATTCGTTAAGTGAACGACCTGGAACGACGACATTTTGGAACGTTAAATCATTATCCGTCTCAAAGCGGGCACGACGAAGTGCCAATCGGTGACTGTCCGTTGCGACACATGTAAGGAATCCTTTCTCAGCTGAGAAGTTGACTCCAGTTAATACTGGGCGTGTCTCTTGTGATGAAACAGCAAAACTCGTTTGACGAATGATCGTCTTCAAAAGATCGGCCGGTAAGTAGAACCGACGGTCACTTGCAAGTTCCGGTAGACGAGGGTATTCGTCCGGGTCGAGTCCATTCAAGTGAAACTCCGCCTGTCCAGACTCAATTCGAGTCATGAAGTTCGGAGATACTTCGAGGGTGACTTCATTTGTCGGTAACTTCTTCACGATTTCTCCTAAGAAGCGAGCGTTTAAAACGACGCTTCCAGCACGTTGAATTTGAATGAGTTCAATTCCACCCTCTTCGATTGGAATCAAGCGTTCAATCGAAATTTCGGTGTCACTTCCTGTCAGTGTCAAACCGTCCGCATGTGCTTCAAGTTTTAATCCTGTCAAAATTGGAATTGTTGTACGTGAAGCCACAGCTTTTGATACATCTTGTACTGCTTGCATAAATACATCTCGTTGAATCGTTAAATGCATGTGGATAATTCCTCCTAAGGTGAAATGAGTCAATTTCCTAATGATAATAATAGTATTAATTAAGTCATAATAGTAGTAAGGGCTGTGGATACTGGGGATAAGTCCCTTTAAACCTACGTATAAAGCCATTCCGCTTGTGAATAACTTGTGGATAACTAAGGTGGTTTATCCACAGGATATCCACAGAGAATTCTTCATTAGTTAGACAGTGCCTTTTTCAACGTTTGAATCGTCTCTTGCATTTCCACATCGTTTTTCAGGAGTGTACTAATCTTTTCATGGGCATGAATCACAGTCGTATGATCGCGTCCTCCGAACTCCTCCCCGATTTTAGGCAATGAACTCTCCGTCATCTCTCGAGACAGATACATCGCAATCTGGCGTGGAAATGCAAGTGTTTTAGTACGCTTTTTCGAATTTAATTCTTCTACTTGAATGTTGAAGTGTTGACTGACAATTTCTTGAATGTCACGAATGACTATCTTCTTCGCTTCCTGAACGGGCATGATATTATGAAGCGCTTCAGCTGCAACGTCCGGATCAATTGGTCGTCCGACTAGTTTTGCGTAAGCGACGACACGTGTCAATGCCCCTTCTAGCTCACGAATGTTCGTATCGATTTGATTAGCGATATAAAGCATGACTTCATTAGAGATATCAAGACCTTCAGCAGTCGCTTTTTTACGAAGAATCGCAATACGTGTCTCGAGGTCTGGCGGCGTGATATCCGTAATCAGCCCCCATTCGAAACGCGAGCGCAGCCGATCTTCTAATGTTGGAATTTCTTTCGGTGGTCGATCACTTGAAATGACAATTTGTTTTTGATCGTTGTGTAACGCGTTGAAAGTGTGGAAAAACTCTTCCTGAGTCTGCTCTTTCCCTGCTAAGAACTGAATATCATCAATGAGCAGCACATCGATATTCCGATAGCGATTGCGGAACTCACCGGTTTTGTTGTCCCGGATCGAGTTGATAAATTCGTTCGTAAATTTTTCAGAGGAAACATAGGCAATTCGAGCTCCCGGTTTTTGAGCTTTTACGTAATGACCGATTGCATGCATCAAATGCGTCTTCCCAAGTCCGACGCCTCCATAAATGAATAGTGGATTATACGCGCGTGCAGGTGCTTCGGCGACAGCGAGAGATGCTGCATGGGCAAATCGGTTCCCTGAGCCGATGACAAATGTCTCGAAAATGTATTTGTCATTCAGTTGTCCAAGATCCCCTTCCTCTTTTGAAGGTAATGGTAAGGGTTGTTCTTTTGTTTCTGTCACAGCAATTGATTCGTGGGATCCATCAGCTGGAGCATACTTGTGTGCTTGAGATTCTTCAATAAAATGAATTTCAAGTTTGTTATTTGTGATCTCTTCGACTGTATCTTGTAAAAGAGATAGATACTGCCGCTCTAACCATGTAACGATAAAACTAGCAGGTGCCGACACGACGAGTGTCGTTCCCATCAAGGATATTCCTTCGGTTGATTTTAACCACATGTCAAAACTAGCTTTTGGTGTTCGTTCTTCTTCTTCGATTACCGATAAGACATTTCTCCAAATCTCGCGAGCATTCTTCAATAAAAGACCTCCTTTACTCACATGTTAGGTAAAACTTATTCACACGATATACACATACACTATTTTATAGTAGAAACTAGGGTTATCCCCAGAGAACAAAAACTGTGGATAAAGTTATCCACATGGTGTTCATTTTGGGGATAACACTTATCCACAGCCTGTGTATATCTTGGAATCACGAATTGTTCATCCACAAGTTTGTGCACATTCAGTTTAGCAAAATAAAATAGACGTGGCAATGCTTTTTGGCATTTATCCACAGATTAAGAAAAGTATCCACACCCACTTATCCACATGCTGTGTAGTTTGTGGATAACATGTGGATATGTTGTGGATAACGATATATTCGTGCATGAAAGAATAAAAAAGTTATACACAAAAGAGGAAGAAGGAAACTGTAGAAATGTTTTTGTAAAAGAAGAAAACGAAAAAATGAAGAATTTAATTATGAAAAAAGAGGAGTTATTCACATATAAATGTGGATAACTTCGAGTTATTGTGGATAAAATGGCTCAACATCAATATTTATAAAGACCGTTTATAAAATGTGTAAAGGTTGTGTATGAATTTTTCCTCTACTAGCATATGAACTAGATCAATTTCACCTTCAAGTAGAGATTCCAGAACGCTTCATTCGTTGAATTCGAAAACTGCTCGAAAATACATTGACAATTGGTGAAACGATTTATATAATCTTAAAGACTGCCTTAAATGAAACTATAACTTGCTAATAGAGCGTTAATCTTGAGGAGGTGCTGTAACCATGAAACCAACTTTCAATCCTAACAACCGTAAGCGTAAGAAAGTCCACGGATTCCGTGCACGCATGGCGACTAAAAACGGTCGTAACATTCTTGCTGCTCGTCGTCGTAAAGGCCGCAAAGCCTTGACTGTATAATTTCGAATAAAAATTGCCCGGGGATCCTGTCCTCGGGCAATTTTTTAGTTCGTCACAGAAACGTAGCATTTCATCGATTCTCCCTCGTTCAAATGATGCGGATATGATATGATGTTAGTTGACGATTTTTGAAGCGAAGGATGGAGTGAGAATTTTGAAAAAAGAATACCGCCTGCAAAAGAATGAAGAGTTCCAAGCGGTGTTTCGCGAAGGACGCTCCGTGGCCAATCGTCAGTTTGTCGTCTACACGCTCAAAGCGGATCAAGCGCATTTCAGAGTGGGCCTTTCCGTCAGTAAAAAGCTTGGCAATGCTGTGGAACGGAACCGTATGAAACGATTGATGCGTGAGTCGCTTCGCTTGCTCGAACCAAACGTTGCACCAAATGATTATGTCATCATCGCCCGGAAGCCTGCGACTGCATTAACGCAGTCGGAAGTGACCGAGAGTTTGAAACACGTATTCAAACGGTCGAAAGTTTGGCAAAAGCAAGGCCGGTGACCATGACAATCTGAATTTGTTCTCTCATATAATCAGAGTCTTATAAGATTGCCCGATCGACGTGTGCGTTAAAAAAGAATTGATAATGAAAGTGTAGGAGGAACTATGAGCAAAAAGCTAAAATTAGGATTACTCGCTGCCATGACTGCGGTCATCATGCTGATGGCAGGCTGTGTGGATCCGTCTACCATCCAAGCCGAACCAGTTACGGCTGACACAGAAGGTTTCTGGGCGAAGTACTTTGTATGGCCGCTCGCATGGCTTTTGAAGGAAGTTGCTTACTTAGTAGGTGGCCCTTGGCAATACGGGATTTCAATCATCATCGCGACAATCATCGTTCGTTTGTTGATTCTCCCACTCATGATCAAGCAGACGAAGAGTATGGGTGCGATGCAGGTCTTGCAACCA
Source organism: Exiguobacterium sp. s57 (assembly GCF_018617685.1). Classification (NCBI taxonomy): domain Bacteria; kingdom Bacillati; phylum Bacillota; class Bacilli; order Caryophanales; genus Exiguobacterium; species Exiguobacterium sp. s57. The sequence continues at coordinate 11,883 of NZ_JACSKR010000004.1, forward strand.
GAAATGCTGAAGCTTCGTGAAAAGTACAGCTCGAAAGACCAAGAAACACAACGTAAACTCCAAGAAGAGATGATGAAACTTTATCAAGAGTATCAAATCAACCCGCTCGCAGGGTGTTTGCCAATCTTGATTCAAATGCCAATTCTCTTCGCGTTCTACGATGCGATTCGTCGTACACCTGAGATTTTTGAGGCGAACTTCTTATGGTTTGACCTCGGTGCTCCGGACCCGACGTTCGTCTTGCCGATCTTAGCGGCAATCTTGACGTTTGCACAACAAAAAATCTCAATGGCGGGTCAAGAACAGAACCCACAATTGAAGATGATGCTCTATATCTTCCCGGTCATGATCTTTATCATGTCAATCAACCTTCCAGCTGCCCTCTCATTGTACTGGGTAGTCGGATATATCATCTCGATCATCGTCACGATGGCAATCATGCTCCCGATGCGTGAGAAGATGAAGGTAGCAGCAGAAGCGAAAATCGCTGCAAAAGAAGCAGAGCGTGCAGCTCTTGCTGAAGAAGAAAAGAAAAACAAAAAGAAAAAGCGTAAATAATCATTAAGCTGGGTGTCTCATGACACTCAGCTTTTTTTTTGTGGGGTTGCGTGTCGATGAGACGGGAATACAGAAAGAAAGGAATAAAAAAAGGAGGTGTAGAAAAATGGAAGCATTCATTCACCGCTTGGAGCGATCGACATTATGGCAAGCTGTCATTTATTTTGTGCTCGGTGTTCTTATTCTGCTGTACCCTCGCTTTTTCTTTGATGTTATGGTGTATGTGATTGCCGGATATTTGGCCATTATGGGTATATGGATGGTTTTTCAAGGCATCCGCAGGCGACAGGAAGGTTTACCACCATCTTTCTTTATGGGGGTCATTTATTTGATATTGGGGGCGGTTGTCTTCTTCTTCGCAGAGACGTTAGCGAGCCTTCTTCCGATTTTAATCGGAGCACTGTTTTTATTTGGTGGAATCATTCGCCTGATTCAAGCGCTTGGATACCGTCAATCGATGGCAGGGCGATGGCTCTGGTTTTTGATTGGAAGTATATTGTGGATTGGTGTCGGGATTCTCATGTTGACGAATCCATTTAGCAGTCTGCTCGTCCTGTTTCAACTGTTCGGTGGAATTCTCATCGCTATTGCTGTGCTAGAACTCGTTCTCTATTTCACGATTCGCTCGACGAAACGGCAAACACGTTACTAAAGAACAAGCCGCCCTATACACGGGGGCGGCTTGTTTCTCGTTGAATCAACTGTTCCATGAACGGTCCGAATACGTCGTAACCGGGTAATGTCGCGAAGAACGGTTGCTCCTCTTTGAGTCGCTCGATGTACATGCGGGCGGCCTTTTCGTGCGAAGCGGGGGTCAATTGGTCATAAAACGAATGTAAATCGATTGTTTGTCGCTGTGCCACATCTTTTAAGCCGAGCGATGCCCGTTCAGGTGTGTGGTGGGTGGCTAACACATATGCGAAATGAACCATCCCTTGCCGAAGCATCTCGGTCGCCCAGATGCCGTTACCTCGATTGCGAGATTTCGTATATTGGAAAAAGAACCAAACGGTATCAAACGCATGATCACTCGTCGACGTTTCTTCTAACTGCAGTGATGTCGTGTGCGAAACGAGCTGATGTTGTGGGTCGTAAAGGATATGGATCGAGTCTTGGTGGTTCAATGTCTCTTTTGTGACGGTGAATAAATCAATGTGAAGAAAATCATCGTATACGACAATGAGTTGTGGGGCGACGATGTGAATCTCATCTTTCAACAAGATTGGGCGATACGCAAGGAGGTGCTCGAGACGTCTTGACAGGAAGGATATCTCTTGGTCAGGCTGAACCATTACATAGAGGTCCACATCGGAATGTTCATCTTCTTCTCCTCGACCGAACGAACCTTTCACAAAGACGGCTTGAACCGCTTCGTCCTGCTTAAGTCGCTCGGTGATAACTTGAATCGCTGTCTGTTGTTTCACATTCATACCCTCTCTTCTATGTAAATATATTCCTTTATTGTACGAAAATAATGGGAAGATTCGCAATGACTTTATTGATGGACGAACGCTTTCGTTCAAGTCGAATATCGTGTATAGTAGGTTCGTTATGCATATGATAGAAGAAGATGTTTAGGTTTGGAGGGAGAAAGATGCTAGAGTTTGACACGATTACAGCGATTTCGACACCGATGGGTGAAGGTGCCATCGGGATTGTCCGATTATCGGGCGATTTGGCGGTCGAAACGGTGAACAATGTGTTTTCTGGAAAAGACTTAACAACAGTCGATTCACATACGATTCATTATGGAACGTTGAAATATCCTGATACGGGCGAGGTCGTCGATGAAGTCATGGTCAGTATTCTGCGCGCACCGAAGACGTTCACACGAGAAGATGTCGTCGAGATCAATTGTCATGGGGGCGTCGTGGCGGTCAATCGTGTCCTTGAGCTCATTCTCGACCAACCCGACATCCGCTTAGCAGAACCAGGCGAGTTCACAAAACGCGCCTTTTTGAATGGTCGTATCGATTTATCTCAAGCAGAAGCGGTCATGGACCTGATTCGAGCGAAGACGGACCGGGCAATGAACGTTGCGATGTCTCAAATGGAAGGACGATTATCACGACTCGTTCGTGAGTTACGCCAACAATTACTCGAGACGATTGCGGCAGTCGAGGTCAACATCGACTATCCGGAATATGATGCAGAAGAGATGACACAGGCCATCGTCGAAGAGAAGGCTGGCGAAGTCAAGCACATCCTTGAGCAGTTGCTTGAGACAGCAAAGCAAGGGAAAATCTTACGTGAAGGTTTGGGCACGGCGATCATCGGGCGACCGAACGTCGGAAAGTCCTCACTCATGAATACGCTTGTTCAAGAGACGAAGGCAATTGTCACAGAAATCGCTGGGACGACGCGTGATACGATTGAGGAATACGTCAATGTGAAAGGCGTTCCGCTCAAATTGATCGACACGGCAGGGATTCGGGAAACGGAAGATATCGTGGAACGAATCGGTGTAGAGAAGTCGAGGAAGGCATTGGAAGCTGCGGACTTGGTCCTTCTCGTCTTGAACGGTCATGAAGGATTGACAGTTGAGGATGAGGCGTTGTTTGAAGCGGTCAAAGACATGAATGCCATCATCATCATCAATAAGACGGACTTGCCACAAAACATGGATTCTTCTAAGCTAGAGAAACTAGCGGCAGGACGTCCGATCGTGGCGACGTCGCTCTTACTAGATGAGGGAATCGATGCGCTTGAAGCGGCCATTGCAAACCTCTTCTTCGCAAAAGGCGTCGAGTCGCAGGATATGACATATATCTCGAACGCTCGACACATTCAGTTAATCAAACGAACGATTGGCCAAATTGATGAGGCGCTCGGCAGTGCCGTCATGAATATGCCGATCGATATGGTCCAAATCGATTTACGTCGTGCGTGGGATACGCTCGGTGAAATCAATGGAGATACCGTACAAGAGAGCTTGATTGACCAGCTCTTTTCACAATTTTGTCTTGGGAAATAATAAGGAGGAACGAATATGGCTTATACGGCAGGCGAATTTGACGTCATCGTCATCGGGGCCGGGCACGCAGGGATCGAAGCGGCACTCGCATCGGCTCGAATGGGTGCGAAAACAGCGATGCTGACGATGAACCCGGACATGGTCGGATTCATGTATTGTAACCCGTCAATCGGTGGACCGGCGAAAGGGATCGTCGTACGTGAAATCGATGCGCTCGGTGGTGAGATGGGTCGTGCGATTGACGCGACATACATTCAAATGAAGATGCTCAACACATCGAAAGGTCCGGCGGTACGTGCGTTACGAGCACAGGCGGACAAATTCCAATACCAAAATCATATGAAGAAAGTGCTAGAAGACGAGCCGAATCTACTTCTTCGTCAGGCACTCGTTGAACGCTTGTTGATTGAGGACGGGGTAGTACGCGGCGTGGTAACGAACACGGGTTCAGAATATCGCGCGAAAGCTGTCATCGTCACAACAGGAACGTTCATGCGTGGTCAAATCATCATCGGTGAATTGGCTTATGAAAGCGGTCCGAACAACCAAATGCCATCGGTCGAGCTGTCGAAACATCTAGAAGAGCTCGGTCTCGACTTGGTTCGATTCAAAACGGGGACACCGCCACGAATCGACGGAAAGACAATCGATTACTCGAAGACGGAGATTCAGCCAGGAGACGAGAATCCATCATTCTTCTCGTACACATCGACGGATTTGAACCCGATCGAACAAATTCCATGCTGGCTCACATACACGAGTGAGCGCACGCATCAGTTGATTGATGAGAACCTCCATCGTTCACCGATGTATTCGGGCGCAATCAAAGGGACGGGACCACGTTATTGCCCATCGATTGAAGATAAGGTCGTTCGATTTAACGATAAACCGCGTCACCAAATCTTCTTGGAGCCAGAAGGTCGCGACACAGAAGAAATTTACGTCCAAGGCTTCTCGACGAGTATGCCAGAAGACGTGCAACATCAAATGCTTCGGACAATCCCAGGTCTTGAAAACTCAGAGATGATGCGTCCGGGTTATGCGATCGAGTACGATGCGGTCGTACCGACTCAACTTTGGCCAACTCTCGAAACAAAAGCAGTCCCAGGTCTCTTCACAGCGGGACAGATCAACGGGACGAGTGGTTACGAAGAAGCGGCCGGACAAGGCATCATGGCGGGAATCAACGCCGCATGCAAAGTGCTCGGTAAAGAGTCTGTCATCTTGGACCGTTCGCAAGCGTATATCGGCGTCTTGATCGATGACCTCGTGACGAAAGGGACGAACGAACCGTATCGTCTACTCACTTCGCGTGCCGAATATCGTCTCTTGTTGCGTCATGACAACGCGGACTTGCGACTCAGCGACATCGGGTATGAGATCGGATTACTTTCAGAAGATCGTCATGCCCACCTCAACGAGAAGCGTGTAGCGATTGAAAAAGAAGTGAAGCGACTTGCGTCACTTGTCGTTAAATCGACACCTGAAGTCAATGCGATGCTCGAATCACTCGGTGCACACCCGCTCAAAGAAGCGACGCATGCCAACATCTTGTTGAAACGTCCGGAAGTATCTTATGAAGCGCTCATGACGGTCGTTCCATCAACAGAAGAATTGTCGTTTGAAGTGAAAGAGCAAGTTGAGATTCAAGTGAAGTATGAAGGCTATATTTCCAAACAGCTTGAACAAGTCGAGAAGATGCGTCGTATGGAAGAAAAACGAATCCCAGAAAACTTGGATTACGATGCAATCGGTGGTCTCGCGACAGAAGCAAAACAAAAACTAAAACAAGTTCGTCCCCTTTCGATCGGACAAGCGTCACGCATCTCAGGCGTAAACCCGGCAGACGTGTCAATCTTGCTCGTCTACATCGAACAAGGACAATACGCAACGGTGGAGTGAAACGATGAACGAATCTCAATTTATTGAAGCGTTACGAGCTGAAGGGTTTGAATTGAATGAGACACAACTCACTCAGTTCAAACGCTACTTCGAAATGCTTGTCGAATGGAACGAAAAAATGAATTTAACAGCCATCACAGATCAGGAAGAAGTGTATTTGAAACACTTTTATGATTCGCTCAGCGCAGCGTTTCACTTCGATTTCACGAAAGTCGAAACGGTATGTGATGTCGGGGCGGGGGCGGGATTCCCGAGTCTTCCTCTTAAAATTTTATTTCCGCACTTACACGTCACAATCATCGATTCATTGAATAAGCGCATCACGTTCTTGAACGAGTTGGCCCTTGCCCTCGGACTTGAGGGTGTCGCTTTCCATCATGGGCGGGCCGAAGAGTTCGGGAAAAATAAAAAGTTCCGTGAACAGTTTGATGTCGTCACAGCGCGTGCGGTTGCCCGCATGACCGTGTTGGCGGAATACTGTTTACCACTCGCGAAAGTAGGCGGAAGCTTCGTCGCGCTTAAAGCGGCCAAGGTTTCTGACGAGATGGCAGATGCCAAAAACGCTTTAGCTGTTCTAGGCGGAAAAGAAAAATCGACACACCAGTTCCTATTGCCAGGAGAGATGAGTGAGCGTAATATCGTAGTTGTAGATAAACTACGAAAAACGCCCGGGAAATATCCGCGTAAAGCGGGGACGCCGGCGAAAGAGCCACTTATCTGATGATGTCGTTTCACGTGAAACAAAAGCAGATTCCAGTGGTGGAGTCTGCTTATTTTTTTACATAAAAAGGGGTGCCCGACGTTGAAGAATAGATTTGCGAAATTGTTCGGTGTGAATCGAAAAGACGAAGTTGCCGTGACTCAGATTGCGGAAGTTCGAGCGGATGACACGGTACAGGAACTCTCGTTATCACGATTACGTCCCAACCGTTACCAACCACGAAAAGTGTTTGAACCGGCTAAAATTGAAGAACTGGCAACGACGATTTCGGAACATGGGCTGCTTCAACCAATCGTGGTCCGAAAGGCAGACGGGGACTGCTATGAAATCATTGCCGGAGAGCGTCGCTTCCGAGCGGTGAAATCTCTCGGTTGGTCAGCAATCCCGGCAATCGTTCGCGATATGGACGATGATACGACAGCCGCACTCGCCCTGATTGAAAACTTGCAGCGTGAGCAGTTGAGCCCGATCGAAGAGGCGGAAGCATACGATCGTTTACTTGCCTTGAACGGCTTGACTCAAGATGCGCTCGCGAAGAGTTTAGGGAAGAGTCAGTCGACGATTGCTAATAAGTTGCGTTTGTTGAAATTACCTGAGGATGTAAAACAGTCGCTTCGCGATCGTCGGATCAATGAACGACATGCGCGTGCACTGCTACCGTTAAAAGAAGAAGGATTACAACTCCAAGTTCTCGCTGAAGTATTGGAGCAAGACTTCAACGTCAAGGAGACGGAAGAGCGAGTCGCCTTTTTGACAACGCCGATCGAGGAAGAAAAGCGTAAGCCAAAAAAACAACGTCGTCGGACGAAGAGTTTTGCGCGCGACACGCGAATCGCCATTAACACGATTCGTGACTCAATCGATTTGATTGGGAAAACAGGGATTGATGTCCAAACTGAAGAAGTAGACGAAGAGGAATTTGTTGAAATTCGAATTCGCATCCCGAAAGCGCGGCCTCAAAAATGAGTCCGTGCTTTTTCATACGATGAAGGAGGTTTGTAGATGGAACGATTAGCCTTAAAATTCATTCGCCCAAACCCGAATCAGCCCCGGAAACAATTTGAGGTGGAAAAACTCGAAGAATTGCGTCAATCGATTGAGCGCTACGGGGTATTACAGCCGATTGTCGTTCGAAAAGCGACTGGATACTATGAAATCATCGCCGGAGAAAGGCGATTTCAGGCTGCGAAACTCGCCGGGCAAGAAGACATTCCCGCTTTAATCGTCACGGCCGACTCGGATCGGGTCATGGAACTAGCTTTGATTGAAAACATACAGCGAGCAGACTTGAACGCGATCGAAGAAGCGGTCGCATATGAACAATTGATGAAGACGCTAGGACTGACGCAACAACAGTTGGCAGACCGTGTCGGGAAAAGTAGAAGCCACGTGACGAACAGCTTACGTTTGCTTCGCTTACCGAGTGCGGTTCAGCACGCGGTCATGGTCGGAGATTTAACGATGGGTCATGCGCGGGCCATTACAGGTGTGAAGTCGGAACAATTGATGGAACAGATCGCAAAACGCGTCATCACCGAGCATTGGACGGTCCGACGCCTTGAGCGTTACTTACAAAAAGAGCGCACAGAAAAAAAGACGCTGAAGCAATCGAACGCCGATATCGAAGCGGTCGAAGCCGTGCTTGCGGAGCGTCTTCAAATGGATGTGTCGATTCGTCCACGCAGAAAAGGGGGCGTGTTGGAACTAAAATACTTTTCACAAGACGACCTCGAACAACTTTTGATGTTGCTGTCCCCTCAAGATTTTGACTCGTCCCGTGACTGACGAAGTCGTGTGATGGCGGCCTCTTCATGATGAAGACGTCCGATGCGTGCATCAAAGTCGACGAACCCGTCTGTAATGAAGCGTGCGAGTTCATAAACGAGATGAAGGCGGGTATTCTGCAAAATCATCATTTCCATGAACCCGCTCACGTTTACGACGGCTTTTATATTATAAGCGCCTACTGCCGGAAGTTCTTTTTGAACACCCGCACCCGGGGCAAGTGGCCCTTCTGAGAAAAAGACATACCCGACACTCGACAAACGACCGAGGCAAGCATCAATGGCAATAATGAGCGGCTGATGAAAGCGTGTTTGAATCTCATGCAACGTTTCCACCAAGTTAAGCGCATGTACGGGCTTGGTTAACGTGCCGTAAACGTGTAAATTCCGGATGTGACGTTCTTCCAAGAACGTCCCGACGAGGGGACCGAGAGAATCACCGGTCGAACGGTCCGAACCGATGCAAACAAGGACGATGGGGCGATGGGCTTCATTGGCCAACTGTTCATGAAGCTGGTCCGCAAGCAGTCTGGATCCACTCCGCTCAGTGTGTTCAATGAAGAAGGAGTATGGTTTATGAGGTTTTAAGCGAAACGGCATGAATCTCATCCTCTCTTCTAAGCTGCCTATTCCTAGTTGCGATGGGGGATTGATCTCGTATTAAACCATTCCCAAAAGTGGAAAACTTCTAAACTTCCGAATGCAGTGTTTGAGAAAAGTCACGAAATGTGTTTTGATGATTTAGAATCTACGACTTTTGAGGTGAAAAGATGGCTTCGCAAAATACAGAAAAAGATTTAAACACGGTTGCGGATGAAACGATTGATAGCGTGAACCGATTCGTGGAATATTTCAAAGATACGGACATGTGGATTGGGCTTGGGATTAAACTCGCCGGTGTGGCGCTCATTATCCTTGGTTTATACATCGCGACAAGAATCTTGACCACGATGGTGGAACGCGTGTTTACGCTCCGAAAAATAAAAGAAAATGACATTGTCGCACAACGACAGAACGAAACGTTATTGAAACTGGCACAAAATACGATTCGTTATGTCATCGGATTGATCATGGTCCTGACGGTGCTTGGGCAATTCGGCGTAAATATTGCCGGGTTGATCGCTTCGGCCGGTGTGGCAGGTCTCGCTATTTCATTTGGTGCCCAAAGTTTGGTGAAAGACGTCATCACCGGTGCGTTCATCATTTTCGAAAACCAGTATAAAAATGGGGATTACGTCAGCTTGAACCAAGAAGTTGAAGGGATCGTCATCGAAGTCGGCATCCGGACGACAAAGTTAAAAGGATTGAACGGACAAGTATCCATTATTCCGAACGGACAGATCATGCAAGTGACGAACTACTCACTTGAAAACAGTGTAGCGGTCGTCGATGTTGGTGTTGCTTATGAAGAAGACATGGAACGCGTTGAATCGGCGATTAAAGAAATCGCAAAAGAAGTTGAGGCAAAATATCATGACCTCTTCATCGAACCGATTACCCTCGCTGGCGTGCAATCGCTCGGGGCTTCAGAGGTCGTCTATCGCTTGATGGCAGAAGTACCACCGACCCAACATTTCACAGCCGGCCGGATTCTTCATAAAGAATTGAAAGCCGGATTCGACAAACGCAATATTGAAATTCCGTACCCACGTACGGTTATGTTACCCCCTAACCCGACTCCTAAAGGAGGAGAAGTAGAAAATGCACAGTAAAACTTATGCGTTGAACGATATTGTGGAAATGAAAAAACCACATGCCTGCAAGACGAATCGCTGGCAAATCACACGTGTAGGGATGGACATTCGCATCAAATGTCAAGGTTGTGGAGCAAGTGTGCTCATGCAACGCCGGGACTTTGATAAGCGATTCAAGAAAGTGCTTGAGCAAGGCAACGCCGCGGAATAAGCGGCGTTTTTCTTTAGGTTATGAACGTGAGTTGCGGTTTAATCGTGGACTATCTATAATTGTGAAGGATGTGACGGTGTGGTGTACTGAATGTACCCACTCCACAGACGGTTTAACATTTCCCGGGAAACACCGGATGAGGAGGAACTATTAGTGGGATTAACAGCAGGAATTGTCGGATTGCCAAACGTCGGGAAATCGACATTGTTTAATGCGATTACACAAGCAGGAGTCGAAGCGGCTAACTATCCGTTCGCGACGATTGACCCGAATGTCGGCGTCGTAGAAGTACCAGATGCACGCCTTGATCGATTGACAGAACTCGTCAAACCAAAAAAGACGGTTCCAACAGCGTTTGAATTTACAGATATCGCCGGAATCGTTAAAGGGGCTTCAAAAGGTGAAGGACTCGGAAACAAGTTCTTAGCGAATATTCGCGAAGTCGATGCAATCTGCCAAGTCGTTCGTTGTTTTGAAGATGAGAACATCACGCACGTCGCGGGTCGTGTCTCACCAATAGACGACATTACGACAATTAACCTTGAATTGATTTTAGCCGACCTCGAGTTAGTTGAAAAACGGATCACACGTGTTCAAAAAATGGTCAAATCAAAAGATAAAGGTGCCGCACAAGAACTTGAGGCACTTGAAATCGTGCAAGCCGTCTTAGAAGAAGAACGTCCTGCCCGTGTCGCAGAGCTCACGGATGACCAATTGGCAATCGTGAAGCACTTCCAACTATTGACGATGAAACCGATGTTGTACGTGGCAAACGTCAGTGAAGAAGAAGTAGCGGATGCGGATGCAAACGAACATGTTCAAGCCGTCCGTGATCACGCGACAACAGAAGGGGCGCAAGTGATTGTCATCTGTGCACGCATCGAAGAAGAAATTTCAGAACTAGAACCTGAAGAACGTCTTGAGTTCTTACAAGATCTCGGCATCGAAGAGTCTGGACTCGATCAATTGATTCGTGCGGCTTATTCGACACTCGGTCTTGCAACGTACTTCACTGCAGGTGAAAAAGAAGTTCGTGCTTGGACGTTCAAACAAGGGATGAAAGCACCACAGTGTGCTGGTGTCATCCACTCAGACTTCGAACGGGGCTTTATTCGTGCCGAAGTCGTCTCATATGACGATCTTTCAACGGCTGGCAATATGACGATGGTAAAAGAACAAGGGAAACTTCGTTCTGAAGGAAAAGAATACGTCTTCCAAGACGGCGATGTTGTCACATTCCGTTTCAACGTATAAGTTGATTTTCGGAAACGTATTGTAAAAGTTAAGTAAGTTTGATAGTATATTATGACGTGAGTAAAACAATTGTTTGCTCCTTGCTCCTGCAATTGGTAGGGGCCGCTAGTCCAAGAGGAGGTGAAAGATAATGCGTAAATACGAACTTCTTTACATTATCCGTCCATCAGTTGATGAGGAAGCGAAGAAAGCTTTAATCGAACGCTTCAACAACGTCATCACTGAAAACGGTGGTACTGTTGAAAAAACAACAGACATGGGTAAACGTCGTCTCGCTTATGAAATCAACAAGATGCGTGAAGGACACTACGTTCTTCTTAACATCGTTGCTGAACCTAAAGCGATCCAAGAAACAGAGCGTCTCATGAAGATCTCTGACGACGTTGTCCGTCAAATGACAACAAAAGACGAGCGTTAATCCTTAACGTTTCGTATCGTGAAAGGGGATCTTGGAGATGATTAACCGAGTTGTGTTAGTTGGTCGATTGACTCGCGATCCGGAAATGCGTTATACGCAGAGCGGAATCGCCGTAACACGCTTTACTCTCGCTTGCGATCGTCCATTTGCTGGGCAGGATGGGAAGCGCGAGACGGACTTTATTGATTGTGTCGTTTGGCGCAAACAAGCAGAGAACGTAGCACAATACTTGAAAAAGGGCAGCATGGCCGGCGTTGACGGTCGCCTTCAAATCAGTAGTTACGAAGGACAAGATGGCCAACGTCGTTACCGGGCAGAAGTAGTCGCCGACAGCGTACGCTTCCTTGAACCACGCGGAGCTTCAGGGCAACGTGAGCAAGCACCATCTGGAGATGTCTTCAGTGGTGGTGAGTCAAGTGGATCAGGATGGGGCGCAGGAGCTGCTTCGACTTCATCTCAGTCCTCAAACCAGTCTTCAAATAAAGGTTTTGATGCAGATCCGTTCTCGGGTGGCAACAAAATTGACTTGTCAGACGATGATTTGCCATTCTAATCATCGTTGACATGAAAAACTAACTTATAAAGGAGGTCTTCACATGGCACGTCGTCCAGGAGGTCGTCGTCGTCGTAAAGTATGTTTCTTTACGTCGAACAACATCACTCATATCGATTATAAAGACGTAGAATTACTCAAACGCTTCGTTTCAGAGCGTGGTAAAATTCTTCCACGTCGTGTGACTGGTACTTCAGCGAAATACCAACGTCCACTTACTGTCGCTATCAAGCGTTCACGTCAAATGGCTTTGCTTCCATACGTTGCAGAGTAATGTTTGACGAACGACTTATCCTTTTGGATAAGTCGTTTTTTTGTATTTCATCTCGTCTGTAAGTGTGTAAGTGAAACCGACGAATATGGTATGATAGAGCAGAAACCTTTACGATTCCATGGGTGAACATTACTCATTTTAGGAGGCATACATGCACAGTGGTGAAGCATTAACATCCGTGAAGAACCAATACGCGCGTCACATGGTTCCATATGTGATTGGAGTCCTTGTCTCGTTAGGATTGGCGTTCTACAATATTGTGGCGGCAATCACCCTGTTTATGGGCACGCTGATTTTCTTCATCTATCAGCAAGTAACAATGCGACGGGAGCGTAAAAATTGGGAACAGTATGTCCTCTCACTCTCTCATCAAATCGAAGAGGTCGGGAAAGAAGCGTTGACGACGATGCCGATTGGAATTTTAGTCTTTGATCAAGACCGGCGCATCAGTTGGTTTAACGAACAATCGCGATTGATCTTCGAACTCGATATGGCGATTGGAGTCCCGCTCGACGCGCTCCATTCTGCATTCGCTGAATTGATTGAAGAGGAAGAGGATGAAGCCACGATTGAAGTAGGCGATCGTGTCTACCGCGTCTACTACAATCAAATACATCAAACCCTTTATTTATTTGACATGACCGAGGAAGCAGAAATTGAGCAAAAGTATGTGCAATCGCAAACAGTCATTGGTATTTTGTACTTGGATAACTATGATGAGATGTCGACTGCGGTGGATGAACAAGTGCGTAGTGAGATCAATCGTCGTGTGACGGTACTTCTCAATCAATGGGCACAGCAGCATCACATCTACATGCGCCGTACAGCGGCGGATCGCTTTTTCCTCGTCATGAACGAGCGAACGTTATCTGAACTTGAAAACAACAGATTCTCAATTTTAGATGAAGTACGTGAAGCGACGAAAGAGCAGAGGATCCCGTTGACGTTATCAATCGGGATTGGATGTGGAGAGACAACGCTAACGGAGCTCGGCAACTTATCTCAGTCAAGTCTAGACCTCGGACTTGGTCGTGGTGGTGACCAGGCTGTTGTCAAACGTCACAACGGAAAAGTACGTTTCTTCGGAGGGAAGACAAACCCGACCGAAAAGCGGACGCGCGTCCGGGCACGTGTCATCTCGAACTCGATGCGTGACTTGATTCGAGAATCGAGTCGTGTTCTCATAATGGGACATAAAAATCCAGATATGGACTCACTCGGGGCGTCCATCGGGATTATGAAATTGGCTGAGTTTGTCGGACGTGAGGCGTATGTCGTGATTCCGTCTGGCGAAACGAGTATCGGAATTCAACGCCTCGTCCAAGAAGTGGAGAACGATGACGCGTTGTATAGCCAGTTCCTAACCGAATATGAAGCACAACCCCTCATTGATGAGCAGACGCTTCTCGTCGTCGTCGATACACACCGTCCATCGCTCGTCATTTCAAAAGATATTCTCTACCGAGCGGAACGAGTCGTCGTCATCGACCATCACCGTCGCGGGGAAGAGTTTATCGAAGATCCGGTCCTCGTTTATATGGAGCCATACGCGTCATCAACATGTGAACTTGTCACGGAGCTGATTGAGTATCAGGCGGGAAGCCGCAAGCTTTCCATTTTGGAAGCGACATCGCTTCTTGCAGGAATCATGGTCGACACGAAAGGATTTACGCTCCGAACAGGCTCGCGTACGTTTGACGCGGCATCTTTCTTACGAATTCAAGGGGCGGATACGGTTCTCGTACAGCATTTTATGCGACAGGACCTCGATGCTTATATCGAGCAGTCTCAGATTTTGAGAAACACCGAAATTTATGCAGGCGGCATGGCGATTGCGGTCGCTTCTGACGATGAGGCGCATCATCAAGTGTTGATTGCCCAATCGGCAGACCAACTGTTAAATATGGAAGGCGTGAAAGCATCATTCGTCATCGCGATTTTACCGGATGGACGAACAGGGATTAGCGCAAGATCCCTCGGTGACGTCAATGTTCAAGTCATCATGGAAATGCTTGATGGTGGTGGACATTTGACGAATGCGGCGACGCAGCTCGAAGTGAGTCGCGAACAAGCGAATGCCATGTTGAAAGAGGCAATTGATCATTATGTAACAGATGAAACTGAAGGAGAGGAATTAGAATGAAAGTCATTTTGAAAGTAGATGTAAAAGGGCAAGGAAAAGCTGGAGAAGTGAAAAATGTGGCAGACGCTTACGCGAAAAATGTCTTGTTCAAGAAAAATTTGGCGGTAGAAGCGACACCTGGGAACCTAAAAGCGTTCGCAGCGAAAGAACGTCGTGCCGAAGAGGCCGCAGAAGAAGAGTTGAACGAAGCGAAACAACTAAAAGAGAAGCTTGAAAAAGAGACGATCGCCGTCACGACGAAAGCAGGGGAAGGCGGTCGCGTGTTCGGGTCAGTCACAAGCAAACAAATCGCGGATGCCCTTAAAACAATGGGCTACAAGATTGATAAGCGTAAAATTGAACTCGAGCACCCAATCAAGGCGCTCGGCTTCACGAAAGTGCCTGTGAAGTTGCACCATGACGTCGTCGCGACGTTGAATGTACATGTACAAGAAGCTTGAAGGTGAGGTAGAGACGGATGAGTGATGCGATTCAAGTCAATACACCACCACATAGCGTGGAAGCGGAGCAAGCCGTCTTAGGGGCAATCATCCTCGATTCGGATCGGTTGATCACGGCCTCAGAACGTGTCGACCCGGACGACTTTTATCGTGTCAGCCACCAACGCATCTTTGAAGCGATGTTAAAGATCAATGACCGGGGCGAACTCGTCGACTTAGTCACACTCAGTTCAGAGTTACAGGCTCAAGGCATTCTAGACGAAATCGGCGGTCTCAACTATTTGGCAGAAGTCGCTGAATCTGTACCGGCCATTGGAAACATCGGCTATTACTTGAACGTCGTCGACCAAAAAGCGGCGCTCCGTCGTTTAATCCGAACGGCGACCAATATCGTGTCAGACGGTTATGAACGCCAAGATGAGGTCGATTCCGTGCTGTCAGATGCCGAACGGAATATTTTAAAAGTATCGCAGCGAAAAGGACAATCGAGTTTCCATCCAATCGGGTCGGTTCTCTCGGATGCATATTCAACGATTGAAAAACTACATCAGTCGAGTGGTGAAATCACTGGAATTGCAACGGGCTTCACCGATTTGGATAAGATGACGGCCGGTTTCCAGCGAAACGATTTGATTATCGTGGCCGCTCGTCCATCTGTCGGGAAAACCGCGTTCGCTTTGAACATCTCGCAAAACGTTGCCGTCCGTACGGGCGAGAACGTCGCCATCTTCAGTTTGGAGATGGGTGCCGAGCAACTCGTTATGCGTATGTTGTGTGCGGAAGGGAACATCGATGCCCAGCGTCTCCGGACCGGTCGTCTCGAAGCAGAAGACTGGGGCCGTCTGTCACTCGCAATGTCGTCGCTTTCGCAAGCAGGCATCTACATCGACGATACGCCGGGTCTCCGTGTCAACGAGATTCGAGCGAAGTGTCGTCGTTTGAAACAGGAGTACGGCCTTGGGATGATTATGATTGACTACTTGCAGCTCATCGTCGGGAACGGGAAACCGGGCGAGAACCGCCAACAAGAAGTATCGGAGATCTCGCGTACGCTCAAAGCGATTGCGCGGGAACTGCAAGTACCGGTTATCGCCTTGTCACAGCTCTCGCGTGGCGTAGAGAGTCGTCAAGACAAGCGACCGATGATGTCGGATATCCGGGAATCGGGAGCGATCGAGCAGGATGCCGATATCGTCGCCTTCCTCTATCGTGATGACTATTACGATAAAGAGAGTGAAGACGCCAATACGATTGAGATCATCATTGCGAAACAACGTAACGGTCCGACCGGTACGGTCAAGCTCTCCTTCCGGAAAGAGTATAACAAGTTCGTCAATATGGAGACACAAGCCTTCGCACCACCGATGTAACGTCGGTGGTGTCTTTTTTTTAATAGGTGATTTAAAAAATAACGAACGAATAGTTACATCTTATATAAAACGTTCGGTATTAGATTGACTTTCTCACTTTTCAAGTGTACACTTACGGATGGTTTGAACAGAACGTTGATTAATAAGGAGGATTCATTATGTCATCAGTAGTCGTAGTGGGAACGCAGTGGGGCGATGAAGGAAAAGGAAAGATCACCGATTTCTTATCGAAACAAGCCGAAGTCGTCGCGCGTTATCAAGGGGGAGACAACGCTGGTCACACGATCGTCTTCAATGATACGAAATATAAACTTCACCTCATTCCGTCTGGGATCTTCTATTCGGACAAAACGTGTGTCATCGGAAACGGAATGGTCGTCAACCCGAAATCACTCGTGACCGAACTCGCTTACTTACATGAGCGCGGTGTGAGCACGGATAACCTTCGAATCTCGAACCGGGCGCACATCATCTTGCCGTATCACCAGCTTCAAGACCGTCTAGAGGAAGACGCAAAAGGTGACGCAAAAGTCGGTACGACGCTCAAAGGAATCGGTCCGGCATACATGGATAAGGCGGCACGTATCGGGCTTCGCATCGCTGACCTTCTTGATAAAGAAGTGTTTGCGGAGAAACTAAAGACCGTGCTTGAGTTGAAAAACCGCATGTTCGTGAAAATGTATGAGGTCGACCCAATCGAGTTTGATGATATCTTTGAAGAGTACTATGCGTATGGCCAACAGTTCGCTAAATACGTGTGTGATACATCGGTCGTCTTAAACGATGCACTCGACGAAGAAAAGAAAGTTCTCTTTGAAGGGGCACAAGGGGTCCTTCTCGATATCGACCACGGAACGTACCCGTTCGTCACATCGTCGAACGCCGCGTCAGGTGGCGTATCGAGCGGTGCCGGAATCGGACCATCGAAGATTCATCACGTGGTCGGTGTCTGTAAAGCATACACGTCACGTGTCGGTGACGGTCCGTTCCCGACAGAACTTGACGATGAGATCGGCCATACGATCCGTGAAGTCGGTAAAGAGTACGGGACGACAACAGGTCGTCCCCGTCGTGTCGGCTGGTTCGACTCGGTTGTCGTACGTCACTCACGTCGTGTCAGTGGAATCACAGATCTTTGCCTCAACTCCATCGATGTATTGACAGGTCTTGAGACGCTCAAGATTTGCACATCGTATGAGTACGAAGGGAAGCATCTTGATGAGTACCCGCCGAACTTCCGCGTCCTCGAGAAGTGTGTACCAGTATACGAAGAACTTCCGGGTTGGACAGAAGACATCACGGGTGTCCGCAACTTCGATGACCTTCCGAAGAATGCACAGCGCTACGTTCGTCGTATCGAAGAATTGACAGGGATTGAGTTGCTGACGTTCTCGGTCGGACCGGCTCGTGAACAGACGGTCATCTTGCGTGATATTTACGAAGCATAAGAAAGGGAGCCATCGGGCTCTCTTTTTCATTTCCACGGAAATGGACCATGCTTTCTAAGCTGTATAAAAAGAGTTACAATGTAGGCATGTACGTTTAATGATAAGAGGAGGACTCACTGAATGGATCGTACGATTTTAGTGGTAGATGACGAACAACCAATCGCAGATATATTGAAGTTTAAACTTGAAAAAGAAGGTTATCAGGTGCATGTCGCTTATGACGGCGAAGAAGCCCTCGTAAAAGTAGAGGAGATTCAACCGGACCTCATCTTACTCGACATCATGCTTCCGCTCAAAGACGGCATGGAAGTATGTCGTGAGGTACGGAAGAAGTATGATATGCCGATCATCATGTTGACGGCGAAAGACTCCGAAATCGATAAAGTACTCGGGTTAGAGCTCGGAGCGGATGACTACGTCACGAAACCGTTCAGCTCACGTGAACTGTTGGCTCGTGTCAAAGCGAATATGCGACGTCACGCGACGGCGCCGGCGCCAGAAGCGAAAGGGGCGAATGCGAACGATATCGCGATCGGCGACTTGACGATTCATCCGGATTCGTACATGGTGACGAAACGGGAAGAGAAAATCGAATTGACGCATCGCGAGTTCGAATTAATTCATTACCTCGCGCAAAACATTGGACAAGTGATGACGCGTGAACACTTGCTCCAAACGGTATGGGGCTATGATTACTTCGGTGACGTACGTACCGTGGATGTTACAGTACGTCGTCTTCGCGAAAAAGTAGAGGATAACCCATCGACGCCGACGTACATCATTACGCGTCGTGGCGTCGGATATTATTTGAAGGCAGGAGAAGAAGACTAAACGATGAAACGGACGAACTTCTTTAAATCAATCCAGTGGAAGCTCGTCGTCATCTATGCGCTGCTCATTCTCGTTGCGATGCAAGTCATCGGCGTGTACTTTGTACGTTCTTTGGAACGACAATACATCAACAACTTCTCGCAGTCACTCGTCGACCGGGCGAACCTACTGAGCTATAACGTCAGTGAGGGAATCGCAGCGAACGAGAGTGACTCGACTACGGACCAGCAGTTGAACCAGTTACTGGATCAGCTGCTGTCTGAATTTACAGAGAGCACGACGCTAGCTGACGACATTCGGGAAGTCCAAATCATCGACACGAACAGTGTCGTGCGGGCGACCTCGAATCAAAATAATCAAAGTCTCGTCGGACAACGGACGGCGAGTACGTTTATCCAGAAGTCATTCGCGACAGGCGGGGCGCAGGAGACGCTCGTCTATGAGGATTCGAATGACCGAATGCGCGTCGTCGCCGTTCCGATTAAATCAGAAGTGGATGGGACGACGACCGGGATGATTTATATCGAGGCATCGATGAAGTCCATCTACAACCAGATGGAACAAGTGACACGTATCCTCGCAACGGGGACGTTGATTGCACTCATCATCACCTCGTTCCTTGGTATTCTCTTATCGCGCACCATCACGCGACCGATTGCCGACATGCGCAGGCAGGCCGTAGAGATGCGGAAAGGGAACTTCTCGCGGAAAGTTAAAGTGTACTCGGATGACGAGGTCGGTCAACTCGCGTATGCGTTCAACGAATTGACAGACGAATTGATGGAAGCAAATGCGACGACGGAAGCGGAACGACGTCGCTTGACGAGTGTCCTTGAGAACATGTCGGACGGGGTGGTCGCGACCGACCGCTCGTTACGCGTCATCTTGATGAACGACCAAGCGCGCGACATGATCGGGGTTGCGGAGGAAGAGGCGATGGGGACGAATTTACAAAGTCTCCTCGCGTTCGAAGAGGAAATCGTTATTCCAGAAGACGGGACGATGCCGACGAAGCTGATTGACCTCAGTACGGATGAAGAATTGTTCCTCGTCCGCGCCTACTTCTCACCGATTCAAAAGCACAGCGGACCGATCACAGGTCTCATCGTCGTCTTGCATGATGTCACGGAACAAGAACAAGTCGAACAAGACCGCCGTGAATTCGTGGCGAACGTCAGTCACGAGTTGCGTACACCGCTCACGACAATGCGCAGCTATTTGGAAGTCCTCGCGGAAGGCGCTTATCAAGACGATGAGTTGGCGCCACGCTTCTTAGAGACGACGCAAAACGAGACGGAGCGGATGATTCGCCTCGTCAACGACTTGTTGCAACTCTCGAAGATGGACAGTAAAGAATACAAGATGCAGAAAGTGAAGTTCGACTTCGTGCAATTCTTTAACGACATCATCGACCGTCACGAGATGACGAAAGGAGAGGCGATTCAATTCCGTCGCAAACTGATGAAGCGTCGTGTCTACGTGCATGCCGACCAAGATAAGATGACCCAAGTCATCGACAATATCATCACGAACGCCATCAAGTTCTCACCAGAAGGCGGGACAATCACGTTCCGGACGATGCTTCGGGCGAAGCGCCTCGTCATCGGGATCAAGGATGAAGGGGTCGGTATTCCGAAGTCGAACTTGAAGAAAATTTTTGAGCGCTTCTACCGTGTCGATAAGGCGCGGGCGCGTAACATCGGTGGAACCGGACTCGGTCTATCGATTGCCAAAGAAGTCGTATCCGCTCACGGGGGCGACATCTGGGCAGAGAGTGAGTTTGGCCGCGGTACGACGATTTACTTCACCATCCCGTTCGATACGATTGTGGAGGTGAATGATTGATGAAACGGTTTACGATTGCAAAGCCGGAACTGTGGAAGTCATTCATTTTGCTCACGTTAATCGTCACGTCGATTGTTCAAACCATCATCTTGTGGGATTACCATCCCACGTATCAGGCCGTCCAATCGGAGACGCAGCTCACGACGGTGGACGAGTCCCTGCAGCGCCGGGCGAATCAGGTCATCATCCCGACTCAAGCGGTCGTACATGACAACAATGCCGTCTTCGCTTCGAAGAATACGTCGAAGCAACTGATGCGCGTCATTCGGGATTCGTTTGAAGCGAGTGAGTTCAAACCACTCGCCGTGAAAAATGTCCCGAGCTTCTATACGGATATCAACGAGGGACTCGAGTTGATCTTACCGGAGGCCTACTATGCGGATACGCTCAGCTATATGTTGCCGGGAACGTATAGTCTGTCTGGGAAAATTCCACAACGGATCCTCATCTATATGGACGAAAATGCGTTCAACATTCGCACCATCATGAGCGACCAATCGATTTGGGAAGGAAAGTTGACGAAAGTCGGAAACGGCGATGTGAACAGTCTCTTCTTGAAAAATTCGAGTCGAACGATGAAGCGGGTGACGTACACCGATGAGCGGGTGAATTACATTCCGGTCATTGGACCTGAGATGAATGAGTTGTTTGCTTACGACGTATCATCGATTCAAATCGATACCCGTCTTGACTGGATGCGGGACACGTTCTTCCCGGGCGACCCGAATGTTCAGGAGGTCGACCCGGCAAGTTCGATTGGAGCCTTGACGAATGGTGTCAGCGTTGGGGAATATGATGCGACCCTGAACGCCAGTCGTTACCGAAACTTGTCTCGGAACAGTACAGAACGTGACACGGCACTCGGATTAGATTCGATTGTAGAATTCGTGAACTTCCACGGTGGATGGGTCGATGAAGCTTCTGAGAATCAAGGGCTCTCACTTCGCTTTGATGCCATCACACCTGCAAATAAAGGTTTTGAAACGACTGTGTTCCGTTTTCATGTGAAAGGGTATCCGGTCTTTAGTCAGCGCGAGGCATTTATCAACAACGATGCCATCGACTTATCCACATTACGTGTGGAAAACGACGGGGCACAGGTCCGGTCGATCACACGTCACCACTTGGAAATCGATCGGCTGATCACGGTCGGTACGACACAGTTGGCTAATGCGAACGAGGTGCTCAGTACCCTCATCAACTCCGGACGGTTTGAGAACGTAACGGAGATTCGAATCGGTTATGAAATCGAATATAACGAAGATACGAGCCGCTACGTGACGTTCTCACCGAACTGGTTCGTGCGTGAGGCGGGGCGTTGGGTCCCATATAATCAAGCAGACGGTTGGACAGAAAGGATGATGTATCGTGGATTGGAGTAAAGCGAAAACAATTTTAATCTTCGCCTTCCTCGCCTTGAACATCTATCTATTGTTCCAATTGTTGACGGAAACGTGGGTGACCGAAGTCGTGACGAATGACAACACGTCGATTGCACAAATTTTAGATCAGCGGAATGTCGATCCGGCAAAATTGCCACGAATGGGTCGCGATGTCGGATATTTGACGGGATCGTCTGAAGAGATGTCCGCCGCGATGATTACAAAGAATCGGGAAGCGCAGCTAGCGACGACGCTCGATAACATGCAACTTGAAGTCGAATTGAAGCAACCTGTGCCACTCGATGCGAAAGATTTACGAACGACCGCTTCGACGTTTGTGGCGGAATATGTTCCATTCGGAGATGAATATGCCTACTGGCGATACGATGAGTCGACGAAACAAATCGCCTTCGTGCAAACGTTCGAGGAGAACAAGATTTTTTCAACACCTGAAGTCGAAGGGGACACGGAAATGTATATCGGTCCGTCCCTCATCCTCATTCAGTTGAACGAGGCATTTGAAGTGACAGATTATAAGCAGCGTCATTTAAAAAACCTGTCGTCGAAAACGCAAGACGACCTCGTGTTGACAGCGAGCGAAGCGATTTCTCAGCTAGCATCCCGGAAGTATTTTCAGCCGAACCAAGAGATGCGAGCCATCAACACCGGGTTTTATAGCTTACCGCTCGATAGCTCGGGCAGTTTGATTATTATGCCTCCGCTCTGGTCGATTGGGATAGATGATCAAGTCTATTTCGTCAATGCGATCGATGGAACGGTAGAGCACGTCGAGTTTGAAAAGAAAGAATGAAAGGAGTGATCGCGTGACTTTACAGTATAGTGTGTTAGCGAGTGGATCGACCGGAAACGCCCTCTATATCGAGACGGAACGGACGAAGCTGCTCGTCGATGCCGGATTGACCGGAAAAGCGATGCAACAACGTATCGAAGCCATCGGTCGGTCGTTTGATGGAATCGATGCACTGCTCGTCACTCATGAGCACTCCGACCACATTAAAGGTGTCGGTATATTAGCACGAAAGTACAACTTACCGATTTATGCGAATGCGAAGACATGGACGGCGATGGAAGCGAACATCGGCAAGATTGATCCCGCCTTGAAGTTTCAAATAGAAGTCGGAGATGTGAAACAGTTCGGAGATATCGAAATCGAGACGTTCAACGTGAGTCATGATGCGGCGGACCCGATGTTTTATCAGTTTGCCCATGACGGGAAACGTCTGGCCCATATTACCGATACGGGTTATGTCTCGGACCGGATGAAAGGGGTCATCCGTGGAGCGGACGACTTCATCTTTGAATCGAATCATGACGTCTCGATGCTGCAGATGGGGCGTTATCCATGGAGCGTCAAACGACGGATTCTTGGCGATTATGGGCACGTCTCGAACGAAGATGCGGCCATCGCGATGAGTGAGGTCATCGGTGACCAGACGAAACGGATCTATTTGGCCCACTTGAGCAAGGACAACAACATGAAGGAGCTCGCGCAAATGAGCGTCTCGCAAACACTCGGTATGCGAGATATCGATTTAAATCGAATCAAATTGTGCGACACGGACCCGACAATCCCCACTTCACTCGTTTCTTTATAAGGAAACTTGGGAAAAGACAGATATCACACTGTCTTGAAGGGGGGACGCGTCGTGAACGAAGAGAGACACCATGAGTATGAACCTCAAGACGTCGAACCTGAAGTACACGAAATAGAAATGAATGAAGAGAAATCGACGTACCCGTCTCGGAGCGAATGGCGACCGAAGCAAGAGGAGCACGTACGCCATAAGCCGAGACCCAATATAAAACCGTTGTTACTCGGAGGGGTTGGCGGATTCTTAGGAGCGGCTTTGTTTTTTGTCATCGTGATGCTCTGGGATTCGCCGACCTCTCGTTTTGTGACGAATGAACTGACGCGGACCGAACAGGCCGTCACCGTCACCGAATCGGACGTCACAACGGCCGTACTCGGCGCGAAGACGTCCGTCGTCAGCATCACCAATATCCAGCGAGCGTTCACCTCGGACTCGCAATGGGAGGCGGGTGCGGGCTCTGGCGTCATCTATAAAGTAGAAGGAAACACGGCCTATATCGTCACGAACTTCCATGTCATCGAAGAAGCGGACGAGGTCAACATTGCCTTCTCCGATGGCCAAATCGCCTCGGCAACCATTTTAGGCGAAGACCCACTCAATGACTTGGCGGTCGCCGAAGTCGAGTTACCGAAAAATATCGAAGCGAAGCCGATCGTACTTGGTGACTCTACCGTCCTACAGGCCGGGGAGACCGTTATGGCGATCGGAAATCCGCTCGGTGTCTTCTCAAACTCGGTCACCCGTGGTATCGTCAGTGGTGTCGAGCGGACGGTGCCGGTCGATACGAACAGCGACGGCTTGATGGATTATAACGCGGAAGTCATCCAGACGGATGCGGCCATCAACCCGGGAAATTCGGGTGGTGCCTTGATCAACATTCGAGGAGAGCTTGTCGGAATCAACTCGATGAAAATCGCCGAGGCGAGCGTAGAAGGGGTCGGATTCTCCATTCCCGTCAACGTGGCGCTACCGGTCATTGACATGTTAGAACGCGACGGTAAGGTGACACGGGCTCAGCTCGGGGTCACGATTCAGGAAGTCATCGCCGTACCTGGTAACATCCGGGAAGAGTATGGAATCTCATTCGACCAGGAAGACGGTGTCTTCGTCGAAGAGGTGACACCGGGTAGTCCGGCCGAGGAAGCAGGACTTCGGGTCGGCGATGTCATCACAAAAATCGGAGACCGGGAGATCAAACGATACGTCGATTTACGCGATGCGCTCTATCGTGATGCGACGGTCGGTGATACGATTACCATTGAGTATTTACGTCGCGGGGAAGCGAGCGAAACCGAGGCGACATTAACTGAAGCAACATAAAGAAGCGGCGACGCTTCTTTTTTAAGGAGGAAAAACTGTGGAAAAAAAAGTATGCAAGGAACATGTTGAAATCGCTTTAGACATCATTGTGGATGAAACAGGGGAGTACCCACTGTTGGAGGAATTATCCACAAGTGAACACGTGACATGTGAGTTCTGTGAAGCCGACGCAACATATATTGTGTCAAGCAAAAACTAATTATCAACATGTGGATTTGTGGATAACTCTGTGGATAACCCTATGGATAACTCCAAAAAAACTGTGGAAAAAGGAAGAATTGGATGAATATTTCAATTATCACGGTCGGCAAACTGAAAGAAAAATATTTAAAGCAAGGAATTGCCGAGTATACAAAACGGCTGTCTGCCTACGCAAAAGTGCAGGAAATCGAGGTCTCAGACGAAAAAGCACCCGAGCATTTGAGTGAAGCAGATATGTTACTAGTAAAACAAAAGGAAGGCGAGCGGATTTTGGCGAAGATATCCCCAGATACGCACGTCATCGCCTTGGCGATTCAAGGAAAGCAGCGGACGAGCGAAGAGTTCGCCCGTGAACTCGATCAACTCGCGACGTACGGAAAGAGTAAAATCGCCTTCGTCATCGGAGGATCGCTTGGTCTGTCGGACGATGTGATGAAACGAGCGGATGATACAATTTCGTTCTCGAAGATGACATTTCCCCATCAACTCATGAAGCTCGTGTTGTGTGAGCAGATTTATCGGGCGTATCGAATCAATCGGAATGAACCGTACCACAAGTGATGAAATGTAAAATGAGTGCTTGAATCAAACCTCAAGCACTCATTATTTTTATACTGTGACGAAGGGGGTAAAGAAAATGGTGTCATCGTATTCGAAAATCTATAACCTGTTACGTCAATCAAACTCTAATCCTTACGAAGATTACTTAACCGAAATCATCGCTCCAATTTTTGAACAACCGGATTTATTGACTCATTTTTTTAAACGGTTTGCGAATGTGGATCTTTCTGAAATAAGTCGTGTGAGGGCATATACACAAAAAACGTACAGTAAACTACATACACACGATACCGACAGTCGACCCGATCTCGTTATCACGTTTAATGAAGGGAACACCTCACACATCGTCTTCATTGAGAACAAGTTAGGTAGCAGTGAAGGGCATCATCAATTGAAACGTTATCGAGAACATCTTGAGCAAAGTGAAGCAGAAGGATTTTCGACATACCTGTTTTATATCATCCAATACTTTGACCCAAAACATGTCGCTTCATCCTCAACCAAGTTCTTTCAATTGCAGTGGTTTCAACTCTACATATGGCTTCAGGAATATAACGAACAAGATTTGTACTACAAACAAGTACTCAAGTATATGGAGGATATTGAATTGAATAAATCAAGAACATTCCTACCTCAAGACGTGTATGCAATTCAAAACTTAGGAAGAACCATTTCGATGTTGGATCAATGTCTGAATAAAAAGACGACGCATACGTTTACGAATTTATTTGGAAAGCAGAAACCATGGGGGAATCGTGCGATTGAACTCCGTGATTACAATCGATACGTCATTCAGAATGATCAAAGTGATTGGAAATATAGGCTGTGGATTCAGTTTTGAACAAGCTGATTACCCAGAAGTATCTGTTTACATAGAGGTTCACCCAAACAGTAAACATAAATCGATTCTGATGGACGCGTTCAAACAATTCGCAGAAATGAATGAAGGATGGATCTATGAAGCGCTAGAAGATCAAAACGACTGGTTTATGTTGTACGCTGGACGGATTTCTTAAGTGCACCAGACCATATAGATGTGATTGAGACATTTTTCATTCAAAAGTTAGGAAAATTGAATGAGAGGAACACCATTCGACGGAATGGTGTTTTTGATTATGTACCACATACAAAAGCGTTGAATCCAAAAGCAGGTTTGACCGACAAAGTTTGTATTAGTAATTGACTTTGGGTTATGAAATCTGGTTGACATCAACCCGAAAGTAAAGTAGACTTTACGTAAAGTTAGCTTTACAAAAGGGGGGGTTACATAGAAAATAACATTAGAAAACTTAGAGAAAAGTATAGCTTGACCCAAGATGAATTAGCAGAAAAATTAAAAGTATCTCGTCAAACAATTATTTCATTGGAAAAAAGTAAGTACAACCCTTCAATTCTATTAGCTTTTAAGATATCAAAAGTGTTCAACTGTAAAATTGAAGATGTTTTTATCTTTGAGGAGGAATAACGAATGTTCAATTATATACTTTCAAATGACACTAAAACAGCTAAAGTGATGGCACTTTTTTCTGGAATGTTTGCCTTAGCCATTGGGTTATATACAAGCTTTGAAGATATCCTAAACTCTACGATTCCCGTTGGAACATTATTAATCGCGATAGGTATTATGCAAATTTGTAATTATTTATTGATTCCGCATATATCTGTTAAGGATGAACGCTCGAAACTAATCAAAGAAAAAGCAATGACAGCAAATTACTATGTTTTTCTTACACTTCTCTTTTCGATTTTGCTAGTTGTCACTTTACCTTCGAGTGATCCAATTTTTACTTTGAAAGAAATCATGATTATGTTAGTCTCCATTTATTTAGTTTCTACGCATATCTTAATGCTTTATTACTCAAAAAAAATATAAGAAGCGAAAGATTTCTTTTCGCTTCTTATATTTTCGGTAAATATTACAGTGGAGTAATATCAAAAGTTCGTGCCCAATAAATTTCTACTAGAATTCCATTTTTTCCTCTATTGTTAACTTCGATGCGTTTGCCTAAAAGTGTGTACCATCCTGCTGTAAGAGCGAATCCCCCACCTACTACAAGCCAAGGTGAGGTAACTACTGCACCTGCACCTAAACCTATAACAGCTGTATCGATTTGATCTTTGTACGCCACTGCTTGCTTTTTAGTAAACTTTCTGTCATATCCCCACCAATGGTTGGTCCATTTTCCATATACAGCAAGTGTTTGAAATCCGATTTCAGAGATTGATAAATCTTCATTTATAACTATTTGCTGTGCATCAACTTGACTATTTAATTCATCAAAATGTTTCTGAAGCTTAGCAAGCTCATAGTTTTCGTAGAATTGTGTCGGTACGTTTTTAAAACCGATATGACCGTTAGAATCTACAAAAACATGTTTTTTAACAGTATCGAGTTGTGTTGATTCACGGTTCTCATTTTCTTTTAATTTTGATGTAGGGATTTCTTGAGTGCTTTGAATTGAAGATGAGTATTTAGTTTGTTCTGCACCAGCATTCAAAGGTAATAATGTCGACACTGCTAAAGTACTTGCTAAAGCTAAAGATGTGTATTTTTTCATACTTGCCCTCCAGGTTATTAAAATTTGAATTCAACCTATTCTAACATTACTATTACTTAAATATTACAAATATGTAAAAAAGAGGAAAAAGCATTATATGAAAAAATATATACAGCCTTTCTTACTATTTTTAGGCTAATCATCAAAGGCGTGATTGACCCCGTCAGCGACCAATCTCGAGAGGCAGTCGGAATACGAGGCAGAACCACTCGACTTACAACTTGAATATGTTTTATCATCTCCTGAGACCGCATCGTAACGATGGGGTCTTTTTCATGCACAAAATCGCTCAACTCCAAGCTTTTCCTCATATGAAGAATTGACCGATTTCGAAAAATTGTGATAGAATCACAAGGCAAATGATTATCATTATCAGTCAATAATAATAGATGAATTCAAACAGTTGGAGTGAACGTGAAAGGATGAATACAATGAGCACGCTTGAAGCATATAACATGGCATTTAAAAACGGATTGGAATTAGAGGACGATGTAGTTCTCGAAGAGATGAAGCTTGGGGAATCGACGGAGTGGGATTCGATTGGACATATGACCCTCATCGCCGAAATCGAGGATGCGTTTGACGTCTATATCGACTCGGATGAAATGACAGAGTTCCATTCGTACAAGTCTGGTATCGCGTTGTTGCAGCGTCTCGGTGTGGACATCCAATCATGACGCTTTTTCAAATACTCGAGCGGTACACCGATCGTGAGGCGGTCTATGCGGACCGCTCTTATTCATACATAGAGATGCTCGAAGTCGGGGATTCGATTTGTGAGGAAGTCGGCGAACGGTCGCTCGTCTTCTGTTTATGTGCGAACAGGGTCGAGTCGCTCTTCGGATATATCGGCTTTCTCCGTGGACGGGTCGTCCCGGTCTTGCTCGATGCAGATATTCCAGTAGACCAATTACAGAAGTTGATGGAACGTTATGAGCCGACCCACGTCTGGGCTCCTGAATCGAGAGAGGACCTGGCACAT
The DNA here is from genome assembly GCF_018617685.1 of Exiguobacterium sp. s57. Classification (NCBI taxonomy): domain Bacteria; kingdom Bacillati; phylum Bacillota; class Bacilli; order Caryophanales; genus Exiguobacterium; species Exiguobacterium sp. s57. The sequence continues at coordinate 40,920 of NZ_JACSKR010000004.1, forward strand.
TCGTTAGAGTCTTTCTATCGATACGGTGACTATGTTCTGTTCGAAACAGGGACAGCCGTTCACCATCAACTCCACGAAGAATTGGCCCTTCTGTTGACGACCTCGGGTAGTACCGGGAGTCCGAAACTTGTACGCCTCACGTATAACAATCTATCAGCTAACGCCACATCGATCATCGACTATCTCGACATCGATCAAACGGATAAACCAATCACGACGCTGCCGATGAACTATTCGTATGGACTCTCCATCATCAACAGTCATCTGTTGAAAGGGGCGACCCTCATCCTGACAGACCGCTCCATCGTTCAAAAGGAGTTTTGGGAGTTGTGTCGTGCCGAGCAGGCGACGACGTTTGGTGGGGTACCGTTTCATTATGAGATGTTGGAACGATTGAAGTTTGAGACGTACGACCTCCCAAGTCTGAAGAAGTTGACGCAAGCGGGTGGCAAGTTGGACCCGAAGCTTGCGCAGCACTTCGCAACGGTATGTGAAGAGAAAGGGATTCAATTTTTCATCATGTACGGTCAGACGGAGGCGACGGCCCGGATGTCGTATTTACCGGATCGGATGCATGCGGAAAAAGCCGGTAGCATCGGAATTGCCATCCCTGGTGGAACGCTCACGCTGCGAGATGAGGCCGGAAATGACATCAATGAGGCGAACGTGACGGGCGAACTAGTATATCAAGGTGACAACGTATCGTTCGGCTACGCGACCTCGTTAGCGGATCTTGCGAAAGGTGACGACAATCAAGGTGTGTTGCGTACAGGTGATATGGCGTATCAGGATGAGGAGGGTTACTTCTTCATCGTCGGTCGTATCAAACGCATGATTAAACTACATGGGAGTCGAATCAGCCTAGACGAAGTCGAGGCGCTTCTTCGAGAGCATGGACATGATTGCGTCTGTGCCGGGGAAGACGACCAGCTATACGTGTATACGTTACAAGATGACGTCGCACGCATTCAAAAAATCATCAAAGAACAAATCAAGGTGAAAGGTGTTCGGGTGATGCAGATTGACGAGATTCCGCGTAATGCGTTCGGAAAGGTTCGTTATGCCGCGTTACCGAAGCGAGAACTTGTGACCACCTGATTGTCAGGAATCGGTACATCATCAAGTTTCATAGCATCAGGTGGTAAATATGACTTTTATTTCGATTGAATTCCTCTTATTTTTAACACTCATCGTTGGAACGTACTATATGGTTCCACATCGATACCGTTGGGTGCTCCTTTTGTTGGCGAGCTATGTCTTTTACGCCACGTTGAGCGTTCAATTCATCCCGCTACTGTTGATCAGTACGGCCTTCACGTACGTCATCGGGATTTTGATTGAGAAGCAGGAAAAGAAAGGGCAGAAGAAACGACTCATGTGGGTCGGTGTCTCGGTTCTCGTATTCTTCCTCGGCTGGTTCAAATATTTTAATTTCGTCAATGACTCGCTCCGTTCGTTCGCCGCATGGAGCGGATTCGATTATGACGTCCCGTATAAAGAGGTCGTCTTACCATTGGCGATTTCCTTTTATACGTTCCAGGCCATCAGTTACGTCGTGGACGTCTCGCGAGGGAAGCAAAAAGCAGAGCGTCATTACGGCTATTTCTCGGTCTATTTTGCCTTCTTCCCGCAACTCGTGGCGGGTCCGATTGAGAGGGCGAAAAAGCTGCTTCCGCAACTGAAGACGGAGCAACATCTCGACTACGACAATATCAGCTATGGGATTCAGCGCATCATTTGGGGATTCTTCAAGAAGACGTTGATCGCTGACCGATTGGCCCCGATTGTCGCAAGTGTGTTCAATAGCCCGGACCCGACTGGTTCGGAGATTGTGCTCGCGACGATGTTGTTCTCGATTCAACTGTTCGCCGACTTCTCGGCATGCAGTGACATCGCCATCGGCTGTGCACGCTTACTCGGGATTCGCTTATCGGAAAACTTCAAGCAGCCACACTTCGCCGTATCGATCGCCGACTTCTGGAACCGCTGGCATATCACGCTTTCGATGTGGCTACGGGATTATATCTTCATGCCACTCGCGAAAGGAAAGAAGAAACGCGAACAGATTTATGGTGCCATCCTTGCGACGTTTTTAGTTAGTGGGATTTGGCACGGAGCCGCATGGAACTTTTTAATCTGGGGACTCATTCATGGAATCTATCGCGTCTTCGGAGACCATACGAAACAGCAACGTGAAAAAATGGCGTCATGGGTCGGATTTGACCGCGTGCCGGCACTGCATCGGTGGTGGAAAATCGCCATCACGTTCCAGCTCGTCTGTTTCTCACGTGTCTTCTTTCAGTCGCACTCGATGGCAGAAGCGTTCTCGCATGCCAAACTGTACGTGACGCCTTCTTCATGGGCACCGTCAGGCATGATTCAGGCGATTCAAATGTTCTCGTTACTCGATTTGATCATCTTCCTCGTCGTCTTTGTCGTCGTTCACCTGTTCCAACATATCGAACGGACGAAAGGTTCGACTTGGGATTGGATGGCACGTCAGTCTGCCGTGACGAGCGTGGCCATCAACTTGTTCTTGATTGTCTCAGCCTTCTTGTTTGGTGTGTCGAGTCAAGGATTTGTATACGGTGGGTTTTAAGATGCACGGAAAGGAATTAGCATGAAGCGTTTAGGAATTAAAATCGTCGTTGTGTTACTCGTCATGATCGCCATCTTCATTCCCGTTAACGAGTTTGTGAAAGATTCGTGGGAATATAATAACAATCGGGCAGTCCTTGCCTTCAAGGAAGACCCTCATCCTGTCGACATCATCAATTTGGGGACGTCCCATGCGATGTACGGGTATTATTTTAAGCCGACCGGATTGTCGCATCTGGATTTGGCGTTACCGAGTCAGCCGATCGAATATGACTTGAAGATGTTGAAAGAATACGATGAACATTTAAAACCAGGTGGGGTCGTGATCGTGTCGTTATCACAAATCACGTTCAGCAATTCGAACGTCGGGCGAAAGGCCAATTACTATCACGTCTTGGACCGTAAAGACATCGAGCCGGTCAGCCTGTTTCAATATTATACGCACGAACGCTTCCCTGCATTGAACAGTGGGAGCGCCTACGCCGCCATTTCCCGGGAAATCCGAGATTTTCGTTTCGATGCGCATAAGCCATGGGAGAATGGGGGACTGAACTATTCCGAGCGTAAGTATGAAGAAGTCGCTGCTCAATACGAGAATGCTGTGAACAATCACGAGATTGAAGAGAATATGGCACATTTACGAGACATCATCGATTACTGCAAGAAGCAAGGCTATCGCGTTGTCTTGGCGATGGAGCCGGTCCATGCCTCATATCATACGTATTTTGATGAAGACGTCATGGAACGCCTCGTGTTTCAGCATTTAGAGAAGCTGGATTTAGATGTTCCGTTCCTCAATTATATGGGGGACGAACGATTCATTCACAAACAATCCTTCTTCCATAACCCGGACCATTTGAACGGTGATGGGCGGACGCTGTTGTCTTCACTCGTTTATGAAGATTTGAAGCGGTTGGGGTATGTTCAAGGAAAATGATGTGATATTCAATCAAAAAGAATGCCTGCGAACGTCCATAATATCACCAGCATCGACAGGAACGAGACGAATACCGTCTGATTCGATACCCGTTGCTCCGCAAAGCGTCGAAATAATGGGATGGATATCGCTTGACCGATAACGACAGATAAAAAGATGATCACCATTTCGGTGAATAGAGAAAAGTCGTTAAGGGCAGTAAATGTAACTGCTGAAAAGATGATAATAGAACTGACTAGTGTGATGAAGAAACGTTGTTTATTCAATCAAATCTCTCCCTTCTCTCATCATTACGTGTATGCTGAAGAAAAGATTCAAAGAGATGGGGAGTGATTCGAATCGAAACAATCTATTTAGCGGGTGGATGCCTATGGGGCGTTCAAGAATTTGTGAGGACATTACCTGGCGTCCTTTCAACTGAAGCGGGACGTGCGAACGGAACGACGGACACGTTGGACGGGGAATATGACGGATACGCGGAGTGCGTCAAAACGACGTTCGATCCGGACGTGGTGACGGTCAATGATTTGATGGGCTATTTATTTGAAATCATCGACCCATACAGCATCAATCAACAAGGGATTGATGTCGGAGAGAAGTATCGAACGGGCGTCTACAGTGAGGAGTCACGACATGTGATGGAGGCGCAAGCGTTTATTGAGCAACGATCGGATGCGGAACGGATTGCTGTTGAAGTGAAGCCGCTCACGAACTATGTGCGAAGTGCGGACGAACATCAGGACCGTCTGACACGTTGCCCGGACGATTATTGTCACATCCCGAAAGACGTGTTAATAAAATATCAGACCATATAGCCATTGAAAGCGTCTCTTCTGAGATGCTTTTTTAGATGAAAAAGTAAAAGAAGGAGTCTTTCACTCGAATTGAACTGAACCCAGAAAGGGGCACATTTATAAAAATTGCCCCATTCGTGAATATTCATGAGCATCTGAGTGACTGTTCAGCCTCCTATTATTTCTTTGGAACTAGTAACCAATCAGGACTGGTATAATGGGTGACATGGATGGAGAGAAAAGAAGAGGTGGATGGAATGAACAAGAAAGAGATTGCGGCGATTCGCCGACAGTTTAAAGTAAATGCGACCAAACTCAAGATTGCTGATCTATATACGATTTACATCCGACAGGAAACGAATGAGATTTACTACGAAGAGTTGCGTCCGTTCCCGTTCTTAGAAGAAGAACAGCAGGAACTGTTTTTGACGAACTTTAAAAAAGTGCTCGGCGGGAAGCTAGATGAAAAGTTGTTCGAAGTGAAGTTCCAATATCCGGAGGAAGGTCAAGTCGACCATACGCAAGGGTTGCTCTATGAAGGACTTCGTACGGAAGAGACCGACGTCTGGACGGACTATATGCAGCGCGTCGCGTTGAAGATGGTGAAAGACACGCCGTTTGAGAAAGATATGGTCGTGACGTTCATTCGGGGGAATTACAATAAGCCGACGAACCGATATTCTGAAGAGTCTGAGATTCACGCGAACGATGAAGTGTATACGACGAAGTTCATCCTCGGTAGCATCAGTCCGACAGAACTTCCGAAAAAATCACTCGTCTTCGACTTCGTCGAGCGGGAATTCAAAGCCAGTCTGATTGTGAATCCGATCATCAAACTCGAGGCGCCAATCGGTGGATTCTTATTCCCGTGTTTCACGGATAACGCGGCCGATGTGAACCATGTGCTTTACTCGGCGCATAAAGCGCATCAACCGGATATGACGTTCATCGAGAACGTGTTGAACGGTTCGGAAATCGTCACGGCAGTGGAAGAGAAGGCGGTCTTCGAAGAAGTGGTTAAAGCTGTCATCGGGGAAGAAGTCAATTCTCGGACACTCGCGACCGTTTACGATGAGATCAATCAAATCATTGTCGCCGAAGAAGAGAACGAACAGGAAGAAGAGAGGGTAGCGATGCTCGACTCCCGTGCGGTCGAGGTCGTCTTACGGGCGAGCGGTGTGGAAGATGTGACGACGGAGAAGGTCGAGCAGGCGTTCAAGCAAGTCGTCGACGACACGAAATATGAGATGAAAGCGACGAGTGTCGTTCCGAAGTATACGTCAAAATCAATCAAGATCAATACAAAGGTCGCCAATATCTCGGTCAGTCCTCAAGATTTGAAATACGTGAAGCAAGTGAATTATAAAGGAAAACCATGTCTCTTAATCGAAGTAGAAGAGGAGACAGAAATCGAAGGATTCAAGCTCATCTCTGAAGAGTCACTAGACTGATTGGGGGAAAATCGATGCATCCGATCGAGTTGATTGAATATGTTGCATTTTTCATCCTGGTTGCCATCCCACTATTACTTGCGCTAGCATTGCGTGGAAAATGGAGACTCGGTATGGTTGGCGTTGCATTGCTGATTGTTATGACGTACGGTACGTTCTATTTTTCACGCCCTGTTCTTATAGCGGAGCGGGTCGCAGAAGACAAGCACCTCGTTGACATGTATCTCGCTGAGCAGTATCCGGACGAAACATACAGCATAAGAACAATCCCGTTTCGCGCGGATGGTTTCGAACACACGAATCCGTATACGATCTACGTCACATTTACAAATGAACCGAACGCAGAATACTACTATCGCGTCGATGAAAAGAATGACGTGTCGATCTCGGGATTCACAGGGAACGTTCAAGATTTTCGATTCAAGTGAAGGGTCCAAGGCTTAAACCTTGGGCTCTTTTTTGACAATCAAGTGAGGAAGGTTGAATTCAATCTTTGATACAGGTATGATGCAGATGAAAACGTTTTCTAAAAACTATATTTTTTTACCGTTTATCGAAAGCGCTTTCGATGTTTGTCGAATAACGAAAAAGCCTCAAAGACGAACATCATCTTTGAGGCTGGGTATGCATTATTTATGAGCTTTGCTTACTTTAAGTTTCTTCCCTTTGATCGGCGTCGTTTCCATCGCCTGAAGGACGATCGAACCTTTTCCGTTGAGGATATCGACGTACGTCATCTGGTCGTTGATCGTGATGATTCCGATGTCGTCAGCGGATACTCCAGGGATTTTTGCAATCGTTCCAACGAAGTCGACGGCACGAAGTTTTTTCTTCTTCCCGCCACTGAAATGGAGCTTCATGATGTCTTGATTGATGCGAGCCGTCTTGTTGTTGCGAACGACGCGTCGTCCGCTCAACTTTTGCTCAAAGGCATCTTGGTTAGCCGCTACTTCCGCTTCTGTCGGAGCATCGATCATCGGAATTTCGAATTGAACGTAAGATTCGATGGCTCCGATGAGGCGCTCTTCCTGACGGGTCATGAGTGTGATGGCCGTCCCTTGTTTGCCGGCACGTCCGGTACGACCCGTACGGTGCACGTAACTTTCTTTTTCGACAGGAACATCATAGTTGATGACGAGTTCGACGTTGTCGACATCGATTCCACGTGCTGCGACGTCTGTCGCCACGAGGTAGCGGAAGTTACCCATCTTGAATCCGTTCATGACGGCGAAACGGTCTTCTTGTTCGAGTCCACCGTGGAGTCGTTCAGCCGAATAGCCGGCTTTGTCGAGCTCGGCGTACACCGTGTCGACGTTCTCTTTCGTCCGGCAGAAAATCATACAGCTGTCCGGGTTCTCGACGACCGTGATGTCTTGCAGCACAGCCAACTTCTCGTTCCGGTGAACCGGGAGGAGACGGTGCTCGATTGTCGAGGCGGTCATGCCTGTAGACTCAATCGAGACACGTGCTGGAGCATTCATGTGCTTCTGGCAGAGACGTTCGATGTCTTGTGGGAATGTTGCTGAGAAGACCATCGTGACGCGGTCTTTCGGCAACTGTTGAAGAATCTTCTCAACGTCGGCGAGGAAGCCGCGATTGAGCATCTCATCCGCTTCATCGATGATCAAGTATTCGATGCGGTCGAGTGAGAGGGTCTCGCGCTCGATGTGGTCCATGACGCGACCTGGCGTACCGACGACGATATGTGTCTTTTGTTTCAACTCTTCACGCTGTTTCGAGAACGGTTCTTTCCCGTAGACGGCAGTCGCTTTGATTCGTTTGAAACGTCCGATGTTCGTCATATCTTCTCGGACTTGAACGGCGAGTTCGCGTGTCGGTGTCAAGACGAGCACTTGGGGTTTATTTTCGGCCCAGTCGATGAGCTCGATGACCGGAATCCCGAAAGCAGCTGTCTTTCCGCTTCCCGTCTGTGCTTTGACGATTAAGTCTTCGCGCTCGAGCGCACGGGGGATGACCTGCTGTTGTACTTCGGTAGGTGATTCGTATTTCATAATGCCTAACGCACGAGTGATCTCGTCGCTCAGGCGATAATCAGTAAATTGCTGTTTGTTCATGGGTAACCTCATTCTTTCGTGAAAACTTCTGCTTCAGAAAATTTCAATGTCTATTTGCAATACAGTCCATTATAGACCGAAAGTTGGTAGGAAAGCGAATGACAATCCATTATCCGAAGTCAGGCAGCGTCGGATCGGGTTGAATTGCATAAAAAATAAATTGATCATGAACATCTTCTAACTGGTCAATCAACTCTTCATTTTGTTGTCGATATGCGTCTAATAATTGAGGGCATATGTAGTGGATGGTTCCATCTTCTCGAGCCAGACTAGCGGTCTCTTCGGCATCATACTGTAAAACGAACGGTTGTTGGCATGCTGTGCAACAACCAATCTCCATCTTGTTAAAACCGATTTTCGCTCCTTCGATGAAACAAGAATCACAATAATGTTTGATTGGATCACCAAAGTGACCGAGTTCATCTGTATGGATGACGTCATGTTCGTTCAATGATTTGTTGCAGCTAACGCAGTTGTACATCAATAACACTCCTTTAGTGATCTGTTCCAACAACGTATCATGCGATGAGTCGATGTACAACTTTACCCATGAACAATATTTTTACAGGCTAAAGAATATCGAAAGAAAGGGGCTTACATAATGGAATCCGATTATGAACATCTCGTCCAACACCTTCAACAAGACCAATATCGAACATACGCGAACCACCTCGAAACCGTCATCAAACCTATTCCAGATTCAGACCGTACTGGAGACCTCGACCCACGCGTGTTCGCGACACTGGCCATGGATCATTCAGATGATGAACCGGACGTGGCGTTCAATCTCGAGGCAGCACGCGCCGGCATGGGCTGGCCAAATCAGGATCAGACAACGATTGAGATCGCAACGGAATCTCTACTCATTCCAAGTGAGGACGGCGACATCCGGGCCCGTCTGTATCGTCCGCATCATACCGAAGCAATCCCGGCCATTCTCTTCTTCCACGGCGGTGGATTCTTCGGGGGGACGCTTGAGACGATCGAGAATCCATGTAAGCTACTCGCGGAACGGGCGAATGCGGTTGTCATCGCTGTTGATTATCGTCTCGCCCCGGAGCATGCGTTCCCGGCCGGATTGAATGACTGTTACCGCGCCTTTGAATGGGTGTATGAAAATACGACTGAGTTGAACATCCATCGCGACCGAATCGGCGTCGCCGGTGACAGTGCCGGTGGCAACTTGGCGACCGCTTGCTGTCTGATGGACCAAGAACGAGGGGAACATCGAATCAGTTATCAAGCACTCGTCTATCCCGTCGTCAATCTAGGATCGATTCCGACAGATGATTTTGAATGGACACTCGATGCGTACGCCATCTCATACCATCACGATTTGATTCGTGGTGTCGTGCTTGCGCTTGCGGATCCAGATTCGCTACTAAATGACCTCTATCTTCAAGGGAAGACGGATCTCAAACATCCCCTCGTATCGCCGTTGTTCGCAGACGATGTCTCGGGTCTACCACCTACCCTGATTGTGACAGCCGAGTACGATTATTTACGACTTGAAGGAGAGGCCTATGCACGGAAACTGTCAGGAGCAGGTATTCCGACACGGCTCATTCAATATCGAGGGATGGACCATGCTTTCATCGATAAGTTGGGAGACTATCCACAAGCAGAAGATTGTATGTATGAAATCGCAAAAGGACTAAAGGAGCTGACGAAATGAAACAGTATACATTAGATTGGACACGTTATGAGGAATTGGCCCGTCAAGCGGTCGCGGAAGGCGTCGTGTTAGTCAAAAACGAACAGAAGACCCTCCCGTTACAACCTGAAACAAAGCTCGCCGTATTTGGTCGTAGCCAGTTCCATTACTATAAGAGCGGTACCGGATCAGGCGGGATGGTGAACGTCGGACACGTCACGACACCGCTCGAGGCAATACGTGAGCGTACGGACATTCACATCAATGAATCGCTTTATGCGACGTATGAAGAGTGGGTGGCGGAGAATCCGTTTGACCAAGGTGTCGGTTGGGCGGGTGAGCCGTGGTCGCAACAGGAAATGGACGTAACGGACGAACTCGTCGATCAAGCCGCGCAAGAGTCAGATGTCGCGCTCATCATGATTGGACGCACGGCAGGGGAAGACCGTGACAACACGGCCGACCCGGGTAGCTACTTGTTGACGGATATCGAACACGCGATGATCGAGTGCGTCACGAAACGCTTCCAAAAGACAGTCGTCGTCCTAAACGTCGGAAACATCATCGACATGAAATGGGCGGAGCAACCGAGTGCCATCCTCTATGCTTGGCAAGGCGGGATGGAAGGTGGAAAAGGACTTGTCGACGTTCTCGTCGGAGACGTGACTCCTTCCGGGAAACTGACAGATACGATCGCTCGTTCGATCGAGGATTATCCGTCGACAAAGAACTTTGGTCACGCGGACAAAGGAATTTATCAAGAAGACATCTATGTCGGCTATCGCTATTTCGAGACGTTCGCGAAGGATGATGTCTTGTACCCATTCGGGTTCGGACTGTCTTACACGACGTTCAAAACGGAGGTCACGCAGACGGCAGAAGTCGATGGCGTCCTAACGGTTGACGTGGAAGTGACGAACACGGGTGACTGTGACGGGAAAGAGGTCGTTCAGCTCTATGTCGAGAAGCCACAGGCGAAGCTCGGGAACCCACTCCGGTCAATGGTCGCGTTCGAGAAGACGTTGCTTCTTGAGCCAGGTGAGCGACAGACACTTTCTTTCACCGTCCACATGATTGACTTTGCGAGTTATGACGACTCTGGCGTGACGGGTCATGAATCGAGCTTCGTTTTAGAGGCGGGGACGTATCGGTTATATGTCGGAACAGACGTGCGTTCGGCTGCACTCGCTTTTGAGGTCGAGCAGCGTGAGCAACGTGTCCTTGAGACGTTGAGCGAGAATATGGCACCTGTCCTCCCGTTCGAACGGATGAAACCGATTCAAGGCGAACGAGGGTTTGAAGTGAGCTATGAGTCGACACCGCTTCGCGCCGTTGACGTCGAGACACGTTATTTGGAAGAACGCCCTGAGACGCGAGCGTTCACGGGTGACCAAGGCATCAAATTGAGTGATGTGCACGGGAAGGCGTCGCTCGACGCATTTCTAGATCAATTGACGGATGAGGACTTGGCTTGTATCGTCCGCGGACAAGGGATGAACTCACCACGCGTCACACCGGGAACGGCCGCTGCGTTTGGTGGGGTGTCCGACCGATTGAACGAGCTTGAGATTCCAGCGGCCTGTTGTGCCGATGGTCCATCAGGGATTCGCATGGATATCGGGATGAAGGCGTTCGCGCTTCCGAACGGCACACTCTTGGCGTCCACGTTCAACGTCGATCTCGTCGAAGACTTGTTTGAGATGACAGGACTCGAGATGCGGAAAAATCGCGTCGATACGTTGCTTGGACCAGGGATGAACATTCACCGAAATCCGTTGAACGGACGTAACTTCGAGTACTTCTCGGAAGACCCACATGTGACTGGGAAGATGGCAATCGCCCAACTAAATGGGATGCATCGTGTCGGCGTGACGGGCACCCTCAAACACTTCAGCGCCAACAACCAAGAGGCACATCGTCACGATATCGATTCGGTCGTCTCGGAGCGGGCATTACGCGAGATTTATTTGAAAGGCTTCGAGATGGCGGTGAAAGAAGGACGTGCAACGTCAATCATGACGACTTATGGCGCGGTCAACGGAATCTGGACGGCTGGACTGTATGACCAAAACACGCGTATCTTACGTGACGAGTGGGGCTTTGAAGGGATTGTCATGACGGACTGGTGGGCAAAAGTGAACTTCCGTGAGGATGAGTCGGCCAACCGTAAAAACACGGCAGCGATGGTTCGCTCACAAAACGACTTGTACATGGTCGTCGACCGTCCAGACCTCAACTCATTCGAGGACAACACGATGGTATCGCTCGAAGAAGGCGCGGTGACACGAGGCGAGTTGTTGCGGAGTGCGCACAACATTTGTTCATTCATCTTGAAATCACCGGCGATGGAGCGTCTGCTTGGGATTCATGATGGTTCGGTCGAGGTGCTCGGCTTTGAAGACGAAACGAATCAACAGGATGCATTTGAGTTGGACTATCAACATCTCGAAAACGGGGAACACGTCGATTTGTCAGGAATCGATACCTCGACAGGGAACACGCACGTCTTCGCTATCTCGGTCGACCAGACCGGAACGTATGACATCACGTTGACTGCCCGTTCGAATGCGGGAGAATTGGCACAGATGCCAGTGACGTTGTTCGCGAACAATATCCCGGGTGCGACGTTTACGTTTAACGGGACGGACGGAGAATGGGTGACGCAGACGAAGCAGGTCTTCTTCTTGAACCAGCATAACTACCTCCAACTCTATTTCGCGTTAAGCGGTCTAGAAGTGAAAGACGTGTCCTTCACGCTCGCGGATGAATTCAGTATGAAGAACGGCTGAGCCGCCCTTTTGCCGATTCATTGAATTCGGTATAATCGAAAGAACGACACATCGCAAAGGAGGCGCATACCCGTGGAAAATCGGCTTCGATTTTCTAGGTCTTCACGCACTCATGCAAAGCCATTTGGACGAAAGGCGATCACTTGCATGGGGCGAAACGAATACCTTGATCGCTTGATTTAACGTAACCCACTTGGCTTTGCTCCCTTATCGAATTGGATTCATTCAATAAGGAGCGAGGTATGATGAAGTACGTCAATGCGCAACACATTCTGCCAGAACGATTGTTGCAAGAGGTGCAACAATACGTACAAGGTGAAACGTTATATGTGCCGACCCCGACCGACACGAAACGGAAGTGGGGAACGGTCAACGGAGGGAAACAATTACTTGAGAAACGAAACGAAGCCATACGCGCAGCGTTTCGGAACGGAGAGCGAATCGAAAGTCTGGCCATATCCTATCATTTGGCGACGCACACGATTCGAAAGATTATATACTGCTCGACATGAAGGAGGTACGACTAGTTCGCTAGTCGTACCTTTTTAGGTCGACTATGTTTCTTAATCAAAGTGTACACAGTAAGGAAGCGTCGTCTCCTGTAAACTGAGGATTGAGGAAGGGGGCGACAAGATGTCAGATCCATTTATTCAAAACGAACAATATAATCTCATCAAAGAACAAGTGAGGCTCGTCAAAGAGAGTCGAATGCAAAGCTTGCCGCCTTCTGTTTTGCGGGCAGTCATCGACTTGGCACAGTCGAAAGTGATTTATGCATTCCCTGAGGCAACGACTGAACAATTGAAGCTTTTACAGTTCTCGACGTTACAGACGAACGAAGCGTTCGAAGAGTACATGCAACAATTACAAGAATGGGTTCAACCATTTCCCGTCGTATCTGCCGAGCAGCTGAAGGGTTTGTTCCCGAAACAGAAGAAGCTTCGCTTACCGGAGCTAGCCGATGTTGATTTTGGACGACTCACTTATTTGAGTTGGAACGATGGACGTTCCAAGCAAAAGTTGATGATTTGTCAACATGAAGGTCGATTGATTGGCATCGTATGTAAACCGAGCACGAATACGAAGAAAAACATATGTGCCTTCTGTAATCAGTTCACGGACGTGACGTACTGCGTTACGATCACGAAAGCGAAACAAGCGAAAAATCCGGACTATTACAAAGCCATCGGCACATACATATGTGTAGACAGTAAGACGTGCAACGAACATATCACGAGCCGAGAGGCTTTGCATACTTTTGTTCATAAAGCGTTACAGGCCTGACGAGGGAGTCAGGCTTTTTATTTTTCATAAAATACTGTACAACCTTTCCGATATCCCTTTAGATAGAATCCAAGAAGTTTCAATCTAGAAAGAAGGGAATGAATGAAACACGCAGTCATTTATGATATGGATTGGATTGTTGGATCACAGAAACATATAGCATTCAACAAATCGAAACGTTGGATAAGGGCGATTTAGTATCAGAAATCGTGAAGAAGTATGAACTGCCGGATGGCTTCGTGGTAGGTGACCGATTATCGGAAGTTCTCGAAACTGTATCAAAAGAAACTGTTTCGTGATAAGTGAATCGATTTCAAGGTTGGACTCGTACGTAAAGGACTACATAAAATCGGAGGGATCATCATGCACACGCTTTACATGAAACAAAAAGTGTTCAGTTTACGCGGACGCTTCACCATCAAGGATGCTGACGGACATGATCAATACTTTATCGAAGGTAGCTTTATGAAGTTTCCGAAATCGTTTGAGATTAAAGACGTGAATGGCCATACGGTCACGACGATTACGAAAAAGACGTTCAGTTTTTTGCCAAAGTTTTTCGTAGAAGTGGACGACACAGATATGATGACTATCTCGAAAGAATTTTCATTCTTCAAACCGAAATATTCAATCGATGCGGCCGGGATCGATGTCCAAGGAGATTGGTGGGACATGGATTTTGATGTGACGAAGAACGGACATTCTATCGGAAGTGTTCAAAAGAAATGGTTCACGTGGGGAGACAGTTACGAGATTCGTGTCGAAGAACCAGAGATGGAGCACCTTCTCATCTCCATCGTCGTAGCCATCGATTGTGCGAAAGCCGATCAAGCAGCAGCATCTAGCGCCGCAACATAAAGGGGAGGATCTAATGGAATTTTGGGACGTCTATACGGTGAACCGAGAAAAAACCGGTCGCACGTGGCAACGGGGAAGTCGATTGCCAGAAGGTGAGTATCATCTTGTCATTCACGTGTGTATCTTTAACCAGAAGGGCGAGATGTTGATTCAACAGCGCCAACCGTTCAAGGAAGGTTGGGCAAACATGTGGGATATCACGGTCGGAGGAAGTGCCACGGTAGGGGATACGAGTCAGCAAGCCGCCATGCGGGAACTCGAAGAGGAGATTGGGCTCAAGCTTGATCTATCTCAGACACGACCGCATCTGACCGTCAATTTTGATGAAGGGTTTGACGACATTTATCTGGTCGAAATGGAAGTGGATTTGAATGAGCTGACGCTACAGGAATCTGAAGTGCAAGCCGTGAAATGGGCGGATGAAGCGGCGATTCTGCAGATGATTCAACAGCAAGAATTCATACCGTATCACACACCGATGATACCGTTACTTTTTGCCATGCGAGGGCAATGGGGAGGAATCAATCATAAAGCTGCGGTGAAAGTAGATTCGTGAATAACATGAGATCTGATTCGTATTGAAGAATCAGATCTCTTTTCTTTGAGTTGATTTTGAATCAAATAGACCTCTAGTTTTACATGTACTTTTTTGAAAATGAGTCGATGAGCGGTATCTCTCGTTATGATTTTTTCCGACTAATCAATCGCGCCGTTCGTAAAATCGAGGGCAACAACTTCCGACGTTGACGAAATGCGAGATAGCGACCTTCCCACGACGGTTTGAACTTCTGTTTGAACTGTCGCAAGCCACTGAACGGATAGATGTAGCTGATATTTTCAAAAATATCGGCGGCGACGCGCTCTGGCCAGTGCGAGAACGTCTGCCCCCCGACGGCCGCAAGTGGTGCCACGCCGAGTCCGACATGATTATATCCTTCTTCGCGAGCCCATTCGATGATGTGAAGAATCAATACTTCGATTGCTCCAGATGGCGCATCATTTTTCGAACGCATCAAATCGATTGAGATGGCTCCGTCTCCTCGGAGTAACGAAATGAAAGCTACGACGACACCGTCCGCATCTCGTAATAAGGCAATCGGATAACGGGTCAACGTTTCATAGTCGAAGAATCCGAGGGAGAAGCCTTTCTCATTTCGATTTCCAATCCATTCGTCTGAGATGTCTTTTAACTCTTGTAAGAGAAGGAGGCTCGGTTCACAGACGATGTCAAACGTGATGCCCTTCTTCTCAAACTGATTGTAGAGAGAGCGCATATTTGCACGCTTCTTCCCGGATAAGGAGAAGGTCGAGACGTCAATCGTCGCCTCTTCCCCTAGTTTGAAGAACGTGAAGCCGGCATCATGAAGGCGCGGCATCCAATTTGGTGTAATTTGATAAAATAAAGGGATATACCCGATCCGATCTGCATCTTCAATGAATTGCGTCAAAAGAGAAGTTGCAGCCTGCTTCTCGCCTTGAATGTCACCAAGAACAATCGCATGGTTCCGCGCTGTCGCAAACAACAGACACGCATCTCCGGCCTCGTTCATGTAAAAGCGCTTATCTGCCATATGGGCCAAGTCGAAGCCACTTGATGTTTGTTGCGCCGCTTGAAACTGTCTGATTCGATGTTCATCGTATGCCTCTCCAAGCGCCGGGCGTTTCCAACGGTCGAATAAGAGCAGAAGCGCACTTGCTACGATCGAAGTCAATAACAAGACGAACGTCGTCAACCAACCGGCTTGATGAGATGTGAAGAATAAGTCATCCGTACCCGCGAACGACTGTAACAAGAGGGCGTGGGTGCCGACATAGAGCAGGACGTAGATCAAGCTTCGAATGAGACGTCCTGTCGTTAAAATCGAGCGGTATCGGACGTGTCGTTTACGTGTCAACCAGACGAACATCGCAAACCCGATGACGACGAAGGTCTCAAACAGGTTTAAACCACGAGCGATGACCCCGATGGTCGCCAAGATGAAGGCAGTGTTGAGTAACCAGAGCGTTCGTTTTGTCCGCACATACATGCCATAGACGGACAAAAACATGAGAAGTCCGGCACTCAACAAGAAAAAAGTTCCGATCCATTCAAACCAGCCATTCACTTCATAGAGCGGCGTCACGCTCGGGAGAAGCGTCTGGAACCAAATCAACAGACTGCTCATGAGTGCGATGAGACTTCCGGTCAATCGTCCAATCTTCGCAAGCGTCCGCGAAATGACGCGCCACACGACGGTCCCAATCTCATACGAGGACCCGATGATTGGCCGATACTCGATTTGTTTGACGACCTGGTCCCCAAACGCGATAGCCGCAAGAAAGAGTCCGATTAAAAATGGGACGACAAAATAAACGAATCGATAGATGATTAGTGAAGACAGAACGATGTCTTGATGAATCCCAAGTTGAGTCATCCCAACGAGATACAGTAAGTCAAATGTTCCGGCACCCCCAGGGACGAGGGAGACGACACCGACGACCGTCGCGACGATGAATACTGCGAAGAGTTGCACGAATGAGTCCGACCCGTCTAGTAACGTCAAAGCATAAATGGCGACGAATCCAGCGGTGACCCATTCTGCGAGCGAGGTCATCGTATACCCGAGCAGAGTGGACCATCCGACGTTTGATCGGCGTGATGTGACGAACAAATAAAACGGGAGCATCGCACTCACGGCGAGTAACACTGGCCAAATCCACGGTTTCGTACCGACGAGCCCACCGGCCGGAAAGATCCCGAGGAGCACACCGATGGAAAGAATGGACAGACCGCTGATAAGTGTCGGGGTCATCCATCCGATGGCACGGAGCAAGCGTTTCGTATCCGTATAGGGACGATAGAGCGAGGTGCGAAGCGCGATCCCAATCACGCCGCCGAAGCCGAGCATCCCGTTCATCGAGTTCGTGATCCATGCCGTTTGAACGATTTTTCGTTTCGGTAGCTCGATATGTAAAGAGCGTAGCAAGAAATAGTCATAGCCCGTCATGGTCAAGACAGCGAATCCACCGAGTAGGATGAGTGTGAACTGTTCCCAACCGGTCAGTTGTTTCAGTGTCGTGAAGGCGGTCGCGAGCGAGAGGTCTTTCAACTCTTGTCCGCTCTGAATCAAGATCAAACCGATTAATGCTATAGGGATGAGCCATTTTAATTGTTTCCATGAAAAACGAGTGCGCATGAGGTTTTCTCCTTATCTGTCATATGACTGACAGTGTCTTCTAACTAAATCGTACTATAGGATACGATTGAAATCTGTAAAACGTTTCAAAAACAGGGGATTGTAAGCGCAAGAAAGAGGATGAAATGTTGATTTTAGATTTGCTACAGTGTAAGGAGAAAGGGGTGTGGAGATGCTGACATTTGAAGAAAAATGGGCGAAAGTGCTCGCTTGTGATGCGACGTATGACGGGCTATTCTATACGGCCGTCAAGACGACAGGAATCTATTGCCGACCATCATGCCGTTCCCGCAAACCGAAAAAAGAGAATGTCGATTTTTATATGACGAGACAAGAGGTGGAAGCGAACGGATTCCGACCGTGCAAGCGATGCCAGCCGGAAGTCGAGCATGCCCCACACCGAGCGCTCGTACAACAGGTGACAGTGTATCTGATGGAACATTATAAACAGCCGATTCGCCTCGAAAAAATTGCCGAGCATGTCCAGCTGAGTCCGTTCCATTTGGAGCGAACGTTCACCCAAACGTCAGGAGAGACGCCAAGGCAACTATTGGAGCGACTTCGTATCGACAAGGCAGCTTATTTATTA
Organism: Exiguobacterium sp. s57; assembly: GCF_018617685.1. Classification (NCBI taxonomy): domain Bacteria; kingdom Bacillati; phylum Bacillota; class Bacilli; order Caryophanales; genus Exiguobacterium; species Exiguobacterium sp. s57. Next base: position 59,125 of record NZ_JACSKR010000004.1, read on the forward strand.
CGAACGACCGCGATGAGCAATCTGACAGTCTGCTATGAGGTCGGGTTTCAAACACCGTCGAACTTTTACCGCGTGTTCCGTCAAGTGAAAGGTTGTACACCAAATACGTATCGAAAAGGAGAGGACGTATGACAGAGATGCTAATCGCTGTACAGCAGCCGTTTGATTTTCAAGAGTATCTCGTCTTTTTAAGTCGGTCAAATCAAGAGGTGCTCCATGTCACGACGGACGAGGCGATTCAAAAGTTGATGCGAATCGGGGAACGCCTTATCCTCGTCGAACTTCAAGGAGAGCAGGGTCACATTCGTGTGGTGTTCCCAGTCGATGACGTTTCAGAGATGGAGATGGAAAGCATTGAACGTGAGGTGCGTGACTGGTTAGACCTCGATCGTGACCTAACACCGTTTGAGGCGATGGGGGCAGAGGATGAATTACTGGCTCCTTTGATTGAAGCGCATCGCGGGTTACGGATGATCGGCTTTCCAGATTTGTTCGAGGCACTCACGTGGGCCATCATCGGGCAACAAATCACGTTATCCTTCGCCTATACAATCAAACGTCGGTTCGTCGAACGATATGGAGAACAGCGAGTCGTCGAGGGAAGAACGTATTGGACGTTCCCACGGGCGGAACGAATCGCCTCGCTCGAACCGGAAGCGTTACGTGAGCTTCAGTTCAGTCGAAGGAAAGCGGAGTATATCATTGATATTGCACGGGAAATAACAGGTGGGACATTATCAAAATCGGCTCTACAATCGCAATCTTCAACTGATACCCGTCAACGGTTACTCGCAATCCGGGGTGTCGGAGAATGGACGGCAGACTATGTGTTGATGAAGTGTTTCCAAGACGCCTCAGCCTTCCCAGTCGCGGATGTCGGATTGCATCAAGCGATTCAGCATCGTTTAGGGACGACTGAAAAGCCGACGATTGAAGAAGTGAGACGTTACGGTGAGTCCTGGAAGGGTTGGGAAGGATACGCGACATTTTATCTGTGGAGGTCATTATATGGAAACGTATAGACTAGACGTGGAGACACCAATTGGCTTGATCGAAGTCGTTGGGATAGAGAAAGTCATTCAATCAATCTTATTCGTCGAACGCGAAGCGGCGCAATTACCTGAACCGAATGTACCTGGTGTGTTGCGACAGTGTAAGGATGAACTCGATGATTATTTTCGAGGGGAGAGGATGACGTTCACCTTTCCGATTGAACAAGTGGGCACGCCGTTTCAGCGGGATGTGTGGAGTACGTTACAGAAAATTCCTTATGCGGAGACGGCTTCTTACCGAGAACTCGCCGAACGAGTGAAACGACCCGCGGCTGTCCGCGCGGTCGGAGCAACGAACGGGCGTAACAAGCTGAGCATCGTTTTGCCTTGTCATCGCGTCATCGGATCAAATGGGAAATTGACTGGCTATGCCGGCGGACTTTGGCGAAAAGAATGGCTCTTGTATCATGAAAAACAAGTCGCACATCAAACCCAGTAAAAAAACATTTCCCCCTCCAAATCTGCTACACTAAAGGAGATCCTATCGTGACGTCGGACTCGACGAAGTTATAGGATGATTCCCGTCACTTATGGAGAAAGTTTTGGAGGAATGCATGATTAAATTATTAGCAGATTCAACGTGTGACTTATCGGATGAAGTGCTTGAACGGTACAACATCGGGGTCGCGCCGTTGATCATTACCATGAACAATATGTCTTACCAGGACCGGGTGGATATCCAGCCGGATGATTTTTATGGAATGTTGGAAGCGCTCCCGGAATTTCCGACGACGGCAATGCCGAGCCCGGCGACGTTCTTACGATTGATGGAAGATGCGGTCGCTGCCGGTCATGAGGAGATTTTATGCATTTGTATGTCGAGTGGCACGAGCGGCTCGTATCAGTCGGCGATCATCGGAAAAGAGTACTTCGAAGAGGCGCATCCTGACTCGACTGTTAAAATTCACGTCGTCGACTCTCGTTCGATGAGTCACGGGAGCGGCTGGCTGTTGCTAAAGAGTGCGCAAATGCGTGAAGCCGGTGCGACGTTCGAACAGCTCGTTGACTTCAATGAGACGTACAAGACGAAAGTGAAGCATTTCTTATCCGTGGACGACTTGGACCACTTGATTAAGAGCGGACGAATCTCAAACGCGAGTGCCATCATCGGAAAACTACTCATGGTGAAACCGATTATGAGCATGAAGAACGGGAAAGGTGCCATTGTTGCCAAGGAACGAGGTACCCGTAAAGTGCTGAAGCATTATACGGACGAGTTCGTGAAACGCGTGAATCCGGATATCACGAATTTTGTGATCATCGGGTATACATCCGATCAGCGAGTTGCCGAAAACTTAAAAGCGAAAATTGAAGCAGAAACAGATTTTACAGGCGAGATTTACCTCATGCAGATGGGTGTCTCGGTCGGGACACACGTTGGTTTAGGTGCGATTTCAATGTTTTTCGTAGAGAAGTAATAAAAGCCGTCTCATGTCGAGGCGGCTTATTTGTATGGCCAAATGTGCTCAATAACTGAATTATGACCATCGAAATCGAGGCGATAGACGTCTGGATTACGCATCGTACGCCACGTTTCAAAGTCATATCGTGGGTCGAGGTGTTGTAAGAGGAGTGCGAGCAGGTTGCCGTGCGTCACCAATAGTGTCGCGGCATGTTGAGATTGAGCACGCTCCACGACTTGTAGGATGCGATTCGTCGCTTCTTGGCTAGATTCAGCATCAAGTAGTTTGAAAGTCGGGTCGATGAACGATTGACGTAATGGGGTCAGCCAGTCTTCAAGCGGTTCGTGAGACAGGATGCGTTCTCTCAGTAACGGTTCACGCTCGATTTGAAGTTGGTGGGCATCGGCGAGTGACGTGACCGAAGCGACCGCACGGATGTAATCGCTTGAGATGATCCGATCAATCGAGATATCACGAAAAAAGTCGCGAAGCAGGAGAGCTTGTGCGTGACCTGCTTCCGTGAGCGGGGCGTCAGGTTCTTGGCCCGCGGCTGAGCAGTGGCGAATCAAATAGAGTGTGGGCATGATGGATTCTCCTTATTTAAATGTATAATCACCAACATGATAGGTGTGTCCTCGAGTCATTGTTACTTGTGATGTATGCGATGTCCTCGAATCCATGCAAAATAGCATTTTGATAGAGCGAGCCGAGCATCTGTTGATCTTTACAATAGATTGTCACGTCTTGACTGTCCGTCACAATTAGTGCAAATTCGCACGTGCTACGTAGAAAGTCTTCATACGTTTCAACTTCCGTAGACACGTTAGGGTGGAACGCTTTGATATCAACGAAAATCAAATAGTGTTGTTGAATAATCAGTTCATTGAGTTGACGACCATCGATTACGGTCGAATCCAAAAATAACAGACGATCGAGTTGCTCATCTTTCACAATGTAGGATTCCTCATCCACCACCTTCCATCGGTATTGGTCAAGAGGGATTGGACTCAATATCACTTGCAAAAACTGCCCGTATTGATTGGGTATTTTAAAACGTATGCCACGTCTCAAAAGAATACCTCCTTCGTTTCAAGGAATCATCCCATTTTCATAAAAAGTTTCAACACAAAAAATCATACATAACCCTTATCATTCATCACAAAAGAGTTATAATCGGTATAACGATTATAAAATATACGATTGAGGAATGGGGATTCTTCGATTGTATGACAAAAAATTCAGGGGATAAGGATGGGGTTTTCATGAGCAGTACGCAAACGAGAACAGACGTCATTTTAATTGGGGCAGGCATTATGAGCGCAACGCTCGGTTCACTCTTTAAAGAGCTCGTACCGGAGTGGAACATCAAAGTGTTCGAAAAGCTCGATGCAGCAGGGGAAGAAAGTTCAAACGAATGGAATAACGCAGGTACGGGACATGCCGCACTATGCGAATTAAACTATACAACTGAGAACGCAGATGGGACGATCGACATCTCCAAAGCAGTCAACGTCAACGAGCAGTTCCAAATCTCGCGCCAGTTTTGGGCGCATCTCGTCAAGCAAGGATTAATTGAAAACCCAGAGGCCTTTATTCGTTCGATTCCACATATGAGCATGGTCCAAGGGGAGCAGAACGTCGACTTCTTGAAGCGTCGTTTGGAAGCGCTAACAACGAATCCGTTGTTTGAAGGGATGGTCTTATCGGACGACCCGAATCAATTACAGGAATGGTTCCCGCTCATCATGGGAGGTCGGACATCGGATGAACCGATTGCCGCAACGAAAATCGATTCAGGGACGGATGTGAACTTCGGTGCATTGACACGTATGTTGTTTGAGCATCTCACATCAAACGGGGTCGAGGTCAACTATGGTCATAGCGTCGAGGACGTGAAGCGTCTCGGCAACGGTCATTGGGAAGTGAAAGTGAAAGACGTGTCTCGGGACACGATTGAGACGCATACGGCACCATTCCTCTTTATCGGAGGCGGGGGTGGTAGTTTGCCACTCTTACAAAAGACAGGGATTCCCGAGTCGAAACAAATCGGAGGATTTCCGGTCAGTGGGCTCTTCCTCGTCTGTAAAAATCGCGAGGTTATCGAGCAACATCACGCTAAAGTTTACGGAAAGGCGAAAGTCGGGGCACCGCCGATGTCGGTACCGCACCTCGACACACGCTTTATCGATGGACGCAAAGAATTGCTGTTTGGACCGTTCGCCGGCTTCACGCCGAAGTTCTTGAAAACAGGATCAAACTTGGATTTGATCCGTACGGTCAAGCCGAATAACGTCATCACGATGCTTGCGGCAGGTGCAAAAGAGATGCCGCTTACGAAATACTTGGTCGAGCAGGTACTCTTGTCACACGACAAACGGATGGATGAACTGCGTGAATTCATCCCGAACGCCAAGAACGAAGATTGGGAAATCGTTGTGGCTGGGCAACGGGTTCAGGTCATCAAAGATACTCCGCAAGGAAAAGGGACGCTTCAATTCGGAACGGAAGTCGTCAGCGCGGAAGATGGATCGGTCGCGGCACTTCTTGGTGCTTCTCCAGGTGCATCGACAGCTGTTCATGTCATGTTGAAAGTGCTCGAACAGTGCTTCCCGCAACAGTTGCCGGAATGGGAAGCAAAAATCAAAGAGATGGTTCCATCGTATGGCTTGAAGTTGTCGGAACATCCGGACCTGTTTAGAACGATTCACGAATCGACAGCGCTCGCGCTCGGTCTAAAAGAAAAAGATGTGGTACACAATTAATTTACTTGGAGCGAGTATACAATCGTATGCTCGCCCTCTTTGTATAGAACAAGTGATTACTCTTTCACCATTTTTTGGACTTTCGGACCTATCTAGTATGTCATCGATGCGTTTGACGATCCCTTAACTGTTGTCGTTTATTTCTGTGATGGAGAGAGACTTTTTTCGACAGGTTGCGTACCCTTGTGGCGACGATATTGAACCTGTGCCGATGATGGCTCGTCCGTATTGATGAATCACAAAAAAAGACCGCTTCCACAGGAAGGGGTCAAGGTGTGAGTGTCGTCATACTTTCATGTAAATACTCAGATATGCTACGATCAATGTCGCTTTCTGAACGATTGAGAGCAAGCGAGATTTCTTTTACCAAAATGGTTTTGGCGTTCTCTAGAATCTTACGATCTTGTTCGTATAGCTTTTTATTCGCATGGAGCGCCTCAATATGTCGACGACTCAATGTATTGACGACTTGAGCGATATCGTGACGGTTCCCTGAATGGACGACATTCAAAAATTCGCGATTGCGATTGTTGGAATGCGGGTTCCATTCAACGCCAGGCGAGCGGAACGACTCTAAAATCTCTAATGCCTCGTCTGCTTCGAGCAATGTCAACATCATCACATTATCGTTATCGACCGGGATGCTGATCTGTAACTTCTGTGCATTGTTGATCGGGTGAAGCGTGTAGTATGATTTCGTTTCTCCTGCGACCGTTTTGTCCGAAATGTCGTCGATGCGACATACGCCATGGGTCGAGTAGATGATTAAGTCTCCAGCTTTAAACAAGTCGATCACCTCTTCCTTATCCATAAGCATAGTCGTTCAGAAGGTGAAATGTCAACTCGGTTGACGTTTGGGTTCATATATGCATATAAAAACCGTGCCGATTCTATCCGACACGATTACAGCTTCCAGTCCATGCGCAGAATGATTTTCAGTTGCTCGAAGGCATCTTGTCCAATTCCTTCTCGGATACGTTGCTCGAGTTGCGCTTTGAGCGCCTCGTTTTGTTCATAACAAGTATGGCCGAGCGCAGTCAGTTCGATGCATTTGTCTTTTCGACTCTGTGGATGGTCCGTTACGAGAACGAGTGCTTTTCCTTCAAGGTTCTTAATTAGTTTATGGATGGCTTGTCGAGAGATATGGACATTTCTTGTGACTTCGGCAATAGTCGTGTTCGATTGGTAAAGTGTTGCGAGAATATACCATTCAGAGTTTGAGATGAGGATGTCACTCTGTTCATTCCAAGATTGTTCACTCATCCGTCGAACTTGATTGTTTCGTTCTGTCAGCAAATCAAGCAGACGGGTTGACGTTGATGGAGTCAAATCAAGTCACTCCTCTTTCATTTTCGGCTTTTTGGACGTTCCTAACTATACAAAAGCAACTATACCCCGTCAACGTCAAACTAGAACAAAACGAGGCACATGGCCTCGTTTTAATTAACAGTCTTTATTTTTGAAGTCGATGACCATGCGTCCTTGAATTTTCCCTTGCTCCATCTCTTCAAAGATATCTTGAACTTCGTGAAGACAACGTTTGTGAACAACAGGCACAACGAGTCCTTCTGCTCCGAATTGGAAGGCTTCCTCTAAGTCTTTACGTGTCCCGACGAGAGATCCGACGACTTCGATTCCATCGAGAACGAGACGAGGAATATTCAAATCCATCGTTTCAGAAGGAAGACCGACTGCTACGACTTTCCCACAAGCGCGAACCGCATTGACAGCTGAGTTAAATGCGACTTTAGAGACAGCCGTGACGACTGCAGCGTGTGCACCACCGAACTTCTCTTGGACGATGTCTGCCGCATCTCCTTCGGTCGATGGATTGATTGTCAAATCAGCGCCACTCTCTTTGGCAAGTTCAAGCTTATCATCGTTCAAGTCGACGGCAATCACATGCGCATTGAATACATGCTTCGCATATTGAATTGCCAGGTTGCCCAGTCCCCCACAACCATAGATGATGACCGTCTCACCAGGTTTGACGTCTGCCACTTTGATGGCCTTATACGTCGTGACACCGGCACAAGTAATACTTGATGCCTGTGCAGGGTCTAATCCTTTAGGTACTTTGACGGCATAATCGGCGACGACGATACTTTGTTCGGCCATTCCGCCATCTACGCTATATCCGGCGTTTTGAACGTTTCGGCAGAACGTTTCCCGTCCCGTCGTACAATATTCACAGCGACCACACGCATGATACATCCAAGCGATACTGACGCGGTCTCCGACTTTTAAACTCGTGACATCATCCGCAATTTGAGACACGACTCCAATTCCTTCATGACCGAGCACGCGACCTTGAACATCTCCAAAATCACCACCGGCGACGTGAAGGTCCGTGTGACATACCCCACAGTACTCGACATCGACGAGTGCTTCTCCTGCTTGTAATGGACGTATTTCCTTTTCAACGATTTCGATATTGGCTTTGCTTGCTGAATTGACAACGACTGCTTTCATGTCTCAACACACTCCTTGTGAAATGTTATAAAACCTAAGGAAATCTTTCTTCAATCACAACGTCAGAATATCACAAAATATGGAATGGAAGCGCTTTATTTTTATATAGCATTTGTCTGAAACATGAATTTTTTTCACATGAAGATTTTGGGGAATAGAGATAGAAGTAGCAAATGAAAGGAGTATGGTTCAGGTGACAAGAACAAAATTATTTCACACATATAAATCAAAAATCTTGCAGCTATCTGATTTAGAGGAAGAGAAGTTAAAAAGTGAAGATTTTTTGTTAGATCGTGATGAAAAGAAACAACTTGATATCTATTACGCACCGTTTGAATATATCAATCCGGATGCTAAAGTCGTTATCGCCGGGATCACGCCAGGCTTGTATCAAATGCGTCAGTCGTTCGAGGCGATTCGCGATTTGAAAGATGCTTCTGATGAAGAAGCACTGCGAGCCGTCAAACAACGGGGAAGTTTCTCTGGTCCGATTCGTAAGAACTTGGTGACGATGCTGGACGATTTGGATTTACATCATCATTTGGGAATCGAATCATCCCTTGATTTATTTGGGTCGGCGAACCATCTCGTACAAAACACGGCGGTTCTCCCTTATCCCGTTTTCTATAAAGGTAAGAACTATAACGGGTCGAGCCCGGATATGATTCGGACTGAACTGTTTCGACCTTACGTGGAAGGTGTATTCGCTGAAGAGATGGCACAGCTGAAAGATGCCCTCATTCTACCGATGGGCGTGAACGTGAGACGAGCCGTGGAGCTGTTAGTGGAGCGCGGTCTCTTGGACCAGGAGCGGGTCGTGAGCGGGTTTCCGCACCCATCCGGCGGGAACGGTCATCGTCACCGCATCTTCGCCGAAAATCGAGACGCCATGAAACGACACATTGCTGAACATTTCAAACGACATCCACTCTGAACCGTATAACGAAAAGAAGATTGAGCCTCCGTTGGCTCAATCTTCTTTAGTACTCTTCGTATTCACGCGGATCCTGGTCATCGATGCGACCATCTGGTTTCGTCAACGCATTAAGCGTCTCCATCTCTTCATCTGTCAATTCAAAGTTGAAGATATCGAGATTCTCTTTTTGGTGCAACTCGCTAGACGAGCGGGCGAGCGGGATGACCCCAAGTTGCACATGCCAACGCAAGATGACTTGAGACACACTCTTTCCTTTTTGTTTGGCGAGCTCGGTGATCTTTTCATCATGGATGACCGTACGGGCGCGACTGAGTGGGCTCCACGCTTCTGTGATGATGCCTCGCTCCTTGTCGGCTTGACGCTGTTCGACTTGAGAGAAGTACGGGTGTAGCTCGATTTGATTGATGACCGGTGTTTCTCCCGTCTCTTCAATCAAACGATTGAGATGTTCCGGCATAAAGTTCGAGACCCCAATGGAGCGGATCCATCCGTTTTTCTTCGCTTGAATCAAGGCACGCCATGCCTCGACATACTTGTCTTGTTTCGGGTTTGGCCAATGCAAGAGGAACAAATCCCAATAGTCGAGGTTCGCCCGATACAGGGACTCCCGAATCATCTCGAGTGCTTGGTCGTAGTCATAATATTGCGCGCGCAATTTTGATGTTAAGAAAAGCTGTTCGCGCGGAATGCCGGATTGACGAACCGCTTCACCGACCGTGCCTTCATTGTCATAACGAATTGCCGAATCGATGAGTCGATATCCGTTTCGGATGGCACACGTAATGGCGTCGACGCCTGCCTCACCTTTCAAATAAACCGTCCCGAGTCCAATGGCTGGAATCTCATGGCCGTCATGTAACTTGATTGTTGGAATACCCATCAAATGCCTCCCCATTCAAAATCCGTTCTCTAGTCCCGTATTCCACTTTCCTCGGAAATGAAACGTTTGAATGTGAGATCAACGCCGAAATGCTTTGTAGAAACCTTCACCTAAATCAATGATACACACGATGATGATGGTGAGCAATACACTCCAGGCGCCCCAGCGACTAATCGTTTCGATGTCGATATTGGTTTGATCGGCAATCAACGAAATGGCGTCGGATGAAATCAAATCAGGTTGCAGTAAAATGAGCGCCGTGATGACAATCCAGACGACATTGAAGAGGGCGTTCCACAAGGCGAGCGGCTTCGTCCAGTGTCGAACCATCCATTTATAAATAGCGATGGCGATCCCAAAGACGGCCAAGGCGATGACAAACGGGAGGAATCGATCCAAGACAGACGGATTCAACAACGGATAGGATTTACCATTCATGACGACTCGAATCATCTGCTCGGCGTTGACGTACAATACGACCATCAAAACGGTGGCGACAAAGTCAAACAAGATTGAACCAAAAGAAATCGAGGTCGAACGTGGTTTCACTTTCTTGAGTTGTTTAGGTTTCCAACTAGAGAAGGGGACTTCACCTTCAGGCACAGTGCGTTCGATGATGAAGAACGTAAGCGTAATCCAAAATAGCGTCTGGACGACGACGTTGAAGATGGCCGCCCCGACTTGAAGGAATCCTTGAATCAAGAATGGAAGCCAAGACGTGTCGTCAATCGAGTTGTTCAGATAACCGATGACTGAGAGGATTGTGATGACCGTGACGGCAATCGGTAAGACGATCTTGATGACGTTCACGTATTGTGTGAAGAGGGCAGGGCCGATCAGGTGGAGCGGTCGGTTCGCATAACGAGCAGCGAGAATATGAGGGTCACCGAGTTGGCGCAACGCTTCAAACAAAGTCGCTTCAGACGGGTCATTTCCAGTCATGTCATCAATGGTCGACTCTAATTCGAGTGCGACGTCTTGCCGCATCGACTCAGGAATTCGAGAGGTGACTTCATCAATATACACATCACGAAGATTCATGATCATTTCCTCCTTCAATCAAACGGGTCAATGTTTTCGACATGTTCATCCATTCCACGTACAACTCATTCAAAATATCCAATCCGTCCGGGCTGAGCACATAGTACTTTCGTGGTCGACTCTCCGTCGTGTCCCAGGAGCTCGTGACGAGTCCTTGTTTTTCAAGTCGACGCAAGAGCGGGTAGAGCGTACTCTGGTCAATGTTGATGTCGGCATCAAGTAGCGCTTGAACGAGAGAATAGCCGTATTGGGGTGTCTTCAACTGGCTGAGCACCGCAATCGTCAACGTGCCGCGTCGCAACTCTGTCACTAACGAGGCTTTTACATCGGACATTTTTTCGCCTCCTTCATTCGTTTATCTTTATACTGTATATAATACACTATAAGTTATCATACATCAATGTGAATAAAAGATGTTGAGTCATTTCCTGATTTTGGGATAATGAAAGGGAGGTGATGTGGATGAAGTGGTGGTGGATGATTGGCGGTATAATAACTGTCGTGTTGATGGAAGTGAACGTTCGAGTATATGGGGGAGCCGCAACATTCGGGGTGCCGATTGGCTGGATCATCATGCTACTAGTCTTGGTACAGTTTCGAAAGCCGACATCGACTCCGTGGGCGGTGTCGTTTGGAGTGATCAGCGTAAGTATAGGAATCGTGTTATCCGTACCGACTTATTCGGTAGCGGAGGCAGAAGAGACGTTGAGCAAAACGTACAATGACGTGACGTACATGGAAAGCGTTCCGACGACCGGGGGAGAATGGAATCCATTTACCCCTCGAGTAGGCTACCGGTTTAAAGCAGGAAGCGGAGAATCGATTTTATTCATCCCGGACTCGGGGAAGACGTTTGAACTGTAAAAAAAGACTCGCCCTCTAGGATGAGAGCGAGTCTTTGTGTTAGTTGCGAATCATGTAGTCGAAGGCGCCGAGTGCGGCTGTCGCACCAGAACCCATCGAGATGATGATTTGTTTGTAGGCGCTGTTCGTGCAGTCTCCTGCCGCGAACACACCTGGGACGTTCGTCGCGCCATGACGGTCGACGACGATTTCCCCGAAGTTGTTGCGTTCGACCGAGTCGAGCCAGTCCGTGTTCGGGACGAGACCGATTTGGACGAAGACGCCTTCCAGTTCGACATGATGTGACTCGTTCGTCTCACGAGACACATACGAGATGCCGTTCACTTTGTCCGTACCCGTAATTTCTGTCGTCTGAGCGTTCGTGATGACAGTCACGTTCGGGAGGCTGTGGAGACGGTCTTGAAGCACTTGGTCGGCCTTGAGTTCAGGGGCGAACTCGAGGACCGTCACGTGTTTGACGATTCCGGCGAGATCGATGGCCGCTTCGATACCGGAGTTACCGCCACCGATGACCGCGACACGTTTCCCTTCAAAGAGAGGACCGTCACAGTGCGGGCAGTAAGCGACCCCTTTGTTTTTGAACTCCGCCTCACCTGGGACGTTGACGTTACGCCAGCGTGCACCGGTTGAGAGGATGACACTCTTACTTTTCAGGACGGCACCGTTCTCGAGTTCGATTTCGACGAGGTCATTTTTCTCAAGACGCTTCGCGCGTTGGAGGTTCATGACGTCGATGCCATACTCTTTGACGTGCTCTTCAAGACTTGCGACAAGCTTTGGACCTTCTGTATAAGCGGTACCGATGAAGTTCTCAATACCCATCGTGTCCATCACTTGGCCACCGAAGCGCTCTGCGATGATTCCTGTACGGATTCCTTTACGAGCCGCGTATACGGCAGCACTTGCACCAGCTGGACCGCCACCGACGACGAGGACGTCGTATGGGTCTTTGTCCGAGAATGCAGAGGCGTCAGGACCTGTACCGAGTTTCGCCAAGATCTCTTCGAGTGACATCCGACCGTTACCGAACGATTCGCCGTTCAAGAAGACCGTCGGGACAGCCATAATCTCTTTCGATTCCACTTCATCCTTGAACGCGGCTCCATCGATCATCGTGTGGGTGATGTTCGGGTTGAGGACGCTCATGACGTTTAGCGCTTGCACGACGTCAGGACAGTTGTGGCAGCTGAGGCTGATATATGACTCGAAGTGATACGCGCCTTCGATGTTTTGGATTTGTTTGATCGTGTCCGCATCGACTTTCGGTGCGCGCCCGCTCACTTGGAGGAGGGCGAGGACGAGTGATGTGAACTCATGTCCGAGTGGAATCCCCGCAAAGACGATTCCTGTCTCTTCAGACGGACGATTCACGCTGAAGCTCGGTGTACGCTCGAGTGTCGCGCGTTCGACCGAGATGCGTGATGACATGCTGGCGAGTTCGTTGACGAGCTCGAGCATCTCGTTTGAGACGTTGTCTTCCCCAGCGCTCACACGGAGGACGACATCGCCCTCCATGAGCTGGAGATATTGGTCGAGCTGTTGTTTAATCGCTGCTTCTAACATGCAATCGCTCCTTACAATTTACCGACGAGGTCAAGGCTTGGGCGGAGTGTTTCAGAACCCTCTTCCCATTTCGCCGGGCAGACTTCGCCTGGATTGTTGCGTACGTATTGTGCTGCTTTGACTTTGTTGACGAGCGTGCTCGCGTCACGGCCAATGCCGCCAGCGTTGATCTCGACAGTTTGGATGACACCGTCTGGGTCGATGATGAACGTACCACGGTCTGCGAGGCCGTCTTCTTCGTTCAAGACGTCGAAGTTGCGTGAGATGACGTGTGATGGGTCACCGATCATGATGTACTCGATTTTTCCGATTTTCTCAGATGTTTCGTGCCAAGCTTTATGTGTGAAGTGTGTGTCTGTTGAGACAGAGTATACTTCTACACCGAGGTTTTGAAGTGCAGCGTACTCGTTTTGAAGATCTTCGAGTTCAGTTGGGCAGACGAATGTGAAGTCAGCTGGGTAGAAGCAGACAACGCTCCATTTGCCTTTGAGGTCATTCTCTGTAACTTCGAGGAATTCACCTGTTTGGAATGCTTGTGCTTTGAATGGTAGTACTTCTTTGCCGATTAATGACATGGGTTATGTCCTCCTTGTTTTTTTACTCTAGCGTTTCTATCTCGACTAGAATAATTATAATGTAATACTAACTTCATATAACGAGCTAGAATTGTCAAGGCGTTTGCATGCTTTGAAAGTATTAGGCTTACCAACACATTATTTACATTTGGCTTAATGGAAGGGAAGAAAACGATTACAATAGAATTGCTTTTTTTGTTTTTATATATTTATTTTTAAAAAATAAATCATCGATAAAATAAATTTTTAGTATTAAAATGTATTTCATATTCTCGAAATAGAGACATGGATTATCAATTGCCATTGAAAACCTCCCTAATCTGTTTGATTAAGGACGATCGATATTTTCAATAAGTTTAGCGATAATTTTCATTTCTAATTGTTTGTTATATTGACTACGATCTTTTCCTTTATGCAAACGCATATGACAATTAGGACAAACAGCAGCTCCTAAACCAGGACGCAATATTATTTGATCAGAGTCTGAATGTAACGAATGTAACTCTAAGTATGGACCATCTTCTGTTTCAAAAGGAGATTGTGAACCACAAGCTTCACAGTGATTGTTTGCACGAGCAAAAATACTATAATAGACAGCTGCTGACTGTTCGCGAATTTGTTGCTTTCGGGTAGTTGTGCTTAACCCATTTACTTTTTGTAAATTTTGTTGTGCGATGAGATGAAGTTCATCTAATGTCTTGTATTTCATGTTCTCAAAAAAGTGACGGGCCCCTTCAAAAACTGAGTGTATAGGTTCAAATGTGAAAACGATAATTTCACGTTGTTGATAATTTTTGTCACTCCCAAATTGAATGTCATATCCAATTAGAATCATCTGATCAACAAAGCGATACATAGAGTTTCCTATTTCTTCAAATAAATACACATCTTTATTGCTTTCAATATGTCTTAAAAGAGCTTTATTACCAGAAGTGAATGTCTGATCACCGACTTGTCCTTCCCCATTGTAATAATACAACCCCTCTTTTTCATCCCATCGATTAGCATAATCAAAGCTACTATGTTTCATATCAAAAATAAAAATTATATCGTGCTTTGCTGATGGACTGATTCCCCTTTGTCGATTACCCCCGTATTGATCGTGAATTGAAGAACGTCTATACACTTTATTTTTTTCGAATAGCATAAAGCACCTCATTCCCAAAATTTTCATTTGTTTAAAGTGTAGCATGCTTTTTTGCTAAAAACGAAAAAGACAGAGGATCCCCTCTGTCTTCACCGTTACTCCGCCATCAACGCACACACCGCATTCGAATACGCTACCGGATCTTCAATCGATAACCCTTCAATGAGGAGGGCTTGTTGATACAAGAGGTCTGTATACTGTTTCGCTTTCGCTTCATCTTCTTTATATACACGTTGGAGTGTCTGGAAGATGGCATGGTCGGCGTTCACTTCGAGCACTTTCTCCGCTTTCATGCCGCCCCCGTTTGGCATCGCGTTCAAAATCTTCTCCATCTCAATCGAGACGTCACCGGCGACCGTCAGACAGACCGGATGTGACTTGAGGTGTGTCGAGGCACGCACTTCTTTGATTCGGTCCCCGAGTTCTTGTTTCATGAAGGCGAATAAGTCTTGATTGTCTTCGTTGAGCGACTTCGCTTCCGCGTCATCGAGACCGAGGTCACCGCTCGCAATCGATTTGAACTCTTTGTCGTCATATGACTGAAGCATCTTAATCGCAAATTCGTCAATCTCTTCTGTGAAGTAGAGGATCTCGTATCCTTCTTCTTTCAAGCGTTCTGCTTGTGGCAAGAGATCGATGCGATGGATCGATTCGCCTGTCGCATAATAGATGTATTTCTGATCCTCTTTCATCCGTTCGACGTACTCTTTGAGCGAGACGAGTTTCTTCTCGTGAGAAGAATGGAAAAGAATCAAGTCCTTCAATTCGTCTTTCGCTGCGCCAAACTGGTCATACACGCCGAACTTCAATTGGCGACCGAACGATTCATAGAACTTCTCATAGTCCTCACGCTCATTTTGGAGCATCTTCTCGAGCATCCCTTTGATTTTTGACTTCACGTTTTTGGCGATCACGCGAAGCTGGCGGTCCTGCTGCAACATTTCACGGGAAATGTTGAGCGAGAGGTCTTCTGAGTCGACCATTCCTTTGACGAAGCCGAAGTAGTCCGGCAAGAGATCCGGTGACTTCTCCATGATCAACACGCCATTCGAATAGAGTTCGAGCCCTTTCTCGAACTCTTTCGTGTAATAGTCGAACGGGACCGTCGATGGGATGTAGAGGATTGACTGATACCGGATCGTGCCGTCGACGTTCAAGTGGAGGTGCTTGAGCGGCTCATCAAAGCCGTAGCGCTTCTCATGATAGAACGCCTTGTAATCCTCATCGGTCAACTCGCTCTTACGCTTCCGCCAAATCGGTACCATGCTGTTGACGGTCTCTTCTTCCTTGTAATCCTCATAATCTTCCGAGTCCTCTTTTTGACGATGTTTCGTCACATCGAGTTTGATTGGGTAACGGATGAAGTCCGAATGTTTCTTGATGAGCGAGCGGATCTCATACTCTTCAAGGAATGACGAGTACGCGTCATCTTCAGTGTCCGCTTTCAAGTGGAGCGTGATTTCTGTACCGATGTCCGCCTTGTCTGTCGACTCGATTGAATAGCCGTCTGTGCCTTCTGACTCCCATACGTATCCTTGACCGCTGTCAATCGAGCGAGTCCGTACGGTCACACGGTCAGCGACCATGAACGCAGAATAGAATCCGACTCCGAACTGGCCGATGAGGCTATGGTCTTCTTCCATCTTCGTCGCTTGCTTCATGGCGAGTGAGCCACTCTTGGCGATAATTCCAAGATTCGATTCGAGCTCTTCTTCTGTCATCCCAATCCCTGTATCGCGAATCGTGATCGTCCGCGCCTCTTTGTCGAGTTCGATTTTGACGAAGTAATCGTCTTTGTTGAACTCGATACTTTCGTCGGAGAGGGCACGATAATACATCTTGTCGATGGCGTCGCTCGCGTTCGAGATGAGCTCGCGCAAGAAAATGTCCTTATGTGTATAAATTGAGTGGACCATCAACTCTAAAATTCGTTTCGATTCGGTTTGAAACTGTTTCTTTGTCATGATCGTTCTCCTTTTGATGTCTGTATTTTGGCACTCTATAATTAAGAGTGCTAACACTCTTAATTATCCTAATTTTTAGGAAGATGTCAACCGAGATTGAAGAAAAGATTGACGAGGACGTAGGTTTCGCATATAGTTGAGTACATGCGATGAGCTGGTCTATGTAAGACGGCGGACATTCCCTTGAGGAGCACGTTGTGGAGCGTGGTCCGTCGCGGTAGACTTTCGAGAGCACCTCTAGTGAGAGGTGCTCATTTTTTATGTATACAATTAGCCTCCCTTCAAGCGAAGGGAGGCTTTTCTCATGCCCGAATGGATGCGAGTAACATCTCTTTCAACGCACGCAATTGTACGGCCGTCTCGATATCGTCTTCTAAATAACTGATATGTGACTTCAACATGATGTTGTTTCCGAACGTCCCGAACGTATTGATGATTGTGACGACGGTCACCTTCACATCGATATCCGAGCGGAATGATCCGTCTCGTTTCCCGTCTTCAATCAAGGGTTCGAGCGTCTGCATGATTTGTCGCTGCACGTCAATATAAGTCTCGATCCCAGGAAGGGGCGTGGCGACGAACGATGCATAGCTTTCAAACGCCTCTCGGAAACGGGCGTGGTCCGTCCGCTCCAACTGCATCTCGAAAAAGTGGTTCAAGATGGCTTCGAGCCTTTCATAGGCGTTTCCCTCCTCATGCATGAATTGTTCAAATCGCTCGAGTGTCGGTTGTAGATTCTTGACTGCCGCTGCGACGATCAATTGGTCTTTCTTCGGGAAGTAGCGAAATAGCGTCGCCACCCCAATTCCTGCCGCATCCGCGATGTCCTGCATCTGAACTTTTTCAAAGCCGTTCTCTAAAAATAAGCGTTCTGCCTCTTTGATAATCAGTTGGATCCGTTCTTCTTTGTTTTGTTGTCGTTTACTCAATTCCATCACCTCACTGTCTGTCCTTAGTATATCGCCTTCGAGCAGTTTCGTTGAGATTAATGTCACATCCAATTATTATTATGATAGTTAGACTATCATAATTTAAAGGATGGAGCTGGGACAATGCGTTTACAGGGGAAAGTAGCGGTCATCACAGGGGCAGGAAGCGGTATGGGAGAGTCGACGGCACGTCTATTCGCCAAAGAAGGAGCGACGGTCGTCGCGACAGATATCAATGAACAAGGTGTAAACAGCGTGGTCGAATCGATTCGTGCACAAGGCGGTGAAGCCATCGCGGTGAAGCATGACGTGACATCGCGTTCGAGCTGGGAAGACGTATTCGCAGAAGTGGAAGCGACGTGTGGCAAATTAGATATTCTCGTGAACAATGCCGGAATCGCACTTGCGAAACCGTTCTTGGAACAGACAGAAGAGGACTGGGCACGCACGTATCGCATCAACATCGATGGAGTCATGTTAGGGACACAATATGCGATTCCGCTCATGACCGAGAATGAGGGAGGATCAATCGTCAACATCTCCTCGATCTCTGCATTAACCGGTATGGCGGGTGCCGGGGCATACACGGCCTCAAAAGGTGCTGTCCGTTCTCTTACGAAAGCAGCAGCAGTCGATTACGGGAAACAAAACATTCGCGTCAACTCGGTACACCCAGGGTATATCGTGACGCCGATGAGTGCGCCGCATATGGAGCACCCGGACTATAAACAGCACTTCCTGAATCAAATCGCATTGCCAAATCTCGGACAAGCGGATGAAGTGGCGGCAGCCGTTCTATTCCTCGCGTCAGACGAGGCGAATCATATTAGCGGGATTGAACTTCCGGTAGACGGTGGCGTGACAGCGAAATAAAAAATAAGCCTAGACGCGCGTCTAGGCTTATTTTAGTACCATTCTTTTGGTTCGTAATTCAATTCGCGGAACAATTGCTCCCGTTCTTTTTTCGAAAGGTCGCGCCATTGTCCAGGTGGGAGCTTCCCGAGCGTGATGTTCATGACACGCACACGTTGGAGGCGGAACACTTCATAGCCGAGCGCCTCACACATCCGACGGATCTGACGGTTGAGTCCTTGGGTGAGGGTGATGTTGAAGTCAAACTTCGAGAGCGGACGGACTTTACACGGAAGCGTCTTCTGTCCGAGGATTTTGACGCCGGCTTCCATCTGTTCGACGAACTCCGGTGTGATCGGCTTATCGACCGAGACGATGTATTCTTTCTCATGCTCGCCTTCTGCACGGAGAATCTCGTTGACGATATCGCCGTCGTTTGTCATGAGGATAAGACCTTCCGAGTCTTTATCGAGACGACCGATATTGAAGATGCGGAGTGGGTGGTTGACCATGTCGACCAAGTTCCCTTTTACTTTCTTCTCTGTCGTACTCGTAATCCCGACCGGCTTATGGACGGCGATGTAGACGTTGTTTCGTGCGACCCGAGCGACCGAACCGTTGACGAGGACTTCATCGCCCGGTTTGACCTGGTCGCCGATTTTTGCTTTCTTCCCGTTGATGGTGACGCGTCCCTCTTCGACGAGACGGTCGGCTTGGCGACGGGACGCCTTGCCTGATTCACTAATGAATTTATTGATGCGCATGTGTACACGTCCTTTATTTGACTTCGTCCTCTCACTATAACGCATTTTATAAACTCTCGAAAGCGGGAAACGAACGGGAGAGGAGGGATGACATGGAGGCAGTACGACTGTTACAAGACGCGATGCAATTTCAAGCAACGCTATGTGACACATCATTCGGAAAAGAATTAATTCCGGAGACGTCGCCTGTCCTTTGGTACGGTCGACCTGGTCTGAATCAATGGCTGACCGTCGGGACGAATCCGTCCCGCGGCGAGTTTTTACATCGTGACGGGACGCCGAGAATGGGGCAAGCCCAAAAGTTCTATTGGCGGGACACACTCTCGTTTGAAGATTACCTCGGAAATGAAGAGGCGCTGCAACAAACGCTCGAACGGGCATCGGTCTATTTCGAGTCGGGTCGCGCGACGACGAGCTGGTTCGGGAAACCAGGTGGCGCCAAACTCGAGGCGCTCCTCAACGGGATGGGGCGGTCGTTTTATGACGACCCTAACGCTGTCATCCACGTCGATTTTTTTAAATTTGCGACGTATGAACAGATGGGGAAGATGAGGACGGGGCGCGACTGGATGGAGCATCCGACCTCAATCGAATTGTTGGAGCGGACGATTGCGTATATTAAACCGAGCCGTATCATCGTGCTCGGGCGAGACAACTGTCGTGCCTTGAACGAGTTTTCAACAATAAGAAGTCTGTCTGCGTATCCTGCCGTCACTTATGAAATCGGACGTCATGAATCAGGTATCCCGATGATTGGCCTCCATATGAAGCCGTCAGAAGTGTTCGTCGGGCTCGGGAATGGGTATGACTCAAACGGGCTACATTACGGGTCATACGCCAAGCGCGAGCATCTTTTAAAAATCGGTCAAGCGATTGAAACGATTACGGACGAGTGGTTGGTGGATGGACGCGCGTGATGCTTCCCCAAAAGTTGAATTCGTTGAAGTCGATATAGCGCACGTCTTTCGACCGGTTGTCGAGCACGGCCAACAAGACGACGTCGGGAAATCCCCGTTTTTCAAACTGTAAATAGCCGACCCCCGTGACGGAATGATTCTTATAGAAGCCGTTCGCCATATTTAATACGAACGGTCGACCCGCTTTCAGTTCCCGCTCGAACGTCGACCACTTCCATAGATAGCGGGAACTGCCTCGACCGTCATACCCGTATCGCTTCCATAGTTTCGTGATGATGGTGGCGATTTGTGTCGGGGGTGTCCCTTTCTCATCTTTGAAATGGTGCCTGAAGGCAATCTCGCGCATATCCTCCTGAATCTGCGTTACATCGTCTGGGATATTAGTGAATCCGTGATTTCGATAAAAGCGGAAGATGGCGGTGATCGATGTCAACGTACAGTTGTTCTTTCCGTTCTCGAATTGTCGTTGGAGCAAGACGGGCACGCCTTCAATCTGTACAGAGCGCTTTAATGTCCAGCGTCCGTGGTAACGATCGTTCACATAAGCTTCCGGGTCGATGATACCGGCATAACCGTTGTTTGCGACCTCGAGTTGTCCTGCGAATGGGTGCTCCATCTAGATCTCCCTCCTTTTCTTTTAGTATACAAAGGACGCCCCATCTCATAAAAGAGAAAGGGCGTCGTTTTCGTTAAAACACAAGATGTGCAATTCCGACGATGATTGGAAGTGTGATGAATGTACGTAACAAGAAAATCAACACGAGATCGAAGAACGAGATTGGGAGTTTCGAACCAAGCAACAAGCCCCCGACTTCAGACATATAGATGAGCTGGGTGACGGACAACGTGGCGATGACGAAACGCGTCATTTCACTCTCGATTTCACTTCCGAGTACGGCCGGCAAGAACATGTCCGCGAAACCAACGACCATCGTCTGTGCGGCCGCTGCCGCTTCCGGCACTTGTAGGAACATTAAAATCGGCTCGAACGGCTTTCCGATGATTGTGAAGAACGGTGTATATTCGGCGATGACGACAGCGATTGTCCCGACAGCCATGACGACCGGAAGGACACCAATCCACATATCGAGTACGTTTTTAAAACCATCTTTTAATGTTTCCAAGAAACTCTTACTTGATTGTGACTTCTTCAAAGCTTGGGTCAGCGCCCATTTACCGAGCGACATGTTCGCCGGAACATCTTCTTCCGGTTGAAGCTCGGTTTCCTCATAAGCAGTATCCGCTTTTTTAGATAACGGATAAATTCGCGGCATGATGAGGGCTGCGACTAGACCTGATAAAATGATGGCACCGTAGTACGGCAGGAAGTATTGATCGAGTCTCATATACTGCAGGACGACGATTGTGAAGGTGATGGAGACGACAGAGAATGTCGTTGCAATAATAGATGCCTCTCGTTTCGTATAATAACCTTCTTCATACTGTTTTGTCGTAAGTAGAATTCCAATCGTCGCATCTCCGACCCATGACGCGAGCGAGTCGAGGGAAGCGCGTCCTGGCAAGCGGAACAACGGACGCATGATTTTCATCAGGAATGTGCCGACGAACTCGAGAAGTCCGAAGTTCAATAGGAGCGGTAACAACATACCCGCAAAAAAGAATGTCGCAAACAAGATTGGAATCAAATCAAAGAGTAGCAAGCCACCCGTAAATTCCGACGTGATCATCTCTGGTCCGACCGCGAGTAGCGTCATGACACCGGCGATGAAACCGATGATGCGCATGACGAACCAAAACGGTGTCACGCTAAACAGTGCGTTGATTGATGGTCGTTCCACCATAAAGGCAGGACGTGCCGTAAATAATAACAACGAGCCAAGGATTGAGATTCCCATCATGATGACGGCGAGTGCCGGTACGATGCCGCCAATCCAATCAATCAATAGATTGGATAAGAAGGCGATTGGAATCGTGAAACCTTCCTCAGATGAGATTGGTACGATAAAAAACATAATGCCGATGAGCGATGGAATCAAAAACTTAAAAAAGTCTCGACTCGAAAATTTCTTTCCGTCTGGTGTTGATGAACCATTCATGATGCATTCCTCATTTCCCCGAAATGTTTTTGCTGTCTATCTATCCCCATTACACATCCAGCCACGATTAAAACCTCTTTCTTTATCAGTATAAAAAATATGACTAGGTACTATCAACCAAATGCGTGAATTTTCTAAAAATATTGGATGTTGACTAGGCAAAACATTCGTATTCTATAGAGCCATTTAGTATGATGACGGCGAGTCCAACAAATTCAAGATATTTAGAAACTTCATTATAGAGTTAGGAGAATGCATGATGAGATTGAGTGTGTTAGACCAGGCGCCGGTCACGTCGGGTCATACGGGAGAACATGCGCTGAACAGCGCGGTCGAGCTCGCACAAGTCGCAGAAGAGTTAGGGTATTACCGTATGTGGATGGCGGAGCATCATGGTGGCATGTCGTTCGCCAGCTCGGCTCCAGAGGTCATCACGGCCTATCTGGCAGCTAAGACGAACAAGATTCGTCTCGGGTCCGGCGGCATCATGATGATGCACTACTCGCCACTCAAGATGGCAGAGGTATTCAAGACGCTCAGCGCGCTCGCCCCAGGACGGATCGACTTTGGTGTCGGACGTGCGCCAGGCGGTGATGCGAACGCGATCTATGCGATGTCACAAGGGCAGAAGCCGATGATGGACGGACTTTACGAGAAGCTCGATACGACGCTTCAATTGATCAAAGATGAAGCACCTGAAGAGAGATGGTATAAGAACACGCCAGCAGCACCGACAGGCGTTACGCTTCCGGAAGCATGGTTACTCGGTTCGAGTGGAAACAGCGCCGTGCAAGCCGGACGAATGGGACTCGGCTATTCGTTCGCTCAATTTTTTAATGGTGAACTAAGTGCCGATACGCTCGACACGTACCGTCACCATTTCACACCGTCTGATTTTATGGAGAAACCGGACATCAGCGTCACGTATTTGGTCACGACGGCAGAGACGGAAGAAGAAGCGGAATATTTGGCTCGACCTTCTGATTTGTCACGTCTCTTCTTGATGCGTGGTCAATTGAGACAATTGTTGAGTCCGGAAGCGGCCCACGACTATCCGCTCACGGAGGTCGATAAAATCCACATCGCCAACAACCGAGCCATCCACCTCGTAGGAACGCCGAAACAAATCGCGGAACAGTTACGAGATGAATCGGAGCGCTATGGTTTCGATGAGGCGATGATTTGTAGCATCCAGCATAAGCAGGAAGATCGCCTGAACGTCTATCGTCTCTTGGCGAACGAATTGCTTTAATTCGGAGAGCACCTTCTCAAATATGAGAGGGTGTTTTTTTCTATGAGAGAAAAACGTTTTCCCATTTTTAAAAAGGTTTTCTCCATAGTTTGAGCGAAACCAACTACACTATAAGAAAAAGGAACAGGTGGAGGGATACGATGCAACGGATGAAAGGCGACCCAAATTATCTATTCGAGCTGTTCACACGCTTGTATCGGATGGTATTTCTAATGGAAGTGACGGAGAACGGCTATCGTTACGTGAATGTGAGCGAACAGGGGAAGGTGGCCTCTTCGCTTCCGAGTGATGTAGAAGGCCGTTATTTACATGAGATGTACCGTTCAGAAGTGGCCGATGAATTGATTGGACATTATGATGTGGTCGTTGAGACGGGGGAGCCGGTGTATTTCATGTCGCAAATGAACATCGAGTCCAATACCGCTCAATTTGCATCTTCTATGCTTGTGCCGGTCGAAGATGAAGCGGGGAAGGTTCGTTATGTACTCAGTTTGACGACGGATTTATCCGAGGAAGCAGAGATCAAGTTGTTACGGAGTATCGAGCATATGGATTATTTGACCGGGATGCCCAATCTGATGAAAGTCAAATTGGAACTCGATCACTTGTTCGAGCAACATGATTCGGAAGAAACGAGCGTCATGCGTCTCCACATCAATCGTTTCAAGATGATGATGTCGCTTCAAGGAGTGGAGCGCTCGAATCAATTGATTAAAGACATCACACGTCAATTGGCGAACACGCTTCCGAAAGGTTCGATCATCGGTCGAGTAGACGGTGAAGACTTTATCGCGGTTCTGCCATATGTGCCGATTAAAATCGCTTATATGTATGCTGAACATTTGCTTGATGTGATTGCGAGTCATTCCTACCAAGTTGCGGAGGCAGAATTCCCGTTATCGAGTTGTATCGGAATCGGAGCGGGGACGACAGACGCCGACCGTATCATTATGAACGCTTCGACTGCTTTACTCGAGGCGCGGCAGACCGGGAGTCAGACGATTCGTTTATATGAGCACGATGAGTATGTACAACGCTATATCGATGAAATCATGATTGAGACGGAACTCGTGAAAGCACTCAAACAAGACGAACTGTACATGATGTATCAGCCGAAAGTGTCGATGGATGGAGCAATTCATTTTGAGGCGCTCATTCGTTGGGAAAGTCCGGTGCTCGGTATTGTTTCTCCTGAAATGTTCATACGGGTTGCGGAGCAGTCGCTACTGATTGAGGACGTGACACAGTTTGTCCTGAATCGGGTGTGCCAGGAGGTGTCAACACATCCCGAGCAATTTGAAGGGCGCCGTGTGGCCGTGAACGTGTCGCCGAACTTGTTTCATGAGAACCATATGAATGAACTCGTTTCCATCATTGCATCGTACGGTCTTCAACCTGAACAGTTTGAGTTTGAAGTGACAGAGCACACGTTAATGCATGAACCAGTCGCTACGATCAAAATAGTCGAATCGTTAAAACAGCAAGGGTTTCGACTGATGATTGATGATTTCGGAGTCAGTTACTCCTCTTTAAATTATTTGAAGCTATTCGAAATTGATGGAATCAAGATTGATCGATCGTTCGTTGCTCAACTCGATCAAGAGAGTGGACTAAAAGAATATGAAATCGTCAAACTGATTGTGTCGCTGGCAAAAAAATTAGACCTAGAGGTGACGGCAGAAGGGGTCGAGACGGAAGAACAATATCGTATTTTACGTCAACTCGGCTGTGATGAGATTCAAGGTTATTTCTTTAGTCGCCCGATGCCGCTTGGAGACTTGGATAAAGCGCTCGATATCTTATATTCCCATCAAGCGATGTTGTCGAAAATCGAACAGCCGTCACAGTTACTTCAACCTTCTCTAGACGACCGTGAAATAAAACGCTTAAAAGCGATTCTGAGATTGGAGATTTTAAATACACCTCAAGAGGAACGTTATGACCGAATCTCACGTTTGGCTGCACAAACTTTACAGATGCCGGTCGCCTTCATCTCCATCATGACGACGGATCAACAGTGGCTCAAATCATGTGTCGGGATTGAACTCGAATCTGCGCATCTTAAACGGGAATGGACGTTATGCAATCGGGTTATCACATCTGAGCGTCCGGTCGTCATTGAAGATGTCGTGTCAGAAGCGATTGAGAGCGATAGTCCTTGGCTCGAGCGTATTGGGTTTTATGCAGGTGTACCACTTCGTACAAAACAAGGTCATGTCATCGGTACGCTTTGTGTAGTCGACGAGCAGGCGAGAACGTTCACGGAAGCAAATCTACAAACACTTGAATCGTTTGCGCATTGGGTCATGACAGAAATTGAGCATACAGAAGTTTTAAGGCGACAAATCAATCGTCAGCAAGTTGTAGAAGCATTGTATGAAGCGACGGCATTACGCCTGCCATTTCAAGACCAATTGGAGCGGGTTCAAGAAATTCTATTGGAATGGGTCGGTTATTCACACGCGGTCATCTTCTCGATTGAAACTTTCAACCGACTCTTGGTAGAGAATGGGGTATCCCGTTTGACGTGGGGAGAAGAAGAACTTCAATCCCTCCATCAACTGACGACAGTCGGTTCACAAACGCTACAAGAAGGCGAACTTATTGTAGACGGCATTGAATTCACCACGCTCATCAGTTTTCCTCTGACACATAATCATCAAGTGTTTGGCTGGATTGTTTTATTGGCGGAGCAAGGGAATTTAAATGATCAACTTGACGAGAATACCCTTCAGGAATTGACCGACACGATACGATTGCTCGCGAGATGGATGGAGAGTGGGATTCGAAAAGAACGGAAACAACGCGAGATGGTTCATATCGCGAAACAGGATCAATTGACGAAACTATGTAACCGTCACACCCTCACGACTGATTTATACAAGCAACTGCAGCGCTCGCAACCGATTACATTACTATTAATTGATTTAGACGATTTTAAACGAATCAATGATCAATTCGGTCATTTGATCGGGGATGAAATGTTAATTGAGATGGCTCAACGATTACATGAGTTTGTACAGCGTGTTGGTGGTCAGGTGTATCGATTTTCTGATAATGCATTCATTGTGATTCAGGATGGCTCTCCCCGCAGGTTAAAAGATATAAATAAAGTCATTTCCCGGGGAATAACTGCGTCGAATGGAGAAGTGATTCATCTTACGGCGAGTGTCGGGGTCACCATGGTGCAAAGTAGTGACACGATCGACGCGATTCTTCATCAAGTCGATTTGGCCATGCACATTGCAAAAAACAATGGGGGCAATCAATGGTTCCGGTACGATGTATATTCAGATGGTGAGGAACTTTAACTGATTTAGTAGAAGAGGAGTTTATTTGTTCATGCAAACTTTGATCAAGCACTCGGAACGTTTTTGGTACATGACACCTGTCGACCGTACAGACCGACCGATTCTCGGTGCCGTTGTCGGCGATACGCATACGCTGCTCATCGACGCTGGTAATTCTGTGTCGCACGCTTCATTCTTTTTAGAACAGCTAGAAAAACAAAGCCTCCGTGCGCCTTCGATGGTCGCATTGACACATTGGCATTGGGACCACATCTTTGGTTTACCGGCCCTAGAAGGGATAGTCTCGATTGCGAGTGAGGCGACAAAACAAGGGATGGAGAAGCTTGTCCCGTACGATTGGGACGATGCCTCTCTTGACGAGCGGGTGTCGCAAGGGATTGAAATCGCATTTTGTGCGGAGGCGATCCGAGAAGAATATGGGGACGCCCGCGACATCGAA
The DNA here is from genome assembly GCF_018617685.1 of Exiguobacterium sp. s57. Lineage (NCBI taxonomy): Bacteria > Bacillati > Bacillota > Bacilli > Caryophanales > Exiguobacterium > Exiguobacterium sp. s57. The sequence goes on from NZ_JACSKR010000004.1 coordinate 86,306, forward strand.
ATCGTGTTGCCGACGCTGACGTTTCAAGAATCGCTGACGCTCGACCTCGGTGGGGTTCACGTTGTGTTGAAACATGTCGGGGGAGACCATGCAAAAGACGCTGTCATTCTATATTTTGTAGAAGAGAAAATCTTATTTTTGGGAGACGCGTTATACGCAAATCTATACGCTCCGACATGGCGGATGACACCGGAAGAGACACTTCGATTGTTGGATGTGTTGGAGACATTCGATGCCCAACAAATCGTTTGGTCACATGGTGAGATGGTGAGTCGTGAAGCGTTCGCAGAAGATTGCCTCGCATTAAGACGAATCGCCACCATATCAAATGATTTCCCAGGAAATATCGATGGAATCACTCGGTCATACGCTTCACTCGTCAATCGTGAAATCAACGAAGAAGAGAAAGAATTGATTACGTTTTTTGTGAACGGGACGATGGGAAGATGACACATATCATCACAAGAATTCACGAGGAGGACGAGACGTTCCAACAGTTTTTGACCACTCAATTGCGTGAGTATAACAACGTTCATTCGATTCATCATCGTGATATACGTGAAGCGAACGTGCCGCTCATTCAGTTAAAAATCGAACAAGAAGGACAGGTGATCGCCGGATTGTATGGGAGTGTGTATTGGGGATGGTTCGATTTGGATCGCCTGTGGGTCGATGCAGACTTTCATGGTCAAGGCATCGGTAGTCAAATACTTGTAGAAGGGGAGGCGTTAGCGAAGTCGCTCGGTGCGACGCGTGTGAAGTTGACGACGTTCTCGTTTCAAGCAAAAACGTTTTATGAACGATTCGGTTATACGGTCGCGGGTGTGCTACCGGACTATCCACCTGGATCGGACTACTACATGATGAAAGAACTATAAAAGGCGACACGAGGTCGCCTTTATTAATATACTTTATCCCCATTGAAGATTGAGTTTTTCACCATGACATAGTCTACTGTGCGCAATGCCTCGAGACTGTCACCACCCGCGTAAGAAATCGCCGATTGGAGGTCTTGCTCCATCTCGGTCAATGTATCTTGTAGTGCCCCTTTATGTTCGACAAACATCTTTTTCCCCTCGACATTTTTCCGCTCACCTTTTTGAAACTCAGAAGCCGAACCGAAATACTCTTTCAATTGTTTCCCGTCTTGCTCGAACGTTTCCCCCGGTGATTCATCGTGTCCGGCAAATAACGAGCCAATCATGACCATCGAAGCCCCGAAGCGAATCGATTTGGCGATGTCACCATGTGTCCGGATCCCTCCATCCGCGATAATCGGTTTTGTCGCCGCCTTGGCACACCATCGCAGTGCAGCCAATTGCCAACCCCCTGTACCAAACCCAGTCTTGATTTTCGTGATACATACTTTACCGGGTCCGATCCCGACCTTCGTCGCATCCGCTCCGGCGTGTTCTAATTCGCGAACAGCCTCTGGCGTCCCGACGTTCCCGGCGATGACGAATGAGCCGGGAAGATGGTGTTTGATGTGTTGAATCATTCGAATGACCGCATTTGAGTGTCCGTGTGCGATATCGATCGTAATGAATTCTGGCGTATGACCGGTCGATTTAAGCATCTCGATAAAGGCATACTCTTCTTTCTTCACCCCGACACTGATGGATGCATACAATCCACGCTCATGCATATCTCGGATAAACGCAAGACGCGTCTCTGGATTGAAGCGATGCATAATGTAAAAGTAACCGTTCTTGGCCAGCATCAGTGCTACTTTTTCATCGATAATCGTCTGCATGTTAGCCGGAACGACCGGTAAACGGAAAGTAAAGCCACCAAGCTCGACGGTCGAGTTACATTCTGAACGACTGTCGACAATACATTTTGCAGGAATCAATTGAATATCTTCATAATCAAATACTTTATCCATATGTCACACCCCTATTCACGAACATTAACGTCTTAAATAACAAAAAAACTTCGCCCATTCGGTAATATAACGTGAATGGAACACAAAGTCAAAGGGTATCTAAATAAATTAACTTAAATATGAATATAATTCGATAAAATGCATTCAATCGTTCGGTTTTTGATGTTTCACGTGAAAAAAGGACCACTCATTCGTGGTCCTTTGCGAGTACATATTGGTTTCGTCCGCCAGCTTTCGCTTCGTAGAGAGCAAGGTCGGCGCGTTTTAATAACTGTTTGGTCGACAAGCCTTTCACATAACGAGCGCCCCCGACACTTGAAGTCGTGATGAACGTATGATGGTCAATTTCCCATGGACGTTGCAATGCCTGGATGACTTTCTCTGCGACACGATGTAGAGAACAGAGGTCGTTGAAGCGAATGAGCACGGCGAATTCATCACCTCCGAGTCTAGCGATCATATCTTGTTTTCGAAGCACGGATGTCAATCGACGTGCGAGTTGGCGCAAGAGCTCATCACCCACATCATGACCGAACGTATCGTTTATTTGTTTGAAGCGGTCAACGTCAAGTGCGAGAACGGCCAATTCGCCCTGTTCGAACTCGGTTCGATCAATCTCTTCTTCGAGATAGGCGAGGAAGAAGCGGCGGTTCGGCAAATCCGTCAACGTGTCGTGATACGCCAAATGCTTCAATTGTTTCTCGAGTGCTTTTCGCTGCATGATTTCACGGCTGACCGTCAAGTAGTGAAGGAGACGTCCAGATTCATCATAGATGGCCTGTATTTTCGTTTCGAGCCAAATCCAGCGCTGATCAGCGTGAAAATGACGGAATTCAAGTGTCAACGAGATGTCCTGTTGCTGTCTTTCTTTCAACTGCTCCCTGACGATATGGATGTCGTCAGGATGGATATAGTCGAGCGTATTCTTCCCTTCGTAATACCCGGCCGCAAAGCCGAGCACGGTACGGTGGGAAGGGGATGCATAACGAACGGTACCGTCCCGTTCTAACATACAAACGAGATCACTCATGTTTTCTGTGATCAATCGATATTGTAACTCGCTTTGTCTCAAGGCTTGTTCCATTTCACGTTTTTCTGTGACATCACGTAAAATCGTTAGGACGGCCGTTTCGCCCTCGTAGTCGATGAGGAGACTACTGATATCCATCTGGAGCTTGTCTCCACTCGGCGTCACGATGACCATTTCCGTATCCTGCACAGGGCCTCCAAGTTCAAGGGATGCGAGTCGTTTACGGGTGGATAGATGATGCTCTTCTGCGATGAATGAAAAAATCGATTCACTCTCGAGGTAAGTTTCACCAATTGTGGCGAGCGCCATCGCGTTCGCGTATATAATTTTCCCGTCTTGATGGACGATGATGCCTTCTGGAATCGTCTCGATCAGTTGACGATAGCGGCGTTCACTTTCGACCGTAGCACGTTCGGCGTTCTTCTCGGGCGTCAAGTCGATGATGATTGCAAATAGGCCGGTAATGTTACCACCGACCTCGATTGGAATGTTGAGGACGGACAAGTCGAGTCGTTCACCGGATTGATGTTCAGCATAGACGGAATATTTGTGTGGAATCCCAGAAAGCGTGAATTGTAATCCTTTCCGCACCCGAGACCGTTCACTCTCGGGAAGCCAATGCAGGAACGGATGGTGAAGCATGTCCTGTTCCGCATAACCCGTGATGGCCATGACGGCCGGGTTGACTGATTTAATGTTTAGATGATGATCGAGCACAAAGATGCCATGGGGAGAATACCGTCGCAGCGACTCATGATGATCTTTCAGGATTGAGAGTTCGAGCTCACGACGTTTTCGTTCTGTCACTTCACGAACGACGGAGACGATATGTGTGCAGATTCCCTCATCATCAAAAATCGGAGTTACTTCTGACTCGAAGTAATGAAGTGGAAGCGTCCACACATCATTCGCCTCTACGGTATCCGTATAAAATGAGTCAGCAAGAAGATAGTCTTCATAGACGACACTCTTTTTTGTTCGGATTGCTTCATCGTAATACTGTGAGATGAGAGCGGCCGTCTCAGTCGGAACGAGTTCATCAATCTTCTTCCCGATATCCTCATCCGACCAGTTGATTGCACGTTTTCCGGGTTCGTTCACGAAGACGTATCGATAAGCTGAACCATCAACTTCCATAAAGAATACATAGTCTGAAATTTTATCGAACGTCCGTAGTAAAATCGATGCGTTGGATTGAAGTGTATGGTCAGCTTTCATCTCGTCTCCCTCATTTCGTTCATTCTATTTTTTACACGTCATTTTTATTTTAACGTATCCACCACAGAAATGTGTGAACTTTCAAAAAAAGACAGGATGCATATACATCCTGTCAGGCAGCTTCGTTCAGTTGTTTTTGTTCGTTCCGTCCATTCATAACGTAATACAAGAAAATGGTAAAGAGAACGACGCCAGAGAGAATCAGGTATAACGTCGAGAAACCGGTCAACGGAATGAGTAGTCCGATGAAATAAGGTCCAAACCCGAGACCTGCATCGAGCGCAATAAAGAACGTGGATGTCGCCATCCCCATCCGGTGGGGTGGTGAAGCCTTAACGGCAATCGCTTGTGTACCAGATTGGATATTTCCGAAACCTAGTCCAATCAAAGCACCTGCGAGTAGAAGAATCCAGCCACTGCTTGCTTGACTGAGCACAAGAAGCCCGACGGCAAAGATGGCGATTGCCGGATACATGACGACGTTTGCTCCGCGCGCATCCATCAATTTCCCAGTGATTGGACGTGATAAGAGTACTGCAACCGAATAGACAAGGAAGAAGATACTTGCCGCCTCAATCAAGTCGAGTTCACTTGCATAAAAGTTGATATAGGACAAGACACTCGAGTAGCTTAGTGCGGCCATGCCGATGATGAGGGCAATCGGTAACGCCCTCGGTTCGACGAATGATTTCAATGAGAAGCCACGAACGACTTCAGGAGTATCGACTTCTGGTACATTCACAAAGAACGTACTCGCCAAACTGATGACCCCGATTACAAAACAAAGTCCGAAAATGACCGTAAAGCTCGTATATTGGCTAAGGAGCAGCCCGACGAATGGCCCGATGGCTGTCGCCAGAGTGGAGCTCATGCTGTAGTAGCCGATGCCTTCACCTTTCCGGGTCGCAGGGATGATTTGCGCTACGATGGTCCCGGTTGCCGTACTCGATAATCCCATCCCGAGACCGTGAACGAACCGGGTGAGCAATAAGAAGCCGATGCCCCAGTGGACGAAGTACAATAAAATCGTGGTGGTGAAAAAGACGAGCCCGATATAAAGCGTCTTCTTCCGACCGATCGAATCAATGAGTCGACCGATGAATAATCGTCCGGTCAACGTCCCGATGATGAAGATACCGGTGACAAGTCCTGCTTGACTCGTCGTCGCTCCGTACGACTCGACGGCATGCACTCCGATTGTGACCATCAATAAGAAAAAGATAAGCGTCAGGAAGAAGTTGATGAGCGAGATGATCAAGAAGTCTCGCGTCCACAGTTTTTGAATAGGTTGATGCATCGAACACGACGCCTCCTTTTCTTCAAAGTCGAATAGTTAATAAACATAACTAAAAGAGTATACCAAATCAAATTAGGATTGTCTGAGATGATGCACTACATGCACTGAATGACAGACATGAAAAAAACTCGACTCGGGAATCGAGTCGAGTAAAGTAACGTCGTTAGGCACGGTCCCAGAAACGGGCTGTCGCAATCCCATCGATGAACGCATCGAATCCATCGAGGTTGTGCTCGTCAAACGTGAAGACGCCAGGCTGGTCTGTCTTCACGCGACATGTGGCGAGTGCCTCTTTGTGATGCACGTGCAAGGCGAGCGGCTTATAGTGCTTATACGTGTTCTCGATAAACTCGAGGACATCATCTTCGACCGAGGTTGCGGCGCTCACTAAGAAAGCGGCATCGAAGAGGCTCGCGTCGACTGTGTCATACGTCTCTTTTACTTTCAAATCACCGAGCATATGCGCTTTTTTTCCGACGAGGCTATAGTTGACATTGTGGTCGGCGAGCATCTGCACCCATTGTTTCACCTGATTCGCATCCACGTCACCGGCGAGGAGGAGGGCGACACTCTTCGTGTCCGGTTTTTTAATCGTGTTGGCCATCGAGAGGGCAGGGGAGCTCTTATCTGACTGGACCTCATTATTCTCTTCTGGCACTTGTACCCCTAAATTGTCCGCGACGACTTCGGCGAGGTGACGATCGATCCGATTCAATAAATCGACGGCGTTTTCTTTCACCATGTCGGACTCACATTTTCCGAGCTCAAAACTACAGGCGTCTTGAATATGCTTCTTCTCGACATCGGTCATGCTGTTGTAGAAGAGCTTCGCCTGTGAATAGAAATCAAGGAAGCTGTCGCTACGGCCGCGAATCTTGTGCCCGTCCACCTTCTCTTGGTAATGCTCGAAACCACCTTGGTCGGCCGGTACGGGTTCCGGCTGGTTGTTGTTGAGCGCATTTTTGTGATAGCTCGTCTGACCTTTATGGACGGCCATTTGATGCATCCCGTCCCGCTGATTGTTGTGGAACGGACAAACTGGCTTATTGATTGGAATCTGGTGGAAGTTTGGTCCACCGAGACGCGAAAGTTGCGTGTCCGTATACGAGAACAGACGACCTTGCAAGAGCGGATCGTTCGAGAAGTCGATTCCTGGAACGAGATGACCCGGGTGGAACGCGACTTGCTCAGTTTCCGCGAAGAAGTTGTCGACGTTTCGGTTCAAGGTCATCTTCCCGACGAGTTTCACCGGGATCTCTTCTTCCGGCCACAGTTTGGTCGGGTCTAAAATATCGAAGTCGTATTTGAACTCGTCTTCTTCAGGGATGAGTTGAAGTCCGAGCTCCCATTCTGGGTAGTCGCCTTTATTGATGGCTTCATACAGGTCGACACGGTGGAAATCAGCATTTTTCCCGACTGCTTTTTGGGCTTCGTCCCATACTTGTGAATGCACCCCGAGCTTTGGCTTCCAATGAAACTTGACGAAGTGCGCCTTTCCTTCAGCATTTACGAGACGGAACGTATGCACCCCGAACCCTTCCATCATGCGTAGACTACGCGGAATCCCCCGATCACTCATCGCCCACATGACCATATGAGCGGTCTCGTGATTTTGTCCGACGAAATCCCAGAACGTATCGTGCGCGCTTCCCCCTTGCGGCACTTCCGTATGTGGTTCAGGTTTCACGGCGTGGACGAGGTCCGGGAACTTGATTGCATCTTGGATAAAGAAGACCGGGATGTTATTCCCGACTAAATCATAATTCCCTTCGTCTGTGTAGAACTTCGTCGCAAATCCACGGACGTCCCGAACGGTGTCACCGGAACCGCGTGACCCCTGAACCGTTGAGAAACGGACGAATACGGGTGTTGTCTTCGAAGGGTCATTCAAGAAATCCGCTTTGGTGAACTCGGCAAGCGGTTCATACACCTGGAACTCCCCGTGTGCTCCGACTCCACGCGCATGAACGATGCGCTCCGGAATCCGCTCATGGTCGAAGTGAGTCATCTTCTCACGGAAATGGAAGTCCTCGATTAACGTCGGACCACGACGTCCTGCTTTCAGCGAGAATTCGTCTTCCGCCATCTTCAGACCTTGGTTTGTCGTCAAGCCAGCTTGTTGTTCGTTATCAATCGTATGTTGTTTTAACTGCTCTTCTTTCTTGTTCCCCATGTGATTGCCTCCCTTAAGTATGACTGACCGTCGTAAGTCACGATTTGACCTACTGTATCGGTGTTCCCTAACCTAAAATAAAAAAATCCCTCTTTTTCAAAAAAAGAGAGATTTCACACAAAGTTAAGATTATTCATAATGCGGCCCATACATGTTGTTTCAATACGATTTGTTGCACCACTTTAGGGTCGAGTTCGTATTCCGTGGCAATGACACGCGTCACTTTCGCTTTCGCATCGGGGTCATCAGAATTCTGCTCCGTATACTGGTCTTGCCATGACCTCCAAATCTGTATCTCTTTGTCGGTCAATTTGGTCGTCCATTCTTTTTCCCGAAGTTGCCAGCCGAATATCATGTCGTCTATTTGACCGGGTTTCACCCAATCGGCAAGCGCGTAATCACCTTCCGGAGCGAATACGGCTTCACCGAGTGGGGGTTCCGTCCCGATATACGCGGCATCATCATAAAATCGTAGCAAGGCGGCCTGAAACTGATCAGACTGTTGTACGTCATCGATGACGTCATGACTGATTGATTGAAGCTCATCCGTACTCCGTTCCCCATGTACCACGACATCATATTCATATCGAGTGACGCCGTCTTCTTCAATGGGTGTACGTTCTTCAATCGTGTATATTTCCTCGGAAATAGAGGCTTGTTCAGACTTCAATTGTGTGGTGGGTGTCGACTCCTGCGGCCAGAACCAGACGGCCAAGCCGAGCGGGACGAGAAACACGGCGAGACGCCGGAGTTGATATACCCAATTTGCTTTTCTTTTTTTCTTCAACCAAAAAACACTCCTTCAATATGTAACAATCCCCGAGATGTCGGGGATTATGTTCGATCTAGACGAACGAGGTCCGCATCGGGATGCGACTGACCGCGAACGAGGGCACTTAAAATACGAGAGCCGAGCATGCTGTACACCGTCCCATTTCCCCCATATCCAAGTAAGTAAAACAAGTTCGGTTGATTCGGGTGCTCTCCGATGAACGGGAGTTGGTCCACTGATTCTCCGAACAAGGCGACCCAGGCATAATCGATTTCAAGGTCATACATCGGGAAGAGCTCGGCTATTTTTTCTTTCACCCGTTCTGCCCGATCATTCATGAGCGTCTCGTCGTGAGGCGTCTCTGCTTTGTCTTCGTCGAGTCCACCTGCGATAATCCGACCATCGGGAGTCGTACGTAAATAGAGATACGGGCGTTTCGTCTCCCAAATGAGGGCACGTCCTTCCCATTCACTGAACTCAGCGATCGGATTCGTGGCGATGGCGTATGACCGATTCAAATCGATCCGATGGGAATCGAGTAGGGGGGCAGGCCCATAACCCGTCGCAAAAATGACTTTATTTGCTTTGAATGTCCCGTTTGAAGTGAAAACGACCCATCCGTCACCGTCGGACACGACCTCATCCACCGACGTTTCTTCAAAAATCGGGACTTGTTGTTTTGATAAATGGCGGATGATTTGACGGCTTAGCGTGAGCGGATTGACCTCGGCATCGCCTTTCGTGATGAGGGCCGCCGGTTTTTCGAATGGGAAGCGTTCGCGTAGTGCCTCACGATCCAACCATTCCACGTCAAAACCGTGTTTTGACAGCATTTCATACTCACGTTTCAATTTGGCAACATCGGTCTCATCACTCGCAAAACAAAGACTGTCCCGTCGAATATATATATCGGATGCACCGACATCTTTTGCCACCTGGTCGAGCGATTCGACCGCATCGAGACACAGTTGATAGAATCGTACGGCTGCTTCCTCTCCAATTTTTTCTGCGAGTTCATGCAACATGATGTCATTTGAATATTGAATCAACCCGGTATTTGCTGATGTGCTTCCTGTCCCGACTTTGCGTGCATCAATCACCGCAAAATCCACACCATCCTGTTGTAACGTATAGGCCGTCAATGTGCCGGACATACCGGCACCGACGACGAGCACGTCATAATGCTCTTTTTTCTCAGGTTTTTGCAACACGACGTCATCTGATTCGGTCGTCGGCCAATACAGTTCTCCGTTATACAGTTCCATAATTTCTCCTCCACGATTCAGCATCTTCCTTTTTATCCCCGCTTCAGAAAAGGCAAAACCTAAAAAACCGCAGACAATGTATCTTGTCTGCGGTTCAAGATGTCATTTCTTGATAATGATTGATGAAGGAGAGGCACCTTTCGTATACGTGATGCGTTGGACGTTCTTCGCACCATGAATCTCAGCAAGGTTTTTCCCGTCAACGATGACTTCCTTCACTGTTGCACCTTTGAAGTCGATAGTGGCACCAGCTTCTTTTGGTTTCACTTGAACGACGACGTTTTTTAAAGCGTCACCAGTCAATTCCGTGTATATACCACGAACGAAGATCCCATTTTTGAAGTTTGTACCTTTTCCGATCGTCACACCGATATAATCCTCTTGAAGGACGAGACGTGCAGCTTTATGGTTTTCCACGGTATAACGCGTCAATTCCACTTCTGGTTCCGGTGTGAAGTCGATTTGTGCAAGGACTGGATCGTGGTCACTCGCACGTCCTGACATCTCTGTGAAGTCTGCGTTGACGTGAATCATGTCGATCTTCGTAGAGTTCGCTAAGCGGTTCGACACGAGGATATGGTCGAGTACTTGCGAATTCCCTTGATACACATAAGAGTAACGGTCGACAGCCGGGACTTTCTCGACCATGTTCGTCATTAAGTCACCTTTGAAGATTTGAAGTGCATCCGAGAATTCGAAGTCGTTGAAGTCTCCAAGTGCAACAACGTTTGCTTCTGGGTTCTTCGTCTTCACGTCCGACACGAAGTTGTGGACGACTTGTGCAATTTTCTTACGTTGCACTTCACTTCCGAGTACGACCGGCTGTTGTGAGCCGAAGAACCCAGTATCGCCGCCTTTTGAGTTCCAGTGGTTCGCGATGACGATGACGTTCTCGCCTTTGAAGTCGAATTGAGCCGCCAACGGTTTACGTGAGCGATCGAACGCTTCGTTCGTTGGGTCGATCCGTCCCGGGTTGTGCGTCAATTTCCCGTCAGCGTATCCGACTGCCGTCGTCGCATCACCGGCAGGAATTCCGTCAGTCAATGACACGCGCTCAGGGTCGTATAAGAAGCCGACGCGGATGTTGGCATCCGGTGCGCCACCATCCTGGTTGTTCTCTGGGTCGATGTTTGCGTACTTGTATGTCTTCCCGCCGACAGCAACAATGTTGTCAATCAAGCGTTGATAACTTTGATCAGCGGCAGAACCTGCCCCTTTGTCCTGTCCGTCGTTGTCTTGTACTTCTGTCACGCCGATGATGTCAGGGCTGTTCAATTCATTGACGAATGCTTTCGCCAATTTGAGTGCCTTCTCATCTGATGTTTCTTTGATGTTGTTCGAGAAGTTTTCTAAGTTATACGATGCAATCGTTAATTGATCTTCCTCTGCCTCGATGAACGTCTTCTCACGCTGCGCATCCCCTTTGACGAATGTAGCCTTCATATCCTCAAGTGAAGCTTGAATCTTATAGTTACCGAATGAATAGCCGACGACACCGACAATTGGTCCGTTGAAACGGTCGCCTGTCGCGACATCAAAGTCACGTGCTTCAGCGTTCGGTTCGAGACGGAACTGAATGCGTTCTGGGTTCGCGTCGTTCTTTTTCAATAAGACGCCGCCATTGTATGTCTCCGTTGGCGTATCTTCGAGAACAGTCACCAAATCACCGTACTCCTGCGGTCCGACCGACTTCAAATTGTTCGTTTGAACGCGCATCCCTTCAAGGCTCTCCCAGAAATCGATTGCGTCCTTCTCCGGGTTGAAGACGGCGAGGTTATCACTGTCGATATACTCGGTCGGGAGATTTGAAGCGTCAATCGTGATCGGGGTAGGAAGTGTTACACCGCTCTCGAGAACTTCAACTTTTCCGTTACGCGTATCGATTTGTGTCATCTTCATATCTGTCTGTTGACGGTCGCTGTATCCTTCAATCGCGTACTCGCTCACTTTTCCGTTCACTTTAACGAGGTCACCGACTTGAATACCAGCAATTGAACGTCCGCCGTAAAGGACAATCCCTTCAGATGTGCGTGCATCATTATCGGCTTCCGTGTCAGGAGTTTGAATGAAGTAGTAGGTCGTTCCGCTTGAGACGAAAGTAGACGTGACGATCCCTTCGATACCTTCAACCGTCTGTCCGTTCATCGGAGCCGTATGGTTCGCACCTTGGATGTCGTGAATGCGAATTTTGTCTGTAATCTTGTAAGAGAATGTCGAGATGGCACTGAACGCATCTTCCGTTTTCACGACCGTCTTCAATGTCATCGAGTTTTCGATGCGGATTGGATTTTCGTAACGAAGACCATTCTCTTTCGGATCAGATCCGTCGAGCGTATAGAAAATCTCGGCGTCTGCTGTCGTTGTCGAGAGCGTGACGTCTTGTGGTCCGACGAACGTACCGGCACCTGGTTTTGCGACGGCAGGGCGAAGAACAGACGTATCGATGACTGTATCTGCTGGGTCACGAGGGATGATTTGGTACATGTTATCAAATTGCTGGACGATTCCTGTAATCGATGAATAGTTCACGTCTATCTGCAAGTCGAGGATGCTTCGCTCGTCACGAACGATGAACTCTTTTGTCCCATCTGTTGCCGTCAAGTTCTGACCGCTACCTGTGAGCGTGACATTTTTGACGGTGACGAGTTCTGATTCGACGTTTTCGTTGATTTGTTCACCTGTCACTACTTGTGCAACAGGAAGCGTCGATTCCTGTTTGGAGACGACGACGGCACTGTTCAATTGAAGTAGTTCACGATATGAACCGACGACCCCTGTGACGACAACTTCATCCCCGACATTGACCGCAAGTGACGTTGGACGGATAGACAGACCTCCCGTCGCGTCTTGGATGGAGATCGTGTTTGCTAATTTAGCCGTGACGATTCCTTTTACCGTGACCGTCTCGTTTTCTGCTTTTGTCCGCGCGTCAGCAATTGAAATCGGTGTGATTGGTGCAGGCGGTTCAGTCGTGCCACCATCTCCGTACTCGACACCTTGGAACGTATGTAACCCGAGGTTATCGAACGTGTCTTGTGGTGTCGATATCCATTCGATAGACGGGTCGAACGTGTCGCTGCCTTCACTGTCTCCACGCGTCACCGTATCTTTACGAATGAGCGACTGATCGGCAGTCGCAACGATCGTTCCCCATTTTGTCCCCGGATCGAAACCGAGTTGACCAAAGACATCGAGAATAGTGTCTCCTTTTTTCAAGATGATTGTGTCATCCCCATTGAAGTTCGTCACGGCGCTCACCGTGTTCGATTTTTCTTTCAACGCGTCCGATGCACTGCCGTTCACGATGACATATGTAGCTCCCGGTGCGAGTGTGCCTGTTAAATTCAATGTGTTTCCGGCAGTCGTGCCTCCGTTTGAATACAATTCAATCTTGTAAGCAGAAAGGTCAATTGTCGCGTTCGTTCCGTTAAATAACTCGATTGCCTTGTTATTACTTGATCCTTCAACATATTCTGAAATGAAGAGGTCTGAAGCGTTCAACGTCTCGGCGTGTACGTTTGCCGCGATCGGCGTCATGCTACTGGCGATGAGTCCTGCTGATAAGGCGAGGCCAGTGACTGTCTTAAATGATTGTGTTGGTTTCCCCATGTGTAAGTCTCCCTTAGATATAATGGTCTAATCCGATTTCCCCAATTCGTGTCGTTAATTAATGGTTAATATTAGTCCCCCTTTTCGAAAAAAAACGACTTGATAGCGCTTACATTACTTCTCTTGTGACGAATTTCTTGAAAAATATTCGTGTATTGTCAAAATTAACACGTTCATTTCCCAAGTTTTTAACTACATGTTAAACATAACCAAGCAGACGCCAGAACTCAATCTACTAAATACGAAGTTATGATTACATTTTGATGACAGGGTAAATGGAATTTGAAGAACTTGACGATTACATCGATAACTTTTACAATTCTCTAATACAAATTAATTATATCGGTTAAGTGAGAATTATAAGGAGGAAGTAATGGAAGTAATCAACTACTCAGTCATTCCTGGAGCAGGCGCATTTTATTATGAAGGAAACGAGATTGGAATTTTGCTTTGTCACGGCTTTAATGGGACGCCTCAAAGTGTACAAGATGTCGGAATTGAACTGATGAAGCAAGGGTTTACTGTTTACGCACCACGTTTGAAAGGGCATGGGACAGACCCGGAAGACTTTCGATGTTCGACATATCGATGTTGGTATAGAAGTGTGATCGAAGGAATTGAACGGTTACGCGAGTCGTGTCAGACTGTCGTTGTCGTCGGTCAGTCAATGGGGGGAACACTAGCACTCAAAGCAGCTCTCGAAGGAAAAGCAGACGCAATCGTGACAATCAATGCCGCACTGTCCGTACCTGGCTATGCGTGTCATGCGTCTGATACCGAGTGTCGATTCATCGATGAGGACGCTCCGGATATCTTGGCAGAAAATGTGTATGAGATCGTCTATGACCGCGTTCCGACAAGGGCAATCCGGGAATTACTTTCATTGATCGATAAGGTGAGACCACACGTCGGATCGGTGGATGTGCCGACATATGTCATTCATTCAGCTGTCGACAATGTCGTTCCGCCAGCCGACTCCATCTGGTTGTTTGATCAGCTGCAAGGTAAAAAGGAATATGCAGTGCTTCCAAACTCGTATCACGTCGCGACGATGGACCATGATTGGAAGCATTTGTCGAAGCTGATTACGACTTTCTGTGAACAGGTGGGGGCGCATCATCAAAATGCAGTGTAAAAACTGCATTTTTTTATGGACTGATTCTTTGCAAACGCTTGCACTAGTGCTATGGTAGATGTGAATCATACCTTATTGTAGGAGGCACGGTGCCGTATGGAGACGTTGTTCAGCCAAACGAAACAAACAAAAATAAGTCGTGTATGGTGGAAAGAGGCGATTGCCTATCAAATCTATCCACGAAGTTTCAAAGATTCGAACGGGGATGGGATTGGAGACCTTCGTGGAATCATTGAAAAGCTTGATTACTTAGAAGACCTTGGGATTGATGTCATCTGGATTTGTCCGATGTATAAATCGCCGAACGATGACAACGGATACGATATTAGTGATTACCAAGATATTATGGAAGAGTTCGGGACGATGGAAGATTTCGACGCCTTGCTAAAGGCTGTACATGCGCGTGGGATGAAGCTGTTGCTCGACCTCGTCGTCAACCATACGTCGGACGAACATCCATGGTTCCTAGAGTCGAAAAGTTCGAAAGACAATCCGAAACGGGATTGGTACATTTGGCGAGATGGTAAAGAAGGTGCACCACCGAGCAACTGGGCGAGTATCTTTGGCGGCTCTGCCTGGGAATACGATACAGAGACTGATCAATATTACTTACACGTCTTCTCGAAGAAGCAACCTGATTTGAACTGGGAGAATCGTGAAGTACGAACGGCTGTTTACGATATGATCAATTGGTGGCTCGATAAAGGCGTCGACGGATTCCGTGTCGATGCAATCAGTCACATTAAAAAGATGCCGACGGGGACGATGCTTCCATCTCCGGACGGCAAACCGGTCGTCACGGCGTTCTCGATGTATTCGAATATCGATGGAATCCATGACTACCTTCAAGAGATGAAGCGGGAGACTTTCTCGAAATACGATATTATGACCGTTGGTGAAACGAACGGGATTGAACCGGAAGCAGCGGATCTTTGGATGGGACCGGAAAATGGCGCGATGAATATGGCGTTTCATTTTGACCATGTCGATATTATGCGACGGTCACGTCTTGCCCCGCTCGATGTCTTTGAGTTGAAACGAATCTTCAATAAATGGCAACAAGGTTTACTCGAAACCGGTTGGAACGCACTATACATTGAAAATCATGATATGGTGCGAGCGGTCTCGCTCGTTGGGGATGAGCAACATTACTGGCGTGAGAGTGCCACGGCTCTTGGAATGATGTATTTCTTTATGCACGGCACACCATTCATCTATCAAGGACAAGAGATTGGGATGAAGAACGTGCCGCTCCCGTCCATTCATGACTATGATGATGTCGCGACAAAAAATGAGTATTTCGAACGGATTGCGAACGGGATGAGTGAAATCGATTCGATGCAACAAGTATGGGGGACCTCACGTGACAACGTGCGAACGCCGATTCAATGGGATGCGTCGCCCCATGCTGGTTTCTCGACGAAAACACCATGGATGCCGATTCATGAAGAGTATGAGACGCTCAACGTCGAGGCGCAGCAACACGATCAACACTCAATCCTATCATTCTACAAGGAGATGATTCGACTTCGCCGAGCCGAAGAGACGTTTACGTATGGTCGTTATCGTGACGTCTTGCCAGAGCACAAGCAAGCCTTCGTCTATGAACGTTCATTTGAGAACAATCGATTTTTCGTGGTCGTCAACTTGACTGCCAACCCGGCAGAAGTGACAATTCCAGAAATAGCGGGCGCTACGCTCGTCATGACGAATGAAATTGATCCGGAAGCGATTGAGACCGAGACATTTATGTTGCGACCATTCGCAGCCCGTCTATATCGTTTATGATAGAGAGGTACCTTCTGAGGAGGGTACCTCTATTGAATGTGAGGTGAGATGAGGATGCATACGATTGAATTTTCAAATGGGAACGAGGTCGCACGAGTCGTCATCATAAGCGCGAGCCGCGAACAAGTAAACTTGATGATGGATGAGCAACGTGTTGTAACCACTGTGACAACGTATCTCGATTTTGGAGAGGCGTTCGCCTCGGCCTTCCATTCCCTTCAAGGAACGGCGACGCTCCATGATATCGATGGAAATACGATCATCAACGTCATCTTTTCGCATCGAGGAGTCAGCTTGCAATTCCATCATCCGCTTCCCGAGAAGACACTACAGACCGATCAAAGTTACATGACGGAAACGATGCGACAAATCGGTATATGGAATAGACTGTGACAAATACGGGAAAAGAGCATATGATAGAGATTGACTAAATGGAAAGGGGTGTCGGGTATGGATGGAACGAAACGTGCTGACATTCGCCCAGGGCTCCATGTCCAAATCGTTTTGAAACAAGATCAACGAAGCGGAAAGCTGACGAAAGGCGTCGTTCAGGATATATTGACGAACTCGCCACGTCATCCGCACGGAATCAAAGTGCGTTTGAGCGATGGACAGGTCGGTCGTGTGAAAGTGATCGAAGCTGGAGGTGAGTAAGATGAGTGAGAAAAAACTATCTTTTCAAGAGGCGATGAAACAAAAGCTAGCAGAAAAGAAACAGAACCAGACAAAGGTTCCGACAGGTTTACATGGTACGAAACAAAAACCATTAACGAGTCAATTGACGAAAAAACCAAATAACCAGAAGAAACGTACTGGTATTTAAGACGACAGCTACTCGAAAAGAGTGGCTGTTTTTTTGAATATTCGTTTCATGGTCATCAAAAACAATCATGATTTAATATTTCTAAACATTATTATTGTAAGCGCTTTAAATGAGTTTGTATAAGGAATCATGATTCATTGATGTGAAAAAACAGTGAAGTAACCTATAAAAAAATTGTTGATAATTTTCAGAATCTTTGTATAATTCAGAACTAAGATATCATAAAAAATCTCAACTTTAGATTCACACAACAGGGAGGACTTATTCATGGAAGCGATTCAAGGTTTGCTACAAGGAAGCGTCGACTTTTTGAACAACATCTTATGGTCGTACGTATTGATCGCCGTACTCGTTGGAGCCGGGATTTATTTCACAGTCAAAACACGATTTATGCAGTTCCGGTACTTAAAAGAAATGTTCCGTGCGGTCACGGATAAGTCGGACGTGACACCATCAAAAGATGGCAAGAGTATCACACCAATGAAATCATTTTTTATCGGTGCTGCGACTCGAATCGGTACAGGTAACCTTGCAGGGGTCACGGTAGCCGTCACACTCGGTGGACCGGGAGCGGTCTTCTGGATGTGGATCGTCGCCCTTCTCGGTGGCGCCACAGCCATGATTGAAAGTACATTGGCTCAAGTATACAAAGTGAAAGACGATGTCGCTTATCGCGGTGGCCCAGCGTACTACATCGAAAAAGGTTTGAATAACCGTGCACTAGGAATCGTATTTGCGGTTCTCATCGCCGTCACATTTGGCCTCATCTTCAACTCTGTTCAATCGAACACGATCGCTGCAGCATTCGATAACGCATTCGGTGTCGATGCAGTCATCGGTGGAGCAATCTTGGTTGTTCTTACTGGTCTCGTCATCTTCGGTGGAGTACAACGTGTCGCTAACTTCTCGGCAATCGTCGTACCGGTCATGGCCGTGTTGTACCTTGTAATCGCGCTCTACGTTGTTGTTGTCAACTTTGCTGAACTCCCAGCCGTCTTCGCGATGATCTTCCAAAGTGCATTCGGTTTAGACGAAGCAGTCGGCGGTTCAATCGGTGCCGCGATTTCTATGGGTGTTCGTCGTGGACTCTTCTCGAACGAAGCTGGTATGGGTTCTGCACCGAACGCTGCAGCAGCAGCTGAAGTATCACACCCTGCGAAGCAAGGTTTCCTTCAATCACTCGGTGTATTCTTGGATACGTTGATTGTTTGTACAGCAACTGCAGCCATCATTCTTCTCTCAGATAGCTACGCTTCAGGGAATGGTGAAGGGATTGTCCTCCTTCAAAATGCTTTGACTGAACAAATCGGAGCACTCGCCCCGGCATTTATCGCCATCAGTGTCTTCTTGTTCGCATTCAGCTCGATTGCAGGAAGCTACTACTACGGTGAAACGAACATCGAATTCATCAAGAAGAGTAAAGGTGCAGTCCTTGGATTCCGTCTTGCGACAATGGCATTCGTCTTCATCGGAGCGGTTGCGAGCCTCGGATTCGTTTGGAGCCTCGCTGATCTCTTCATGGCAGGAATGACATTGATCAACATCACAGCCATCACATTGCTTGGTGGTGTTGCCTTCAAAGTTCTTAAAGACTACGAAGAGCAACGTGCTCAAGGTCTCAACCCACGCTTCTCAGCTCGTAAACTCGGTATCGAAAACACAGAGTGCTGGGACGTCGAAGAAGACGAGGTGGCACAAGGTTCTGTTCAAACAGCCGCTGCTGACGCTTCAAAATCATAATGCATCACGCAACAAACAGGGACCCTGCTAATTGGGGTCCCTGTCTTTTTATGCACGTTGACGGATTGGCTTGACGGCTTGTTCCATTTCAGTTTTATTTAAATACAAGTAACTTCCGGCCACGAACAACGCACCCCCGACAATGTTACCGAGTGTGGCGAAGAATAGATTGTAAAGGGCGCCACTGAAGTTGATGAGTTCTGACGGCACATAGTGAAGCGCAAGTGCGAAGACACCCATGTTCGCAATCGAGTGTTCGAACCCGGCAGCAAAAAATACGACGACTGGAATCATCGTTAGCATGATTTTTGCGACGTCATTATTTGTTTTTAGTGGCATAAAGATAGCCAGACAAACGAGAATGTTACACAAAATCCCTTTTAGGAAAATCGCAAGGGCATCTCCGCCGATTTTTTTCGCCGCGACGACAGCGAGCAAATGATCACCCGTTACCTCGCCCATACTGTGAGCTCCGATGACGAGAAGAGATAAAATGACGGCGCCAATCAAGTTACCGATCCAACTGATTCCCCATATTTTCGCTAAGTCTAACCAAGCGACACGTCCCCGTTTTGCCCCTGTGTAGAGATACATCGTATTACTCGTAAATAGTTCTCCACCCATCCAAACGATGAAGACGAGTGCCACCGAGAAACTAGCACCGGCAATGAGCATCGTTCCGGGGACATCGATGAACATGTTTCCGACTGTGAATGAGAAGACAACTCCAATGCCAATTAAAAATCCGGCGATAATCGACCGTAACACATATTTAGAAAATGAATGCTGAAGCAACGATGATTTTTTAAATGCGGCTTCTTCCATATAATCGATGACTTGCTTTTCCATAAGAAGACCTCCTTTAGACCCTTTCAGTCTAGGAGGTCGACGTATAGTTTGCAATTGTTTTCACAAACTTTCAATAAGTTCTCACGAAACCGTTCACATCGTTGCCACGAGTTCAACTTTGATGCGATCTAGGTCTTCGAAAAACAGCGCTGTATAGTTCGGACCACCTGCATGGGGAAAGCGGTCTCCGTAAAGCTCTTGGAAGCCGTGTGACGTCAGCTGTTGACGAATATCTTCTAGTTGTGTGAGCGAGTTAGCATGAAACGCCAAATGATTGAGACCGGTCTTTTTTCGGTGATAGGACGGAGTGAGATGGTCTTCTTCCGTCTGTACGAATACGAGATATGTATCGCCGAAACGATAGCTTCGACCTTCCGGCCATGATTGATAGAGCGTGTATCCGAGTTGGTCACATAGAAGCCATTCCCAAGCACGTACACTATCATTTAGGTTGGATACGTACAGTTCGACATGGTGAAGCATGAGAATCATCCTTTCGATG
The DNA here is from genome assembly GCF_018617685.1 of Exiguobacterium sp. s57. Lineage (NCBI taxonomy): Bacteria > Bacillati > Bacillota > Bacilli > Caryophanales > Exiguobacterium > Exiguobacterium sp. s57. The sequence continues at coordinate 106,392 of NZ_JACSKR010000004.1, forward strand.
GACGTTTGAAATCGGTCCGTTCGGTATAATTGAACTATACAACGTATGGGGAGGTAGCGTATGGATCGGACAGGGCTCGTCTCGAATATTTTGATTGCCGGAAAGACCGGCGTTGGAAAGAGTGCGTTCATTAACTATATATACGGACACGACGTCGCTGAATCTAGGGCCGGAAGTCCGGTCACCTCAGAAGGACTTCATGAGTACGAGTATTACGACTTAGAGCGGGGCATCTTGTTTCGGTTCTTTGATACATGGGGGCTTGAGGCAGACCGTTCCGAGGAGTGGCACCAAGCAATATTATCTATCGTTCATGAGCGCGAAGGGGCGCTCGATATCGCAGAGTGGTTTCATACGATTTACTACTTGCTGTCGGTACAGTCGGGACGAGTCGAGGCATACGAGCTCGAGTCGATTTTAAAACCGCTATATGCACGAGGTAGCAACGTCACTCTTATTTTAACCAACTTCAATGAAGAAGATCCGATGAGTGTACAGAAAGCCTCGGCGATGGAACAAGTGTTGTTGCGTGAACTTCCGATTGAAGAAGAGAACATCATCCGGGTGAACAGTGTCGAGAAAACGTTACTGACGGGAAAGCGCATCCCGGTGAGCGGATATGAAGAGGTGTGGAAGCGTAATCGGACGAACCTTTGGAGAGACATCGAACGAAAGCTTCCAATCAATCTAACGAATCATTTGGTGGAAGAGTTAGAGGATTGGCGAATACGCAGCATCACTTCGGCGGAAAAAATTCGCATGCTGACGCCACAAGCGATGATCAGCTGGAAAGCGCGTAACATCGAGAAAGACTTAGAAAAAACGCTCGAACAGGCTGCCCTGACAACGGAAGATGCGATGGCAGAAGGGGTACGTCATTACATCCAACTCATGCAACGGTACCCGTTAGTCGGTGAACAGGAAAATCAACTATTCAAGACAAGGCGAGTCGAACTCGGATTTGACTATTCGTTCGGAAAGACGGTGCGAAAGATGGTCCTCGGTATGGTTCCTGGAGTGCACTTCATTTACTGGGCATTCAAGCGTCGAACGGCAGAACGAGGCATTAAAAAAGCCATCGAGCAGCAATACGCATCCGTCAGACAAACGATTGAAGAAGAGATTCGACGTGGTTTTGAGCGCGAGATGCGCCAGCTGGGACAAACGCTTAACTCATAAAGGGGGAAATGAGAATGGAATCGACGAAGCGGTTTGATTTTAAGGATTATGATTTAAAGGCAGAACTTGAACGACTGCGTGGGAATGTGAAAAAGCCAAATATCCTCATTGCTGGAGCGACGGGAGCGGGAAAGAGTTCGGTCGTGAACTATGTGTTTGGACGTGATTTGACGAAAGTGGCTGCCGGAGAACCGGTCACAAGAGGGATTCATCAATATAAAAATGATGACATTGCGGTCACCTTGTTTGACAGCGAAGGGTATGAAATCGGAAGTGCGCGACAGCAACATTACGAGGAAGAAGTCATCGGTTTTGTGGAGAATAATAGACGAAAGGAAGCGTCTGATCGAATTCATCTCGTGTGGTATACCATCAACGCCGCAACGAAGCGCGTCACACCTCTCGATCAAACGCTCATTCGTCGCCTAAGTGAATCAACGGCTGTGGCTGTCTTATTTACTCAAATTGATCAAGTAGACCTGAATGAACTGACAGCACTACGAAATGAACTGAATGGAATAGTAGTAGAGGAATCCATCTTCCAAGTGAGTATCGCCCGAGAAATCATAAACAACGAAGCGTTGCGACAACATGTAGATTGGGAGCGATTGATTGTTTGGTCGGTCGAACAGTTAGATGCATCCTTGCAGGAAGGACTCCTGATGGAAATTCAGGCAGAAAGTGAGGAGATGCTTAAGCTAAAGCGTAAAAAGGCGAATCGCATCATTTCAGGTTATGTGGCGAGCGCGGGAACAGCTGCTGCAGTACCACTTCCATTTGCAGATGCGGTGGCGTTGACACCTATCCAGGTGACAATGAGCGTTCATTTATTCCGCTATTGGGGTGTGAAAGCGAGTGACGATTTACTGAAGACACTCATCGGAAGCACAATCATTCCACAAATCGGGCGAACGTTATCGAAGACTCTTCTGTTAAACGTAATGAAATTTTTTCCTGGGGCGAATATGGCGGCCGGCGTCATTAACGCGACCGTCGCATCAGGCATCACATGGGCAATTGGTCTGGCCATCAATGAAATCGCTTATCGAAACGCAATGGATTCTTCGAAAACGATTGAGCAGTTGTTGAATCAAGAGTTCGGCTCACTGTTCGAACAGTTCTTGAAACAAAATCCGAAGACGGATAAACCGTCATAACGACTCTCATTTGTTAGACTACAAGTAAGTGTAGAGAGGGGGAGAAAGTTGAAAAAACGAATCTATATTACACGCCGACTGCCGGAAGAGGCAGTCGAAACACTTCGTGACCACTATGACGTACGCATGTGGGAACATGAGGGACAAAGTGTCCCACGCGAAGTTCTTCTGAAAGAAGCCGCAGCGGCACATGCACTGTGGACGATGCTTAGTGACACAATTGATCGTGAAGTGTTTGAAACAGCAAACAATTTGGAAGTCGTCTCAAACTTGGCTGTAGGATATAACAATATCGACTTGAACGCAGCGAAAGAGAACGGGGTCATCGTGACGAATACTCCGGACGTCTTGACGGAAACGACAGCGGACCTGACGTTTGGACTGATGATGATGACGGCCCGACGTCTCGGTGAGGCCGAACGTGATTTACGTGCTGGCGAGTGGAAGTCTTGGCTTCCGATGGGATATGTCGGGATGGATCTCTATCAAGCGAAGCTCGGCATTATCGGCATGGGACGGATTGGTGAAGCGGTCGCACGCCGGGCGAGAGGATTTGATATGGATGTGCTCTATCACAACCGGACACGTCGTCATGAGTCAGAGTCGATGTACGGTTTCACGTATGCAGAGCTCGATGAACTGTTGGAGCAATCTGACTTCGTCATCGTTCTCGCACCGCTCACGGACGAGACACGAGGTATGCTCGGAGCTAAAGAGTTTGCCAAGATGAAAGAAACATCGATTTTCATCAATGTGGCTCGTGGAGAGATCATCGATGAACAAGCATTGTATGAAGCGTTAAAGGCGAAGAAGATTTGGGGAGCAGGGTTAGATGTGTTCACTAAAGAGCCCATCGATCTTGATCATCCATTATTGAAGCTTCCGAACGTGACAACATTGCCGCATATCGGAAGTGCCTCGATTCGGACACGTCTGGCGATGATGGCATTGAATCGAGAAGCGATTGAGAACGTGCTCGAAGGGAAAGAACCGAAGAATCGATTGACGTAAGAAAGCCTGACGCGCACGCGTCAGGCTCAGGCTGTTGACTAACATGAATAATATCGCTCGCCTTTCCGGCGCCCACGCTTTCCGCAGGCAATCCCGGAGCCGCATCGCGACTTAGGTCGCTGCTGGGTCTCCGTCGGATTGCTTTCCTGCAGGAGTCGGGGCGCCGTCGGGCGAGCAACGCAAACGGTCGTCATCTGGCGGCCGTTTGTCTTTTTCTGAGGCCTCGATGGCCGAAGAAAAAGCCCGGTACATACTTCGAATCGGTCCAAAAGGGGAAAGGGACGGTAAACACCGATCCCACCCGTCATCGACGAGAAGGTGCCCGACCATTCGACGATCAGCCAGGCCTATCGGCTTCGTCCACAGACGGTCGAGCGCTCGATCGCCGACGGGAAAGAGCTCCACGGGCTCCGTTTCACCTTCTACAGGGGGATCAAGAAGGTCCAACGCGCCAATCTGGTGGCAATCACCGCTCAAAACATGAAGAAGCTGGCCAATCTGTTGGCCAGAAAAGACTGTCTACATAGCATTTCTTCAATTTTATGGGGGCAGAACGCCTCAAGAAACTGGGAACCACAAAAAAGGACGAACCAGGTCGCAAGATGCGACCTGGTTCGTCAACAAGCTGAGCCTGACGCGCACGCGTCAGGCTTTTTTATTAAAAGCGTCGGATATTATCTGGATCTTCTACATCATTACGGTAGGCACGATCATCGAGCCCACGTAGTTTTTCTTCACGATCACGTTGCTTTGTTTCTTTATCAATTTTATCTTGCTCAGGGTCTACCGGATGACTCGGGTCGACGGTTTGAGTTTCTTGATATGGTTTTGAGTCGATTTCTAAACCATCGTCTGTGTGACTACCGAGATGTGTTGACGATGCGTCTTGATACGGTTTCGCGTCGACTGTCACACCATCTTGGTGACGGCGTTCAAAGTCTTCATCCACGTAGACGAGAAGTTTTCCGGCTTCAACATCGTCATAGTGACGTTTCACCTCATCTTCACTGAGTCCCATGTTACGCAAACCGGCATGAACGTCTTCATGTCCACTCAAGAAAGCCCGAACTTTATCGAACCAGCTCGCCTGATGAGTCGACTCTGTATGAACGTCCGTATCACGTCTCAAGATTGACACGTTGTCTTCATGTTTCGTCACGACGTAAATGTGTGAGTCTTCATATCCTTTTGCCCGTAACTCTTCAATTTTTCCAAGTGCTGCGTCTTGTGTATCGTGCATACTGATGAATCGTTTCTCATTCATAATCGTTCCTCCTTATAATCGTCGGTGATCTTCTAATCCAGAATGCCCGCGTACAATCGGGTCCTCTTTTGTTCCTTTTGGTTTCTTGTCATGATCATTGAATGGTTTCGCATCAAAGGCAATCCCATCTGCCTTTTCTCCTTTGTCATGATCGAGTTCGCTATCTTTTTTATACATATTTGGATAACGGTCATACGAATGGCGATCGATATAGAGTAAAATCTGTCCTTCATCGATGGCATCATAGTATTGCTCTGCCTCTGCGTCATTGAGCCCCATGTTACGCAGTTCATCACGGATTCGGTCACTGCCGTGTAAGAATGCTTTAACACGATCGAGCCAATTCACGTCTCGAACTCCGGATTCGGCGTTCACATCCGTGTGGTCACGTAGCGCGGAGATTTCGCCGTCTCGCTTGGCGACGACGTGCATATTTTTTTCAGCTTCCCCTGCAGCCTTCAACTCTTCTACTTTGTGTATGACTTCCTGTTCCGTCTGAAACAGACCAATCATTTTACGATCTGACATCGAATACCCCCTTTAAAAATTCGACAATCTCCAACAAGCGTCACAATAGGAGTAATTTCCGTTCTATCCACGATTGAAACAAAAAACGCCATCTCCTTGTAGGAGTGGCGTAGATTTAGTAATAAAGCATAAGCGAATCGTCACCGAGTGAACAGCGTGTGCTCTTCCATACGAATTCAATCAATGTCCAAATTGCCATGAAGCTACTGATCGCTAATAAAATGAGCGCATACAGTGGGCTTAATTGAATGACGAATGACCAACCGAGTGTGATTAAGAGCGGTTGAATCAAAAAGATGGACGTGATATAGACAACGACAATGAGGGATGCGAATGCGATGCGTCTTCCAAGCGTCTGAATATGGTGACGAAAGCGGGTCAATATGCCGAAAATGGCACCGGTCACGAGGACAGGCAGCAAGAAGGCTAAATAATCGACCGGATATGTCGACACGGGGGCACTGAACAAGCGCCCACTAAATACATCATCGATGACGAGCAGTAAGTTGGCGTAAGCAAATGCCAAAATCATACCGAGTAACCAGCCGAAACGGTTCCAAATGGTGCGCGATGATTTGAGTGCTTCGATTTTTGTATAGGCGAGAAATGCCAGGTCACGCACTTCAATCTCTTTTAAAGAAAGGTTTGCTTCATCGAGTTGATTGACTGTCCAATCGAAGTCTCGGTTTGCTTGGGCTTTTTCATGAGGTTTTAATTCATCAGAAGCATCAATCAACACATGGTAACGAAGACGATATTCTTCATTTGTCTCGGGTTGTTCAATGAGGAAGCGGGCGTACTCGTGAGGGTCTTGATTTAAAAGACTATCTAACGACTGTCCGCTCTTCTCCGCATGACGGATATAGCCGGCGAGTGCAAGCAGAAGACGGTCAGCTTCCGTCTCATCTTCAACCAGTTCAATCAGGCGCTTCCGCACTTCGTTGAAAAACTGTTGAACGTTTGGGTCGTGAATCAGATTTGGTTCCAGGGAGATTCCTCTCCTTTCTTGGTTTGTCATCGTCAGGCAGGTGGTTCGTCATTGTGAGAGAGCTTCAGCGACTCGAAATCACCTTGTTCGATGCTTCGAATCAAAATCTCGCTTCCTCCCATATTCGTCGAAAGTGGAATGGAATAAACGTCACAAAGACGCATGAGCGCACTCACGTCCGGTTCATGAGGCTGTGCGGTCAGCGGGTCTCTGAAGAAGATAATCATATCCATTTCACCGCGAGCAACAGCAGCTCCGATTTCTTGGTCTCCTCCAAGCGGCCCGGAACGGAAGCAATGTACAGGTAAGCCGGTCGCTTCGGCAATTCGTTTACCCGTCGTGCCGGTCGCGAACAACTGATGCTTTTCTAGAATATGTGCATACGTTTTGATGAGAACGATTAAATCATCTTTCTTTTTGTCGTGAGCCACTAAAGCGATATTCATAGCGATTCCTCCTAAAATGACTTCTCTTGTTATTCGTATCATATATCGCGTGATTTGACACGATTTCTTTCTTACTTAAGTACCCATTTCCATTGAATCGTAAGAGCCATCTGGAAGAAGTGCCTTTTTCATGAGGTTTGATGGTTTTGAAATATAGGTATGTAAGAAGTAACACTGCAATTATTTTATACAAAAAAGGAGGAATTGTTGATGAACGATACAACGTATAACTTTGATTCGTTCATGTCATGGTTACCGGAACTTTTGCTGGCAATTGTTATTCTTGTAGTCGGGTATATTTTGGCAAAAGTTTTGGAAAATGTGACACGAAAAGTATTGAAAAAGGCACGACTCGATGAGCGGGCCGGAATTAAAAAAGATGGGGAGAAAGGAGAAAAGTGGACACCTGAACGCATTATCGCAAAAGTGGTGTTTTTCGGGGTCTTACTTCTCGCGTTCTTAATCATCTTTGAATTTATGAACGTTCCTGCAATTACCGAGCCGTTCAGTCAGATTTATGAAGGCTTCTCAGGATTGATTATCGGTGTCATTAAAGCAGGTTTGATCTTGCTAGTTGCTTGGGTCATCGCTACCCTTCTGAAAAAAGGGATTCAAATGGCAGGACATCGCTTGAATTTGAGCAAGTTGATGGAAAAGACGGGACAAGAATCGACCAGTGTCAACCAAACGAAATGGGTAGACACGGTCGCAAATATCGTCTTCTATCTCGTTCTCTTATTAGCGTTACCAGCTGTACTTGATGCACTCGGACTTCGTGGGGTCAGCGGACCATTCGAAGACTTGTTGAACAGTTTCCTCGGCTTCATTCCGAAACTTGTCGCAGCGGCACTCATCTTCGCAATCGGATATGTGGTCGCAAAAATTGTACGCGACATTTTGACGAAGTTCCTAGAAGCAGCAGGATTAAATCGATTAGCAGAGCGATTCCATCTTTCTGATTATGTAAAAGGATCGAGTCTTGCGAAAGCAATCGGTACAATCGTCTTTATCTTCATCATGATTCCTGTGACGATTTCAGCGCTTGAGGCGCTTGATATTCGTGGAATCTCTGAACCAGCGATTGCGATGCTCAATGATGTCTTGGTCATGATTCCAGACATTCTCGTTGCGATTGTGCTCGTCCTTGTTGGTGTGTTCGTCGCGAAATGGTTGAAAGGTGTCGTCGTATCGCTCCTTGAGAACCTTGGCGTCAATTCACTGGCTCAAAAAATGGGCTTCGGGGAACGTGCGACTTCGATGTCGATTGCCCAAGTGATTGGTGTGGTCGTACAAGTCATCGTAATTTTACTCTTCGTATCGGAAGCGCTTCAAGTCGCGAATCTTGAGTTCATGGCGTCCCTTGCAACAGCCATCTTTGCTTACTTGCCGATGGTCATTGCAGCGCTCATCATCTTAGCAATCGGCTTCTGGTTGGCTAACATGGCAGAGCGCTTGGTCGGAAGTGTCCTTGTCGATAGAGCGGGACAACCGAGCGCGCTTCGCTATGTGGCGAAGTATGCGATTCTCGGACTCGTCTTCTTCATGGCAATCAGTCAGCTCGGCATTGCGCCGATGATTGTCAATACGGCCTTCCTTCTTATTCTTGGAGCCGTTGCTCTCGCTTTCGGTCTTGCATTCGGTCTTGGCGGTCGCGAAACGGCGGCACGCTACTTGAAAAAGGCCGAGCAACGTATCGATGAAACAGAAGTCTCGAAAGAAGGACTTGAGCAGGAAAAAGAGCAGATGAGCCGCGAAGCGGAAGATGCGAAACGCCAAGCAAAACAGGGTGTTGAGCAGTCGAAACGTGAAGCGGAACAATCGAAGCAAGAGATGAAGCGAGATGTTTCTGAATCAAAGGATGATCATGTTGACGGACCGGAATCGAATCCGTTCCATGAAAATATCACTCCAGACCAAGACAATCGCTCTCTTGATGACAACGATGGTCCATTACGCCCATAATTTATCTTTTAGCGGATCTCCCATGTGGAGGTCCGTTTTTGTGTTCAATTTAGAAAGAGTCCGGTCGATAGTAAAAGAAAAGAGTGTCAGTGATAGAAGAAAAAGAGTACAGAGGTGAGGGGAATGTTCGAACGATTTCAACGGACACTTATTGTAAACTATGTGATTGGCTCAGGGTTGGCCGTTTTTGGTGTAGGGGGCATCTTTATTTTTCAGACGCTTGAATTATCAAGGCAAGAGATGTTATTACTTCTGACCATCATGTTAGGTTCAGGGATGGTCATGATTACGTCTGAACTACTCTTATATCGTCGCCATATTCGACCGATTCGACAGTTCTTTACGACCGAGTCCTCGACAATGGACGAATTGACATCAGCGTTTGATCAGGCGAGCCGATTTCCGATTTTGACGATACAGCGGATTCTCGGTCCTCATTTGTTTGGACTATCCATCCCGGCTATCGGCGTAACGACTGTTTGCATCTATAATGATTGGATTAATTTACCCTATCGTTTGATTGGTTTAGCCGCAATCGGTGCCGTGATGATTGCCGTGCTCCATGCGTTGATTGAATATTTTTTAACGGTTCGGTCAGTCGAGCCATTACTTGTGTATATGAAAGAGAGACACTATGAGTTGTATCGCCAACCGGTCCAAACAACATATCAGTCGTTCAGTGTGCGAACAAAATTATTGATTAGCATGCTCATTACGGGTGTCTTTCCCATCCTATTATTTATGTTGGCTTCAAGTGTACAACTTTCGACATCGACACGGATAGATACGTACTGGAATTGGGCATTCATTATTCTCATAATCATCATTGGAATTGCAGTTTTGTGCAGTTTCTTGTTGTATGACAATATCAAACGCCCCATCGGATTTTTGACATCAGGTATCGAACAAATGGAGTCGGGACAACTTCAAAAAATCGAGAATCCGTACTTAGATGAGTTCGCCCGATTGATTGGTGGATTCAATCAAATGGTAGAGACAGTAAATAAGCGGGAACAGGAAAACGCGCAACTTTTAGATAGTCTCTTCATTTTATTTGCGGCAACACTCGATGCACGTGACCCTTACACAGCAGGACACTCGGAGCGTGTAGCGATGTACTCGGTCGAGCTTGCCCGTGCACTTAGTTTGTCGAGTACCCAAATCGATTTACTCAATAAGTCGGCACTTCTTCATGATATCGGGAAAATCGGGATTCGCGATGATGTATTGTTGAAGGAAGGGAAATTGACAGACGAAGAGTTTTCAATAATTCAGGAACATCCGATAATCGGGATTCATATTTTGAGTCAAATTCATTTACCCACATCACTTCAGCCAATTTTGGCCGGCGTTCGGTCACATCATGAGCGAATCGACGGGAAAGGGTATCCGGATCGCTTAAGCGAAGAGAATATTCCGCTGTTTGGAAGAATCATGGCCATTGCCGATGCGTATGACGCGATGACGTCAGACCGCCCATATCGTTCAGGCATGCCGATTGAAAAGGCGCTCTCAATTTTAGAGAGTGGGCGTGGAACGCAATGGGACGCAGAATTTGTAGATCTGTTCGTACAGCTTCGTAGGGAAGCCATCTCGGCATAAAAAAGGAGCAGCACCTTATGTGCCGCTCCTTTATAGTATGGTTTGAAAGGCGTATACCCCGAATACAGCACCAAAGGCGACGGCAAACGGGATTATCCAATTGCGACGGGGATCCCTCCCGTCACCCCGCCGGAAACGTGGGTGGTGGTGAAACTTTAGGTGTTGATGGTACAGAAGTAGCCATGACAGATCACCTCAATAATCAAGATAATCTTAAAGTCATTCGGAGTGAATCGACGGTTTCCTGCTCAAATGATGAAAAAGAGGGTATACATGTATCGTTAAGGAGGTTGATTACATGAGTCGTGCTGAAGACTTTTTAGCGTCTTACCACCGTATTGAAGACTACTTGAGTCGAGAAATGGGAAATGGTAAGCATTTTAGTTTTAGCAATATGGTGAATCGTCTTGCGAAACAAAATCCAATCATCGACCGCTATAAAGAAGATTTACATCAAATGAGTCAACTGCGAAATGCCATCGTCCATGAGCGGCGGGAACCTGATTTTATTATCGCAGAGCCACATGAGTCGCTCGTTGAATTGATTTTAGAAGTGGAGCGGGAGCTGCTTCATCCCCGTCTCGTCATTCCTTTATTTGCGAAATCGGTGGTGACGTTTCAGTCCGAAGATTTTTTGACGGAAGTGCTCCGAGAAATTCGTGATAAGAATTACTCACAGTTCCCTGTATATCACGCCAACGGCTCTTGGCGTGGTTTGTTGACGAAAAAAGGAGTGACCAGTTGGCTAGCCGAAACCATCGACGGAACCAACTTATCACTCAAAGGAGTTCGCGTGAAACATGTGCTTCATCACGACCCGCATATGCATCGGTATCGATTCATTCAAAAAGACACGACGGTCATCGAGGCGCAACACAGCTTCACTCAAATGAAAGAAGGTGCGCGCTACGACGCACTTCTTATTACGAAGACGGGTAGTCCGGATGAACCGCTACTCGGCATCATTCGTCCTCAAGACTTATTGAACGCTCTCCGTTGATGCGAGATGCTCGATGGCGACATCATATTGAGTCACAGTATTGCCGAGGACGATTGGTTTTACTTCCGACGTCCCGTCATCTCGTTTCTTATGGGCGTGCTTGTAGGCATTGCTGTCGCGCCAGTTCTCAAAGCTTGCCGCATCACGCCATGTGGTCATGATGACGACATGATCCATCGCCACATCGGACGTATCCGTCAACACTTGCATCCGGACAAAGCCATCCATCGCTTCGATTCCTTTTGTCGTTTCGAAGCGTGCTTTGACCGCATCGGCTTTTCCTTTTTCAACATCTAGTTTGTTCATCACAATCCACATCACACATTTCCCCCTATACGAATAAGATGACTCCATTATAACTTGAATGGGGAAATGCTTGAAAAAGGATGCTCACTCAACGTTTGTTCCACCATTCTTCAAACGTCCAGTTCTTCTGCTTCATCATCGTCGCTTCATTGACCCCGACATAACGCAAATGCCAAGGCTCGTAATTGTATCCGGTAATTTTTTCTTTTCCTTTCGGATAGCGGACAATGAATCCATATCGATGGGCGTTTTGAATCATCCACTTTCCTTCAGGCGATTGGTCAAAGGAAGCATATAACCCTAGACGCATCCGTTGACTCGTCATATCAACCGCTAGACCGGTTTGATGTTCACTGTGACCGGGACGTGCCACATATTTTGAAGCGTATGCGACTCCGCGGGTATTGATATAATAGGCATAGAGCGATTTTTGGGTCGAGTAAGATCGGTAGGCGCTAAGGGCGTATAACGTATGACCTTGCTTTCGACCTGCGTAATACAGTTTCGCTAGCGCGTAAGCGGCTTCCGCTGTCATCAATGTACGTTCGCTTCCTTTTTGATAAACAGTTGGGACGGTTAAGGTGACAAGTTGTGGGGAACGATAAGTGGACGGGAGACCATATTTTTTGTTGACGAGTCGTAAACGATCGGCAGAAGGCATTTTAGGTATACCGGCTCTTAAGTTGGCAGATGGAGTGAAGTATTTCGTATTTCCGATGTAGACGTTCGACCAGCTTCGGTTATAAGTGGTGTAACGAACAGGGACATTCGTTCGTAACGTCTTTAGTACGGGAGAAGATTGCATCGCCCGACCGTATAAATAGGTTGTTTTGATTGTATAGCCTGGTTGTGGGGACGATGATGCCGCTGTCACCGGCGACGTCTGAAACAGGAGCAGACAAATGATCAAAATACGCAGGGACTTCATGGCGAAACGCCTCCTCATGAGTTAGATGATGTTCCTTTTCCCGTTTTCTTGATGGACTGAGCATCTTTTATCCATCTTTAGGTCGGATAAGGATACAGCTTGGGTCCGATGAAACGAGGTACCAAATCAGATACAATAAACATAACGAATGAAATCGTAGAAAGGAGTGAGCGAATGGAAGTCTTATTTGGATTACCACTGTTATTGCTCGTCCTGTTCTTTGCCTTTTTATACTTTAATATTAAAGGGCTATCGAATATGTGGAAGGACTACAATCGAACGAAATCGATGATTCCGTTAGGTTTTTTCATCATCGGAATTATCGGGATTTTCACAGGAGTTTGGACGTGGCTTGTCATCTTGATTTATTATGCCATCCGACCGAAAGACTAAACACTGTATGCAGACGCATACGGTGTTTTTGCTATACTAAGGACGAGGTGTTGAGATGGAAAAGTTAATAAAGGCATGGTTTATCGTGACGTTGATCACGTTTGGAATCTTTAAGCTCGGCGAAGTGATGACGACCCCTTATTCGGAGACACCGAGTGAAGGGAACCTGTACTGGATTGCTCTCTTGATCGGATGGCCGTTTCTTTTATTGTTCATCTGGGTCACCATCCGTTTGACGCATCGAGTCGTCGCATCCGTCCGACCGATTGGAAAGATTGGGTTAGCAATCGGAAGTTTCATCATGGCCGCCATCGCTTGGATGACGAATCACTCTCAGGCGGTGTCTCTTCGAGAAGGGATTCGTTTGTCAGCCAATGAGTCGTACGCAGAAGGATGGAATCAATTCACAAATATCATTTACATGAACCAGCTGACGTTCTTTTTTCTGACAGTCGGCTGTATGGGAGTCGGAATTCTCTTATCATTCTTCCTAAACAAAAAACAGCGAGAAGAAGCCGTGTGAGCTTCCTCTCGCTGTTTTCATAAACGCTCTTGATAAAGACGGGCGTAGCGATCAGCCGCGATGATCGCGTCTGCAACTTCTTCAGGCGTGACATCGAAACCGCTATGAATCGTTTCGCCTTCTGCCGTGGCGGCCTTCCCGACTTTCAAGATATCTTCTCGAGAGGCATCCTTTAATTTAATATCTTCGAGTGTGACCGGTAAGTCGAGCGCCATATAAAAGGCAACATATTGCTCGAATTCTTCTTGAGGACGCCCTTCGAGTGCGAGTTGTACGAGTGTTCCGAAAGCAACTTTTTCACCGTGCGTCAAATGGTGGATGTCTCCTTCTAACGCGGTGAATCCATTGTGAATAGCGTGGGCCGCAGCCAAGCCACCGCTTTCAAAGCCGAGACCGCTTAATAGTGTATTGGCTTCAACGATGGCTTCGAGCGCAGGCGTCACAACTTTTGCCTTGACGGCCTCATACGCCTGAATGCCGTACGTGAACAGAACTTCTTCACATCGTTCAGCAATCGCTTCCGCTGCAAGCGTCGGGACACCACCGGCCATCGTCTTGCCTCCAAATGTAAGGACGCTTCGCACTTCGACCCACGTAGCCAATGCATCGGCAATACCTGACGCTAAGAAGCGAGGCGGCGCCTGTGCGATCAATTCGGTATCCACTAAAACGAGATCTGGATTCTTTTTATAAAAACGATAGCTTTCGAAATTACCTTCATCTGTATAAATGACCGACAATGCGCTTGTCGGCGCATCTGTAGAGGCGATGGTCGGTACAATGACGATGCGGGCATCCAATTCATCTGCGACCGCTTTTGCCGTATCGAGCGTCTTGCCGCCACCAAGGCCGATAACGAACGCTGTACCGTTCTCTTTAGCGTCTGTGGCGATGCGAGTAATCTCATGCTTTGATGCTTCTCCGACAAAATCTGCTTTTGTCGCCTTGATATCACTCGACTGCAGAGACTGTGTCACGCGTTCGCCTACTAAATCCCACACGATATCATCCGCTATGAGTAAAGCGTTTGAACCGAAGTGAGTGACAAACTCTCCGATGCGATCGATCGTTTGTTTCCCTTGCACATACTTAGCCGGACTGATGAAAATACGTTCTGACATAGTGAACTTCATCCTTTCCTATCAGTTTTAGTGTAAGTGCTTACAACGTCATCATACTACAGTTTGTGAAGGAATGTCCGTGAAGATTAGATGAAAATCTGCAACTGACCGAGCACAAGCAACAGGATGATGATGGCGACGACAATGAGAAACCCCCAATCATTTATTCGTTTCGTCATAGCGGATGTCTCCTTCATAGGGCGAAATAGCAACTCACCTTCAGTATAGAAGATTAAAGGAAAAAGGCAGGATGAATAAATCACCAGGTTAAAAAAAGAACTACCTTATGACATCGAAGCAGCTCACCGGGTTTAACAGATGATGAATCGGGAACATTAGAGTCGTATGTTGATTTTTTTGAAGGAGGAATTGAGTATGTCGAAACATGTACTGATTGTCACAACGTCAGCGAATCAATTATCAAATGGTCATGCAACGGGACTTTGGCTTGAAGAGTTTGCCGTTCCTTACTTATTGTTTGAAAAAGAAGGATATAAAGTGACGGTCGCAAGTATCGAAGGTGGAGACGTGCCAATCGATGCGAATAGTTTAGAGGATGGCTTGTCAGAAGATATATTAAATACGCGTGAATTGCTCAAAGATACGGCTCCCCTCGATCAAGTGGCAGACGAACCATACGATGCCGTTTATTTACCAGGAGGTCACGGGACGGTCGTTGATTTCCCAGGAAATGAAATGTTACAACGCGTTGTCCGCAACGTATACGAAAATGGCAATATTGTCGGGGCGGTTTGCCACGGACCCATTGGATTGGTCAATGTGAAGCTCAGCAACGATGAGCCGCTCGTTAAAGACAAACAAGTGACAGGATTCACTGACGCTGAAGAAAAAGAAATGCAACTTGATTCTGCTGTTCCGTTCTTACTCGAGACGGGATTACGTAATGAAGGTGGACAGTTCAAGGGAGCTGACAATTGGGCGGTGAACGTGGTTGTTGACGATCGACTCGTTACTGGTCAAAACCCTCAATCTTCTGAAGCGGTCGGGAAAGAGCTTGTCAAATTACTCGGATAATATATCAAGCAACTTCGATGATTCGAAGTTGCTTTTTTTAATATTGGACATATGTCCTATTCAAGTCATCTTTCTTTTCGTAAAGTCATACGGAGAGAAAGGGGGATGACATGGGAATTCTATTCGCTATATTATCTGGGACATTTATCGCCCTACAAGGAATCTTCAACGCGAAATTGGGAGATGCGGTAGGGGCGTGGATGTCTGTCACGATCGTCCACTTTGTCGGACTTCTGTTAGCGCTCGCCATCTATTTTTTTAATCGAGACGCAGATTTAACTGCCTTTAAACGCGTACCTTGGTATTATAGTTTGGGTGGACTATTCGGTGTATTCGTTGTATTCGGCGAATTGACGGCGATTCAACAGTTAGGTGTGACGTGGGCAATATGTGTATTGCTTGTGGCACAATTAGTAGGAGCCTTTATCATCGATTTGAACGGTTGGTTTGGTGTCAAACGGAAGCCGGTCAACACGGGACAGGTCATGGGACTCGTCTTGATGATCGTTGGCATCGGGATTTATACATTTGCGTAAGGAGTTCAATTTTAATGATGAATATTATGGATGCACTGACACGATTGCAGTGGAATCATCTTTTTTCGACCGAAACGCTCGAGGCATCGTCGGTGGTCACGTATGCATCCGGAACGATGCTCTGTTCAAACGATCAACAGATTGAATCCTTGTTCGTCGTACTCGAAGGACGCGTCAAAATTTATACGCTCAGTGAAGAAGGGAAGTTGCGTCTGCTACGTTTGAAGGCTGCCCCGACGCTCATTGGAGATATCGAGTATGCGAGTGGACGTAACGTCTTGCATACGGTTGAAGCGGTCGGTCCGGTGACGTGTTTGCGAATCCCGTTTGAGACACTTCGACGTCATAACCGAACGGTCGAATTCACGGAACATCTGTTACAAGGTGTGTCGGAAAAGCTATTCATCGAGGCGAACGCCTCATCCAACCACCTCATGTCGACACTAGAAGAACGATTGGCCGGTTATTTGATTTCTCTTAGTGAATCCGAGAACGAACTGTTTCAAGCCGAGATGAGTCAATTGAAGCGCAAAGAAGTTGCGGAATGGCTTGGGACGAGCTATCGTCACTTGAACCGGACGCTACAAGCATTTGTCGATGAGGGATTAGTGAAACGAACGAGAAAAGAAGTCATCATTTTAAATAGTAAGCGATTGAAAGAACGTGCGAACGGCATGTTTTATGAGTGAGGAGAGGTCATATGCTATTTGGTATTATCTGTTCGGCTGTAGCTGGGGCATTTATTAGTGTACAGGCGGCGGTCAACGCGAAAATGAATACAAATTTAGGGGCGTGGGCCACCACGGTATTAGTCTTTATCGTCGGTCTGGTCGGATCCATCATCCCATTGTTATTATTTGGAGGAAATCTTGCCGGATTACGTGAGCTATCTCCAATCTATTGGCTCGGTGGATTGCTTGGGGTCGGTGTCGTTTATTGTGTCATGCGAAGTATCCAGTTACTTGGACCAACGTTGTCGGTGTCGCTCATTCTCGTGTCACAACTCATTTGGGCGTTACTCGTCGATTTGTATGGAGCCTTCGGGATGCCTCAAATCACGTTATCGGCTGGACAAATTGTAGGTCTCACCATCCTTCTTGTCGGGGTCATTCTCTTTAAACAGTCTCAGACAGCGGCCATCGCCAAACAAGCGGTCAACGAAGCTACTTCATGAGGAGTGGCTATTTTTTTGAGTAAAACGGGTACAGTTTGGTAACGATTTTTTGATAAAATGAAGCGGTATGGTTTAAAAATTAACTGAGGTGATGAAAAAAGTGGATTCTTCCATAGTGATTGATTTGTTGATTGTTTTGTTTTTGATTGTGTTGAACGGGATTTTTGCGATGACAGAAATTGCGCTCATCTCATCGAAACCTGCAAAACTTGAGGTTGAAGCAAATCGAGGGAAACGAAGTGCAAAGATTGCACTCCATTATTCGAAAGACCCGACAGATTTGTTGTCGACCGTTCAAGTCGGAATCACATTAATTGGGATTATTAACGGGGCCTACGGGGGTGCGCGCTTCTCGGCACCACTCGCCTCTGCGTTTGAACAAGCCGGAATGAGTGCACAGTATGCCGGAACGATTGCTTATGTGGTCGTTGTAACGATTATTACGTATCTGTCCTTAATCATCGGTGAATTGGTGCCAAAGCGAATTGCGCTTGTGTCTCCTGAAAAAGTCACGATGGCAATCATCCCTTCACTTGATTTATTCAGTAAAGTGATGAAGCCATTCATTTGGATTTTATCGAAATCGACACTCTTTTTGTTCAAGCTGCTTGGCTTGAAAGCAGAACAAACGAGCGGTGAGACAGAGCTTGAGATTAAACAGCTTCTCTTTGAGGGGGCACAGCAAGGCCAGTTCGCCCATGAAGAAGTTCAGCAAGTCGAACGCGTCTTTGCGTTTCACGATCAATTGATTTATGAACTCATGCAACCTCGGACGACGCTTGAGTGGGTCGATTTAGAAGATGATATGGATGATATCAAGAAGTCGATCTATGAAAGTAAACATAACAAGTTACCGGTCGGTCGCGACTCGCTCGACGATTTTGTCGGATATATCGATGTCCGTGACATTTTGACGTTACCGACATTACGTGAGCCATCACAGATTTTGAAGCGCATCAAACAACCGCTCATCGTTCCGAAACAACGAGAGGCGAGCCAAGTACTTCAGATGATGCAGAAAAATGGTGTCGAGATTGCCTTCGTCTTAGATGAATACGGTGGATTCCTTGGCATGGTCACCTTGTTCGATATTTTGGAAGAAATCGTCGGAGAAGTCATGATTGAAGAGGATACACCGGAAGTGGTACGTCGCGAAGATGGGTCATATTTAGCGGACGGTTTGCTTGGAATCGAAGATTTGAAACGAACGTTTGAGATTCGGGATAACCGATTCGACGAAGGGCGCAACTCGTATCACACACTTGCCGGACTCGTCATTTATGCACTCGGCGATTTCCCGAAACGGGGCGATGTGGTCGAAGCGTATGGACTTCGCTTTGAAGTCGTAGATATGGACGGAAAGCGTGTCGACCAAGTGCTTGTCTCAGAACTACAAGAACCAATCACAGAAGAGGACTGATGCGGTCGCATCAGTCCTCTTTTTCATGTGTCATCCATGTGCGTTGTAAAGCGCCTAACAAGACGTGAGCCGTGTGCAACATCGCCCGTTCATCCACATCGAAGCGAGGATGATGATGAGGGAAGATTGCTGAGAGCCCGGGATTCCCTGCCCCTGTGAAGAAAAAGCTACCGGGGACATGCTCGACATAGTAAGCGAAGTCTTCCCCGACCATGAGCGGGGACATTTCGATGACACCGTCTGCCCCGACGACATCCATCGCGCTCAAGCGGACGAGTTCTGTTTCGGTCACATGATTCACGACAGCAGGATACCCTTTTATATACTCCAATTCGTAATCGGCATCACTCGCCTCACAGACAGAACGGATGATTCGTTCCATATCGGAGATGATTTTTTCTTGCGTCTCCCGAGTGAATGTCCGCACGGTACCAGATAACTTCGCTTCTTCGGCAATGACGTTGAACGCTTGCCCGGAGTGGAGCGTCCCGATAGTCAACACGGCAGGTTCGAGTGGGTCGATACGTCGACTGACAACTTGTTGGAGATGATTTGCTACGTTCACGGAGACCATGAGGGCATCGACCGTATGTTGTGGAATTGCACCGTGCCCACCTGTTCCTTTAATCGTCAATTCAAATCGATCGGCAGCGGCCATGACAGGACCTGTTTTGACACCAACTGTTCCAAAAGGGAGCGGTGTCCAAATGTGCGCACCATAAATATAGTCCACATTGTTGAGGCATCCGTCTTCAATCATCGGTTTGGCACCACCTGGAGATAATTCTTCGGCAAATTGGTGAATCAATACGACGTCTCCAGGAAGTGACACCTCGGTTAATACTTTCGCGAGGACGAGAAGTGTCGCTGTATGGGCATCGTGTCCACAAGCATGCATGACGCCATTTACTTTTGAACGATATGGAACGTCTTTCACATCTTGAATGGGAAGAGCATCAAAGTCAGCGCGTAACGCGATGGTCGGACCGTCACCGCCTTTGATTCGACCGACGACACCGTTTCCGCCAACATGTTCACGTACTTCGATCCCAAGTTCACGGAGATACGAGGCGATCTTTTTTGGTGTTTCGACTTCTTGAAAAGACAGTTCCGGATATTG
This sequence comes from Exiguobacterium sp. s57, assembly GCF_018617685.1. Classification (NCBI taxonomy): domain Bacteria; kingdom Bacillati; phylum Bacillota; class Bacilli; order Caryophanales; genus Exiguobacterium; species Exiguobacterium sp. s57. Next base: position 126,085 of record NZ_JACSKR010000004.1, read on the forward strand.
ATGAAAATGACGTCGCAGGGACACCATTTCTTCAAATAACTCCGTCAAGCGTATTTCAGCATTCGTGACAGTCATTGCGTACACTCCTTTGTGATCAACGCATCAAGAATTGCAACCATTTGCAGATTTTTTTGAAAGTTAAGCTTATCTTATATGAGTAAAGGGAATTAATACAGGAGAAACTGAAGAAATGAGGTGCCAACATGGGGTGGATTATTGCGATTGTAGCAGTTGTCGTGCTCGTACTCATCTATTTTTCGATGTACAACGGGCTCGTCAAATATCGAAATTGGGTCGACGAGGCGTGGGCTCAAATCGATGTGCAATTAAAACGGCGTTATGACTTGATTCCAAATTTGGTCGAAACGGTGAAGGGCTATGCAAAACACGAGCAAGAAACGCTTGCGAAGGTCGTTGAGCTGAGAAACCAGCTCGGAGAAAAGTCGAATCGCCAAGACCAGATGGCGGTGAACGATCAGCTGAGCGGGGCGCTGAAAAACTTGTTTGCGCTTCGTGAGGCGTACCCGGACTTGAAAGCGAATGAGAACTTCAAGATGTTGCAGGAAGAATTGACACAGACGGAAAACAAGGTCGCATACTCCCGTCAACTTTATAACAATACGGTCATGAAATATAACACAAAAATCGAATCGGTACCGACGAATATCATCGCGTCCGTCCATCATTTTGAAAAGCGCGATATGCTCGAGGCACGTGCTGAAGAGCGCGAAAACGTTCGCGTCTCATTTTAATGAATCGAGGTGGCACGTATGCTCCTCTATGAACAAATTCGAAAAAATAAAGTGAAGACGGTGTTCATCGTGACAGGGTTCGTTTTATTCGTCCTTCTCGTCGGAGCAGCCATCTCCTACGTCAATTATGGGGATGCGATTCCAGGGTTGATCTTCACACCCGTCTTTTCCTTGTTTTATGTCGGTATCGTCATCATGTCGAGCACGAACATCGTCATGAGAATGAACCGGGCGCAAGAAGTGACTTCGGTAGAAGAGCATCGCTTTTTATGGCATACGGTCGAAAACATGGCGATGGTCGCGCGAGTACCGATGCCTCGCATCTTTATCATCAACGATTCGTCACCGAACGCATTTGCGACCGGACTGAAACCAGAAAAGGCGGCCGTCGCCGTCACGACCGGGCTGTTGGATCAACTGTCGCGTGAAGAAGTGGAAGGTGTGATTGCGCATGAGGTCGCACACATTAAAAATTATGACGTGCGACTCTCGACGGTCACGCTCGCACTCGTGTCAGTGATCGCCATCATGAGTGATATCGGGTCACGCATGTTATTTTTCCGGAGTATCAGTGGAGGACGACGTGACCAAAATCAAAACCCGATTTTCCTCATCATCGGACTCGTTTTGTTGGTGTTGGCTCCGCTTATTGCGATGCTCATCAATATGGCGATTTCACGTAATCGTGAATTCCTGGCAGATGCGAGTGGTGCGGAACTGACCCGTAACCCGGATGCGCTCGCCTCGGCACTTGAGAAAATTGCCAATGTGGACACACCGGTCGAACAAGCGTCGAGTGCCTCGGCACCGCTTTACTTCTCCGATCCACTTAAGAAAAAAGTGAGCGGTTTGTTTTCGACGCACCCCGACCCGGTCGAGCGCATTTCTCGACTTCGTCAAATGTGATGAGAGCCTGTCCGATTGCGGCAGGCTCTTTGTGTTACACTGAACTGGGAAAATAAGGGGGTGGATGAGTTGAGTAAAAAGATATACATAGGTTTAGGAGTTGCTTTACTAGTCGTATTGTTTTTATTAGGACTGGGACCATATGTTGTGCATACAGTACTTAAGGTTTTCACATGGCTTACACAATACATCTTGCCATGGATTTTCCTCTACTATTTCATTCAATTCTATAAACAATATGCACTAAAACAAGAAAAGCCACCTGAATGAGGTGGCTTTCGACGTTTATCCGGCGCGGTGGCTACGAATTTTTTCAATCTCATCGAGGACGAACTGGACGTTTGTACCGACGATGACTTGAATATGGTTTGGACTGACGACTTTAATTCCCGGGATACCGGCTTTTTTGATTTGATCTTGGTTGACCGTATCCATGTCTTTGACATCGACGCGTAGGCGAGTGATGCAAGACTCGATGCCCGTGACGTTGCGGTCACCGCCAAGACCGTCGTAAATCATATTTGCCATCGCGGAGTATTCGCTACCTGAAGCTGATGCAACCGGCGCGACTTTCGTTTCGCCGTCTGCTGTCTCACTTGCAACCGCGTCAACGACTTCATCTGACTCGCGACCTGGTGTTGCCAAGTTGAGCTTCACAATCATGAAGCGGAAGATTGCGTAGTAGATGACTGCAAACACGAGACCTTGAACGAGTAACATGTACGGTTGGTTCGCGAGCGGTAGGCGTGAACTCAACACGAAGTCAACCAATCCTGCGCTGAATCCGAACCCGGCTGTCCATTGGAACGTTGCCGCGATGAAAAGCGAGATTCCTGTAAGGACTGCGTGTACAAGGTAAAGAACAGGTGCGAGGAACATGAATGAGAACTCGAGTGGTTCAGTCACACCAGTAAAGAATGAAGCGAATGCGGCTGCGAGAAGAAGCGAGGCCGCTTGTTTCTTACGCTTTGTCTTCGCTGTGTGGTACATCGCAAGTGCTGCGGCCGGAAGACCGAACATCATGATTGGGAAGTAACCCGCTTGATACATCCCCGTCACACCTTTTTCACCTTCACCTGACCAGAACTTTCCGATGTCGTTAATGTCGGCAACATCGAACCAGAAGACCGAGTTGAGGGCGTGGTGGAGACCCGTTGGAATTAAGAGACGGTTAAAGAAGCCGTAGAGTCCGGCACCGAATGCACCAAGTTTTGAAATCGATTCCCCGAATCCGACGAGACCTGTATAGACGAACGGCCAGATGAAGTAAAGCGCGACCGAGACAAGAATCATCGAGAAGGCTGTCATGATTGGAACGAGACGCTTTCCACTAAAGAAGGCGAGAGCATCAGGTAGTTTGACTTGACTGAAGCGGTTATACATGGAAGCGGCGACGAGACCGGATAGAATCCCGACGAAAGCATTCCCGATTTTACCGAATGCCGGGTTGACGGCTTCTACGTCAATTCCTTGGAACAACGCAACCGTTCCCGCAGAGAGAAGCGTGGTGACAGTCAAGAAGGCAACGAGTCCGCTAAGTGCTGCTGAACCGTCACGGTTTTTGGCCATCCCGAGGGCGACCCCGACTGCGAAAAGAATTGGAATGTTATCGATAATGGCGGCACCCGCTTTAATTAAAAATGCAGCGGCAATGTTTTCAGATCCCCAGCCGACTGGGTCAATCCAATAACCAATCCCCATGAGAATGGCGGCAGCCGGAAGTACGGCGACCGGTAACATGAGAGAACGTCCGAGACGTTGGAAAAAGTTCATCATTGTTAATGTCCTCCTTTTTGATGGTGTTGATCTTGTAGACGTTGGATGTGAAGCGTAATATAACCAAGTTCTGACTCGGGCAAGACGACGCCATATGTCTCTTCCATTTTTTTCGCGACATCAGATGCACACGCATAAGCAGACGTAAATTTCGTCTGAATCATGCGGAGCATGTCTTCATCAATCGTGTGATGATCGTAATGGTTGACCCGATCCATGACGAACCGTAAATGGGTTAATAATCGTTGGTAGGATAAGTCATCTTCTTCAATGGATACATCGAGTCGTCTTGAAATCGATTGAATCATGTCGCGGACAATCGTTGTCTGTTTGACCGTCTTGCGTAAATCACCTCCTTTCACTTTCATCGTATGGATATGAAGCGCGATGAACGCGGCTTCGTCTTTCGGCATTTTCACGTTGAGCTTTTCAGCGATATGTTCAATCGCCCACAGTCCAATCTCGTACTCATTCCGATAGAGGATTTTAATCTCATTCAACAGTTTGTTGCGTAATAAGATGCCATCCATCTCCCGTTCGATGGCGAACGAAATGTGGTCGGTCAAGACGATGTGGATATGTTCGTTGAACGATGTCTCGAGACGCTTCTCTGCATAGGAGATAATATCCTCGGAAACGGTGAAGTGCTCAACCGGGATCCGGCTCAATAACTGTTGGAACTTGTCATTCTCTGGCATGATGAACAACTTTTCGATTTTATGTGGATTGACGATGTCGTTCTTCGTTTTTTTAAACGCGACGCCTGGACCAATCGCAATCTTTTCTTCACCTTCGTCCGAGACGATGACCGCATTGTTGTTTAGAATCTTTTTGATTTTAATCATGTGTCCTCCTTGTTCCGGAGTCACGCTTCCACTCGGGCGACAACCGTCTTGCCTGGGACGGCTTCCTTCGTGAATGTGAAGGCGTAATGATGAGCAAGCGCGCCCCCATTCGTCACGACCATTGGCGTGACCGTGTCCTTACCGGCTTGATGGATTTGTGCTAAGTCCGCTGTCAGTAACAGCTGTCCCGTCTTAACGTGGTCGCCCACATCTACTTGAAGATCAAACGGTCGACCTTCGAGTTCGACGGTATCGAGACCGACGTGAATCAAAATCTCAGCCCCATCCTCGGTCCGAATGCCGATGGCGTGCTTTGTCGGAGCGATTTGTATGATTTCGCCGTCAGCCGGTGAGACGACGGCGCCATCCGTTGGTGTGATGGCAATACCGTCGCCCATCATTTTTTCGCTGAAGACCGAGTCCGCTACTTGTTCGAGTGGAATGACGTCTCCTTCCATTGGTGAGTGCAGTGTGGGTTTGTGTCGATTCATTAACTTATTCCATAGCATATCTACTACATCCTTTCTGGAAACAAAACGCCGAAAAACAAAACAGGCATGGAGTATAGACGGGTGGCATGCACCGTACGTCTTACCCCATGCCTGATCGAATCAGTCACATGTGATCGCTATTCGTTTCTTCACGTTCAACATAACATGTGTGGATTTAAGACACAAGACTTTTTTGAAAGCGTTCTCTAAAATTTTACAAGGCAGAGAATCTGTTATATAGTAAGAGCGAATCTAAGTGAGAAAGGTGTTGCATGTTGATGAGTGAGGTTGTATCTGCCTAACGAACTGAAAAATGTCGGATGACACGTCTATTTGTCATGCCGTCATGTTCCGTTACAGATACCGCCCATCAAAAACTGCCAGACACCGGTCTGTCTTTTTGCGTTGGTCGTCATCGACCGACGCTTTTTTGTTTGCGTGGTATCTCGATTCTATCATTTGAGGAGAGAGACACATGAACGAACAAACATTTGAAAAATTACAATACAACGAATTGATGACGAGAGTAGAGCGCTTCTGCATCAGCGGATTCGGGAGAAGGTTACTCAGACAACAACGTCCGACGAGCCACATCGCGACGGTGAAGAAACGTCTGCAGGAAACATCCGAAGCCCGAGCGATTTTAGATGCGACGTCACACGTCCCATTTATCGGCGTGTCTGACATGGAGACGATTATGGGGAAACTGCAACGAGGCATCCAACTCGAAGCAACAGAACTTGAAGCGGTCGCCGAGTTTTTACGGGGAGCGCGCAAACTGAAACGATTCATGCTCGAACATGAATTTTTTGCACCGCTTCTTTCGGCTTATGCTGTCGGGATGGGCGAATGGCGGACGCTAGAAGAGGACATCACACAAGCGATTCGAGCTGGTCAGGTCGTCGACGAGGCGTCGAAAGAGTTGAAGCGGATTCGCAAGCAAGTCGACATTTTGGAAGGACGAATCGAGGAACGATTGAACAAATTCTTAAAGAGCGCTGCCAATCGCGAGATGATTCAAGACGGATTTGTCACGAAAAAACAGGACCGCTTCACGATCCCAATCAAAGCTTCATACAAGCACAAAGTAGCGGGTACGATTGTAGACACATCGAATCGCGGGACGACGGTCTTTATCGAACCGGAAGCCATATCAAAATTGAACGCCGAGCTCGTCGTCAAGCGTACGGAAGAAGCGGTGGAAGTGTATCAAGTGTTGGCGACATTGACGGGAGCAGTGACTGAAGTCCTTCCTGAAATTGAATCGACACTCGATGTCATCGCCCAGTACGATATGGTTTTCGCCAAAGGGAAGTATAGTCAATCGATTGATGGCGTGACACCACACGTGAATGCGACTGGTCGAATTCAATTGAAACAAGTACGTCATCCACTCTTAGAAAGTGCCGTTCCACTCGATTTTGCCATCGGTACGGACTATCGCGGCTTAATTATCACCGGACCGAACGCCGGCGGAAAGACGGTCGTATTGAAAACGATTGGACTTCTCAGTCTCATGACCATGACAGGATTGCATATCCCGGCACACACCGACACGGTCATCTCTACATTCGATGAGGTGTTCGTCGATATCGGAGATAATCAAGATTTGGAGTCGGCACTCAGTACGTTCTCGGCGCACATGCACAATGTGGCGAATATTATGCAAACCGCTGGAAAACGGTCACTCTTGTTATTCGACGAAATCGGAAGCGGTACGGAACCGAACGAAGGAGCCGCTCTTGCAATTGCCATCTTAGAAGCGGCATATAAACGAGGGGCGATTGTCGTGGCTTCGACCCATTACGGAGAAATCAAATCGTATTCTGAATCCCACCCAGATTTCATGAACGCTGCGATGCAGTTTGACCCGGAAACGCTCGAACCGAAATATCGATTGCTCATGGGGCAGTCTGGTGACAGCAACGCCCTCTTTATCGCCCGCAAGATGAAGTTGCCGGAAGCGATTTTGAAACAGGCATCTCGTTACATGAACGAGAAAACGTATGACACTACGAAAGTTGATGATGCTAAAATCACACGCGAAACCGAAGCGGCACCGCTTGAAGAGGCGGAACGCTTTGAAAAAGGTGACCGTGTCCGGTTGTTAGAGACGAATCAAGTCGGGCTTGTCCACGCGTTCGATGCATCTCGTCGGCATGTCCGGGTGTTCGTGAATGACGATTACGTAGAGTTACCGAGTCGTCGTGTCCGGTTAGAAGCACGAGCAACGGAACTTTATCCGGCTGACTATGATTTGGAAACACTATTCACGACGTATCAGGAACGAAAGGAAGCGCACGACTTCGAACGAGGATCGAAAAAAGCGCTACGGCGAGTGGAGAAAGAGATTCGGGAAAGAAAGAAACAAGAGCGATCTAACCGAAAATGAATGTGACATACAGCGAAAGGGTAAAAGCACATAGGGAGAAGTCTTAATGCGGGAGGGGCTTATGTGTTCGAGTTAAGTTTTTGGTTTGCACTCGGTTTTGCGATGATTCACTTTTTTTCAGGAAAGCTCATTCATGTGCGTGAAGTGCCGAGGAGCCGTTTTTTATCAGTGGCGGGCGGGATTGCCGTTGCTTATGTATTCCTTCATCTATTGCCAGAGTTAAATGAGTACCAACGTGAACTAGAAGGGGAGATTGGAAACAACGTCTTCGCCTCCCTCGAGAACCATATCTTGATCATCAGTATGTTAGGACTGGCTGTCTTTTACGGGCTCGAGCGATTCGCAACGGCCAACAAACGTAAACAAAAACCGTATGTGTTTTGGATTCACATAGGTTCATTCACGCTCTATACGTTTAGCATCGGATATGTGCTCGCAGAAAGTGAATTTCAGTCAAATGGGACGATGTTTCTTTACTTCATAGCGCTTGGCATTCACTTTGTTACGGTCGATCAAGGATTGCGTCAGCATCATCAACAACTTTATGATCGACAGGGACGCGTCTTGTTAGCGCTTGCTGTACTTGTAGGGTGGGCGGTCGGTTCGTTTGGAGAAGTGAATGGACTCGGTCTATCTATCGTTGTCGCCTTTTTGGCAGGTGGCGTCATCTTGAACGTCATGAAAGAAGAGTTACCTGCTGAGCGAGAGAGTAGTTTTGGTGCATTTTTGATTGGTCTATTAGGATATGCGTTTTTATTACTCGTCATATAAAAAGGCAGCCACCGCGTGTGGCTGCCTTTTGACTTACAAGCTGTTGCTTTGATTCTCTACATTGCTATCGTTCTCTGTTGAAGCGTCGTCATGATGTGGTCCGTGACCATGGCCATGGCGACCACCTTCTCGTCCACCGCGCATACCGCGAGCATCTTCTAAATCATCGTAACTCGTCACGTCAGCAAAGCGCTCTTCGTGATCTGCAAGGATTTGATCGGCCTCTTCTTGAGTCAATTTCCCGTCTTCCACAGCGGTCGTAAGTTTTTCTTCGTGTGACGTCATGATCGCGTCGATGAATGCATCAATTGAAATGCCTTTTTCTTCTGCGAGCTCATGAATCGACTGTCTATTTTCACGGGCTGCATCCACTTCTTCTTCTGTCAATCCGAGCGCCTCGATAAGCGCTGTATGACCCGCTTCTCGGTCACCAGCCATGCCAGGACCTCTTTCTCCACGCTCGCATTGTGTCGATTCCGTCGTTGTCGATTCATCTGTCGTCGTGTCATTCGTCGCGGCATATACGCCAGTGCCTGAGACAGCCAATAGACCGGCCAAGGCGATTGCTAATTTTGTTGATTTCATGTATATCTCCTCCTTTTGATACTTCAAGTGTAGAACTTGAGAGAACTGAAGTTGTGAGAGAGTTGCAAGATTTCTGCAAATTGTCTTTGGGAAACGGTGGGGCACTCCATGTGTACGATATAATGGATGTGGAGGCGATAGAAGATGAACGTACTCGTAGTGGAAGATGAACAAAAACTTGCGGACGGCATGTCTCGCTTTTTAGTATATGCAGGGTTTAATGTGACAGTGGCGATGACCCTCAGCGAAGCGAAGCAACAGCTACATCAACAATTTGATGCGATCTTATTGGACGTTCGCTTACCGGACGGGGAAGGGTGGACGTTAATCCCGACATTAAAAGCGCAACAGCCATCGCCTGCCATCATCTTGACGACAGCACGTGGCGAGGCGGATGATCGCGTATTCGGATTAGAACTTGGGGCGGACGATTATTTGGTCAAACCCATCGTTTTGAAAGAATTGGAGATTCGCCTGAAGCGTCTCGTGAAACAGGCCGATTTGATTCGGTTCGGTGCGCTCACCATCGACATCAAATCGAGGATGGTACAAGAGAACGGAAGAACGCTCCGGCTGACGAACAAAGAATATGAACTGCTCTTGTATTTATGGAAGCACGTCGGCGAGGCATTGGACCGGAATCGCCTACTCGACGATGTATGGGATTATGCGTTCGTCGGAGATACACGTACGGTCGACACCCATATTAAACAATTACGTGATAAATCACCTACACTAAAAGAACAGCTGAAGACCGTCCATCGGGTCGGTTATCGATTAGAGGGACTGTCATGAATCGCTTAATGAAGAAATTATTGTGGACAGCTATCTTGCCCCTTGCTGTGATGGCGCTTTTAACATTTGGTCTCACGTCACTTTTAATCGGACGGTTCGCAGAAGAGGAGACGTATACACAATTGGAGCGCGAGGCGGCGATCGTGTATGAAGCCATCCAAGAAGGACGAGGAATTCCAGGTCAATTAGACGTACTCCTATTTCAGGACGGGCAACGTATCGAGCTAGAACGTGGTGGACGGATGCATCGCATGATGCCGATCAGCCTCGACCCGGATGACTTAACAGTTCAGGACGAGGTGAGTGTGAACGGGACTCGTTTCTTGACGTATTTGCAAGAAGAAGGGAACGTTCAAATTGTGACGTACAGTCCTGTGCCATTCTCAAATCCGCAGTTTCAGCAAATCTATCTTATCTTAGCGGGTGGATTTATTTTGGCACTGATGGTTGCCATCGGTGTCACGTTTTGGATGAGTCGACGGCTCACGCAACCGCTCGTCGAGTTGAAGCAAGCGACCGCATCGATTATGGAAGGACAACATCACATTACTCTTCCGAATGTGACGAACGATGAGATTGGGGATTTGACCGTCACGATCGGACAAATGAACGCCTCCCTTCAAGAAAAAGAGGCACTTCAAAAATCGTTCATCTCTGGAGTGACCCATGATGTGCGTACACCGCTCGCTATTGTCCGGAATGAGGCGGAAATGTTGGAGCTCGGTGTCGTTAATGAGATGGAGGTGGCTATTACGGGCAAAAGCATTACGGAGGAAGTAGACCGAATCGACCGGCTCGTCAATCAGATGCTCGAATACTCAAAGTTGTCCTCTGGGACGATTCCACTTGAAATGGAATCGCTTCAACTAGATGACTTAGTTCGCCGATTAACGTCACGCATGTCCGAGTGGTTCCGACAAAAAGACGTGACGCTCGATCTGCAACTCGAAACGGTATCGATTCAAGCCGATCGATTGGCGATGGAACGGGTTCTCTCGAACTTTTTAAGAAATGCGTATGAAGCGAGCCCTATCGGCGGACGTATCACAATCAAACTGACACCTAATCGACTAGAAGTGACAGACGAAGGGAACGGGATTGACCCTGCCGTCCAACCTTCGATTTGGGATATGTATGTGAAAGGAGACCGCTCAAACGGACATGGTCTAGGTCTCGCTATCACGAAATTACTTCTTGAAGCACAAGGACTTTCTTATGGGGTCGAGTCAGAGAAGGGGGCGACGTTTTGGATCGAATGGACATGACTTTATTTTTACGTGGGGTACGGTTAGAGAAGGAACGCATCCATTCGACGGGCTATCCGTACTCATTACCCATCTTTCAGACACTCGATGAACTGACGTTTCATCATCCGGTCACATTTCTTGTCGGAGAAAATGGAAGCGGGAAGTCGACATTGATTGAAGGGATGGCCGTAGCGGCAGGATTCAACCCGGAAGGTGGGGCACCATCCTTCCAATTCGAAACGGAGTCGACACATAGCTCATTGTATGAGGCGTTACGTCCGATTCGAGGACCATATCGTCCGAAGGATGGCTTTTTCTTACGTGCCGAGACAGCATACCAGCTATCGAGTTATGTGGATGAGATGGCGAAATCAGGGCGTGACCCTGAACGGTTTTATGAGTCATACGGCGGACGTTCCCTTCATGAGCAGTCGCACGGGGAAGCGTTCCTCTCCCTCATGTTGCATCGATTCCGTGGCGATGGCCTCTATATTTTGGATGAGCCCGAGGCCGCATTGTCACCGATGCGGCAACTGACGATGCTTGCTCGGATGCATGAACTTGTACAATCCGGCAGTCAATTTATCATCGCCAGTCACTCGCCCATCTTGATGTCGTATCCGGGTGCGATGATCTTACAAGTGGAGACGGGACTTTCCCCGACGCCGTTTGACGACCTCGAGCATGTACGGGTCATGCGCGACTATTTACAAGCGCCGGAGCGGATGCAGCGGATTTTATTCGACTAAAAAACGGCCTCGGCCGTTTTTTTCATGCTTTCGTAATCTTTCGCAATAAGATGATCGCGAGACTAACGCCTCCGGCAATCAACATATACGTAACAATATCCATCCACGTGCTCATTCGTCGTCTCCTTCCGCAAATAAAGCGAGTTCTCCTTGAGGCATCGCGACCAATAGATAGTCGTCTCCGCCAAGTGGTCTCGCGTCCCCTGCTTGCCAGCACTCAAAGTGCTCTTGGTATCCGTTGATGAAGAGAAGAGAGCCGGATTCAAATTCCAGTTCGAGATGCGGGTGATCGTCTCCGAGCCGTACGTGATGGATGCGCTCTCGTCTTAAGCGCATGAGCTGTTCGAGTTGTTCACCTTCGTCAAACGTGTTTTGTGTGGCGTGTACATGCCACGGTCCCTCGATAGAGATCCAAGATTCCAGTCCTTGGCGACTGAAATAGAGGAGATGATGGTTCGGGCCGGAACCGAAGTCGATTCCGACAAAGGAAGAGGCGATAAAGAGGTGATGCAAAATAGATGTCGCTTTTTCGTACTCTGTGGTAGACACACCGGCACCTCACTTTAACAAGTTACTATGATTATCATTTCACGTTACCATGCTAAAGTAAATGAATCTAACTCAGTCTAGGAAAGAAAGTGTAATTTCGGTTTGTTTCTCGTTTTTCAAATCTTATTACGCGTCGACAAAGGCAGCGCCGATCACGCCCGCATCTCCTGACAATTGAGTGAGGCATAGACGCGTTTTTCCACTAGCATGTGGATACATTTTATTCGAGACTGCTTGTTGTAATTCGTTCCAGAAGAATGAGGACGACATCATGACACCACCACCCAATACAATCACATCCGGATCGACGGTATGAATGATGTTGGCTAGTCCACTGGCGAGTTCTTCGACAAAGTGATGGCGGTCTTCGGCATCCAATAATAGCGAAGGCACATTTGTGTATCCTTTATCGTTAGCTCGCTTTATGAGTGCTGTACCACTCGCTAGTGATTCGAGAGACCCTTTGTTGAGAACAGGGTGAGAAGGACCGTCCAAGCGGATGATCATATTCCCGATTTCACCTGCACTTCCGTTTGCCCCTCGAATGATTTGATGTTTATACACGTAACCGCCACCAATTCCCGTGCTGACTGTTACATAAAAAACGGAATCGCACCCTTTTCCAGCTCCGAATTTCGCTTCTGCGAGTGCAGCAGCGTTCGCATCGTTTTCAAGCGAGACAGAAAGATTTAAGCGTTGTTTTAAAGGTTCAATGATTTTTTGATTATGCCAATTCGGAAGGTTCGGAGGAGTTAAAAACATCCCTCTCTTTAAATCGAGAGGCCCGGGTGCCACGATGCCGACATGCTGGATGTCGAACTCGACACCGAATTGATGGATCGCCATCTCAATAGATTGTAGTGTCTCCTCGAAAGGTAATTGCGGTTGTGTTCTAAACGTGTATTGTTTTAATACATCTCCCTTTAATGACACAGCGGCAATCCGAGTGTTGGTTCCTCCTAAGTCGATACCGATTCGAATGGTTTGTTTCTCATCGGAAGGAACACCAGCTACAAGACAAGTCGCTTCTCCCTCAATCAAGAATGACTCATTGGCAGGAAGGAGGAGTGTGCCGCCGGTATGGACTTCCATATCGTCAATAATTAATGTTCCTTGAACGACAGATAGTAACCGAAACGTGTCAGTAGTGATCCTTTCTTTCGCGGCAACATTCCATTTTTCAACAAAGAAAAACAAATTTTTCGTCAAACTTGTTCGAAAATGATCCAGTTGACGCATTGGTTCGCTGTATTCAAGATGAGGGACGAAAGAAGCGGTTGTCCCCTTTTCCACATGAAGTTCACGAGGACAACCGGTCGTCAAATCCAGCCGATTGTAATCGTATAGACGATAGGTTGTGTCTGAACTTTGTTGAATTTCGAGTACGCATACTCCTCTTGTCAATGCATGGATTGTTCCAGCCGGGACATAGAAAAAATCACCGGGACGAATCGATTTTCGTATCAAACCGTTTTCCAAATCTCCTGTTTCAAGCGCTTTATTGAATTCTTCCGAGGTGGTATAGGAGTGACCGTAAATGAGTGTCGCATCTGCCGGAGCATCTAAAATGTACCAACATTCATTTTTTCCATAAGGTTCATTTTCAAGTCGGTTCGCTAATGAATCATCTGGATGAACTTGTACAGACAAATCGTCGTTTGCGTCAATCCATTTAATCAGTAGAGGAAACTCGTCCGAGCTAATTTGAAACAACTCTGGATGTTGTTGATAGAGCTCACGTAAAGACAGACCGAAGTAAGGTTCAGACGCAACAGAAGTTCCTCCTTTTTCTAATGCAGAAGCTGTCCAGGCTTCACCAATCGAATGTTCATTGAATTCAAAACCAAATTGCTTCAGACGTTCTCCACCCCAAAGTCGATGTTGATAGTGTGGCTGTAAAAGAATAGTGCTCATATCCGTCCTCCTTCGAAATTAATATACACTTATAAATTTAAAAACTAAATAAAGTTTAAATCAAGTATAGACATGGAATTAATCATGTGTATAATAAAAGTTGTAAACGATTTCAAATAAGGAGTGAAGACGCATGAAGAAAATCTTATTAGCGTGTAGTTCTGGTATGTCGACGAGTTTGCTCGTGACGAAAATGAAAGACCATGCCACATCAATCGGGGATGAGGCAAAAATTTGGGCAGTCGGACAAGACCAAGTCGTAACCGAGATGGACGAGGCGGATGTGATTTTGATCGGTCCACAAATGCGATTTTTATTAGACAAATTGAAAGCGCAAACATCAACACCGATTGAAGTAATCGATATGATGGCATACGGCACGGCGAATGGCAAAGCTGCGTACGAACAAGCGTTGAAATTAATGGGGTGAACGAGATGGAAAATGTCGATGAATTAACATTGGAGCAAATGGCATTCATGATGATTCTGCACAGTGGCAATGCGAGAAGTACGATTCAGGAAGCGATTCAACTGTACAAAACGAGTTCTTATGAAACGTTTGAAGAAAAGATTGTTGAGGCACGTGAACAACTGAAAGAAGCACATCAAACACATTTCTCACAAATTCAGCGAGAAGCAAATGGAGAAAAAACAGATGTATCATTATTGCTTCTTCATGCAGAAGACCATTTAATGTCTACGCAAACGATGCTCGATTTGACAGCTAGTTTGGTCGAAATGGTCGAACAAAAGATTGTAAATCCTAATAAAGAAGGGTGAATCATATGTCACAGGACAATAAAATGTTCAACATGATCAGTAAACTGCTCATGCCGATGGCGACCTATTTAAATAACAGTCGCTATTTACAAGTATTGCGAGATGCCTTCATGCTTGCTTTCCCAATTACCATGTTTGGGTCAATCATCGTTGTTATTGCCAACCTGCCATTTCTCGATCGCTTTATGTCCGAGAGTACATTAAATATCTTTAAATCATCATTAGGCATTGCACCTTCAGCAACAATGGGAATCATGTCCTTATTCGTTGTGTTTGGGATTGGATATTATCTTTCAAAAAGCTATGAAGTTGAAGCTGTATTTGGCGGAGTAATTTCTTTGGTTTCATTCCTTTTGGTCACTCCATTTGTAATTGAGATTGAAGGAATGAGTGAAGCCGTAGGTAATGTCCTTCCGTTAGATCGTCTTGGAGCAAAAGGGATGTTCCTTGCGATGATTACTGGATTTCTTTCTGCTGAGATGTATCGTTTTGTCGTTCAAAAAAATTGGACTATTAAAATGCCTGATGGAGTACCGCCGGCAGTGGCAAAGTCTTTCTCGGCCTTAGTACCGGCACTCCTCACGCTTTCAGTTTTCTTATCAATCAATATTATTGTCACTAATATTTTCGAGATGAACTTGCATGACATTATTTTCGATGTCGTTCAGCAACCCCTCGTGAAGTTAGGGAATGGTCTCATTCCAACGTTAATTGCAATCTTCTTCGTTCAGCTATTTTGGTTCTTCGGACTCCATGGTCAAGTTATCGTCAACTCGGTAATGGACCCGATTTGGAACACGCTATCCGTTGAAAACTTGACAGCTTATACATCGACTGGGGAAGTACCAAACATCATCAGTAAGCAATTCATTGAAATCTACACGGTTGGGCTTGGTGGTTCAGGATCAACACTCGCTGTCGTTGTTGCCATTTTATTGTTCTTAAAATCAAAACAGTTGAAACAAATCGGAAAACTTTCCATTGGACCTGGACTATTCAACGTAAACGAACCGGTCATCTTCGGACTTCCAATCGTCATGAACCCGCTCATCATGATTCCTTGGATTGTCGCACCACTCGTGACGGTAACGGTCACGTATTTCGCGATGTCGACAGGTTTAGTGCCACCGCCGACGGGTGTAGCCGTTCCATGGACCGTCCCTATGTTCTTAAGTGGAATTATGGCCACGAATTCGCTCGCGGGAGGTCTTCTTCAAATCGTGAACTTCTTTATCATTTTGACGATTTGGTTCCCATTCTTGAAATTTATTGATCGAATGAACTTGAAGAAAGAATTAGAAGAATCAACAGATAAACAGGAAGCAGTGTAAACAAATAGAGAAAAATAGAAACAAGGGAGAGATAAATGATGACGAACCCGACACAAACACGTACGAAAGAGCAAAAGACGTATCAATTTCCGACAGACTTTTGGTGGGGAACGGCTTCTTCTGCTACACAGATGGAAGGTGCTGCTTTTGAAGGTGGAAAAGGATTGAACATTTGGGATTACTGGTACATGCAAGAGCCGAACCGCTTTTTCAATGGTGTGAGCGCGACAGAAGCCTCAAACTTCTATCATTTGTATGAAGAAGACATCGCATTGATGAAAGAACTCGGGCATAACACGTTCCGTTTCTCCATTTCGTGGTCACGTCTTTTTCCGCAAGGTGTCGGGGAAGTAAATGAAGAGGCGGTCACATTTTATAACAATGTCATCAATTGCTTGATTGATCATGGTATCGAACCGTTCATCAATCTGTATCATTTTGATATGCCGATGGCGCTTCAGGAGCAAGGTGGTTGGGAGTCACGAGAAGTCGTTGAAGCATATGTCATCTTTGCGAAGACATGCTTTGAGTTGTTTGATGATCGCGTCAAGAAATGGTTCACGCATAACGAACCGATCGTACCGGTAGAAGGTGGATATTTATATGATTTCCATTATCCGAATGTTGTCGATTTCAAGCGAGCTGTCCAAGTGGCGTACCACTCTATTTTATCGAGTGCAATGGCAATCAAAGCGTATCGTGACATGGAACTATCTGGGGAGATCGGAATCATCTTAAATTTGACGCCCTCATATCCGAGAAGTCAGCACCCAGCTGATTTGAAAGCAGCGCGTATTGCCGATGCGATGTTCAATCGTTCGTTCCTCGACCCATCTGTTTTAGGGACGTTCCCTCAAGAATTAGTAGATGTGCTGAAGTCGGAAGATGCGATGCCACTTATCGAGAACGGGGATCTTGAAATCATTCGAGAACATACAGTCGACCTTCTCGGTATCAACTATTATCAGCCACGTCGCGTGAAAGCAAAAGCATCGCTTCCTAATCCGGACGCGCCATTCTTGCCAGAAAACTTATTTGACTACTATGAGATGCCTGGACGGAAAATGAATCCGTATCGTGGATGGGAAATTTACGAAAAAGGAGTCTATGATATATTAATCAATCTAAAAGAAAACTATGGTAATATCCCGTGCTTTATTTCAGAGAACGGAATGGGTGTCGAAGGTGAAGAACGTTATCGTGATGAAAACGGGAGTGTCCAAGACGATTATCGGATTGACTTCATTCGCGAACATCTGAAATGGATGCATCAAGCGATTGAAGAAGGGTCGAACGTGAAAGGCTATCATCTTTGGACATTTATGGACAACTGGTCATGGAGCAATGCTTATAAAAATCGCTATGGATTTGTTGGCATTGACTTGGAAACACAACAACGAACTGTAAAAAAATCAGGGAACTGGTTTAAACAGTTGATTGATGCTAAAGGTTTTACAGAATAATAAGACAAGCTGACAAAGACTACTCTTTGTCAGCTTTTTTTGATATATTGTACATATATGTCTATACATGAGGTGCTATATGTCTAATAAGAAAAAACCGAAATATGAAACCATTGCTGATGAGATGCGTAAAAGAATTATTGAACACGTTTACCCGCTAGAAAACGCACTACCTGATGAAATTCACCTGGCCCAAGAATTTGGCGTGAGTCGTATGACCATGAAGCGGGCACTTGAGATTCTTGTCATGGAAGGGTTGATTTATCGTAAACGTGGTAAAGGAACATTCATTTTACAGTCTAGCTTCCAAAAAGGTCGCATCAACGTGATTAGTAAAGAAACGAGAGGATTGACTCAAGTGATTGGGGATCGTTCGTTACGAAGTGAAGTCCTCAATTTTGAGGTGAAGTTTCCGAGTCAGGAAGCCGCCGATCATCTCATGATTGAGCTGACAGAACCGGTCTATGAAATACGTCGCGTTCGTTATGTAGACGACGAGCCGTATGTCATCGAATTGACGTACATGGTTGCTAACCTCATTACAGGAATCACACGTGAGATTTTAGAAAAGTCCGTGTACGCTTATATTCAAGAAGATCTTGGCTATACGATTACAAGCTCACATAAAGTGATTCGAGCAGATAAGCCGGATGAGTACGATCAAGCTTACTTGAAGAATGATATCACTGAACCGATTATTGAAGTCGAGCAAGTCGTCTATTTAAGTAACGGGAAACCGTTCGAGTATTCGTTTGCCCGTCACCGATACGATAAATTTGTGTTTTCATCGGTCAATATTGTGAAGTGAAAGTCGCCACGATGGCGACTTTTTCGTAAGGGGAATCTATCGTGGATGTGAAAATTGACCAAGCAGGATACGAAATGAACGAATCCGTCATTCAAGACATCGTGATTGATGTTCGGGCAGGTGAAATTTGAGGGATGATTGGGTTGAACGGTGCTGGTAAGACGACGACGATTGCGTGTCTCACGGGAACGATTCCCTGGATGAAGGGAACCATCGAGATGAAGCGGCATCCATTCTTCCAATCCATTCAAGAAAGAGGTTCTTTATGAACGAACAGCAATATGAGCAACTCCTACATATCCAGACCGCCAAACCTCAGCAAGGATTCCCGTCCTCGGTGGAATACCATCGTTATGAACCGACCCCTTACGAGGCACTCGATTTGCTTCGGGATGCCTATCCGTTAGAGTCGACGGACACCATCGTTGATTTTGGTTCAGGCAAGGGGCGTCTCCCGTTCTATTTGGCGTACACGTTTCATGTTCGGGCAATCGGTGTCGAGATGGATGGTGGGTTTCACGAAGAGTCGCTCCAAAATTTGGCGAGCTATACGAAGAAGCATCGGACTCGAGGAAGCGTTCAATTGGTGCAGGAATTTGCAGAACAGTTTTCCATCCCGTCAGAGGCGAACCGATTCTACTTTTTTAATCCGTTCTCGGTCAACATCTTTCGGCAAGTGATTGCTCACATCATCGAATCCGTTGAAGCGAATCCCCGTCCGGTCGATGTGATTTTGTATTATCCGGCGGATGCATATCTACACTATTTGAATGATGAGACCCCCTTTCAATGTGTACAGACGGTTCGACTGCCGCTGAAGAATCTTCATGAGCGATTTTTGATTTACCGGTTTGATATGATGGAGTCATCTTGGTAATGGAGGAGTGAGTACGATGAAAAAGAAAGACATTCTAGAAGCGTATCGTTGGCGTCAAGCGACGAAAGAATTTGATGCGGATCGTAAAATCAAAGAAGATGACATGGAATTCATTTTAGAGACAGGACGTCTTTCACCGAGTTCGTTCGGGTTTGAACCATGGCAATTCGTTGTGGTCCGTCGGGAAGATTTGCTCAAAAAAATTAAAGATCACGCATGGGGAGCGCAAGGGCAGGCTTTGACCGCGAGCCATTTCGTATTGATTCTCGCAAGAACACCGAAAGCCATGCGTTACGATGCGGACTATATTCGGAACATCGTGACGAGTGTGCAAGGCCGGACGGAAGAAGAGTACGCACAGCGCGTGAAGCGGGTCCAAGAGTTCCAGGAGAACGACTATCGTCTCTTGGACGATGAACGCGTCTTCCAAGAGTGGATCAAGCGTCAGACATATATCCCACTTGGGAACATGATGACGGCGGCCGCACAAATCGAGATCGATTCTTGTCCGATTGAAGGGTTCAATCAAGAGGAAATTGATGAGCTGCTTATCTCAGAAGGTGTCATGGAGCGAGGCGAATGGTCGCTTTCGGTCATGGTCGCATTTGGGTATCGGTCGCGCGATTTCGCACCGAAAACACGTCGTGACTTTAACGAAGTCGTCAAATATATCGGATGAAAAAAGGTTCAATCGCTGAGGCGATTGAACCTTTTGAATTATTTCCAGTCTGTGATGCGGTCGACTGGGAAGCGTACTGATGGGTAACCTTCTTCTGCTGCTTTCCCGATTGAGAGAAGCATGACTGGAAGGTAACGTTCTTTGTCGAGACCGAACGCTTCAGCGATGTTCGCTTTGTCGTATCCACCGATTGGGTTTGTGTCATAACCATGTGCCCGTGCGACGAGCATGAGTTGCATCGCAACGAGACCTGAATCGAGCATGATGCTATCTTTAATCATTTCTTTCGGTGCATCTTTGAAGATGCCTTTGATCATGTCGACTTGGCGGTCGCGGACTTCAGCGGGCATTATGCCACGTTCTACAGCTGTATTGAAAATCTCTTCTGTGTAGTCTGCCATTTGGTAGTCAGCGAAGAGCGCGATGACAGCTGAAGACGTTTCTACTTGGCGTTTATTGAAGCTTGAGAGTGGAAGGAGCGTCTCTTTTCCTTCTGTGCTATCGATGACGACAAAACGCCATGGCTGTAAGTTAAGTGATGAAGGCGCCGTTGTCGCTTCTTCAAGAATTTGTGTCATTTCTTCTTTTGAGATTTTGACGTTCTCATCGTATACACGAATCGAGCGGCGTCCTTTGACAATCTCCATAAAGTCTTTTTGTGTAGCAGTGTTCATATTGTAGTCTTCCTTTCATGGTCAATAGTATCTTGTAACATCGTCAGGGATGCTAATAACTGTTGTTGATCCTCTACCTTCATGTTGACAAAAAGTCGGTCCGTTAAGCACTGTTTTTGCTCAGTCCAATGTGCAATTTGTTCACGGCCGTGGTCTGTCAACTCGACATAGATGACACGGTTGTCTTCTTCACATCGTCTCCGCGTGATGAGTCCTTGTGTCTCTAATTGTTTCAAGTGTCGAGTGATAGCTGCGTGATCGACATCGACGCGTTGTTGCAATTCACGTTGACGCAATGGGCCGACATGATACAAATTGCTTAAAATGTCATAGCGACTTAAGCTGAGTCCGTCCATTTCAGAGTCGAATAATTGCCCCATTTCTTTTTGTACGGTGATGATGTGATAGAGAATTTGATCGCGAAGCGAGCAAGAATCTCGCATGCATATCGCCTCCTCGAATCATTGATAACTCAATTATTGATGGGTCACACAATGTATAGTAAACCCATCCTGACAATATTTCAAATAAAAAGTTTTAACAAATGGGTTGTCAAACTGTTGTATAATAGTCTATATTTTAATAAACTGATATATAACAACGACTAAGGGAGGATGTGAGCGCTTGGAACACTATGAACGACTAAATACGTATCATGTTCATGAGAAGCTGTTCGAATTTGTGAATGAAAGTATACTAGAACCTCATGAAATCAACAATTTTTGGGAAGGTGTCGAATCGCTTCTAGAGCGTTTCATTCCAGTCAATCAGACGCTTCTAGAGCAGCGAACGACATACGAACGACTATTACAGGATTGGTACAGTCGACAAGATGAAGTCGATCCCATCAAATACGAGACGTTTTTAACTTCAATCGGCTATATCGAACCGGTCGTCAAAGATTTCAACATCGATGTGTCGGATGTCGACCGTGAAATCGCCCATCAAGCTGGACCGCAACTCGTCGTACCATTAGACAATGCCAGATACGCACTCAATGCCGCCAATGCCAGATGGGGAAGTCTCTACGACGCCCTTTATGGAACAGATATGATTGAAGAGGCAGACGGTATGGAAAAAGGACGAGAATATAATCCCGTTCGCGGTAATGAGGTCATCCGCATCGCTAAACAGTTTCTCGATGATTCGTTCCCGCTACCATCAGAATCTCACGAGAAAGTGACACGTTACTTCGTTCGTGACGATGTCGCCTATGCGGTGGCTGGGGAAGACGAGTATTCGTTCGCTCATGATTCATTCGTCGGCTACACCGGGGAACCGAACAAGTTACGCACATTGATGCTTCAGCACCATGTCTTACACGTCGAACTTCAATTTGACCGCGAGCACCCGATCGGCAAAATCGATCCTGCTGGACTGATGGACATTGAGCTCGAATCAGCCCTCTCCGCGATTGTGGACTGCGAGGACTCGGTCGCAGCCGTTTGTGCGGAAGACAAAGTTCATCTGTATCGTAATTGGCTCGGCTTGATGGACGGGACGCTTGAAGCCTCGTTCCAAAAGAATGGGAAGCGACTCTCTCGGCGTTTAAACGAAGATAAGCGTTTGATTGGAAAAGATGGAGCGGAAGTTGTCCTCCCAGGACGTGCACTCTTATTCATTCGAAATGTCGGACACTTGATGACGACCGACTTGATCCTTGATGCGGAAGGTCGTGAGGTACCAGAGGGGATCGTTGATGCCATCTTCACTTCATTGATCGCGAGTCGCCATCTACATCGGCGCCTCAACTCTCGGGAAGGATCAATCTATATCGTCAAACCGAAAATGCATGGGTCTGAAGAAGTAGCATTCACCAATGACTTGTTTGACGCCGTGGAAGATTTGTTAGAACTTCCGCGCTATACGTTAAAAGTCGGCGTGATGGATGAAGAGAGACGAACGTCGCTCAACTTAAAAAATTGTATCGCTCAAGTAAAAGAGCGGGTCGTTTTCATTAACACGGGCTTCCTCGACCGGACGGGGGACGAGATTCATTCCTCGATGACACTCGGACCGATGCGTCGAAAAGGAGAAATGAAGACGTCACCTTGGCTCGCTGCATATGAACGGTTGAATGTATCAACCGGTCTCGAGAGCGGGTTCCATCATCAAGCACAAATCGGAAAAGGGATGTGGGCGATGCCCGACCGGATGCGGGACATGATGCGTGAAAAAATTGCACACGTACGCTCCGGGGCAACGACGGCATGGGTGCCTTCGCCGACAGCGGCGACGCTCCATGCGATGCACTATCATCAATTCGATGCTTTTGATATACAGCGAGAATTGATGCAACAGCCTGGTTTGAATCATGAACGACAACAGCTCCTCGATATCCCGCTCGCGACACGCATCTATTCGCAAGACGAGATTAAAGAGGAACTCGAGAACAACTTGCAAGGGTTGCTCGGATACGTCGTTCGTTGGGTCGAACAAGGCGTGGGTTGCTCGAAAGTGCCAGACATTCATCACATCGGCCTCATGGAAGACCGGGCAACACTTCGTATTTCGAGCCAACACGTGGCCAACTGGTTGTATCACGGCATCTGTTCAGCCGATCAAGTGGAAGTCACGCTTTATCGGATGGCGCAAGTCGTCGATGAACAAAACGAACAAGATCCGAATTATCGGCCGATGACACCAAACGTCGATCAATCGATCGCCTATCAAGCCGCACACGAACTCGTGTTTCATGGATTGAAGCAACCGAACGGGTACACAGAACCGATCTTACACCGCCGCCGCCGTGAATTTATGAAACGCCAAACCGTAGAGTTAAACCTTAAAGGAGGAACCTCATCATGAATACAAAAAAAATGGAAAGCGAACAGTTGATTGAACGTTGGGTCGTCCGTCGCATCGTATCTGGAGAATCGACAGCTTCTCTTGCGAATACAGCATTCGTATATGGGAATGACTTGATGCGTCTCGTCTTGGATCGAACGGACGGTTCGCTCCAAATCATGAAGGAATCGATTGATGAGGTCGTCGTCTTCCGTAAACCTGAAGATCCCGATGAAGAAAATGTATGTCGTTGCTGCGGGATGGAACATTCATCGTTTAAAGCGGCGCTGGAGTGCTGTGCTTACCTCGACTAAATCGTTTAGTTTGCACTATCTGTTATATAACAAATTAATTTTGTTAAAACTAATATAATACAGGAGGGTTTATAGATGAAACAACGCGAAGAATTGGTGAACAGCTGGAAGTCAGAACGATTTGAAGGGGTAGAACGTCCATACTCTGTAGAGGATGTCATGAAATTACGGGGGTCTATCGTGATTGAACAGACGCTTGCGACAAAGGGAGCGGAACGCTTGTGGCAATTGATGCACGATCGTGACTACGTTCATGCACTCGGTGCGTTGACTGG
Source organism: Exiguobacterium sp. s57 (assembly GCF_018617685.1). Classification (NCBI taxonomy): domain Bacteria; kingdom Bacillati; phylum Bacillota; class Bacilli; order Caryophanales; genus Exiguobacterium; species Exiguobacterium sp. s57. The sequence continues at coordinate 149,845 of NZ_JACSKR010000004.1, forward strand.
AAACCAAGCCATCCAACAAGTGAAGGCAGGACTTGAAGCCATCTATTTGAGCGGATGGCAAGTAGCGGCGGATGCTAACCTTTCGGGTCAGATGTATCCGGACCAAAGTCTGTATCCGGCCAACTCAGTGCCAAGTGTCGTTAAACGAATCAACCAGGCACTTCAACGTGCAGATCAAATTCAAACGGCAGAAGGAAAAGGCGATACACATTGGTTCGCACCGATTGTCGCAGATATGGAAGCAGGATTCGGTGGGGTACTCAACGTATTCGAATTGACGAAGGCGATGATCGAAGCGGGGGCTGCTGGCGTTCACCTCGAAGACCAGCTTTCGTCTGAGAAGAAATGTGGTCACCTCGGTGGAAAGGTATTGCTCCCGACACAGACGGCTGTGAAAAACTTGATCTCGGCGCGACTCGCGGCAGACGTCATGGGCGTCCCGACGATTATCGTAGCGCGTACAGATGCGCACGCGGCGAACTTGATCACGAGCGATATCGACCCAATCGATCATCCGTTCATCATTGGAGAACGTACACCGGAAGGCTTCTATCGCACGGAAGCCGGTATCGAGCAAGCGATCGCTCGTGGTCTCGCGTATGCACCATATGCAGACCTCGTATGGTGTGAGACGTCTGAACCAGATTTGGCAGAAGCCCGTCAATTTGCCGAAGCGATTCATGCGAAGTATCCTGGCAAACTTCTCGCTTACAACTGTTCACCATCGTTCAACTGGAAGAAGAAGTTGTCAGACGAAGAGATTGCAACGTTTCAACAAGAGATCGGTGCGATGGGGTACAAGTTCCAGTTCGTCACGCTCGCTGGATTCCACGCGCTCAACTTCGGGATGTTCGAACTTGCACGCGGGTACAAAGACCGTGGCATGGCGGCATATTCAGAGTTACAACAAGCAGAATTTGCGGCTGAAGTACATGGTTACACGGCGACACGTCACCAACGTGAAGTCGGAACGGGTTATTTCGACGAAGTGTCGCTCGTCATCTCAGGCGGACAATCGTCCACGACAGCACTGGCTGGATCAACAGAAGCGGAGCAGTTCACAAATTAATGAGAAGCAAATAACCGCTGCACGTGCAGCGGTTATTTTTGTTTGGGGCGTGTCATTTCGGAATGGTCAACACCTGACCGACACTGATGAGATTGACGTTCGTGATGTTATTGGCGGCAGCGATTTTTGCGACAGTCGTATTGTACATGGTCGCAATCTTATAGAGCGTATCGCCCGACTTCACGGTATACTTTACGGTCGTTGCAGGTGGTGGTGTGACGGTTGTTCCAGGAATGATGAGCACCTGACCGACACTGATGAGATTGACGTTCGTGATGTTATTGGCGGCAGCGATTTTCGCGACAGTCGTATTGTACATGGTCGCAATCTTATAGAGTGTATCGCTCGACTTCACCGTATACTTCACGGTCGTTGCAGGTGGTGGTGTGACGGTCGTTCCTGGAATGATGAGCACTTGTCCGACGTAGATTAAGCTATAGTTCGTGATGTTGTTGGCAGCCGCAAGCGCCGAGACGGTGACACCGTATGTCCGTGCGATACCGTATAACGTATCACCTGACTTCACGGTATACGTTTTGTTCGTCGACGTGTTTTGATATGCAAGTAATTGCGAGACCGTGACGAATTGGTACCCTTTTGCTTTGAGTTGTGAAATCATCGTTGGGAGTGCGAGCGGTGTACCCGGGGCCCCGGCTCCAGTATGCATCAAGACGATTGAACCCGGTTTAATATTGGTTTGTACTTTCGTGTTGATTTGGCTCGCGGTCAGTCCTTTCCAGTCAATCGTGTCGATGTTCCATTGAATCGTATATCCGTATCCGGCAGCACCGACACCGTTCAATACGGCACTATTGACGGCACCAAATGGAGCTCTAAAAATCGGCTTTGTCGTTTTTCCGGTAAACGATGTAATCAAGGCTTCTGTGCGGTCGAGTTCGGATTTCATTTGAGTAGCATTCAGTTTCGTGAAATCAGGGTGTGTATATGAGTGGTTACCGAGCTGATGTCCTTTTGCGGCGATATTTTTAATGTATTGTGGATGGTTGTTCGCACCCGAACCTGTCAAAAAGAAAGTAGCTTTGACGTTGTTTTTTGCCAAAATGTCTAAAATTTTGTTCGTGTTTGCGCCGTCTGCCCCGTCATCGAACGTCAACGCGACGACTTTACTCGTCGTGTTCACGCTCGTAATAAATTTTGAAGCGGCGGCACTTACGGAAATCGATTGTGTGATCACCATCGCCAATAAGATGAAGAGTGCCATCGCCCCACGAATGACCTTACGTTTCATCTGAATTCGCCTCCATTCATGATGTCATCTTCTTGATGTTAAGAATTTCCGAATGCACGATACATATATTTTATATACCCGTTTTTTGAAATGAAGGACTAAAATACGGAAATGGGTTTATAACGAATTTGTATCGACTAGATGTGTGAAATTTGTGAGAATGTATCGTGGGATATATCACAGAATGCTCACACTATTTTTGGGAAGAGATGGTATCATGAACAATGTGTGAAAGATGTAAGCGATTTATGAGGAGGATTCATGATGAAAAAGATGATGACACGGTTTGGGGTCGTGTTTGGGCTTTTCGGGTTGTTTATACTCGGAGCGTGCGGTACGGAGAAAGAAGCAGAAAGCGCGGCTGTTCCACAATCGATGGAACCGGTAGAGGCAGAGTTGACGGTTGCCGCAACAGCGGAAAAAGGAGAAACAGTGCCATTGTCGGTCCATGTCACGCAAGAAGGTCAACCTGTAGACGACGCAGATGAAATCAAGTTTGAAGTATGGAAGAATGATGCGAAAGAAGAGAGCGATATGATTAAGGCGACGCTCACGAAAGATGGCGTCTATGAAGCGGAGACGACGTTCGCTGAAGAAGCTGTTTACACGGTCCAAGTTCACGTTACGGCTCGTTCGATGCACACGATGCCAACGACAAAAGTAACAGTCGGACACCCAGAAACAGCTGCCGAAGAAACAGAGGATAGTGAGCATCATCACCACGCTGGAGCAGACATCACACTTGATCCAAAAGAGGCGACAGCAGGTGAAGAACAGCCGTTCATGGTGCACGTCATGATTGAAGAGGAGATGCTCGCGGGGGCAGACGTACAACTCGAAATCTTCCAAGACGGGGCAGACAAACATGAGTGGGTGAAGTTAGATGAAGCAGATGCTGGGATGTATAAAGGTGCACACACCTTTACTGAATCTGGCGCATACAACGTTCAAGTCCATGTCACAAAAGGTCATGATATTCATGAGCACGTGATGGAGACGGTAGACGTTAAATAAAAAATCGGCTCGCGTTGAGCCGATTTTTTTATTATGCATTTTGATAGAGGGATTCAACTTGTTGTTGAAGCGTTTCATTCTCGAGGAACTCATCGTACGATGCTTCTTTGTCCACGATGCCGTTTGGTGTCACTTCGATGATGCGTGTCGCAATCGTCGAGATGAGCTGATGGTCATGTGAGCTGAAGAGGAGTACGCCTTTGAACGTCTCGAGACCATTGTTGAGAGCTGTGATCGATTCAAGATCCAAGTGGTTCGTCGGATCGTCGAGGACAAGCACGTTCGAGTTCGAGAGCATCATCTTCGAGAGCATGCAGCGTACTTTTTCTCCCCCTGAGAGGACAGACGCCTTCTTCATGACTTCTTCACCTGAAAAGAGCATGCGACCGAGGAATCCACGAAGGAACGTATCTGACTCATCGGCAGGTGAGAATTGACGCAACCAGTCCAAAATACTCTTTTCTGAGCCTTCGAAGTACTCCGAGTTGTCTTTCGGGAAGTATGACTGAGTCGTCGTCACGCCCCATTTGACCGAACCTGTATCTGGCTCCATCTCACCCATAAGAATTTTAAAGAGTGTTGTGATGGCAACGTCCGAACGACCGACGAATGCGACTTTGTCCGTCTTGTTGAGTGAAAACGTGACGTTGTCGAGTACTTTTACGCCATCGATCGTCTTCGATACGTTGTCGACATAGAGAACATCGTTCCCGATCTCGCGCTCCATCGTGAATCCGACGAACGGGTAACGACGTGACGACGGACGAATGTCATCGAGTGTGATCTTATCGAGCAACTTCTTACGTGACGTCGCTTGACGGGCCTTTGAGGCGTTCGAGCTGAAACGCGCGATGAAGTTTTGAAGTTCTTTGATTTTCTCTTCTTTTTTCTTGTTCTGGTCTGAAGCCATACGTGTAGCAAGTTGGCTTGACTCATACCAGAAGTCGTAGTTCCCGACATACAATTGGATTTTTCCAAAGTCGAGGTCTGCCATGTGCGTACAGACTTTGTTCAAGAAGTGACGGTCGTGGGAAACGACGATAACTGTGTTTTCAAAGTTGATCAAGAACTCTTCCAACCATTGAATCGCTTTTAGGTCAAGTCCGTTGGTCGGCTCGTCTAAGAGGAGGATATCTGGCTTACCGAAGAGCGCTTGGGCAAGAAGGACTTTGACTTTCTCCCCACCTGTGAGTTCGCTCATTTGTTTCTGGTGGAGCGCTTCTGTGATGCCGAGACCTTGAAGGACCATCGAGGCTTCTGACTCTGCTTCCCAACCGTTCAACTCAGCGAATTCGCCTTCGAGTTCAGCTGCGCGCATCCCGTCTTCATCTGAGAAATCTTCTTTCATGTAGATGGCGTCTTTTTCTTTCATTACTTTGTAGAGACGCTCGTGACCCATGATGACGGTCTCGAGAACCGCACTGTCCTCATACGCGTAATGGTCCTGTTTGAGGACGGCGAGACGCTCACCCGGTGTGATGCTGACATCACCTGTCGACGTATCTTGCTCACCTGATAAAATCTTTAAGAATGTTGATTTACCGGCACCGTTCGCACCGATCAATCCGTAACAGTTGCCTGGCGTGAACTTGATGTTCACCTCTTCGAACAACTTGCGGCCGCCAAATTGTAGGCTGACGTTATTTACTGTAATCATGTATGGTATCCCTCGTTTTTCTGATTAGTTTACGACGTGTATTGTATCACGTTTTTGAAAATCGCGCAGTGTCGCATAAGAACTATAATGATGACATAGGCAAAGTCACAGAAAAAGCCATCATCATGACGGCTTTAGTCGACTCGTATAACAGTCGTATCGAGTTCAAACGCCACATTTCCTGCGAGCGCGCGTGAAATCATACATTGATCTTTCGCTTTTTTCGCAATGCGCTCGACCAACGTGATCTCTCGATCCGTCATCTCTGACGGGACTTGAATCGTTGTCGCATAGCAAATCGTCTCGTAAGTGAAGATGCCGTTCGTCACATCGACGATTCCTTCCGCGTCAATCGTGATGCCACGGTGAGTCAGATCACTTCGTCCGAGTACGGCTGCGAGTGTGATGATATAACACGTGGCCGCTGCCCCGAGTAACATCTCATCCGGATTTGTGCCGACTCCAGGACCGTCCATTTCGGGTGGAATCGAAATCTGTGTCTTTAATCGCTCGGCCTCGAGGGTACCGACGTCATTTCGTCCGCCATCCCAGCCGAGGTTCATGCTAAATGTATGTTTCATCAAAATCGCCTCCAATGTCTCTAGTGTAAAAGAGAACGATTGGAGGCGCATTTGTTATGCTTGTGCACGCTTCGCGAATGTGCGAAGTGTTTCGATGATGACCGTTGTTGCTTTTTCCATGTTGTTCACAGAGATGTATTCGAACTTCCCGTGATAGTTTTCGCCACCCGTGAAAATGTTCGGTGTCGGAAGACCCATGTAAGAAAGTTGCGATCCGTCTGTCCCGCCACGAATCGGTTCAATCTTCGGTTCGATGTCAAGGCCGCGCATGACGTCAGCGACGGTATCGACGATGTGTTTCACCGGTTCGATTTTCTCGGCCATGTTGTAATACTGGTCTTCCATCTGGAGCTCAATCCGCTCTTCCCCGTATTTTTGTTTCCATTCGAGGACAAGTTTCTCCATCAATGCTTTACGCGCTTCAAACTTCTGTTTGTCGTGATCGCGGATGATGTATTGAAGCGTCGTCTTCTCCACATCCCCATTGAAGCCGTTCAAATGGAAGAATCCTTCGTAGTTGCTCGTACGTTCTGGTGCCTCATCAGCCGGTAAACGGTTTTGGAACGCCATAGCGAGTTTCATCGAGTTCACCATCTTATTTTTCGCGCTACCTGGGTGCACGTTCGTCCCGTGGAAGGTGACGGTCGCACCGGCTGCGTTAAAGCTCTCATACTGTAACTCTCCGAGCGGGCCACCATCCATCGTGTAAGCGAAATCTGCATTGAATCGGGCGACATCGAATTTATGTGGTCCACGTCCAATCTCTTCGTCCGGTGTGAAAGCAATGCGGACCGGTCCGTGTGGAATCTCAGGGTGAGCCAATAAGTATTCGACGGCTGTGACGATTTCAGCAATCCCTGCCTTATCATCCGCACCGAGGAGTGTCGTCCCATCGGTTGTCATGAGCGTATGCCCGACATACCCGTCCAGTTCTGGGAAGTCTTTTGGTGATAAGACGACATTAAGCGACTCATTCAAGACGATGTCGCCACCTTCATAATGCTCGACGAGTTGAGGGGAGACGTTCGTTCCTGTGAAGTCGGTCGCTGTATCCACGTGAGCGAGGAATCCGATTGTCGGGACGTCATGATCGACGTTACTCGGAAGTGTGGCGAATAGGTAGCCGTATTCGTCCGTCTCGACGTCTGTCAGTCCAAGTTCTTTCAATTCCTTTTCCAAATGACGAATCAAATCCCATTGTTTGGCCGTCGATGGTGTTGTCGTACTCGTGAAGTCAGACTGTGTATCGATCTTTGCATAAGTCATTAAGCGTTCAATTAATTTTGCTTGCATGGATTGCCCTCCTCTAATAAGTTTCATCTTCATTAGTTTATCACGCGCGCTCGAAGTCGAAACAAAAAAGTCACGCCCATCGATGAAATGGGTGTGACCTGTTCAAAAGAGAAACGGATATAAAATGGGCAAGATAAACGATGTGAAGATGGCTGTCAATCCCATCGCGGCACCACCTGTAGCGCCAGACAGTGGATGTTCAGTTGCCGCCTGAGCGGTCCCGATTCCGTGACTGATGGTCCCGAGCGCAATGCCACGCGTGAACGGGTCGTCCATATGGATCGATGTCAATAATACCGGTCCGAGCATCGCACCTAAAATACCGCAGGCGACGGCAATCGAGGCCGCAAGTGTCGCATCCCCTTCTAGTTGTCGAGCCAATTCAAGGGCAATCGGGGACGTAGCAGACTTGACCGATAGCGCAATCAACACGTTTTCGGTAAACGAAAGCAATTTCCCGAAAAGCACAGCGACAAAAATTGTGGAGAGGGACCCGATGACAATCGCACTCAAGGCTCGCTTTGCCCGGGCGAGTAACACGGGTAAGTTGCGATAGAGTGGCAATCCGAGAGCGACCGTCGCTGGCCCGAGTAAGATCGTGATGATATCGGTAGCCGGTTTATACGTATCATAGGACTGTCCTGTCACGAGTAATAGGAGAATCAAAATCGCTGTACTTAAGAAGACGACATTGGTGAATGGAGAAGCCCACTTCATGGAGAGTCGACGACTAAGGGAATATACGAGAATCGTCAATCCGATCCAGACGTATGTCATGACGTCTCACCTTCTTTCCCGGAAACGAGCGCCGTCACAATCATTCCGACCGCCATGCTAACGAGTAACGTGATGAGGAGTGGGATGCCGGCAGCTTTTAACAACGTACCGTATGCCATGAGACCGACGGCAATCGGGATGAAGAAGAAGGCGAGATGCTTCGTCAAATATCCGGCACTGTCTTCAATCCATTCCACGCGAATGACTTTTGTCAGTAAGAGGACGAGCAAGAGCACCATACCGATGACGCTGCCTGGTACTTTCCAAGAGAATGTTTCGACAATCCAGTTGCCGAGTGTACTCAACCCGAACAAGAGCGTGAGTCCAATCACCCATTTTAATAATTTCATTTACATGACTTCCTTTCGCATCAATCAAAACGTATGAATCTTCTCAAATTCAACGGGATAGGTCAAGAGAAGGGTATAATACGTTTATTCTACTCGATGAAGAGGAGGAAGATAGAGCGATGGAAGAGAAGGGAACACTTTATTTCTTATGTGGAAAAATGGGGGCTGGAAAATCAACGAAGGCCAAACAACTGGCTACTGAAAAACAAGCCGTTCTTTTGTCCGAAGATGAATGGTTATCTACCCTATATCCTAATCAAATTCATACGTTTGAGGACTACAGAAAACATGCTACTCTGCTGAAGCCACTTCTTGAATCTCATGTGAAACAATTGTTAAAACTAGGGATGAATGTCGTGATGGATTTTCCGGCAAATACGAAGTCGTCTCGAGCCTGGTTTCTAAAACTTGCACAGGACGTGGGAGCGGATCACTGCTTGGTTTATCTAAATCGAAGTGACGAACAATGTCTTCGACAGATTCATAAACGTCGCATCATGGAACCGGAACGAGCGGCATTTGATACGGAAGAGGTCTTTCATCATGTGACATCATTCTTTGAAGTTCCGGATTGTGCGGAACAGCTATATATCATTGAAATATAAAACATGCGCAGCGGAATAAACCGCTGCGCATGTTTTAGGTTTATGCTTGTTTTTTCTTACGGAATCGTGTGAAGAACTCATAGACGATCGGCACGATGAGCAACGTGAGGAGCGTCGAACTTGTAAGTCCGCCGATTACGGTGACACCGAGACCTTTCGAGATGAGAGCCCCACCCTCGAGACCGAGTGCGAGCGGTGCGAGTGCACCGATAGTCGCAAGTGCGGTCATCAAGATTGGGCGAAGGCGTGTACCTGCTGCCTCCAGTAACGCTTCACGTGTTGATAAACCAGCTTCTTCTTTATGGATGACGCGGTCAATCAAGACGATGGCGTTCGTGACGACAATCCCGATCAACATGAGTGCCCCGATCAAGGCAGATACCGAAATCGTTTCACCTGTGATGAGAAGGGCGACGAGTCCACCGATAATCGCGTACGGAAGTGAGAACAACACGACGAATGGCGTGAGAGCTCCACCGAATGTGATGACGAGGACCAAGTAGACGATGGCGATCGCAGCAAGCATCGCAAGACCGAGCTGTGTGAACGATTCTTGGATCTGTTCCGTTACCCCACCGACATCGTACGTTACGCCAGATGGGAGTTCGATGTCTGATACGCGTTCTTCAATCGCAGCAGACGCTTCTGTCGCTTTATCTGTGCTGAGTTCAACACTTACTTGGGCGAGCAGTTTTCCGTCGCGCTCGACGAGTGTGTCTGGTGTCGTGCCTTCTTCGATTTCAATAAAGTCTGAGATCGGGCGTGGACCGAACGGTGTCGTGATTTCTTGTGCTTGTAAGTCATCGACACTGTCATACGTCACTTGCTCGTTCGGGATGATGACGTCTAATTGTTTGTCATCTACCGTCACGCTCGCAAGTGGGCTTTCGGGTGCCTGGAATTGGCTGATGACTTGTGCGATTTGACCTGCAGACACACCGGCTTCTGCTGCAGCCTGTTGATCGACGTTGAACGTATATTGTACATATGACTCACGTAAGTCAGATGTCGCTTGACGGACATAGTCTGTTTCTTCTTCAATCGTTTCGATGAACGTCGGCACGATGGCTTCTAAATCTTCAAGTGAGTTGGCATACACGTTATACGTGACGCCACTCGTCGCACCGCCACCAGAGAAGTCTTGTTCTTTCCACTCCCCACTTGAGGCGAGTTCATTTAACTTCTCGATGTCTGCCAGTTTCACATCAGCAAAATCTTCTGTGTCCGGATCGTATTGAACGATGAAAATCCCTTGTTTGTTGTTCCCAGGGTTCAGTGGGTTCTCTCCACCGACCGTGAACTGAACGTCCGTTGCGTTCGGTTGTTCTTCCATGAAGTATTCTTCTGCCACTTCTGCCGCAGCAATCGAGTCTTCAAGCGTTTGACCCGGTTCTGGGTCGAACGTGACGAACAACGTCTTCTCCGAATCCTGATTCAAGAAGTTGACTCCAATCGCCGGAACAAGAGCGAAGCTTCCGATAAGAAGAGCGGTCGCGAGTCCGAAGACGACGAGTTTATGGTTCAGTGACCAGTTCAAGACGCCGCGATACGATTCCGCGAGCTTACCTGGACCTTCTTCTGGCTTCAACTTGTCACGGTTTTTAAAGAACGAGTCGGCCATCATCGGAACGACCGTAATCGCCACGAGCAACGAAGCGAGAAGGGCAAATACGACAGTCAATGCGAACGGCAAGAACAACTCACCGACAAATCCTGTGACAAAACCGAGCGGTAAGAATACTGCAATGGTGACGACGGTTGAAGAAGCGATTGGAATAAATACTTCTTTCGTCGCAGCAATAATCAACTCTTTTCCACGAAGTGGTTCATTCGATCTAGTGAGGCGACGGTAAATATTCTCGATGACGACGATGGAGTCATCGACGACACGCCCAATAGCGACGGTCATTGCTCCGAGTGTCATGATATTCAGTGTGATCCCTAATTGTTTCAACACGATGAGTGCCATGAGAAGTGACAATGGGATCGAGATGACAGCGATAATCGTCGATCGGAAGTTACGCAAGAACACTAAGATGATCAAGATGGCGAATAAACCACCGAGCAATGCTTTTGATAACATCGTTTCGACCGATTCTTCAATTGGTTGTCCTTGGTCGAGTGTGATGGACACGTTCGCTGTATCATATTCTGCCTCGAAGTCATTCAATACTTCTTTGACGGCGTTGACGACATCAACCGTGTTCGCATCTTGTGTTTTCGTCACTTGTACGCCGATTGAACGTTCACCGTTCGAGCGAGAAATCGATTCTTCGATTCCTTTGTCTTCGATCGTTGCAAGCTCACTCAACGCAACGGTCGGAACCGCAGTCGGGACGTTCGGTGGTAATGCCGATGGCGTTTCCGTCGGGACGTCTGGCGTTTGACCAGTTGGCAATTCCGTCGGAGCAGACGGTGTCGCCGGTGTAGACTGGGCTGGTGAGTACGGGATTTGAAGGTCGCGGAACGCTTCGAGCGTCTCTGATTTTCCGTCGATGACGACCGCTTGCTCTGTGTCGCCTAATTCATATAACCCGAGGGCGATACGGGCATCGTTCGCTTGAATCAATTGTTTGACCGTATCTTCCGTCAAATTGTATTCAGCGAGCGCTTCCTGGTCGAATTGGAGTTCGACGCGGCGAATCTCTTGTCCGGCAATTTGGACGGTTTGTGCGCCTTCTACCCCTTCAAGGGCAGGTTGCACTTCTTCTTCAACGAGCTTTGTCAATTCGGCCAAATCAAGACTTTCATCCGAGATGGCAGCTCCGACTACTGGGAAAGCGTCGAAGCTGAGACGCGACACTTGAGGCTCTTGTGCCGACTCGGGCAACTCGACGTTACTTAACGCGTCTTTCACTTGCTGTTCGGCTTCATCCATGTCTGTACTGAAGTCATAGTCGATTTGAATGTTTGATGCGTTTTGGAACGATGAAGAACGAACTTGCTCAACGCCATTTAGACTTTGAAGGCGCTCTTCGAGGACGCTACTGACTTCTTCAAGTACTTGCTCAGGTGAAGCACCAGGATAAATGGTTGTGACTGAGACGGTCGGTGTCGTAATGTCCGGTAATGTCTCAAGCTTCATCGTCAAACCGGCGAAAAGACCGGCGGCCGTCAAAATGATTGTCATCAACCAGACGGCGAACTTGTTGTTGACGGAGAAGGACGTGATTTTCTGCATGTGTTTTAATCTCCTCTAATGTTGTTTTTATGAATGGTTGTCGATTTTATGTGCCCGATCAATCAAGCGTTCGATGATTGATTGTTTGAGTTCGGTAGGGGGAACACCGACACCGAAGTGTTCGGACATCATCATGCCTTCGAGTGCATAACGAATGATCATCGTTTCCACTGGGTCAGCCGTTTGTTGGAACTGTGCGAAGAACGTATCCAAATCATGTTTCCAACGATCCGCATACTCTTGGTCGACAGCGAACAACGTAAGAAATGCAATCATTTTCTCGACGTCGATTTGAATGGTTGCTCGCTCAGGATGTAACTTCGTCTCGTCAAACAGACGAACGAATGCTTCGACTGGTCCGTGACCTTCTTGTTGCAACGAAACATATAACTCGTTTTGTTCTTGTTGTAATCGTTCAACCATCGCAGTCATCAATGCTTCCTTTGAAGGGTAGTGATAAAGGAGACCACCTTTTGAAATCCCTGCAGTTTTGGCGACCTCGTCCAACGTGAGTTGGTGAACTCCATGATTCATAATGATGTCCGTTGCCGCATCCAATAGCTTTTGTTTTGTGATGTTCGATCGGTTTGTCATACATTCACCTCTTTCTGTACCGACCAGACGGTTTGTTTGGTCTTACTATATCGTCCGCAATCTTTTGAAGTCAAGAAATGATACCTTCAAAACTGTCATAAAGCGTACATTCAAACGGATAGCGATTGCAGAAAATCCTTGACGTGAGAATGATTATCAGTAATGATAGGTATTGAGAGTAATTATCATTACCAGAGAGAAATAACCGAATGTGGGGGAATGACAGATGAACAAAAAATATGCAGCTTTAGGAATTTCGGCAGCGTTAACGACATCACTCCTTGCCGCTTGTGCAAGCACAGAAGAGACAACTTCAAATGAAGGCTCAGACGATTCGAACGTCGTCAATGTTTACTCGAGTCGCCACTACGATGTCGATCAACAATTATACAAGCAGTTTGAAGAAGAAACAGGCATCAAAGTCAACGTGGTGGAAGGAAAGAGTGACGAACTCCTCGAGCGTTTGAACACTGAAGGTGAGAGTACTGAGGCGGACCTCTTCATTACGGCAGATGCTGGGAACTTGTATCAGGCAAAAGAAGCGGGGCACCTCCAAGCGGTCGATAGCGATGAGCTTGAGTCAAACATCCCTGCGAAATATCGTGACACGGACAACGAATGGTTCGGTTTGACGAAACGTGCGCGTGTCATCGTGTATTCAAAAGATCGCGTGAAGCCAGAAGAGTTGTCGACGTATGAAGCGTTGACGGAAGAACAGTGGAGCGACAAAGTACTCGTCCGTCCGTCTGAAAACATGTACAACATCTCACTCCTCGCGTCATTCATCGAAGTAAACGGTGTCGATGAGGCGAAAGAGTGGGCGAAGGGCTTAGTGAATAACATGGCACGTGACCCACAAGGGAACGACCGTGACCAAGCAAAAGCAGTCGTCGCCGGTGAAGGGGACGTCGCCATCATGAACACGTACTATATGGGTCTCATGTTGAATTCTGAAGACGAAGAAGAGAAGAAAGTCGCTGAAGAGCTCGGTGTCTTCTTCCCGAACCAAGATACAACAGGCACACACGTGAACATTTCTGGTATCGCGATGACGAAAGCATCGAAAAACACAGAAAATGCTCAGAAATTGATGGAGTTCATGTCAGAACCGTCAGCTCAAGAGAAGTTTGCGAGTGTAAACTACGAATACCCAGTCAACGAGTCGGTTGAGCCGAACGAGCTTCTTCAATCATGGGGCGAGTTCAAGGAACAAGACATCAACCTCTCAGTACTTGGTGAAAACCAACAAGAAGCAATTCGCATCTTTAACGAAGTAGGTTGGAAGTAAGATGACTTCGGCTTGAACGAGAGTTCAGGCCGGAGATTTTTGCGTTTCTCACACCCTAGGCGCTACACGGGATGCCTAGAAACTGATATGATGGGACAGGAATTGATAGTTTACAGAACGGGAGCGGTACGACATGAACTGGCACGCAGTAAAACGACAACTGAATGGATGGGCGATTCTCAGCTTTCTTGCGATTTTATTGATCGTCCTACCGGGAATTGTCGTACTCGTCGAATTGTTTGCGCCGGTCAATGACAATTGGCAGCACATCCAAGAGTACTTGCTTCCCCGTTACGTACGAAACACGCTATTCATCATGTTAGCCACAGGTGTACTGACGACCGTGATTGGGACGAGCCTCGCTTGGTTCGTGACCGTCTATGATTTCCCGTTCCGTCGTTTCTTTAAATGGGCACTCATCTTGCCGCTCGCGATTCCGCCTTATATCGGGGCGTACACGTATCATGGCATTTTAAATTACACCGGAGTGATTCAAACGACGTTACGAAATGAATTTGGTATCACCGTCGATCAATCGTACTTCAATATCATGTCGATTCAAGGGACGGTGTTCATCTTCACATTGTTTCTCTACCCATACATCTATACGATCACGCGGGCGTTCCTCCATAACCAGTCGTCCTCAATGATTGAGAACGCGCGGATTCTCGGTCGCGGGTCGTGGGATATTTTCTTCACCGTCGTCATTCCGATTTCTCGCGTTGCCATCATCGGCGGTGTCAGTCTCGTTTTGATGGAAGTGCTGAACGACTATGGGGTCGTGAAATATTTTGGGATTCAGACGTTCAGTACGGCCATTTTTAGCACATGGTTCGGGATGAAAGACACGTCGTCCGCATTGAAGCTAGCAGGTACCCTTATGATTCTCGTCATCGCCATCTTGACGATGGAGCGACTCGTACGAGGACGGAAACAATTCAGTTACGCTTCGACAAAAGTGAAACCGCTCAAACCGAGACCGCTTCAAGGCTGGCATCGCTATGCGGTATTCGCTTATGTCTCGATCGTCTTTGCGATTGCATTCGTCATCCCGTTCACGCAGCTGACGGCATGGACGTTCCTGACGTTCGATACGGTCTTTACGGAAGAATTTTGGCAACTCGTTTGGAATACGGTACGGGTCGCCTTTACCGCGACCGTGATTATCCTACTGTTCGCACTCATCATTGCGAACTATACGCGACTATTCCCGTCGAACATGACACGCGTCATTTCAAAAGTGACGACGCTTGGGTATTCGATTCCGGGAGCAGCGATCGCCATCGCGGTCATCACGCTCTTCTTATGGCTCGATGACAAAGTGCTTAATCTGGCACGTGCGCTCGACTTGAGTCAGACGTTCGTATTCCGAACGACGCTCATCATGCTCATCTTTGCTTACGTCATCCGCTTCCTCGCGATCGGTTACAACTCGATTGAGAGCGGATTCGAGAAGGTCGGGAAGTCGTTCACGGAAGCGTCCCGCATGTTGGGATGGAATACCGTCCAAACGTTCTTCCGCGTCGATATTCCGATGATCAAAGGTGCCATCATGAGCGCGTTCATCCTCGTCTTTATTGATATTATGAAAGAGTTGCCGCTGACGCTCTTTTTACAACCATTTAACTTTTCGACGCTTGCGACACAGGCGTTCAAATACGTGAGTGATGAGAAGATTCACGAAGCGGCACTCGCTTCCATCGTCATCGTCCTCATGAGTGGACTGTTGATATTCGTTTCCCACAAGGTGCTTGATAAGGAGGCCGACTAATGTTCGTTCAAATCAACGATTTACATTTTAGCTATAAAGGTGCAAATGAAGAAACCATCAAAGGGTTTTCGATTTCAATCACAAAAGGTGAAATCGTCTCGCTTCTTGGGGACAGCGGTTCTGGGAAAAGTACGATTCTCCGTTTGATCGCGGGACTCGAGATGCCGAACCAGGGCGTCGTCGTCGTGAACGACTGTGTCTGTTGCGACGATTGTCAGTTCATGCCGCCAGAAGATCGTGGCGTCGGGATGGTCTTCCAAGACTACGCACTCTTTCCGCACATGACCGTTGAAAAGAACATTCGGTTCGGTCTTCATAAACTGAACCGCAAGGAACGGAATGCGCGTGTTGAAGAGATGCTCGAACTCGTCAACTTGACGGAATTTCGCCACCGCTACCCTTATGAGCTCAGTGGGGGACAACAGCAGCGTGTCGCGCTCGCACGTGCGCTCGCACCGAAGCCAGCGCTCTTGATTCTAGACGAACCGTTCAGTAACTTGGATACGTCACTTCAACACCGGATTCGCGACGACCTTCGCCGTCTCTTGAAGCAGACGGGCACGACGACAATCTTTGTGACGCACGACGAGGAAGATGCCGAGGCGCTTGCCGATCGCATCGTCTACCTCGGAGAAGGCAAAATTAAAAAGCAGGTCATGACGGAGAACAACAAGACGTTCAACCCGCAAATTCCTTGCTTCGTATAATTGAGAAGACCCCTTATTCACATTGAAGTGAGTAAGGGGTCTTCTTGTCATTTTGTCATCTGAGACGGTTTTGACTCATTTCCAAGCTTGTCAATCGCAGTCACGTAATAGGATGCGTTGTTCTCACTTGTGACCTCGATACTTTTTCGTGCATGGGATGGGATACTATCGATATGAGTCGCTTTTCCGTCGATGACTTCATAGATCCGATATCCAATCACGCTCTCTTGACGAACGGCGTGCCATGTCAATAAGTTACCTTTCAGCTCGACTGCCGTCGGTGTCTCGAGATCGACAGTTTCGTTCAGTTCGGTATCCACCAGCTCTGTATAGACGACGAATCGTTCATCGTAGCCCCCGTCCCCGAACGTCCCCGAACAAGTAATCAAATTTAAGTTCCGATTTGATGTGGCACCGAAAATCTCTTCAATTGGCGCGGTTTTCGTATCATAGCGTTCTGTTTTCGTGACGCGGAATCGTAAGGTGTTTCCCGCCTCATCTTGAATCAGAACGTCATCGCCTTCTTTGAGTTGATCGAGTTGATAAAAGATAGCCGGGCCGGTCTTGCTATCCACATGACCAGCAATCACGGCGTTTCCTTTGCTACCTGGTGTGACACCGGGTTCGAACCACCCGACCTGGTTCTCATCTTCTGGTACGCCCATCTGTCCATTGTCCAGGACACCGACTTGTTCAATTGCCGTATCGACATCGATTTTAGGGATCTGGATTTGAACAGGGGTGACGGCCTTGGCGTTTTCTTCTTCCTCGGCTAAACGTAGCTTTTTCACCTCTTCCTGTAGAAGTGAGAATTCAGCCGTTAAATCCGGGCTCTCCTCTATTTGTTTTTCTTCTACAGGTGGTGACGACGATTCTTGGGCACTCGTCCACGTCCAGAAGCTAAAACAAAAGAGAGAGAGCGCCAGAAACAAAAGGCGCTTGTTCATGGGACTCCCTCCTTATTGATTATTGTTCAGACACTTTACGTTTGCGAAGCGTTACGAAGGCGAGTAAGATTCCGCCAAGTACAGCTAATCCAGCGTAGAGGCTGTTCATTGATTGTTCTTGTGCACCACCGAGACCTGTTTCAGGCATCTCTTCAGGCATCATTGTTTCTTCGAACTTGTCAGGCATTTGTGTCACGATCGCGTTACCGAGTGTTTCACCAACACCGAACATGAACGCATATCCTTCACGGAATGACATCCAAGCAGCTTCTGCATCGCCAGCGACATATTGATCGAACGTGTCGAGTACGAGCGCTTCGTGCTGTTTGATCGCTTCTTCACCGGCAGCTTGTGGTAAGTTACCTTCTGTTGCAGCATCGAGGAATGTGCTGAAGTCGACAGCGAATTGGTCGAGTTTCATACGTGCATCTTCAATCTTCGCTTCGTCACCTTCAAGTGTAGCAGCGACGATGTCACCTTGTGCCGTGATGTGATCTGAATTCCATACTTTTTCGAACTGTGCAGCACCTTCGTCACCATATACGGATGCGATGGCTGCTTTGAAGTCGAGTGTGTTTTGGTCTTCTGCCCATGTTACGTAGTCATAGTCCTCTGCTTGATCGTAGCCTTTTTGCATACCGATTGCTGCGAGGGCGAAGTGCTCACCTGCGAGACTGTTCAATGTTGAGCGGAGTTCAACAGCTGGTGTGTCGGCTCCAGTCGTGAATTTGTCAGGCATTTGTGTGACGATTGCACCTGAGAGGGCTTTACTGATGTTGAACATGTGCTTGTAGCCTTCACGGAACGTCATGTAAGCTTCTTCGTAATCTCCTTCGACGTAGTTATCGAATACAGAGAGGACTTGGTCTTCGTGAAGTTCAAGCGCGTCAGCTGCTGCGTCCTTCGGTAAGTTCCCTTCCGTCGCTGCGTCGAGGAATGTTGAGAATTCTTCTACGAACTCATCAACTTCAGCTTCCGCTTCCATCCGTAACTCTTTGTTTTCTGATTTTGCAGCTTCGACGAAGTCGGCTGAGTAGTCGTTGTGACCACGGAAGATTTCTTCAAATTTCATGCCACCTTCTTCTCCATAGATAGAAGAAATGGCTGGTGTCATATCGAGTGCGTTTTGATCGAGTGCTTGATCTGCGACCGCAGCATCTGCTGCCTCGTCATAACCTTTCATCATCGATGTGACGGCTAATACATAGTGCTCAGATAAGAGTTGGTCGAGTGTCGCGCGAAGGTCACCTGCTGGTGTGCTCGCTGTTGGCATGTGGTCCGCTGCTTGTGCGTTCACTGGTACGAGTAGTCCTAAG
Organism: Exiguobacterium sp. s57; assembly: GCF_018617685.1. NCBI lineage: Bacteria > Bacillati > Bacillota > Bacilli > Caryophanales > Exiguobacterium > Exiguobacterium sp. s57. The sequence goes on from NZ_JACSKR010000004.1 coordinate 168,244, forward strand.
GCAAGCGCCGGGGCTACGATTTTGTTTAACGTCTTCTTCTTCATGTGTAATCGCTCCTTTTCGTAAGTGAGTGTTGTCGTTATTTACACCCATCTAACGGAGCGGTTCAAAAAATGGATCACTCTTTTTTTATTTTTTTTCGTTTTTTTGTTGAAGTGTCCGATAAACCCCTGGTGCGACGCCAAATTTTCGTTTGAAAATTCTGTGGAAATATGGATAACTTCGAAATCCAGATAGTTCCGCAATCGTTTCTAACGAATGCTTTGTATAGCGCATTTGCTCTTCGGCTAGCTGCAACCGAATCGATTGTGCATATTCGATGATGGTCATCCCGGTCCCTTCTTTAAAGAGGTGAACGGTCCGTGAAACACTGAGGTCGACCGCTGTGGCGACGTCTGATACTTTGAACTCACTCGTGACGTGCGCTTCGATAAAGCGCATCATACGAGAGACGACTGGAGGTCGCGTATGGGAATGCACATCTTGAATCGAACGATCGAGCATGAGTAGTAGGGCTTGGACGAGCGTTTCAATTAGTACAGCACTTTGTTCAGATGGTGGACGACGCACTTCCTCTGTAATGTGTTGCCATAGCGAAAGTAGGCGGGAATCGATGGTGATCGCATACAGTCGTTTCCGTGGAGTCGCATGCCACCATGTATCCATCGAATGTCCAGTGCAAAAGATATGATAATCTCCGCTCGCGGGTGTATCGACATGCATTTCATAGAAGTCACCCGGACGGACGATTAATAAGTCACCAGGTCGTGTGATCATCGTTTCCCCATTGACCACAATCCGAGCCGTCCCCTCTGTCTGTAAGCGAATCAGATACGTATCGAGTAAGTTTGCGAATGGAAAAGTATAAGTCGTTGTATGGTACGAATAGCCACAAAAGCCGATTTCCATAGTAGTCTCCTCTTTTTATAGCAAAATTGTGCATATCCTAATCATATCATGGATGGTCATGAATCCTTGAAGGCAGTACGATGAAAGCGTTGAAACGGAAAATGAACTTCAAGGAGGATGTAACATGAAACAATGGTGGAAAGAAGCGGTCGTATATCAAATTTATCCACGTAGCTTCAATGATTCGAACGGGGACGGAATTGGTGATATTCAAGGAATCACGGAGAAGATGTCTTACTTGGCAGAACTCGGGATCGATGTCATCTGGCTCTCGCCGGTATATGATTCACCGAACGATGACAATGGATACGATATTCGTGATTACCGTGCCATCATGGACGAGTTTGGTACGATGGATGACTTTGATGCGATGCTTGAGGAAGCGCACCGGCATGGTATTAAAATCATGATGGACCTCGTCGTCAACCACTCTTCTGACGAACACCAATGGTTCATGGAGTCACGTTCTTCAAAAGATAGTCCGTATCGTGACTATTATATTTGGAAAAAAGGAAAGGACGGTCAACCACCGACGAACTGGGGAGCTTTCTTCGGCGGTAGCGCTTGGCAGTATGATGAGGCGAGCGATGAGTACTACCTTCACCTCTTCAGTAAGAAGCAACCGGATTTGAACTGGGAAAGCGAGACGCTTCGCCGTGAAGTGTATGACCTCATGACGTATTGGCTCGATAAAGGGGTCGATGGGTTCCGAATGGACGTCATCAACATGATCTCAAAAGACCAAAGCTACCCAGACGGTCAAACACAAGGAACGGGATACGGTGACGGTACGCCATTCTTCTTTAACGGACCACGCATCCATGAATTCATGCAGGAGATGAATCAAGAAGTCTTATCGAAATACGATACGATCACGGTCGGGGAGATGCCAGGTGTCAGTGTAGAAGAAGCGAAGCTTTATACAGGGGAAGACCGCAAAGAATTGAACATGGTCTTTCACTTTGAGCACGTAGACGTCGGGAACGGGAGCTTCGGGAAGTGGAATCCGACGGACTGGAAGTTGACCGAACTGAAGACGATCTTCTCACGTTGGCAAGAAGGACTTGAAGAAGAAGGGTGGAACAGCTTGTACTGGAGTAACCATGACCAGCCTCGAGCTATCTCACGTTTTGGGAATGATTCACCGGAATACCGTGTCCGTTCTGGGAAGATGCTCGCGACACTCCTTCACCTATTAAAAGGAACACCATATATTTATCAAGGGGAAGAGTTCGGCATGACGAACGTCGCCTTTGATTCGATTGATCAATACCGAGATATTGAAACGTTGAATGCCTATCATGATTACACATCAAAAGGATTGTTGACACACGATGAGATCTTCCGTGGGATTCATGAGCGGGGACGTGACAATTCACGCACACCAGTTCAGTGGTCGGACGAAGCGCACGGCGGCTTCACGACTGGGACGCCATGGATCGGGGTCAACCCGAACTATGTCGACATCAATGCGGAAGCGGCACGGAAAGACCCGAATTCGCTCTTCCATTACTACCGTCAATTGATTGCGCTCCGTAAAGCCAATCCAATCGTTGTCTATGGAAAGTATGAGCTCTTGTTGCCGGAAGATGAAGCGGTCTATGCATTCACACGTTCGTTCGAAGGAGAAACTTGGCTCGTGCTCTGTAACTTCTCGGGCGAAACAAAACAACGTGATTTACCATATGACGTAAACGAACGCGTCATCGGCAACATGGAACCGATTGAACCGTTCACTCTTCGTCCGTACGAAGCGCAAGTGTACAAACTGTGACCAAAAGCTCGCCATTCGGCGAGCTTTTTTGAATGGTCACGTATCTTCTTTTCATGATTCGGGAATAGTGTAAGTAACGTCTGAAATGAAAAGAGGGAACGACATGGGTACTTTAATCGCTTACTCTTCCAGGTATGGGACGAGTGAAAAAGTAGCGGCTCTACTCGCTGAACGTCTGTCGGGTGACGTTCATGTCCAAAATATCGTAGAAGAGCCGAATGTGATGTGGGAGACGATCGATCACGTCATCGTCGGCAGTTCGATTCGGATGGGAACCATCCAGGACGAAATGAAGGAATGGTTGGCGCTTCACGAAGCACACTTACTTGAGCATCCCCTCGCTTTATATTTGTGTGCCGGGACACCGACAGAATCAGAGCGGATTCGTGAGTTAGAAGAGGCGTACCGTGAATCACTCTGCGAGCATGCCTACTTTGTCGAGGTCGTTGGCAGTGGTTATGACTTTGAACGAATGGGTTTTTTAGACAAAGCAATCGTCCGGATGATGGCAAAGCAGAAAGAAAGCTCGCTTGAACTCGATGACGATAAATTGGACCGGCTCGTGGAGGCGGCTCAAACGTCCGAACGTACCCGGTCTGAGAACCCGTAAGCGAGTATGTCCTGCACATCAATCGGACTTTTCGTGGAGATGAGAGCATCTCCACTTTTTTTCTGTCCTTCGATTTGATGAAGCGCAATTTGTTCTATCTGACGTCCGATTTTTAAGGCGATGGGTGCAGACTCCTTGCACTGTAAGGCGTTGATAGTCACTTCGTCGGTGCGGTTCTCCCCTCCAAACAGCTCGAGGTCGGCTCGGGCTGTGGTAAACCCGCGAACGGAAATTCGTTTCAACTGTACACGTCTTGACTTATATTGAATCGCAAGTGCTGGATGCTGTTCATAGTCGTAGGTCGGGTCGCCGATGGCAGTCAAACCATGGATGAAGACATCTTGATATGCGGAAACGACCAGACTCCGTGGCGAGGATTTTGCATAAAGCGGGCTTCGGACTGGCTCGATGGATACCAAATTTGTACCGGACAGGAAGCGTGCAGTCGCGGAATCCGGATCGTCTGCCAAATGATGACCGATATGGCGGAAGTTGAACGAACGATTGTCGTGAACGGAGAGATGTCCGAAGATGTGGACGTCGTGTGCGGCTGACGAGGTTCCATGCGCTTTTACTTCGATACCTCCAAAACAGCCTTCCGTTCTGTTGTGAACAAGCGTGACGTGACGCGAACCGTCATCAATTTCAATGCCGTTTGAGTTTGAGAATCCTAAAGCGTGCGTTCGGCCATGGGGGTGATGACAATAACAGTTAGTGATGTAGATGGCATCACTATGATGTGTTGTGATCCCATCGTCCCCATAATTCGTTGCTTCGAGTTGATTGAGATGGATATACCGACTTCCGTTTGCCGCACGAAGTCCGTCACCTAGGTAGTGATAGTGCGGGGACGTGATGTCAAACGCATGGAGCCCGGCATTTTTAGCCGTCACATGATGCACCCATCCATACGTCACGTGCGCGAATGTCAAAGCGCTCGATGTCGTGTCACCGCTTGTCGTTCGTTTCACGTCACCTAAACGATTAACGTTCCAATCAAGTGTAAGATGGGATACCTCGATATGATGATTGCCGGCGAATGGGGTCGTATTTCGTAAAAGACGGCGATGCTTCGGAGCCCGATCGGATAATTTGAGGATTGTGACGTCTTGTCCGGCACCTTCAAGTGCACAACTAGAAGGGAGGCGAATTCCTCGAACGATATATACACCTGGTGGCACATAGACACGGCGATTAGAGCGGAGGGCGAGACGAAAGGCGAGGGTGCAGTCCGTCTTGCCATCTCCAACAGCCCCATAGTTCGTCACATCGACACGTGATTTTGTCATATGCATCAGATTCAAATATTCCGCATCGAGTCGGCGCATCCAAACGGGACGAACCACTCCATCGATCTGTTCAAGCGGAAGAGACGTCCGGACAGGCGAAACTCTCTCCGTTAATGGGATTCGACAAGCGTATGTTTGGCTCATTGCTGGATAAGTTGTTTTACTCGTGGTATGATGCCACTTGAGTGTTTGATGAATTAATTCTTCTTCAGACCAGTCGGAATAAGCAGCAATCATCGATGCGATTGACTGTTGATCATTTGAATTTTTCATAATAGATCCTCCTAGTGTCATCTTCTCTAGGGTGTACCCGTTTCGACTTATTTTTAGCAATCAGAAGTATTTACTAGACAGAAGCATCTAACCATGTTATATTCAATATGTGCTTAATTAAGAATAGCTGGAATCATAATTCACAAGTGCTTGGGATTATTTTTCATTAGATAATTCCAGAGGCTTGTATTTTTTTTGGTCAAGTTTTTTCTAGTAAGGCACTACTATAACGCATAGCGTTTATTTCAGGAGGGTTCATTCATGAACACAGGTAAAGTAAAATGGTTTAACTCAGAAAAAGGTTACGGCTTCATCGAAATGGAAGGCGGAGACGACGTATTCGTACACTTCTCAGCAATCCAAGGCGACGGCTTCAAAACACTTGAAGAAGGCCAAGAAGTAACTTTCGAAATCACAGACGGAGCTCGTGGACCACAAGCTTCTAACGTTGAAAAAATCTAATCTTCCTTTCTAAGGAATATGATACCTGCTCGCATCGGCGAGCAGGTTTTTTTGTGTTTAACCATATGGTTTGAGGGAAAAGTATACGAGCGACAAATCGTGAAGGAGGAATTCGGAATGAGTGCAAAAGAAACAGCATTAAAAATATTAGACTCAAGTAATGTAGGTACAATGGCGACTGTATATAAAGTAAAACCGCACAGTCGGTATATGACATTTTTCCATGAAGATTTCACGCTCTATACAGCAACTTCAAATGATACGGATAAGGTAGAGGAATTAGAGAGAAATCCATATACTCATATCTTGATTGGCTACGATGGAGATGGAGTCGGCGACACGTACCTAGAAATCTTAGGAAAAGCAACAGTGTCAGATGATGAATCGATGAAAGAAAAAGTATGGAATGACAAACTTGAAGGATGGTTCGATGGACCGGATGATCCAAAACTCATCATTCTCAAAATCGAACCTGAATCAATGCGTGTGATGAACAAAAAAGGTCAACCATCTCAAGAAGTCACCTTATAATACTCTTAGAGACGCCTAACGAAGGCGTCTTTTTGTATATGTGAATAGACTGTGGCATACATATGTACGAATTATGAACAAGGAAGATTATATATGTGAAAAAGCGAACATAGATGATATATTGTGAATGTAATCACATTATTCATTTATTTAACTTCTTAAAGGGAGGAATTATTATGTTCACGAAATTTTGGCAAAACCACAATGTTGCCACAGCGATTTTAACGGTATTACGTGTATGGCTCGGTTATCATTGGTTGACGGCAGGTTGGGGTAAAATCACAGGTGGTTTTGGAACAGAAGGATTTTTAAACAACGCGGTGTCACTCGCCACCGGAGAACATCCAGCTGTCGCAGGATGGTGGGCCGCATTCTTAGAAAACTTTGCAATCCCGAACGCTGGATTATTCGATGTCCTCATCCCTTACGGTGAATTTTTGGTCGGCCTAGGGTTATTGCTCGGTGCACTCACACGTAGTGCAGCATTCTTCGGACTTGTCATGAACATGGCGTTCTTACTATCAGGAACAGTCAGTACGAACCCAACGATGTTGATCGTATCTGTCTTGATTTTAGTTGCCGGTCATAACGCTGGCAAAATCGGAGTCGATGGCTTGTTCCTTCGTAACTTCGTTGAAACGAGAGTATTGCACCGTTCACCAAATCGTCAAATAGCCTCGTAACTTTTATATGTTCTCCTGTGACAAACCTCTCACGTTTCGGCTACGATAGATGTAGCCTAACAGAGATAAAGGAGAACGCATATGACTATGACTCATTTTAAATGGATTGGCTACACAGAAGGGGTATCCTTCTTGCTGTTACTATTAATCGCGATGCCACTGAAATATATGGCCGGCATTCCACTTGCGGTCAGTATTGTCGGCGCAGCGCACGGTTTCTTGTTTGTTGCTTACGTGCTCGCAGCCGTGTACATGGCGTGGCGCTTCCGTTGGGGCTTCAAAGTTTTGACGCTTGCTGTGATGGCATCCGTCATCCCATTCGGACCATTTTTATTAGAAAAACGGGTACTCCCGTCAACAGAGAAGACATCGAACTGATTCGTTCGATGTCTTTTTCGTTACGACACACGTTCGGCTGACTGAAGTGCAGCTTTTTCTGCCTGGATGTCGTGACGGATGCGATAGGTGAGTGTGAAAGTACATAAGAGTAGACCAATCATACAGGCTGTGTATAGATGAGCGATTGGCACAAGATCACTTAATATTCCGAATAAGATGAAACCGATTGGTGTGATCCCCATCGCGAGTGATTCGAGTACCCCAATCACACGACCTAAGTAGTTCGGGTCCGTATTCGTTTGTAAGAGCAATTGAATGGGGATATTGACACGTACGATGAAGAAACCGCTCAGTAAAGCGAACATCGCAAAAAAGAAAATCGACGTGATGACGTTGAAGTTCAAATATAATGGAATGGCAGGGCCGACAAATAGAATGCTGAGTATGGTCAGTGCTGATCGCATGGTCGATAGGCGATGTTTGATGTTGAATAACGGCAAGGCGTGAAGTAAAGAAACGACTAAAAATCCAATGGCAACCATGCTTTCAAGTAGTCCGAACTGGAACGGGGACACACCGACCTCTTGTAATGCTGCAATCGGGAACAACACTTCTGACGCGACGAAAAAGAAGTTCAAGAATGCGGCGAGGACGGCGACCGTCCATAAAACGCGCTGCTGTTTCAAATAAGACAGACCGGACCGTACATCTTCCCAGGTGGATTGTTCGGTTGGAGCAACCTCTTTCTGATGAAATGTGAGTCGAGAAGCAAGTAACGCAGCAATCATGAAGAATAGGGCTGAGCTGAATAAAAACACTGGAATCGGTATGAGTTTAAACAGTGCTCCGGCAAGAAGCGGAGTACCGATACTTGAGATGGAGATGATGCTCTGAATGAGGGAGTTGGCACGTTGAAGCTCTTCCTCTTCAAATAGAAGTGGGATCGAACTCGATAGCGTGACCGATAAGAAGGTGGAAACGATGGATAGGAAGAATGTGATGACATAAAAGGCAGGTGCTTCAAACGTCCACATTAGACTTCCAATCCCTGCGAGTAAAAATAATCCTCCATTCAAAGACTCCATCTTGATGATGACGCCTTTTCGGTCAAGTTTGTCCGCATAAGCGCCGGCAAATGGTGATAAAAGAACGCGTGGCAATGTTCCTGCCAGTAAGACAAATGCGAATTGCAGTCCAGATCCAGTTGTCGTCAATACCGTTAATCCTGCTACGAACGTAAATAAGTTGGATGCGAACAGTGACATGAATTTACCGAATAATAAAATGGAGAGGTTGGACGAAAAGAATCTCATAGGAAGCACTCCTTTGCAAAATAGTTAAATGTGATTTAACATTATCATAAAGGCACGAAAGTGAAATGTAAACAAAAAGTTCAATATAATTTAACTTTTCGAGGTGGCATATGATTGGTGGACGAATTAAAGCGTTACGAAAACAGAAAAAAATGACCCAGACGCAGTTGGCGGAAGGGATTGTCACGAAATCGATGCTCAGTATGATTGAGAACGGGAAAACGGAGGCATCGATGCGCAGTTTGCGAGAACTTTCCAGTCGTTTAGGTGTGTCGATGCAACAGTTATTGACGGACCCGAAAGAAGCTGAGCTACAAACGATGGTCGAACAGTTAGAATATGAAGAAATGACACTCATCTCGCGTTCGGATCAAGAAATACGACAGATGCTTTCCCCATACTTAAAAGAAGAAATGAACTCTGTGTGGCAAGGGAAAGCGTATATGTTGTATGGCGATACGTACTTTCAAGAAGAAGAAAATGAGAAGGTGTTAGCCTACTACGACCGAGCGATTGAGATTTTTGAAAAATTAGGAGAAACAGATGAATTGGCGATGGGGCGCATCAGCCAAGCTTACTATTTATTGATGTGGAACCGATATGAAGAATCGATTGAGCGGATTGACGCGATTGAACTCCTTGATGCGAAGTACATGAAAGCGAAAACGAGAACTGAGTATGTCATGTTGATCGTCTTTAAAAATCTTCTTTGTGATGAGGATTTGGAAGGCTCCATTCGACAGCTTGAAGACGCGCTCGAGTATATGAAGCGGACTAGAATCTACTACCGTGCGGATGACGTATATCGGACCATTTCGATTTGTGCGCTCTATTTGAATGATGAGACGAAAATTCGTGAGTCTTTACAAAAAGCGAAGCAATACATTCAATTCACGGAAGACCGCTTGGCAGAAATCAAAGTGGCACTTTCCGAAGCACTCTATGCGATGGAATACCGACATATTGATCTGTTAGGGGAAAACGTCAAGTTGATGGAATCACTCACGACAGAGATTGAGCCGTTCATTGCGGCGATTTCGATGGCGAAAGGTGTGTACTACGCTTTTCGAGGGGAATCGGAAAAAGGAAGAGAGTGTTTATTGGCATTATGGGAAAATCGAGACGAGTGGAAAACACATAGTTTAGTCGATATCGCGATTTACTACGAAGGGTTATTAAGGGGAACACTGAACGGATGCGGGGACGACTGGGTATCCGTGATCGAAGAAAAAGTGAAGGAATTCCCACAAGGTCTGTTTCGCAAACGTTTAGAAACATTGCTACAACAAATCAAGGGCTGACGAATCAGCCCTTGAACGTTTGAATCAATGTCCCTTTACCATGTTCGACCTGCACAGAAACGTGCGCCCCGTTGACGAGCGTCATCTGCGGGGGAACGTGTCCACAATCGATATCGTAAAAGATTGGAATACCTAGCATGTGGTGAAGCTCTTCATATACCATCTCGACCGTATAGTCTTGATGCACAGAAGGTGCCTCACTCCGTCCAAATAGAATACCAGACGTATGCTCGAACCAACCGGCCCACTTCATTTGAAGGAGGGTCCTTTTTAGTGCCGGAATGTTCATCTCGGCGTTTTCAAAATACCAAAGAATCGGTTCGCCGTTCAGGTGCTCGTGTTGGAACGTCTTGACGTCTCCATACGGTGTCCCGACTGTATGTAAGAGCACATCGAGACATCCACCAAGCAATCGTCCTGTCGCGTGTTGACCACCGACAGCTTTCCATTCAGTCGTTTCCGTCAAGTGAAACAGATGTGGCGTTGGATTATCAAACTGCCATTCTTTTTGGAACTTCTCGGACGAACGTTGGATGACCGTCTCGTTGGTCCGCGTCGACAACACATCGAGCCAGCGTGAACTCGTCTCGTCCCACACTTCGGCACGTAAGTCGACTAAGTTTGGACCGTGTGCCGAGGCGATTCCGGTTTTTAGCGTATACACAAAAAGCAATAAACTTGTATCCGAATAGCCGAGCATCCATTTTGCAGGTAATGTCTGCCACTCGATTTGATTGAGAATCTCCATTAAGAGTTCCCCACCCCAGGGCGGGACAATCAAGTCGACTTTGTCATCTTGAAGTAGAGATGTCAGTTCATGTGCACGGACCCGAGCCGGAGCGGACTTCCCAAATCGTTGTTTCCACGCATTCGGAGTGAATTGCAACGTGAACCCTCGATTGGAAAACTTCTGTTCCGATTGATGTAATAAATGGTGCAGTTCTTCTGGTATACCTGACGAAGGGGCAGTGACACCGATGTGATGACCGGTCAACTGTGGATAACGAATCATGATGACCTCCTGTGGATAAGTGATGAGTGGGATGAGTTAAAATGGTTATCCACATGTGGACAACTAATTAGAGCGCATTCGTTCGGCATGACGTATTCCCCATTCATTCATCGCTTCGAGAATCGGGATGAGCGTTTTCCCATACTCACTTAAGCGATAGTCAACACGGGGAGAGACGTCTGGATAGACGATTCGGATGACAATCTCCTGTTCTTCTAAGTCACGGAGTTGTGCGGTCAATATCTTTTGACTGATTTTTGGTAACAATCGCTTCAACTCACTGAAGCGTAACGTATCCCCGTTGATTAGTACGAGGAGGATGGAATGCTTCCATTTTCCTGTGATCAGTTCGAGTGCCGTATCGACTTCGCAGCTTGTTATGTTGGTCACATCGCTCTTCCTTTCCAATAGTATCGTTGAAGTAACTATACCACCTTTTTGTGCCTACTTCTGTAACGTAAGCTGAGCGGGTATAGTGGGGGTGAGGTGATTTTATATGAAAATCGAGAAAATTGAACTAGGACCGGTGACGCTTCGGGTCCGTGACATCGAACAGGTGAAACAATTTTATGTAGACGTAATCGGGATGAACGTCCTAGAAGAAACCGAAGAACTTGTCACGCTCGGAACGAAAGAACGTTCACTCGTTATCTTGCACAGTGTGCCACAAGCGAAGACGAATCCACGAGCGGCAGGGTTATTTCATTTAGCAATTCTATTGCCGGATCGCGTGGAGTTAGGAAGCATCTTGGCACATCTTATTGAGCGGCGTATCGAAGTCGGGCAAGGTGACCACTTGGTGAGTGAAGCGTTCTACTTGAGTGACCCAGAAGGGAATGGAATCGAGCTGTACGCCGATCGTCCGAAAGACCAATGGACGTATGAAGCAAACGGTCATGTGAAAATGGCGACAGAGCCTGTCGAGTATGAGTCGATGCTTCAAGCTGCGGCGAATCGACCGTTCACAGGTTTACCAATCGGGACAACGATGGGACATGTGCACTTTAAAGTGCGCTCAATCGAAGCAGCAAAACGCTTCTACCATGACAGACTCGGATTTTCCGTTACGACGGATTCTTATCCAGGGGCACTGTTCCTTTCGGCAGACGGATATCACCATCACATTGGTACGAACGTGTGGGCACGTCCGAGTGATGCTCTAGAAGTTGAGGCAGGACTCGAGACATGGACGCTTCTCGTCAATGAGCAGACGAATCAAGCATTAGGTGGTACGTCATCTGAATGGTCGTTGACCGATGAAGACGGGATTACCGTGCATATAAAAAGAACGGACGCTTGACGTCCGTTCTTTTAATGTGCGGATACTTTCTTCTGACTTGCATTGAATGAGATGCGAAGTCCGCGTTTTTGATACGCTTGCTCGACTCTCTTCGGGTTGATGCTGAGCTCGAGATGAGCTAGCTTCAAATGTTCAAGTGCTGGCACCGTGACATCAAGACGAACAAGCTCCATATTACGCTCTGCTTTTTTGCGTGTTCGTCTCAAGTTACGGGGCACCTCCTCTGACGTCAGTGCCGCGATCGTTTCATTTACTTGTTGTCGTTTGTCACCTTTGATGCTCAAGGCAGAATACAGCTTATCGAGTGAACCGAATCGTTTGATCAGTTGAACCGATTGACTTTCATCGAGTCCAGCCACTGGTGGAATCCCGTCAGAACGGTCTCCTGTCAACGCTTTAACGGCTGACAATTGCTTCGGTTTCAACCCTTCGTATAACGCTGCAATCTCTTCTGGTCGAATTTCTAAATGACGTTTGAGAGGTAACGGACGGTTATCACGAATGTCACAGCGAGCCTGCATTTGCTGAAGCTCCTGTGTTTGTAACCAAACGGTGATTCGTGGACTGACAAGCTGTAACAAGTCTTTATCTTTTGTCATGATGACCACAGGGGCACTGCAACTGAATTTACGCGCGATATGGGCAATCAAATCTTCCCCTTCATACCCTTCTACTTGGAATTGTGGAATCCCACTATCCTCAAGCAATTGACGCATGAGTTCCATCTGCGCTTTCAATTCAGGCGGTGTTTGGCGTCTGCGGCGTTTATAGCCCGGGTACAGTTCTCGACGCCATAATGTTTCACGTGAGACGTCCCAGACGACGACAAAATGAGTCGGACGATGTCTACGTAGAATCGTCCGAATGAGGCCGGTCATTCCGATGACGGCACTCCGATCGTTTTTGGATACCTCGCGTCCTTTTTTCGTTCGGCTCGCGGCGGCACCATAATAAGCACTGGCCAGCATGGAGTTACCGTCAATCAAAAATAGTTTGCGTTCCATGCGTAACCTTCTTTCTATTTCTTTCTGTTTAAACCGAACATCTCGCCATGTTTCGGTGATGTTGTGTCATTGAGTGGGTGACACTCAAATAAGCAACATATGTGCAGTATATCACGGTAAGAGGCGAAAATATAGCGACAGTTCGATTCGAATGTTAAAAACCCTTCTCTACATTTAGGAGAAGGGTGTGAAAAAAAGCATCATTCTGATATAGGTTCTTCCTCTTCATATGAGGCTAAAATCAAATCAACGAAGACGATGCGGTGATTATCGACTTCACTCACGATCAGTTCGTGATTACCAGGCAAAGTGAAGCGTTCGCCCGTTCGTGCGTTCGCTTTTTGTGATAAAACGAATCCGCCGACCGTATCGACATCATCCTCGATTTCGATGCCAAACCGCTCTTCGAGTTCTTGTGTTAATACGAGTCCCGAGAGACGGTAATGTTTCGGAGCGACTTCTGTAATTTCAGCTTGTTCATCCCGGTCGAACTCGTCTCGGATTTCACCAACGATTTCTTCTAAAATATCTTCAATCGTCAAAAGACCGGCAGTTCCCCCGTATTCATCGATGACGAGGCACATCATCGTCTGTGCGTTTTGCATTTTCACCATCGCTTCTTGAAGTGGAGTGAACTCAGTAACGAGTGGTAATTGATGAATGAACGATTCGAACGGCGCATCATTTTTCGAAAGTTGAGCAGTGAAAAGTTGTTTTGCGTTCACGAATCCGAGAACATCGTCACGATCGCCATCCCGTGTGACCGGATAACGCGTGTACTGGTGTTCTTCGACAACCGAAATAATTTCTTTGATTGTATCTTCTTCATCAATCGTCACCATGTTCATTCGTGGAACCATGGCATCTTTGGCAATCCGCTCGTCAAAGGAGAAGATGTTTTGTACGTATGCTAACTCGTTTTCGTTAATCTCACCACTACGGAAACTTTCCGTCATGATGATTTTCAGTTCTTCTTCCGAGTGAGCCGTTTCTTGAGCCGTCGTCTGAACCCCGAACAAGCGGAGAGTCAGTCGAGCCATACTGTTCAAGGCACGAATGAACGGATAGAAGAGTTTCGTGAACACATAGAGCGGACGCGCGACAAGGAGCGTCAACTTTTCAGATTCATGAACCGCAAGCGTCTTTGGAACTAATTCCCCGATGACGACGTGCAGGAACGCGATCAGTAAAAATGCAATCAGAAACGATAAGAACGTCACGAGTGATTGTGATAAGTTCAACTGTTCAACCAACGTGTGGATATATTTTTCGATTTGGTCAGCGCCGATCCATCCGAGACCTAGTGCGGAAAGCGTAATCCCGAACTGAGAAGCAGAGAGCGAGTCGTCAATATTTTCGATGACTTTTTTCGCAGTGACGGCTTTCTTGTTTCCTTCGAGCACGAGCTGGTCGAGTCGAGCGCTACGCACTTTTACAATTGAAAATTCGGCTGCCACGAAAAAGGCAGTCAAAAAGATTAAGAGCGTAACGATGAATAAGCTAAGTAACATGGGACTGTCCAACAATTCCCCCAAAAATCGGGGAGTCACCTCCATTAAGAATAAGATCAAACGTCTTTCAGGCGTTTCCTGAAAACGAATAGTTTGTTTCAGTATAGTTGATTTGTATCAAATATTCAAAATGCAGCCAACTATGTTTGAGGAAAAGGGAAATGCGGGAACTAAAACCGAGAAGATGAAGGAGGAATTGATATGGCAAACTATCCAGAGTTGAAAGGAAAAGTCGCAGTCATCACCGGAAGCTCGAAAGGTCTTGGTCGAGCGATCGGGGAACGCTACGCAAAAGAGGGGATGAATGTCGTCCTCAACTATCGAAGCAGTGAAAAGGAAATGGAAGAGGTCATCCGGGGAATCGAAGCGGGTGGCGGGAAAGCGGTCGCCGTGAAAGGAGATGTCTCTGAAGAAGGGCTTGCGGAGAAGATGATTGAGAAAGCCATCTCTGAATTCGGGAAGATGGATCTTTTCGTCAACAATGCCGGTGTACAAGTCGAAGCGAAGACGCATGAAATGGAATTCGATAACTGGAAACAGATTATCGACGTTAACTTGAACGGGACATTCCTTGGCGTTCGTGCCGCTTTGAAATACTTTGTTGAACATGAAATCGAGGGCAATATCATCAATATGTCTTCTGTTCATGAGGTCATTCCACGACCTGGCTATACGCATTATGCAGCAAGTAAGGGCGGCGTGAAAATGTTCACGAAATCAGTCGCTCTCGAATACGCACCGAACCATATTCGCGTCAATGCGATCGCGCCAGGTGCAATCGACACGCCAATCAATGAAGAGACGATGAACGATCCGGAAGAAAAAGAGGGGTTAGAGGCTCTCATCCCATCACATGCGATTGGGAAGCCGGAGCAAATCGCTGCCGTTGCCGCTTGGCTCGCATCAGATGAATCGTCCTATGTGACAGGGACAACAATCTTTGCTGATGGTGGGCTTTCGCTCTATCCATCATTCGGTCCAGAGAACAAAGTACAGTAAGGAAGTAATAAGAGGGGGGGAACCACCTCTTTTTTGTTTGATTGCAAGTTTTTCGTGTGTCGTATAAGCTAATGGAGATTGTTGTAATCGCTTAAATTAAATAGTGATACGTGCATAAATTCTTTTATATTTAATGGAAATGAGAAATTAGTAGAATTGTTGTATTTCGGGAGGAGATTATGCTTCATTTTAATGATCGAGTTCTAAACTTTGAGCACCTGTTGAATGATACAGACGATCAAATCATAGAATATATTCAGGCCAATTTTGAAGATGTACCCCATATGTCAGTACAATCGTTGGCTACGCAAATGTTTACGGTACCAAATACGATTATTCGTTTATCGCGAAAGCTTGGATACGATGGATTCTCACATATGAAAACGGCCATAAAGGAAGAACTACGCGAACTAGAAGAGTTAGATGCAATGCAAAACCTTAAAAAAACACATGCTTTGCTAGATTCTCAAAAAATACAATCGTTCAATACGATGATTCATCAATCACCACGTGTCATCGTTTATGGAATTGGTGACTCAGCTATTTACTGTGAGTATTTAATGAATGGATTAAGAACAGTAAACAAAAAGTGTGAATTCTATCTTCACCGTCACAACATGTTGACAGAACTTGAGACTTTAACAAGTAAAGACTTGTTAATACTTATTTCCGTATCGGGTGAAACAAGTCAGCTGATTGAGCTGGCAAAACTCGCAAAAGAACATTATGTACGGACGATTGCCATTACACATCTATGCGACAATACGTTACAGAAAGAGTCATCATATTCATTATATTTCTCATCTCCTCCAATCTACAGTCGCAATCATAATATTACGGATCCGACTCCTATTTTTTATCTATTAAGACACATCCTTGAAGATTATTGGAAATCATATAAATGATGTGTATAAATACACATGAAAACCCTTACATGAATAGAGTTTGTGCAAAAAAGAGAAGAATCGTTCTTCTCTTTTTTTTGTTGATACACTTGGCACATAGAAAGTAATTCATTTCTCATAAGGAGGACAGAAGTTATGCAACTGAGAGAGAGCACCGACGTTTCATTGTTGAATGTTGAACAATCCTTCTCTTCAAAAGAAGACGTAATTCATTTTTTAATCAAACAACTTAAGCGAAATGGTAATATCACGTCCGAATCAATATTTTATCAAGCAGTGATGGAGCGTGAAGCACTATCGCCGACAGGATTTGAAGGAGGACTTGCGATTCCTCATGGAAAGTCAGATGCAGTTGTAAAAGCTGGTTTTGCTATCGCCACACTTAAGCAACCAATCAATGACTGGGAAAGTGTCGATCCTAACAACAAAGTCAACCTTGTCATTTTGTTGGCTATTCCAACGGCTGAAGCTGGATCTACTCACTTGTCACTATTATCAGAGTTTGTCATTCGTCTGACTGATACAACGTACAAAAATCGTTTGTTACAATCAAAATCTCCTGAGGAGATGCTCATTCGATTAGATGAAACGGAAGAGAAAGAGAATTCAATTTCACCAAATGAAAATCAAAAGTTAGTTCTGGGTGTAACAGCCTGTCCTGCCGGAATCGCTCATACGTATATGGCAGCAGAAGCTTTGGTCAAAGCTGGTCAAGAACTTGGCGTGAAAGTCAAAGTCGAGAAGCAGGGTGCGAACGGGATTGAGGATCGCCACTCGACAAAAGATTTAGAAAGTGCTGAAGCTGTTATCTTTGCTGTGGATGTTTCGGTAAAAGAAGAAGAACGTTTCAGTCATTTGCCGAAAGTAAAAACGTCAGTCGCATCACCGCTTCGTAATGCCAAACAGTTAGTACAAAAAGCACTAGATAAAGGCGAAAGTGAAGCGCGTGGTGAGTTCAAAGAAGTTTCCGCTACACATACTGAAGAAGATAGTCAGTCATGGAAGACAGAAGTGAAAAATTCACTGCTTACTGGGATTTCTCATATTATACCGGTCATCGTCGCCGGGGGAATGACGCTTGCGGTCGCGGTCTTTATCGCCCAAATATTTGATTTACAGGCGCTTTACGCTGAAGAAGGCTCGTGGTTGTGGTTGTTAAGACAATTAGGTGGATCGCTCTTAGGTCAGCTTATGATTCCAATCCTTGCAGCATATATGGCGTATTCAATTGCAGATAAACCGGCGCTAGGTCCAGGTTTTGCTGCTGGTGTTGCCGCGAACTTAATTGGTAGCGGTTTCTTAGGTGGAATGCTCGGTGGTTTGTTAGCGGGATACTTCCTTAAGTATTTGAAAGCGAAAATACAACCAAAAGGTACATTTGCAGGATTCATTAGTTTCTGGGTGTACCCGGTAGTAGGAACATTAGTCGTCGGTTCCATTATGTTGTTCGTCATTGGTCGCCCACTTGCGGCACTGAACACAGGATTGCTCGAATGGTTAAGTGGTTTAGAAGGAGCAAACGCGCTCTTGCTCGGGGCAATTATCGGAGCCATGGTCTCGTTTGACTTAGGTGGTCCGATCAACAAAGCGGCATATACGTTCTGTATCGGTGCGATGGCGAGCGGAAACTTTATTCCTTATGCGGCATTCGCCTCGGTCAAGATGGTTTCTGCTTTCTCGGTCACATTGGCAACGCGTTTAGGTAGAACTTTGTTCACACGTGAAGAACGTGAAATCGGGAAACAGACTTGGTTACTTGGACTTGCCGGTATCACAGAAGGGGCCATTCCATTCATGATCAATGACCCACTCCGAGTGATCCCGTCACTCGTTGCAGGTTCAGCCGTGACGGGCGCAATCGTCGCATATTTTGGAATTGGATTGAATGTTCCGGGAGCAGGGATTTTCTCATTAGCACTACTTCAAGGTCAGCCGTTGTTCTTCGCGGCAACGATTTGGTTGGGAGCGGCATTAGTAGGGGCTGCAATCTCTACATTCCTTCTCTTATACACACGCAGACACAAAGTTCAAAAACAGTTGAAGGCAGAAAAAGAAGCAGCATAAAGGAGAGATAGAAATGAAACAGGTTCATGTGGTTCCACATATGCATTGGGATCGTGAATGGTACTTCTCCACAGAAGAGTCAAGAATTCTGTTGGTGAATAACTTAGAAGAAATTATGCATCGTTTGGAAACAGATGAGCACTACCCGTATTACGTGTTAGATGGACAAACGTCTATTTTAGAAGACTATTTAGCCGTCAAGCCTGAGAATCGTGAGCGGATTAAACGCCTCGTTCAGGCGAACAAGTTGATCATCGGACCTTGGTATACACAGACGGATGAGATGATTATTGGGGCAGAATCAATTGTTCGAAACTTGCTATACGGTATTAAAGACTCTAAAGAATTCGGACCCCATATGGAAATCGGATATCTGCCTGATTCCTTTGGTCAATCTGCTCAAATGCCAATGATTTTGAATGGTTTCGGGATTAAGCGTTCCATCTTTTGGCGTGGGACGTCGGAACGTCATGGGACAAACAAGACTGAATTCTACTGGGAATCGAAAGATGGATCGAACGTATTGGTTCAATTGATGCCACTCGGTTATGCCATCGGTAAGTATTTGCCTACCGAACCAGAGGCTTTAAAGAAACGCATGGATAAATATTTGCCAGTGCTTGATCGCGGAGCCACAGGAGAGAACCTTCTCCTTCCAAATGGTCATGACCAGATGCCAATTCAGCAAAATATTACGGAAGTGCTCACCGAACTGCATCGTTTGTATCCTGAACGTGAATTTTTCTTGAGTCGCTACGAAAAAGTATTCGAACAACTCGAGCAACAGTTGAATCTTCCGACGATTAGCGGCGAATTTCTCGATGGAAAATACATGCGGGTTCACCGAAGTATCTATTCAACTCGAATGGATATCAAAACGATGAATGCCATCATCGAGAACAAGTTGACGAACATGCTCGAACCATTGATGAGTTTAGCGTATTCCCTTGGCATTGAATATCATCACGGTCTGATTGAATTGATTTGGAAAGAAATCATGAAGAATCATGCCCATGACAGCATCGGTTGCTGTTGTTCAGATAAAGTCCATGCTGAAATCTTTAACCGTTTCTTCATCGCAAACGAGAAAACAGATCAATTGATCACATTCTATAAACGTAGAATTGTGGATTCGATTGACACGAAACGAACAGAAGACAGATTAACGTTCTTTAACTTGAGAAGCATTGCCGAAGAACGTGTGATTCGGACGGAAGTCATCACAAAGTTTGAATCATTCCGTTTAGAAACAGAAGATGGAATGGAAGTACCTTATGAATTGATTCAAAAAGAAATCATTGATCCAGGCTTGATTGATCGCCAAATCGTTCACTACGGCAACTATGATCCGTTTTACAAGTATACAATCGAAGTTCGACGTGAATTGGCAGCACTTAGCTATGAAACCGTATTTGTGGTATCAGAGTCGACGCCAACAGCTGTAGAAGAGACGACAGTATTTGGTCCACAACTGATTGAAACAAAAGTCTATAACATTACGGTCAAAGAAAATGGAACCATCGATTTGCTGGATAAACGATCGGGCGTATTGCACCAAGATTTGTTGTGGCTCGAAGATAGTGGAGATGATGGAGATGAATATGACTATTCTCCGCTCGCAGGAGACAATCCGATCACAACACAATCGAGTCGTCCGATCATTCAAACGACGAGCACATCCAACCGAACAGTTGTCACGATTTCACATGATATGAAGATCCCGAGTGATTTGATGGAACGAAAAGATGGGCGTCTGACGAATCTGTTGAAGGTCTCACTTGAATTGGTCATTGAACAAAATGATTCAACAATTGGACTCAAAGTAGTCGTGGACAATGACGCAAATGATCATCGCCTTCGCCTTTGCTTGCCAACTTCTGTCCAAACGAATGTTTCGTTTTCCGACAATCAGTTCGGTGAAATCAAACGACCGTTCATCGATGCTGCAATTCATGTATGGGAAGAAGAAGGATGGAATGAACGACCGGACGGAATTTTCCCGATGTTGTCTTATGTGGGATTACAAGAAGAATCAGGAAATGGAATGGGTGTCATTACGAATAGTTCACGTGAGTTTGAAGTAATAGAAGAAGGCGGATCGACACTGGCCATCACCTTATTCCGAAGTGTAGGCGTGTTAGGTAAAGAAGAGCTTGTTCGACGACCTGGACGACCATCCGGAATCAAATTGTCGACACCTGATTCGCAGATGATTGGCACTTACACGTTTGACTTTGCGTTCACATCATTGGATGGAACTGAACGTCTCTCTGACTTGGCGAAACGTCATCTTACACCGATTGTGACCTATAACAAAATACCACATGACGCGATGAAGCTTAATCCAACTGGACTTCGCTTAAACGCCTCTGCATCACTCTTAGAGATGACTGAAAATGGCTTATTAATGAGTACTTTGAAAAAGGCCGAAAATGAAAAAGCGTTACTGTTACGTGTATATAACCCGACTGAGCATACGATTCCTCTCATGTTTACGAAAGTAGACTTTGATTCATTCACTGAAGTCAATTTGAATGAAGAACCGGTTCGAGACATTACTGAGGTCGTGTCAAACAATCAGTTTCATATCTTACCGAATCAAGTGAAGTCCATCTTGATGAAATAAACCAAGTCAGGACATGGATGATCCGTGTCCTGACTGATTTTTATACGGAGGGAATCAACATGTCTGTATTAGTAGCACTTGATTCATTTAAAGGAAGTCTGACGTCCGAACAAGCGAATCGAGCTGTAAGGGATGGAATCCAAATGGTCAATCCAAATGAACGCATTGATCTCTTGACAGTTGCGGATGGAGGAGAAGGAACGGTTTCTGCATTACGGCACGCATTACAACTAGAGAATCGAGAGCTTGAAGTGCTGGACTCACGAAAAAAACAAGTAGTGGCGACGTATGGAATCAATCGACAACGTCAAACAGCGGTAATCGAAGTCTCGGCGGCGTGTGGATTGCCTCAAGTTCCAATCGAAGAACGGAACGCGCGACTTGCGACATCTTATGGGGTCGGGCAACTCATCCTTGATGCAATCAAAGAAGGAAGTCGAACGATTTATGTCGGGTTAGGCGGGAGCGCAACGACGGACGGCGGATTCGGGATGTTACGTGCACTTGGAGGAATATTCTTCGATGCCAAACAAAAAGAAGTCACTAACGTCGAAAACTTTCATTCTGTGGTTCACAGTGATTCAAGTGAGCTTAAGAAGAGATTAGAAGACACAGAGATTGTTCTAGTCTGCGATGTAGAAAACCCGTATTACGGAGAGACGGGGGCGGCACATGTATATGCGCCACAGAAAGGCGCGACTCCAGAGGACGTGTTGTTGCTAGATGAGAGGTTGAAACATTTCGCAAAACTGATGGAACGAGATACGGGAGTGAATGTTCAATTATGTGTCGGAAGCGGTGCTGCAGGCGGAATTGCTGGAGCACTATACGCCTATGCCGATGCTAGATATACATCAGGCGCAGAATTGGTATTGATGTTGAACCATATTCCAGAGCGTATTTCCAACTATTCTTTGATTATCTCGGGCGAAGGAAAGATCGACGAGCAAACCTTAAATGGAAAACTTCCGTTGATGATTGGAAAACTTGGGGCGAAAGAACGGATACCCGTAGTGTTACTTGGGGGAAGTGTTAACATCCCATTTGAAAAATTGCATCAGACGACAATTCTTGCAGCGCATTCCATCGCGCCTGGACCAATGTCTCTCGAAGACTTAATGAACTCAGAGGTCGCCTATGAACAGCTTAAACAGACAGCAGCACATTGCTATGCTACTTTCCAAGCCAGAAAGGACGGGAACAATGATTTTAAAAGTTGATCCAGTATTTCAAGAGAGAATATGGGGCGGTAGAAAGTTGAATACGCTCTTCAATTATAAAATTCCAGATGGAAATATTGGCGAATGTTGGGGAATATCAGCGCATCCGAACGGCATGAGCTACGTTTCTTCTGGAGAATATAAAGGAATGACTCTCGCAGAGCTATGGAAAAATCACCGTTATTTATTCGGGGAGTACACAAATGAAGAGTTTCCTTTACTCATCAAGCTGTTAGATGCGAGGGAAGACTTATCCGTACAAGTTCATCCAAACGATAATCAGGCGCAACGTTTAGAAGGTGAACCTTACGGAAAAACCGAATGTTGGTATGTGGTCGATGCAGAATCAGATGCAGAATTGATCCTTGGTCATGGTGCGCAAACAAAGTCAGAATTTTTGGAGCGAATTGAGCATGGGCAGTGGGATGACCTCTTATGTCGCATGCCTGTAAAAAAAGGTGATTTTATCTATGTTCCAAGTGGCACGATCCACGCGATAGGAAAAGGGATTGTGATCCTTGAGACGCAACAATCGTCAGACACGACTTATCGAGTATATGATTTTGATCGTGTCGACGCGGCGGGAAATCTTAGAGAATTACACTTAGAAAAAGCATTAGCTGTCACGAACTTTCCTAATGAACAGGTAGTAATTGTCCCCGAAACACTAAAAGTTCCTGATGGTACAATCACAACGTTGATCGAAACGAATGAATTCAATGTCTATCATATGTGTGTTCAACCCGGTTTCACGCTTGATCCTTTAGACCGCTTTAGACTCGTTTCGATAGTAGAGGGAGAGGGTCAAGTCAATGGGGAACAAGTTGGTAAAGGTGATCACTTTATCGTGGTAGCAGGGTATCGACCTTTAAAAGTTGAAGGAACGATGGAGTGGATTGTCAGTGACTGTATCTTGTAAGATTTAAGACATCGGAGACGGTGTCTTTTTGCGTTAGGAATAATAAGGAGGGAATCATGAAAGAAGCAGAATATAAGGTTTTTTATTGTAATGTAGAGTTGGCGCTCGATGTGATGGGGGGGAAATGGAAACCACTTATCATCTATCACGTAGGCGGTGCTGGCGTAATCCGATTTGGGGAATTGAAACGTAAAATTCCGAACATCAATGAACGAGTACTCTCTCGTCAACTCAAAGAACTAGTTGAAGCAGATCTCTTGGCTAAAAAAATATATGACGAAGTTCCACCACGTGCAGAATATTCTCTTAAGGAGGCTGGCGAAGCGCTCTTACCCATTTTGAAGCAATTAGGATCATGGGGAAAAGATTATCAAGATGAGCATCAATATGGAGAAATTTATTTCGAAGAAGAATATGACGCATAACCTTAGTCTGTACAAAAGTGTCCGTACGGATAAAGAAGTCCGTACTTGTAGGCGGGTGATGTGAGTCCTATACTAGGCGCATATCAAGTTTTACAAATCGAAAAAGGAAGTGTAGATATGCAACTAGTTAAGACATTAAACGATCGATACTCAACAAAAGAGTTTGACGTATCCAAACAAATTTCTGAAGCGGACATGGATTCAATCAAGTCGCTACTCCAACTTTCTCCATCCTCAACGAATGTTCAACCGTGGCATTTCGTGCTTGCAACGACTGAAGAAGGAAAAGCGCGTGTCGCAAAAGCGGCGAATGGATTCTATAGCTTTAACGAATCGAAAGTGACGAATGCTTCTGCCGTCGTCGTATTTGCTTCTAAAATCGACATATCAGAAGAGTATCTTCAGCACGTGACGGACAAAGAAGATGAGGATGGGCGTTTTGCTGAAGAGGAGTTCAAGCATGCTAACCACGCAGGGCGGAAGATTTTTGTCGATATGCATAAGTATGATCACAAAGACTTGTCTCATTGGACTGAGAAACAAGTTTATCTGAACTTAGGTTCATTCTTACTTGGTGTGGCATCATTGGGAATTGATGCGATCCCAATGGAAGGTTTAGATATGAAGATGTTAGACGAGGAGTTCGGATTACGGGAAAAAGGCTTCACATCTTGTGTTGTCGTATCCCTCGGATATCGTTCTGAATCTGATTTCAATGCAGCCTTACCAAAATCACGACTTGATTTAGCTGAAATCATTGAGGAAGTGTGATGAAGATTCTCGTCACCGGTGCCACTGACGGAATCGGACTGGCGACCGCCAGGCTTTTGATTGAAGAAGGTCATGAGGTTTTGGTTCATGGTCGAAACGAGCAAAAACTAGCGGCTGTCGTGCGAGAATTCGACTCTAATCGTGTCAGTTCATATATTGCAGACCTTTCTAAGTCTGAGGACGTCATGTCATTCGCAGACCGACTACTAAATGAACATGATTCAATCGATGTTCTGATTCATAATGCCGGTATCTATGGCGCACAGCCCCGGATTGGGGAGAATGGATGGGATCTTCGTTTCATCGTGAATGCAATAGCACCTTATGTTCTGACAAAAAGACTCTTGCCACTACTTCCTGTAACGGGACGAGTCATCAATGTGTCATCTGCTGCCCAGGCACGATTAGACTACGGGGCGTTACAAGGTCATTCACCTATCACGGACGGTGACGCATACGCACAAAGTAAACTGGCAATTACCATGTGGACGTATGAATTATCGAAAAAATACCCTCAGACTTTCATAGCGGTCAATCCAAAGTCCTTGTTGGGTAGTAAAATGGTGAAAAGTGCTTATGGAATCGATGGTCATAATTTGATGATTGGAGCGAAAGTTTTACGTGATGCTGTCACTTCAGATGAATTTGAACATGCGTCAGGCAAATACTATGATAATGATCTTGAGCAGTTTGCTGAAGCTCATCCAGATGTATATGATGAAGAATATAGACAGGAGCTCATGGAAACCTTGAATTCCATTTCGTATCTTTGAGTTCACGTTAGATGATGCAATCAATGCTTTAACTGAAGAATGTCACTTTATTTAAAAATACTTTAACTCTTTTCATGACTAATACTTTGTCAATATAAAGAAGCCATCCCCCATAAAGGCGATGGCTTCTTCTCATTAACTACTCATTTGATTCGATAAATCCATTTTTGGGAGACTCACGGTGAAAATGGAACCTTTGCCGATGTTCGATGTGGCGTGGATTGCACCACCGTGACCCTCTGCAATCTCTTTACAAATCGCGAGCCCGAGACCCGTTCCCCCAATTTTACGACTTGCGGAATTGTCGACGCGATAGAACTTGTCAAACAGCTTCGGCAGCGCCGTCTGAGGAATTCCGATTCCATGATCTTCAATCGAAATATCAATCCAGTCGGGTCGTTCACATGCGACACGAACATTGATATCGCCACCCTTTGGAGAATACTTGACTGCGTTATGCAGCAAATTCGTAAATAGTTGTCCGAGTCGTGTCCGGTCTCCGTATACATAGACATCTTCCTGACAATCAAACGTGATGCGATGGTGTTGGCTCGATCCTTGGTGCACCGTGATGGCCTGTTCGAGAATGACGGATAGACGTTCTGGTTCGTTATGGTACGTCTGTTTGCCAGACTCCATCCGCTGCACATCAAGCAAGTTTGAAATCAAGTCTTCGAGACGCAATGTCTCTTGATGAATCATTCCTAAATATTTTTCGGAACGTTCAGGAGACAGTTTACGGAAACGAAGTAGTTCTGTGAAACCGATGATACTTGTGAGTGGCGTACGGAGTTCGTGAGATACAGTCGACACAAGCTCGGTTTTCAGGCGATCGACTTCAGTCTCATGTGTCACATCACGGAAGACAAGCATCGTACCGTGGCGTGTCCCTCTCAAGTAAACCTTCTCCGCATACATTTGAATGAAGCGCTCTTCTTGATTCATCGAGAACGTGACGCTCTCTTCTTTACACTGTCCATCGAAGGACCGTTCCATGAAGGCGAAAAACGCATCCTTTTGGTCGACCTGGAGGCCGAGTTCTTCTAGACTCACATCTAATCGATATAAATCGACTTCATTTCGTTTCGTAATCGGTTGATTAAACAAGACGAAGAGTGCCTGATTGGCTACTTTTTCTTTTGTTGTGTGCTCCACATAGATGACAGCATCCCGAATCGAGTGGAGAAGACGTGCTGTCTTTTCACGTTCTTCCTCGATTCGATGACGTTGTGTCGTGAGGGACGAAGCCATCTGGCGGAAAGATGTCGTCAATTGCCCGACTTCATTTTTAGATTGAGCAGTTGCCGGGATGACCGGCTGTCGCTCTCCAGCAAGACGCTTACTATTTTCAATCAACTCCTGAAGTTGCCCTGTCAATCGTCTGACGTAAGGACGGGCAACGATGAAGAGAATGAATAAAACACCGAGTAAAGAAAGAAGCCAAAGTGCCTGTGCCCATTTCGTATGGGTCGCAAGTTGGGCACGGAGGGCGTCCTCTTCTGCGTTCAGTGAGTTCCGGTATTTCGTGAAGACGCTCTCCATATCGACAATGCTCGCGCTCATATCTGCAGCACTTTTCGAATTGATTTTGAATTTACGATCCGTCGGCGGTTCTTTTTGTGGATTTACTTTCCCGAGTGTCGGCATTTTCAAGAAAGGCTCGGTGACACTTCCGCTCCGCTTTCCTTCTACATAACGTTCAAGGCTCGGCATGACGCGTTCCTGATAAGCGACAAAGAGCGTACGAGCATCTCCCGCGTACGTTTTTTCCTTATCGGTCACGGCGTTCTGTTCGAACCAAGTCGTCTGTTCGTCAATCAAGACTTGCTTTTCTTGGACGCGCTCTAACATCGCGTCGTCCCCGAGGATAACGTATCCACGCATTTCATATTGCATCGACTGCCATGTCTCGAACAATTCGGTCGCATTCGTGCGCCGTTCACTAATGTTCTCGAGCGATGATGTCGTCTGTTCGATTTGGTTTTCCGTATACACATATACGGCAAGAGACGTGAGGAGAATCAGTCCGATGAATAAGTAGAAGACGAATAAAAATTGTCTTCCAATCTGTTGGTCAATCCATGACTTCATAAAGACCGTTCCTTCCTGGAATGATGAACATTCCGGCTGTGACAAATATCCTACGAGTGTCGTTCTTTCATTGTACAGATTCATTTTCTCAGATGCTATATATTAAGAAATTAGGGGAATACTCACTATTGTTTATTGAATAGTAGTAAATGATGTGCTATTGTTCTATGTATAGTAGGGGGTGGGATCATGAATCCTCAATTCAAAAAAGGTGTGTTGAATCTTTGTGTACTTGCGCTTGTGGCAGAACAAGACCGCTACGGCTATGAACTCGTTCAAGCGATTTCGGCCAAAGTGGCAATTTCGGAAGGTGCTGTTTATCCATTGTTACGTCGACTGACGACAGATGGCTATTTCACGACGTATTTAACGGAGTCCGGGGAAGGGCCACCGCGAAAGTATTATCAGATTACGGAACAAGGGAAAACACATTTGACTGAGTTGCGAGCGGAATGGGATGTATTCACAAACGGCGTCAATGACTTAATCCGAGGGGGAGACGACAGATGAATGAAGAACAGTACTTGTCAGAGCTTGAGCAATTATTGATGAAAGTAAAGGTGAAGGATCGCCTCGATATATTACGAGATGTGTCCGAGTATTTCTCGAGCGGCCGATTAGAAGGAAGAAGTGATGAAGAGATGGCACGCGAGTTAGGGGAACCGAGCATACTCGCCTCGGAACTGCTCGCCTCCGTCGATTTTGAAGTATCGGAGTTGACACGACCACCCGCGGTTGTTAAAAGTTCGACCGTAGCCTTTCAAAGTGTCCTCATTCAAGTACAAAATGCGCAAGTGTTCGTCACTCCATCACAAGATGGCTATGCTTACGCAACGCTCGAAACAGAGACGGATCATGGGGTCGCGATGGACATCGTTGGGGACACACTGGAGATTCGAATCGAATCAGAACGTCGTTTTGGTCTATCTGATCTATTTTCGTGGTTCGGGTCGAAAGCACCGGTGCTTCGGGTTGAATTGCCACATCACGCCTATCATCAAATTCAATTGAAAAACCGCCACGGTTCGAGTGATGTACAGGACCTCCAAGCGGAACGATTTCATGTCGAGAGTGAGAACGGTCGAGTCATCGCGCATCAGATTCAAGCGAAACACGGTGTACTGCGCACCTCGAACGGAAAAGTGCTTGCGTCGAGTTGTCACGGTCATGATTGGGAGCTTCATTCCTCAAATGGTCGCGTCGAAGCGAAACACTCTCGACTGGAGCGGATTAACATCCATTCCTCGAACGGTCGAATCGATGTCGATCACGTCACGGGGGCGATTGATGCCAAAACGTCAAACGGTCGGATTGACTGTTCCGTACAAGCGATTCAAGCACCGATTCGGTTAAAATCGAGCAATGGAAAAATTGACTTACATGTCGATGAACGTCCGGAAGATGTGACGATTCGAGCGAAGTCTCGAAATGGTAAAGTTGATGTGTTCGGCGAACGATCGAAGGAATGCGTGTTTGGGGACGGGGCGATTGAAGTGAAGTTAACAAGTTCAAACGGAAGCGTCACCGTGTCATGATAAAAGTAGCCCCTCCATCGATGGAGGGGCTTTCCTTATAAATCATGCACCAAAATATAGGCGACTCGAACAGGACCATGAACGCCGACAATGAGATTCATCTCGATGTCGGCTGAGTTTGACGGTCCAGAGATGAAATTGACACCGTTCGGGGAATGAAGGCCGTCTCGGTCTAGTGCGGCAAGTTGTTGTGCCGTTTGCGTCATGCGCGGAACAAGGACAGATTTTGGGATGATCGCGATATGGTCTTGTGGTAACAGACTGATGGTCCGTGATTTACCAGGTTTCGCATATTGGACGATCGTCGCACTTTCCGCAAACGCCGCATCCGCAATTGTGATTCCGATGTCAGCACGTATAGCCAAATCTCGACTCATTTCCGGTTGTGTCGAATCCCACCAAGCGAACGTCTCACTC
Organism: Exiguobacterium sp. s57; assembly: GCF_018617685.1. Lineage (NCBI taxonomy): Bacteria > Bacillati > Bacillota > Bacilli > Caryophanales > Exiguobacterium > Exiguobacterium sp. s57. The sequence continues at coordinate 197,300 of NZ_JACSKR010000004.1, forward strand.
GTTGAGGGTGCCCAAGCAGAAATCCGTTCATCGTTTTCCGCAAGGATGCGCGTTCCTTCATAGCGTTCAATCAAGAGACGGAGCGTATCATCAAGATGTTTCGATTCACATTCTACTAAATCGGTGTGGATTCGGGTCGCGACCATGCGAAACGTCTCGAGCAGTTCCTCTTCACTCACACCTTTTAACACGTGATCTTGTGGATGGTTCTTATATTCGCGTTTCGGTGGTGTGAGGTCAATTTCACGACCAAGTTGTTTCACGATTCGTTTTAAAAAGTCTTCACGGTTTGTAATTGTTCCAGGATTCATCAGACGTTCCCTCGTTTCTTGAACCAATCTCGAACGGTCTGTTTGTTTGGCTGTGGTAAGTCTTTCGAGTCCGTCCAAGCTGGTAGTCCTTTTTCAATCTGACCAGACGTGGCGAATGGTGATGACGCAAACGGTGCGACGTGTTCCGCTGCTTCAAATAAGAACGGACTCGAAGCCGTGACGGCAAATCCTTTCATCGCAATCCGCTCCACGAAAGGTGATTGTTTATTCTCTTCTACGATGACACGGCGGTGTTCGATCAACAGTTCATGTAGCGGAATCTTCACAGGACATGCCTCTGTACAGGCGCCACATAGACTCGACGCGTAGGGGAGTTCTTTGTAGTTCTCATACCCGTCAAGGAGTGGGGCCAAGACGGCACCAATCGGACCAGGATAGATGGAGCCGTACGCATGACCACCGATATGACGGTAGACAGGGCAGACATTGATACAGGCCGCGCAACGAATACATTGCAGGACAGATTGAAACTGTGTGCCGAGAATGCCTGATCGTTTGTTGTCGACGATGACGAGGTGGAACTCTTCTGGTCCATCGACTTCGCCGATCGCTCGTGTCCCGGCGAACGTCGTGATATATGAAGTGAGTCGCTGACCGACGGCGCTTCGACAAAGCATATTGACGAGTACCTCGAACTCTTCATAGGAAGGGACGACGCGTTCCATCCCCATAACAGAGATGACCGTGTCAGGAAGTGATGTCACCATGCGTCCGTTTCCTTCATTTGTCACAAGCCCGACGGCTCCACTCTCCGCAATGGCGAAATTACAGCCGGTGATGCCGACTTCTGCCTTCAAAAAGTCTTTCCGTAGTTCTTGTCGCGCATAGCGACCGAGTTCAGTCGGGTCGTTCGAGCCGATATATCCGTGAGCAGTGAACGTTTCATGCACAGCGTCTCGGTCTTTATGCAGGGCAGGAGCGACGATGTGAGACGGTGGATCTTCATTCCCCAAGGTCGGACTCGACGACGGTACATCCTTCTTCCTGAAGCGCCTCGTTCAATCCGATTTCTTCTGTGACCATCGATTTTGATTTCACGACATGTTTGGCTTGTTTCGAGCGAACGACTTCCCGAATGTAGCGGTTCGCTTCTTCTGGTGTCTCTGCAAAGAAGACGCTCCCGCCGCGTTTTGAGACGTTTTCACTCAATTGATATAAGTAATAGTCCAAATGTTCAAGCACGTGCTGACGAATCTCTTCCGAGTGGTCACGGAATGCTTCCCAGTCCCCGAGTTCGCCCGCAGCGTTCAACCGTCCATCGCGCAGTCGGTTTTGAGCCGAACTGACGGCTTGACGCATAAACGCATCCTCAATCCCGTCTTTCCGACGGTCCTGAAACTTCTCATCTAACCGAATCCCCATGCTCATGCTTGCTTCACTCCTTCATTTAAGACTTCGGCAATATGCATCACTTTAATCGGATGTCCTTGTTTATGAAGACGTCCACCGATATTCATTAGGCATGAAGCATCAGCTCCAATCAACACCTCTGCGCCTGACTGTAAGATGGACTCGACTTTCTCATCCACCATCTGGACCGACACATCCGGCATTTTGACAGAGAACGTTCCTCCAAACCCGCAACAGTTATGTACGTTCTCAAGTGGAATCATCGTCAGACCGTCGACGTTCTCGAGCAATTTCCCGGGAGCTGCTTCAATTCCGAGGAGGCGAGTCATATGACAGGATGCATGGTACGTCGCCTTACTAGGGAACTTAGCACCGACATCGGTGACTTCGAGCACATCAACGATGAACTGCGTCAGTTCGAACGTTTTGGCGGCGTGCGCTTCTGCGCGTGGTCCCCACATCGGGTCATCTTGAAATAAATGTGGATAGTCGCGCATCATCATGACACAAGATCCTGATGGTCCGACGATATACTCTGCATCTGCCTTCTCAAACGTTTCAATCATGTGCTTGGCGATTTTCTTCGTTTCCTCATGATAACCACTATTATAGGCAGGTTGCCCACAGCACGTCTGTTCAAACGGGAAAGTCACATCGCATCCTAAATGTTCGAGTAGTTCGACTGTCGCTTTTCCGACAGAGGGGAACAACGTATCAGATAAACATGTGACGAATAAAGCTACATTCGGCATAGCCATTCCTTCTTTCTTCTAAATGATAACGATTTCAACGTCATTATTTCATAAAGCGTAGGAAAGTGACAGAAAAATGGGGAGAAAAACTTATTTATTTGTAAAATACTGTCTAATTGATAACGCATCTCACTGAACCAATATTCATCTCTTTTCTGATATAAAACAGGGAAGGAGCACGTATAACAGAAAAAGATCCTCGTCACATGACAAGGATCTTATGTCTAACTTATAGGAAGAACATTTCCAAAATGAAGAGTGCGCCGAACAAGTAGATGAGCGGGTGAACCGTCTCTTTGTTCATTGCTTTGAAGATTGGGTATAAGATGAACCCGAATGCGATTCCGCGTTCGATGCTTCCTGACAAAGGCATGATCAAAATCGTCATGAACGCCGGGAAGTATTCGCTAAAGTCACTCCAATCGATGTACCGGACATTCGTCAACATGAGCGCACCGACGATGATGAGGGCAGGAGCCGTGATCGCCGCTACGCCAGAAATGGCACCGATGAGCGGGCTGAAGAAGAGTGTCAATCCGAACAATCCAGCGACGACGGCCGTCGTGAGACCCGTACGTCCACCTTGGGCGACACCGGCAGCAGACTCGATGTATGCCGTAGACGGGCTCGTTCCGACGAGTGATCCACCCATTGTAGCAAGCGAATCGGCAAAGAGTGCACGGTGACCATTCTCGATCGTTCCGTCTTCTTTTAAGAGACCGGCTTGTTTTCCGACACCGACAAGCGTACCTGTCGTATCGAACAATGTGACGAGGAAGAACGAGAGCACTGCACCGAACAAACCGTATTGAATGACATCACTAAATGCCGTCACGGGGTTGACCATGAGTCCCTCCGGAAGCGTCGGCATCGCCGTGACACCGTCGATTTTTAAGATATCCATGAAGTATGCCGCAATCCCGGTAAGTACCATCCCGATGAGTAAAGAACCGGGTACGTTTCGTGAGAAGAGGAGTGCTGAGACGATCAAACCGCCTAGTACGAGTAGAACTTCTGGAGAAGACACGTCACCGAGACGCACCAAGTTCGCCTCATCGGCGACGATTAAGCCCGATAACTTCAAACCGAGTGAAGCGATGAAGAGCCCAATCCCGGTCGTGATGGCATGCTTCAACGAAGTCGGGATCGCTTGAATCAACTTCGTTCGAATCGGAGAGAGCGACAAAATCAAGAAGAAGACGGACGAGACGAAGACGACACCGAGCGCGGCAGACGGGGCAATCTGCTCTTGGGCGACGAGCGTGTAAGCGAAGAATGCGTTTAGTCCCATCCCTGGCGCAACAGCGATTGGTAAGTTCGCATAAAACGCCATCAAGCCTGTCCCGATGAGGATGGCAATGATTGTTGCTGTGAAAGCTTGTGCGAACGGGATACCTGCGTCAGATAGGATCGCCGGGTTGACGACAGAGATGTACGCCATTGTGACGAACGTTGTGATCCCAGCGGTCACTTCTTGTTTAACATTCGTCCCATGTTGTTTCAGCTGAAAGATATTCATCGATAAAACTCCTTATTACAGTCTATTTCCGAACATTAATTGAAAAAAATGAGTAAATTAACGTTATCAACTTGATGACTATACAAAAATGTTCGATTCACGTCAATTGTTTTACGTAAAAAACATGGAAAATGAGGAATAGTAGTAAAAAATGTTCGGAAATTAACTTTTCTAAAAAGATGCTTGCTCTGAAACGCGTTTCAGAAGATACGGTATAGACAAAGGGAGGGGAACCGATATGAAGCCGACAACGTGGAAGACATGGTGCAGTGGAATCGTATACGAGCTCGTCATCAATCAGTTGTATACACCGTTTGGAAAAATGTTGTGTACCCGTTTCCGTGAAGAGTTTCTTCATTTACCGTTAGAAGAGCGCTTCCGTCTCGTTCAGGCGATCCGTTGCCAAGTCGTCGAAAGAGGTGACAGTCAGCAAGCAGAATGGGTACACTATATGCAAAGACTGACAAGTTGAGGTGAGACCAATGGCGAATATTCGAGATATCGCAAAGCACGCTGACGTTTCGGTGACGACGGTTTCGCGCGTCTTGAACGAGCATCCGTACGTATCGAAAGAAAAACGGGCCCGTGTCCATAAAGCGATGAAGGAGCTCGGGTATTTGCGGAATCAACAGGCGTTGACGCTGTCGACAGGGAAAACGCAACGTGTTGTCGTCATCTTGCCTTACATGGATCATCCGTATTACGGTTTCTTCGTCAACGGACTCGCCAAGGCGGCGCTCGAGCACAACTACCGACTCGTCATGTGGCAAACGGAGTATAAGCTGAGTGAGGAGCGACAAGCACTCGATTTATTGAAGCATCGCGAAGTCGACGGGGCAATCGTCTTGTCTCACGAGATGTCCTTTAAAGAAATGGAGACGTACCGCGCTTACGGACCGATTGCCGTGGCGACCGTCGGTGCACCAGAGACGATTTCATCGATTCATGTCGATCATTACGCATCATTCGTATCCGGTATTCGTGTATTACAGAGTCACGGGTATGAGCAGATTGGTATGATTTTGTCGAGAAGCCATAGTCCGAGTTCCCTTGCGCGTCAGCAAGCCTATTTCGATGAAGTAGCGCATGCGCGTGAGCAATGGATTTGGACTGGGTATTTGACGAGCGAGGATGGCGTTCGGTTGGCTGAAACGTTCCTCTCTCAAAAAGAGCGTCCTCGAGCGCTCTTTTTCTCGTCTGATTATGTCGCCCTCGGATTTTTAGGAGAGATGCAACGAAGGCATATTGCCATTCCCGAAGAAGTCGCTATGCTCGGATTTGACGGGCATCCGATTGGTCGGGCGTTCGGACTGTCGACGATGCTCTCTCCGAATGAACAGATTGGCAGGCGTTTATTTGAAACGACGCTTGCCGAGATGAACGGTGCTCGACCTGAAACACATGGAATGACAGTCAGCTATCAAGTCGGGACAACACTTTAGGCAACTTCCTCGCTCGACTGTTTTGAAACGTTTAGAATGAAAGGAGTAGTCGAGAGGAGGAGATGTTATGAAGATTCAAGTAACAGAAGAAGCGCTCCAATGGTTCAAACAAGAGATGGAAGTCGAAGCGGGTCAAACGGTTCGTTTATTCGCGAAATACGGGGGTTCGACAGACTTGACGCACGGTTTCTCCGTCGGGGTCATCACGGAAGACGTGAACAATGCGGCCGTTGAGACAGAAGAAGATGGAATCCGTTTCGTCGTGGCGGAACAAGATGAATGGTTATTCCAAGGCCAAGACGTGAAAGTCGAACTTCGCGAAGAAGAAATCGTCTTCGTACAAGCCTGACGTTTCAGTTTGTTTACGTTTGATGAAATATCGTTTCATGAAATCTAGCTTGGGGAACAGGTTACGACAAGTCAGATTTTCGAAAGGATGACGTGATATGTCAGACAAAGAAAAGCGTGAACAAGAAGAAAAAGAGAAGTTGAACCGAGATCAACCGGACATCTCCCACGAAGAGGATTCAAAAGGAGATCATTCCGACCTCGAAGAGACAGATGAAGACGAACAATCATAAGAGCCGACACGGCTCTTTTTGTTTGGGAATTGAAAGAAATGTCGTGGACGTTATAATGGATAAGGGAAAACTATTTAGTGAGGAGAATGAGATATGAGTACAGTACTAGTCTTCGGACATAAAAATCCAGATACCGATACGATCACGTCAGCGCTCGCCTATGCCGAGTTGAAGAAGAAATTAGGGATGGACGCAGAGGCAGTCCGTCTCGGTGAAGTGAACGGGGAAACACAATATGCACTCGATCACTTCCGCGTAAAAGCACCACGCTTAATCGAAAGCGTGAAAGGTGAGGCGGAAGAAGTCATCTTAGTCGACCACAACGAGTTCCAGCAAAGTGCGGACGGCATTGAAGACGTGCGAATCCTTGAAGTCATCGACCACCACCGCATCGCGAACTTCCAAACGGCAGACCCGCTCTACTATCGTGCGGAGCCAGTCGGATGTACAGCGACGATTTTGTTGAAGTTGTATAAAGAGCATGGTGTTGAAATCGCAGCGGACATGGCCGGTTTGATGCTTTCAGCCATCATCTCGGATTCGCTTCTCTTCAAATCGCCGACATGTACGGATGAGGACATCAAGGCAGCGAAAGAACTTGCAGACATCGCTGGCGTCGATGCGGAAGCATACGGTCTTGAGATGCTCAAAGCGGGTGCGGACCTCAGCCAAAAAACGATTGAAGAGCTCATCTCACTCGATGCGAAAGAATTCGCGATGGGTGACTATCGTGTCGAAATCGCACAAGTGAACACGGTCGATGCGAACGATGTCTTGAACCGCAAAGAGGAAGTCGAAGCGGCCATCTCCAACACGGTTGCAGCGAAAAACTTAGACTTGTTCGTATTCGCCATCACGAACATTTTGACGAACGATTCGGAAGCCATCGTCGTCGGACCAAAACCAGAACTCTTCGAACAAGCGTTCAACGTGACGCTTCAAAGCGGATTGGCGACACTTCCAGGGGTCGTCTCGCGTAAGAAGCAAATCGTACCCGTTTTAACTGAAGCGGCAACAAAATAAAAACTCGAAGCCTATGCCTCGAGCGGAACTGCAGACGTGAATACGTCTGCAGTTTTTGTTTTAAAAAAAGACCGGACAATAAAGTCCGATCTTAAGATGATTTTGTTTGTCTTCCGTATGTTCCGAGACGCCACAGCTTCTCAAACGGTCCGTAACGGTGACCTTTTAGCCACCACATCGAGAAGAACGATTGGGCAATCAAAATGGCGATGCTGAGGAATAAGCCTTCGGTTAAAGAAAGCGCCCCGTACGCCCCGAGCGCAATCACCGGCAAGACAATAATCAACGTATGTGTCAAATAGTTCGTAAGTGCCATCCGTCCGAGCGCTTGAAGCGGTGCGAACGTGCGACCTTTTCGAACGGCGACCGTGAACAGGCAGACGTATGTTGTAGCGAGTAACTTCCCGGAAATCCATACAGCTGCTGAGTTCGTAGACACATAAGAGGCGCCATCACCGTAATGATGCCAGATGATGATTCCCCAAAATGGAATGGCTGCAATTGCGCAGATCGCAGCAGTCCGGGTCAATCCTTGGATGCTCCAAGTCAGAAGCTTTCGTTCACGTCCGATGAAGAGACCGAGTAAGAACAGACCGAGAATCTCGATTCCGACAAACAGTGAATTTTGAATCATCGTCAAGATCTCGTTGTCGAATCGATAGTCTAGCCAAGGACCGAATCCTGAATTAAAGACCGTCGGGAACGACTCTCCTAAATACATGTATCCAAAAGCCCACTCCACATAGATAGGGGCAACGTTGAAGAGTAAGAAACTCACAGTTAACAGTCCCCATGCCCACGTCAGAATGGCGCGGTTACTCAACCCATAAAAGAGTGGAAGCAATAAGCCCCACATCGCATACGTATGAAGGATGTCACCCGACCAAATCGCCAAGTGCGCGAGACCGAACAAGAAAAGAATCAAGATTCGGCGTATGTAACGACTGACCGAATCGCCCCGGGCGTAAGAGCGCTCGAGGAAAATCGAAAAGCCGATCCCAAATAGGAGGGAGAAGATCGTATAAAATTTCGTCTGCACGAACAAGTCAAAGAGGGTGCGGACGAATAAATCGCTTCCCGCATAGTCGGGGCGACCGAACATCCAGTCGCTCCCGAGCATGGTAGGAATATTGACGAGGAAAATGCCGCAGAGGGCAAACCCTCGGATAATGTCATACAAGATAATCCGTTCATTCGTTTGAATTGGGCCAGCCATACGACACGTCCTTTACTGAATTAGAATACTTTCGTCGTCCACGATTCACAGTTCCAGACGTCTGTGACGATATCCTCATAGAATTCTGGTTCGTGACTGATGAGGAGGACGCTTCCTTTGTACTCTTTCAACGCACGCTTCAACTCTTCCTTCGCGTCGACGTCCAAGTGGTTCGTCGGCTCATCGAGCAAGAGAAGGTTTGTCTCGTTATTAAGGAGTTTACAAAGACGAACTTTCGCCTTTTCCCCACCACTGAGGACCGAAATCTTACTTTCAATGTGCTTCGTCATGAGACCGCATTTCGCGAGCATCGCGCGCACTTGCTGTTGATTGAGTGACGGGAACTCGCTCCAAATTTCTTCGATACACGTGTTGTTGCTCGTTGCTGCTTCCTGTTCGAAGTAACCCATTTCAAGAAACTCGCCGCGTTCGACTGTCCCTTCAAGCGGGTTGATTAAGCCGAGTAAGCTCTTCAAGAGGGTCGTCTTCCCGATCCCGTTTGCACCGACGAGGGCGATCTTTTGACCGCGCTCCATCTGCAGGTCGAGCGGACGTGAGAGTGGCTCATCGTATCCGATGACGAGACCCTTCGCATCAAAGATGAGTCGTCCTGACGTACGGGCCTGCAAGAAGCGGAATTCCGGTTTCGGACGATCTGCGCTCAATTCGATGACATCCATCTTATCGAGCTTCTTCTGACGTGACATCGCCATGTTTCGTGTCGAGACGCGTGCCTTGTTCCGTGCGACGAAGTCTTTCAAATCGGCAATCTCGGCTTGTTGACGCTTGTAGGCGGCTTCAAGTTGCGAACGTTTCATTTCGTACACTTCCATGAACTTGTCATAGTCTCCGACATAGCGGTTCAACTCTTGGTTTTCCATATGGTACACCAAGTTGATGACGCTATTTAAGAACGGGATATCGTGCGAGATCAAGATGAAGGCATTGTCATAGTTTTGGAGATAACGCTTCAACCATTCGATATGGACTTCATCCAAATAGTTGGTCGGCTCATCGAGGAGCAAGATATCTGGCTTCTCAAGAAGCAATTTCGCGAGCAATACTTTCGTACGCTGTCCGCCTGACAAGTCCGTGACGTCACGGTCGAGACCGACGTCTAAAATTCCAAGACCACGTGCGACTTCTTCTACTTTCGCATCGATGATATAAAAGTCGTTTGAGTCGAGCGTTTCTTGAAGTTCGCCGACCTCCGCGAGCATGTCTTCCATCTGTTCAGGTGTAGCATCTCCCATCTCCATGTAGAGTTCGCCGATGCGTGTCTCCATGTCGATCAAGTATTGGAAGGCACCTTTCAAGACGTCCCGGATCGTCATTCCACGCTCGAGTACCGCGTGTTGGTCGAGATAACCGACACGGACATTTTTCGCCCATTCGATTTTCCCTTCATCCGGTTGCAGTTTGCGTGTGATGATGTTCATGAACGTCGATTTTCCTTCACCGTTCGCTCCGACGAGACCGATATGCTCTCCTTTTAAGAGGCGGAAAGAGACATCGTTCAAAATAGCGCGGTCACCAAAGCCGTGGCTCAAGTTTTGTACCGTTAATATACTCATAATTCGTTTTCGTTCCTTTCAAAGTAAACTACCCGATATTGTAGCATGAATCGAACCAAATTAGTACGCCAGTCCGACCGACTCTCGTACGTGCTCTTCCTCTTCGATGGCGTGAAGCATAAACTGGGCGACATCTGCCCGTGAGATGTGCTTTCCGTTCTCCGGTACCTCATCAATTGCCGTACGATAAGTCGAGGTGCGAGGACCGTCCGTCAATTGCATCGGTCGCACGATCGTATAATCGAATGACGAATTGCGCCATAAGTCCACGGCCCCCCGATGATCACGAAGCGGTTTCCGAAGCATGAACGTAATGGCCTTTCCGGCAAGTCCAGGAATTTCATTGTCAATCCCCGCTGAAGCGAGATAGACGATACGTGAGATATTGTTCGATTTCATCGCGGGGACGAGCTTGTCCGTGACACTCGCTAAAAAGTCTGGGTCGCTCAAATCAGTTCCGAGACAACTGACGACTGCGTCGTGACCGTGCATCGCTTCCGTTAACGAATCGATGTCATATAAGTCGCCTTCGATGATTTCAAGTTGTGGCGTCCGAATCAGCTTTTTCTGTTCACGAACGAATGCGGTGACATCATGACCGTGCTCGATGGCTTGATCGATGAATTGATGTCCGGTCCGACCGGTTGCGCCTAATACGAATAACTTCATACGGGCAGGGCTCCTCTCTCATATCCAATAATTACAGTATACAGCAGTTTCAGAAAAATCGAACATTTCACCGTTTGATTCTAACCTATTGCATTTCTCGTCAGCTTGTCTACAATAAGGTCTATCTTAAATAAATAGATTCGCACTCGTATATCAGCGGAAATATGGTCCGCAAGTCTCTACCGAACTACCGTAAATGGTTCGACTACGGGTGGCGCTTGTCGTATGCTATCGTTGATTTCCATGCGGTTCGTTGCCTCCCGATGAGGGGTGACGAATCGCATTTTTTATTGGAGGGAAAACAATGAAGCAGTTAGAAGACAAAATCCGTGAAGAGGGTCGGGCCCTTTCCGACCAAGTGTTGAAAGTCGACGCCTTCTTGAATCATCAGGTCGATCCGGTGCTCATGCAAGCTATCGGAAAGGAATTTACAGAGCGTTTCAAAGACGCCAACATCGACCGAATCGTCACACTCGAATCGAGTGGAATTGCGCCGGCGATGATGACGGCACTTGAGATGGGTATCCCGTTCGTATTCGCGCGTAATCGAAAATCGCTGACACTCCAAGATGACCTCGTGGAGGCAGACGTCTATTCGTTCACAAAACAAGAGACGAACCGCATCAGCTTAAGTCGACGCTTCGTCTTACCAGGCGAACGCGTTCTCGTTATCGACGACTTCCTCGCGAATGGGGAAGCGGCACTCGGACTGACACAACTCGTCGAAGCGGCAGGTGCGGAGGTCGCAGGGGTTGGCATCGTCATCGAGAAGTCATTCCAACCGGGGCGCGATAAATTGATCGAGCGTGGCTATCACGTCGAATCGCTGGCACGCATCGCGAAATTAGAGAAAAATCACATCTCATTCGTGGAGGTCGTTCGATGAATACATTCAAGACGGCAAGTCTAGGATTCCAACATCTACTCGCCATGTACACGGGAGCGGCAATCGTCCCGCTCATCGTTGGTGGTGCCATTGGTCTAGGTCCAACCGAACTCGCTTATCTCGTCGCAATTGATTTATTCATGTGTGGGGTGGCGACGTTACTACAAGTATGGACGACACGCTTTACCGGTGTCGGATTGCCGGTCGTCCTCGGATGTACGTTCACGGCGGTCGGTCCGATGATCGCCATCGGCAGCGCGAACGGAATTACGGCCATTTATGGAGCTTTGATTGCGAGCGGACTGATCGTCATCCTCATCTCCGGATTTGTTGGGAAGCTCGCACGCTTCTTTCCACCAGTCGTTCTCGGTTCTGTTGTGACAATCATTGGTCTCTCACTCATCCCGGTCGCCATCAATGACATCGGCGGCGGGATGCCGGGTGAGCCTGGGTTCGCATCGATGCAAAATCTCGGATTAGGTGGTTTAACGATTGTACTCATTCTCGTCTTGAATCGTGTCGGGACCGTCTTCACACGTGCCGCGGCTGTCCTCTTTGCCGTCCTGATCGGAACTGGGGTCGCCGCTTCGCTCGGTCTCGTCGATTTCAATCCTGTTCGTGACGCGGGGTGGTTCCAAATGGTCCAACCGTTCTATTTCGGGATGCCAACATTTGACGTGTCCGCTATCTTGGTCATGACACTCGTCGCCATCATCTCAATGATCGAATCGACGGGGGTGTTCTTGGCGCTCAGTGATATCACGAAAAAGCCAATCGGCGCGAAAGAATTGACGAAAGGGTATCGTGCGGAAGGCGTCGCAACGATTCTTGGAGGGATTTTCAACAGTTTCCCGTACACGACGTTCAGTCAAAACGTTGGACTCGTTCAATTGTCAGGTGTGAAATCTCGTCGCGTCATCTTTTGGACAGGCGGATTCCTCATCTTGCTCGGATTCCTCCCGAAAGTCGCCACATTCACGACGTTAATTCCAAAGCCGGTGCTCGGGGGAGCGATGCTCGTCATGTTTGGAACGGTCGCCGCTTCTGGGATTCGTATCCTTAGCCAGGTCGACTTTTCAAAAAACGAGAACTTGATCACCATCGCCCTATCGATCGGTGTCGGGCTCGGGATTACGGCAAACCCGGCCATCGTCGCAAACATGCCGGAGTGGCTGCAGTTGTTCACGGATAGTGCCATCGTCGCAGGATCGTTCACCGCGCTCGTATTGAACGGATTTTTCCGCATGATGGACCGCTTCCGTCCCACGACGATTATTGCCGAGGAACGACAAGTCAGCTAGACTGAAGGAAATAGTAGTCTAGGAGGAGTCATAGATGGGGAAAACTGCACTTGTCGTAGGCGCGACCGGCTTGATTGGCCGCGAATTGGTTGAACAGTTGTTAGAAAGTGACCGTTATGATGCGGTCTGGATTGTCGTCCGACGCTCAAAGCGTTGGAGCCATCCGAAGCTACATGAGGTCGTCGGATTCGAGGAGATGGATGCAGCGCTTCCACAGATCGACGACGTGTACTGTGCACTCGGCACGACGATTGCGGTAGCCGGCTCGCAGGAAGCGTTCAAACAAGTCGATTTAGAATTACCACTTGAAGTTGCTCGTGTCGCCAAGGCACATGGTGCGACGCGCTATGCAGTTGTATCGGCACAAGGTGCATCGTTGCGTTCATCTTTCTTTTACAACCGTGTGAAAGGGGAACTCGAGAACGCGTTACGCGTCTTCAACTTCCGTCATTTGATTATCGCACGTCCTTCTCTATTACTCGGAGAGCGTGATTCTTTCAGACTTGGGGAGAAAGCGGCCGAGGTCATCAGTCGACCGTTCCAGTCACTTTTGCTTGAGAAGACACCGGAAGTCGCACCGATTCAAGCGCTGCACGTTGCACGTGCCTTGATCATGGCGTCTGAAGAAGGTGAAGGAATCGAAGTGTTGACGTCGGGGATGATGCAGAGGATGAGCCGATGAATCCATTGACGAAGAAACGAACGAAAGCGGTCTTGATTGACAGTGTCATCGCAGGGTTCGTCAGTTATGGCGTAGAACAACTTGTTCGAAAGAAAGTGAAGAGCGAGTTTGTACATGCGGTGGTGACACCGACGCTATTAACGTATGTGATGGAAGCTTGCCAAATGAGTCGAGGAGGACAAACAATCGGCTATAAACTGATGGGGCTTGAATTGAAAAATGATGACGGCACGGCTGTGACGGCGAAACAGGCGTTACAGCGCGCCCTATATCGTGACACCTCGTCAGCAGTTCGTTATTTGAAAGACCGTGAGCATTTTGAACAAGAAGAAGGTGCCGTGTTACCGCACGATGCCCATTACCATATGCATGTACGTGAAAAGAACTGACCTTTATGGCCAGTTCTTTTTTCAATCCTTGATTTTACTTAAGATGGCTGTCGTCAAGGCGACGATCGTTCCGAGGACGAGTCCGTTAGAGAAGACGGTCGCAAGGAGCGGTGGCAAATCATTCATCGAACCGGGTGGCAGAAGCATTGCTCCGGCACCGATGACGAGCGGGAGACCGACCGTGAGAGAAGCCGTTGATTGTTTTAATTCAAAGGCTGCCTCATTGATTCCGATGATGATCATCGTCGCGATGAGCGGAGTCACAATCGCATAGCCGACAGCGGCCGGGATGCTCGCAATCAACGAGACGAATGGACCGATGAGTGCTAACCCCATCATGAGGGCGTGAGCAATCAGATGAGGGGCGCGTTGGACACTCTCCGTAGAAGAGAGGAATCCGGCCGTCCCTGAAATAGCGACAGGACCCGGTGTACCGAAGAGACCGGCCACGATTTGACTGACACCACTGGCGACACCCGACGCGGGAACGTTCCCTTTGATTTCTCGTTTTTCACGAGAACTGACGATGCGCTCGATCAACTTGATATTCGCGAGTACGTTCGTCATGAGAAGCAAGGTGATGACGAAAGCCGTCGGCAACAAGTTCCAATCCCACACCCAATTTCCAAACGGAAGCAATTCCGGTACGAGGAAGAAGGATTCCGAACGAACGATTGGATTCCCGAGGTTAAGTAAGTGAAACAAACCGAATCCGACGAATAGTGTCATGACGAGTCCATATTGCTTGAAGCGACTTTGCTCGAGCGTGAGTGCGAACAAGACGAGACCAGCCGTCGCGACGGCTTGGACGATGTTGATCCCGTCTTCCGTCACCCCGAAGCCGCCTTTGATGACAGCCCCTGATAATTGGAGGACGAGCAAAATCATATAGACGCCGAGCACTTGCGGTGTAAACAGGGAAAGCATGCGTCTCAAGATACCGGTGACGGTCAACAATACGCCGATGATCCCGCTCAAGAACAACATAAAACCGAGTGCCTGCAGCGTCTCTTGCTGACTTCCGTATAGGGCGGGACCGATGGATGCGTATAGGGTGAAGACACCCCACCAAATGCCGGCGGGCCCTTCGAGAATCGGGAGGCGATGCCCGAGCATCGTCTGGACGATGCTAAAGAGTGCGAAGATGAAGAGTGAGCGGGATATGAAGGTCATCGTCTCATCTGGTGACAGTTCAAACAAGGCGGCGATGGAGAGTGGTGGTACAATATTTGTAGCTAAAATAAAAATAAACCACTGAATCGTCGTGGTTACATTACTTCTGGTCATGGTGTCCCCCTGATCATGCTTTTTCTTATTAGTGTAACGTTATGATGAAGTGGATGCAAATGGAGGCTATATAATGAAGAAATTCTTTAAATGGGCAGGACTGGTAGTCTTAGGACTGCTTGTCATCGCGGTCGCTGGCTTTTTCGTTTGGACACAGTTCACGTATGGACCGACCGATGAAGCGACGCAGTATGCGGAAGAGGGGGCCGTCGTCGACAATCGTCTCGAGTTCGGCGACACGGCGAGCGAGGTCGGGGTCATTCTATACCCAGGGGCGAAAGTTGAGAAAGAGGCGTATGCCTATTACGGAACACGTCTAGCCGATGAAGGATACTTTGTCGCCATTCCGTCGCTTCGTCTTAACTTAGGTATTTTGGATATCGACGCAGCTGGTCCAATCATTGAGGCGCATCCGAAGATTGAACGCTGGATCGTGGCCGGTCACTCTCTTGGAGGTTCAGCGGCATCGGGTTACGCGCTCGAGCATCAAGAGTTGGTGGATGGTGTGATTTTCCTCGCCTCGTATCCGATCAGTTCGATGGTCGATAGTGATTTACGCGTGCTATCGATTTCAGGTGAATTGGATGGACTGGCCGTCCCGGAAGACATCGATGCGAGTCGAAACGATCTTCCTGACGATAGTCAATTCGTACAAATTGAAGACGGGAATCATGCGAACTTCGGGATGTATGGTCCCCAAAAAGGAGATCAGGAAAGTCCGCTTACATCGAAAGAACAATTGGACGAAGTCCTTTCGGCGATTCTCGAATGGTTATAAAAAAACGTGCGCACCTGCATCGAGGTGCGCACGTTTTAGCGTTGGTCGAGCGAATAACTGACTGCAGTCAACCCGGCTGTGACGAGGGCGACCAATCCACCGACGAGCGCGAGCGTCATGATCGGGCTCGTCGCATAGACGACACCACCGAGAGCGGAACCGAGTCCGATTCCTACATTACTCGCCACCGGCATGAGTGACGAGGCGAGACCTTTGGCGTTCGGATTGAACTTCTCTGCCAAATCAATCAAATAAATCTGAGTCGATGTCGTCAATAAAATTGCCATGAACGACATGAGTGCGATATTGAGAAGACCGAGCGTCACATTCGACGTCGTCACAAATAGCGCGGCCAGGACGAACGCCTGGACGAGAAAGACGAACCGTAGGCGTCCGATTGGATTGTGACTAGCGATTTTTCCGGCAGCGATATTACTGAAAATCGAAATGAATCCGTATGCGAATAAAATCGGACTGACCCAAGCGACCGGTACACCGAGTACATCTTTTAAAATCGGCACGAGATACGTATACACGACATACGTTGCCCCGAAACCGAACGCCGGAATCAGGAAGGCAATCAAAATGCGCGGATTCGTCAGCAATATCAATTGTTCACGAAGTGATGCTTTTTCTTGAGACAACTGGTTCGGCAAGACACGATAAATGGCAATCCAGGCGATCGCACCTAGAAAAGTCGTCAACCAAAAAGTCGATTCCCAGCCTGCCTGTTGTCCGATGAACGTCCCGATTGGAACCCCGAACACGTTAGCCATCGTGAAGCCACCGAAAATAAAGGATACGGCCACACCTCGTTTTGTTAGAGGGACGCTTTCACTGGCGACGAGCATGGCGAGCGAAATCAAGACACCTGTGACGACGGCCGTCAACATGCGTAAGACGAGTAACCATTCATACAGTGGGGCCAGGCTGCTCAACAAGTTCAGAATAGTGAACAGAATGGTCAGACCGAGCATCAATTTACGTTTTGGGAGATGGCTCGTCAAGGACATCATGATGGGTGTGCCGACGGCGAAGCTGATGGCGAATGCCGATACGAGACTTCCTGCCGTCGCGATGGAAATGGATAGACCGCTTGCGATATCAGGCAATATCCCGACGATGACAAATTCACTCGTTCCGAGAACGAAGGTTAATAAGGAGAGGGATAGGACTAGGGTCCAGTCGCTTCGACTGAGCGAGCTTGTCTTCATGTTCAAACACTTCTTTCTATTTCATTCATTAGTAGTTAGACATCAGTCTTCTATCACGTTACAAGATTTTCCCCAAAAGAAAAACCCTTTTCTCCCAAGTCGGAAGAAAAAGGTGAATCAGCGCCAAAACACGGTCGCTTCGACACCGGCGTGGTCGGAGACGACGGGGCCGTTCTCGCCATCGAAGACGACGGCATGACGGGAGACGTGAATCGGTGCATTCGTCAACATCAAGTCGATGCGGAGCGATTTCTTGTTTTCATCCCATCCAGCGATTTTCCCTTGGACGGTCGCATCGCCTTCGCGTTCCGTTGCGAGATGGAACAAGTCTTGGAGCCCTTTCTCCATCAAATAATCGTATCCTTCGCCTCGAATGAAGGCATCGTTGTTGAAGTCGCCGAGTAGAAGCGCATGATCGTCATGCTCGACGTGACGTAGCAGTTCGTCGAGTTGATGCTTCACCGGTTCTTCTTCGTCATGCCACCACCCGAGGTGACACGAGTAGACGGTCGTCGGAGCATCTGCTCCTTCGATGACGGCTTTGACAATCTTACGGGACTTGTAATTGTCAGGGTCCGTCGTCTTCGATACGAAGAATGAATCGGTCGATAGAAACGGCGTACGTGACAAGATGGCGACGCCTTCCTCATAAATGTCATATCCGTAATGAGCAAAGTCCCATGTCATGTGATAGGGAAGATCTAACTCTTTCAGGCGCTCGACGAGGACGTGTGCGAAGTTGTTCTCACGGATGTTCCCGTAGAGGATTGGAGCCTCTTTATGTTGATTGACTTCTTGAAGCGCAATGAGGTCGTACTCTTCGCTCGCAATGCGTTCGATGATGGCATCAATTTTCTCTTGTTGGCGGTCTTCTAACCAGGCATGACAATTGAGCGTTAAAATGTTCACGATAGTCCTCCTTTAGAAAAAGGCCAACTCTCGAGCGAGTTGGCCGATAGATTATGCACCGATGACGTCTTGAATGTCTGATTTCAATACGTCGGCTTTCGGGCCGTAGATGGCTTGGACCCCACGGTCTTTCACAATCAGACCCATAGCGCCATTTTTCTTCCATTCTTGTTCGTCAGAGACGAGTGTGACGTCTTTAACGGTCACGCGAAGACGAGTCATACATGCGTCGACATCCTCAATGTTTTCTTCCCCACCGAGAAGCGTGATAATCCCCATGACTTGTTCGTTACCTGTCACAGATGACTTCTCTGTCGTCTCTTCCATGTAGTTCCCGTTACGTCCTGGCGTTGGCAAGTTCATCTTCTTGATGAAAAAGTTGAATACACCGAAGTTGAGGAAGAAGAATACGACAGAAACGAGAACGAAGTTGATCAAATCTTGAAGAAGTCCTGCTTTGACGATCATCGGGATGCGCGTCAAGAGTTCGATCGCACCGAAAGCGTGAACACGTAGGTCGATGATATCTGCCAAGGCGAAGGCAGCACCCGCCATGAGTGCGTAGACGACGTAAAGAACTGGTGCGACGAACATGAACATGAACTCGATTGGTTCTGTGACACCTGTCAAGAAGACAGCGAGTGCGGCTGACAAGAACATCGGCTTGTACTGTTCTTTTTTCTCTGCATCGACGTTACGATACATCGCATATGCGGCGCCAATCAACGCAGCGAATGACAAGATGACTTGACCGACTTTGAAGCGGGCCGGAACGACATCGGCGAGAAGCGCGTTGTATGCGGCAGTATCACCAGCAGCACGCAAGTTGACGAGGTCCGTCACCCATGCCAACCAGAGAGGGTCTTGCCCGGCAACGACCGATCCAGCTGTCGCACCTGTTAAAATCGTATACGTTCCACCGAGTTCCGTGTAGTTCATTGGTACTGTGAGCATATGGTGTAAGCCAAACGGCAAGAGTAGACGTTCGAGTGCCCCGTAAATGAATGGGGCGAGTACTGGAGCCGTGTTACGAGATGTGGCAATCCACTCACCAAAGCTGTTGAGCGCCCCTTGAATTGTTGGCCATACAATCGATAGAACGATGGCAGCAACGACTGAACCAAGGATGACGACAAATGGTACGAAGCGCTTCCCGTTAAAGAACGAGAGGGCGTTCGGCAACTTGTTGAAGTTGTAGAAACGGTTATAAAGTGCACCACCGAGGAAACCGGCGATGATCCCGACGAACACACCCATGTTGAGGGCAGGTGAACCGAGTACAGATGTGAAGTAGTCCGCGACGACAAGGTTTGCACCGAATAGTGAATCGATTGTCGCTTCAGGGTCTTGAAGCATGGCGCCGTTGACACCGAAGATGGCTCCCGTGACACGGTTAATCAAAATGAAGGCGAGGAGTGCTGCGAACGCACCACCTGCACGATCTTTTGCCCACGAACCACCAATCGCGACTGCGAAGAGGATATGTAAGTTGACGATGATTCCCCAACCTAAATCTTCAATGATGCGAGCCGTCGTTAATAAAATACCGACATCTCCGGCTGACATTCCAATCAGTTTTCCAATCGAAATCATCAAACCGGCAGCTGGCATAACGGCGATGACGACCATTAAGGCCTTGCCAAGTTTCTGCCAGAAATCGAATGAGATCATTTTTTTCATACTATACGCTTCCTTCCTGTGAGGGAGTTTTGTCTATTTTTATGTTTGCCAATAGTGCAATCGCTTGCATGAATAATTGTAATCGATTGCATAAATTCGTGCAACCGTTTTCGCTATTTTCATTTTTTTCATTCTTTAAACAGATTGGGGTACATAGGGGCAAACTTGTCAGTCGAATCGAATCTAGCTACAATATGATAGGTTGAAGGGAGCGAGAAAGATGGGATGGAGACAGACTACATCTGCTTTGACGAAAGAGGAGCAGATTGAATTAAAAGAAGAGTTGCTACAGAAAGGTGTCTTATTGAAAGAGGATCTTCCTCTCTATGAGATGCTCATGCCGGACCGAATCAAACGGATGTATGAAGTATTAAATATACGAACGAACCATATCACGATTTTAACGGAAGGTGTGGACGATCCACACAACCAATCTGCCGTCTTACGTTCGGCCGATGCGTTCGGGGTACAGACATTACACGTGGTCGAAGGGCGAGCGAAGTTTAAACCGAACTCGATCATCGCCAAGAGCGCAGATCGCTGGGTGGACGTCGTAGAGCATGGCTCCATTGAAGAAGCGATTGACTCCTTAAAAGAAGGCGGCTATCAAGTGTATGCGACGGCATTAAGTGAGGAAGCAATCCCACTCGAAGAAGTCGATGTGTCGAAGCCAACCGTTCTTCTATTCGGGAATGAACATAGTGGTGTGTCGGAAGCGGCACTGAAGCAGGCGGACGGGAACTTTGTCATTCCGATGCAAGGGTACGTACAAAGCTTGAACATCTCCGTGGCGGCTGCAATCTCCTTGTATGATGTCACGACACGGTCTCGTCATATCGTGACGGATGGCTATGAACTGCCTGTCGAGGATCAAGCACGCATCTTTAAAGACTGGATGGTCAAGAGTCTACCGAAACGTTCGCTCGGACTATATAAACAAAAAGGCGTCACGGCTTTCGAACGGGAGACAGGAAATTCGGAATGAACGGCGAAAGGAAAAGACGTACGGAATCTTTGTCCAGAAACTGAAAGGGGATGGAACGATGAGTACGACGAGTTCATTTATCGTAAAAGATGTGACAAACAATTTTAAAGATTTTGAAGAGGATTTCTTCCGACTGTATCGCACGTTATATGGCGACCTCGATCAGTTACGATTTAAAGAGCGCCTGTATCGACACGCCAATCCGTTAGTGCTCTTAGCATTCTCAGAAGATCAGCTAATCGGCTTTAAGATTGGCTATGAGGCAGAGCCTTATCGATTTTATAGCTGGGCGGGCGGCGTACACCCGGACTTTCAAAAGCATGGTATCGGTCGCAAGCTGATGGACACGCAACTCGAGTGGGTCGAAGCGCAAGGGTTCCATTCGATTCGGACGAAAGCACGCAATACGAACAAAGGAGTCATCATCTTGAACCTCCTTTGTGGATATGACATCATGGGCGCCTACACAGAAGATGGAGAGCCACGCATCATGATGGAGAAACAATTGAATAGTTGAATAAATGCCGCGGTCGTTTGATCGCGGTTTTTTGATGAAACCAATTCGATTGAATGAACGTACATAAAGAAAAAGGGGGAATTTGGAATGACAGTGTTTGGATTTAGTGGAGATCCGTTTAGTAACTCGATAGGGGATTCATTCTTTAATGGGTTATTTGGCGTGTTTCCAATCATTTTCATGGTTGTGTTCGGTCTGATTATTTTTGCGTTTATCAAATCAGGAATGAACTATTCTAAAACATCAAGTACGTTGAAAGACTTACAGCGCTTCGCCTCGCAGCTCGCCGATGACCCGGCCGACGATACGGCCGAACGATTGGCAGACTATTTACGAGGAATCGATTCCTTTTCCATTGAGCGTACACGCATGGAGCCGTTCCGTGTCGCGCTCGGGTGCTATCAACTGATTATGGAGTCTAATTCCATTCGTGAGGAGACGAAAGAGCGGGTCGACCGACAATATAAACGTCTCGGGATTTTGGACGGGGAGAAATTTGCCGATGAAGCACCCCCGCGTAGCCGTTCCTCGTCGAGTCACCACGACATCCATCACAATCACCATAATCACATGTAAAACGCGAAGGGGTTCCTTCGCTTTTTACATGTATCGTGATGCATCAAATTCAATGTCTGCTTGATGACGGACAGCTTGGATGGCACTTTCGATTCGGATGGCCCGTTTCTTAATGTCACGTGCCTTCAAACGATATAGTTCTGGGTCGTACAAGGCATGTTTGATTACGGCGACCCCGTGTACATATTCTTTTTTCGGACGAAGTGACAACT
Organism: Exiguobacterium sp. s57; assembly: GCF_018617685.1. Classification (NCBI taxonomy): domain Bacteria; kingdom Bacillati; phylum Bacillota; class Bacilli; order Caryophanales; genus Exiguobacterium; species Exiguobacterium sp. s57. The sequence continues at coordinate 219,174 of NZ_JACSKR010000004.1, forward strand.
TTTCATAAAGCCGTGCCTGAACACGTAACTGAATGGCAAGCTCAATCGCTTCGACGAGTGGGAGTGGACCGTCGTGTGTTTCGACGACGGATCGGACGTTCTCTTCTTGAATCAAGCGGTCGAGTTGGCGTAAGTCAAGACGGATATGTTCCAGTTCCATCTCGATGTCTTGAAGAGAACGGGACTGAATCGTCGGAATGGATTCAGTCGCTTCGATTGAGATGAACGCTACGTTCTCAATCTCTTCGGTCAATGTATCGATTTGCTCATGGAGCAACTGTTTTAATATTAGGGCATCTGCAAGGTTCATATCGATTTCCTCCTTCTGCTTTTTCTAACCGTACCACATCGAGATGGTCGAAAAAAGGTGGATGACATCCTGGATTAGGGGAATAAAAACAAATAGGAAGGAGGAGGGACGATGAAAAAATGGAAAACACAGTGGATGATCGCATTCGTCCTACTCTTGTTTGGGACAGCGACGTTCCTGTATCAGTGGATTGACGTAAGTCCAGGCGACATTCGGGACTACATCATTCAATTCGGATGGTTGGCTCCCTTGATCTATATCATTTTATTCACCATTCGACCGCTCATCCTGTTTCCGACATCGGTCCTGTCGGTCGCAGGCGGTTTGGCATTCGGGATCATACCTGGCGTCATCTATACTGTCATCGGAGCGACGCTAAGTGCCCTCGTCGCTTATTATGTGGCTATCTATTTCGGCGATCGTTTCCTGCATCATTTTGAATCGACGAACTATGAAGCAATTCAACAAAAAATCGAAGAAGACGGATTCTTTTATGTCCTCATCTTACGTCTCATCCCACTCGTCAATTTCGATTTGGTCAGCTACGCTTCAGGTTTGGCGAAAGTAAAGGTGCCGGCGTATCTGTTTGCGACCGTCGTCGGCATGATTCCGGGGGCGTTCGCAAACAATTTTCTCGGAAGTAGTATCGCTAGCGGTGATTGGACGCTCATCGCCTTGGCATTTGGGATCATGCTCGTATTGACGCTCATCGCGACGGTGTTTCGTGAACCGATTAAACGACAGATTCATCGCTATCAAAAAAAGTAGGCGACTCCACATGGAGCGCCTACTTTTCAATTAACGATTGTCGACCGTCTCAGGGTAGAGGTCATGGTTGAACAGACGATGTTCTGCCATTTTTTCGTATTTCGTGTCCGGTTTTCCGTAGTTGTAGTATGGGTCGATCGAGATGCCGCCACGCGGTGTGAATTTACCCCACACTTCGAGATAGCGCGGCTCCATCAACTTGACGAGGTCTTTCCCGATGACGTTGATGCAGTTCTCGTGGAAGTCGCCATGGTTACGGAAGCTGAACAAGTACAGTTTCAACGACTTCGACTCGACGAGCTTTTCATCCGGGATGTACGAGATGTAGATTGTCGCAAAGTCCGGTTGATTCGTAATCGGGCACAGGGACGTGAATTCCGGTGCGTTGAATTTGACGAAGTAATCATTCTCCGGGTGACGGTTCGGGAACGCCTCAAGTACGTCCGGTGTGTATTCAAAAATGTAAGGGACGCTCTTCTGTCCGAGGAGCGAGAGGTCTTGTAAGTCTGCTGGTCTCATGTTCATTCTCCTTACACGCCACGTTCGTTGGCGTACAGTAATGTGTGTAGTTGGGGTAGGACGCGGACGCTTTGCCAAGACGGGTCGCGTGCGACGTCTTCCCACAGCTGTTTCAAGCGACGAATCTGGGCATCGGTGATATCACCATCAGCACCAGGATCTGGGTTACCGGCAGATAAATACATGACGTCCGGTGAGTAGCGCTGTTGCACTTCTTTTGCGTAGGCAAGATCCACTTCATCAAACACGGCGACTTTAAATGTCGTTTGCTCCGGACGCAACCGTTCGACGATCGCGTCGAGTTGTTCCCAGTTTGTCTTCATACCAGACGACGGGGGCTTCGGACTGAGGGTCACGTCGTCGATTTGTGTGATCCAGTCTTGAGAGCGGCTACCTTGCGTCTCGACAGCTAATGTGATGCCACGTTCTTTCAACTTCACGACGAGGTCTTCCATGGCTGCGATGAGGAGCGGGTTGCCCCCCGAGATGGTGACGTAATCATACATACCGAGTGCGTCAAGGCGTGCAATCACCTCGTCTGCTGTCAGCATATCCGGTTTTTCTGAACCGTCCCACGTGAAGGCGGAATCGCACCACGAACAGCGATAATCGCAACCGGCGGTCCGGACGAACATCGTCTTTTGTCCGATGGCGCGGCCTTCTCCTTGGAAGGTCGGTCCAAACACTTCAAGAACAGGGATTTTCACGATTCCACCAACCATTCACGGCGGAACTCAGCGTACGACGTCGGCGTTTCATACAAACGGACGAATTCGACGCGGACGTCGCGTTCATTCGGCAAGTGTGTCGCCAACTGTTCAAAAATCCAATAGCACATGTTTTCTGCAGTTGTATTCATATAAGGGAGTGACTCGTTCAAATAGCGATGATCGAGATAAGGCTCAAGCTCTTCTTTAAAGATGGTCTTCAAGTCACCAAAGTCGAGTGTCATCCCACGATTGTCGAGAAAGCCGCTGACACCCATCTGGAGTTTGTACGTATGACCATGAAGGGCACGACATTTGCCGTCATAATCAAATAGATGGTGCGCCGCGTCGAACGTCACTTCTTTGACGATTTGAACGCGATGCGGACAGTAGATGAGCGATCCTTCTTGTTTTGATTCGACACTTGTCGGAGCGAGGAACGGAGCATGTTTCATACGCGCACCTCCTCATAAGCTGTGAGTCCGTTTTGGCGAAGGATACACGCCGGACATTCTCCACAACCTGAACCGATGACACCGTTGTAGCAAGTGAGCGTGCGTTCTTTGACATAGTCGAACGCACCGAGCTTGTCGGCGAGTGCCCACGTTTCTTTTTTATCGAGCCACATGAGCGGTGTGTCGATGACGAATGGATAATCCATCGCTAAATTGAGTGTCACGTTGAGTGATTTGATGAATTGGTCTCGGCAATCCGGGTAACCTGAAAAGTCCGTTTCACATACACCGGTCACGATGTGGTGCATACCGAGTTGTTTGGCCATGACGGCCGCGAATGATAAAAATAGATGGTTGCGTCCATCAACGAACGTGTTTGGGACGTCCGCATTGTCGATGTCGAGATCGTGTCTCGTGAGCGCATTCGATGTGAGTTGTCCGAGTAGGGACAAATCGAGGATGTGGTGTGGGACATCGAGTTCTGTCGCAATTTCTTTTGCGACCTCGATTTCCGCATCATGGCGTTGACCATATGCGAACGTCACCGCCTCCACATGAGAGAATTGTTGTTTTGCCCAAAACAGGCAAGTGGTTGAATCTTGGCCACCACTAAAGACGACCAATGCTTTTTCGTGTTGCATGAAGCACACTTCCTTTTCGCTAGTTTTGATGTCGGAGGAGGTTACGAACTCCGGAGGTCACCCTCAAGCATTTAATTTATCATAAAAAGTCGTTTGACAGGGAGAAAGGAAGCGAGTATAGTAAAAAACATCACTAATGCGCTTTTGTGCATAAAAGCGTTTAAGCGGTTAGGTGGAATAATAAATAATTAGGATATAACGAAAGGAGGGGACGTCGATGCAGATGAAAGGAAAAGAAGCTGTATTCGTCGTGTTAATGAGCGGGATCACCTTGCTCGCACTGATGTTTTTGGCCAAAGCGACGCCACACATGGCGATTTTTGGCACAATGGTAATAGTAGGTGGATACGCGTATTATCGTTCACGCGACTTCAAACAGATTGAAACAGCAATGATCAACGGGATCCGTGAAGCGATTATGCCGGTGTTGATTCTGTTGTTGATTGGGATGCTCATCGGGGTATGGCAAATGTCCGGAACGGTCGCGACGATCCTCTCCATCGGATTAAATACAATCTCTGCTGAATGGTTTTTACCAAGTGTCTTATTAATTACGATGATCGTCTCAACATTCACAGGAAGCGCATTTACGACAGTCGGTACGGTCGGTGTCGCCTTGTTCGGAATCGGGACGGCGCTAGGCATCTCGCCGGCTCTCGCCGCAGGTGCGATCGTGTCGGGTGCGCTTTTCGGAGACAAGATGAGCCCGTTGTCGGATACGACCAACTTTGCCCCGGCAGTGGCGGGTGTCAAACTGTTCGACCACATTCGTTTTATGATGGGGACGACAATCCCAGCTTTTATCATCACATTGATTTTATTCACATTCCTCGGACGAAGTGGTCAAACTGCCGATACGACACAAATCGCGGAAGCACAGGCAGCGCTCGGCGGACGATTTGATCTTTCTTGGCTCACGTTGATTGCCCCTGTTCTTGTCGCAGTGCTTGCATTTCGCCGCATGCCGGTCTTGCCGACGATGCTCGTCGGAATGTTCGCTGGTGTGTTGACGGCTGGATTCGTTCAAGGAAACTGGAGCATCTCGAACTGGCTCGGCGTCATGCAGTCTGGATTCAAGTCAGGTGTCGAGAACGAGACGATTGCGACGGTACTCGATCGTGGTGGTCTTGAATCGATGCTCTGGTCGGTTAGTCTCGTCTTGATTGCCCTTGCATTCGGTGGCTTGTTGCGCGAACTCGGTGTCTTCCAAGCCATCGTTGAATCGTTGCTCGAGCGGTTGAAATCACCAGGAAGTTCGGTCCTCTCGGTCGTCCTCAGTTCAATCGGTGTCAACTTGCTCGCGGGAGAGCAGTACTTATCGATTCTCTTGCCAGGACAGGCGTTCAAACAAGGGTTCATCGATCGCGGGATTGACCCACGCTACTTGTCACGTGCGCTTGAGGATGGTGGGACTGTGATTAACCCACTCATTCCGTGGGGTGTCTCCGGAGCGTTCTTCGCAGCGACGCTCGGTGTACCTGTATTGGAATATGCACCATTTGCGTTCTTCCTTTGGCTCAGCCCGGTCTTCTCTATCATTTTGGGATACGTTCGGTTGGGGAAGCAGCATGAATCACTAAAAATCGCATCGTAAATGAGTGATGTCCTGCCGTGCAGGGCATCTTTTTTGTATGAAGGATACGACTTTTGAGAAAATGGAACAAACGGAGGTGGAACTATGAAGCGACTCGATGTGGCATTTTATGAACAACCGACACTCGATTTGGCCCGCTCCTTACTCGGTCAATATTTGGTGAGACGACACCCGGAAGGCGACATCATCGCAAAGATTGTCGAGACAGAAGCTTATCTCGGTGCCATCGACCGAGCGGCACACAGTTTCGGGGGACGTCGGACGAAGCGAACGGAAGTCATGTTCGGAAAACCGGGACATGTATACACGTATCAAATGCATACACATACGCTCTTGAACGTGGTCAGTGGACCGGTCGGCACACCGGAAGCCGTGTTGATTCGGGCCGTCGAACCGATTCAAGGACACGACTGGGTTGCGGCGAACCGTCCCGGGGTGAAGCGATATGACCAAACGAACGGTCCGGGGAAGTTGACGAAAGCACTCGGAATCACGATGGATTTATACGGACACTCGTTCCAACAAGACCCGCTCTATATTGCGGAAGGTGAGACTGAAATGGTGATCGAGGCGGGTCCACGTATCGGAATTCCGAATACGGGCGAGGCCCGTGACTACCCGTATCGCTTCTTTGAACGCGACAATCCGTACGTCTCGAAGTTCCGTTGAATGCTCCTTGAGATGTTTAACGGATTCATGCCTGTGGAACAGTTCCTATGTGCATAAAACAAACAGAGGGAGTGTTTAGAACATGGCAAAAGTAGCAACGCTCATTACAGATATGTTTGAAGATGTAGAATTCACGGGTCCCCGTGACGCATTGGTGGATGCGGGACATGACGTCGTGACAATCGAGAAGAAAGCAGGCAATACGGTAGAAGGAAAACAAGGAGAGGCGAAAGTGAACATCGATCAATCGATTGACGATGTATCGCCAGAAGATTTTGACGCCCTTCTCTTACCAGGCGGATTCTCACCTGACTTGTTACGTGAAGACGAGCGGTTCGTTTCGTTCGCCAAAGCCTTCATGGACGCGAAGAAGCCTGTGTTTGCCATCTGTCACGGACCACAGCTATTGATTACGGCGAAGACGCTTGAAGGTCGTGATGCGACCGGCTACAAATCGATTAAAGTCGACATGGAGTATGCCGGAGCGAAATATGCGGACAAAGAAGTCGTTGTCTGCCAAAACCAGCTCGTGACGAGCCGTCAGCCAAATGACATTCCGGCGTTCAACCGCGAGATTCTCAACTTATTAAAATAACACGTCGACCACGAGATTCGTCTCGTGGTTTTTTTGTGTTTTCGGGAATAGACAAGTAAGGAGGAGATTCAAGTGAGAAAACGAGCACGTTCACCGAGTTAAGTTCGTCGAAACGTTGTCCGACTAGGGTGGGTTCGTTGGTTTGAAGGGCTGATTCCTGCATACGTGATTGAACGACTGTTCTGGGAGTCACGGGGCATCTCCATTCAGGAAGTCGTTTATTTAGAGATGGTGTATGCGCTCATCATCGTACTACTAGAAGTACTAACTGGTGTATGGGCGGACCATACGTCACGGCGTCGACTCATCCAAATCGGTGTCGGATTAGAGTGGCTGTCGTTTATTGTCATTTTGTATTCTTTCACGTTCACCGGTTTCTTTGTCGCCATCAGTTGTTCAGCCGTCGGGTCGGTCATTCGAAGTGGGGCAGAAAATGCTTTGCTGTACGAGTCGTTACAGGAAAGTCGCGAAGCGTCGTCATTCGAACGGGTACTCGGGAAACTGAACGCGATTGGGATCGTGGCCGCTGTGATGGCGGCATTGAGCGGAAGTGTTTTGGCTCAGTACCTTCCCATGGAGTGGAACTACAAGCTCTCGATTTTGAGTTTGATGATTGCGACCATCTCTAGCCTATTTCTTGTCGAACCGACTCATCGAGAGCGAGAGGAACGTTTGACGTGGCGGCATTTGTTCAAAGGGTTTCAATTCGTTTGGTCGAAGAAGCAACTTCGGCATGTCACAATCAGTTTTTTGGCAGCGGTGTCTGCCTTCAATTTCATCGATGAATTTTGGCAACTGTACGCTCGCGATGTGTCCGTTCCGATTTATTGGTTCGGTGTCATTTCAAGTGGGTTGCTCTTGATTCAGTTGCCAGGGCAGCTGTTCGCAGGTACCATCGTGCATTTTGCGCCTTCAGAACGTTGGTTGAAGCGATTCGGTTGGGTGATGGGTGGCGGGTTTCTCTTCATCGGCTTATTTCCGAGTCCAATCGGAATTGGTGTGATGGGATTGTTGGGACTTCTATATGGGGCGATGGAGCCGCTCTATTATGGACTTTTGCACCATCAAGTTCCTTCATCCATTCGCGCGACGACGGAATCGTCTATCTCGATGCTATGGCATCTCGGTATCCTCATTTTAGGGATTGTCTTTATTGGGGGAACGACATCGTCGCTATTTCTTGCGTTCATACTAATCGGACTTGTCGTTTGGTTCGTTCATGCGATTCACTCTTAATCATGACAGGCATGGGCCATAAGCCATGTCTGTTTTTACGTCTTAAGACGGACGAAATGACAGGATATTGGGTGTATGATGAAAATAATCAAATTTTGTACATAAAAAAACAGCACACCCTAATAAGTGGGTGCCCTGTTTGAAACCAATCAATTGAAACGTTCGTAAAGTCTAGAAGAGGTGAAAACATGGGACAATTCGTTGTAGTATTCGGAACGTTGATTGGTCTTGGGACCGTCGGGGCCTTGCTGTATATGACCCGCCTAGCCTATGAATCATGAGAACGGATAATGATAGAAGCGCTCACGTTGGAGTAACTCCATGACGTGGGCGTTTTCTGCATTGTCAATGGCGCGTAGAAGACCTTCCGTCTGAGAACGATGGGCAAAGAGGGAGTCTTTCTTCTGTTCACTTTCTTCCGTCACATCGACGATCACGTGAGGTTGTCCGAGCTCTTCTTCTGTGCGGCGATCGAAGGCGACACCTAAAAACTCAGGGCGCGCTTCTCCCATCTCTTGAAGTGCTCGTACGACAGCACGAGCTGTCGCTTCATGGTCCGGGTGAACGGCATATTCTGGATAGAATGAGATGACGGTTTCCGGCTTCACTTCGTCAATCAAGGCGCGGAAACGAGTAGCGAGTGCGGCTTCGTCTTCGAACTCGACGGTTTTATCACGAAGACCCCACATGCGCAGGTCTTCGATTTCCATCATCCGACAAGCCTCTTCTAATTCACGTTTTCGAATTTTAGGGAGTTCTTCACGTGACGTAAAAATTGGGGAGCCCATGTTGCGCCCCATCTCACCAAGTGTTAAACAGACATACGTGACCGGAAGCCCTTTTTGACGATGTTGAATGATCGTTCCGGCTGAGCTGAACGCCTCATCGTCTGGATGTGGGAAGATGACGAGTAATGGTCCATTCATTGATTTTCCACCTCCGAAGCTCCTTGAGGGAGCGGTTTTACATCGATATGAAGTGCACATGCCAGGCGACCGAGACGATCGTGACCAGCGAGTAACAGCTGCTCGCCATGCACTTCAAAATCGGTCAAACCTTCCACATAGAGCCAGCCATGATCAAGTTTTAATCCGACTCGATAAGGTCCGTTTCCTTTAATTTGACCGATGCTATATTCGATTTTAGCGTTACGAATAAACATCCCGGCATTATGAAAGTCGGGGTCGTTATGTGTCGCATAGGCACCGTTTGTTGTCTCAACATGTACGAAAAGCGGTGTTGCGACGTGACTGTCCAAATATTGTTGAATGTGATTGGGTTGAATTGCTTTCACGTCTGTCCCTCCAATGGAAAGGATGACCCGAAACACGCGGTTCCGGGTCATCTTTTTACGATTGTGCAGCTACTTTTTTGCGGTACCCTGTATGGTTCGTCGGTCCAACGTATTGGTTTAGACGGAATGAGTGACGAACTGCTTCTGTGATAAACTCTTTGCCGATTTCGATTGCTTCATCGACCGTATGACCGTTTGCGAGAGAAGCTGCGATGGCAGAAGAGAACGTACACCCGCCACCATGTGTGAACGCAGGCTTAATTTTTTCACTTTCAAGTAGACGGAATTCGTTTCCGTCGTATAAGACGTCAAACGCTGTGTCGAATCCGAGTTTGCCACCGACTTTAACGATGACGATTTCCGCGCCGAGCTCATGGATTAAACGAGCTGCTTCTTTGATTTCGTCCATCGTCGATGGTGTTTTGTCGAGGCCAGCGAGCATACGCGCCTCGAATAAGTTCGGTGTGATGATTTTTGCGACCGGCACGAGGTGTTTCCGCATTGCGACCGCAACGTTCGGATCAAGAATTTCATCGGCACCTTTACATGCCATGACTGGGTCGACGACCGCATTCTTGATGCCATACTCTTTAATTTTACGCGCAGCGAGTTCAATGATTTCAGGTGTCGGGAGCATACCTGTCTTCACCGCGTCGACTCCGATTCCAGCGAGAACCGTATCGATTTGCTTTTCAATCAATGTCGTATCGATTGGAAAGACTTCATGGTTCCATGCGTTATGTGGATCTTGTGCCACAATGACAGTCAAGGCTGTCATGCCATACACACCGAGTTCTTCCATCGTTTTGAGATCGGCTTGGATACCCGCGCCGCCACTCGTATCAGAACCGGCAATCGTCAATGCTTTTTTCATCGTCATAATCGTTCATCCCCTTTGTCTGTTTGGATAGTTTCACTATAACGACTTTTTCGAATTCCGACAAATTCAAGGATTAAAAGAAGTGTTCATAACTTTTCAGAAAAAACATGCAGGATATTCATCATATTTGGGGAATAATAATGAATAGGGTGTAGACCACTTTATTATTGGCTAGGAGGAAAACGCATGTTAGTGCATAGCTTATGTATCCCAAAGAAAGATGTTGTCACCATCAGTGAAAAGGCAACATTGCGGGAAGCGCTTCATACGCTTGAAGAAACAGGGTATCGCTGTGTACCTGTTTTAGACGAGACGGGAACATTTTTCCGCGGTAACATTTATAAAATGCATATTTATCGTCATGGAATGAACGGGGAAAACATGGATGATAATGTGATGACACTTATTAAAAATACGCAAAAATACGTTCATGAATCCGATGGGTTCTTCGAAGTATTCTTCTCCATCAAAGAATTGCCGTACATTGCGGTATTAAAAGATGAAAGCAACGAGTTTTATGGAATTTTGCCACACGGTAAGATGCTCGGCATGCTCGAAGAGGCGTGGAGTCGTGACACAGGAAGCTACGTCTTGACGATTGCCTTGAGTGAACAAGCGGGGGCGCTCGAAAAAATCACGAAAGTCGTGAACAAGTACACATCGATTGCGAGCCTGATGACACTCGATGCGAAAAGTAAGGTAGTGCGTCGGGTGCTCGTGACGCTGCCACCTGATTGCGATGAAGATAAGAAGAACAAAGTAGTCTCTAAGCTCGAACAAAAAGGCTTCCGCATCGTCGAAGTCGAAAATTTGAATAATTAAGTAAAAAATCCTTCCACATCAAGTGGGAGGATTTTTTAGTCAAAGCGTTTCTCCATACGAATATCGGCCCAAAATTGATCATCCCAATAGGTGAAATGCTCGATCCGTCCAATTTCTTGATAGCCACATTTTGAATAGAGACGATGGGCCGCATGGTTGAAGGCAAATACGCCGAGTTCCATACGAGGCGTTTGTTTGGCTCGCAATATCTCTTCTAACAAACGAAGAGCTTCCGTACCGACGCCTTTCCCTCGACCGATGGATTCACCGATAACGAAACCGAGCCATGCCGTACCGGGTTGTTGACGATACAAGTGAGGCGGGTCATACATAACGTTCATTTCTCCAACGAGATGGTCATCTGCATAGATGAGAAAAATGTCATGCGTTAAGAGTCGTTCTTCTAAATCATCAACTGTCATCTCATAATGGGCGGTCAATTCTTCTTCAGAGCGGCTCGGTCGAATGAGATGTACGATTTGTGGGTCGTTATTCCAACGATTGAACGTATTGACGATGTCGTCGGTTGCTGTTGTAAGTGGAACGAGCGAGATATTAATAGGTCATTCTCCTTTCTCGCTTAAAAACATTCGGTTCCATTGATAAAAGTCCTGCTCTTAGACCGGCTTCAATACGTTTAAATGGCTCGGTAAAATCTCAAATGTGAGCGGCAACGCACCGCCTGTGTCTCCATCTGCGTTTACCGGAAGGGAATCAGGCGAGCTTACTTTCACACATTTCGTACAAAATGATGTGACGCTGTCGGTCTCCTTCAGTTTCCCTGTGAATAGGGCGGGTGTTAATTGAAGGGCATCTTTTAGACGAAGTTCTTCAAAAATATAGACATGAAGAAGCCCATCGTTGAGTCGCGCATCCGGTTCGAAATTTTCAAAACCTCCGACTGAGTTCGTCAAAGCGATGACGGCGAGATATGCCTTATTATCAAATTGTCCGTCCTCACTCTCAACCATCAGTTCATATGGGCTATGTTCTCTGAAGGCTTTAATTCCTTCAATCAGGTAGGCGAACGGTCCCCATTTTGTTTTTTCTTCCACACTTACTTCGTCGACCGCTTCGGCAATGAGGCCGATGGCGATGACGTTCATGAAATAACCGTTCTCATATTTTCCGATATCCATCGGCGTCGGTTTGGCATCACGAAGTGCCTCGATCGCTTTTTTAGGATTGCTTGGGACACCGAGTGCACGGGCGAGGTCGTTGACCGTACCGAGTGGGATGATGCCGAAGTCAGGTCGATGAGTGGCTTCGGCCAGGCCGGTTACCGCTTCGTTCAAGGTTCCGTCCCCACCCATCGCAATGACGGCCTGATAGTGTTTTTCTGCTGCTTCACGTGCGAAGTCCGTCGCATCCTGTTCCTTTTCAGTGAATCGGACATCGACGTGTCCATATCGTTCGCGCAATACCTCTTCGGCATGTGTCGCATGTTGTTCCCCCAACTCTTTTCCTGAGGATGGATTGACGATTAACATGACTGTGTCCATTCCGACATGTCTCCTTTTTCATTCGAATACTGTCCTTTATTCCCGTCAAAGAAAACAGCTACTCCTAAAAAATCCCCATGTCGGCTAGTTGTTTCGGTCTAACCGTCATGGGGGATTATCGTTTTGTTTAGTAATGACGAAATGCGGACATATCTAAATGACTCGCTTCAGACTCATCGACCGCGAGCTCAATCCGCAAATGTTCATTGAATGGAGAGACGAGGGCACCCATACACGCGACCGGTTCATGATCGGGGACCGGTGATTTACGTTTCGTTTTGACGAATAAATAGTCCGATCGTTTCAACGTCAACAAGAAACGTTCCACGGCATGCGGTTCACGGGTCACGTTTGGCCATGGTAAATGATTGAATAGTAAAAAGACCGCGCCTTCCTTTTCGAGCGCATAGTCCGGTGCGATGCCTTCCCGATTCAACAAATCGATGACAGCATGCAAAAACTCCCGTTTAATCGTCAATGAAATTTCGTAATACTCACGCATACGGTCCACCCTTTCTTAAAATCACAATACTACCATTCTAAACGTTTCCGACATAGGCGACAATGAAGAAGTTCCTTGACGAAGTATTTTTCCCGGCTTATACTGCATAAGTCCTGCTATACTAGTGATATATGATGAACGAATTGAGGTGAAACCGACATGATTGAATCCCTTGAATTGAAGGCGTGGGTCGTTCTTGCGCGGACGATGGATGCCATCAGTGATCGTGTGAAAGAAGATTTACGACGCCACCAGTTAAATTCAACAGAGTTCGGTGTTTTATCCGTACTGTATAAACGAGGAGACACCCCGCTACAACAAATTGGGGATCAGATTTTGATTACGAGCGGTAGTGTGACATACGTCATCGACAAGTTGGAGAAGCGAGGGCTGATTGAACGAATCGCCTGTCCGTCTGACCGTCGCGTCACGTACGCCTCGTTGACAGACGATGGACAGACGCTCATGGACGTCGTCTATCCGCAACATATTGAAATCTTCAAAGATATATATGGACCGTTAAGTGATGAAGAGACGGAACAATTGATTACGTTATTAAAACGAGTCGGTTATAACGCAGCGGGCAAATAAAGCCCGTTGCTTTTTTACATAATATCTTGAAATTAAAATAATTGACGATGAGATATACAGATGATATAGTTCTAACTGTTATTGAAAAAGTATAGATTACACAAATGGAGGATTACACGATGACTAAAGTATTATATGTATCGGCTAACCCGAAACCAGCTGAACTTTCATACAGCAAGCAAGTTGCAGAAACATTCGTATCGACACTCAAGGCTGAAAACGAATCAATCGAAGTAGAAGCAATTGAACTCTACGATGTCGATGTACAAGAAATCGATGGAGATGTGCTTAGCGCATGGGGCAAATTCGCGTCAGGTGAAGCACTCACTGACGTGGAAGCGAAAAAAGTAGGAACGATGAGTAGCATGCTCGAGACATTCATGGAAGCGGATCTCTACGTATTCGCGACACCAATGTGGAACTTTTTCTTCCCAGCGCGTATGAAAATGTTCCTCGATAGCGTCCTTATGGCGGGCAAAACGTTCCGTTACACAGAGCAAGGTCCGGTCGGCTTGCTTGAAAACAAACAAGCGATTCACATCCAAGGAACGGGTGGAATCTACACAGGAACGGACCTCAACTTTGCGGACGCGTACCTCCGTCAAGCGCTCGCGTTTGTCGGTGTATCTGAAGTCACAACGGTAGCGGTTGAAGGGATGAACCAATACCCAGACAAAATCGAAGAGATTGTTGCGGACGCGAAAACGAAAGCAGAAGCACTTGCAAAAGAAGTAGCAGGCGCAGTAACGGTATAACCTTGAAGGACGAGTCGACCGACTCGTCTTTTTGTATGCAATTATTTTGGGTATGATACAAAGGGAAAGGGGAGTATGCAATGGCAGATCAGTTATCGAGTCGACTGCTTGGAGATTGGACGGATATCATACAAGAGGAAATGAAACAGCCCTATTTTCAACAGTTGAGGCAATTCGTCGACCAAGCTTATGAAGAAACAATCGTTTACCCGACCCGAGAAGACATTTGGAACGCATTTATTTACACGAAATTCAGTGAGGTGAAGTGCGTCATTTTAGGGCAAGATCCGTACCACGGACCGAATCAAGCGCATGGACTCAGTTTTTCGGTGCAGGACGGGGTACGTTTCCCACCGTCTCTACGAAACATCTTTCAAGAACTAAAAGATGACGTTGGATGTGACCTCCCGAAGAGTGGCAATCTTGAGAAATGGGCGAAACAAGGGGTCCTTCTCTTAAATACGGCACTGACGGTTGAAGCGGGGAAGGCGGGCTCTCACCGTGGAAAAGGGTGGGAACAGTTCACTGACTCCATCATTGAGCGGCTCGGGAGTCGTGAGGAACCAATCGTATTCATTTTGTGGGGAAATGATGCGAAGAAGAAAATGAAATGGATTGGAGACCAACATAAAGTGCTCACGTCGGTACATCCAAGTCCGTTGTCATCCCATCGTGGATTCTTCGGCTCTAAGCCATTCTCCCAAGTAAACGATGCATTGAATGAGTGGGGAAAACCCCCGATTGAGTGGTGTCTCTGACAGTCTGCGAAAATTCGTAGGCTGTTTTTTGTTGACGCCTTTGTTTAGCTTTGGTACAGTAGCTAACAAGACGTAACTTTAGTGCTTAAAAGCATATATGCATAACAGCATAACTGTATAAAAGATAAAGAATTGAATATGTAAGAAAAGCGAAGAAAGAACCGAAGTAGAGACATCTTCCATGGCCCAGAGAGCGTGTGGTGCTGCGAACACGCCCAAAAGATGAATCGAATTACAGTTCCCGAGCTCTCGTGATTGAGCGGTCCCCCGTTATCGGATCAAGTGACTAGATATTCTCTAGTAACTAGGGTGGTACCGCGGCTTTGTCGTCCCTATCGATTCAATCGATAGGGATTTTTTGATTTCAAAGGAGGACTTCACATGTTGACACAATCGATTCCAAAACATCTAGCCCCACATATTTCACCGCAGTTCTACAATGAATACACACCAACGGATCACGCCGTTTGGCGTTTCGTGTTGCGGTTGAACTTGCATACGTTAGAAGGGAAGGCGCATCCGTTTTACATCGAAGGATTGAAACGGACGGGAATGGGACCGGACCGATTGCCGAACGTCGAACTGATGACGGATGAGATGCAGACGGCAGGATGGTCGACGGTCGCAGTGGATGGACTCATCCCCGGTGTTGCCTTTTTTGACTTCCAAGGAAATGGGATGCTGCCGGTCGCGACAGACATTCGGAAAGTCGAGAATATTTTATACAGTCCAGCGCCTGACATCATTCATGAGGCGGCAGGACATGCGCCGATGTTGATGGACCCGACGTTTTCGGAAATCGTTAAACGCTTCGGTCAATTAGGGGCCAAGGCGTTCATGAACCGAGAAGAGCATGCCTCGTTCGCAGCATTGAAACGCTTGACGATTGTGAAGGAAAATGCCAATTCGACCGAACAAGACATCGAGGCGGCGGGAAAAGCCGTCCATGAGGCGAAAGCGCAAGTGACTGGCTTCTCAGAGGCACAACAAGTCGCACGAATCTTTTGGTGGACTGTTGAATTTGGATTGATTGGTGACCTCGAGCGTCCGATGATTTACGGGGCAGGTCTCTTGTCCTCTGTCGGAGAGAGCCGTCACTGTCTGACGGATGCGGTCGTCAAACATCCATTCGACTTAGAGCACGCGCTACAGACGAAGCAGGACGTGACAAACATGCAAAAAGAGCTGTTCGTTATTCCAAACTTTGAGACACTCTCTTCTGTCTTAGATGAACTAGAAGGAAGAATGGCGATTCGAAAAGGTGGAATTGAATCCGTGGCGAAAGCGTTGGCGTCGGGAAGTCAGTCGACGATTCGACTCGAAGACGGATCAGAACGTGTCGGCATCGTTCGCCACATGACGGAGTCGAAAGAGCATACGCTCATTCAATGGGATGAATGCACCATTGTAAAAAGTGGTCAGTTAACGAAACGAGAGCGTCATGGACTCCTCATTGTCCATGATACGGAATCTGCGCTAGACCGCGATGACCTCCTCGGGGACGGGACAGCCGTTCGTCAAGCCTGTGCATCTGATCTGCTCCAAGACGTGAACGTTCAGTTAGAAGGACGGACGATTCCTCTCGACTCACTCGAGGTACGTGTCGACTCGCTTCCATCGACCTTCCCAGGAACGACGGTAGACGAGCTGATGATCATCGAAAAACCTGTGATCATCGAGCGAGATGAGCGTGTATGGACGAACGATGACCCGATGTTCAATCGAATTCATCTCATGCGTGCGCGGGGAGAATCGATTGATGGTCTCATTCCAGAGATTTTAACGAACCACCCTGACGCCTGGTTATTACTCATCGAGTGTCTGGAACTGGTAAATGACGAAGGACTGAAACAGACATTGATTGAACGTCTTGAAGTATTGCGTCATACCTCTTCATCCCGAAATGAATTGATTGGTCGTGCGTTCGAACTATTGCGCTAACGAAAAGATGCGACGTTTTCCATAGTAGGAGAACGTCGCATCTTGTGCATTATACAGATTGATTTGTCGCTTCGCGTAAGAACGTAATCAAACGGCGATACGTAGAGTTAGCCGCTGGGCGGTCCATTTCGAAGTAATAGTTATGACCGAGCTCGTGCTCATTCCGATCATAAAAGACAGTCGTGACATCCGTCCGTCCTGAAAGAATCGTCGCAAATTCCTTGGCCTGCTCTTCAAAGGAATGGTCATTCCCGTCCGCGATAAACGTTGGGACGAATGTGGCCGGTACATTGACGAGTGGCGACGCTTCGGCGACAACCGGTAGGGTCTCCCAATTGTATGTGCCGAAGTAAGCCCATCCGATTCGTTTGAACAAGAAGCGGTTTACTGACTTCGATGATTCGAGCCATGCGCGCTTCAAGTCGAGCGGAGCAGACAAGAGGATGGCTCCGAGAATAGAGGACTTCGGTACGACTTGCTCAACTTCGGCAGAAGGCGAATAGTCGTCATTCAACTGGATGCCGACAAACTGTGCGGCGAGCTGTCCACCGTTCGAATCACCCGCAAAGAAGATGCGGTCTAAGTCGAGACGGAAGCGGTCATTGTTCTCAGCGATAAATGAGTACGCCTCTTCGATTTGTTTGAGCGGGGTCGGATACATCACGTCAGGTGCGAGTGCGTAATTGATACTGACGACATTGTAGCCGTTACTCGCAATCGAAGTGGCGTATTTTAACACATCCGATTTATCTCCGCCGACGAATGATCCACCATGCACCCAAAAAATCGTCGGCACAGTTCGTCCGTTTCCTTCATAACGAATCAAATCAAACATTCCATTGTCATAAGAAGACAAGTAGTCGATGTCTTTTCGGACAGACGTTTTTTGAACGACTTCCTCAAATTCTTTCATCTCCACTTCGTTCCCCCCTGCGAACGAAGTTTTGATTAAACGTGTCGCTGGTTTAGGAGAAAGTAACACATAAGCCGCTCCTGCGACTGCTGTTCCAATCAATCCGACTCCAGCACGTTTCAACCCTTTATTCATCTTACTTCCTCCCTTTCTACAATCAGAAGCTTATTGCGTGACGAATACGTCCGTCATATATGTCTCGATGACATGAGCGATGCCGTCTTCATTGTTTGACTTCGTAATGAAGTCCGCTTTCCCTTTGACTGTCGTGTTAGCGTTACCCATCGCAACGCCTAGACCTGCCCATTCAATCATCGTCAAATCATTGTTTCCGTCACCGCAAGCGATCACTTCGTCTTGTGCGATACCGAGTTGATTGGCTAGTAAGGCGAGGCTTGTGCCTTTTGTGACACCGGCTTCTGTGAACTCTAAGAAGAATGGTTTTGAACGAGCGACGGCTAGTTTTCCGGCCAACTCTTCTTGTAGCTTCGTTTCAATCGGAGCGAGCGTGTCACCATCCGCGAGCATCAAACATTTGACGACCGGAGCCGTCACAGCTTCTTTAAAGTTGTCGACATGTACGACAGGCATGCCCGTCAATTCACCTTCGATATCCGTATAAGAGTTCGGACGATCGGTTACGATTTCGTTACCGACGTACGTATGAATCGCGATTCCTTCCCGTTCACTGATATCATGGAGATGGGCGACCGTGTCCGGTTGGAGCGTACTTGAGAAAATCTCTTCATTTGTCGCACAATTAATGACCGAGGCACCGTTGAACGATAAGATGAAGCTTCCGTATTTCGCGAGCTCCAATTCGCGGGCTGCCTCCCACATCGCAAACGTAGGTCGTCCGCTCGCCAGTACGACTTTATAGCCGCGCGCCTGCGCATCGAGAAGTGCTTCTTTTGTCTTCGGGGAAATCGTATGGTCGCTCGTGAAGAGCGTATCATCCATATCTAATACAATCATCTTGTAACTCATAGTAGTAGGGGGTCCTCCTTCAGAATCTAATGATACAATCCTAAACCTTTTTAAGGTCAATTGACAACCTTGTCGCAAAAACGTAACTATAATGTAGAGAAGTGAACTCTAGAAGAGGTGGAAATATGAATCGAATTTTAGTAGCTGAGGATGAACATGCGATTCGCAGCTTCATTATTGTCAACTTAAAACGAGCTGGATTCGATGTGTTCGAGGCAACAAACGGTCGTGAAGCGGTTACCGCGTTTGATCGTGAACCGTTTGACGTTGTTTTATTAGATGTCATGATGCCAGAAATGGATGGATTCGAAGCATGTGCCGCTATACGGGATATCGATGAAAACGTCGGAATCATCATGTTGACGGCACGAACGCTCGAAGAAGATAAAATTGAAGGACTCGGAAAAGGAGCAGACGATTACATCGCTAAACCGTTTAGTCCAGGTGAGTTGGTCGCGCGCATTCAAGCATTATTGCGCCGAGTCGAGAAAGTGAAACGAAAAGACTCGAAACGCTTGAAGTCGGGACCGTTCGCAATCGACCTTGCAGCGAAGCAAGTGACAAAGTACGGACAATCTATTGATTTAACACCAACAGAGTACGACTTGATTTGTCATCTCGTTCAAAATGAAGAGATCGTCTTGTCACGCGATGCGTTACTCGACGCGGTATGGGGGGTCAATTACTTCGGCGATCGAAAAACGGTCGATGTCAATATTCGACGCCTGCGTCAAAAAATCGAAGACGATCCGAGTCATCCGATCTATATTGAGACGTTATGGGGTCACGGATATAAATGGCGGAGACATGAGGCATGAAACAACAGTTAGTCATTCGCATGATGATTGTCGTGACGATCGTCTTACTTCTGCTCGTCAGCGTCTTGTCTTACGGGACATATCGATACTATTACGAGTATGAGTCAGAAGCGTTACTGAGTCATGCGACAACAAGTGCATATCTATACCCTCAAGCCCAAGTCGGGTTTGAGACGCCTAGTGCGTTCTCTGTCCTCGTCCGAACATTCGGATATCCAGGAACCGATTTGACGATTGTCGACCGGAGCGGTTCGATTGTCAAAACGACCGGTCAACGGACTAGACAGGCTTCTTTTTCTCAAGAACAATTACAAGAGCTTGCACGAGGTGAATCGGTCGTACAAGACTATGATGTCGGTGAAGAGCACTATCTGTCTGTTACGAGCCCAATTGTGACAAATGATACGTCAGAGTTTGCCATTAGTTTCACGCGTCCGCTTGAAGACTTGGATACGCTCATTCGCGAAATCTGGATGACGGTCGTCATAATTGGTGTCTTGATCTGGTTACTTGCTCTGTACACCGTCATTCGGATTGCCGATCGCTTCGTCAGACCGATTCGTCAAATTATTGAAACCGCTGATGAGATGGCTCAGGGCGACTTCGATGTATCGGTTGAATCGAATGAGAAACATGAGCTAGGGGCATTGGCTCGAACCCTCACGTATTTAGGTGCGAAAGTGCAACAACATCAATCGACACGGAACGAATTTCTCTCGAGCGTCTCACATGAGCTTCGAACACCTCTCACATCGATCAAAGGATGGACCGAGACGATTCGGGGAGGCGATGAGAAACTGTCTGAAGAAACAGAGCTTGGTTTGAGCATCATCCATTCCGAAACGGAGCGTATGATTGGTCTTGTGGAACAGTTACTTGATTATACAAAAATCGAAGAGAGTCGATTGGTCTTGTATCGTCAGGAACTGGATTTAGTTTCCTTGTTGCGAAAAGTGACGTTGCAGTTAAAGCAGTCACTCGAAGACAAAGACATCACGCTCGTTGAACGGTATCCTCAAAAGTCGGTCGGACTTTTTGATGAGAACCGATTGAAGCAAGTGTTTTTAAACATTCTCGAGAACGCGATTCGCTTCTCACCAGACGGTGGGACATTGACGATTCGTTTCGTTCAATCAGAACGCGTCGCCTTCATCTCGATCATCGATGAAGGTCCTGGTATTTCTCGTGAACATTTACAGCGCATCACAGAGATGTTTTATCAAGCTCAAGTGACGGAAGGCAGTAGCGGTCTCGGACTTGCGATTTCGAAGGAATTGATCGAGGCACACGAAGGAAAACTGGTCATCGAGAGTGAGATTGGACACGGGACGACCGTGACCGTTTTATTACCGCTCGATCCGAGCGAACTACATTAAAAGGGTTAAATCTCCCGAATTCAGGCTACATATAGATATATGTAGAATGAGGGAGGTTTTTATGATGGCAAATCAATCCTTGAAGCCGTTAAAAGGAAGTCCGAACGCCGTTTCGACACAAACCTCGATTGAGGAATTGCGTATGTCTCCATTGCCATATGCGGGCAGTCGCGAGCAATCGGTTGAAGCAATCAAGATGGCAATGAATCAATTGTCTCGGGCCGAACTGGTGAAAGAAACAGACGATGGTCTTCATTATGTCGTGACTTCGAAAGTGATGCGATTTAAAGATGATGTCGATTTTCTATTTGATGATGCGACTCAACAAATCGAGTTTAGGTCCGCATCCCGTGTCGGCTATTCAGACCTTGGCGTGAATCGAAAACGGATGGAAAATGTGAGTGAACAATATCGGAGGTTGATTCGATGAAGGATTATCAGTTGATAGTCATCGGTGGTGGTGCCGCTGGAATGACGGTGGCCGCGGGTGCTGCAAATTTAGGTGTGAAAGTAGCGCTTGTTGAAAAGAACAAACACTTAGGTGGAGACTGTCTACATGTGGGATGTGTACCATCTAAGGCGCTGATTGCCGCATCAAAAGAAGCAAATGCGATGATGCGGGCGGCGCGTGTCCTCGGAACAGAGTTCAATGGAAGAGAGCATTACCAAATGTCTAAGGCACGAGTCGACAAGGCACGTGCTATCATTCAAGACCATGACGGGACAGAACGCTTTGAAAAGATTGGCGTGGACGTCTATATTGGAGAAGCCTCGTTCCAAAGTCCGCATGAACTAAAGGTAGGGAACGATTTATTGATCGGGAAAAAATTTGTTATCTCGACGGGGTCGAAACCAACAGTCCCTCCCATCGATGGACTAGATCAAGTCCCATACTTAACAAATGAAACCGTCTTTGAAGAAGAGACGCTTCCAGAGAGTTTGATTGTCATCGGTGCCGGAACGGTCGGACTCGAGCTGGCTCAATCATTCGTTCGACTCGGCTCTCAAGTCACGGTGCTCGAGGCGCAGGAAGACTTCCTTCCGAAAGAAGACAAAGACGTCTCAACGTATTTAAAATCCCAACTTGAGATGGCGATGCGCTTAAAAATCGGCGTGAAGGTGAAACGAGTCGATGAAATCGATGGACGAGTCCGTGTCACGACAGAAGTAGATGGTGAAACGATTGAATATGAGGCGGACAAATTGCTCATGGCGACAGGTCGCGTTCCACGGATTGATGCGCTTCGTCTCGACCGGGCAAACGTTCAAGTGACGAAAGGGTATATCGACGTCTCATCTTCGTATCGAACGTCACAATCACATATCTTTGCGATTGGGGATACAATCAAGACGCTGCCGTTCACACATGCGGCCGGCGAAGAAGGGAAGGCGGTTGTCGCGAACGCACTATTTGGGTTATGGAACAAGGTCGACTATAGTAAGCTACCGTGGATTACGTTCACAGACCCTGAAGTGTTTCACGTTGGCATGACAGAGCAGGAGGCGCGCGAGCATTACGGCGATGACATCGAGACGTATGAAGCGAAACTGTCCGAAGTTGATCGCTTTATCGCTGAGCGGCAAGAGGCTGGTTTTGTCAAAGTCATTACGAAGAAAAATGGAAAGATTATCGGTGCGCATGCGGTCGGTGAATCGGCAGGCGATTGGATGCAAATTGTCGTCTATGCGATGCAACGTGGTGACAAAATCGGGAAGCTGTCCCGTATGATTTACCCGTATCCGTCGCGAAGTGAGGCCGTGAAGAAAGTGACAGATCTTTACTGGCGGAAACGGTTGTTCGAAAGTCCGCTCACCGAACTTGCGAGACGCTACTTTAAATTGATGCAATAACACAAATCACCCACTCGAACGAGTGGGTGATTGTTAGTTTGGTAAGGTGATGGTTTCAATCATTTTCGGTTCGCCCTCAGAAAGGTCGACGAGTGGTTTGATCAACACCTCGACACGTCGGTTTTTAGAGCGACCTTCTTCTGTATCGTTCGTCGCGATCGGTTTAAACTCACCGTAACTCGCGAGCGTGAATTGAGCCGGGTTCAAGGCATCATTTGCCAAAAGGCCACGCATGAACGCGGTCGCACGTGCCGAACTGAGTTCCCAGTTTGACGGGAAACGTGCTGTATTGATTGGAATGTTATCCGTATGGCCGGAGACGACAATCTCTCGCTTGCCCGCCTTCTCTAAAATTTGACTGATGTTTTGTGCGACGTTACGAGCATCCGTATCGAGAGTCGCCTCTCCTAAGTTAAACAGGGCACGGTCTTGAATCGTCAAGACGAGACCACTTGAATTGATCGTCGCTTTGATTTGGCTTTCGAGACCGTTCTTTTTAATGTATTTGTTTACATCTTCTTTTAACTCGTCAAGTTGAGCCAATTCATACGTCCGTGGGTTGGCGGTCGTATTGGTTTTGTCTGTGCGACTGATGTCACTGTTTGAGGCAGTCGAAGCCTGAAAGACGCTGACGCCTCCTGAGAATACTTGGTTGAAAGACTGTGACATTTTCTCAAGCTTTGTCTGGTCGATGTTACTCGATGCGAATAGTACGATGAAAAGCGCGAGCAACAGTGTCAACAAGTCGGCGTAAGGAATCAGCCAGCCTTCGGGAATATGTTCTTCATGATCATGCTTCTTTTTGCGCTTCATAGTCAGCTCGCTCCTTTGGAGACAAATACACAGACAGTTTATCTTCTAGCGTTTTTGGAGATTCACCACTTTGAATCGATAAAATCCCTTCAATCATCATTTCCTTGATGATGACTTCACTCTTCGAATACTGCTTCAACTTGTTTGCAAACGGGAACCAAAGTACATATCCGGTGAAAATTCCGAATAATGTTGCCACGAAGGCCGCTGAAATGGCATGACCGAGCTTTTCAATATCCGATAAATCTTTTAAAGCTGCAATCAATCCGATAACGGCTCCGAGTACCCCGAGTGTCGGGGCGTATGTTCCGGCTTGGGTAAAAATGTCGGAGTTCGCTTTATGGCGTTGTTCCATGTTTTCGATGTCACGTGACATGACTTCCGCAATATATTCAGAAGGCTGACCGTCGATAACCATCATCATGCCTTGACGTAAAAACGGTTCTTCGACTTGTTCGAGCGCCGTTTCGAGTGATAAGAGGCCCTCTTTCCGAGCTTGCGTCGACAAGTCGACGAATTGCGTGAGCAATCCGGATTTACTTGGGAGTTCTTGTTTTTTGAACAAGATTTTAAACAGTTTGGGGACGTTCTGCAGCTGCTCTTTCGATACGGCAATACTGACCGCCGCGGCTGTACCGACAAAAATGATAACCAGTGCGGCTGGGTTGATCAGCGGCGCAACACCTGCTCCTTTTAATATCATTCCACCGACGAGGGTGAGGAACCCGAGTATGAGTCCGACTAACGTGACGACATCCATGTCTTTGTTTTCCACCTTTCCGAAATAAATCAGGACAAAAAAAGCGAGAGACGCTACTCGTCTCCCGCAACATGCGTTCCCGATGATTAAGCGCCGTTTTCATCTATCAGCATTTGAATGCTGATATTTCGTACTTCACGCTCTATATCGGTTAATACATCGTATTTTTTTAACAATGCGTACAATTGATTCACGACTTCTTGCTCGAGTGACCAATTGAGTAACTCTTCTAGCTGAAAATAAAGGTGGGCGGGCATACATTGTGATTGGCGCTCCAACCTTCGTGAGACATCCTCTATCGAATGATCTACCGTACTAGGGTCCACGGTTTCATTCAACCTCCTCAACAATCTTAAAGTCTATCTCTCATAATACCAAAAAATCGTGAGGAGCGTTAGAGATACATTTTCTTGTTGGCATTTATTGAGGCGAAGA
This sequence comes from Exiguobacterium sp. s57, assembly GCF_018617685.1. NCBI lineage: Bacteria > Bacillati > Bacillota > Bacilli > Caryophanales > Exiguobacterium > Exiguobacterium sp. s57. The sequence goes on from NZ_JACSKR010000004.1 coordinate 243,666, forward strand.
GTAACATGGGGCTTAGAATAATAGAAGTGAAGGAGATGTCGTGATGCGGCATAGATTGTCAGCGCGTGAGTTGCGCTTAAAGCGAGTCGAGTCACTCTATCGAATCGTATTTGAAAAACCTGCTCGTTTCATTGCGGGCGGCTTCTTACTTGCGATTTTTATTGGGGCAACTCTTTTATATATGCCATTTGCCCAAGATGAGCCTGTTTCTTGGATTGATTGCCTATTCATCGCGACTTCTGCGGGAACTGTGACGGGGTTATCTACGGTTGATATTGGAACATCTTTCAATACATTCGGGGAATTAGTCATTGTTGCTCTTATTCAAATCGGTGGTCTCGGCTTTATGACAATCGCATTAATGCTCTTGAGCGTATTGGGTAAGAAAATCGGATTGAAACAACGAATAATTTTACAGGAATCATTAAACTTAGCAGGACCGGGTGGAACGGTACGACTTGTAAGAAACATCATTTTTACGACTGTAATTGTGCAATTCATCGGGATGTTATTTTTAACGTTTGAACTTTATAGTACAGAAAATTATTCTTTCATCTCAGCGCTACACTACGGTTTTTTCCATGCTGTTTCTGCCTTTAACAATGCAGGGTTCGCATTATTTCCGGATAGCCTGATGTCGTTTGAACAGAATACGGCGATTGTTGTAACGATTGCCATCATGATCATGGTTGGTGGTCTCGGCTTTACGACCATTGCCGACGCGACAGAAGTAAGAGGGTGGAAACGCCTCGCACTTCATTCGAAAATCATGATTCTATCTCTGCTTGTCATAAATGGGATCGCTTGGTTCATGCTAATGATGTTTGAATGGGTATCGAACGAAGGTGCTTTGTATGGACGATCGTTCGGTGAGGCGTTACATGTGACATTCTTCCAAGCCGTGACGACGCGAACAGCCGGTTTCAATACAATCGATATCGCCACGATGGCGCCTGTATCAATCGGCTTAATTTTGATTCTCATGTATATCGGGGCTGGTGCAGCTTCGACTGGGTCTGGGATTAAAGTGACGACACTTGCAGTCATCTTCGCGGATATGTGGGCGTTCATCGCAGGAAAAAAAGAAACGGTTATTATGGAACGGACGATTGATGCGTTTCAAATAAAAAAAGCATACGTCGTCGCGATTTCGAGTTTCTTTTTTATTCTTATAATCACGACACTTGTTATTTTGACGAACGGTCACATTCCAGCGAGTGCCATTTTATTTGAGACAGTCTCGGCATTCGGGACGGTGGGATTATCGCTAGGAATCACCGCGGAATTGAACGATGCTGGAAAAGGTCTGATTATGTTCATGATGCTTCTCGGACGTGTCGGATCGCTGACGATTCTCTTTACCGTCGCACGTCAAGCCGACCGGAAGATTCGCTATCCGAAAGAGAAGATTTTGATTGGGTGAACGATGGTCCGTATATAAGAGTAGGTTGCAATCCTTGTGAATGGGGTTGCAACTTTTTTTAGATTTAGAATAGTCAGGAGGTGACAACGTTTTTTGACAGCCTTCATCCGATTAAATCATTGGTATATAATGGGCTCGTGAATGCAAAATCGATTTAGATTGACGAAGGAGGGTTATGGCTTGTTATCTTGGCTCGGTATGACAAAAGGAGAGGAGACAGGACGATCATTTTTCGGGGGTGTTTCGAAACGAGCGGTGACGCTTGTGTTGCTCTCCTCATTGATGTTGATGTACGGTGTGAAGTCGCTATTGATCTACCTGATTCCCACAGCGTATTTGGAAGATGCCATCGTTGCGGTTCTCCCTGGCATCGTGGGGCTCCTCGTTTCGTTGGTCTATATCTTCGTCCTCGAACGTCTGCTGCACGATCAAGCAGTGTCTCGTAACCACGCGGATGAAAACTAAAAAAGTGTACGCTCGTTCACAGCGTACACTTTTTCTTTTGATTCCAGTCATAGTTGAAGCCCTGACACCTCAGGGCTTTTTGTTTGCCATAAAATAATGGACAATCTCTGGGAGGTAGTCCTGTAGGTCCGGACAAACGATTCCCGTCCCATCGAGCGCACGGATCGTTTGTGTCGTGTCAAAGTGAACGGGATGTTTAAAGTACTCCAATAGTTCGTGAGGAACTTCGAGCCGTTTAGCACCATTCCATGCAGTAAATGCCGCGTCGGCAACGGCGTGAGGAACCGTTCCTCGAGGCGGACGTTGAAACATTGTCTCATGCAACATACGATACACCTCGCGCGCACCGTGTGGAAAAGGGTCTGTCAAATGGAACGTTCGCTTCATTCCTTCTGGCGAGTGTGCCAAGAAGGCGGTCGCTTCCACTACGTAATCATAAGGAACGAGATTCACCTCGACGTTTGCTCGACCGATATAAGGCAATGGTCGCATCTGCTGGAGTTGAGCCATCAACTTCAGTACGAAATAGACACCGTCAAACTTTTTCGTTTCTCCTGTTCGACTATGGCCAATCACGATACCAGGCCGAATGATGGTGATTGGCATGATTCCCATCTCACGTGAGACGAGCGCTTCTGCTTCGTATTTAGTCGCTTCATAATGATTTTTAAACTGTGCCCGATGCCATAACTCGTTTTCATAGACCGTTCCCCGACGATGTCCAGCGATATAGGCTGTACTGAAGTATACGTAACGCTTTAATTGTTTCGAGCGCTTGGCGAACGCCGTTACATGTTTCGTTCCGAGGATATTGACACGATAACCGGTATCATAAGGAATGCTTAGGTCGTAGGCAGCAGCAAGGTGAAAGACGTAATGCACGTCTCGCTCGATGACGGACCGCATAATCGGATCAAGAATCACTTCAGGCAACGTGATATCCGCCTCCACTAAAACGAGCTGACGAGGCTCGAGGGATGTCGTGGACAGCAACGTATCCCGTAGTTCTTCCGCTTCACGCTGTTGGTTCGGAAGATGTAACGCATAGATCGTTCCGATTTGGTGAGGTAACGAAGCGAGGTGTTCAATTAATTTTCCTGCTAAAAATCCAGGGAATCCGGTAAAGGCATAATTGTTCATGACGTTTCCTCCGCTAAGTCTAATGTGAATGTAAAAGTTGATCCTTTTCCGATACTCGATTCTACTTCAATGCTTCCGCCGTGTGATTCGATAATTTCTTTACAAATGGAAAGACCGAGACCGGTCCCGCCGATTTTACGCGTATCCGAATTGTCGACCCGGTAGAACTTTGTAAATAATTTCTCGAAAGCGTGCTCAGGAATACCGATTCCGAAGTCCCGAATGGATACATGAGCCTGGTCGTGGTCTTGTCGGATTCGTACTTCGATTTCTTGTTCGTTCGGCGAATACTTGATGGCATTTGAAATCAAGTTGACAAGTACCTGTTCAATCCGGTTTCGGTCAGCAATCAACAGCATGTCATTATCGGCATTGTCGAAATGGATAGCGTGGTCATTCGTTTCACGGAAGCGTTCAATCACTTCTAAGACGAGTTTATTCAAAGAAAAATGATCTTGTTTATATTCCTGATGCCCATCCTCCATGCGTTGAATGTCCAAAAAATCGTTTAGTAAAGCAGTCAGCCGTTTGGCCTCCTTCGCCATCGTCTTCAAGAACCGTTCTCGTTTTTCAGGTGTCAAATCACGTGCGAGCATCAATTCGATGTACCCTGATAACGAGGAGAGTGGTGTTCTGAGTTCATGTGAGACCGTACTCACTAATTCATTTTTAATCTGATCCATTCGTTCTTCTTCAGTCCGGTTCCGGAACACGAATAAGAAGCCACTATCCATACCGAATTGTCGCTTCGTATCCATAATTGTCCCGTACATCTCGTAATATTCTTCATCCCGGTCGCTCGGCTGTGGGATGGAGAAGCGCATCGACACCTCTTGAGCCGTTCCGTCGAGAAGTTGGTCCATCTTGCGTAACATTTCGCTTCGATCACGTGGACGGAACGTAGAGAGGAGCGGGATACGTTCCTGAATTTTATTCGGAGCGATTCCAGGTAAATCCATGAGTCGTCGCGCATGGACGTTCATGAACAAGACACTCCCGTTCGATTCGGTTAAGACGAATGCTTCATTCGACGCTTGCAAAATGGATTGAATGACATCCCGTTGACGGGCGATTGCATTTTTTTCACGTTCGAGCATACGCTCTACTTTTTTACGGTCACTGATGTCACGCATGACGGCTACCCGTAACGTTTGACCTTGATACGTCACTTCTTTCGGATATACTTCCATTTCTAAGAATGTCCCATCTTCTCGCCGTCCAATCACTTCATAAGGGGTTTGAATATGGTTCCGAATGCGTCTCAGTACGTCAGCCCGGTACCCTTCTGCGATGAACTCGATGGTTTGGCGGCCGACCATCTGTTCGGCAGGGATTTTAAAAATGGATTCCGCCGCTTTGTTCGCATCGAGAATCATCCCATCCTCATGAAACAGGACGGCTTCGATGACAGATTCGGCAAACATACGATAGCGTTGTTCTTTATAACGCAGCTCTCGTTTTAATTCAATCTCCGGGCTCACATCGAATACAAAGAAAAAAAAGCCGATGAGTTGCTCTTGCTCGTACACCGGATGCATGAATAGTTTTCCGATGAAATGTGTCCGGTCCTTACATTGAAACTTCCACTCCCGGTCTCCTTTGTCGAGAGCAAGGCGCAGCATTTGTTCAAAAGAAAGCAGCTGTTCCATTTCGTCCTGGTACGCGGAGCGCTTCTCGCTCAACTCTCTCGATTCAAATAGAGCGAACGGAGTCATTTCATAGAGCACTTCATGGGGTGCATAGCCGAACAGTTCTGTTGCCCCTTGATTAAATCGAGTGATTAACAGATTCGCATCCGTCATAATCATCGCCATATCGAGCTCTGTGTGCATCATTGCCTCAAAGGCGTTATGCTGAATCGTCACGCGTGTATCGTGAGGGAGGGGTTCGATGGAGAGGATGTAATTATCTTCCCAAGGGTTAGCGTGCACACGCATCGTCGGTAGTTCATACATCCAAGGAAGCCCTTGTTCCATGCGACGAGACAATTCCATCGTAATCGGCGACTGGTTGACCATATGGAAAAGGTTAGCACGGGTTTGCAGATTCTCTGGAAATTGTTCTAGAAATGGGCGGTTTGCTTGGACGATTGTTCCATCTTTCTGTATTAAAGCAACCCCATAAGGTAGTGCATGTAGTAACTTACTTTGGAGATTGGCGTGATTCTCCATGAACGATCATCCCTCCTTCGTCGGTGTCAGACGAGCATATCTTTTATATCATTCGACATATCCCCCTTTCATTTCCTGCCCTCGAAACGGTAAAGTGAGAGAGAAGACTCAGAAAGGGAAGATGGGGATGATTGGATTACTCATTAGTATCATCGGTGCCATTAGTTTATGGTGGTTCGAGGCACCACTTTGGAGCAGTATTTTGCTTCTCCTGCTTGGAATCGGGTGGTTTGTTTGGAAGATTCGGTTGTCGACGATTGATCGAATCGATCGCATGGACGGTCGAGAGTTTGAACTATTTTTAGAAGAAGTGTTCACAGCACTCGGTTACACGGTCACCGTGACACCTGCATCCCGAGACTTTGGAGCTGACTTGTTACTGAAGACACCTGATGGATGGACGATCGCGATACAAGCGAAACGATATGAAAAGGTGGTCGGACTTGAAGCGGTTCAACAAATTGCGGCGGCAGTCCCGTACTATCAAGCTCATGAAGGATGGGTCGTGACGAACTCGACTTATACGGACGGTGCGTATGAATTAGCGTCACCAAATCAAGTTCGTTTGATTGCAAGAATGGAACTTGAAGAACTCTTAAAAGAAGCGGGATATAAGCGATAAGAATAGGCCTGTTCACAAGTTCGACAGAATCCGGAATAATGTCGAAAAAAAGGGGTTGTCTTTTTCGTTAAACGATGCAATAATCATCTTCGTCATATGAAATATGTAGTAGTTGAAACGAGATAAAAACTACACAGAGAAACGATTGGGGTTTTAAGAAATACCCGACCGTACACATAAAAAAAACACGGTTGGAACGTGCTAGGAGGAAAAAGCGGTGCGCAAATTAATTTATGTAAAAGGTTGTGTCTTTACGCAAGGTGAGGCGACCATTTATGATGAGACAAATGATGCGATCGGATCTGTTCACCGCGACGCGGAAGGCAGTGTCCAAGTACACAATTTGTCTGGACGACAGATCGCTCACGGGAAGTATATTCCGAACTGCCAAAAATGGGTCGTGATGAACCATGACGGGCAGGCGATCGGTCAATTGAAAGATAAGTTCTCGTTATTCGGGAAAAAGTGTGAGTACAATGTCTATGAACGCGGACTCTTCACGATTCAATACGATGTGGAACGTCATAAGTTCAGTGTCCGAGACAAAGCAGGTAAGCTTGTCGCCGAACTACGGAAACAAGAAAATGATACGTTCTGCCTAACGAAAGAAGCAGACCAACTATCCATGTTCGAACTTCTTTCTGTTTTAAAGACGTTAACGGTTAAATCGCGGATGCCGCTTGCAGTATCTGTCTCATAAAAATGACGAGCACCGGTCGAGGGGACCGGTGCTTTTTTGATGCCACGACAAAACCGCTTCATCAAATGAAGCGGTTTAAATAGTGCTTCGCCTCGAGTTCGAGTGTCGTCACCCGATGTGCGTATAGACAGAGCTTCAAAACGTGGACGATATTCGGATGGGTATATTTCGTCTTTTCAAGTGAACGTTTTGCCCGCGTATCGAGAAGATCAATCGGGCTTGTGGACTTCGCATATTCCGCATACAGACGATAGAAATCAATCGGGGTGATGAAGTCGTCTTCGTCCCGGTCAGGGTTGTTGAAGATGAGCGCCAACAAGGAACTCGTTTCTTCCAGTGAAAAAAGGTGTTTCAAGTCATCAAGGAGATAAATGATTGCCGCTTGATGCAAGGAATACTTTTTACCGATTCGTGGGACACCGATGATTTTCCGGACTTCACGCTTCGTCCAGTTTTGAATTGTCGTCGCGGAGAGATGTTCTCCGGTCAATGCGTTCGCAAGTGCGACGATTTGGTTGATTGATAAGCCGTTCTTTTCAATATGAAACAAGTGGATTTTTCGAAGCTCTTTTGGAAAGTGCTCACGTATGTCCTCGGGGAAGAGGGCGATGGCTCGCTCGATTTCTCCGACCTGCATAAAATGAAGGCAATCTGCCAAAGTTTGAATTGAAGTTGCGTCGCGCATACGGCCACCCTTTCTATCGCCAACATCGTACGTTGGCTATACAGTCATTTGACCTCATTCTACCAAATGTTTGAAAAGTAAGCTAGGATGGGCACCGATTAAGGTATAATGACGGTATCATATACACTCTGTACATAAAGGTGGTCAAGCAATGAATGAATGGATTAGTTCAATTCTTTCGATCGTGGTCGTCCTCGTATTTCTCGTAGGACTCGAACAAGTTGGGAAACGTCTTGGATGGACAGATGAAACAATTCGAAAAAGTGTACATATCGCAGTCGGGCACTGGTCTCTTTTAGCGATTTGGTTATTAGAGTCATGGTACGTTGCGGCAGTCCCGCTTATCTTTTTTACCTTTGCGAACGCGATCATGTTATATAAAAGTCCATCGCCGGTACATCAAACGGAAAGAAAGTCGCTCGGGACAGTTTATTATCCAATCGCGTTACTCGTTATCCTCTATTTTTTCTTTGAGTCAGAGTCGATTGCTTTTTTAGCCGGTTCACTCGTTCTCGCATGGGGAGACGGGATGGCTGCACTCATCGGACGGAAATACGGCACAATCACTTATGACTTATACGGCCAAAAGCGTTCCTTCCAAGGAAGTGTCGCGATGTTCCTTAGTTCATATACGGTCTTATTTTTATTGTTTTTGTGGAATGATATCGTGATGTGGCAAGTGGTAACTTATGGGTTTATTATTTCCATCATTGCAACGCTGACAGAAGCGATATCGTATCGAGATTGGGATAACTTTACAATCCCCATTGTAGTTGCTATGGCCACATCACTATTGTTATAAACTAATTGCTAATTTGTAAGAAAAACGTTGCTTGTCACGCCCGGTAATCATTTGTATACTGTGTTTCGTACTGAAACCATTCAGGGACGTGCTCGGGATGAATGAAATGGGACCGAACACTGATTAAATAGAACGTAAAGGATTGAGTGAACGCATGAGCTTTTTACAGCAACTTCAAAGTATCATTCCGACCGAGCGCGTCCTTCAAGACGAGCCATTGTCGGCGCACACGTATACAAAACTAGGTGGAAAGGCAGATTACTTCGTAGCACCACATACGTACGAAGAAGTACAGGCCGTTTTAGAACTAGCCCACCAGGAAGCGATGCCATTTATGGTTCTTGGGTTCGGTTCAAATTTGATTGTCCGGGATGGGGGAATCCGCGGAATCGTTTTAAATTTGAATGAATTAAACACGATTCGTCGTGATGGCGATCAAATGATTGCACAAGCTGGAGCAGCGATTATCGATGTTTCTCGTCAAGCGCTTGCAGAGAGCTTGTCTGGTCTTGAGTTTGCTTGTGGTATTCCTGGAACGGTCGGTGGTGCGGTCTATATGAATGCTGGTGCATACGGAGGAGAGACGAAAGACGTCATTACGTCTGCGACGGTATTGACACCGGAAGGCCAAGTACTTCATTTGTCAAAAAACGAACTGGAACTTGATTACCGGACGAGTCGTGTATCTAAAGAGGGATTGATCGTATTAGAAGCGACGTTCGAGCTCGAACCGAAGAATTACGAAGTGATCAAAGAAGTGATGGACGATTTGACATATAAACGTGAATCGAAGCAACCGCTGGAGTATCCTTCGTGCGGAAGTGTATTTAAACGCCCACCTGGCTATTTTGCCGGCAAGTTGATTCAGGAATCAGGTCTACAGGGCAAGCGAATCGGAGGAGCAGAAGTATCGCTCAAGCACGCCGGATTTATCGTCAATATTGACGAGGCGACAGCGACAGAGTACATCTCGCTCATTCGTCACGTCCAAACGACCGTCAAAGAAAAGTTCGAAGTGGAGTTAGAACCGGAAGTGAAAATTATCGGGGAAGACATCACCGTTGAGAATGCATAATGAAAGAAGGAATCGGACGAATTCGTTCGATTCTTTCTTTCATTTATAACAAAAAAGCAACGAGAACGGGCATCTCGTTGCTTTAGATTTATGCTTGTGTTTGTTTTGCGACCGCTTCATGAGCAGGAACGAACGGATATTCCAGATCACGAGCGACCGCTTCATATGTGACAGTCCCTTTGATGACGTTTAAGCCTTTGAGAAGTGAACCATTTTCAAGAAGTGCTTGGAATACGCCTTTTTGTGCACATTCAATGATATATGGCATCGTCGCGTTCGTCAGACCCATTGTTGATGTGCGTGGTACTGCTCCCGGCATGTTAGCAACGGCATAATGCTGTACACCATAACGTTCATACGTCGGTGCATCATGTGTGGTGATGTGGTCGATTGTCTCACAAATGCCTCCTTGGTCGATCGCGACGTCTACGATGACAGAGCCTGGTGACATTCGTTGTACCATTTCTTCTGTGACAAGCTTAGGTGCTTTCGCTCCTGGGATGAGGACAGCCCCGATGACGAGGTCACTCTCGGCCACTCGTTTGGCGATATTATATTTATTTGAGATTAACGTGTTGATGGTATTTCCAAACAAGTCATCGATTTGACGAAGACGAGCAGGGCTAATGTCCATCAGCGTAACGCTTGCGCCGAGACCGATTGCGATGCGGGCCGCGTTCGTTCCGACGACACCGCCCCCGATGACGGTAACATTCGCACGAGGCACGCCTGGTAATCCTGACATTAAAATTCCTTTCCCACCGTGAGGTTTTTCAAGGATTTGTGCTCCGATTTGGGCAGCCATCCGACCTGCCACTTCACTCATTGGTGTGAGAAGTGGTAACGTCCGATCGACCTCTACTGTCTCATACGCAATCGCTGTTATACCTGAATCGACGAGCGCTTTCGTTAACTCTGGCTCCGCCGCGAGGTGTAAATACGTGAAGAGCGTCAAATCAGAACGGAAATATTGATATTCCGACGGCTGTGGCTCTTTTACTTTAAGTGCGAGTTCGACGCCTTCCCATACTTCTTTCGCTGTTTCGACGATTGTTGCACCTGCATCGATATACTCCATATTCGTGAATCCACTACCGAGTCCGGCGTTCGTTTCGACGACTACGTCATGACCAAGCTCTGTTAGCATAAATGAACCCATCGGTGTTAATGCCACCCGATTTTCGTTGTTTTTAATCTCTTTCAATACCCCGATTTTCATGGAACATTCCCCTTTCATTCCGTTGACACAAATTGTTCACACACCTAGTATAAATCCAATTGAAAGCGATGTCTTTATCATGGATTCTAAAAACGAAGACGTTCGCTTTGTGAAAAAACACAAAGCGAACGTCTAGTCTTCTAATCGATATTGACCAGCTTTGATTGCCAAATAAATCATAGCTCGTTCCGGTAATGACACTTGAGTGATATTCGTCAACTCTTCGATGCGTCGAATCCGGTATAGGACGGTATTCGGATGGATGTGTAGGTGGGATGCGACTCGCTTAACATTGCCTTCGAAATAAAAATACCATTCGAGTGTCGTCACGAGTTCGGTCTGATGGGACGAATCGTAATGTTGCAACCGCTCGATGGTCGGATGGGTTTCAAGTCGGAGCCCGATGCGCCGTGCGAGCTCTGGGACAAGTTGATAAATTCCAATCTGTTCGAAAGCACGGGAAGTCGAGAGTTCGAGAGGGAACTTGCGACGCAATGTCGTGACGCGTCTTGCTTCTTCGGCTGCGTCGTATAACATGTCACTCTCAAAAAAGCGTCGACTGATTCCGAGTCGTGGTTCGGATTCGATAAATTTGTCTTGAAGTAACTGTTCGAACCGTTCCGCCCAAGCTAATAATTCCGTCTCTTCATCGGACAGCTCAGACTTCATATAGTGCCAGACGAGTAACTGCTGACCATCGATGGCATGTAAAACGACTTCGATTGCCTCTTGAGTTGCGAGCACATAATGAAGACGCTCAGCGAGTTGAGGGGTGATCGGTTGGGTACATTCGATGATTGTTAGACGACTCGCGACCGCGATAGGTGCGAGTTCATTCAATCTTTCGCGATTAGAATCGGAGAGCGACGAGGAAGCAAGGACATCTAATAAAAAACGTTCAAGCTCGGCACTGATACGACGTTCGTGCATCGCAATTGTCATGAGTAGTTTCTTGGCGATTGTCGCTCCTTCTTGTAGAATTGCCAACTCTTGATTGGTGAACGGATTTGTGCGAGCTAAACTCCAAATATAGCCGAGTACTTCATCATGTTGTTTGATGACGATTGCCGCGCGTTCCCCGAGACCGATGGAGAGCCGCGCTGGGATGACAACGGGTTCATCTTGGACGATGACTTCTCTTAAAATACCACTCTCCCATAAATCTTCGATCACGGCTTCAGGTACACGACGACCGATAATGGTCGCGATTCTGGCCGGGTCGGTCGAGTCGGGATGGGTACTATAGGCGAGTAATTGGTGATAGCGATTTTCAATCGTAATAGGTGCTCGAATCGCTTGGCCAATCGCTTCGGCGAGTGTATCGAGTGATTCATATGATTTCTGCAAAAAAGGCATATCGATTCCTCCTCACTCTGAGTATACCGTCTTCTTTGTGAAACTTCACAAAAAGAATCGAGAGTGTGAGAAATGACATACCTTTAACGATTAAATGGGAAAAAACAATCCAACGACAAGGCCGAGTAAAGCCCCAATGATGACTTGGAACGGCGTATGTCCGACAAGCTCATTCAAGAGCGGGGTTTCATGTTTGATCCCCTTAAAGTAGTCATTCAAGAGACGAGCTTGGAACCCGACCGCCTGGCGAACTCCGGTAGCATCATACATGACGATTGTCGCAAAGACGACGGCGAGTGCGAACATACTCGAGTCAATCCCTTCTGCACGACCGATTGCCGTAGCGAGAGCAACGACAGTAGATGAGTGTGAACTCGGCATGCCGCCTGAAGCGAACATGATTTCAATTTCAAAATCTCGTGTTTTAATGAGTTCAGTTACGAGTTTGGCCGCTTGGGCGATAAACCAAGCAAGAATCGCAGCGAGTAAAGGTTCGTTAAACATGCAAGTATTCACTTCCTGTCTGACATAGTACCTTCACTATACCCGAAAGCGTCTCAGGTTATACGTTAAGATTTCGTCAAAAAAGGTGCCGCGGATGAGTCATCCGTGACACCTTTTGGTCGATTTTTGTTACCCGACTACTCCTTCAGTTTCCTGAAGTTTCTCTGCAATATTGTCGATGATATAACGGTTGCGTGGGTGTTCTTGACACTCTTTTGAGCATGAACGCATTTGTTTCGGTTCACACTCTTCACAACAGAAATGTTGAACGTTGCACTCCGGGTTGGCACAATTAACGTAACGAACCGTCTCTGTCCCGCAATGCATGCAATGTGAGACGACAGATGGGTTCACCGAGTTGACAGGGACGTTGATGCGCTCATCGAAGACATATAGCTCACCGTCCCAGTTCTCTCCTTTTGTCGCTTCGTCTTTTCCATACATCGCGACACCACCTTTTAAGTGGAAAATGTTATCGTGACCTTGGTCACGCATATATGCTGTAAATTTCTCGCAACGGACGCCGCCGGTACAGTATGTGAGAAGAGTTTTCCCTTCGTAGAGGTCCTTGTTCTCTTCAAGCCATTCCGGCATGTAACGTGAAGCCTCTACATCAATTTTGATCGCATTTTTAAAGCGACCAAGTTCGTACTCGTAGTTGTTACGAACATCGAGGATGACGACATCATCACGGTTCATCATCTCTTTCCATTCTGCTGGTTCTAGGTATGCTCCGTGTTGTTTCGGCACATCAAACTCACCATCAAAGCGCCACGTTACGAGCTCTTTCTTGTGACGAACAAAAATTTTCTTGAAGGCATGCTCTTCGACTTCATCGATTTTAAACTCAATATCGCTGAAGAGTGGGCTTGCTTTCAAATCATTCATGTATTGCTCGGTTTGTTCCCATGTACCGGAGCACGTTCCGTTGATTCCTTCAGAAGAAATCAGGATACGCCCTTTGATACCGAGATCTTTACAATACTTCAAATGTTCTTGCGTGAGTGTTTCTGGGTCTTCGATATTGACGTACTTATAGTACAGCAAGACCCGCATTGGTTTTGTTTCCATGTTATGTTGCTCCCCTGTGTTCAGTTTTTTGCAGGAAAACGAACGTTGGGTTGTGTCGTTCGACGAATAGACTTGCCTGCAACCACAAGTCCATTATTATATGATAAATATCACGACGGATTTTCGCAAATGGTTTTTATTTTTTTTTGATGAATGCAGGGAGATGCGTCTTCTAAATCGAATTCGGGTAATAGAGTAGTAACGAAAGTTGAAGGTGGAACGACTATGCTCACTTCTCTCCAACAGTACATTATCCAATTGATTGAGTGGCTTCAGAGTTTGCCTGGTGGTCCTTGGGCTGGTCTTGGTGCTCCATTTTTAGAAGCAATCTTCCCTTTTCTGCCACTCGTCTTAATCATTTCTGCGAATGCGGCGACATATGGCTTTTTGTTAGGTGTTCTCTTGTCGTGGATCGGGAGTCTTCTCGGAACGATTGTCGTCTTCGCGGCCGTCCGGTACATCTTCCGAAAACCGATGACACGATGGCTTGAGAAGCATAAGACGGCGGTATATTGGTTAGAACGAATTAATCACATGAGCCCGATTTCGCTCGGGTTCTTATATTCACTCCCGTTCATCCCGGTCAGTTTGATTACCTATTTACTGGCGCTCATCCAAATGAAGCTCCGTACGTTCATATTAGCAGCGGGATTTGGTAAACTGCTCGTCGTCGTCATTTTCTCTGTCATCGGAGACCAGTGGGAAGAATTTATTCAAAGCCCGTTTCGCTTGTCGATGCTCGGTCTGCTCTTAGTCATACTATGGGCCATCAGTCGAGGACTTGAGGAAGTGCTCAAGCGACGGGCGTTCAAGAAACGGAACGAGCAATTGAAACAAGAGATGGTGACCAAACGACAAACACCCCTTTGAGAAAGGGGTGTTTTCGCTTATGACTGTTTTTTAAAGCGCGGGAAGTTGAAAGCAATGGCAATCCCTCCGCAAATAAAGAGGAGGAACGGATAGAACATGAACGGGACGAGGTCAGGCGATGCCGTCTCCGTCAACTCTGCGGCAATGAGGAGTTGTGCTCCGTATGGGAGAATCCCTTGTACGCCGCACGAGAAGATGTCGAGCACGCTAGCAGACTTTTTCCGTTCGATGTCATATTCGTCTGCGATGTTCGCTGCAAGCGGTCCGGCTACGAGAATCGAAATCGTGTTGTTCGCCGTCGCCACGTTTGTCGCACTGACAAGACCGGCGATACTCCATTCAGCACCGGCCCGTTTTTGGATGCGTGACGTCAAGGCATCACGTAAATATGCGAGACCACCGTTATGTGAAATGAGTCCGACAAGTCCGCCCATGAGTAACGTCAAGAACGAGATTTCGGCCATGCCGATCATCCCGTCCGCAATGGCTGTCACAAACGCTGTCACAGATAAGCTTCCGTCAAGTAGACCAATGATACCCGTGAGCGTAATCCCACCTAACAAAACGAGAATGACGTTCAGTCCTGTTAACGCTAGTCCGATCACCGCGAGATACGGAATCAGTTTATACCACTCAAATGCAGCGACATCGACAGTCGATTCACCGTTCGATAAGACGGCGAGTAAAATGGTCGTGATGATCGCGGCCGGTAACACAATCCAGAAGTTCGTTCGGAACTTATCACGCATATTCGTCCGTTGTGTCCGCACAGCAGCGATGGTCGTATCTGAGATGAACGAGAGGTTGTCCCCGAACATCGCACCCCCGACGACCGCTGCCGCAGCGATGGCGACGTTGACACCACTCTCTTCATGTATACCGAGTGCGATTGGTGCAAGTGCCGCGATTGTACCCGTCGACGTTCCCATCGCCATGGAGATGAAGGCGGCAATGACGAAGAGCCCGCTCAAAAGAAGCGATGGTGGTAAGAGAGTCAACGCAGCGTTGACCGTTGCATCGATGGCGCCGATTGATTCAGCGACGGTTGAAAATGCGCCGGCCAGTAAGAAGATAAAAATCATAATGATGATTCCCGGATTGCCGGCTCCTTGAGCGATGCGCTCGACGGTTTGGGTAGCATTTCCTTTTGTCATGAATGCTGCAACCATCAAGGCGATGATGGCCGCAACGAGGACCGGAAACTTATAAAAGTCCCCGTAATAGACACCCGCTCCGATGAAGAAGAGTAAGAAGACGAGCAACGGCAAGAGTGCCCATTTATTTGCTGTTGGTTGTTCCAAAATAATCACCTCACTAAAAATAAAAAGGACCTTCTTCTAAGAAAAAGGTCCTTCGTGCGAAATACCCTTTTCATCTTTCGAGCATACGCCCGCTGGATTTGGCACAGGTTACCCGCTGCCGAGACTTCATAGGGCCAGTCCCTCCGTCTCTCTCGATAAAAAGTGAATCTATCCAATTAGTAAACACGTTCCCTAACGTACATGTTTCGAATCCGCTTGTCAACTTAAAAACTCCCCAATTCGATGTGAGAAAGGGGAGTTTACGTCGTTAAATTGTTGAAGTGTGCCACGCGGTTACGTCCTGCATATTTCCCACCGACATACAGCGCACGGTCTGCGTTTCGAATCGTATCATCTAGACGCTTATTTCCAAACGCTTCAATCGTATCGACTCCAATCGACGTGGTCACAGAAATTTCGTGTTGGTCGACACAAAATGGTTTTGCTTCGATTTGGTGACGAATGCGCTCTGCGACTTCAATCGCTTGGGTCATATCACACTGGTTGAGGAGTAAAATGAATTCTTCCCCGCCATATCGTGCGGCAAAATCATCTGTACGAAGTACTTGTCGAATTCGTCGCCCGAATTCTTGTAACACGTGGTCACCGACTTGATGTCCATACGTATCATTGATTTTTTTGAAGAAATCAATATCGAGCATGGTGACCGAAATCGGATACATCGAGATATCGGATATTTGTTGAATCCCATATTCATAAAATGCGCGTGCATTTGCGAGAAGCGTCAAACTATCCGTCCGGCTCTCGGTATAGAGACGGTCTCGTTCATGACACCGACTGATGGTCCGATTGAACGACTTTAAGAGTTTGATGATTTCCTGCTGAATGATTTTTGGATATCCATAAACCGGCTCGCCGGTCATGACAATCCATGTACGAATTCCTTCTATTTCTTCCGAGCGGACAGAGACGAAGCTATGATAGTCATTATGGAAAGCATCGGAAAGTGAGGCATCCCATTCAAATCGCATCTCATAGTCGAGGACGGGATCATTCGGTTGACTAATGTCGAGTAGTGCGTATACGACTGGTCGATCGATTGGTTGACGTGTCTTCAAATCAAAGTAGAGTATACGATCGAACAATCTGAACTCGACATATCCTTCATCGTAGTGATTCAATTGTTCACACTGACTTAAAAAAACTTCGATGGCTTGCGCCTCACTCTGTGACAAGGAGACGGTTTCTTTTGCTTCATCGTATTGTTCGATCAACGATTTGAATGCATCTTGTCGCTCTTTTTGAATGAGGAGCCGCTTAATAAAGAATGTTAATGCAGCCGCGATGCTACTGACGACAAGTAGATTGGTCTCTCGGAACAACGCCGCCGCTAAAATGAAGATCAGACTGACGACGTACGTATAAAATGCAATCTTCATAAAGTCACTCAAGGCGATGTCGACACGGAACCACCATTTCACCTGATATTTTTGGAACACGGTGTTTAAGAAAATTGCAAGAAACAGTCCGGCGAGTGGAACAAAAGATTCCTGTGAATAAAAGTCAAGTCCGGTCTCGCCACCAATGGCGAGATAGACAGCTGCCGGAATAACAATTTCTAAATAAGCTGTAATGGCGTTCCAAGGATAAGTGAAACGGAATCGACGGATGGCGACTTTTGGTTTCAGATTGGCAAATTGAAAAATAAACAATCCGATTTGGTTGACGATGAGTGCCGTTTCAAATCCAAAAAATAAAAATAAGATTAAGACGATACTCTCAGAAAAAGTGAAGTACACACCTTTGACTTCGATTGAGTCGAGTTGAAAAATGATGACGAGTAATGAGATTAAAATAAACGACAACGGATCGATGGTCGGGGCGTGCAGGATATCCAATGCAAATAATCCGATGGTGAAGAGGAATAAAACGCTCCATATACTCCAGCCGAGCACGGACATCTTGCGAAAGTGGTTCATATGTTCCCTCCTAGCTTGGGAAATTTCAAGATATAATAGTAAAGATTCGTCAGGATTTCGTGAGAGTCCTGCTTCTCTTCTATCATGATTGAATTCTAGCATTGAGTATACAGGGAATATCCTCTATAATGAAGTTGCTTTTCAACCGCATAGACGAATGTCGATGAAAAAGAGAGTAACGACGATTTGGTCAACAAAGCGATTCGGGGATTGGTGAGAGCCCGGGCTGACAAACGTCGCGAAGCGCACTTTTGAGATGCTATCCGAAATGAGAGTAGGCGTAGCCGGAGGGAACCGTTATCACCATAAAGCGGTCTGCATCATGCAGGCAAGAAGAGTGGTACCGCGGGAATTCCCGTCTCTTTGCATCTATTGCAAAGGGCGTTTTTTTTATGAGCTGCAATAAAAGAAGGAGGACATACAAATGAGTTATGAACGCAAGTACGCAGAAGCGTTATCACGTGTCATCGGAGAAGAACTTACGATTGACCAAATTGAAGCACTGATTGAAAAGCCGAAACACGAGGCGCACGGTGACCTCGCCTTCCCATGTTTCCAATTGGCGAAAGCTTACCGGAAAGCACCTGTCATGATTGCGACAGATATCGCGAATGAATTAAACGATGAATTGTTCACGAAAGTCGAGGCGGCGGGACCTTACGTCAACGTCTTCTTAAGCCGTGATGTCGTTTCAAAAGAAATTATTAATACGGTGCTCGATGAGAAGTCGGATTATGCAACACATGCGACGCGCAATGAAACGATTGTGACAGACTTTTCATCACCGAATATTGCGAAACCGTTCTCGATGGGGCATTTACGTTCGACAGTAATCGGGAATGCGATCAACCAAATCGCACGTAAAAACGGATATGACGTCGTCGGTGTCAACCATCTTGGAGACTGGGGTACACAGTTCGGAAAACTGATGGTCGCATACAAGAAATGGGGCGATGAAGAAGCGGTTCGTGCCAACCCGATTGCAGAACTCTTGAAGTTATATGTCCATTTCCATGAAGAGGTGAAGACACAGCCGGAACTCGAAGATGAGGGTCGTGCCTGGTTCAAAAAACTCGAAGATGGCAATGCGGAAGCGACAGAACTTTGGCAATGGTTCCGTGACGAGTCACTCAAAGAATTCCAAAAAGTATACGACCTCCTCGGTGTGAAGTTCGAGAGCTTCAACGGTGAAGCGTTCTATAACGATAAGATGGGACGCGTCGTCGAGATGCTCGAAGCGAAAAATCTATTGGTCGAAAGTGAAGGCGCAATGGTCGTCTCACTCGAAGACGAGAACTTGCCACCGTGTTTGATTAAGAAGAAAGATGGCGCAACATTGTACGCGACTCGTGACTTGGCAGCGGCCATTTATCGCTACGAGACGTACAACTTCGTTCAAGCGAATTATGTCGTTGGTGGCGAACAGGCGCTCCATTTCAAACAACTTTTCTCTGTCCTTCGTAAGCTTGGATATGACTTTGTTGATGGCATGCATCACGTGCCGTTCGGCTTGATCTTGCAGGAAGGGAAGAAGATGTCGACACGTAAAGGACGCATCGTTCTTCTTGAAGAAGTCTTGAAAGAAGCGATTGAAAAGGCACAAGGGAACATCGAACAGAAGAACCCAGACCTTGCGAACGCACAAGACGTTGCTCGTATGGTCGGTGTTGGTGCAGTCGTCTTCCACGACTTAAAGAATGAACGTATCAACAACATTGAATTCGATCTCGACAGCATGCTCAAGTTTGAAGGCGAGACAGGACCTTACGTCCAATATACGAATGCCCGTGCCAACTCACTCCTTCGTAAAGGAAACTATGATGGCTCACCGTTCGCCGGTGCAGACGATGACCACTCATGGAATGTCGTCACGATGCTCAACGCGTTCCCGCACGTCATCACTCGTGCTCATGAACGCCGCGAACCATCCATCATCAGCCGTTACGTACTTGACCTCGCGCAAGCGTTCAACAAGTATTACGGTCACGTCCGCGTCCTAGAAGACGATGCGGGCAAACAATCACGTCTCGCGCTCGTCAAAGCCGTGACGCTCGTCTTGACGGAAGGACTCCGTTTACTCGGTGTCGAAGCTCCAGGAGAAATGTAAGACAGACGAAAGGACCTCAAAAAATTGAGGTCCTTTTCCTATGCTCACACTTTCATCCGTGTCACCGTTCGGGCTTCCGTGTCATAGAGACACCATTCTCGGTCGAAGATGACGGCACCGACGTTAATGACATATCGTTTTTTCTTCAAAGAGAAGGGTGTTTCGATGTCCCAAGGAAGGGATTTCCCTTTTCGATAGATTCCTGAAATGTGACTGTGCCCAATAAAGACGAGCGGGTATTCCCCTTTTTCGACGAGCGGTTCCCAGTTCTCGCGCCACTTTATTTGATGTCCGTGTAAAAAGCATGCCTCCCCAAACGTCATCTGTTCTGGTAACGATGAGATGCGCGTTTTAATCGGGTGATCGATTTCGAGGACCTCGTCGATTCGCTCTTCCTGGTTACCCCCTAGACTCGGGAATGTCAGTAACGCTTCATAGTTTGGGTCGTACGTCACGACGTCTTCCACATGATGAAATCGTTCGTGGCGTCGTTTTTTTCCGATATGACACTCGTATAGGTCCCCGAGACAGAGGATGTGCTCCGTTTCGCGATGAACGTCATCGAGAACAGCCTTTAAATCATCAAACGAACCGTGCGGATCACTGATGATGGCGAGTTTCATCGGAAGTTCGTGAATTGGGCATCAACGGACAACGCGAGCTCACGTACGAGTTGCATGACGGCCTGGAGGTCATCACGTGATTTACCCGTCACTCGGATTTGGTCGTCTTGAATTTGTGATTTCACTTTTAATTTTGATTCTTTGATGGCGTTGTTGATTTTTTTTGCGTCATCTTTATCGATACCGCTCTTCAATTTCACGCGTTGACGCACCGTGCCGCCGAGTGCGTGCTCTACTTTTTGATAGTCGAGGTTTTTTGTCGGGACACCGCGTTTGATCAATTTCGTGATCAAAACGTCTTTTAATTGCTCGAGTTTATAGTCGTCATCCGAGATGAGGACGAGGTCGCCATTGTCGAGGGACATCTCACTCTTTGACCCTTTGAAGTCATAACGGTTTAAAATTTCCTTTTCCGCAATTTGGATCGCGTTCTTTACTTCTTCAAGATTCATTTCTGACACGATATCGAAAGAATTGTCTTTTGCCATGTTTCATCCATCCTTTGTGTGGTTTTGTTATAATGATAGCAGATTTGAAGCAGTGAAGGAGTGAAGAGATGGAACGTACAATGGATCAACATACACATGCAGACTTAGATCACGTTGCCTATCACGGGAAAGACCTAGGGGTGACGTTCAAAGGAGAACAGATTCGACTACGTGTCTGGTCTCCGGTGGCGGAACAGATGTCGGTTAAACTATATCGAACAGCCCGTGCCCGTAAGTTTGAACGAATCGAGCTCGAGTCGGCTGAGAAGGGGACGTGGGTCATTGAACTCGAGCGGGCCTTGTTCGAAGGTCAGTTTTATATCTTTGAAGCCATGATAGATGGGAAGAAAGTAGAATCACTCGACCCGTATACGAAAGTTGTCGGAGTGAATGGGAAACGAGGATGTCTTCTCGACCCGACCTCTTTGAACCCAGACCATTGGATCAAAGAACGTCCGCTATTCAATTCTTCACAAGAAGCGGTCATTTACGAAGCACACGTACGTGATTTGACGAGTCACCCGGAGAGTGGGGCTACGCATCGCGGGAAATTCTTAGGCATGACCGAGACGGGTACGACGACAACGAGCGGTTATCCGACCGGTCTCGATTACATCACATCGCTAGGGATCACGCATCTCCAATTGATGCCATTCTTTGACTATGGGTCAGTGAATGAATCACGTGAAAGCGAAAATAACTACAACTGGGGATATGACCCGGTACATTATTTCGCGGTCGAAGGCTCCTATGCTTCAACGGCAGACGATCCGGCAACGCGAATCGTTGAACTGAAAGCGTTGATTCAATCTCTCCATGACCGGGGTATTCGTGTCATCATGGATGTCGTATTTAACCATACGTACGATGCGTTGACGACGCCGCTCGGTCAATTCGTCCCTGACTACTACTACCGATTAAACGAAGACGGGACACTAGCAGATGGTTCGGCATGCGGGAACGATACGGCATCCGAGCGCGCGATGATGCGTAAGCTCATGGTCGAGTGTGTCACGTACTGGGCCAAAGAATTCATGATTGACGGGTTCCGTTTTGATTTGATGGGACTACATGACGTCAAGACGATGAATCAGATTCGAAAGGCGCTCGACCGCGTCGACCCATCAATCCTTGTCATCGGGGAAGGTTGGGATTTGGATACGCCCCTTCCAGTCCGTAAAAAAGCGAACCAACATAATGCGCACAAAATGCCGCGGATTGCCCAGTTCAATGACGGGATTCGAGACGGTGTCCGAGGAGACGTCTTCATCGAAGACTTGCCGGGCTGGGTGAGTGGAAACACGGACATGACAGCAGACGTGAAACGGGGGATTGCTGGTGGAATCACGAGCCAAAGTTTCGCCGATGAGCCGAACCAGGTCGTCAACTATGTGGAATGTCATGATAATTTGACACTTTGGGACAAGCTGTCTGTGACGAATCCAGAAGATGATGAGACGACACGTCGTCGCCGTCACCGCTTAGCGACATCGATTGTGCTTCTTGGACAAGGGATTCCGTTCCTCCATAGTGGCCAGGAGTTCTTCCGGACAAAAGACGGGGATGAGAACAGCTTTAACTCAGGTGAAGTCGTCAACCGTGTGGACTGGACACGAGCGGAACAAGAAGCGCCAAGTGTAGAATATGTCAAAGGCCTCTTGCGTTTGCGGAAGCAATATCCGCTCTTCCGCCTCGAGAACACGGAACAGATTCGAAAACATTTACGTTTCTTCGATGAAGAAGAAGGCGTGATTGCGTTTGAATTGAGTCGCCATGTAGAGGGTTACGTAGAAAGACACGTCGTGTATCATAACGGGCTTGAAGAGGCGGTCGAGGTCAAACTCCCGTCTGGTAAGTTTGAGGTGAACGTAGAAGACCATACCGTCAATCTGACGGCACCGCGCCAAGTCGAAGAACGCCACATGACGGTGGCACCCCTTTCGACACTTGTTGTGACCGAGCGTCGCCCGGATTACAGCAAATACGCTGTGGCCGGTGGTGCTGCACTCGCCGTGATCGGCGGTCTCTGGTATGTATCGAAGAAGCGGAAACGTAAAGAGCAGTAATCAAAAAGGAGACGTTAATCCGTCTCCTTTGGTGTGTCTCCCTCTGATTGAGATGCTTCGAGTTGCATCATTTTTTGGACGAGGATGTGCTTCGGCATATGCATCAGTTCTTCGAGCGGGACGTTTAATTTTTTCGCAAGCTCAACAGCGGTCTCTGGCGATAATTGTAATGGACGCATTGGAATTCTCCTTTCTAAACCATAATTCTATACCGTCAGTATACAGGAAAATAAGAAATGTGTTGAACGAACACATTCAAAATCGAATTTCGTTTCGGTCGTTGCTAAGCTGAAATTAGGAAGTGATCAAATGTACAAACAAACAGCAGATTTTCAATTTCATCAAACGATCGAATGGTTAGAACGTGTCGGTGAAGGTTGGATGTTGTACTTGGCGCAAACCGGCTTTTTGTTCTTTGACGAGTCGTCTCAAATTCGCTGGGAGATTGACTGGATATGGACGCCGTGCGCCCTATATGTGGAGCCGAACACGACGCGTGCCGTAGCTTGGTTTCAAGAAAGAGGATTTTATGGAGTCATTGATTTACAACGAGGAACGATGGAGACACATGCGATTCCACAAAGATTCAACGGAGATTGGTTTAGCAATCTGCACCATTGGCAAGGTAATGACATCTTCTTATATTCAGCCGAATCGGATGTCGTGGCTTTGAACCTTGACGATCATACGTTTCGGTATAGTCGTTACGAAGAAGTCCCGATGTTCGGGGACATCATCGAGCTGGCCTATCAAGGGACGTATGATTTCGAAAGATTCACACCTGAAACATGCGTGACCCTGTTCGATGAAAAAGCACATCATTTTTTAGTTGAGAATGTGATAACGAATGAAAACTGGCGCATTCCCTACCAAGGAGACCGTGACACGGTCATTCTCGATCAAGTCGGAGAAACGACGGCCATCACATCGACGGAGTCGTTTCAGCTATTTCACCGGGATAAAGAGTTATTTTGTTCAAGCATATGTGCAGACAATCAATTATTGAAAGTTATGCTATTAGATGACCGAGGCGATCGTCTCGTCGTCTTATCTGCACCACCAAGATTTTGTCATAGTTGGCTTCAAGTTTTTGAACGACAAAGCTCCTGAACCGAGCACGGGTTCAGGATTTTTTTGTGAAGTGATGATGAATGGAGAGAGAAACGGGAAGTAAATGGTTAGAGAGGGAGGAGTGACAAAGATGGAATGGTTGGGTAGGCAGTTAATTCGCTTTCGATATGGGGTGCTACTCGTTTGGGCAATTTTAATTGCGGGGTCAGTTTATTTTGGATTGCAGCTTCCGAGTGAATTAAAAGGAAACGGTTTTGCGATTCAAGACGGACGGTTCCAACAAGTGGAAGATACATTGAATGAACGATTTGATCGGGCAGGGGCATCCATGATCGTCTTATTCGAAGGTGGAGACCTAGATGCGATTATGGACGAACAACAGGAACGCTTTGAAGCGATTCCAAGGATTGACGGGGTGGTCACACCGGCAGAGAACCCAGACGCCCGGTCAGGAGACGTCTCCTATTTTGTTTTGGAATTCGAAGATTACGAAGCGGCAGAGGCGTCGATAGATACGGTCCGTGACGCACTCATTGCGAACTCGGATACGGAAGTTCGATTGACGGGAGAACCCGTATTTGCGGACGATTTGAATGAGGCTTCAAAAAATGACTTAATTCGGGCAGAGTTGATCGGGATTCCGGTTGCGCTTGTTGTGTTGTTGCTCGTTTTTGGCACACCACTCGCCGCGCTCATGCCGTTACTCGTCGGGTTGATTACATTCATTGTGGCGGCGGGATCGCTATTCTTTTTTGCACAAAACATGGAATTATCCATCTTTGTCCTGAATGCTGTAGCGATGATTGCCATCGCGCTCGGGATTGATTTCTCCCTGTTACTCGTCAATCGGTATCGTGAAGAATTGGCGCGTGAACAATCGAGAGAAGAGGCCA
This sequence comes from Exiguobacterium sp. s57, assembly GCF_018617685.1. Taxonomy (NCBI): domain Bacteria; kingdom Bacillati; phylum Bacillota; class Bacilli; order Caryophanales; genus Exiguobacterium; species Exiguobacterium sp. s57. Next base: position 268,258 of record NZ_JACSKR010000004.1, read on the forward strand.
TCATACGAACCGTTGCGACGGCCGGACGGTCGATTCTCTTCTCGGGACTTTGTGTATTTGTCGGGTTGGCCGGCCTATTGTTCATCCAGGTCGACGTTTTTCAGGCAATCGCACTCGGTGCACTCATTGCGGTTGCAGGGGCGGTGTTATCGGCACTGACACTCTTGCCGTCATCTCTTTACTTAGTCGGTGATGCCTTGAATAAAGGACGGATCATCAAGTCTGATGAGACCCGTTCTGAAAAGCGTTGGCAAAAGCTTGCCCGCTTCGTGATGAAGCGTCCCGTGACGATGACACTCGTTGCATTGTTGTTATTGCTACCGAGCCTTTGGTTCGTTCGCGATTTAGAGTTGAACATACCAGATGCCGACGCTCTCCCGACCTCATACGAATCACGAGCTGCGCTCGAGCGATGGGACGATGTGTTTGGGGATAATTCGACCGATGCGGTCATTCTGTTCGAAGCGAACGATTTGACCGATCCGATGATTTTAGAGGAATTGACAAGTCTCACGGATGAGTTGAATGAAGTCGACATCGTCGATAACGTTTCGACTTTCCTGACGACATCGGGGTTAACACCGGAGACGTTTACGCAACTCGCCCTGGCGGCACCTGAACAACTCGCTCCGCTTGAACGCCTCGTCACACTTGACGGGAATACGGATCTGGCACTCGTCAACGTGAGCTTTGATGTACCTCCGAGCGACAAAGAAGCGCAAGCATTCGTACGCGATTGGCGAAATCAAGGGTTCGAAGTCGGTGGACCGGCAGCCTTCAATGAAGAGATTTACGACGAAATTTATGACAGCATCCCCTATGCGGTCATCACTGTCATCTTGGCGACATTCTTTATCCTCATGTGGGCGTTCCGTTCTATCTTGATTCCGATCAAAGCGATTCTCATGAACGTGCTCGGTCTAGGGGCGACGTTCGGACTGCTCGTCATCATCTTTGAGTCGGGCTATGTGTATGACGCCGAGACAATCAGTATTTTGACTCCAGTCTTTATCTTCTCGCTCGTCTTTGGGTTGTCGATGGACTACGAGGTGTTTCTCGTTTCACGAATCGAAGAATATTACCGCGAGACGGGTGACAATGACTACGCGACGGAGATGGGACTGGCGAAAACGAGTAAAATCATCACCTCGGCAGCCATCATTATGATTGTTGTCACCGGTGCGTTCGCCTTCACAGGCGTCAGCCCGATCAAACAGCTCGGAGTCGGGATTGCGCTCGCCATCTTCATTGATGCGACTATCATCCGGATCCTGCTCGTTCCGTCCCTCATGAAACTGTTCGGAGATTAGAACTGGTGGTGGTTCGGGAAGAAAGATTTACCGAAACGTAACATGCACTAAAGGTAACATTCAGCAACTAAATCAAAATGTGTGGTAAACTGTGTACAAGATTACGCGCAATTTGAGAAAGGAAGGTCTTTATGGATACCGAGAGGACATGGCCTCTGTTCCAACTTCCGGACTTCTAGCGTTGAAGGATCACAATCACGTGTATCAATCAACAAACGGAAGATCGGAGATGGAACAGATGGAACCGCGGCTACGACTGAGGATCCTCCTCTCCGTCAAGAACGGGGAGGACAATCGGAATGAAACGAGTTGCTACCATAGTGCTCGGAACGCTAATCATGGCGTTCGGTTATTATTATTTGAATGAACAGTTTGGTTTGGCGGAAGGTGGGTTCGTCGGATTATCGCTACTCGGTCGTTATTTATTTGATATCGACCCGGCGATTTCGATGATCGTGCTCGACATCCCATTTTTTATCATCGCGTTATGGTGGAAAGGATGGCGTTTTGTCGGGCAGGCGGTATTAGCCGCTTCGTCCTTATCGCTCAGTTATGCGATGTGGGACCGTCTCGATTTGCTCACGTTTGATATTCAAGTATGGCCGGCGACGTTATTCGCTGCCATCGCGAGTGGGATTTTGACCGGATATGGTCTCGGTCTCGTCTTGAAGTCAGGTGGAGCTACCGGAGGCGACGATTTATTCGCCATTGGCTTATCGAAATGGACAGGCGTGTCGGTCGGCACGATTTTGATTATCTTTGATGTGATCGTCCTTGGGATTTCACTCATCTATTTACCATTATCGAGCGCATTGTATACGCTCGTCGCGGTGTCAATCGCCGGACGGGTCGTCACAAAGATGCTCGTCGTCGACGAGCTCCAAGCGACACCTGTCGTGCCAAATTGGACACCAAAAAACGATCTCGCGTGAGATCGTTTTTTGGTTCATATTTTTCTTTTTCGCTATTTGTGTCAAATCTCATAGCTTATGCCTTCACCGTCTAATACACTGAAGGATGAAGGAGTGAAGTGTGATGAAATGGATGATTCCAAATCAACATGGGGCATGGTCGATGCTCATTTTACCGTTCGTTCTCGGAGGAATGGTCGGAGGATGGACATGGGCACACGTACCTTTTGCAATCGCATGGCTATTTGTTTACATGGGTACATTTTTCTTATTCCAATACATAAAACAGCGCAAGAAGTCGCGTGACCTCTTACGCACGGTAATGATGTATCTCATCATTGCTATCGTAGCTATCGTGCCAGTATTTCTCGTGGAGTGGCGTCTCATCTGGTTCGCCGTTGCGATGATCCCATTTGGTCTCGTGAACGCTTACTTTGCCAAAATCAAAGATGAACGAAACGTATGGAACGACGCTAGTGCTGTCACTTCGTTCTGTATCGGCGGGATGGCGAGCTATTATCTTGGGGCACGCGTCTTGGATGAGACGATGATATGGGTGTTTGTCTTATCATACTTATATTTCTTCGGGAGTATCTTTTTCGTCAAGACGATGATTCGGGAAAAGAAGAGCATTATTTATCGGAACCTTTCGTGGGGGTATCATATACTACTGATCATCGTGTTCATTGTACTGGGTTATCCTCTGCTCGTATTAGCTTACGCCCCAAGCCTGATTCGTGCTATTTGGTTTTACGGAAAAAAAGTCCCAATCATGAAGATTGGGATTGTGGAGATTGCGAATTCTGTATTTGTACTGACGTGTCTCGCGACGTACCTCGTCTAATTTAGTTCGTGGACGTGGTACTGGCAATGACTGCGGCAGTCGTGGCAGCCGTCATCGCTTGTTGCATCGCGAGCAGGTGAGCGAATGTTCCGTGAAGCAATAAATCGTTCGCTTCTCCAGTAGTGATGTGGTCGGCTGCCACAAGTTGAAGAGCGACGAGCACGCTATGTGTATTGAACCAGCGCTGCTTGTCTTTTTCCACATCCACAATTTCTTTTACGGCGTGTATGGAATCCATGTTCGGCTCTGTCACGATGCTAAGTAGGGCGAGCGCAGGCAAGTGTTCACGACGGATAGATACTTCTACTTCCTCTAAGTGCGACTTCCAAGTGAGCAATCGTGACACCGCTTCTTCTGGAGAAGAGTCGCTGAATGTCAGTAAATGAGAGACGAGTTGCAGTTCGTTTGACTTCGGAAGTCGGTCTTTCAATAATGTATAGTGCTGCTCAATGCGTTCATTTAAATCGATGATGTCGTCAAACGCTTGAACGAGTACGAGTGCTGATAACAAATCTTCCTCACTCGTCAACCAGGGATGATGTTGCTTAAACGTTTGATACAGGTCCGTCGCCTCATCGAGTCTTTGCTCAGGGTGATCTACATTGATCAGTTGATTCGCTAAAAAAGGACGCAATGAACTGAAGCGGAAGTGTTTACGGTCGAGCAATGTATCAAGTCGGAGCGCCTCATCGATCGCAGTTCCGATGTCTTCGTACTTAGCGTCGAGAAACGAAAGCCACACGAGGTTTTGACTACCTCTGAACTTTGAGAATATCTTTGTTTTTTGTTTCAATGCATCACGTGCGTCTGAAAATCGTGATGCATCGAACGGGGTATCGTGAATCGCGTAATGAATGGCCATCAAGCGCCGGAAGTCATCTGTCAGTTCCCATTTCGTCGCTTCTTTGATGGCATCTAGTGCCTCTACATATCGTTCATAACGTGTCATGTCGAATCGCCTCCTTGGTCAACCATACGAGATGGAGTAGAAAGATGTTTCAAAAAAGCCGCCACGGAAAAAATCCGGGCGGCTTTTCATTATTGTACTTGTGTATACAATTTTTGCATGTACTCGTTCACTTCATCGGCCGCTTGGAACATCATGAATGAATGTTGCAAGATAATCTCTGGTGAGAAACCGAGGTCGAGGTCGAGTGTAGATGCGAGTGTGACATCACGATCGCTGTCGAGTACGCAGCGGAAGTATTTGAACTCCTGGTTGAACTCGTTCAAGGCATTGAGAATCGGTAAATCTTCTACATAGTCTGGGACGTGCGTGACGGTCGCAGCGTACAACTCAGCGTCTGTCGTCTTTTTGTTAAAAGCGATAATCATAACGGGCTGAGCCCCGGATTTTGTTGTTTCACGCGTCAAAAACGTGACGTGCGTTTCAGTGTCGCTCTCTTTGAACGTCATATTGCGTTCAGCGGCGAGCGCTTTAAATGATTCTACTTTTTCTTCGAAGTTCACAAGGAAATCCCCCTTAGTAAGTCGTTACTCTAACTTTCCCCCATTTGAACAGGGAAAGCAAGGGGAACTAGCGTTTCATCAACATTTTAATGGCTTCTTCTACCGTTTCTGACGTATCTTCACCATCTTCCTGAGCTGTGATGATGCACTGCTCTAAATTCTTAGCCACGATGATTGTCGAGGCACGATCGAGTGCGGATCGGGCGGCACTGAGTTGTGTCACGACATCGCGACACTCTTTCCCTTCTTCCATCATACGAATGATGGCGCGAATTTGTCCTTCCACGCGTTTCATACGGTTCAATACTTTTGGATCGTATTGATATTGTTCCATGTCATTCACCTCTATAGTAAAAATTGTTCAGTTACCCAACTATTTATTGTGTAGGCTCATCTTAATACATGGGGGAGTATGTGTCGAGCATCAACTATCCGAATGAGCAATGAAGAAAAATTCTACATTTCGTCAAACTTATTTCTTGCATTCTAATACCTAAGGGGGTATATTAATGACGTGGAAGCGAAATGTTCAACAAATCACAAACTTGTTGAACGCCAGCTACCAAGCCGAATGGTATAGATTGAATCGAAAAGGAAAGGTAGATCAGTGATGAAAGCATCCGCTTTAAAACGTCAGATGGACTTTGAAGTGCCTGTAAACATCGTCGACGTACGTGAACGTGACGAGTTTGAAGAAGGTCATATCGAAGGTGCAAAAAACTATCCGTTATCAGAAATCACCACTTGGATTGATACACTCGATCCTGCTGAAGAATATGTCGTTCTTTGCCGCTCTGGTGCACGTAGCACGCAAGCAACTTGGCAAATGGAGGCAAAAGGCTATAAAGTGGTCAATATAGAAGATGGCTTGATGAGTTGGCCAGGAGAAGTCGTCAGAGGAGGAAATGGACAATGAGTAAAAAAATCGTAATCGTTGGTGGAGTAGCAGGTGGTGCATCTGCAGCAGCACGTCTCCGTCGTTTAAATGAAGAAAACCAAATTGTCATGTTCGACCGTGGGGAGTATATTTCATTCGCGAACTGTGGTCTTCCATACTACATCGGAGACGTCATTCAAGATCGTCAAAAATTGCTCGTTCAAACAGTTGAAGGAATGAACAAACGTTTCCAACTCGATATCCGCAACTTGACGGAAGTGACAAAAATCAACCGTGACGAAAAAACGGTGACAGTGAAACACGTCCAAACCGGTGAAACGTATGATGAGTCATATGATGTACTCATTTTATCACCGGGGGCGAAACCGATTCGTCCGAACATTCCTGGAATCGATGAAGCAGAAGATATTTTCACACTACGTAACATCCCGGACACGGATAAAATTCGTAGCTACGTTGATGACAAAGCACCAAAACACGCGACAGTAATCGGTGGGGGCTTCATCGGGATTGAGATGGCGGAAAACTTACGTGAGCGCGGCGTTGACGTCACACTCGTCGAGATGGCAGACCAAGTCATGACGCCACTTGACCGCGAGATGGTCGCTCCAATTCATGAACACATGCGCCTTCACGGTGTCGAACTTCAATTATCAGACGGTGTTTCTTCATTCTCTGAAAAAGGGAAGAAAGTACATTTGACAAGCGGTCGCGTCATCGATACGGATATGGTCATCATGTCAATCGGTGTCATCCCTGAATCGACGATTGCACGGGAAGCGGGCCTTGAGACAGGTACGCGCGGCGCGATTCGTGTCAACGAAAAAATGCTCACATCAGATCAAAATATTTATGCAATCGGAGATGCCGTCGAAGTACTCGACTATGTCTTCCAAGAACCAACCGTTGTACCACTCGCATGGCCAGCGAACCGTCAAGGACGTCTTGTGGCGGATATCATTAATGGTCGTGACGTTAAATACAACGGAACGATGGGAACAGGAATTGCCAAAGTGTTTGATATGACGGTCGCATCGACAGGATGGAACGAAAAACGTTTGAAAGCGGCTGGTAAGACTTATGAAGCCGTCCACGTGCACCCGGGTTCGCACGCAGGGTACTATCCAGGATCGACACCAGTTTCGCTCAAACTCTTGTTCCACCCGACAACGGGTGAGATTTACGGTGCGCAAGGTGTCGGCATCAATGGAGTCGACAAACGTATCGATGTCCTTGCCACAGCGATGAAAGGTGGTTTGACAGTTCTTGACCTTCCGGATCTCGAACTCAGTTACGCTCCACCATTCAGCTCAGCGAAAGATCCGGTCAATATGATCGGCTATGTCGCTTCGAACGTCGTGCTCGGCGACAACGAAGTCGTACATTGGGATGAAATCGATGAGCTCGTGAAAAATGGAGCGACATTGCTTGACGTACGTGACGAATCAGAACATGAACTTGGGAAGATTCCAGGATCAATCAACGTTCCGTTGAATTCATTACGTGAAAACTTAGACAACTATGACCGGAATGAAACAATTTATGTAACGTGCCAAGTCGGTCTTCGTGGATATCTCGCATCACGAATCTTGCGTCAAAACGGATTCAAAGTGAAGAACTTGAGCGGTGGCTACAAAACGTGGTCACAAATCAATCGTGATTTCGAGGCGCTTGAAGAGGAGAACACATCAAATGAAACTGCAGCAACCGTTGTAGAGGAGGAGTCAGCACAGATGACGAATGCACCAATCGGTGAAGCGGTTATTTTAGACACGTGTGGTCTACAATGCCCGGGACCAATTCTGGAAGTGAATAAGAAAGTCGCAGACCTCGGAGAAGGCGAAACGCTCCGCGTACTCGCAAGTGATCCAGGATTCTTCGCTGATATCGAAGCGTGGGCGAAGAAGACAGGCAATAAGCTCGTCTCGAAACAATTTGTTAACGGACGAGTCGAAGCCATCCTTCAAAAAGGACAAGGTCCGGCTGCTCCGCAGGCGGGCGCTCCAACAAAAGACGGTGCGTCAATGGTCGTCTTCAGTGGAGACCTTGACCGTGCGCTCGCATCCCTCATCATTGCGCAAGGTGCTGCAGCGATGGGTAAAGACGTGACGATGTTCTTCACATTCTGGGGACTCAATGTCATTCGCAAACCGGACGCACCGGAAGTGAAGAAACAAGGCCTTGAAAAAATGTTCGGTATGATGATGCCAGGACATGCCGGCGAACTTCCGCTCTCGAACATGAACTTCGGTGGTGTCGGTCAAAAAATGATGAAAAAAGTCATGAGTGACAAGAACGTCCCTTCTGTCGAAGAGATGATCAAGTCAGCGCAAGAAGCAGGTGTGAGAATGGTAGCCTGCACGATGTCGATGGATGTCATGGGCATCAAAGAAGAAGAGTTGATCGAGGGGGTCGACCTTGGTGGTGTTGCGGCATATCTTGGCGCAGCAGAAGACGGCAACTTGAACCTCTTTATCTAAATATGAAATATTTAACGAATCGGGTTGCGATGAGCAATCTGATTCGTTTTTTTTTTCGCAAGATTCGATTTGGTCAAATAGCCTATCATGCAAGAAAGTGAATTAATATTGCAATTTTCGTATAATTTACCTATAATTCTACTCATGTTAAAAAAGTTGACATGACTTTTTTGTTAAGAGTTTTAGAATGATGGAGGATTAGTATGGAGAAATTGGTAGAGAAGCTTGTTTCGCAGGCGAACGATTTGTTGTGGTCGCAAGTGCTCATCGTTGTACTTGTCGCATTAGGTCTTTATTTTACGGTTCGTATGGGGTTCGTCCAGTTCCGTATGATTCCTGAAATGTTCCGTCTTTTGTTTAAAGAAGGGACGGCGCGTGAGAAAGGACAAGTATCTTCTTTCCAAGCGTTCGCAATCGGAACGGCGGCACGTGTCGGTACAGGTAACATTGCCGGTGTGGCGACAGCGATTGCGCTCGGTGGTCCAGGGGCGGTCTTTTGGATGTGGCTCATTGCCTTGATTGGAGCAGCATCTGCATTCGTCGAAAGTACATTGGCACAAGTGTATAAGATTCGTGACGGACGCACATGGCGCGGGGGACCGGCTTATTATATGGAACGTGCGCTTGGTCAACGCTGGCTCGGTGTTTTATTCGCAATTTTGATTACGTTCGCATTTGGATTTGCATTCAACTCGGTACAGTCGAATACGATTTCACTCTCTGTGAGTAATCAATTTGGGATCAGTACAACAGTCGTTGGGATTGTCCTTGCGATTGTGACGGCCGTTGTCGTCTTCGGTGGGATTCAATCTATCGCACTCTTGTCGAGTATTATCGTTCCAGTCATGGCAGGTGGCTATATCCTACTCGCGATTTGGATCATGGTGACAAATGTCAATCTCCTACCAGACGTCTTCAGCCTCATCTTCTCAGAGGGAGTCCTCGGAATCGAGCAACTCTTCGGTGGTGCGATTGGTGCGATGGTGCTTCAAGGGATTCGTCGTGGTCTCTTCTCGAACGAAGCAGGTATGGGTTCTGCGCCGAACGCCGCTGCAACAGCGGAAGTGTCACACCCTGTCAAACAAGGATTGATTCAATCGTTTAGTGTCTTCGTGGATACATTACTCGTCTGTACATCGACAGCGATGATCATCTTGATTTCAGGAGTAGCAGGTTCAGAATCGTTTGCAGGTGTCGAACTGACACAAGCTGCATTGACAGCAGAAGTCGGTCCGGTAGCGACATCGTTCTTGACGATTGCAATCTTCTTATTCGCTTTCAGTTCGATTCTTGGAAACTATTATTACGGAGAGACGAACATTCAGTTCATCTCAGATAAAAAAATCTACGTCACGCTCTATCGCATCGGTGTCGTCGGAATGGTCTTGTTTGGTGCGGTCCGTTCTGCAGGTCTCGTCTGGTCGATTGCGGACGTGTTCATGGGTCTCATGGCACTCGTGAACTTGTATGCGATCTTCCGCTTGGCGAAGGTGGCTCGCGCCGTTCTCGATGATTACTTGTTACAACGTCGAGCAGGAGAAGACCCGGTCTTCTATGTCGACTCGGTTGAGAACCTTCCTGGCCGTGAATATATCGAAGCTTGGGAGAGCGAACCAGAAGAACAACAAACAGGAACAAATCGTTTTTGATGTAGGAAACCGTCTACGAATTTAAGTAGGCGGTTTTTTTACATATACAAGACGGGTAATGTCATAAAAAAGGGGGCGTTCATGTATGGAGACGACGCATTATGTACGTGTTTCCCCAGAAGTATGGGTATCGTTCAACCAAGAACCGGAGATGATTTTAGACTGGTTGATTCATATGCATGAGCAATATCGGGATCGGGACGACACGCTGACGCTTCCGAATGTGGAACCGTTTCAACGCGTGCTCAGTCAAATCGAAGTGTATATCGATGGGGCGGACACATACAATATGGAAATGGCACTCGTTGGCGAGGAGTTGATTGTGAATGAAGCGCAGGCGGTCGTTGTCGGTATACTGACTCCTCAATTGCTTCACATCGTCAAAGACACGTTGCATGCGTTCGGACGAGATGACGTGAAAGACATGGCGCTCGTGGCAAAAGATGAGTTCGAGACGATTTGGGAAGACTGGACCCGGTTGCAACAGTTTTGTGAGACGGCTTCGTCCCAGGAAGAACTAGTCCTCATTTATTATGAATGAAAGTGAGTTCCTCATCGTATACTGTAAGAAATGGTATTAAGGGGATTTGCTCATGGACGTGTTCGGTACACTCATTTCGCTCGGAATACTCATCAATCCGTTTATTGCGTATCAAACGGGAGTCAAATCACTTTATCGCATCACGCTTATCTCATTCACCGTCTTCTTGGTGACATGGGGGTATGCTGTGACGGGCGGGGTGGTATCTGTCCAGTTTGACACGGCTTGGAACGTCCTACTCACCGCTTATATTGGTCTTTTAGTGTTAAACAGTTATTTGGTCAGCAAACGGTTCGTTCCAAAGATGACATGGATTCGTTTCGGTGTAATCGCACTGGTTGGCGTTGGTGTCAGTCAAGCGTGGTTGGGACTGAGTGCAGGGGAGTGGGCACCATCATTCTTCGTGGACGGAGATTTCTGGATGATGAGCGTCATCGTATCGCTAATACTCCTGCTTCTCGTCACGATGAAGACGTTAGACCGTCGAATAGAAGCATGAAAAAATCCCGAAACGAGCCATCTCGTTTCGGGATTTTAATTATTTCAAAGCTGTCTCGAGTGCCTTGACGTTTTCACGCATCAAGTCGAAATAGCTCTTATCCATCTGTTCTTTTGTGACCGATTCCAAGTTGTAAATCGTCACGCTTTCTGCGCCGATTTCTTGCTTCACGACCTCAGCAACTTTTGGTGTGACCGTGTCTTCAAAGGCAATATAGTTCAAGTCGTGGAGACGAGCCTCTTCAATGATTCGTTTGAGGGCTTGTTGTGATGGTTCTTCAGAAGGTGTGAGTCCGGCGATTGGTAATTGTTCGAATCCATAGCGTTCAGCTAAATAGCCATAAGCGGCATGCGTTACAAGAAGTTCTGATTTCGTCCCGTTTTCGACCGCTGCTGCCAATTCACTATCTAGGGAGTCCGCTTCTTCTTTGAATGCACTTAAGCGATCCGCAAACTCGTCTTTATAGTCCGGGGCCTCTTCACTGAGAGCTGCTTCAACGGCTTCCGCCATTGTAACGGCGTTCATTGGGTCGAGCCAAACGTGAGGGTCGTATTGTCCGTGGTCGTGATGGGCATGCTCGTCTTCCGAGTGTCCATCTTCTTCATGGGCGTGCTCGTCTTCCGAGTGTCCATCTTCTTCATGTGCATGCTCATCCTCAGTGTGACCATCTTCTTCATGAACATGAACGGTATCAGTTGCATCGAGCAACGCCACGTTCTCCGCTGTTTTAACGAAGGTGACGTTCTGTCCATCTAAACTCTTCTCCATTGATTCGACATATGGCTCTAAATCGTGACCAATCGTCAAAAAGAGATCGGCTTCAGCAATTTGAGTCATCTGCTTAGAAGTGGGTTCAAATGTGTGCGGGTCTGCTCCGGGTGGGATGACCATTTCGACGTTGACTTGATCTCCGCCAATTTCTTCAGCTATTGACTTTAAAGCGAAGGTCGAGGCATACACCGTCAATTTGTCGCCCGTTGATTCCGTTGTGTTATCTCCTTCGGTATTACCGCAAGCTCCAAGTAGAAGCGTCCCGGCCGCGACGGCACCTAGCCATGTCTTTTTCATCTTTCATCGTCCACCTTTCAAAAATTATCTGAATATTAAATCGTAACAATTACGTTTTATGACTGCGATTAATATTATAGTGTGCCTTTCGAAGCACGTCAAGTCCGACTTCTGATGGATAGATTTTTGAAAAAAACGGGAATATGATTAAAAAAAGGGACGAGGAGTGGATTGTATGAGAAAGGAGACTGCCTGGTTTGTAGGTGGTGCGGCGATTGCTGCCGCGACTGCAGCCGGGGCTAGCGTGTGGAGTCAGTATGGGTCACTTGTCAGATGGCAAGAACCCGAATTGCCGATTCGACCGACAACACGCCGGCGTCACACGTACACGTATAAAATTGTCAACGATCGTCCGCTCCAATTTGATTTATATCTCCCTCCAGGTGAAGGTCCATTCCCGGTAGCGGTCTATGCACACGGGGGAGCATTTGTCAGAGGGGACCGGAGCATGGTGACGTTGTTTCATCCGTTACTCGATCACTTTTTAGGGAAAGGAATCGCTGTCGTCAGTATCGATTATCGCTTATTTGAAGATGGGGTGTATTTCCCTGATAATATCTCCGATGCTTCAGATGCACTTTGCTATTTGAAGAAACACGAATCGTTGTTGATGCTTGATACACAGCAATTACTCGTGTGGGGCGATTCTGCGGGAGCGGCTTTGTTGCTCGCGACAGCACTCGATCGTCACAAACAATTTGTAGGTGAACTCGGGGATGATCTCCCAGAAATCAAAGGGGTTATCGCCTTGTATCCACCAACAAACTTTTTATTATTCAAGTTCATTCAGACGTGGTTGGCTCATTTGAAATTCTATGAAGGAAGCCGTGAAGAGTGGCGTGAACTGATGGTGAAATGTTCACCCGTTTCCCATTTATACGCTGATGCACCGCCAATCTTATTGTTACATGGGAAGAAAGATCCGATTGTGCCATTTGGCCAGGCGCTTCACTTCGTCGAACATGCGAGTGATGTCGGTGCGAACGTCCAACTCATTTCATTTCCTAATGGAACGCACTCACTTGCAAGTTTCCTGCAATCGGACAATCCAATCAGCGAAAAGCAACTTATGGTACGCCTCAACCGTTTTATTGATGAATGCATGGTATGACGTTGCGATTTTTAGGGAAGATGGTACGATGAGTGATGATTGAAAGTATAAGGAGTGGAAGTAGTGACAGAGTTATGTTTAGTCAGGCACGGTCAGACCGATTGGAATCGTTTAGAAATTATTCAAGGGCGCGAAGATAATCCTTTGAATGCACTCGGACGTCAACAGGCCGAAGAGAGTGCAGCTTTTTTAAGTCAAGAACAGTGGGACATCATCGTCTCTAGTCCCTTATCGCGTGCGGTTCATACGGCAGAAGCGATTGCGACATCATGTGGTATCGAGCATGGGGCGATTCGTTTAGATGAACGGTTTATTGAACGTGAATTTGGAGCGGCATCGGGACAGCCGGTAAAAGGTATTTATGAGGCTGTTCAAGCCGATGATCAGGAGCGCCTTCCTGGCCTCGAGTCGGAAGGTGAGATGCGCGCCCGTGTTTTAGAAGGAATGAAGCATTTGGTCGACACACATCCAGGCAAGCGCATCATTGTCGTCTGCCATTCACATGCAATCAAAGCAGCGCTTTCAGCGATTGATGACACATACACGTTCCGTCATGCGATGCGGAACGCCTGCTCGAACTATATCATCCATCAACATGGTCAGTTTGAGGTGAAGGCAATCAATGTAGCTGACCATATCACCGATCCGGCCATTATGAAATGAGGAGAATGTCATGACGACCTTATTATGGGTATTTATTATCGCATCATTTGTAGTCGCTTTTGCCGGACTCATTTACCCGGTCATTCCGAGTGTCCTATTCTTGTTTATCGGTTACATGATTTATGGGTTTGGTTTCTCATTTGAGCCACTGACTTGGACGTTCTGGGTATGGCAATCCGTCTTCCTCATCTTTTTGTTTGGGGTTGACTATGTCGTTACCCGGGCAACGGTGGACAAACGAGGTGGCTCGGAACGAGCGAAATGGGGCGCGACGATCGGCTTGATTGCCGGACCTTTCATATTCCCGCTCGTCGGAGTCCTTATTTTCCCGTTCATCTTCGCATTTTTGGCAGAATTGACGCTCGGGAAGACGACACGCGAGGCATGGAGTATCGGCGTCGGGACGGTTCTCGCCTTTCTCGGCAGCACGTTGTTAAAAGTTATCGGAATGACGATGATGGTCATCTTGTTCTTTATCTACGTGTGAGGCGGAGGTTATTTCTCCGTCTTTTTTTTGTTTGAAGGGTCCAAGGTTGTGGGGAAATAAAAATAAGGTCATTCGATTATTCGAATGACCCGGTTTTGACTAATTGATTAAAGGCGAAACGGCTGAACGTTTGCTGCAGCTCGACTTTCTTCTCGAAGAAAGCTGGTTTCAAATTCGATGTGGCAACCCCATCTTGAATCAAGGAATCAAGCACTTGTTTCGTAGCATCCTGTTTCGGGATCAACATAAGTCCCTCGGCGACGAACGTATGATGATCGTTCAAAGCGCGTTCGCTCGTGAACGTCAAGGCGAGCGCAGCCGGGGCATTCGTCCGGGACGTGATGATTGCCTCGGCGAGGATAAGAATTCGTTTGTTTAAGTAGTGATGGAGCGTGACCGCGGACTCGGTCGGTACGAGCATCTCGAGTAGCCACTCAGAGTCGTGTTCTTTGGAGATGATCAATCCGTCGAGCAAATCGATTGGTAAGTTCAGTTCATTGCCGTATTCGTCTTGAACGAGACGGACTTGGACGAGGCGAAACGTTTTCATAGGATCGTTCCTTTCCGCGTTTTCTTTAGACCATCTTAACATAGTATGATGAATAGAATATGTTAAGATAACGGGGAGGAAACAGAAAAATAGAGAGTGAGGGAGGCATCAAGATGAGTTGGGTTGTTGGCGTAATCGGTTATGTGACGATTCTGGCGATTGTCTACTATGGTGTCCTTTTCTTCAAAGTGAAAGGGGAGCGGAGTCGGGCCGGCTATCGAATCTTTCTTTTGCTTGCCGGACTGTTTTTAGTCAGTGGGAGTGATTATATCATTGCACTGTTCCAAGGGGACACCGAAGCTACGTTTTGGCAACGGACTGTCTATTTTGTCTTGATATTGCTCTCTTTGTCGATGGCGCTTTACTTTCGGAGAAAAGAAGATCAAAGCCAAGCGGGCGAGATGACGATGGTATAAAAAAGGTTGTGGGAATGCACCCACAACCTTTTTTATTTTGGAACTCGCGTTTTGCGAATCATATCAAGTTTTAGATCCCAAAGTGGTTTACTGAACGTCACCGAGTAAACTTCCGGCAGGCGAAGGCGTTTATACTCTTCCCAAAGACCGTTCATCTGCTCATGGTGGTAAGTACGAATCTCGGTTGTGCTCGGTAGGTCATATACTCGTTTCCCATCGAGGAAAACTGGCTGCAACAAGCGTTTGACGTTGAAGTTACGTGTCTTGATTTTAAAGGCTGGGTCACGGACATCGATTAAGTCGATCTCTGTGTATGAATCAACCGGTTCGTCAGAAAGGGCGATGTAATCCCCTTTGAACATTTTCGTTTCCTTATCGATGATCCGGTACAATTCTTTTTTATGAGGCGTCGTCGTCTTCACTTTGGAAGAAGACACTTTGATGACCGGTTTCAACTCTCCGGTCTCATCTTCTCGTGCGACGAGTTTATATACCATACCAAGTGCCGGCTGTTCATAAGCTGTGATCCCACGCGTCCCAACGAGGAACGTATCGGCTTCGGCGCCCTGCATTCGTAAGTCTTGGATGACGTACTCATCTAAATCACCAGAGACGACGATTTTAACATAGTCGAGACCGGCTTCATTCAATGCTTTCCGGGCACGTTTCGACAGATAGGCGAGGTCTCCGGAGTCGAGTCGTACAGACTTGAGGCGGTGTCCGTTTGCCTCAAGTTCTTTCGCGACCGTGATTGCGTTCGGAAGACCGGATTTAAGAGTATCGTATGTGTCGATGAGAAGGCTCGTGTTGTCTGGGTACATCTCAGCGAATGAACGGAATGCGCTCAATTCATCATCATGGAACTGAATGTCCGCATGTTCCATCGTCCCTCCTGTCGGTACATCGAAATCACGTCCGGCAGAGACGAGGCTTGTCACATCGAAACCTGCGATGTAAGCGGCACGTGTGCCGTAATAGGCAGCATCGACCCCTTGCGCGCGACGTGCGCCGCCTTCAAGGAGTGTTTCGTTCGGTGCAGCTTGGCGAATCCGTGCATATTTCGTAGCGATAAGTGATTCATGGTTGGCGATATTGAGGAGTGCCGTCTGGAACAACTTTGCCTCAAAGATGGTCGACTCAATCCGGACGACTTGTTCGTGGGGGAAGATGATTTCTCCTTCGCGGACACTATATAGTGAACCAGTGAACTTGAAATTTCGTAACACATCCTCAAACTCGTCTTCGAATCCAAGTTGTTTTTTCAAGTAGGCGATATCTTCTTCGGTAAACGATACGTTCTCTAAATAATGGACGATGTTCTCGAGTCCAGCAAAAACAACATATCCTCCACTAAATGGATTCGAGCGGTAGTAAAGGTCGAAGACGACTTTTTCGTTATGACGACCTTGCTTCCAGTAGATATACATCCAACGTGGAAGGTAAAGGTCCGTATGAAGTGCTAAATTGCGATGTAACATATATTTTCCTTTCTGTTTTACGTCACTTTCCGACGACGGTCGCACCGAGTGTCGTGACGAAATGTTCGAGCGCCCATTCGTGACCGACCGGATTAAAACTTTGGACGGCATCGGCGTGGACGACGATTTGATAACCAAGATTGTAGGCATCTACGGCTGTGTGGAGCGCGCAGATGTCCGTACAGACACCGACAAGATGAACTTCTGTGATGCCGCGTTCCCGAAGACGCAAGTCAAGGTCCGTTCCGGCAAACGCGCTATACCGTGTCTTATCAATCCAGTGGTCTGCCGTTTTGGATGCTTCTTTCACAGCTCCGTACAATTCACGACCTTCTGTCCCACGGATATTGTGAGGTGGGAACAACATCGTTTCCGGATGGAACGTGTCGCCTGCATCATGGACATCGTTTGCGATGACGACATAATCCTCTGTCGAGAACGTTTCAATCAACGTGACAATCCGTTCTTCAATCTCTTGCCCAGGTTTCCCGCAAGTCAAACGACCACTGTCTGCGATAAAATCAAATGTATAATCAATAACAATCAATGCGCGCATAGAAGATGCTCCTCTCATAATCAAAATGATGGCTATCCATCTCATTCTAAATCATTATACATCATGCGCGGAAGATTATTTTTCTTCGGTTTGGGTAGAATAAGACAAGTAGACCGTATAGGGAAAGGGGATTGTGACGATGGTATTATCACAAAGTGAATTGACAGACGAACTGTCACGCTTAAGCGGTTGGCAAGAAGTGAATGGGGAGATTCAAAAGACTTACCGCCTTGAAACGTTCCCGGAAGCCATCCAATTCGTACATCTAGTAGCGGATTTGGCTGAGTCACTCGATCATCACCCAAACATCTTAATCGAGTATCGGGATGTAACTTTGACCGTATCGACTCATGACGAAGGTGGTATCACGGAGAAAGACATTACACTCGCGAAAGGGTGTGAAGGACTTGTCTAAACTTTATATGACGTTCGCGTCAGGTAGCGTTTCGGAGCGCCTTCGGAAAGAACCGGGTGTCATCGCGGCGAATGGACATGAGACGATTTTACTCGCGGAGGGGGACAAATCCCCGTTCAAAAGTGGCAAAGTGTTTGAAATTGAAGAGGCATCAGGGGAATTCGTGAAAAAAGGAAACATCTTGTATGCGAACATCCCGGCGGATGAGAATGCCCGTTCTCTGTTATTTCATCAACTATTGACTGAAAAGGCGCCCCTCGGTGTCGGACATGAAGGTTTTTCGGCTTATCGTCTCGGGGTCGACCCGGACGACCACCATGCTGTCGTCTTCATTCAATTCACGTCTGGTGGAAAACACTTCCGAGATACGGCGGATTACGCAGTCCTCGAAGACCGGTTGAAACGGGCCGTGGAACAACGTGGGTCAGGTCCTGTCATAAAACACTATGTCGTCACCGAGTCAGATAATCTATAATAAAAGATAACGTCATGTTAGGGGAGGATTTTTATGAACAAGAATTATTTCTGGTTGGGGATGGCTGCGGGTGCAGTAATCGGCGCGGCGGCATCACTTCTCCATAGCGAAACGCGCGATCAACAAGTAAGGCAATTAAAAGGCATTAAGTCGAAGTTGAAGTCATCGAATTCATCGACAGAAGCCCATGCAGTCGGTCTTCAAGCCTCATCGAAAGGGAACTTGAAAGATCGTGTCATGGAATGGAAATCGCTCTACGAAGAAAACCAAGATACGATTCAAAACCTTGTCGAAGACGTGAAGGATTTAGTCGACGTGCTACAAGAGGCTCGTCATAAAAATCAAATTTAAGCAAACGGCCAAGCGATTTCGCTTGGCCGTTTTTTGTATCTTTGTCATAGGAATTGTGCCAATAATCCGAAGATGGCTAGTCCGATAATAATGTAGAAAAACCACTTTCCATCCCCAGAATGAATAACAGGGGGTGCGTAAGAGCGTTGCTTATACTTTCCATAGCGAGCGGGCCGTGTATACGGAACGGCAAACCGTGAGAGTGGTAGGGCAAGTAAAAATCCTGAGAGGAAACCATACACATGCCCCCAAAGCGACACATTTGAACCGATTAATGTGAAGACAGCGCTGATAGCAACGAAGATATAAACCAAGCGGGCATCCTGGCTATACATCAACGTGCGACGGAAGCGGCCGATGAACACGTAAAATCCGAGAATGGCCAAGATTGCACCTGACGCACCAGCTTGTAGATAAAATAAATTGCTGACGGTGAAGTAGGTGAGCAAGTTGGCAAGAGCTCCGGCCAATACATAAAACAGGGCAAATTTCACATGACCGACCATTCTTTCCATCGCTGGCCCAAAGATGATCAGCGCGAACGAGTTGAACAATAAATGGCCGAGACTTAAATGAATAAAGTTGGCCGTGACCAAGCGGTACCATTGTCCGTCCGCGAGTGCCAAATGGAACGACCCACCCGTCGCAACGATTCGTAAACCAGGAGCGAAAGAATCGATGACAAACACAAGGAGTTGGATTACAATGAACAGCGTTACGAGTGGATATGCCCGTACAAACGTTTGTACATTTTCAGTACGACTAAACATAACATCACCTCTTTCCTCAATTGTATAAGGAAACGAGGAAAAAAGGAAAGGAGCGAGTGTCCTGTGATTGTAGGAATCGGAATCGATATCGTCGAGCTTGATCGGATGGCTCGCTCGATGAAACAACCGCGTTTTTTAAAGCGCCTGCTCACCGAAGCGGAATATGAGTTTATTCAACAGTACCCGCTACCGCGTCAAATCGAGTTTGTCTCAGGTCGTTTCGCCGCAAAAGAGGCTTATGCCAAGGCGGTTGGCACCGGCATTGCACACGGTTTATCGTGGCGTCATATTGAAATTTTACCAGATGAGACAGGACGGCCTGTCATGACCGCACCGTTTTCAGGTCGGATTCATGTCAGCATCAGTCATAGTCAAGCGTATGCGGTCGCGCAAGTCATCTTAGAAGAGGAGGGGCAACATGTTTCGTCCTAGTCGAATCGAGATTGATCGGGCGGCCATCGCCCATAATATAAAAGAATTATCAACACGTATCCCACAAGACATCATGGCGGTTGTCAAAGCGAACGCCTACGGTCACGGGGCGGTTGAAGTAGCGGAGATTGCACTTGAGAATGGGGCAACGATGCTTGGGGTCGCTTTACTTGAGGAAGCGATTGAGCTTCGCGATGCTGGAATCACGGCACCCATTCTCGTTATGGAGGCGCAATTCCCTGAATATGCCGGAGCTGCGGCAGAACGGGGCATCACGTTGTCCGTCTTTTCAGCCGAATGGTTAAAAGAGGCAACTCCTTATATAGAAGAAAAGCCCTTGAAGGTTCACATCAAAGTCGATACAGGGATGGGACGTCTCGGTCTGCGCACCCGTGAACAGTTGGATGCCTTACTAGAAGAAGCGACTGACTCGATTAGGGTGGAAGGGATTTACACCCATTTCGCGACAGCCGATGAACTAGATAGCGACTTGTACTATACGCAACAAGAGCGATTCGAACGGTTGATGGCGGGTCTACACGAGCGATTCCGTTATATTCATACGTCTAACTCAGCCGGAGCCATCCGAATGGCGGCTCAAGATGTTCCTTACAATTTGGTTCGTGTCGGAATCGCGCTTTATGGATTATATCCGTCAGATGAGATGGAGACGTTCTATTCATTTCTGCGCCCAGCTTTCACTTTAAAAAGTCAGCTCATGCAGGTGAAACAACTTGAGGCAGGTCAAACAATCAGTTACGGCGCGACCTATACGACGTCGGCCGATGAATGGATCGGTACGGTCCCGGTCGGTTATGCGGACGGTTGGTTACGGAAGGCGAGCGGATTTGAGGTCGAGGTGGATGGCGTTCGTTGTCCAATCGTAGGGCGCGTCTGCATGGACCGTTTCATGATTCGTCTCCCAAAAGAGTTCCCAGTCGGTACGGATGTGACACTCATCGGTGGAAATGTCGCCATTGATGAACTCGCGTCACATCTAGGAACCATCAACTATGAGATTGTCTGTCAATTTACGAGCCGATTGCCGCGTCGCTATGTGTGAATCAGAAATCGTGTGAAATTATCTGAATTCTTTCTCGAATTCTCTATATTTTCCCATTCCTGCGTGTTATATTGATAAAGAACGCGGGAGATTTTCCGCCAGTCCATGAAACGATTCTGGAGGTGTAAGATGTTGAAGCAGCGAACTGCGGGTGCGCTAGCATCCGTCCCAGATCGGTTCTCGCAACAAGGGGGTCCGATTTCGATGAAAGACCGTGAAACACTGTCCTTGAACGATGTAGTGACATACTTGTCTAAAGAAATTGCTGATCGACAACAAACACTGCGTGAAGAATTGGCGAAAGGCTATCAAGAGATGGCCGCGTTTAACTTGAATATGGCAGAAGAGATGCTAACGATTGAAGCCGAAGCCGAACATGCTCTCTTACGTCAAGTAAGTGGGGTGTGAGCAGAGTGATCGTAAAGCGTGGTGACGTATTTTATGCGAATCTGTCGCCCGTAGTCGGCTCAGAGCAAGGTGGCGTTCGACCCGTTCTCATCGTACAGAACGACATCGGCAATCGCTTTAGCCCGACCGTCATTGTCGCTGCGATTACAGCTCAGATTCAAAAAGCAAAACTGCCGACTCATGTGGAAGTATATCAAGAGAAGCACGGACTCGAACGAGACTCTGTGATTTTACTTGAACAGATTCGAACGATTGATAAGCGTCGTCTGACGGATAAAGTCACTCATCTCGATGATGAGACGATGCATAAAGTTGACCGAGCGCTAGAGATTAGTATGGGATTGATCCCGCTCTAGCCTTACATAGATCAAGACTGGTACATAGGTATCGGTCTTTTTTTAAAAATTTTTTAAGAAAATGGTTTAAAATTTCGTCAGAGGGGAATTAAAATTAATCGTACTCAATTTATCTGTACGGACATTTAGGAGGGAATAGACAATGGATTTAGCGATTCGCGAGCAGGTCATTGGAGAACAATTACACCTTTACGTATCCGGGGAAGTGGATACATATACTGCACCAAAATTGAAAGAAGTATTGCATCCGGCCATCAGTGAACAAGATGTGGTCGTTCATTTAGACGAAGTGGAGTATATGGACTCGACAGGTCTTGGTGTATTCGTTGGGGCATTGAAGATTGCCACGCGTAACGAAAAAGAGTTGTCACTTGTCGGGGTCACGGATCGAGTCAATCGTCTATTCGAATTGACGGGTCTTCACAAACTTCTTTCTATTAATTCGAATGTAAGAGGTGGCACGCAATGAACAATGTTGAACAGACGGTCATGACGTTCCCGGCCAAACCAGAATATGTCGGTGTGGTTCGATTAGTCGTTTCAGGAATCGCTAACCGTATGGGATATACGTACGACGAGATCGAGGATATTAAAATCGCGGTCTCGGAAGCATGTGGCAATGCCGTGCAACATGCTTATGAAGAACATCAGGATGGAGAAGTCAAACTCTCGTGTGGCGTGTATGCAGATCGTCTTGAAATCACGATTGAAGATTCAGGCAAGACGTTCGCGGATGATGTGAAGCGTCAAGCGACTCCGGTCGAAGAGACGACGGAAATTGAATCGCTCCGCGAGGGAGGACTTGGTCTCTTCCTTATCGAAGCGTTAATGGATGATGTCTCGATCAATAAAGACAACGGTGTCAAAGTGACGATGACAAAACTCCTTAACAGGGACGAGGTGGATCAGAGTGCCAGCAAAATCTCAACAACGCCATCACAGTGATGATGAGGTACTAGAGTGGATTGAACGCTACCAACAAGATGACCAAAACGAAGAAGTGCAAATGCTACTCATCAATCGCTATTCAGACCTCGTCGAAGCGCTCGCTCGCAAATTCTCGCGAGGACGGGCGATTCACGACGATCTCGTACAGGTTGGGATGATTGGATTACTAGCGGCACTTCGTCGATTTGACCCAGAGTTTGGTCGTAGCTTTGAATCTTTTGCGGTTCCGACCATCATCGGAGAAATCAAACGATTTATTCGCGATAAGACGTGGAGTGTCCACGTGCCTCGTCGAATCAAAGAGCTCGGTCCGAAGATTAAGAAGACAGTCGAAGAATTGACGACCGAATTACAACGTTCGCCACGAATCGATGAGATAGCCGATCATCTCGGTGTATCGGATGAAGAAATTCTTGAGACGCTCGAGATGGGCAAGAGCTATCAGGCTTTGTCAGTCGATAGTTCGATTGAAGCGGATAACGAAGGCAGTACGGTCACACTACTCGATTTAGTCGGTAGCCAAGAACGTGGGTATGAATCAGTCGACCAACGTCTCATTTTAGAAAAAGCGTTCAACGTCTTAAATGAGCGGGAACGTGCTATCTTAGAATGTGCCTACTATAAGAACATGAGCCAAAAAGAGACTGGAGAACTTCTCGGCATCTCGCAGATGCACGTCTCCCGTTTGCAGCGGCGAGCACTCGAAAAGCTGCGTGAAGCCATCAAAGTCCCACTCAATGAAGTATTCTCAAGCGATGACTAATCGAGTCGTCGCTTTTTTGTTTGAATGTTTGCTACACTTTGGAAGAGATCAAAAAAGGAAGTGATTCAAGTGATTGCGAAAGTGGCTAAAGCGTTAAACTTGAAAGGGAACCAAGTTGAGACGGTACAACAGCTCGCGTCTGAAGGGGCGACCATTCCGTTCATGGCCCGTTACCGGAAAGAAATGACGGGAAATCTGGATGAAGTCGAAATCAAAGGGATTTTAGACGCCCTTCAATATGAAGAGAGTCTACAAAAACGTAAAGCGGATGTCCTTGCCAAATTAGAAGAGTTGGAAAAGAACACGCCTGAATTAACGAAAGCATTAGAGGTGGCGACGACACTTCAACAAGTTGAAGACATCTACTTACCGTATCGTCCGAAACGACGCACGAAAGCGGAACAAGGTCGCGAGAAAGGGTTGCAACCACTCGCAGACTGGTTCCGTGACAAGTCACTTTATTCATCAGAGGCGTTAAAAGAACGCGCTCAAGACGTCGAAGTAGAAGAAGCGTTGCCACTCGTTCGTGCCATCATCGGGGAGGAATGGGGCGAGGAAGCGAAACTGAGACAGATGCTCCGTGACCGCGTACGCAAAGAAGGGCTCTTGCGCTCGAAGAAGAAAAAACAAGCGGAGGACGAGAAAGAGATTTTTGCACAGTACTATGAATATGAAGAAAAAATCGCTGGCATCGTCCCACACCGTGTACTCGCCTTGAACCGTGGAGAACGTACCGACGTTCTTCAAGTAAAAGTGATATTTGACGAGACGCGCTTCATGGATCAGACCCTCCGTACATATGAACGACTGCCGAAAGAGAAGCGTGAAATTGTCGAAGCGGCTGTGATAGAGGCTTATAAAAAATCTGTCTTCCCGGCAATTGAACGGGAGATTCGTGGTGAGTTGACAGAGAAGGCAGAAGAACAAGCAATCGATGTCTTCTCGAAAAACTTAAAGCAGCTCTATATGCAGCCACCTCTTCGCGAAGTAGTCGTCTTAGGGATTGATCCGGCATATCGGACGGGTTGTAAGTGGGCAGTCGTTAACGAAATCGGAAAAGTCGAAGAAGTCGGTGTCTTTTATCCGACGGCACCGAAACATGATATCGCTGGAGCCGAGAGAGTGTTGACGAGACTCGCGAAGGAATATCCGATCTCGGTCATCGTCGTCGGGAACGGGACTGCGTCACGCGAGACAGAACAATTCGTCGCCGACTGGTTGAAGAAAGCAGAGCGTGACATCGCTTATGCGATTGTGAACGAAGCAGGGGCGAGTGTGTATTCGGCATCGGAAGTCGCACGAAGCGAATTTCCGGACTTAAAAGTCGAGGAACGGTCAGCCGTCTCGATCGCACGCCGAATCCAGGATGCGATGGCGGAACTTGTCAAAGTCGACCCGCAATCAGTCGGTGTCGGACAATATCAGCATGACGTGAGCCAGAATAAACTGAAGGCATCCTTAGAATTTGTCGTCGAAAGCGTGGTCAACATGGTCGGAATTGACGTCAACCGTGCCTCCGAGTCTTTATTGACATACGTATCGGGACTTAACAAGACGACGGCAAAAAATATTGTGTCATACCGTGAAGAGAATGGACGCTTTGAAACGAGAAAGGATATTAAGAAGGTGCCACGTCTCGGAGCAAAGGCGTTCGAACAAGCGGCTGGGTTCTTGCGAATCATGAACGGGAAGGATGTTCTTGACCAAACTGAGATTCATCCGGAAAGTTACCCGCTCGCGTTATCGATTCTAAAAGAAATCGGCTCCTCTAAATCAGAGGTTGGAACAGCCGAGCTTCGAGAACGTCTACAGCAAGTCGACGCACGTGCATTGAGTGAGCGATTAGATGCGGGTCTTCCGACAGTAGAGGACATTTTAAAATCATTAGCCAAACCGGGTCGTGACCCGCGTGAAGATATTCAAAAGCCGTTACTACGAACAGATGTTATGAGCCTTGAAGATCTTAAAGTAGGGATGGAATTCCAAGGAACTGTCCGAAACGTCATTGATTTCGGTGCATTTGTCGATATCGGCGTGAAGCAGGATGGACTAGTCCACATTTCGAAATTGTCGAATCGTTACGTGAAGCATCCGCTTGATGTCGTTTCGGTCGGTGACATCGTGACTGTATGGATTGAACAAGTCGATGTGAATCGTGGACGAATTAGTTTGACGATGCTTACGCCGAACAGTTAATAAGAAGAAACTCGGAGCAGGTAAAATGTTTTTCATTTTGCCTGCTTTTTTTTCAGAAAAAGTGTTGACGGTCTTTTTATGCCGTGATATCTTATAGAAGTCGCCGAGAGACGACATGCGAAATAAACGTTTTTCTAAGAAAGTGATTGACAGGTTTCTGGTTTGCGGTTACAATATAAATCGTTACTTCGATAAGTTCAAGCAACGTTCCGCAATAGCTCAGTGGTAGAGCAACCGGCTGTTAACCGGTAGGTCGTAGGTTCAAATCCTACTTGCGGAGCCATTTTATTTTGGAGACGTACCCAAGAGGCTATAAGGGGCTCCCCTGCTAAGGGAGTAGGCTGGGAAACCGGTGCGAGGGTTCGAATCCCTCCGTCTCCGCCACTTAAAATTACTTAGAAGACACATAATATCGGCCCGTTGGTCAAGCGGTTAAGACACCGCCCTTTCACGGCGGTAACACGGGTTCGAATCCCGTACGGGTCACCATATATGGAGGATTAGCTCAGCTGGGAGAGCACCTGCCTTACAAGCAGGGGGTCGGCGGTTCGATCCCGTCATCCTCCACCATTTCAAATAAAAACGTAATCTGGTCTTGTGGTGTAGGGGTTAACATGCCTGCCTGTCACGCAGGAGATCGCGGGTTCGAATCCCGTCAAGACCGCCATTTACGTTGGGCTGTAGCCAAGTGGTAAGGCATCGGATTTTGATTCCGACATGCGAAGGTTCGATCCCTTCCAGCCCAGCTTTTATTTGAGTCATTAGCTCAGTTGGTAGAGCATCTGACTTTTAATCAGAGGGTCGCAGGTTCGAGCCCTGCATGACTCACCATTTTTCTTTTAACTTTATACGCTGCGGTCGTGGCGGAATCGGTAGACGCGCTAGGTTGAGGGCCTAGTGGTGGTTAACACCGTGGAGGTTCAAGTCCTCTCGACCGCACCATACGCACCCTTAGCTCAGCTGGATAGAGCGTTAGACTACGAATCTAAAGGCCGGGAGTTCGAATCTCTCAGGGTGCACCATTCTTTTTTATGGGCCTATAGCTCAGCCGGTTAGAGCGCACGCCTGATAAGCGTGAGGTCGGTGGTTCGAGTCCACTTAGGCCCACCATTTAAACTGACGAACTTTGAAAACTGAACGATGAGGCAAAAAAAAAGTTTTACAATTTTTGAATGAAGCGCAAGCTTCGTCAATTTAAGAGCTATATCAAATTCTTTGGAGAGTTTGATCCTGGCTCAGGACGAACGCTGGCGGCGTGCCTAATACATG
>NZ_JACSKR010000005.1:0-206867 GCF_018617685.1 Exiguobacterium sp. s57
TTCCCATGCCGAACACGGAAGTTAAGCGTCTCAGCGCCGAAAGTAGTTGGGGGATCTCCCCCTGTGAGGATAGGACGTTGCCAGGCAAACGGTGGTTCTGGAGCATTCGCTCAAGGGCCGCCGTTTTTTCGTATCATCGATTCAGCTTAGTGGAAGAGAGGACGTTAAGAAATGGCTAAGAAGATCAAAGTATATGTCGAACCAAATGAAACGGTCAGTGAATGTTTAGATCGAATCAACGAAATGGGTTATCGTCCTATACGCCGCATTGAAAAGCCCGTCTTTGAGCAAACGGGAGCCAAAGATGTACCTGTCCACTCCCATCAATCGATTTTATTTGAATGCGTCTCTAAAGAATCCTAATGCCAAGCCGTCACACAGATTGTGTGACGGCTTTTTACATATCAAAACGAATGCTCGCGTTCAAAGCATCGATCTCCAAGCACATCCAATAAAGTTTGAGCCCGTTTTTCTATCTTTATAGGAAGATTCTCTTTACTAAAGTATTTAAGAGCCAAGCTTTCCCCATCTTCCATGACGAGCTCTCCATGTACTCCTTTTGCCTGATATAAATGAATGACACCGTATGTCTCGTCTCCATTCGGATATTTAAAGTAACCATCTTGACCGGAAAAAACCTGAATTAATTCGAAATGCTCAGCGAGAAGCCCGGTTTCTTCTTTCAATTCTCGTGCAGCGACCTCTTCCAGCGTTTCCCCGAGTTCCATCGATCCTCCCGGTAAACCCCAATCGAGTGTATCCGATCTATGCTGCATCAGTACTTCTTGTTTTTGATTGATGACCAAAATGGTCGCTCCGACACTGATGATTGGACGGTTCCCAATCACTTCTCGTAAACTCGCTATGTAACTCATCTAACTCCCCCTTTTCAATAGCATACATTAGCGGAGAAGATTATACTGATAACATCCAAAAGGCGAACGATAAATATTCAGACAATTAAAATGTTCGCAGTTTATTGACATGTTTTCAAAGAACAAGGTACGATAGGCGTGTGAGTTAAGAAAAATGAATAGTGCTCCATATAATCGCAAGGAAATGGCTTGCAAGTTTCTACCTGATCACCGACTCTGGTCAGACTATGGGGTGTAGCGGACGTGTATTTGTCATGCCTATACCCTAAACTGATTGCTCGGTTTAGGGATTTCTTTTTTGTAAGGGGGACATGTGGAATGAACGAAGTGGTAGGCGTCATCATGGGTAGTTCATCTGATTGGGAGACGATGAAACATACTTGTGACATGTTGGATGAGTTACAGATTCCATACGAGAAGCAAGTCGTATCGGCCCATCGAACACCAGACTTGATGTTCGAATATGCGGAAGAGGCACGAGGCAGAGGTATTCAAGTCATCATTGCGGGTGCTGGTGGGGCAGCTCACCTTCCAGGGATGGTCGCCGCAAAAACGACTCTTCCTGTCATCGGTGTCCCAGTTCAGTCGAAAGCACTCAATGGAATGGATTCGCTACTGTCGATTGTACAGATGCCTGCAGGCGTCCCAGTAGCGACTGTCGCCATCGGTAAAGCAGGTGCGACGAACGCCGGTTTACTCGCTGCTCAGATCCTCAGTATCCAATCAGCAGAAATCACGAAGCGACTTGAAATGTTTCGAGAGCAAAAACAAGAGATGGCCATGCGTGGAACGGAGGAACTGGTCTAATGAGAATCGGCATTTTAGGTGGAGGACAGCTTGGACGGATGATGTCACTCAGCGCGAGTGCAATGGGATACACGACGCTTTGTCTAGACCCGAACCCGAATGCACCGACCGCACAAGTAGCGGATTCGATTATCGCTTCATTTGATGATGTGAATGCCGCGAAAGAACTCGCTGACCGTTCAGACATTGTGACGTATGAATTTGAAAACATCGACACGGAAATGATTGCAGCCATCGAAGAGAAATGTCCACAAGGTATGGACGTGTTGAAGGCAACGCAACATCGCATCTTAGAAA
Organism: Exiguobacterium sp. s57; assembly: GCF_018617685.1. NCBI lineage: Bacteria > Bacillati > Bacillota > Bacilli > Caryophanales > Exiguobacterium > Exiguobacterium sp. s57. Next base: position 1,980 of record NZ_JACSKR010000005.1, read on the forward strand.
AACAGATGATTGAATCAGCAGGACTACGTGTGGCGCCATATGTTTCGGTTCGTACGGTTCGAGAGGTACGGCAGGCACACGAAAAGCTCGGCTACCCATTTGTCATCAAAACGTGTCGCTTCGGCTATGACGGGAAAGGCCAGACGGTCATTCGATCGGAACAAGACCTTCAGGCGTTCATTGAACACTTTGTCGAACAAGAATATGTCGCTGAGGCCTGGTTGCCGTTTGAAAAAGAGATCTCGGTCATCGTGACACGAGGAGAAGAAGAAACGTCGACGTTCCCGATCAGTGAAAATATTCATCACAACAGCATTCTACATCTATCCATCGTACCGGCTCGTGTGACTGATGAGATTCAAGAGGATGCGAGACACCTCGCACTCCAACTCGCCGATCATATCGGTTTAACGGGAACGCTCGCCGTCGAGCTGTTCGTCATGGCGGATGGACGTCTATATGTGAATGAGCTCGCACCGCGTCCCCACAACTCCGGGCATTACACGATTGACGCTTGTGAGACCTCACAATTTGAACAACACATTCGAGCCGTGACCGGAATGCGCCTCGGACGAACGACATTGACTACGCCTGTCGTCATGGTCAATCTTCTCGGCGAACATATGCAACGACTCAATGTCAAAGCATTGCCATCGAATGTTAAACTACATCTGTATGGAAAAGATGAGGCGAAGATAGGCCGTAAAATGGGACATTTGAACGTCCTTAGTGAAACGGTCGAAGATGCGCTTCATACCATCGAACAACTGGCAATTTGGAAGGAGACCGTTTTATGATTTCACGCTACACCCGCCCAGAGATGGCAAACATTTGGACTGATCAAAACAAATTCGAGGCCTGGTTAAAAGTTGAGCTTTATGCCTGCGAGGCTTGGAGTGAACTCGGCATCATCCCGAAAGAAGATGTACAAGTCCTTTGGAACAAGGCATCGTTTGATGTTGATCGCATTCTAGAGATTGAACAAGAGACACGTCATGATGTGATCGCGTTCACTCGTGCCGTTTCCGAGACGCTCGGAGAAGAGAAGAAGTGGGTGCATTACGGCTTGACATCGACGGATGTCGTCGACACGGCACTCTCGTACTTAATCAAACAGGCGAATGATCTTTTAGAGGCCGATTTAGATCGCTTCATCGGTATTCTCGCAGAAAAGGCGAAAGCACATAAGTACGACATCATGATGGGACGTACCCACGGCGTGCATGCAGAACCAACCACGTTCGGTTTGAAGCTCGCCCTCTGGTATGAAGAGATGAAACGGAACAAAAAACGCTTCATGGCAGCTCGCGAAACGATTGAATTCGGGAAGATGAGCGGAGCGGTCGGAACGTTCGCAAATATTGACCCATTCATCGAATCATACGTCTGTGACAAGCTAGGCATCCAAGCTGCGCCAATCTCGACACAGACACTCCAACGTGACCGTCATGCCGAGTACATGTCGACGCTCGCATTGATCGCGACATCGATTGAAAAGATGGCGACCGAGATTCGTGGACTTCAAAAGACCGAGACGCGCGAAGTGGAAGAGTTCTTTGCTAAAGGACAAAAAGGGTCGTCGGCGATGCCGCATAAACGGAATCCGATCGGTTCTGAGAATATGACAGGACTTGCGCGTGTCATTCGCGGTCATATGATGACAGCATACGAGAATGTTCCACTCTGGCATGAGCGTGACATCTCGCACTCATCAGCAGAACGAATCATCATCCCGGATGCGACGATTCTTCTCAACTACATGTTGAATCGCTTTGGTAACATCGTGAAGAACTTGACGGTCTTCCCGGACAACATGCGTCGCAACATGGACCGTACGTTCGGAATCATCTTCTCGCAACGTATTCTACTCGGTCTCATCGAGAAGGGCTGGAGTCGTGAAGCTGCATACGATGCGGTTCAACCGAAGGCGATGCAGGCGTGGGAAGAAGAAACGATGTTCCGGACATTGATTGAAGAGGACAAAGAAATGGGCGCACTCTTTACGAGTGAAGAGCTCGATGAGTTGTTCGACCCGCGTTATCACGTACGTCGTGTCGATACAATTTTTGAACGCTGTGGTTTGTAATCGTTGAGGGGCGACATGCCCCTCTCACTTTTAAGGGGGAACGGTTCAGATGAAAGCAATTTATGAAGGCAAGGCGAAAGCGTTATTTGAGACAGAAGAAGCGGGTGTGCTTCGTGTGTACTACAAAGATGATGCGACAGCATTCAATGGAGAGAAGAAGGAGTCGATTGATGGGAAGGGGATTTTAAACAACGCCATCACGACGCAGTTGTTCGAATTAATGCATGACAATAAGATTCCGACGCACTTCATTAAACGAATCTCAGAACGAGAACAGTTAGTCCGCCGTGTCGACATCATTCCGTTAGAAGTGGTCGTCCGCAACGTCGCGGCAGGTAGTCTGGCGAAACGTCTCGGTTGGGAAGAAGGGGCGCCGCTCCTCGCACCGATTGTCGAGTTCTATTATAAGGACGATGCTCTTGGGGACCCGCTCCTCACAGAGGATCATATCCGATTGTTGCAAGTCGCTACACATAAAGAAGTCGAAACATTGCGACAACTCGGACTTTGGGTAAACGAAGTATTACTCGATTTCTTCGGTCAACACGGCATCGACGTGATCGATTTCAAACTAGAGTTCGGAAAAGTGGATGGGACGATTATCTTAGCGGATGAGATTTCACCCGATACGTGCCGCCTCTGGGATCAAGAAACGAAACAAAAACTCGATAAAGACGTATTTCGTCGCGATTTAGGTTCTTTGACTGAAACGTATGGACAATTGTTAACACGCATAGGGGGAAACGGACAATGAAAAAAGTAAACGTGTATGTGACATTACGTGAAAGTGTACTCGACCCACAAGGAGTTGCCGTGAAAGGTGGACTCGAACATCTCGGATTCGCTGGCGTTGAATCGGTGCGCATCGGGAAAATCATCGAGCTTCAAGTAGCGGACGACACGACAGAAGACATGGTCAAAGAAATGTGTGAGAAGTTACTCGTCAATACGGTCATTGAGAATTATGAAATTGAGATGGGGGTACTCGCATGAAGTTCGCGGTCATCGTCTTTCCAGGATCAAACTGTGACCTCGACATGTACCACGCGGTAAAAGACGTGCTCGGGGAAGAAGCAGAATACGTATTCCATACAGAAACGTCACTTGAAGGGTTCGATGGGGTCCTGCTACCAGGTGGATTCTCATATGGAGATTACTTGCGTTGCGGGTCAATCGCCCAATTTTCACCGATTATGGCTGAAGTAAAGCGTTTCGCTGAAGAAGGACGTCCGGTGCTTGGAGTATGTAACGGATTCCAAGTACTCGTCGAAGCAGGGTTACTTCCAGGTGTATTGATGCGAAACCGTGATTTGAAATTCATGTGTAAGACGGTCGACCTCGTCGTCGAAAACAACGAGACGATGTTCACAAGTGAGTATGCGGCACAGGAAACGATTCGTGTCCCGATTGCACACGGGGAAGGGAACTACTACTGTGACGACGCGACACTTGAGACATTAAAGGCAAATGGGCAGATCGCGTTCACGTACAAAGAGAACCCGAACGGATCGGTCGAAAATATCGCCGGCATCACGAATGAGGCAGGAAATGTACTCGGCATGATGCCACACCCGGAGCGTGCGGTCGAAGCGTTGCTCGGTGTAGAAGACGGTAAACGGTTATTCACGTCAATCGTAAAATGGGGGGCACGACATGTTACTTACAACTGAACCGACAGCTACACAAATCCGTGATGAAAAGATCTATGCCACGATGGGATTATCGGACGACGAATACGCGCTCGTCGTCTCACTGCTTGGCCGGGAACCGAATTATACAGAAATCGGCCTCTTCTCGGTCATGTGGTCTGAACACTGTTCGTACAAAAACTCGAAACCGGTGCTCCGGAAGTTTCCGACAACCGGCGAGCACGTTTTACAAGGACCGGGAGAAGGAGCAGGAATCGTCGATATCGGAGACGGTCAAGCTGTCGCCTTCAAAATCGAGAGTCATAATCACCCGTCAGCAATTGAACCTTATCAAGGTGCTGCGACTGGGGTGGGTGGAATCATCCGTGACATCTTTTCGATGGGCGCCCGTCCGATTGCATTATTGAACTCACTCCGTTTCGGAGATTTGAACGAATCACGTGTGAAACATTTATTCGGTCATGTCGTGTCAGGCATTGCCGGATACGGGAACTGTGTCGGCATCCCGACGGTCGGTGGAGAAGTCGCCTTTGACCCGGCCTACTCCGGAAACCCGCTCGTCAACGCGATGTGTGTCGGCTTCATCCGTCATGAAGACATTCAAAAAGGAATCGCGGAAGGTGTCGGAAACTCGGTCATGTACGTCGGAGCGACGACAGGACGTGACGGAATCCACGGTGCCACGTTCGCTTCTGAAGAACTCGGAGAAGACGCAGACGAGAAACGTCCAGCCGTACAAGTCGGAGACCCGTTCATGGAGAAGCTCTTGATCGAAGCGTGTCTCGAAGTCATCAAGCACCCGGCGCTCGTCGGGATTCAAGACATGGGGGCAGCCGGATTGACCTCTTCGTCAGCGGAGATGGCCTCAAAAGCAGGTATGGGGATTGAGATGAACTTAGACCTCGTCCCCCAACGTGAGACAGGTATGACGCCTTACGAGATGATGCTATCCGAATCACAAGAGCGGATGCTTCTCGTCGTCAAAGCAGGTCACGAAGACGAGATTGAAGCGATCGTCACGAAGTGGGGACTTCACGCGATCAAAGTCGGCGAGGTCATCGAAGAGAAAGTACTTCGTCTCGTTCATCAAGGAGAAGTCGCAGCAGAGGTACCAGTCGACGCGCTCGCAGAAGACGCTCCTGTCTATCATAAACCTTCTAAAGTCCCGGCATACTATGAAGCCTTCCAAGCGATGGAGCCCGTCAAGCCGATCGTCGAGGATGTGATGGCGACATGGAAAGACGTCCTTGCGATGCCGAGCATTGCCTCGAAACGTTGGGTGTATGAGCAATACGACCACATGGTGCAAACGTCGACAGTTGTCGCACCAGGCAGTGATGCCGCGGTCATTCGCATTCGTGAGACGGAGAAGTCGCTCGCGATGACGACAGACTGCAACGCGAAATATGTATATCTCGACCCGCGTGTCGGTGGGGCCATCGCTGTCGCTGAGGCGGCACGTAATATCGTCGCGAGTGGTGCGGAACCACTTGCCTTGACGGACTGCCTTAACTTCGGAAGCCCAGATAAACCGGAAGGGTTCTGGCAGCTCGACCAAGCCGTTGAAGGGATGGCGGAAGCTTGCCGTACGCTCGATACGCCTGTCATCGGTGGAAACGTATCGCTATATAACGAATCGAACGGGCAAGCCATCTACCCGACACCGGTCGTCGGAATGGTCGGGCTCATCGAGAAGCCGGAACACATCACGACTTCGTTTGCGAAACAAGCAGGAGACGTCGTCTTCTTACTCGGTGAGACGAAAGCGGAATTTGGCGGAAGTGCCCTTCAAATGCTCCAAGACGGTAAAGTGAGCGGCCACGCGCCGACACTCGATCTTGAGGAAGAACGTCACACACAGAAAGCATTACTTCAAGCCATCCGTGGTGGTCTTGTCACGGCGGCACACGATGTGTCAGAAGGTGGTCTTGCGGCAGCGTTACCAGAACTGGTCTTTGGAACAGGTCTCGGCATGGACGTGACGATCGACACAGTTCTTGTGACGGCATTATTCAGTGAATCCCAGTCACGCTTCCTCGTAACCGTCGACAAGGCACAAGCTGAGGCATTTGCGAGCATGACAAACGGGACGGAAATCGGAACGGTCACAGAGACAGCAACGCTTGTCCTTCGTACAAGCGACCGCTTGATTGAAATGGACGTGCAAGAGTTGGAGCGTGTATGGGAAGGAGCTATTCCATGTTATATGACATCCGAGGCATGAATGAGGAGTGCGGCGTCTTCGGTGTGTTCGGTCACATCGAAGCGTCACACCTTGCCTATTACGGACTTCACAGTTTGCAGCATCGTGGTCAAGAAGGGACGGGGATCGTCACGGCAGACGGCGAGCGTCTCCATGCGAAACGAGGCCTTGGTCTCGTCACCGAGGTATTTGATGAGACGTCGCTCGATGCCCTCACCGGAAATCATGCGATTGGTCACGTCCGCTACTCGACGGCGGGCGGCAATACGCTAGAGAACGTTCAACCGCTTCATTTCAAGTCGTTGACAGGAGATTTGGCGATGGCGCATAACGGAAATCTCGTGAACGCGAACGAGTTGAAACATATGCTCGAAGCGGAAGGGGCAATCTTCCAAACGACGTCTGACACAGAAGTCGTAGCCCATCTCATCAAACGGAGTCGCGGCAACTCGGTAAAAGAAAGAATCGCCGACAGTTTGGCCCGTCTCGTTGGAGCGTTCGCTTTTCTATTCTTGACGGAAGACGCGCTATACGTCGGAGTTGACGTACATGGGTTACGTCCATTATCACTCGGACAAACCGAAGACGGGGCGTACGTTTTCGCATCAGAGACATGTGCGTTTGACGTCGTGGGAGCGACGTACGTACGGGATGTTGAGCCAGGAGAATTGCTCATGATTACGAATGATGGCATCACGTCTGAACGCTTCAGTGAAGCGGCGGTCCGTGCCATGTGTTCGATGGAATACATCTACTTCTCACGACCGGACTCAATCATCGATGGCATCAATGTGCATACGGCACGTAAGGCCATGGGGAAAAAGATGTTTGAAGAAGCACCGGTCGAAGCGGATGTCGTGACGGGGGTGCCGGACTCGAGTATTTCCGCGGCAATCGGTTACGCTGAGGCGAGCGGAATTCCGTACGAAATGGGACTCATTAAAAACCGTTACGTCGGACGGACGTTCATTCAACCGTCCCAGGAATTACGGGAGCGCGGCGTGAAGATGAAGTTATCGGCGTTACGCGGTGTCGTGAACGGGAAACGCGTCATCATGGTCGATGATTCCATCGTCCGTGGAACGACGAGTCGCCGAATCGTCACTTTGCTCCGAGAGGCAGGCGCAACGGAAGTGCATGTGCGCATCACGTCACCACCGATCAAACATCCGTGTTACTACGGAATCGATACTTCCACTAAGGAAGAGTTAATTGCGGCAACCAAATCCATTGAAGAAATCAGAGAAGAGATTGGTGCCGATTCACTAGCGTTCCTCACATTGGATGGAACGGTCGAAGCCATCGATCGTCCATTCGAAGGAGCACTACGCGGGCAGTGTGCTGCATGTTTCACGGGGCTTTATCCGACTGAACTTGCAGAACTCGTAACAGAGACAAAGGCTTAAGGGGGAAAAGCGATGAGCGTTCGATATGAACGAGCGGGTGTGAATTTAGAAGCAGGGTACGAGGCCGTATCCCGTATGAAACGTCATGTCGCCCGGACGATGCGTCCGGAAGTGATGACCGGTCTCGGTAGTTTCGGAGCGATGATTGACCTCGGTTCGATGAACATGAAACATCCGATTCTCGTGAGCGGGACCGACGGGGTCGGGACGAAACTGAAATTGGCGTTCGCACTCGACCAGCATGATACGATTGGAATCGATTGTGTCGCCATGTGCGTCAACGATTGTCTCGTGCATGGAGCAGAACCGCTCTATTTCCTCGACTATATTGCGACAGGAAAAGCAGAACCGGCCAAGCTTGAGCGCATCGTCGCCGGTGTCGCTGAAGGATGTGTCCAAGCGGGATGCGCCCTCGTCGGTGGTGAAACGGCTGAGATGCCAGGGATGTACACGGATGGCGAATACGATATCGCCGGATTTGCGGTCGGTGTCGTTGAGAAAGAAGACTTGCTCGACGGTTCGACGATTCAAGCGGGAGACATTGTCCTTGGACTCGCTTCTTCCGGTGTCCATTCGAACGGTTTCTCCCTCGTTCGTCATATTGTCGAAGCGCAAGGCCTCCACTATACGGATGAGATTGCGATGCTCGATACGACACTTGGGAACGCTTTGCTTCTCCCGACACGGATTTACGCCGAAGCGGCGAAGGCGGCGATTTCGACAGGTAAAGTTCAAGGAATGGCACACATCACAGGCGGCGGCTTTTATGAGAATGTCCCTCGTATGTTACCGGAAGGTCTTGGGATCACGTTTGATGCGTCGAGTTGGCCAAGCCTTCCTGTATTCGACTGGCTCGAACAAGTCGGAAACATCTCGAAACAGGAAATGTTCAACGTCTTCAATATGGGAATCGGTTACATGATTACGGTACGTGCCGAAGATGTGGAATTGATCGAAGCGGCGCTCGAACGTGTCGGGGAGACAGCGCACCGAATCGGGAAAGTCGAAAGTCGTCTAGGAATCCGAATCTCAGGAGTGGACCAATGAAACGATTTGCCATCTTTGCGTCAGGATCGGGGAGTAACGCCGAAGCGATTTGGCAGGCAATCGTCGATGGACAATTGTCAGCCGAATGTGTGTTGCTCGTGACGGACAAACCAGCAGCGACGGTTCTCGAACGTGCGGAACGTTACAACATCCCGAGCTTTTCCTTTACACCGAAGTCGTATGCGTCCAAAGAGGAGTTCGAGGAAGAAATCCTCGTCCTTCTCAATTCGCTTCAAGTGGACTATATCGTGTTGGCGGGGTATATGCGCTTGATTGGAAATGTGTTACTATCCGCATATCCGAACAACATTTTAAATATTCATCCTTCACTCTTACCTGCGTTTCCGGGGAAAGATGCAATCGGTCAGGCGCTTGACGCAAACGTACCGAAAAGTGGTGCGACCGTTCATTATGTGGATTCGGGGATGGACACGGGTCCAATCATCGCACAAGCATCCGTCGATATTGAAGGGTGCGACCGCACCGAAGCGACACGACGTATTCAAGCGATTGAACATCAATTGTATCCGCGCGTATTACAACAAGTGTTGAATCAACAGGAGGTTTTCAAGTGAGAGCATTATTAAGTGTTTCTGATAAAACAGGCATTGTTGAACTAGCGACCGTCTTACATGAGGCGGGCATCGAACTCATCTCGACAGGTGGGACCGAGGCAGCCCTCCAACAGGCGGGATTACCGGTCAAAAACATCTCGGAAGTGACATCGTTCCCGGAGATGTTAGACGGTCGTGTCAAGACGTTGCACCCACTCGTTCACGGTGGACTTCTCGGACGTCGCGACCTTGATACGCATGTCTCCCAAATGAAAGATCATCACATCGAACCGATTGACTATGTCGTCGTCAATCTGTATCCGTTCAAAGAGACGATTGCGAAAGAGAACACGACCTATGAAGAAGCGATTGAAAATATCGATATCGGTGGACCGAGCATGTTGCGTTCGGCTGCGAAAAACCATGCAAGCGTCACGGTCGTCGTTGACCCAAGTGATTACACACTTGTCGCCGATGAAGTGCGTGGAGGCGGTACATCGTTTGAGATGCGTCAACGTCTCGCAACGAAAGCGTTCCGTCATACGGCTGCCTATGATGCGTTGATTGCCGACTACTTAGGTCGTCAAATCGAGGAGACGTTCCCAGAGCAATTGACGGTTACGTATGAGAAAGTACAAGACCTTCGTTACGGTGAGAATCCGCACCAACAAGCTGCATTTTATAAGACACCATTATACGACGGCATGACACTTGCGAATGCGACACAGCTTCACGGGAAAGAACTCTCGTATAACAACATTCAGGATACGAACGCAGCACTTGAAGCACTCAGTGAGTTGAATGAACCGGCTGCGGTCGTCGTGAAACATATGAATCCATGTGGTGTGGCGGTCGGACAGACGATTTCTCAAGCGTTCGAACGCGCCCATGCCGCTGATCCGGTCTCTATCTTTGGCGGAATCGTCGCTTTGAACCGTGAAGTCGATCTTGAGACGGCTGATGCCCTTCGCAACATCTTTTTAGAGATCATCATCGCTCCTTCCTTTAGTGAGGCAGCACTTGACCGATTGAAAGAGAAGAAGAATCTTCGTTTGTTGACGCTCGATATGGGACACATGACAGGCATGCGCTTAACGGCTGTCGCCGGAGGATTGCTCGTACAAGACGGGGATGACATGACACTCGATGATGCCTCATGCCAAATCGTGACGGATCGTCGTCCGACCGCAGCGGAATGGGAAGACTTGAAACTTGCATGGCGTGTCGTCAAGCACGTCAAGTCGAATGCCATTGTCGTCGCCAAAGATGAAACGACGATTGGAATCGGTGCCGGACAGATGAACCGCGTCGGCGCAGCAAAAATTGCCTTCGAACAAGCCGGGGAACGCGCGACTGGCGCAGCTCTCGGGAGCGATGCCTTCTTCCCGATGGCCGATACGGTCGAAGCGGCAGCTGCTGCAGGAATCACGGCCATCATCCAACCAGGCGGGTCGATTCGTGACGAAGAGTCAATCGAAGCGGCGAACCGACACGGAATCACGATGGTATTCACGTCAGTTCGACACTTTAAACACTGAGAGGGGTGCGCGTCATGAACGTATTGGTCATCGGTCGAGGAGGACGCGAGCATGCGCTCGCGTGGAAGTTGAAACAAGACGGGCACAACGTCTTCGTTGCACCGGGCAACGATTTCATGGAAGGTATGACGTGTGTGTCAATCAATGAAACGGACGTTGAGGCGCTTGTTCATTTTGCAGAAGAGAAAGAGATGGAATGGACGATTGTCGGACCTGAGTCATCGCTCATGGCAGGAGTCGTCGACACGTTCCGCAACAAAGGGTTGAACATCTTTGGACCAACGAAAGCCGCTGCCTTATTAGAGGGAAGCAAGGCTTTCGCAAAAGAAATCATGATGGAAGCCGGGATCCCGACAGCAGCGTACCAGGCGTTCACGGACGCGACATCCGCGCTTGCCTATATCGAGAAGCTTGGGGCACCCCTCGTCGTCAAGGCGGATGGACTGGCAGCCGGTAAAGGAGTCACGGTTGCGTTCACTGTGGAAGAAGCTGAAGCTGCGGTTCGCGATATCTTCACGACGGATAAATTTGGGCAACAATCACAAGTCGTCATTGAAGAGTTTCTCGAGGGGGAAGAATTTTCACTCATGGCGTTCGTCTCGGGAGAGCACGTCATTCCGATGGTTACCTCTCAAGATCATAAACGCGCCTATGACGGCGACGCGGGACCGAATACGGGTGGGATGGGTGCTTATAGCCCAATGCCTCATTTGGTAGAGAATGTGTATCAAGAAGCGGTGAAGACGGTGTTAGAGCCGCTCGCACAAACGATGTTCAAGCGTGGTACCCCGTTTGAGGGATTCTTGTATGCCGGGCTTATCTTGACATCTGACGGACCGAAAGTCATCGAATTCAATGCGCGCTTCGGTGACCCGGAAACAGAGGCCATCGTGCCGAACTTGAAATCGCCGCTCCTTGACGTGATTGAAGCGGTCGTTCGTCAAGAGGCGTATCCGATCGAGTGGAGCGACGGATATACGATGGGTGTCGTCATTGCGGCGAAGGGATACCCGGAACGCCCTATCACGGGTCAAGTGCTATCGGGATTTGAATCACTCCCACAGGACGTCTTCGTTTTCCACGCCGGTACGGTGAGGCAGGACGATCAAGTCATTGGAAACGGCGGTCGCTTACTCATCGTGACTGCGACGAGACCGACGCTACTTGAAGCGAAGACAGTGGTATATGAAGCAATCTCACTACTCGATTTACCGGAAACGTTCCACCGAACCGATATCGGATCACGAGCGTTCACACAGATTATTTGAAGGATGGGGTCAACCCATCCTTTTTTTCATGCGAAAAAAAGGGAATGCCGATATCCTGTTCTACAATAGTAAAGTAGCTCGGAGAAAGAAGGTGGTCGGCCTGCGTGTTCAATCAAAACTATTTATTGCAATTGCCGTGAACATCGTACTCTTCATCGGTGTCATTTTATTTGTCATCAAACCGTATTTTGTAGAGAAAAGTATTGAACAGGACAAGGCGATGACCCGCGATCAAATCGAGAGTGTTTCGGAAGTGTTCGCCAATCACCGTCTCATGCTCGAACGGATTCTTGTCGACTGGTCAGTCTGGACGAACGCCTATGATTTCGTGCAGAACGAGAATGATACTTTTGTCGAAAATAATATGGGGAAAGAAACCTTAGAAAATTTAGGGATCGGGGCGATGATTTTCCTCGACAAAAATCGAGAGGTAGTCTACTCCGAATTTAATCAGATTTATGAGTTAGAAAAGGCAGAAGAGAAGAGCGCCTTCACAAATGATTTGTTACGCTACGTCAACTCGTCTAGTATGACACAAAGTGCAGTATACGGTACTGACTTCGGCCCTGTGGTCTTCATGAGCCATCCGATTGTAAAAAGTGATGGAACGGGTGAACCTAGTGGTACGCTTGTAATCATTCAAAAAATCGGTCCGGACTTCATGGCGGCGATGAGTGCACAAGCAAAAACGAAACTGTCCATTAGCCCGCTCGCTCATCAACGGCTGACGATTGAACAAGACAGTCGGTTTGCCCGCGTCTCTTTACCACTGCAATCGATTTATCAAGATGCGAACTGGGAAGTCAATTTCTCGGTGAAGCGCACGTACTATACAAACACTCAGACGATGTTAGAAACCGGCATGTTCGGACTCCTCGTTCTCGGTCTTGGTTTATTGTTGACTCTGTTTTGGACGGTGAATCAAATCATTACAAAACGTCTAATGGGTATCGTCAAAGAACTGAAGTGGATCACGAAGGAACGAAATAGTCGTTTACGGATCCATCTACATCCCCATAAACAAGACGAGATTGAAGAAATGGCAATCAGTATGAATGAGGTACTCGATGCATTAGAGCAGACACAAAAAGAGTCGTTGACACGTGCCTTTCGAGATTCCTTAACACGTCTCCCGAACCGCTTGGCGGTCGAGGAAATGTTCATGAATTTACCGGATACGACCCGCTCGATTGGTGTGATGGGAATCGATCTCGACAACTTCCGGCGGATCAACGACCAATTTGGTCAGCGTACGGGGGATGCGATGCTTACGTTCTTTGCCTCTCGTTTAATGTTTTATAAAGAGGATGGCTTCGTGGCAAGAATCGGAGCGGATGAGTTCATCTTGATTCATTTGGAATGGACGACTGAAGAACTCATGATTATCGCCAATCAGTTAGTGAAAGATTTACGCGAATGGGGTCTGAAGCAAGGAATGAACCATCTGACCTTAAGTATTGGAATTGATGAATTGAGGGAACCGTCACATCACTCCTATGAGGTGATGATGGCACGTCTTGACGTCGTCTTACATGAGGTCAAAGCGTCAGGGAAAGATAACATTATCTCCTATCAAGACATTGAAGATGGGAGTCATTACTTGCAGACACTCGAGATGGAGCGGGATTTACGTCATGCGTTACACCATGATGAATTTGAACTGTACTATCAACCAATCGTATCTCCCCAACCATTTCAGGTGATGGGCGTAGAAGCATTGATTCGCTGGCATCATCCGCAGAAAGGGTTCGTCTCCCCGGGCGTTTTTATTCCGGTAGCAGAACAACTTGGACTCATCTCGGATGTGGGACGGTGGGTGCTTGTCCAGGCTATTACCGAGATTCAGGAGTATGCAGAGCGTTTTGATTTATTTTTATCAATCAACGTATCAAAACGTCAAATTTTAGATGGTTCCTTTTTAGAGACATTGGAAGAAACGCTTACCGATACGGGATTCCATCCACACCGACTGCATGTAGAAATCACAGAAAGTGAAGTCGGTGGGAACGTGTATGAACTTCAACAGTTTATCCAAGCGTTAAAAGTGATCGGGGTAAAAATATCACTCGATGATTTCGGGGTCGGAACGTCTTCTTTGTCATACTTGCAATCGCTACGTCTTGATATTATTAAAATTGATCAAAACTTCGTCAAAGGGATTCCGGAGAATAAGTTTGACCGCGCCTTGTTAGAAGGGCTTTATCAAACCTTCCAAACGCTAGGACTCGATATCGTCACAGAAGGAGTCGAACGACCGGAACAACTTGCATTCGTATTAGAATATAGTAGTTCGCTCATTCAGGGATATCATTACAGTAAACCAATTCCAATTGACCAATTGCATCACTACTTGCAAAAAACTGTCATGACACAAATTTGATCTAGGCGATTCTTCAGAAGAAGAGTCGCTTTTTTGTGAAAAATATATGTGGATTTTGTTACAATAGTGAACATAACTTGCGACCCTTTCAGAGAAAAGGTAAACTTGAAACAGATGAAGAAAACGCTTTCAAAACTATTTTTTAATAGCATTGAAAGAGAAAAGGGAGGATTGGGTTCGATGCCAATAAAAAGAACGGCGCGGGCACCGTGGTCTAAAGTGATGATTCGTTCACAAATCGAAGTCGTTGATCGAGTACGGCCACCTTCGCTCGTCTTAAAAAATGCGACGTATTTGAACGTATACGTGAAACAATGGAAAACTGCGAACATCTGGATTGAAGGAGATCGTATCGTTTATGTCGGTCCAGACTTACCGGAATCAGCAGTCGAGACGGTCGATGTGTCAGGGAAATATATTGTGCCTGGTTATATCGAGCCACACGCTCATCCATTCCAATTATACAATCCGGCGACGTTGTCAAAATATGCTGGGGAACGCGGAACGACGACTCTCGTTAATGACAACATGCTGCTTTTTTTACAAGAAAAAGAGCAAGCGTTTGCGCAGTTGGAAGCGATTCAGCAGCTGCCGACGAGTACGTATTGGTGGGCAAGACTTGACACACAAACCGAACTTGATCGGGAGAGTGTCGCTGTCGACTCAGAACGTATCCATGAGTGGTTTAATCATCCGGATGTCGTGATGGCAGGTGAACTGACGGCATGGCCACGCGCAATGAAGGGCGATGATGAGATGCTCCAATGGATGCTCGATGCCGAAACGTGCGGACTGCCGGTCGAAGGCCACTTCCCGGGAGCGTCGCCCAAGACATTGACTAAAATGGCGTTGATGGGAGTGCACAGCGACCATGAGGCAATGACGGCAGAAGAGGCGCTCAATCGACTTGAATTAGGTTATACAACAACGCTTCGCCATTCTTCCATCCGCCCGGACTTGCCGGGGATGATTCGTGACCTATTGGCGAACGGATTGACGGCGTTCGATCACCTCATGGTGACGACGGACGGTTCGACACCAGGCTTTTATGTAGACGGCATGCAAGACGCCCTCGTCCAAATTTTGATAGAAGAAGGACTACCGGCCATTGAGGCGTACCGGATCGTCTCTCACAACGTAGCGCGTCATTTTGACCTCGATCACATTCTAGGCTCTATTGCCCCGGGACGCATCGCCCACTTGAATATCCTCGATGCAATCGAGGAGCCCCGACCGACAGCGGTCATCGCGAAAGGTCAGTGGATTTACCGTGATGGCGTATCGTTATTCCCGAACGAATTAGTGGAAGCGGTTCTTGACAAGATGCCATCGACAGACGTTTCTATCGAGCTGACGCCACAAGATTTGTCATTCAGCATGCCAGTCGGACTCGACATGGTCAACTCGGTCATCATGAAACTGTTTAAAATTACGCATGACACGGGTCAAGACGAATTACCGCGTGATGGAGACGAATCGTTCCTCATGTTGCTTGATAAAGAAGGGAAATGGCGATTGAACACGGTGCTGAAAGGATTTGCCCGAGATTTCGGGGGACTTGTCAGTTCGTATTCAATCAGCGGGGATTATTTGATTTTAGGTAAATGTAAACAAGACATGTTGCAGGCGTTCGAACGGATGAAAGAACTCGGAGGAGGTATCGTGCTTGTCAATAAAGGGAAAATCGTTGCCGAGATTCCATTACCGCTCTGTGGAATGACCTCGACGGAACCACTCGACACTCTCATCGGTCAAGAGAAACAGCTACGCGAGGAGCTCGTGGCAAGGGGTTATCAGTTTGAGGATCCGATTTATACATTACTGTTTTTAGCATCCACACACTTGCCGTATGTTCGCGCAACACCGCTCGGCATTTACGAAGTCATGAAAAAACAAGTACTATTTCCTGCGATTTTGCGATGAATAGTTGAGTCCAAGGCGCCCCTGCTTTAGAATAGTAAAGAAGTATGAGTAGAGAGGATGCTTGCGGATGCAACTCGATAAATTAAGAGGTCTAGAGCTTGATCAATTGTTTGAGGCAATTTTGAAGCTCGATACGCTCGAAGACTGTTATCAATTATTCGAAGATTTAGCGACTGTCAATGAAATTCAAGCACTTGCGCAACGACTGGAAGTGGCGCGGCAAATACGTGAAGGAAACACGTATCATAAAATTGAGGACGCGACAGGCGCCTCGACGGCCACGATTTCACGTGTGAAGCGATGCTTGAACTATGGGACAGGCGGATACGACCTCGCTCTTGAACGTCTACAACAAACAAAAGGTGACTCTTAAGAGTCATCTTGTTTTTGATGGAGGGGAGGGGCGAGATGCAACAGAAATTCATGAAACGGAACTTACAATTGTTCTTTCGAAATTTAACACCGGTTCAAACACTCGTGTTAATTTATAGTGCGGCAGCGATTTTATCAGTTTTGCTCCTCGCCTTACCGATTGCCCATAAACCCGGTGTGACGATTACGTTTACTGACCTTGTCTTCTTTGCGGTGAGTTGTGTCAGTGTCACTGGGCTAACGCCAATCGTGGTCACCGACACGTTTTCCACGTTCGGCTTATTTATCATTTTGTTCATCGTCCAGGTGAGTGGTGTCGGGTTGATCAGTCTGCACGTCATTATGTGGATTTTGCTTGGGAAGCGGATCGGGTTCCGGGAGCGACAACTGATTTTACGTGATCAAAACCAGACATCGATGTCTGGTATTGTCAAATACATCACAGAAATCGTCATCACCGTTATTGCCATTGAGGCGGTCGGTGCCGTCTTACTCGGGGTCCATTACTTAAATTATTTTGATACCGCCGGAGAAGCCTTCTTACAAGGCTTATTCGGATCCGTCAGTGCGACGACGAACGCCGGATTTGATATTACCGGGAGTTCGCTCGCGCCGTTCCGTGAAGACCCGTTTGTCATCTTCACGCAAATTGCGCTTATGACAGGTGGTGCCATCGGATTCCCGGTACTCGTTGAGATTCGGACATACTTGGTGAGCCGAATCACACGGAAGCGTCATACGTTCCCGAGTCGGTTCTCATTGTTCACCAAATTGACGGTCACGACATTCTTTATCTTGATTGCCGTCGGGACGGTCGGATTGTTCTTCTTCGAGTACAACAATGCCTTCAAAGATTTGCCGTTATGGCTTGCGTTCTCAGATTCGTTGTTCCAGTCCGTGACGACACGTAACGGTGGATTATCGACAGTCGACGTCAACTTGTTCTCGGAAGCGAGCATGCTGTTATTGTCGATTCTTATGTTCATCGGAGCCTCACCATCGTCTGTCGGTGGCGGGATTCGAACAACAACGTTTGCCGTGGCTGTTCTCGGGGTCGTCGCGTTTATTCGTGGAGACTCGTCAATTAAAATTTTCGGTCGTGAGATCGTTCTTGAAGACATTTGGAAAGCGTTCGTCATCATTACCGTTTCGCTCGCCGTCCTATTGTCCGGGGTCATGGTCATGGCTTACTTTGAAGATGCCTCATTGACACGAATCTTATTCGAAGCATGTTCAGCGTTCGGAACGACAGGACTGTCTGTCGGTTTATCTTCTGAATTTAGTAACGTTGGAAAATGGGTGCTGACGGTTCTCATGTTCATCGGTCGAATCGGTGTCATCGCCTTCATTCTCATCTTGCAACGGAGACAGCCGAAGCGGATGTATAACTATCCGAAAGAATCGATTATCTTAGGATAAGGAGATTGTCATATGAAAGCTTTTTGGATTAACTTTGGATATGTCTTTATCGTTCCAGTACTGCCGTTCATCGCGGTCGTTAATGGAACGGCACTCTGTTCGCCGGACTCCCCGTTACTCGACATCCCAGTGCTCGGATTCTTTTTAGCGAATCCGCTCTGGTTTGTCCCGGTATATGGTTTATTTGCACTGCTTATTGCAAAATGGCTGACGGATCGGGAACAGAATCGTACGGCACGTTCGTGACTTGCTTCGGCAAGTCTTTTTTATATTGAGGAGATGCAAGTGATAAGAAAAATCGATACACTAGAGAAGGATTCGTTGGGAGGGAACAAGTTGAAATTTCTGTCATGGCGCCATGTGTTTAAATTAGATCCGAACAAACCCCTCACGGATGAAGCGCTCCGTGCGCTCATTCATTCGGGAACCGACGCCTTTTTGATTGGCGGGACGGACGGGGTCGATGCAGAGAATACATTTGCGCTCTATGCGAGAGTCCGAGATGCCGGAATACCTGTCGCGCTCGAAATCAGTCATCCGAGTCAAGTCATCCACGGATTTGATCATTACTTCGTACCGACCGTGCTCAATGCAGGAACTCCGGAATGGATCATCGGACACCAGGCTCGGGCGTTTGAACGATATGGTCATTTTTTTGATCCACGTCATGTCACGGCCCAAGGCTATCTCGTCTTAAACGCGGACGCAAAAGTCGCTGAAGTGACAGAGTCGAAGTGTGACTTGTCGCTAGAAGAGGCCGTGGCGTATGCTGAAACAGGTCATCACTTATTCCACCTCCCCTCACTCTATATCGAATATAGCGGACGGCTCGGAGACCTCGATGTCGTAAAAGAAATTCGATTGGCGCTCCCGAAAGCGCACCTTTTCTACGGAGGTGGCATCGACGGGGAAGACTCGGCCCGTTTGATGGGTGCACATGCCGACACGATCGTCGTCGGAAATATCATTTACGAAGACTTAGCAGGAGCACTTGCGACTGTGCGAGCACTCCGATAAAATAAGAACAAATGTTTGGAACAAGGAAGGAAACGATTATGTATAACCTTAGCGAAGAATTAGTCAAAGGTATGAACCCGGAACAGGCAGAAGCCGTCAAACATACCGATGGTCCACTTTTGATCATGGCGGGTGCCGGATCGGGAAAAACTCGTGTCTTAACACATCGTGTCGCTTATTTGATGGCGGCCAAGCAAGTGGCGCCTTGGAACATTTTGGCCATCACGTTCACGAACAAGGCTGCACGAGAAATGAAAGACCGGATTGCGCGTCTTGTCGGTGGAGTCGCGGAAGACATTTGGATTTCCACATTCCACTCCATGTGTGTCCGTATTTTACGACGGGATATCGACCGTATCCGCTATGAGCGGAGCTTTTCCATTCTAGATGCCTCAGACCAGTTGACGGCGATCAAACAAGTACTCAAAGAATTGAACCTCGATCCGAAGAAGTATGAGCCACGTACATTACTCGGGATGATTTCGAACCATAAAAACGAATTGCGTACGGCGAAAGATGCAGCCGCCCTTGTCGGAAATAATCCGTATGAGCGCATCATCTCAGATGTCTATACGGCTTATGAGAAAAAGTTGAAACAAAATAACGTGCTCGACTTCGATGACTTGATTATGAAGACGATTCACTTATTCCAAGAAGCGCCAGACGTGTTGGCGTTCTATCAAAAGAAGTTCAAATACATCCATGTCGACGAGTATCAGGATACGAACCGTGCCCAATATACGCTCGTCAAACTCCTTGCGCAGGCACATGAGAACTTGTGTGTCGTCGGGGACTCGGATCAGTCCATCTATCGTTGGCGCGGTGCCGATATCGCCAACATCTTGACGTTTGAAAAAGACTACCCGAGTGCCCGTGTCATCTTACTCGAACAAAACTATCGTTCGACGAAACGAATTTTGGAAGCAGCGAATGGCGTCATCAAGAACAACGCTTCGCGTAAAGACAAGAATTTGTGGACGGAAAACGACGAAGGGGAGAAGCTCTTGCTGCACGTCGCTTCAGATGATCGCGACGAAGCGTTCTTCATCATGAATCAGATGAAAGAGCTGAAGATGGAAGGGATGGACTACGGCCAGATGGCAGTCCTTTACCGGACGAACGCCCAGTCTCGTGGTCTCGAGGAGATGCTCCTCAAGTCCAATATCCCGTACAAAATGGTCGGCGGAACAAAATTCTATGAACGTAAAGAAATTAAGGATGTTTTGGCCTATTTGCGTTTGATTGCCAACCCGGACGAAGATATCTCATTCGTTCGTGTCGTCAACGAACCAAAACGAGGTATTGGGGCCGCCACAGTCGATAAGTTAGGTGACTTTGCAGATATGCAGGGTGTTTCGCTTATGGATGCGATTCGTGACATCGAATTATCAGGGATTGCGCCACGCACGGCGACGAAACTTGCGGACTTCCGTCAAATGATGATGGACTTACGGCAAATGGCTGACTATCTTTCGATTTCAGAACTCGTCGAAGAAATATTGAAGAAGACCGGCTATGAAGACATGCTCAAAATTGAGAAAACACTCGAAGCGGAAAGCCGACTTGAGAACTTACAAGAATTCCTGTCAGTGGCTCAAAATTTCGAGAAAGAAAGTGATGAACAGACAGTGGTCGCCTTCCTCACCGATTTGACGCTCGTGTCCGATTTGGATTCACTTGATGAAGTCGATGAATCGCATCAAGTCACGTTGATGACGCTGCATTCGGCGAAGGGACTCGAGTTCCCGGTCGTCTTCCTGATTGGAATGGAAGAGGGGCTGTTCCCGCATAGTCGGGCATTGAACGACGAAGAGGAAATGGAAGAAGAGCGGCGTCTTGCATATGTCGGCATAACGCGTGCCGAGAAGCGTCTCTATTTGACACGTGCACAGTCTAGGATGCTGTACGGCCGATTCCAAAACAACCCGGAATCAAGGTTCCTGCATGAATTACCGGAAACGTTGTTAGAACGGTCCGGAAAGGCAAGAAAACCAATGCCATGGAACCCTGTCGAATCACCTGGGAAGTTGCCAGTGAACGGTTTTAGTTCGAAACCGAAGCCAAAGCTCGCCCAATCGTCTGGCGCCGAAACGCTCGGATGGCAAGTTGGTGACAAAGCGAATCATAAAAAATGGGGGCAAGGGACGGTCGTCCAGACGCGTGGTGAAGGCGATCAAGTCGAAGTCGACATCGCGTTCCCTGAAGTCGGGATTAAGCGTTTGTTGGCCAAATTTGCCCCGATTGAAAAAGCGTGAGGTGAGAATATGGAGATGGCAGAACGCGTAGAAGAATTGCGTAAAACGTTAAATCAATATGGATACGAGTATTACGTGCTCGACCGTCCGAGCGTCCCAGACTCGGAGTATGATCGTCTGATGAACGAATTGATTCAAATCGAGACAGACTACCCTGAACTACGGACACCGGATTCTCCGACACAACGCGTCGGAGGGGCGCCTCTTGATGCCTTCGTCAAAGTGACTCACGATACACCGATGCTCTCACTCGGCAATGTATTCTCAAAAGAGGAACTCGTGGAATGGGTGGAACGAATCGAGAAGGACCTCGGTTATACACCGACCTTCGTGGCTGAACTTAAATTTGATGGACTCGCCGTCTCTTTAAAATATGAGAATGGTCGTCTCGTGCGAGGCGCGACGCGAGGGGACGGAACGACAGGTGAAGATATCACCCAAAACTTGAAGACGATTCGTTCGATCCCACTTCGCTTGAAAGAGGATGCAACGTTTGAGGTCCGAGGTGAGGCGTATATGCCGAAGCGTTCGTTCGAACAGTTGAATGATGAACGGGAACGGGTCGGTGAGCCATTGTTCGCAAACCCGAGAAACGCAGCGGCCGGTTCACTCCGGCAACTCGATTCGAAAATAGCAGCATCTCGAAACTTGGCATTTTTTGCATACGGTTTGGTGTCGCAAGACGATCTCGTCGCGTCGCATGACGAGTCGCTCGATTATTTGAAACGACTCGGAGTCGCTGTGAGCGGAGACTACACGACGTGCAAAACGGCCGATGAACTATGGGATTATATTGAGACGTACGTGACGAAACGTGGCGAACTCCCGTATGAAATCGATGGGATTGTCATTAAAGTCGCAGGGTACGAAGAACAGGAACAACTCGGCTTCACAGCGAAAAGTCCACGTTGGGCCGTCGCCTATAAGTTCCCGGCAGAAGAAGTCGTGACGACAATCGAAGACGTCGATTTCAGTGTCGGTCGTACGGGGAAAGTCACACCGCGGGCACGTTTTTCTCCAGTATCTGTAGCAGGGTCGACGGTGACGTATGCGACACTTCACAATGAAGATTTTATAAAGGAAAAAGATCTTCATATCGGTGATCGGGTCGTCATTAAAAAAGCGGGAGACGTCATTCCGGCAGTTGTCTCAGCAATTGCGAGTGAACGGAGCGGAGATGAACGAGTGATTGAATTTCCGACCCATTGTCCAGCATGTGAATCCGAACTGATTCGCCTTGAAGGTGAGGCCGATCATCGCTGCGTCAACCCAGAGTGTCCGGCCCAATTGCTCGAAGGACTCATTCATTTCGTCTCTCGGCAGGCGATGAATATCGACGGACTCGGTGAGAAAGTGATCACGCAACTCCATGAAGCGGACCTCGTCCATAACGTGGACGACTTGTATCGCCTGAACCGAGACGATTTACTTGCGCTCGAGCGCATGGGGGAGACGTCGGTGACGAACCTACTCTCGGCGATTGAACAGTCGAAACAAAATTCGCTCGAACGGGTGCTCTTCGCCCTCGGCATTCGTCTCGTCGGTCAAAAGGCAGCCTCTTTGATTGCAGAACGATTTGAGACGATGGAGGCGATCATCAAGGCGACGGTCGAAGAACTGACGTCGATTGATGGCATCGGGACGAAGATGGCCGAGTCGATTGTGCTCTATTTCGAAAAACCAGAAGCGCGTGAACTCGTCAAAGAATTGGCGGAATCGGATGTGAACCTGTCGTTCAAAGGGACGAAACGTCCGACGACCGAAGGTGCTCCTTTATCTGGTAAGACGGTCGTATTGACGGGGAAATTACATGAGATGACACGTGGCGAAGCTGGGAAGCAGCTTGAACTTTTCGGTGCGAGTGTGACAGGAAGTGTGAGCAAAAACACAGATTTACTCGTTGCCGGTGAAAAGGCAGGTTCGAAACTGGCGAAAGCCGAATCCCTCGGAATCGAAGTATGGGATGAGGCTAAGCTGCTCGACTTTATAAACGAACAGGCGTAAGACGTTCGCTTCGGCGAACGTTTTTTGTTTTTTCGGAAATAAATGGGATTGAGCAGGTTCGCACAAGCGTTCGAGGGGTATAGATTAACTAAATCAAAATGTTAATATATTTTTGCGAGAGAACCCTTAGACATCAGGACTTTCACACACATATCCCTCTCATTCCTCTACGTGATGAAAGTCTCCATTCAGGACGAAGTCGATTCGTGCGCCTGCTTTCACCTTAGAGGAGGGACCAACATCATGACACACAACATCCAGCGCTTCGTTGCCGTATTTACTATTCTCATGTTCCTTTCAACATTGATTACCGTCCATGTCGTACATGCTGATACAACAACGTTTCGTTATATTCAAGTGGATTTGACGGACGAGGAAATGGAAACATTATACGAATCAAGTTTAGTTTATGAAGGCATCACGTTTTATGGGGTACGTGAATCAGCTGACATTTGGCGATTCGTGATTGATGCGGAGTCGGTCGATGATTCGTTGATTGACGTCATCACGCTCTATGATGCGGAAGGTGTCCCTTATACGTTTTCTCCGAATATCATTTCGGACTTGTATCCTGTTGAAGTAGAAGAGCCATCTGTAGTCGAAGAACCGGAAGTGACCTCGACCATTGAACCGGAACCGGTAGCAGAAGAACCGGAGCCTGAACCGATGCTCCCGGTGCTTTCAATCGAGGCGGTGAACATTGCTGGGGTCGACCAAGCTGTTGTCGGGGGTGAACTTTCCTATACGTTTGTCGTTGAAAATACAGGAGACACACCGTTGACGGTGACAAATATGTCCCATGAGTATTTCAGTGGGAATCTAGAACAATTATCAGTCGAATCGTTCAATCAACGTGTTTTTGACCGTTTGAATGAATTGATGGGGGATGACGGACTCCTTCCTGGTGAACAGATGGAAGTGACAGAGCTCTTATCGATTCCCGCTGACTATTCGCTCAGTACCGGTCCTGAGATTGGTAGTCTATTTCGCGTGACAGGAGTGGATGAATTCGATCGAATCGTCACATCAGAAAGTCAGCAAATTATCCTCTTGCAACAACCTGATTTTACAGTGAGTGCTACGAGTGAGAAGGCGACCGTACAACCGGGAGAACCCGTTCGATACACGTATACGATCACCAACACCTCGAAAATCACTTTGTTCTTATCTGACGCTATGCTTACATGGCCGAACGGTGCTTTGACAGAAGAAGAACGAAACATGGCAAATAGACGGTTCAGGGAGCAAGTCGAAGCGATTCCTACCTTCATAGACGGGTTCGGTCCGGAAGAAGAAGTGACGTTCTCTTTTGAACTCCCGCTCTTCCCATCCTATGATGTGAGAGCCGGGGCTGAGTTGATTCAACGTGCGACGTTCACCTTTCAAGTAAATGAAGATGTAGGAGTCACACGATCCGTCGACGTACCGGTGGGAGTGAAGCAAGCCGTCCCGTCAAAAGAAGAAGAACCGAAACAAGAGTCTAAGAAACAGCAGCAAGAAGTGAAGACAGAGGATGTATCCGTCGTGAAAATCATCGTTCAGGAGAACGGCGCGCCACCAGTCGAACACGTTGATGAGTCTGACACGTACGCGCAAGATTTACTACCGATGACAGGCGAAGCGGATGACGCGTGGCATGCCATGATCGGTACACTACTTTTTGCCTCCGGACTTCTCTTGTTGATTCGTCGCAAACATCCGTCAACCAAACCATAAATCGAAATCCCTTCTTGTATATGCGAGAAGGGATTTGTTCTGATTCCGCTTCGATACTTTTTTCATGGAACGATTTTGTTATAATGGACAAAGTGAAATAGGAAACGATGTTCAAAGGAGCTACACATAGATGAAATGGAAACAACTCGTCGTCCCGACAATCGCCTCTGCGCTGTTGTTAAGTGGATGTTCAATGAAAATACCGATGGGTGAGGAAGAGGCGACACCGACCGGGGAAGAAACGGCAGCTGAAGGTGTTACGCAAGCGATTGAAGCGCGTGATTCATACTATCAGATGGTGATTCCATTCAAGGCGGCAGCAGCGAGAGGACTTGCCCAGCGTCAAGTCAGTTCGTCATTAGAGCTTGAAGAAGTCGAACTTGGCCTCATGCGCCATTCGACGGATGCGTTCGCCCCAGACAAATTCGCCTATCAAGAAGGCCAACTTCTGAACGCAGAGGACGTTTCGCGTTTGCTTGGACGAAAAGGTGGTAGTAAAGACGGACTAACGCCTTTAAACCCGGCGTATGCAGATGGGAAGGCTGAAGTCGAGGATGACAAATTTGTCGAGGCAAATAAAAAATCACCACTTTATCTGGCTTCAATCGTGGAACAGAATTACATGACGAAAAAGGACAGCGGTTATCAATTAGGCGGTGTGTCGTTCGCACTCATTTTAAATCGTGAGTACGTCTTCCAGGCACCGAACTATGGACCGACATATACGGTCAAGCTCGATCAGAAGAAAGTGGTCACAGAAGGCGAACGGATGGCGAACGAACTCGTCAACCAGTTACGAAAACGGGAAGACTTTAAAGAAATAGACATCAACATTGCACTTTACATGAAGTCGACACAAGGCTCACCGACTCCGGGAAACTACATCAAATCCGCATACATCGGAACGAAAGATGAAGTCACATCAAGTGATTGGAAAGCCATCGATGAGAAATATTACTACTTCCCATCGGCTACAGCGACAAATGAGGTGCGTGAGGATGCCCAAAAGTTTACGCTCTTCAGTGACCGGATCGCCGATCTCTTCCCAGACTACAGTGGGATGATTGGGAAGGGTTTCTATCAGAATGGAGATTTATCACGACTTGAGGTCGATATCCCAATCCAGTTCTATAGCCGTGCCGAACTCGTCGGATTCACGCAACACGTTGTCGGCTTACTTGAGAATCGATGGGAATACAGCCGAAACGTACCGGTCCGAATCAACGTGACCTCACTCGGTGGAGCCCCTGAAGTAACGATTGTGTTTGAGGACGGTATGGATAGTCCTAAAGTATACTTCTGAGTGAGAGAGGTTCGTTTTTTGAAACGAATCTCTCTTTTTTTTCGTATGAAAAGTGAAAGGATAATCTTTGACCTTATTTGACCAATTGAGTAGAATAGAGTTAACAGAAACGGGAAAGGGATAGGTGAGGTGAATCCATATGGCTAAAAACTATTATGATGAGCTCGGTGTCTCAAAAGGAGCGTCGGAGCAAGAGATTAAGCGTGCATATCGGAAGTTGGCGAAACAATACCATCCGGACGTCAATAAAGATTCTGGCGCACAAGATCGGTTCAAGTCGATTCAAGAAGCGTTTGACGTGTTGAGCGACCCGGAGAAAAAGGCAAATTATGATCGATATGGGAGTCCGGATGGGCCTTCGTTTGGACAAGGATTCGGCGGTGGCGGAGAAACTTACGGGGAAGGATCGGCCCAGTTCGAAGATTTATTCCGACAATTTGGCGGTGGGTCTCGAACGACTTCCCGCACATTCGGGTTTGAAGATATGTTCGGCAGTTTCTTTGACCAAGCAGTCGAGGAGGATCTAGATGAATCCGTTCGGATCAATATCCCGCTCAGCCAGCTTACAAAAGACTCGAAAATGAGTCTTCGTCTTCAGACAGGTACTGTGAACGTCAAGATTCCACAAGGTGCCTATGAAGGGCAGAAGTTACGGTTGAAAGGAAAAGGAAGTCGGGTAGGACAATCCGGTAACCGAGGAGACGTGTATGTCGAACTACATTTCACAGATGATGATACGTATCGTCGTGAAGGGGAGCATATCGTGACCGTGAAGCGGTTGCGGCCGCTCGAATTTTTAGACGGAGCGAGCGTCATTATTGCGACGCTCGACGGAGGGCGAGTGAAGCTGAAAGTGAAGCCGGGAAGTCGTCCGGGGCAACGGATGAGGATTCCGGGTCGCGGTGTTATGACCGGTTCGAAGGTACGGTCAGATTTGTACGTGCAACTCGAGGTCGATCTGCCGCTTGATGATGCTTACCGTTCTGTTTATGAACAAATTGAACGTTGATGGATAAGGAGGAGTCGTGATGGACTTTAATCGATTTACAGACAAAGCACATGAATGTATAGTCAGTTCACAAGCGTTGGCGAAACAATATCATCATAGTGAAATCAATGAATGGCACGTGTTGGCGTCCATGATTTCACAGACGGATGGGATTGCGCCATTATTGTTTCAAAAAATGGAAATCAATGTGTCTGAGATTGAAGGAGAAGTCGCGCTATCTTTGAAAAATGCGCCAAAACTTCAAAATCCAACGACACCGATGATTTCGGCTTCCTTATTAAATGTCTTGACGACGGCCGAACGGGAAGCGACCGGAATGAATGATGAGTACGTATCGGTCGAACATATTCTTCTTGGTATTTTATTGAACAACAGTCAAGCGCAGGCGATGCTCGAGCGACAAGGCATCACGGAAGAACATCTTCGTGAGGCGCTCGTCGCCGTGCGTGGGAACCGTCGTATCACATCGAAGTCGCCCGAAGCGACGTACGATGTGTTGACGAAATATGGACGCGACCTCATTCAGGAAGTGAAGACAGGAAAAATTGACCCGGTCATCGGACGTGATAGCGAGATTCGTCGTGTCATCCGGATTTTGAGTCGGAAGACGAAAAACAATCCAGTTCTCATCGGGGAACCGGGTGTCGGGAAGACGGCAATCGTCGAAGGACTCGCCCAACGAATCGTTCGAGGCGACGTACCGGAAAGTTTGAAAGATAAGACGATTTTCAGTCTCGATATGAGTTCACTTGTCGCCGGTGCGAAATACCGTGGCGAGTTTGAGGAACGTCTTCAGGCTGTCTTATCCGAAGTGAAGGAAGCAGAAGGTACGATTATTCTCTTCATTGATGAACTGCATACGATTGTCGGTGCAGGAAAGTCGGAAGGTTCGATGGATGCCGGTAACATGTTAAAACCGATGCTCGCTCGAGGTGAACTTCATTGTATCGGTGCGACGACACTAGACGAGTATCGCCAATATATCGAAAAGGACCCGGCGCTCGAGCGTCGCTTCCAACAAGTACTTGTTGCTGAACCGGACGTCGAGGATACGGTCTCCATCTTGCGCGGATTAAAAGAACGCTTTGAGATTCACCACGGTGTACGCATCCACGACAACGCGCTCGTCGCGGCAGCGGTTCTGTCAAACCGTTATATCACCGACCGCTTCATGCCGGACAAGGCCATCGATCTCGTCGACGAGTCATGTGCGATGATTCGGACAGAAATGGAATCGATGCCGGCGGAGCTTGACGAGTTGGTTCGTCGTGTCATGCAACTTGAAATTGAAGAGGCTGCGCTCAAAAAAGAGAGCGACGCAGCTTCGATGAAACGACTCGAAGCACTCCAACAAGAGTTAGCTTCGCTCCGGGAACAATCAGATTCGCTACGTCTCCGTTGGGAAAATGAGAAAGAATCGACACACCGCGTGCAACAAATCCGTGGAGACCTTGAGAAGGTACGTCTCGAGTTACAGGAAGCAGAGAGTCGCTATGACTTAAACCGTGCCTCCGAGTTGAAGTATGGACGCATCCCAGAACTCGAGCGAGAACTTGAGGAAGCGGAACAGTTGGCGGGATCCGTGACGCGCGAACTCGTGCGAGAAGAAGTGACGGAAGAAGAAATCGCCGAAGTCGTCTCGAAATGGACCGGTATTCCGGTGACGAAACTAACAGAAGGAGAGCGGGATAAGCTTCTCAACTTAGAAACGGTCTTGCACAAACGTGTCTTCGGTCAAGACGATGCGATTCGACTAGTCAGTGATGCAGTCATTCGTGCCCGTGCAGGAATCAAAGATCCAAACCGTCCAATCGGTTCATTTCTCTTCCTCGGACCGACGGGCGTCGGGAAGACCGAGCTCGGGAAGGCGCTCGCGGAAGCGATGTTTGATTCAGAAGACCATATCGTTCGACTCGACATGAGTGAATATATGGAAAAACACGCCGTGTCTCGTCTTGTCGGTGCCCCTCCTGGATACGTCGGCTATGAGGAAGGCGGTCAGTTGACAGAAGCGGTTCGTCGTAACCCTTACTCGGTGCTCTTACTCGATGAGGTTGAGAAGGCACATCCAGATGTCTTTAACATCTTGCTACAACTGCTCGATGACGGGCGATTGACCGATTCGCACGGTCGAATCGTTGACTTCAAAAACACGATTGTCATCATGACGTCAAATATCGGGGCAGATATTTTGCTCGAGGCAGCGAAAGATGGGGTCATTGACGAGGACGAGGAGCGTCAAGTGATCGAGAAGCTCCGCCGTCACTTCCGTCCAGAGTTCTTAAATCGGGTGGATGAAACGATTCTGTTCCATCCACTCACGAAAGATCAAATCGGTCAAATTGTCGAGAAGGCGGTCGGACGGATGAGTGAACGGCTTACAACACGCTCGATTCATATCGAGATCACAGATGCGGCGAAAACGTTTGTCGCTGACGAGGCGTATGAGCCTCAATTCGGTGCCCGTCCAATCAACCGTTATGTACAACGGACCATTGAAACGAAACTTGCCCGCAGCATCCTAGCAGGAGATGTCGAAGACGGTCAGACGGTCGTCATCGATGTCGAAAACGGAATGTTGACGTTACGTCCCTCGACGGTGAAGGCATAAGGAAAAGAGGAGTCCAATTTGGATTCCTCTTTTTATGTGTGTCGGCGTTGTCGTTTCAAAATGAGATAGCTGGTGCCTAAAAAGATAAGATAGAGCACAGTCCCGAAGAATAAGCTGAAGACCCACGGCATCGTTCCCATAAAGATGGAGCGTGTCGCTTCCTGGAACCAGAGCAATAACCAAAAAAATAGTCCGAGACTTGAAACGAGTAGAACCATAAACCCTATGAATCCATCTTTCGTCCACTGTTTCACCAAAAATCCAAGAAGAAACGTCGTACCAAAAATCGCTACTAACCCGATATAGAACAATCCGTCAATCGGTAAAGACTGCACGTACACATTCTCCTTCTCGTCGTCAGATTTGTATAATCCAACCTTACACAAAGAGGGAATAAATGGAAATCATTATTGTGACACGAGCGGACGCTCTGGTTGATAGATGCAATATGGTTCTGCTTCTTTATAGTCGCCTGTGACCGCGTATGCTCGGGCCCGTGATCCCCCGCAAAGATAGCGATATTCACAATACCCACATTTCCCATGATGGGTATCCGGGTCGCGTAACGCCTTGAACGTCGGATGGTGACGATAAATGTCCGCAAGAGGTGTCGTTCGGACGTTCCCGCAGGGGATTGGTAAAAATCCAGACGGCTGAACGTCTCCTGTGTGCGAGATGAAGACAAACCCGTTCCCGTCATTCGTTCCTTTAGGTGCTTTCGCTAAATCATCATGAGGATGTCCGATTGGAGGAAGTCCTTTTCTTTTTCGCCGCTGATTTTCTTGACGCGCCACCCGGCGATAGAACTGGGCTTCCGTCGTTGAGATGATAAACGGTGCCGTTTCTTGAAGTGAGAACGCCCACTTCAATACTTCCTCATGCCGTTCGGGTGAAATGGGTTGTAGCAACGAACCTCGTCCTGTCGGTACGAGGAAGAAAAGTGTCCAAACCGACACACCGAGTGACTCTACGAGTTTCGCCATTTCCGGTAATCGATCGACGTTGTATTCGGTCACCGTTGTGTTGATTTGAAAGGACATCCCTTCTTCCCGAAAATAGGAAATCCCACGAATGGTACGGTCAAAACTGCCTCTCGTTCCTCTAAAATAGTCGTGAGTCTCTGCATCCGGTCCGTCGAGGGAGAACGCCCAACGAGACAGACCAGCTGCTTTTGCCCGTTTCACGGCATCATGAGTGACGCGAGGTGTGGCAGAAGGCGTCATCGAGACACGCATTCCGAGAGAAGAGGCATACTCGGTCAACTCGAACAAGTCTTCACGCATGAGCGGATCCCCTCCTGTGAAGACGAGAATCGGGTTGTTCATCGCCTGAATCTCTCGAATGAGCGCTTTGCCTTCTTCTGTGTCGAGCTCATTTTCATATCGGTGAAACTGTGCCTCGGCTCGGCAATGAACACAGGAGAGCGCACAGGCACGTGTCACTTCCCAAATCACGATGAATGGGTTTTCGTCATAGTCGGTGTGCTTCATACCATCACCGCCTGCTTGAGATGTAGTTTTTCGACCGCCCGTTTGGCGGAATCAACGCAGTCCGGTAATCCGACGCCGTGGAGGATGGCGCCGCAAGTTTCGACACCGTCCCACTTCGCTAGCGCTTCTTCGAACGCACGGACGTCCTGTTTATGTCCGACCTCATATTGCGGCATCGTTTGAATATGCCGTTCAACTTTCGTGAAGAGAGGTGTCCCGACTTTTTGAATACGGCGAAGTTCGTTCAAAGCGAATGATGCAATGGTGTCATCGTCTTCATGTAATAAAGAAGGTACATGTTCAGAACCGATATACATGCGGAGCAACGCTTTATTCTTAGGTGCCAAGTGCGGCCACTTTTTATGCATCCAGCTGCATGCGGTCAAAGCGCTCCCTTCTGACTTAGCGATGACATAGCCAGTTCCGTCTAAAGCATCAACCTCTGACTCGTCGAAGGCGGCGAGTATGGTCATCGAGGATGTCCGTTTTAATTCAGATAACCGTTCGGCTTCAGGAAAACCGAGCAGCGGACCGAGTGCGTGAGGAGATGTAGCGATGATGATGCCGTCAAATTGTTCGACCGTACCGTTAGACAATGTGACTTCATGGGGGCGGACGGACTGAACGACGGTATTCAATATGAGACGGTCAATCGAAGGGCGTAGTGCCTCGACGAGCGCACCAAGTCCTTGATCAATCGACAAAAATTTTCCGGTCTCGGCCGGTTTCACGCCAGCCTGGACAGGAGGTGTGAGAGCTTTCATCCCGAGAATCAGACTGCGAGTTTTTTGTTCAATCGTGATAAACTGAGGGAAAGTAGACTCGATGCTCATATCTTCGAGTGTCCCGTTATAAATCCCGGACAGAAGCGGCTCGATCATCGTATCAACGACTTCTGAACCGAGTCTTGTTCGAAAGAAACGGTCGAGCGAGATATCCTCTTCTTTATATACACGTGGAATCACGAGATCGAATCCTGCGCGAAGCTTTCCTCTCCATGTAAAGAGATCTGTTTTGACCATTGGCCAAAATTTAGTTGGGATACCCATGACCGATCCGGTTGGCATCTGTCTCAGCTTTCCGCGCACATAAATATAGGAAGTACCGGTTTTGGAACGGACGATCTGGTCCTCGAGACCAAGATCGGTGATGAGCGAAGTCAAGGTCGGTTTTCGTGCCATATAGCCATCCGGTCCGGTCTCTAATGTGAAGTCATCTTGATAAATGGTTTTAATTTTTCCACCGAGACGATCTTGCGCCTCGAACATTGTGACGTGGGCACCAGTTTCTTTGGCGTAATATGCCGCGGCGAGTCCGGTGATGCCGCCTCCGATAATTGCGATGTGATTCAATCGATTCACCCATTTCTGTAAAGTTGTTGTCGTATTAACGGTACCGAGAATGTTGACGGAGACATAGGATAAGTGTCACGGAGTTCTAGACAAATTTGTCACGAGTTCGAAAGGGGACGATGAAATGGTTTCCTTTATAGTCATTTCGGCTTTTGTGGTGATAAGTGTGGCTGGCTTTATTGTGATGATGAATCGACATGGTGAAAAGCTGACGGGCGACGAGGAAGACCCACCGATGATTTGGGCGGACGAAGACTGGTATAAAGAAGATGGACCGCCTGATGGGTAATGTGATAAGATGACCCGGTTGAAATTTGATGGAACATGAGGTGATTGAATGAATGTACTCGAACAACAGTTGAACCACTTGATCGATGAATGTCGTCCGTACACGGCTCAAGGGAAAGTAGCTGACTACATCCCTGAACTGGCGCATGTGAAAAACGATTTACTAGGGGTGGCGATTTGTTTGCCGGACGGGACGTATATTCATGCGGGGGACGTTCATCACAAGTTTACGATTCAAAGTGTCTCGAAAGCATTGACACTCTGTTATGTTTTAATGGAATTTGGAGAAGACTATGTGTTTTCGAAAGTCGGGATGGAGCCGACGGGAGATGCATTTAATTCGATTGCCAAGCTCGAGGAGACAGTTCCGTCTAAACCGTTGAACCCAATGATTAATGCAGGGGCGCTAGCGGTGACGAGTATGATTTTAGGGGAAACGGCTGACCTGAAAATTTATCAGTTCCGTCAATTTTTAGGGAGGCTGTTAAATCGACCGGTAGAGGATATTACGTACGATGAAAAAGTCGCCCGCTCTGAATACGAGACGACCGATTTGAATCGTGCACTCCTTTATTTCATGCGCCACCATGGAATTGTAGATGGTGAGGTAGATGAGATTATTGATGTCTATACGAAACAATGTGCCATCGAGATTGACTGCTTTGACTTGGCACGAATCGGACGTGTCTTTGCGGGGAACGGAGAAGACCCGAATACGGGCGAAGAATTAATTCCACGTCGGGTCGTTCGAATTGTCAAAGCGATTATGACAACATGTGGCATGTATGATGCATCGGGCGAGTTCGCTGTTCGAGTCGGTCTTCCCGGTAAGAGCGGAGTCTCGGGTGCGATTTTAGCAGTCGGTAACCATGAACTGGATTTGAGTAATGTCGGGTTTGGAATCTTTGGTCCGGCGCTTGATTCGAAAGGGAATTCAATCGCAGGTATGAAACTGTTAGAACTATTGATTGAACGGTATACCTCGCGCTAAATCGATAAATGTTCCACTGACGTGTCTAACTCTTCTTGTAACGTTTCGATTTTTGCATCATACACAGACTGCAAATCTTCAGGTGGCTTGAAAGTCCGCCAACGCTTTAACAGTTGGTCATGGTCGTTCATCTCACCGAGCTCAGTTTGCATCCTCTTTAACGTGCGGACGGTATCCATGGAGGCATCTGTTTCATAGTTCAACAAATACTCATGTAAATAACGTTCACGCTTGACGGCTAAACGAACTTTATGGAGTGCTTCAACTTGTTCATTTCTGTCCGGTTGCTCATGATAAATATGGATTCGTTGGTTACGTTCTTCTTTCGCCTTTTCTAACATTGGAGAGGCGTTCATTTTTTTAAACGCACGAAATAACAGCCCACCGATGAAACGGCGAATTTGTTGATCGAGCGAAGGCGTCATTTTTTCACTGACGCGTGTCGAGAGAATGGTTCGTTCGATGGCGCGTTGCTTCTCGACCACTTGAAGAAACAATGCATCGAGTTCATTCTGTGACTCAAAGTTTTCAATCAGTACATCGAGGTCTCGTACATGTCCGAGTACTTCCATCAACTGTTTGAGTTGCCGGAACGTCGCAGGTTTTGTCTCATAGATTTGCATGAACGTGATCAGCTTTCGTAAATGAACGCGGGCGCGATGAATGTCCTCCGAATTGGTGAAAGTGAGGGCCTCGGTCACGTAATGATTAAACGTATTCCACGTTTCTAACAGCTCAAATTTTAATTTTTCTGCATGCCGTTGATTCATGATATTATTTCCTTTCTGAAAAGAGATGAGGGTTGTCCATGTACCAAACACATTCATTAAACGAAAAAACAAAACTGTTCTTTACGATTTTCTTTCCAATCTTAGTCACGCAAGTGTCTTTTTATTTGATTAGCTTTTTTGATACCGTCATGTCTGGACGTGCCGGAGCGGTCGACTTGGCAGGTGTCGGTGTTGGTTCAAGTCTTTGGATGCCGGTCTACACCGGACTCAGTGGCATCCTATTGGCCGTGGCGCCAATCGTATCGCAAGCACTTGGTGCACGGGACCGACAACAGATTCAACGGACGCTGTTCCAAGGCATCTATCTAGCCGTCATACTAAGTGTCATCACGTTGACATTAGGCTCGTTCCTCGTGCCAATTGCAATCGAGGGAATGGGGCTCAGTACGGAAGGGAAGCGGATTGCAACCCAATACTTACTTGCTCTTGGTTTCGGTGTCTTGCCGATGTTTCTGTTCAACGTGCTTCGCACGCTCATGGATGCGCTCGGCAAGACGAGAGTTTCAATGATCCTCATACTATTAGGGTTACCCATTAATGTCGGATTAAATTACATCTTCATTTTCGGGAAACTTGGTGTTCCGGCATATGGCGGCGTCGGAGCGGGAATTGCCTCGAGCATCACCTACTGGTTGCTCTTTTTCATGGCCTTGTTCTTCGTGAGAAACGGGAAGCCGTTCCGAGAATACAAGTTTTTACGGACGACTGAGCGTATCGTCTGGCTCAGACAAAAAGAGTTATTGCAACTCGGGACACCAATCGGGCTAGCAATCTTCGCCGAGGTCAGCATCTTTGCAGCAGTCACGCTATTGCTCAGCTCATACGGTGACCAAATCGTCGCGGCACACCAAGCCGCCATTAACTTCGCTTCGTTCGTGTACATGCTCCCGTTGTCGGCATCGAGCGCGTTGACGATTGTCGTCGGATACGAACTCGGTGCGAAACGATTACAGGACGCCGTTCGATATGCGAAAATCGGAATTTCGCTTTGTCTAGGTGTCTCCATCTTCTCTGGTGCCTTGTTGTTTTGGCAAAACGAGCGGGTCGCAGCCATTTATACGAATGATCCGACGGTCGTGGACCTCGCTGCCCACTTCATGATTTTCGCCGTGTTCTTCCAGTTATCAGATGCAGTCGCGGCACCGATTCAAGGGATTTTACGAGGATTCAAGGACGTCAATATCACGTTGCTTCTCTCGCTCGTTGCCTATTGGGTCATCGGCTTACCTCTTGGTTATGTCTTGACGGAACATGCTGGGTTTGGTCCGGATGGGTATTGGATTGGCTTGATTGCCGGGCTCGCAGCCGGAGCGGTCTTATTATTTCTCCGACTCGTATGGATTGTTCGACGCTACGGGACGCTCGAATCGACGTAATGATGCAAAGGTTGTTCGCAATTGTGAACAATCTTTTTTTATTATAAATTGGTCTATACAACTATACTTTTATTAGTTATGATAACATGGAGGAAAACAAAAAGGAGTGGTGAACCGATGGCGACATTGATCAATGCTCGTATCGTGTCAGCGGAGCAAACATGGGAACGTGGATATATCAGATGGAATGGTCAAACGATTGATGAGGTTGGATCGATGGAACAGTTCGAACAACAGGATGAGCACGTGATTGATGTCGCGGGGGCGCTCGTGACACCAGGTTTGATCGATGTTCATATCCACGGGGGGTATGAAGTCGATACGATGGACGCGGATGAATCACGACTTCGTCGATTGAGTGAACACATGCTACAAGAAGGTGTCACTTCTTTTTTCGCGACGACAATCACACAATCAAAAGAGGCGATTGAGCATGCATTGACGGCAGTCCGAAACGTAATTGAAGCGCAGGATACGACACTCATCGGGATTCACTTGGAAGGTCCTTTCGTCAATGTGGAAATGGCTGGGGCACAACCGGCGGAATATATTATCGATCCGGATGCCGAGCAGTTTCGGAAGTGGCAAGAGCTTGCGGGTGGGCATATTCGCCTTGTCACGTATGCACCGGAACGGCCGGGTGCCCGTGCATTTGAAGCGGCACTTCGCGAATCAAGTACAATCGGTTCAGCCGGTCATACGAGCGCGACATTTGAAGAGAACAAACAGGCGGGCATCAAACACGGCACACACCTGTATAACCAAATGCGTGGATTGCATCACCGCGAACCAGGTACGGTCGGATATTGTCTATTAGAGAAAGGTGTCATCGCGGAAATTATTCCGGACGGCATTCACAGCCGTCCAGAGATGGTTGACTTTGCGTTCCGTTTAAAAGGACCAGATGAACTCGTCGTCATCACGGATGCGATGCGAGCGAAGGGACTTCCGGACGGACAGTATGAACTCGGCGGTCAACCGGTCAAAGTCGAGGATGGGGCTGCGCGACTTCAAGCCGGGAATCTTGCGGGCAGTGTGTTGACGATGGATGCTGCATTCCGAAACATTCAGGCATATACGGGATGTACAGTGGAAGAGGCGGTCAAAATGACCGCGACGAATGCAGCTAAGGAATTTGGATTGACGACAAAAGGGGACATCAAATCGGGGTTTGATGCAGACCTAGTCGTATGGAATCGCGCGACACATGTTCAGATGACTTTTGTCAAAGGTAAGATCGTATATGAACGGGAGGAACAAGGATGAACGTACTAGTCGCAAAGACGGCGAACGATGCGGAAAGAATCGCCTACACGCTAATTAAAGAACGGATTTCAGGGAAACATGACTTCGTACTCGGTCTCGCAACGGGTAGCACACCAGTCGGGATGTATCAGATGTTTAAGCAGGACGCGCTCGATTGTAGCCACGTGACGAGCGTCAATTTGGATGAATATATCGGACTATCACCCGAACATCCTCAAAGCTACAATCGCTTTATGAAAGATCGCCTCTTTGATGAAGTGCCATTCAAACAAAGTCATCTTCCAAAAGGTGATGCGTCGGACCCAGAAGCGGAGGCGGCGCGCTATGAAGGGCTCGTCCGAACGCTCGGTGTCGACTTACAACTTCTCGGGATTGGCGAGAATGGACACATCGCATTCAATGAACCGGGGACGGCACTCGATGCCAAGACACACGTGACCGAGCTCACGGAATCGACCCGTGAAGCCAATCGTCGCTTTTTTGACCGCCTTGAAGACGTACCGACTCATGCGATCACGATGGGACTCGACACGATTATGAATGCCCGTGAAATCGTCCTTGTGGCTATAGGTGAGCGGAAGGCGGAAGCGGTACAGCACATGATTGAAAGTGTTCCGACAGTCGACTGGCCGGCCACAATCCTTCAAGCGCATCCAGGTGTGACAGTCGTACTCGACGAAGCGGCGGCATCGCGCTGCGCAGATGCTCTTCAAGCCCGTGGACGAGAAGCAGCAACACGATTTTTCACCATTCGGGATTAACGAACCTGCGGAATCATCTCCGCGGGTTTTTCTGTGTTCAACTGTGGGAAAGTGTAAAGAAATGAATTTGTCATCAAAACGTTTTCGACAAATTTGACACTTTCCTCTATAATGAGTGAAGCTCATTATTTTGACTCGAAGGAGACCGCGATGAATTCTAGAACACATACTCGTAGACAGCGAAAAGGTCCGTCTGCGTTTTATAAGATATTTAGTGCCCTTGTGCTGATTGCGATTATTGCTGGATCTAGCATTTACGGTACAGCGTTTTATAAAGCTCACAATATGTTGTCCGGCACCCAAGTCACGCTAGAGGACGACCCGACAGTCGAACCGACTCGTTTTGACAAAGAAGATACGGAGTCGTTCTTGATTTTAGGGACAGACCTTTCGCCACAAAAGAAAGCACGTGGAGAATTCGGACGCTCGGACGTTATGATTGTTGTTATCTTGAACAAGAAAGAAAAACAGACGACGATGCTCAGCGTTCCGCGCGATTCGTATGTCAATATCGACTACACGGGCTACAACATCCCTTATGGAAAGACGGGACTTGACCAAGATAAGATTACACACGCCTATTACTTTGGTTCGATGGATGAAACGAATCCAAATAATGGGATGCGGATGGCGACGAATACGATTGAAGATTTGGTCGGCGTAGAAATCGATCATGTCGTTTCGTTAAACTTCCAAGGGTTTGTCGATTTCATTGATGCCGTAGGTGGCGTTGAAATTGATGTCCCGTTCTCTTCACAACAAAACAGCTATGATGCATCACGTGAAACGGTCCAAATCGAACAGGGACTTCAACAGCTTTCTGGCGAAGAGGCACTTGCCTATGTCCGAAACCGATATGACGATCCCCGTGGAGACATTGGGCGTGGACAACGTCAAATGGAAGTAATCAATGCCGTGCTCGAACAATCACTCGGCACTTCACTCCTTAACAACTATGATAAGGTCCTGAAAGCCGTTGGGGACAATATGCAGACAACGCTTGGACCAAATGACTATATGCGTTTGATTGAAGATGTCGGGGCACTGCACGATACGGTACAATATCAACTGACAGGTGAAGGTGCCCGAGCAGATGACGGTCACTTCTACTATTTCTTGAATGAGCCGCTTCTTGAAGAAGTGCGTTATCGCGTGCAACAAGCGGATGCGGGTAACCGTGTCGAGCCGATGTCAGATACAGAACTTGAGTCTTACACGTTAGACCCGAACGGGGTAACGTACGAAGCTCAATGAAAAAAGTTTGCCTTCGGGCAAACTTTTTTTATATGCGATCCATGGCGACGGTCAAAGAGTACGAGTCTCCACGGAAAAGGGAACGACTATATTCAAACATGCCGCCATCATCGAGATACGTTCGCTGGTCAATCAACAGTACCGGAGCGTTCGGAGAGATAGTGAGGAGCTTGGCTTCTTCAGGACCGGCGCTTCGAGCTTCGAGTGTCTGCGTGGCATTCTTCAGACGTAGTCCACGTTGTTCGGCGTACGCATAAATAGAGCCCGTGGCGTCATCTTGCGTCAGATCCGGCAATAAATGGACTGGGATATAGGCTGTTTCGAGCGCAAGCGGATTGTCATCTGCGAGTCGTAGCCGCTTCATTTCATAAACAGGTGTCTGATTTGGGATGCTCAGTTGCTGGGCGATGAGATCCGTTGCCGGAATGACCTCGTACGATAAGAGACGACTGAGCGGGCGCATGCCTCGATGTTTGATTTCTTCAGAAAAACTCGTCAGTCCGGATAATGTCATCGCAATCTTTTGACTCGCGACAAAGGTGCCCCGTCCTTTTTGACGGCTCAAATAACCGGCGTTGACGAGATTCATAATCGCTTGACGAATTGTCATTCGACTGACATGAAATTGCTCGGAAAATTCACGCTCTGAAGGCAGGGTGTCTCCTGGTTTTAACAATCCGTCATCAATTTGTTGCTTTAAGTACGCTTCAATTTGATAATAAATAGGTAACGGAGATTGTTTATCAATTTCTAACATATCATTTCGCTCCTGACTGAGAAGGTGTATGTTTCATTATAGACGAAATTAAACTAGTTGTCTGAACAGATTTTTTAAAGAGAAAAGGTGGAGGGGAAGATGAATCAACACACATTGGAAACAGTCGTAACTGCGGTCAAAATGGATCAATCAGGTTATTGGCATACACTTGAGAACAGTCCGTTTTATGCAGAAGGCGGTGGACAGCCAGCCGATCGGGGATGGATTGGATCACATGAAGTATTAGATATACAACTCATTGAAGGCGAGGTTCGGCACCTCTTGCACGAGTCCTTACCGATTGGTACAACGGTAGAGGCTCGAATCGATGAAGATGTGAGACGTGATCATTCGATTCAACATACTGCTCAACATCTTTTAACGGCAATCTTAGAGGACCGTCACGGCATTCGCACGCTCAGCTTTGGAATCGGGTCAGCCGACTCGTCCATTGAGATTGAAACGACAACGATGGACTGGTCACAAATTAACGCACTTGAGCATGAGTTGCAACAACTGGTCTACGAGAACCGTCCGATTCATGTGTATGAGATACCGGAGGAAGAAGTGGATCGAACGCGTTTACGGAAGGCGACCGATCGCATGGGGATGATTCGCATCGTAGAAATCGAAGGGATTGACTACAATGCATGCGGCGGCACCCACGTGGGGACAACCGGACAACTCGGTACGATTCACGTGACGGCAATGAAGAAAGTCAGAGGGAATATTCGCTTGACGTATGTGGCCGGAAATCGGGCGATCGAGGCAATCCAACAAGCGCGAGAAGCGTTACGTTCGATTCACCATACATTCTCGACAACGAATGAATCCGTGGCAGAGCGTGTGATTGAAGAACATACGATTCGTCTAGAACGTGAAAAAGAGATTAAGACGCTAGAAGAACGGATTGCGAAAGCGAAAGTAGAGGCAGTGTTGAAAGAAGATAACTATGTAGCGTTACATGTGGGGCGGACCGAAGCTGAAACGTTGACGACCGCCATCATCGAACGGATTGCCGCGACGGGACGAATTGCGGTTGGAGCCAACTATGGCACGCAGAAATTGTTTGTCATGCATGATGGGACGCATGATATCGCCGTCGGTAAATTCTTGAAAACCGCCCTTCAAGAGATGCAGATTGGTCGTGGCGGCGGAAACCATAAGCAGGCACAAGCACGATTCACATCCGTGTCTGAGCTGGAGCGAGGGATGGAAGAAATCGTGAAACGATTGCAGGAAGGGGTGCTTTCATGTTGACGATTCAAAGTGGGCAAGAAGCTCATTTGATTCAACAGGCGAGACAAGTGAGAGAAGTTGTATTCATTCAGGAACAAGGAATTGATGCGAGTTTAGAATATGACGACTTAGACGATGTGTGTACACATGTGGTCGGTCTCCTTGACTCGGAGCCTGTGACGACGGCACGCCTTCGTCCCATCGATTCGAACATCGGAAAAGTAGAACGGGTGGCGACAATCCAGTCGGCACGGGGACATGGATATGGGAAAGATGTCATGAACGAAGTCGAACGTGTGGCAAAACATCGAGGGTTGGGTGAATTACGATTAGGCGCACAACTGACGGCGCTTCCGTTTTATGAAAAACTCGGGTACGAGGCATTCGGAGACGAGTTTTTGGATGCGGATATTCCGCATCGTATGATGAAGAAAACGTGGTAACTCTTTTTTTGAAATATCCCATTTTTCTAAAAAAAGGTTGGCAAGAAGATTTCGTTTTGTTATAACTAATACTAACAACTGACAGATAGAGGTTGCGAATGACATGAGTAAGCTTGGTTGAAACGGACGCATTCCGGACCGGGCCGAAAGGGGAAATTCGCCGAAGTCGACGTTCACGTGCGTGTGAACGAAGGCTGGGGTAGTCGTGAACAACGCCTACACTGCCATGGTCAACTACCATGGAGCGCTATCTACGGAACGATTCTTTAATCGTTTTTCAACTGCGCGTACAAGCGGCAGACCGTAGGGAGAGTGCTTCCTACCGGTCTGCCGCTTTTTCTGTTGGTGCACATCTTGAAAGTGGGGAACTTGATGACAACCGTACTGAAATTTGGTGGCAGCTCTGTTGCCACAATCGAACAAATACAAGCCATTTCAGATTATTTACAGACACGTGTGGCGACCGGAGAGAAGTTGGTCGTCGTCGTGTCGGCGATGGGCAAGACGACGGACTCACTCCTGTCACTCGCCAAACAAATCACCGACCGTCCGATGATTCGAGAACTCGACCGTCTACTCGCCGTCGGTGAAGAACAGACAATCAGTTTACTCAGTATCGCCTTGAACTCGAGGGGCGTGCCGGCCATCTCTCTCACCGGGCAACAAGCCGGGATCGATACGATGGGTATTCATACGAAGAGCAAAATCAAAGCGATTCGAAAAGAAGTGTTGCACGAGAAGTTGCGTCAATACGATGTCTTGATCGTCGCTGGATTC
Organism: Exiguobacterium sp. s57; assembly: GCF_018617685.1. Taxonomy (NCBI): domain Bacteria; kingdom Bacillati; phylum Bacillota; class Bacilli; order Caryophanales; genus Exiguobacterium; species Exiguobacterium sp. s57. The sequence continues at coordinate 44,525 of NZ_JACSKR010000005.1, forward strand.
CAAGGCGTGAATGAAGCGGGTGACGTCACGACGCTCGGACGCGGCGGTTCGGACACGACGGCAGTCGCACTCGCAGCCGTACTCAGTCAACGCTGTGAAATATATACGGACGTGGCTGGTGTATATACGACAGACCCACGGATTCACCCGGCGGCGAAACGTCTAGACACCGTTTCATACGACGAGATGATGGAGATGAGTGCACTCGGCTCCAAAGTGATGGAAATGCGAAGCGTCGAGCTCGCAAAAAAATATGATGTCAATATTTTTGTCGGAAAGACGCTGTCGAGCGAAGGAGGAACATGGATCATGGATACGACGCAAGCAATGGAACAGAAAGCGGTCACGAGTGTGAGTGTCGTTAAGAACGTACTCAGTGTCTCAATCAAACATATCCCCCATACAGCAGCCGGGGTCGCGGACATCTTTGAACGATTGTCAGAACGTCATGTCAATATCGATATGATTTCGCAGACAGCGTTTGACGGGGAAGTGTTCCTATCATTCACATGTCCGCTAGATGAGGAAGCGTTTTTAGAAGAGGCACTCGCAGAGTTGACGGCGACCTTGTCGCAAATCAAAATCGATCGTCACACGGAACATGCAAAAATTTCTGTCGTCGGAATCGGTATGCGAGACGCGACAGGCGTCGCATCAGAGCTCTTTGCGACATTCCGCGAGATGGGGATTCCATTCTATCAAGTCACGACATCTGAAATCAGTATTTCCTATACGATTCAAGATCAAGACGTTGAAGCGGCAGTCGCAGCCATTGCGGCCCGATTCAACTTATAAGGGGGTAGCACGATGTATAATGTAGCGGTCGTCGGTGCAACAGGTGCCGTCGGACAAAAAATGATTGACGTCTTAACAGAATATGAATTTCCAATCAGCGAACTGAGACTCTATGCTTCAGCCCGTTCAGCAGGGAAAACGGTCGAAGTGAACGGGCAACCGGTCGTGATTCGCGAATTGACCGATGCGATTTATGCAGATCCGATCGATATCGCACTCTTCTCTGCTGGTGGGAGCATCAGTGAGCAATATGCCCCGCGATTGAGTGAGCAAGGGGTCATCGTCATCGACAACTCAAGCGCATTTCGAATGCAAGAAGGAATTCCACTCATCGTACCGGAAGTGAATCGGGTCGAACTCAGTCCGGAGAAGACGCTCATTGCAAATCCGAATTGTTCAACGATTCAATCGGTCGTCGCGCTCGCGCCTCTATCGGAAGTATACGGACTGACACGGGTTGCGTACACATCCTATCAAGCGGTATCGGGATCGGGTCAAAAAGGAATCGATGACCTCGAACACGGTGCGCGTGGAGAGGCGCCGACGAATTATCCGTATCCGATTTATGATAACGTCTTGCCGCACATCGATGTGTTCTTAGAGAATGGTTACACGAAAGAAGAACAAAAAATGATTGAGGAGACGCGCAAAATTTTGAACGCGCCGAACCTCGGTGTGACGGCCACTTGTGTCCGGGTGCCGGTACGAAATAGTCACGCGGTCTCGATCACGGTGTCGCTCGAGCGGGATGCGACAGTCGCAGAAGTAAAAGCCGTCCTCGCCGATGCGCCTGGTGTCGTGTTAATGGACAATCCATCCGAACTGGCCTATCCGACACCACTTGATGCGAATGGGACGGATGAGGTGTATGTCGGACGAATTCGCCGAGACGACTCGCAGTCGAATACCTTCCATCTGTGGTGCGTCGCGGATAACGTTCGAAAAGGGGCGGCGGCGAATGCCGTTCAAATCGCACAATGTATGATTGGTCAAACAGCGACGAAATAAGGAGGAGATGACATGTTCACAGGAGTGGCAACAGCGCTCGCGACCCCATTTCAAGAAAATGGGCAGTTGAATCTAGAGGCATGGGTAGCATTGATTGAAGAGCAAATTCAGGAAGGTGTGAGTGGTCTTGTCATCGGCGGGACGACCGGCGAAGGGATGACGCTCACAGACGCAGAGTTTGAGACGTTGCTCGTTCGAGCGGTCGAGGTCGCGAACGGTCGAGCGTTGATTATCGCAGGAACCGGGTCAAACAATACAGCTGTCAGTATCGAAAAAACAAAACGGGCAGCAGAACTTGGAGCGGAGATGGCGATGGTCGTCACACCGTACTACAACAAGTCGACACAGGCTGGGCTGATTGCACATTTCACCGCGATCGCGGATGCGTCACCCATTCCGCTCATGCTCTATAACGTTCCGTCACGGACTGGCGTCGCGTTGGCGCCTGAAACGGTCGGAGAACTCGCAGAACATCCACGCATCACGGCCTTAAAAGAAGCGAGCGGGGATATCTCGGTCATGGCGCAGATGATGGCTCACATTCCAGAAGGATTCACCGTTTACTGTGGAAATGACGATCAAATTTTGCCATATATGGCTTGGGGAGCACAAGGGGTCGTTTCGGTTTTATCAAACGTTTACCCAGGTGCGACGGTCGCACTAGCTGAAACTCTCTTGGCAGGTGATCTAGAGACGGCCCGCGCATGGCAACTTCGCTTGCTCCCTGTCATCGATGAGCTGTTCGCAGAAGTGAATCCGATTCCGGTGAAGGCGGCTCTTCAAGCGAGAGGGTTCGCATTTGGTGATCCACGCCTACCGCTCGTCCCGATGAGCGCGACGGCTGAAGCGAAGTTGCTGTCAGCAATGGAACAATTCAATGAGGTGAGACAATGAATGTTCTCATCCACGGATTTGGTGCGATGGGGCGGATTGTCGAAGAAGTCGCTCATGCGCAAGGTGTAAACGTCTCGGCAATCGTCTCACCGGGAAGTGGCGAACATGTTGCATCACTGAACGAGGTGGACGCCCCGGTCGATGTCGTGATCGATTTTTCGAATCCGGCACTTCTCCCTGACTTGCTCACGTTCGGGCGGGCACGCAATATTCCGCTCGTCATCGCGACGACCGGCTTCACACAGGAAGAATTGGCCGACATCGAGACGGCTTCACAAGACATCCCAATCTTTCAGTCGTATAACACGTCTTACGGGATTGCACTCTTGAAACAGTTACTCGACCAACTCGTCCCTCTTACGCTCGGTTATGACATCGAAGTGATCGAGGCACACCACCGGAAAAAAGTCGATGCCCCGAGCGGTACGGCAGAATTACTGGCCCGTGCCATCGAAGCGAAGCGTGAGGTGACACCGATTTACGAGCGAACGTCACGGCGTGAAGCGCGTGGAACTGAGGAGTTGGGCATGCATTCCATCCGTGGTGGCACGATTTTCGGTGAGCATGCTGTGCTCTTCGCCGGAGATGATGAAATGATTGAATTGAAACATACCGCGTTATCCAAACGCGTCTTTGCAAACGGAGCCCTTGCCGCTGCGGCAACGATCATCGATCGCCCGGCAGGACTATATAATCTATCGAACTTATACGAGGAGGCTACTCATGTTACTCACAAACGCTTATGAAATCGCACAATATATTAAAGATGCTAAAAAGGAAACACCAGTAAAGCTTTACGTCAACGGTCAATTGGCGGGGCTTGAAATCGAGGAAGCAAAAGCATTTGGAACAGATGAATCGAAACTGTTCTTGACGACGGCAGAACGCGCGGCCACGTTCTTAGAAGCCAATGCGTCGGTCATCACGGATTCACATCTTGAATACGACCGTCGCAACAGTGCCGTACCGATGCTCGATACGACACAGATCAATGCGCGAATCGAACCAGGTTCGTTCATCCGAGACCACGTCCAAATCGGGAACAACGCGGTCGTCATGATGGGAGCTGTCGTCAACATTGGAGCTGTCATTGGAGATGGTTCGATGGTCGACATGAATGCTGTCATCGGGGCACGCGGAACGCTCGGGAAAAACGTTCACCTTGGCGCGGGTGCCGTGGTCGCTGGTGTCCTTGAGCCACCTTCAAAAGATCCGGTCATCATCGAAGATGGCGTCATGGTCGGAGCGAACGCGGTCATCTTGGAAGGGGTTCGTGTTGGTGAAAATGCGGTTGTCGCGGCAGGCAGTGTCGTCACACAAGACGTCCCTCCAGGTGTCGTCGTTGCGGGAACACCAGCACGAATCATCAAACAGAAAGATGAAAAAACTTCTGAAAAAACGCAACTTGTTGATGACTTACGCTCTCTCTAACGTATAATAGACAGAAAATATAAACAACGAGGAATGGGAGAGTTTTATTATGGAACAGTATGGACAATGGATGTGGAAAGACGGGGCTTGGATTGAGCCGACTGACGCAAACACGAGTATCATGACACACGCGATTCACTACGGAAGTGGGTTCTTTGAAGGGATTCGTGCCTACCATACGGAGGAAGGCCCCGCCATCTTCCGATTGCGTGAGCACTTGGAGCGACTCGTTCGCTCGTGTGCATACTACCACGTCACACTACCGTATACGGTGGATGAGCTCGAACAAGCGACGATGGAATTGATTGAACGAAACGGATTTGAAGCATGTTACATCCGTCCGTTCGTCTTCCTTGGAACACCATGGCAAGCACTTATGCCGACGACGGAGACGAAGGTACATGTTGCCATCTCGTGTTGGCCGCTCGGCGAATATTTCAGCAAGACAGTCGGGATTCGGGCAAAAGTGGCCTCGTATCGCCGCGTGTCTTCTACAATGATGCCGATGCAAGCGAAGGCGGCATCAAACTATATGAACTCACAACTATTAAAAGGAGAGGCGCTTCGTGATGGATTTGATGAAGCGATCGCCCTCGATATGAATGGGAACGTCAGTGAGGCGAGTGTCGCGAACATCTTCCTCGTCAAAGGGAAGACGATCACGACACCATCACTCGACTGTTCTGTATTAGATGGCATCACACGCCAAACGGTCATGCAACTTGCGCGAGAAGCAGGTTATGAAGTCGTGGAGCGCCATATCGGACGCGACGAACTGTACGTGGTCGATGAGATTTTCTTGACAGGAACAGCGGCCGAGGTGACGAGCGTCATCGAAGTCGACCATATCTCGATCGGTAGCGGCGTCCAGACGGTCGCGACAGAAATGTTGTCACGCTATCGTGAGGCCGTGACAGGACAACTTCCAGAACACCGCGACTGGATCACGTTCGTTAAATCAGCAGTGAAAGAGTAAAGGGGTTTTACAGTATGGGAGTCACAATTGACTTGAGTGCCATTCGCAAAAACAAACGTCGGATTGAAACGCTAGGACGCCCTGTGTTTGCGGTCGTGAAAAACAATGCCTATAACCTAGGAATGGAGCCAGTTGTGACGACTTTGTACGATGAAGGGGTCCGTCATTTCATGGTGACCACGCTCGAAGAAGCGATTGAAGTACGAACGCATGCGGAAAAGGCTCGTGTCCTCGTCATGAACCCGGTATATACGTGGCAACACGTGCATGCCCATGACTTTGATGTTGCTATCGGGTCGTATGAATGGCTCGTCTCACAGCGGGAGCATCTCGATGGTGTTCGCCTACATCTAAAACTTGATGTCGGCATGAATCGATTCGGTGCCAAAACGTTTGAAGAAGCGCTACAAATCGTCGCCTTCTGTCAAAATGAAGGGCTGGACCTTGTCGGATTATGTACACATTTCCCGCTTGCGGATGCAGATAACGCGGAAGTCGAGCATAGTGTGCAAGTCGAACGTTTTGCCGACTGGTCGACGCGTTTGATGGAACGTCATACGTTTGAATTGATTCATGCGGCAAATAGTGCGGCCACGCTTCAAGATGATTCACGTCTGCATCATTGCACACATGTGCGTGTCGGGATCTTCTTATACGGCTATTCTTCGGTCGAGCCGGTCGAATGGTTAGTTCCTGCTTTTCACTGGGAGACGGAAGTGGTCGCGGTCCATGACATTGAAGCGGGGGCTCATGTCGGATATGGGACGGGATACACGGCCGAAACGAAGGAACGAATCGCCGTTCTTCCGGTCGGGTACGGGGATGGGTTGATGCGGGCGAGACGTCATTTACCCGTTCACATTGACGGGAAAGCTTATCCGTTCGTCAGTAACATTTTTATGAGCCATAGCTTCATCAAAGTCGGCGAGGATGTGCACATCGGCGACCAGGTCACGTTGTACGGTATAGAAACAAAAATCGATGATGTGACACGTATTGGCTACGCCAACAACTCAGAACAGCTCTGTGCCCGTTCGTGGCGCATTCCACATCGCTTTGAAGGAGGAATTGTATGTACACCACCAATCAATCAGAATGTTTGATCGAAGGTGTGTCCGTCCGTGAACTTCAAGCGACGTACGGGACACCTTTATACATCATGAGTGAAGGAGAACTAGAGCGTCGCCTCGGGATTGTTCAGGATACGTTTTTAGACAAGTATCCGAACACGTATGCGTTATACGCGTCAAAAGCGTTATCGATTGCGGCCGTTTATGAAAAAATAATGGCGGCAGGAATGAGCATCGACGTCGTCTCAAGGGGTGAGATGTACGTGGCACTGCATGCCGGTGTACCGGCGGAGCGCATTCACGTCCACGGGTCGAACAAGACGATTCTTGACATCACATACGCGCTCGAACAAGGGATTACACACTTTACCATCGACAATATGCGTGAAATTAGCCTCTTGTCAGGACTTGCGGCTGAATATAATCGTGAAGTCGATGTGCTTCTCCGCATCGTGCCTCAAGTCGTTGGAGGTGCCCATGCGGCGATTCAAACGGGGGGGGTTGATACAAAATTTGGTTTCCCGACGCATGACGACACGTATTTGGACGCTGTTCGTGCGACGTTAGAAGCCGAGCATTTACAGTTGAAGGGAATCCATTGTCACGTCGGCTCTCAAATTCAAGATCCGACTCTCTTTACCAACACGGTGAAGACGATGGTCCGGTTCATGGATAACATTCGTCAGGAAACCGGGTATACGACGGACGTCTTGAACATCGGTGGGGGATTCGGCGTCGCTTACTTGGATGAAGACGAATATCTCGATTTTGCCCGGACGATGGAGCAAGTCATGGAGACATTGGTTGAAGAAGTGAGCGCTCGCGAGCTCCCACTTCCGAAAGTCGGAATTGAGCCAGGGCGTTGGCTCGTCGCCAATGCAGGTGCCACGCTTTATGAAGTGGGGACCGTCAAAGAAGTGAGCGGTGTTCGTACATTTGTGTCCGTCGATGGCGGGATGACGGATAATATCCGTCCGGCATTGTATGACGCGGAGTACGAAGTCGTGGCAGCGACACGAATGAATGAAGAGAAGACGCTCGAGGCAAAAATTGTCGGAGCGTGCTGCGAATCGGGAGATATCATCTCGAACCGCTCGTTGATTCCTTCTGTCACGCCGGGTGATTTGCTACTCGTCAAGGCAACGGGGGCGTATAACTTCTCGATGGCGAGCAACTATAACCAGATGCTTCGTCCCGCTGTTGTCTTCGTGAAGGACGGGACACATCGCCTCGTCGTCCGTCGCCAAACGTTTGAAGACTTGGTGGCATGTGAAGTCATTGGACAATCGACGTAAGACTGCAGAGCAATCTGTAGTCTTTTTTGATTTTGAAACGAGAACGTTTTTCAATTATGATAGAGAAGAGAAAAAAAGGGGGAAGTGACGGTCATGACAAGGACAGTAGCACAAAAGTTAATTGAAGAAAGACGTACGGTCCGTATGTTCAGAGAAGAACCCATTGATACGAAAGTGCTCTATGAAGTGTTGCAATCGGCACATCATGCACCATTTCACAATAAAGTCGAACCATGGAACGTGTATGTGTTCAACGGGGACGGGAAACAGGTATTACTCGATGCGCTCGAACCAGCCTTCTCGGAGGCGTCAGAAGGGCAACGTGAAAAGGTGACCGGGCGTATTTTAAATGCGGCAACCTGTATGTATGTGACGGCAAAGCGATTTGAGACGGACAGAGGGAATCGTGATGCGTTGCTCGCGACGGCGACGTTTATTCAAAATATCCAACTCTTGTTTAGTGAACGTGAAATCGGGATGGTGTGGCGGACAGGTGGACTATTTGACGATGCACGGTTGAAAGAGATGATTGGAGCGGAAGGGGAAACCTTTATCGGTTTACTTCAAATCGGTAAATATGATGTCGAGGATATCCCTTCACCAAAAGCGCGACAACCGATTGACTCACATCTCATCATGTTCGAATAAAAAAGCGAGCGAGGGGATGGCCCTTCGCTCGCTTGATCTATATATTGGTCATTTATCGCTTCAATTTAGTTGCGAGCCAATCTTGAATCACAGGTGTTGGAATCATCCAGTCGTTCCTCCGTTTTTAGAATCTTCTTCTCTACTATTATCCAAATGCATACGTTCCCAAACCTCACGATGCGCACCGTGAAGAGTGTCATCGAAAGAATCATCGATATGAAGGCCATAACTCGGATCGATGGATGAGGCGTACAGGTCTAGCATGAGTTGATCATGGTTCGGATACATAGAGTGGGCTCCTTTCAATACGTCAGCTTGGCTACAACTTCAGTATACAAAGGAACTATGTAGAAAATTCGAGAGAAACGTTAACATTTTATGAATCTTGTAAACGCTTTCATGAATTAGGTGTCTCACATAGTGGGATACACGACAGTTTATATTGTTCAGCGCGTTTCGCATACTTCTTTACCGTTCTTTCCATAACAAAACGGTCTTCATCGTTCAACGGACGGACGACTTTTGCGGGAACACCCATCACCATCACCCCTTCAGGAATTTGCATGTTCGGCGTGACGAGCGCACCGGCTGCAACGAACGATCCTTTTCCGACCTTCGCTCCGTCGAGTACGGTGGCATGCATACCGATTAGGCAATTTTCTTCGATCTCACAACCGTGAATCATCGCCATATGACCGATTGAGACACGGTCATGGATGATAGTCGGTGAGCCTTCATATTGATGGATCATCGAACCATCCTGGATGTTGACGTAAGAACCAATTTGAATAGGCCCTTCGTCTCCTCGAATGACGGTATTGAACCAGACTCCCGAGTGAGCCCCAATCGTCACGTCACCAATCACATGTGCTCCCGGTGCAACATAAGCCGTCGGATCGACTTGAGGTATCAGTTTTTCTAATTTATATTGCATCTTTGTAACCCCTTTCAGATAAATATGTTATCATTGTCGCACAACTTGAAAAAGAAATTGCAACGAAAAGAATATTCTTGGTAAGATAGTTAAAATACGTGGAATAAGGAGAACGAGAGATGGAGAAACAACATTTGATTGACATCGCCGCAAAGAAAAAGAAAGCGGCCGTCGTCTTTAAAGACGTCGCTGTGATTGACGTGTACAGTCGTGAAACGATTCGTACAGACGTCGCCATCGATGCAGGGTATATCGTAGCAATTGGGGACGGATATGAGGGAGAAGTCGAATACCACGACCCGGCATGGACACTCGCACCATCCTTTATCGACTCACACGTCCATATCGAGTCATCGATGGTCCCGCCACATGAGTTTGCAAAAGCCGTCTTGCCACTAGGCGTCACGACAGTGATTGCCGACCCGCACGAAATTGCGAACGTGAACGGAGCGCTCGGAATTGAATATATGTTAGCAGATGCGAAAGGTCTTCCACTCGATGTCCGGATGATGCTACCGAGCTGTGTACCGGCGACACCGTTTGAACATGCGGGTGCAAAACTGTATGCTGAAGACTTGGCTCCATTTTTAGGGGACCCAGGGGTGCATGGCTTAGGTGAAGTCATGGACTATCCATCGGTTGAAGCGGGAAGTGAAGACATGCTTCAAAAGATTGCGCAGACGGAGCAAGCGGGTAAAGTGGTCGACGGACATGCTTCAGGTCTAAATCCTGACCAATTGAACGTCTATCGCTCTGCTGGAATCATGACAGACCATGAATGTACAACTGCTGAAGAGGCGACGGAACGGGTACGGCGCGGCTTTTACGTTCAGATTCGTGAGGGCTCAGTTGCTCGAAACGTGGAAAAGGTCAGTCTAGCCGTGACAGAAAGCAACGCCCATCGCTTCCTTTTCTGTACGGACGATAAGCACTTAGATGACTTGGTCGCGGAAGGTGGGATCGACTACAACATCCGTACCGCCATCAAGCAAGGCGTCAAGGCGGAAACGGCTTATGCGATCGCAAGTCTGCATGCTGCAGAGGCCTATGGATTGAAAGAGGTCGGGGCGATCGCACCTGGTAAGAAAGCAAACTTCGTTATCTTGTCAGACGTCGAATCGGTAAAAATTGAACAAGTCTATGTCAACGGTACGCTCGTCGCCGAACAAGGGAATGCAACATTTGATGCTGAAGGGATAGAAGTGCCGAAACCCATGAAAGGTGAACTTGCGTTACCTGAGCTGACAGTCGATTCATTCCGACTCGAGCCAAGTGAGGAAGCGGTCGATGTCATTCAAGTGCTGCCGAACAGCTTATTGACGAAACGACAGCGCCTTTCGTTCCAACCGGATTCTTCAGGAGCGGATTTATCACAAGATATCGCAACGCTCGCTGTGATTGAACGCCATCACGGAACAGGGCACATGGCGCTTGCCCCGGTCACGGGATTCGGGTTAAAACGAGGAGCGCTTGCGGCTACTGTAGCCCATGACAGCCATAACTTGGTCATTGCTGGAGTCAGCACGGAAGATATGTTGCTCGCAGCTCAAACGCTTGAAAAAGTAGGTGGTGGAGTCGTGGCTGTATCGGAAGGGAAAGTGCTCGCCGTGCTTCCACTTGAAATCGGAGGCCTCATGACGAAACGTCCATACCGAGAAGTGGCGGACATTTTGGAACAGTTGAATGATGCACTCGATATTGTTGGGGCACACCGCCATTTCAATCCGTATTTGACAATGTCATTCCTCGCTTTACCGGTCATACCTGATTTGAAATTGACCGATATGGGGTTGTTCGACGTGACCACTTTCTCATTTATCAAGTCTTGACTCGGTCTAACGTATGATTTTTGTTAAGAACGGTCGATAACGATTGAATGCCTGACAGGAAGTTGGTATAGTTACGTCAAGTTTCATCGGGTCAACATTGAAAGGGGGGATATTACAGATGGAACAAGTTGCCTATAATCGGTCGTATGATGAACATGAGGAATTGATCAATTCTGTATATCGTGCTTTCAAGGACCGATGTGAAGAATTACCGGAAGAAACGCAAACGAAACGTCGTTTGCGACGACTGATTTTTTCTACGATCAAGGAACAGACGAAGTCTCATCCTGACCGGTTCGTGTTGTATCACTTCTTCAACGACTTCTTTAAAGCAGTAGAGTCAAATGACCAAGAAGCGCTTGCGGTCTTGAAACGAATCATTCGTGATGAAAAAAACTATTGATATGTGACATCAACCTGTGATAATTTAGACGTAACTTTAAATGAATATTCGTGCTATCGATGAGGTAGAGGTGCGATGCTGATGAGTAAGTAGTCGGAGGATGACAACGATGAGGACTACAAAAAGGCAGGATCGCCGAAGTGCAACACCATGTCTGTGTGGTTGTGCTGGGCTGACGGGAAATACCCGTCGGACTGCCATACATATTATACGTATGGAGCGCTCCAAGTCGGCTAAGAAAGACGGAACATCCAGCGAGGGTGTCGGCTTTGTTGCCGATGCCCTCGCTTTGCGTTTTTTTAAGCATAGGGGGGCCTCATCCTAATCAAAAAGGAGGAATTTAGAATGGTAGATTATTCAACTTCGGTACTCTCGCTCGTACCGGCATTACTTGCAATTATTATGGCGATTACAACAAGAAAGGTCATCCCGTCGCTCGGTGCCGGGATTATCGCAGGGATATTACTACTGCACAATTTTAATCTGCTCGACTCGATTCAATACTTGTGGTCGAACATCATTGCTCTATTTTGGTCGGACGGAGCAATCAATGAATGGAACGTCTTGTTGATTGCGTTCTTGCTCCTTCTCGGTATTTTATCGTCGATTATTCAGACATCAGGTGGGGCACGTGCATTCGGTGAATGGGCTGCGGCGAACGTCAAGACAGCGCGCGGTGCACGTCTAGTGTCGTTCGGACTTGGTATTTTGATCTTTATCGATGACTACTTCAACAGCTTAGCGGTTGGTAACATCAGTCGTCCACTTACGGATCGAAAAAACATCTCACGTGCAAAACTGGCCTATACGATTGACTCAACGGCAGCACCTGTCTGTGTCATCAGTCCACTTTCGAGTTGGGGCGCATATATCATCGCCATCATCGCGGGGATTTTAACGAAATACTCGATTGACAGCTACTCATCTTTTTCAGCGTTCATTCAAATCATTCCAATGAACTTCTATGCAATCTTTGCACTTTTGTTGACAGCTTATGTAGCATTTACTGGACTTGCAATCGGACCGATGCGCACGCATGAACTTCGTGCCCTCCAAGGCGAATTGTACGATTCCGCAAAAGGGAAACCAATGGGAATGAGTGAAGACTTACATGAGCACGAAGGTGGAAAAGTACGTGATTTGATCGTTCCGATTATCACGCTCATCATTGCGACGGTATCAGCCATGCTGTACACAGGAGGCCAAGCACTCGCGGCAGACGGGCAAGACTTTTCGTTGATTGGCGCATTCGAATCGACAGACGTGACACGTTCGCTCGTAGCCGGTGTCGTCATTAGTTTAATTGTCGCACTTCTTCTTCTCGTCGGACGTAAAATTCCTGGACGTGACTATGGGAAGGCGGTACGAGAAGGTGTTCGCGCGATGTGGCCAGCTGTTCTTATTCTGTTATTCGCTTGGACAATCATTGCGGTCATCAGTGATATGCAGACAGGTGAATATTTGGCAAGTTTCGTGACGGATACGATTGCCGCTTCTTACTTGCCGCTCCTTCTCTTCTTGATTGCCGGTCTCATGGCGTTCTCGACAGGGACGAGCTGGGGAACGTTTGGTTTGATGCTTCCGATTGGAGCTGACTTGATCATGGCGGTTGAGCCAGAACTTCTCCTTGCGTCCCTTGCTGCTGTGTTGGCCGGTGCGGTGTTCGGCGACCACTGCTCACCAATCTCCGATACAACGATTCTCAGCTCAACAGGCGCTGGATCACACCATATTGATCACGTGTTGACGCAATTGCCATATGCAATTCTCGCAGCGACTGTGTCCGCAATCGGATACTTAGTGCTCGGGATTTCAGGGTCAATCTGGATTGGTTTCTTCGCTGCACTGATTTCGTTCATCGTATTGGTTGGAATCGCACAAGTGATTTCAAAACGCGGGAAAGTACCTGCTGAACTTCGCGCAAAGCGTGAAGCATAATAGCTTGAAAATGACTTCCATCTCACCGATGGAAGTCATTTTTTGTGTTACCTTCAACATGCGAATAAGACTGTCGAGCAGTGTACGAACCAAAAAACAACTGTGATGATGTAAAGAGATGGGTGTCGAAGTGAGGTCAGATGGAAAGAGAACCATGGTATTTCGAGTAACCGGAATGGGGATGTCAAAAAAATACGATGTTCTTATCATCGACTCCAAAAAATATTTAATACAGAAAAACCTCCCTAATCCACGTAGGAATCAGAGAGGTTACACTCATTATTTGACGTCAAGCCATTTGAAACTTGCATCGGCACCGAACGGGTGGCGGTACATGTTTTCGATGTTTGAGCGTTCTAAGTATGCCTCACCTTTTTGATAAATCGGAGCGATGGCATAGTCTTCTTCGAGAAGGATGCGTTCAGCTTCTTGCATTGATTCCCAACGCTTCATCTGATCAGCTTCTTTTTTCGCTGATTGAACTAACTGATCATACTCGTCGTTTGAGTACTCCATACGGTTAAATGGACCATCTGTGACCCACATGTCGAGGTATGTCATCGGATCCTGATAATCAGGGCCCCAACCAGCGGCAGAGACATCATATTCGCCTTTTCCTTCGAGATCAAGGAAGTTTTTAAACGGTTGTTGTTTAATATTGAGTGTCAAACCAGGCAAGTTTTTCTCGAGCTCACCTTTGATGAATTCGTTGACTTTCTTGAACGCTTCCTCATCACGTGAGAGGAATTCGAGTTCAATCGTTTCGACTCCAAGTTCCTGTAATCCTTTCTCCCAAGCCGTTTTTGCTTCATCCACGTTATAGCTGAGGAGATCTGGATGTTTCTCCCGGAAGTCAGCACCGTCTTCTGTGAACGTGAAGTCTTTCGCCACGATAAAGTTCGCTGGTTCTGAACCGTCCGTTAAGATAACATCCGTCACACTCTGCTTGTCGAACCCTTTCGCAAGTGCTTCACGAATGTTGACGTTTTGGAGATACTCATTTTTTTGATTGAAGCGAAGGAAGTTGATTCGAGCATCAGCACGTGTCTTGAATTCGTCGCTATCCTCAAATTGTGGAACGAACTCAGATGAAAGGAGCGTGTAGTCCGCTTCGCCTGACTCGAACAAGTTGACACCTGTTGACACGTCTTTTACGACCTTGACGTTGATGGTATCCATCTTCACATTTTCTGCATCCCAATACTCTGGGTTTTTCTTATAGACCCAACCGGCATTGTCTTGCCACTCACTCAAGACGTAAGGACCGTTATAAAGCGTTTGGTCGACTGCCATCGCGAATTTTTCGCCCTGCTCTTCGACGAACTCTTGTTTTTGCGGCATATACGTAGGGAATCCGGTCAACCCTAAGAAATACGGAGCTGGCGCTTCTAATTGCACCTCAAGCGTCTTCTCGTCGACTGCTTTCGCACCGAGGTCGTCAAGTGATGCTTCGCCTGCAAGAATTTTGTTCGCATTTTTTAAGTCTTGAAGAATATACGCATACTCGGCACCTGTTTCAGGGTTGAGTGCACGCTTCCAAGAGTAGACAAAATCCTCAGCTGTAATGGGAGAACCGTCTGACCAGTTAGCGTCACGTAGTTTGAACGTGTATGTAAGACCATCCTCTGATACTTCCACATCTTCAGCAATCCCTGGTGTCGGTTGGTTGTTCTCATCTAGACGATACAATCCTTCGAACACGTTGTTTGTCACGATGATCGATGTCGAGTCTGTTGTGAGTGTCGGATCGAGCTGCGGCAAGTCCGTCGCCGATACCATTGTGATTTCTTTTTTCGAATCGCTCGAAGATGAACCTTCTGAACTTGATGAGTCATCTCCTGTGCTACAAGCAGCCGTCGCCAATAATGCGACCCCCGATAACGCTAACCATTTTTTGTTACGCATTATACAACCTCCCGAAAATTCTGATAATTTAGAATATGTTGTAATTAAACTACATATGAGATAAATATGCAATGGAATTTTGCAAATTATTCGAAAATATAAACTTATTTAGAATGTCTATCCTTCAATCCTTTCAGGAAGTACAATAAACAAAACTCCGAATGATTATACAGTATATATGTATAGTTATTCGAAGGTTTAGAGTGATAGTGGAGGCGTTAACTTGAAACAAAATTCAGCCGGAATCGGCTTTTTCGGTCTCGCGGCAATGGTCGTCGGGACAATGATTGGAGGGGGTGCCTTCAATCTCCCTGGTGCTATGGCACAAGGGGCAGGGGTCGGACCAGTTTTAATTGGATGGGGGATTACGGGTGTCGGCATGATTATGCTCGCCTTTGTCTTTCAATTTTTAGCAAACACGCGGCCGGAGCTAGAAGGTGGAATTTACGCCTATGCCCGTGAAGGTTTCGGGAAGTTTGTCGGATTCAACAGCGGATGGGGGTACTGGATGTCGGCTTGGATTGGGACGGTAGCCAATATCACATTGATTTTCAGTACATTGGCTTATTTTTTTCCTATATTCTCAGCAGAACACCGACTGTTTCGCTTGTTCGTGAGTGTCGTTCTGATTTGGGGCTTATTTTGGCTTATTTCACGTGGGATGCGTGAAGCGGCACTTCTCAATATCGTGACAACGATTGCGAAACTCGTCCCGATTATCTTGTTCATCGTGTTGATCCTATTCGCGTTTAAAATAGATACGTTCCAAGTCGATTTTTGGGGAGAAACAGGGTTTGTTTGGGCGGAGGTGTTTCCACAAGTGAAGTCGACGATGCTCGTCACACTCTGGGCATTTGTCGGTATCGAAGGAGCGGTCGTGTTGTCATCGCGCGCACGTCACAAAAAAGATGTCGGTCGTGCCACGGTCATTGGCCTGATTGGGACGTTATTGATTTACATGATGATTTCCATCTTCTCGTTTGGTGTCATGACACAGGAGCAACTCGCTGCGTTGCCTGAACCGTCGATGGCATATGTGTTAGAAGCGGTCGTCGGCCCGTTCGGCGCAACATTGATTAACATCGGACTGCTCGTGTCTTTGACAGGCGCATTGCTTGGCTGGACGATTTTAGCGACGGAGATTTCGTACGTGGCGAGCCGAGATGGGGTGTTTCCGAAAGTGTTTCACCGTTTGAATGCGAACGAGACACCGGTAAACGCGCTATTCATCACCCAAGCGTTCACTCAAGTGGTTACGGCCATCGCCTTGTTCTCGGAACAGACGTATCTCGTGCTTTCAAGCATCGCTGGAATCGCAGCACTCGTTCCTTATCTATTCTCGGCACTCTATGGATGGATGGAGGCGAAGCGGACGACGTCGCTACGGTTGATGGTCGTTTCCGGGATTGCATCGCTATACGCCGCCTGGTTACTCTATGCTTCAGGATTCGAGTATGTCTTGATTGCGATGATTCTATATGCACCTGGCATCTTCGTCTTTCTTTTGGCAGAACGGGAACAAGGACGACCGTTCTTGACCCGTACCCAGTCGATGATTGCCTTGATTATTCTATTATGTGCGACCTATGGCATTTATGGGCTTTGGACAGCCACAATCGCTCTATAAGAAAACTCACCGGCGCCTCAAGCGTCCGGTGAGTTTTTTGATGATCGGAGTAATTGTTCGATTGCATTTGGAGAAGCAGGTCTGGCGTATAGGTAGCCCTGGAAAGAATCACAATCCGTCGACTTTAAGTGCGCCAACATCTCTTTATCTTCGACCCCTTCCGCGACGACATGGAGATTTAAGCTTTTCCCGAGATGAACAATGACGTCGAGGAGATGAGATTTGGACGTCATCCAATCATCAAGAAAGACTTTATCGATTTTGAGTTCATCTACCGGGAAAGATTTCAAGTATTGTAAAGAAGAGAAACCGGTGCCGAAATCATCAATCGACAGTCGATAGTTCAAACGCTTGATTTGCTCCATACGTTCGATGATTTCATCAGTTTGTTGCATGACTAGACTTTCTGTAATTTCTAAGATGACATCTGCCGGGTCGAGTTGGAATTGATGCTTGATATTTCGAAGCGTATTCAAGAAACTTTCGCTTCGGAACTGGTTTGGCGAAATATTAATCGCCATCGAGAGTGATTGATTGAACTCATCTTTCCACGCCTTCAATTGTTTCGTCGCTTCTAAGATGACCCAGTTGTTGATTGGGACGATGAGTGCCATCTCTTCAGCAAGTGGGATGAACTCAGAAGGTGGGATTTGTCCTAGTTCATCATGATGCCAACGAAGGAGTGCTTCGAACCCAATGAGTCGATCTGTGGCTAATTCGTATTTTGGCTGATATTCGAGATAAAAATGCTTTTCGTCAAGTGCCCGATACATCGCCTTTTCAATATGGATTTGTCGCGAGAAGGCGGCATCCATATCCTTTGTCACAAATTGAATCGTACCGACCCCGATTTGTTTTCCTTTGAAAAGGGCACTCTCAGCACGTGTATACAGTTCCTCGAGCGAACTTGTCGGAGATGGATAAAATACACATCCGACTGAAATCGATACCATGATGGAGTGATGGTAAATACGAAACGGTCGTTGCAGTTCGTGTTGCAGATGCCGTAATACTTGGAACACTTCTTCTTTCGACTCCTCGAAAAACATGACACCGAACAGTCCACCTGTTGGATGGAACAATAAAGCAGACTCTGGAATGAGGTGCAGTGCGCGCTCTTTGATTTGGATGAGGAGTTCATTTCCGACACGAGACCCGAATGACTCGTTAATGATTTTGAAACGGTCGATATCGAACAAAGCGATGTGAAGCAGGCCTTCACGCTCATCGGTTTGTTGAAGAATCGAGTCATATCGACGTAAGAAGCCTTTTTTATTATAGAGTCCGGTCAATTCATTTTGATAGGCGAGAAACTCGACTTCTTTTTCAAGACGTTTTTTCTCAGAGACATCAAAACCAAAAGCTGTGTACTGAATCACATCTTTCTTCTCACTGATGATCGGTACGACGGTCAAATTGAGCCAACACGGTTCTTGTTCATGTTCCTTACAGGAAATAGCAAGTTCTCCGTTCCATATTTGATTTGTGGCCAAAGATGTTAAGACATCACGTGAAATCCCATTTCGGTCACTTGAATCATGAATGAGCTCGAACCAGCTATGGCCGATGAGTTGTTGTTCCGTCACATCGAGCAGACGACATAACAAAGGGTTCGCGTCGACGATTTCACCTTTCGCGTTCGTCGCCAAGTAATGGGTGGACTGCTTAATCATTTCTTGAAAGTGATGAAGTAAATTGAATTGTTCGGTGCTGATGAGTGGTCCGAATCCTTTCGGAAGAAAGGCCAAGAAATAGCCGTAAATCTCTTCGAGTGAAAAGGACTGTAAGTATGCGGTCGCATAGATGACCGATCCATCTTTATGTTGAAATGGTGTCATCGCCGTCGTCGAGAACGGATATTGAAGGAGGAGCGGTGTCCATGTTTCCAGCGCATGGTCAAGTTGCTGGACGACCGGCAGTGGCTGATGGAGGACTTCTTCACGTTCCCACCCGAATAACACTTCGGCATGCTCGTTCCATAATAGAACCGTACCATCTTGAGAAATATAACAAAAAGGCACAGAAAAAGCATCGATGAATTGATCAACCGATAAATCACGCAATGAAGCCACATCATTTCCCCCAATCTGTCATGCTAAATGCATATTCTAATGTCAGTGTACCTGATTTTGCCAATTCAAGGAATGCTTAAGTTCGTCATTGTCAAAAGAAAGAGGGGCATCATATACTGAAGGAGTAAGATAGTTTTGAATAAGGGGGAAGCAATATGACAAAGACACATGATGTGATTGAGATGACAGAAAAGTTCGGGGCACACAACTATCATCCACTACCGATTGTTATTTCGGAGGCGAAAGGGATTTGGGTAACCGATCCTGAGGGGAATCGCTACATGGATATGTTAAGTGCATACTCTGCCGTTAACCAAGGTCACTGCCATCCGAAGATCATTCAAGCGCTCAAGGATCAAGCAGATAAGATCACGTTGACGTCACGTGCCTTTTATAACGATCAACTGGGACGTTTTTATGACAAAGTGGTAACGCTTACAAATAAGCAAATGGTGTTACCGATGAATACGGGAGCAGAAGCGGTCGAAACAGCCGTGAAGACGGCTCGGCGCTGGGCGTACGATGTGAAGGGAATCCCGGGACAAGCTGAAATCATCGTCTGTACAGGAAACTTCCACGGACGGACGATGGCTGCTGTGTCGATGTCGACAGAAGCAGAGTATCAGCGTGGGTTCGGACCGTTACTACCGGGATTCAAAGTCGTACCATACGGTGATATCGAGGCGTTCGAGGCAGCAATCACAGAGAATACGGCGGCGTTTATCGTAGAACCGATTCAAGGTGAAGCCGGAATCATCATTCCGCCGAAAGGGTATTTGAAGCGTGCATCAGAGCTGTGTAAACAACATAACGTTCTCTTCGTCGCAGATGAGATTCAGTCGGGGCTCGGACGTTCCGGGAAATGGTTTGCCATCGAGTGGGAAGGTGTAACACCGGATATGTATATTCTCGGAAAAGCTCTTGGAGGAGGCGTCTTTCCAATCTCGTGTGTGGCGGCTGACAAAGAAGTCCTTTCAGTATTCAATCCAGGCTCACACGGCTCCACATTTGGTGGAAACCCCCTCGCGTCAGCTGTCTCTGTCGCAGCTCTTGAAGTATTGGAAGAAGAAAAACTCCCAGAGCGTTCGTTGGAGTTGGGAACGTATTTCATGGATCGTTTAAAGTCAATCGACAATCCGATGATTCGCGACGTTCGCGGACGCGGGCTATTCATCGGTATTGAATTGACAGAGTCGGCTCGTCCTTACTGCGAGGCACTGAAAGAACGTGGTCTTCTCTGTAAAGAAACGCATGAAACAGTGATTCGGTTGGCACCACCTCTCGTCATCACAAAAGAAGAATTGAATCAAGCATTTGAAGCAATCGAAGCCGTACTTGCTCCAGCAGCTATTTCGTAAAAAGCGACAGCTTGGTATAATAGTTTGAGATGAATCGACACCTGCGTTGCGGGTGTCTTTTTCGTGGAGGAGGAATCAGATGCTGTACATATACGTTGGGTTAGCAGGTGCGGTTGGAGCTTTGGCACGGTACGGACTTGGATTATTAGTCGATTCATTCGAAACGAGCCCGTTTCCCGTCGCGACACTGTTCATCAATTTAATTGGAAGCTTTCTATTGGGATGGCTGACGCATCAATTTCTTCAAGCGGGAAAACCTTCTCCTCAAATCGTCACGATTGTCGGAACCGGAATGATCGGGTCATTTACAACATTTTCCACGTTTAGTGTAGAGACGATTCAATTAGTTGAAAATGATCATGCACTTCTCGCTGTTGCATACGTGTTCCTCAGCATCACACTCGGTTTATGGAGTTCTTGGTTTGGCTATCGCATCGGAATAAAAACGTCGACAAGAGGTGAAGTCTTATGACTATTCTCTGGATTGCAAGTGGCGCTTTCATCGGTGCGATTCTCCGCTTCACAATCGGTCAGGTCATGAAAAAGTCGACTGATTCAACTTTTCCGTGGGCGACGTTGTTCGTCAATGTAACAGGTTCGTTTGGTCTCGGATACTTGTACGCGCATACCGCTCAACAATCGCTCATCCTTTTTTTAGGTATCGGATTTTTTGGTTCGTTTACGACTTTCTCGACTTTAAAACTGGAATTGATGCGGTTTGCGACAAAAGATTGGATACGATTCGGTCTTTATTTGCTTCTGACCTATCTGTTCGGACTAATTGCGGCTTACATCGGTTGGTCGATTTAAATAAACACAACACCCCTTCATCGAAGGGGTGTTGTGTTTATTCTGCGAGTTGAAGCTTCTCTGTACATGAAGCACAAGTCGTTTCGTATGACTCGCACTGTTCGTCCATATGGTTCCCGCATTCCTGGCATGTCTTATCCGGTAATTTTTGATAAAACTCGACAGATGATTCGAGTCGGCTCGCCCATTCATTCATATGAAAATGCCTCCTTCGGTAAATTGTCTGACAGTTTTGGTTGTTGTTACGATTGTATTATAACAGAAGTGTATAAGTCAACTATAATATATAACAGATATGTTGCCGAATTTTTGCTACACTATATACATCAAAAGACGAGGTGAAAAAAATGAAAGTGCCACAGTGTGAAACGATTGGAATTCAATCAGAGGACGTTCCTACGCTACAATCCGCCTTGACGCAATTAGACGCGCCACGAGTCAGTCGATTGTTTAAAGCGTTCGCCGATCCGACCCGTCTAAAAGTGCTATATGTGTTGACGCTCGAACACGAACTTTGTGTATGCGATGTGGCGGCCGTTATCGGTCATTCAAACGCGACCGCATCTCACCATTTACGGACGTTACTGGAACAAGGATTGGTGAAGTATCGTAAAGAAGGGAAAGTCGTATATTATTCATTAGATGATGAGCACGTGCGACAGCTTGTTGAAATTGCATTGGCACACAGTGAAGAACAAAAAAACGTTTAAATTCGATGACCGATCCCATATGTACAGGGTCGGTCATTTTGCCTATTGTCATTGAATTCGATTCACGATACGATATATTCAAATGAATGTTTGAATGTTAGGGGGAGAATGATGGGAAAACGAGACGTGTTACCCGTGTCTGGAATCACCTGCACAAATTGTGCAGCCAAAATCGAGCGAGATGTCACGAAGCATGAAGAAGTGGCATCTTGCCAAATTGACTTCGCGACAAGTCGAATGGTGATTGAATGGATGGATCCTTCAGAGCGTGACGTGATGCTCCAGTCGATCGAGCAGACGATGGAGCGGATTGAACCGGGGGCTAAATTTGTAAGAGCAGAGGACGATCAAACTGAAAAACGTGATGTTACGCTCTGGCGCTTCCTCGCAGCTACTTTTATCTTCTCACTTGCTCTTTGGACCGATTCGATTCCGGGGTATATTGTGGCCTATGGATTGGCCGGATATGATGTGGTATACGGTGCATTTCGAAATATATGGCATCGAGAGTGGTTTGACGAAAAATTCCTCATGACGATTGCGACGATTGGGGCATTTGCGATTGCTGAATACCCAGAAGCTGTTGCCGTCATGTTGTTTTATCAACTTGGAGAATATGTGCAAGGACGGGCGGTGCGGGCATCTCGAAAATCGATTCAGTCTTTATTGAACATGAGACCGACTCTTGCCCGTGTGTTAGAAAACGAGGAAGAAGTTGAACGATTGCCAGAGGACGTTTCAGTTGGATCGTATCTTGTCATCCGTGCGGGTGAATTGGTACCGATGGATGGCATTGTTGTAACAGGTGCGAGCTCGATGGATACAGCCTCTCTAACTGGAGAATCTGTACCACGCCAAGTGGATGCAGGAGAAGAAGTATTGGCCGGGATGGTCAATATAGAGGGGCGTCTCATTGTTCAAACGACCAAATTAGCAGCAGAATCAAGTCTTCAAAAGATGATTGCGCTTGTGGAAGAGGCCAATGGGAAGAAAGCGAAAACAGAACAGATGATCACGCGACTGGCGAAAGTATACACACCGTTCGTGGTTGTTATGGCCGCGCTCGTGGCCTTTGTTCCTCCGTTTTTTGTGGGGAACTTGGAAGAATGGGTTTATCGTGCACTCATCTTCCTCGTGATTAGTTGTCCATGCGCACTCGTGATTTCAATTCCACTCGGCTATTTTGGTGGAATCGGAGCGGGTTCCAAACGAGGCATTCTCGTGAAAGGTGGCGAGTATTTAGATACGTTAACAGAAGTGGATACGGTAGTCTTCGATAAAACAGGGACGTTGACGACTGGACGATTTGAAGTAACAGACGTGGTGACGGCAGTCGGTGTCAGTGCGGAAGAACTGTTATATCTTGCTGCCCGTGTCGAAGTAGCGTCCAATCATCCGCTTGCGCAAGCCATCGTTCAGCGTGTCGGAGAGGTTCAAGCTTTCGAATCGATTCAAGAAGAACCTGGATATGGTCTCCATGCCTGTGATGGAGAGGATCACATTTATGTCGGAAGTGCACGGTACATGAAGAGATTAGGACGAGCCATTGATGATTCGTCCGTCAGTACGAGTGTGCATGTTATGAAGAATGATCGGTGGCTTGGACGAGTTGAATTGATGGATACGGTGAAAGAAGATGCGTTCGAGGCAATCCAAGCACTAAAAGAAGCAGGATATCGAACGGTTATGTTGTCAGGAGATCGCCGTGAGGTCGCAAAAAAAATCGGGGATCAACTTGGACTTGATGAAGTGCAAGGTGAATTGCTTCCACATGAGAAAGTTGAAGCGGTAGAGCGGATGACAGCTACCCGTAAAGTTGCATTTGTTGGAGACGGAATGAATGACGCGGCTGCCTTAGCTCGTGCAGATGTCGGTCTTGTCATGGGTGGTGTCGGAAGTGATACGGCGGTAACGGCGGCAGATGTCGTCTTGATGCATGACGCTCCAACCGATGTCGTTCAGGCTATTCAATTAGGCAAACGGACAAAACGCATTGTCTGGCAGAACATCTTCTTTGCCTTCGGAACAAAAGCACTTGTATTGCTTTTAGGATTGTTCGGCATCGCGACGATGTGGGAAGCAGTGTTCGCTGACGTTGGGGTAGCGCTTCTTGCCATCGCAAATGCAACGCGGTTACTTCGTATGACGAAATAAATCAAAGAAGTGTCTCAGGTATGATCACCTGGGACACTTCTTTTTTCATTCTATTGTCTCGTGCTGAGGTTTGATACGGAACAATAAGAAGCTGAGGATGGCAATTATAGCGATAAGCAAAAAAGTGATGGTGAAAAGTATTTGGGTCAAGAAAGATATCTGATTCTCTGCAGAAAGAAGTTCTTGATGAATATCTTTGTATTGCATTTGCTTTAACGAACGCAAATCTTCCAAGATAGTCTGTCGTTGCTCGGTTATTGTTTCTGCGACTGCTGTAGCTTTTGTTAGGTCGCCATCTTCATAGATGTCGAGTACACGATCAGCTTCTGTTTCCCAAATAGCATCCCTTTCAAGTAAATCGAGGACGGAACTCGGTGTGTTGGGGTCAGCGACGACGGACTGTTTTAGCGTTTTGGCTTGACGGGACATGCTATAGTACATTTCTAAAAAGTATCGGTCGTCATATGCAAGTAAACCACGGATGGCATTTGCCCGCTCGATGTTATAATACATGATGTCTTCAATCACTTCATACGAGTCGAGTTGTTCACCTTGTATGATTTCTAAACGGTCATTTGTTCCTTTTAATTGAAAAATAAAAATACCAATAATCGAGATGGATAAAATGCATAAGCTAACCCATAATAAAATCCACTTTCGTTGTGACATCGTGACACTCCTTTCTACTCAATCGTACATGATTTTATAAATGTCGACAGAAATTATTCTTTGAAAAAAGGAAAAAACGGGGGAATGTATAATCAATTTAGTGTAGTGTCTTTTAATGAAAAATGAAAGAGGACAATCAGATGTATAAGGAGAGTCAATATGCCAGAGAACTCATCGTTACAAAAGCTGTACCAGGTGTTACAAGACAAGCGTCAGGATCTTACTTATGAGGTTCCAAGTTTATGGAATCGCATGCGTTTCCCTTCTGAACCAGTTCGCGACGGTGTCGAGCGTGTCAATCCGTATGATTTTTTGGTTGAAACGATTGAAAAAACGATTTTTCCGTATGCGATTGAAAGCCGGGATTACCAAACGTCCATTGCGCTTGCGGACGGACATTTGCAAACAGGAGGTGATTGGATCAAGCGAGCCTCTGTCTATTCGATGCAAGTTCGTACATCGACCTCCTGGGATCATGATGGATCGGGCTATGTGGAGATGGAGAATTCGTTCGGAATGAAGGACACTGGCACTTTCGTCAAAACGCTTGCGTTGATTCCGCACCTCCTTTACATAGGAATCGATACATTGTTTCTCTTACCGATTTCTCAACATAGTCATAAGAATAAAAAAGGAGAATTTGGTTCTCCTTATGCCGTTCAAAATTTCTTTGCCATCGATGAAGAGTTGAAAGAAACGCTGACTGGAGATGCGATGACAGTCGAAGAAGAATTTGCGGCATTTGTGGAGGCTTGTCACATGGTAGGGATTCGCGTCGTCATCGATGTCATCCCTCGTACATGTGCCCGAGATAACCGTCTCATTCTTGAAAACCCAGAATGGTTTTATTGGATTCCATTGACGGAAGTCGATTATTATCATCCTCCTTATGTGCCCGGGATTGGGGAGAACGTAAAACCGGAATTTGCCTTTTTGCCGATGGTGTATAACTCGGAGGATGTATGGCAACACTTAAGACGATTCTCGATGGCACCGAATTTGATTGATGCTGAGAAATGGGGACGTGTACGTGGCTTTTTGCTTGAGCACCCGGAAGAAAATGTGTTAGCAACGATTGAGCGAGAGTTCGGTTTGACAACAGCGCCTGCTTTCTCTGACTGTATTAATGATCCACAACCACCATGGTCGGACGTGACATATTTCCGTCTCTTCTTAGATCATCCACTTGCAGCAGCACCTTATGTCAATGAGGCGAATGTTGCTCCTTATATTTCGTTTGATTCAATCAAGTCGAATCAATTCCGAGGAAATGAGATTAACGAGCCCCTCTGGGAGATGCTCGCTGATATTATCCCGCATTATCAGCGTGAATTTGGCATTGATGGGGCGCGTATTGATATGGGGCACGCTCTTCCTGTCGACTTAGCGCAGGCGATTTTGTCAACACCACGTTCAATCGATTCAAACTTTAGTTTTATCGCCGAAGAGTTGATTGAGTCGGGTGCTTGGACTGCCAAGGATGCCGGTTATAACATGATTATCGGATATGGATTTTATAAAGAACCTAGGTTCCAAACGCACGAAACACATCAATTTCTATACGATTCACGCTTTTTACCGCTTCCAGTATTTGCGGCAGGTGAAACGGCGGATACTCGTCGTCTTGCTACGCGGGAAGGCGGACGACAAGCGAGTAGATTATTGTCGGTATTAAATGGGTTTATGCCGAATGGGGTACCGATGACAAACTCAGGGTTAGAATTATATGAAACACAGCCGATGAACACCGGACTAGATTGTCGTCCTGAAGAAGCGTACCAACTGTTCCCGACGGACCCTTATTTCGGCAAACTCTCCTTTTTTGATGCATATCAGTTCCATTGGGATCACCCAGAACGGGATGAGATGATTGAAGTCATGCACCAAGTTGCTGAAATTCGTCGACGGTGGTTAGACGTACTCGTGGATCCAAACCATTTTGAGCCACTCAATTTGGATGAGCCCTTCGCACCGTTTGTCGGGTTTGCCTGGCTACGTCCGGAGACGAATGATACATTGTTGGTTATAGCGAATACGAACATGAATAACTCATTGCAAGGAACTGTCGCTCTTGATGGAGTACGGCGCCGAAATTGGAACGCGAGTCGTTTTGCGGAGATGATTTATTCACCATACTCATGGCCGTATGCTGAGTATGCGTTTGATGAACAATGGAACCTTTGGATTGACCTGAAGCCAGGTGAGGTCAAAATGTATGAAATGAAATAAAAAAGCGCCTTGAACCGAATAGGGTTCAAGGCGTTGTGTGTTTCATATAGTAAATGACAAACTCATCAAGTGGCATCGGTTTTGCATAGCGGTAACCTTGCATGGAATCACATCCGATTTTACGAAGAAAGGTTTCCTGATACTCGGTTTCGACGCCTTCGGCAACAAGCGCCATACCGAGTTGTCGTGCCATTGCGACGATTGTCGTCGTGACCATTTGATATTCGCGGTTCTCTTCGAGTTGCATCGTGAACTCACGAGGGATTTTCAGTTCATCGATTGGATATCGTACGAGATAAGCGAGTGAACTGTAACCTGTTCCGAAATCATCAATGGATAGTTTGATACCGAGCGCTTTTAACTCTAAAATCCGATTTAACACACGATCCGAGTGGTGGGCGGCGACGGTTTCTGTCAATTCGAAATTGAGGCGTGACGGTTCAATCGGGAAACGTTCGAATAGCGTATTCAAATAATCGATCAAATGTTCATCGAATAACTGTCGAACTGACAAGTTGACCGAGAGCTTCGGTAAATGGATATCGCCTTGTTCAAACACATGAATTAACTGGAACGTCTCATGAATCATCCACCGACCTAAATCGTGAATATGTCCTGTTTCTTCGGCAATCGGAATGAATTGACTTGGCGGAATGAATGTTCCGTTATGTTGCCAGCGCATGAGTGCTTCCGCTCCGATGACCGCTTTCGTCGAGGCATCGACTTGAGGTTGAAGGAAGAGAGAAATTTCTCCTTTTTCAAGTGCGGTATCGAGACCTTCCATTAACACTTTCCGTTCTTCTTTGTCTTCTCGTAACTCAGGTTCAAACATGACGGTTTCGTCACGTCCTTTATCCTTCGCACGATACATCGCGAGATCCGCGTTTGAGAGTAAGTGCTTCAATTTTTCCCCATGTTCAGGGAAACGTACGATTCCAATCGAAGCATGTACTTCAACGAGTGTTCCGGCCATGTAATAAGGGGGGCGGTAGACGAGTCGCCGTAAACGTTCCGTCAACATTTCGTGGTCACCGTGTTCTGCGACGACAATGAACTCATCACCTCCGAGGCGTCCGGCGTACTCATTTGGAAGAAGTGCGGTTCGTAACCGCTTCCCGATGTGTTGCAGAAGTTCGTCTCCCATGTGATGACCGAATTGGTCGTTGATTTCTTTAAAGCCATCTAAGTCAGAGAACATGAGCGTGAACGTGCGACCTTCCTCGATTAAACGCTCGATTTGTTCTTGTAGCGCGTAACGATTATGAAGACCCGTCAAACTATCATATTTTGCTTGGTACATGATTTGTTCTTGTTGCTCGATCATCTGGGTGATGTCTTTTGCAATCGCATAAATGCCCTCGACTTCCCCATCGATAATCATCGGGACGTTGACGAGTTGCCAGACACGTGTCTCGCCTTCGTCGGTCATCACCCGCACATCAATCGTTCGTGGTCGACCATTCGTCAACTCTTGAAGAATGGCTACATATGGGGGCCGATCTGTCGATTCGATGATATCGAGGATGTTCGACCCGAGTAATTTATCTGTCGACAATCCTAAAATCGAGCTACCGGCCTCATTGACAGACAATACTTCTCCGTGTAAATCGAATAAAAAAATTGGTTCAGAGTGGTAGGCAAAGAGCGAACGGTATTGTTGCTCGCGAATCTCGAGTTCATGCGCTTTTGTAGACACGGCGACTTCTAAATCTGTATTGACCGTATGTAGACGATAACTGATCAGTGCGTTTTGTTTTGAGACGACAAATTGGCGAATCAGTAGTAAAAGCACGGCATTTGCAATCATCGAGTCTAGTACAGACGTTCCAAGAAGGCGATCGGATGAGAGTAAAAACATCATCACGACTACGCTGTATAATACATAATCTAAAATTGAATCATACGCGAGTGCATCTTCCGACAGATCATCGACCCAGTAACTGATGGAGATCATGAGTATGCTGCTTATTTGAACTAGGTGAACTAGCTCGTGTGTAATCCCTGAAAACAAAAATAGTGCGTTTGTAATTGAGGCGGTTGTGAAACCTAGAATTCCGACGAGTAAAAGAATTCGGAATTGTTGACCGGTTGAAACGACTCGATTCAAGTAAAGGAATCCGAGCATCATGTAAAGGCTGATGAGTAACATCTGTTCTTCAAAGCCACTCAGATGAGAAACGAGCGAGACTTCTCGTGTGGAATAGAACCAAATATGTAGTCCACCAATCATGAGAAAGCTAAACAAGGCAAATAAATCGAACGTTCGTAGTTTCAATGTCCGAATCTCAATCGATTGAGTGATGACGATCAAAGACATAATCAAATAAAAGAAATTCTGTAAAAACAATAACGATTGTGTATTTGCGCTAGGTGAATAGTGGTGCATCAGTAAGTAAAGCACAAAACAAACATTTCCGGCACTAATCAGAACATGAATAAAGCGGCGCATCCCTCTATGCTTAAAAATAGCCACTCCACTAAATAGAATCGCTGCTCCTAGGATGACGAGATAATAGATAAGTAACGTGATGTGTAGCAGGTCATGCGGGGTTAAAAATAATAATAAAAGTCCGGTAGAAAAAGTTCCGATGAGAACCGCCGGAACGTATTGGCGCAATGAATAAAATGACAACTCATGCACCTCCTTCTGTTTTGAAATAGGGCTCTTATCTATTATCGGAATAGATGATTGAAAATTACACAAAAAATCGACAACAAAAATAGATTGTTGTCGACTTTTATGAAATTAGAGCGTATATGAATGTTCCTTGAAGTTTCCAACGATCGAATCGATTTCAGATACGGTTACAAACGCCTCAGAATCAATTTCAGAAACGATTTGACGTAGTCGTGGAATTTCATTGTTTTGGACGACGACATATAGCATTTTTTTAGAGTCGTTTGAATATCCGCCTGTTGCATCCATAATTGTGACCCCGCGTTTTAAGTTCTGCTTGATGACCAAATTGATTTCTTCTGCTTTTTGGCAAATGATAAAACATTGTTTCTGTGCGGAGAAGAACTTGTGAATCGTGAGCAACGTTCGTGATCTTACAAAACTTAGTACAAGAGCATACATAACGGCTTTTATATCAAAGACAATAAACACGAGAATGTAAACAATCAGGTCTTGTGTCAAAAAGATTTTAGGTAAAGATAAATTTCGATTATTCAGATAGATGACTTTCCCTAAAATATCAAGGCCACCCGTGGAAGCTCCTGCAAAGAGGAGAAGTGCGAGTCCGAGACCTGAGACGATTCCGCTGAACACCGAAGCGACGAGTGGGTCGTCAAGTGGGGTTGGCGGAATAAGGATTGGCAAGCTATCAATCAGAATCGAGGAGAGCACGACGACAATTCCTGTCATTAAAATGAAGCGACGTCCTAAATATTTTAGTCCCAACAGGAAGAGAGGGATATTGAGCACGAGTTGGGTCATTCCAATTGGTGTTCCGAGCAGTTCGTTGAAAATCAATGTGACCCCGACGATTCCTCCCGAACCAATCTCGTTCGGTTTGAGCAGTAAACTGACAAAGATAGACTGAAGGATTGTCCCGGTGATGATGAACAGTACCGTTTCGAGAGCAACCCGTTTTCGAGATTTTGCATACATAAATAATGGCTAGGCCTTACGCCTCCTTTAGCTAAGTCTCATGCTAGCGTACTGCTACTCCCACATCATTTCAAGTCACAATTCGTTATGGAATCGGTCAATATCACTTGCTAATTGTTCATGCACGTAATCAATCACCTGGGCATCATCAAAAAGTCCGAGCGGAACATCGTCTGGAATCGCATCGAACGGAGAGACAAAGTAAAGAATGGCCGCAATCAGTTCTTCCTGTTTGTCTGATTGCATCTCGAATTGATTGTTGTACAGCGCGCGCAACATATTGAGCATTTGTTTCATTTGGAAGTAGAGGGTGAGCTCTTCTTCACGCTCGATATTGCTGATTTCATTTGAGGCCACGTCAATCGTCACTTTCGCGAGTGCGCGTTCACCTTGAACGAGCAAGTCACCGAGTGATTCACGATCGTGGTTGTCTTCCTTTGCTTGTTTTAAAAAGTGTGTGTATGTTGTTTTCCAATCTGCCATAGTGTCTTCCTCCTTCATTCTTCATCTATTAATATGCCCGTTTTTGCGCATTGGTTGCAACTTTTCCTGAAATTTAAGAAAATAAAGATAATCGAAAAGGAGGAACGATACATATGTCTATGATTTCAATGCCGACAGAGGCAGATTTTTCTCGCTATGCAGAGCTAGCGGTAAAAAAAGGTGTGAACATTCAACCGGGGCAACAATTAGAAGTACGTGCTGATATTAGCCAAGCACCACTTGTACGCCATGTGGTGAAAGCTGCTTATGCGGCAGGAGCGAAACAAGTATTCGTCAACTGGAGCGATGAGGAGACTTCAAAGATTCGTTATTTTGATGCACCGGATGATTCGTTTAAAGAGTTTCCGGATTGGTTAAAGGCTCGTTTTGAGCAATTGGCTGAAGAAAAAACAGCCTTCTTGTCAATTGTAAGTGATGACCCGGATGCCTTGAACGGTGTCGAGTCGTCAAGAATCTCCGACGCGAACCGTGCAGCAGGTCAAGCACTTGCGAAATGGCGTCAATATGTGATGAGTGACAATGTTAGTTGGTCAATCGTCGCAGGTGCGTCAGAAGCGTGGGCACAAAAAGTATTTCCAGAACGTGAGGATGCAGTCGCTGCGCTATGGCAGGCCATCTTCGCAGCAACTCGAATGGACCAAGAAGATGTCGTCGCAGCATGGGACACACACGACCAATCTCTTCGAAGTCGCGCGAAGTTGTTGACAGAGAAAAAATATGCGAAACTACATTACACCGCACCGGGGACGGAACTCACAATCGGTCTTCCGAAAAAGCACGTCTTCCTTGGCGGTGGCGGTCCAAACACCGATGGCATCGACTTTATCGCGAACATGCCGACAGAAGAAGTGTTCACACTCGCAGATAAAGATTCTGTGGAAGGGCATGTGTCGAGTACGAAGCCACTCAGCTACAGCGGAAACTTGATTGACGAATTTACTCTTTGGTTTGAGGGTGGTAAAGTCATCAAGGCGGAAGCGAAAAAAGGGCAAGCGGCCCTTGATGAATTGTTAAATATGGATGAGGGAGCACGTCGCATCGGTGAAGTGGCACTTGTTCCTGATGATTCTCCAATCTCGAACTCGGGTCTCCTATTCTACAACACGTTGTTCGATGAAAATGCATCGTGTCACTTGGCATTAGGTCGTGCATACTCGACATGCCTAGAAGGCGGTCCTTCGATGTCTCAAGATGAACTCGCAGAGAACGGCGCGAATGATTCGATGACACACGTTGACTTTATGATTGGGTCGGCAGAAATGAATATTGATGGTGAGCAAGAAGACGGCACGCGAGAAGCAATCATGCGTGACGGGAACTGGGTCATTTAAATGAACGAGCGAATTCCAATTTCGGAATTCGCTCTTTTTCATGTGATGTCATATAAATAACGAAGAACGTTAGGCAAGCGACGGCGCCAAGCGGATTCGTGGTGAATTGCGTCCGGCTCGACCTCGTATCGGAAGGCGATGCCTTTTTGCGCGATGGCTTCAATCAGTTTCGCATTCGTGAACAGGTAGTCGCTTGGAGTGATTGGCCCGCTCTCTTCGTTCGTACCGATATCCATATACAGTTTACAAGCGAACTTAGCTTGTTTCATTTCGCGAATCAAAGGATCAAGATTTGCCCATGCCGCAGTGGAGAGCGAGCCGACTCTGCGAATGGAAGGATAGGTCGCCATCATATAAAGAGAGATGACACCCCCCATTGAACTCCCCATGACACCGATATCTTCCGGGTTTGTCGCGTACTCTTTATCGATTCGTGGTTTTAACTCGTGCATGAGCCAGTCTGTATAAAGACGTCCTCGACCACCAAGTGTTGGACGTGTTTTCGCGAGTTCTGGACCGATACGACGATATAACATCTCATCCTCAGCGTATGAATACTCATCATAGCGATCTAACCAATTCGGGGCACTCGCGATGGCAACGACCATGAGGGGGAGACGTAGCGTGTCGATACATCGGTCGATTTCCCAACCTTCCCCGTATGTAGCCGCGTTTCCGGAAAATACATTTTGTCCGTCATGCATATACAGGACAGGAAGCGGGGTGCTAGCTTCGACCCAGTCCGGTCGAAACACACGGACAATCCGTTTTTGTCCGGTCGCTCTCTCCGTCGGAATCGATACAGTCAAGTGTTCAATCATTATTCGTCACCTCTTTCTATTTCGTATTTTGGGGAAAAACGAGTCAAAAAACAATCACCTTGTTTGACTACCTACCGTTCGTTAGGTAAAATGTTGTGGAAGGAGAGTGAAAGTCATGAATACAAAAGACAAGATTATGCAATCCGCTCGGAGACGGTTTGCCCGTGAGGGATATGAAGGACTATCGCTCGCAGCGGTTGCAGAAGATGTAGGAATCCGAAAGGCCTCGTTGTATGCCCACATCGATGGGAAAGAGCAACTGTTTAAGCAAGTCGTGACGGATATGGCGAATCGGTACGAAGAGGCGTGGCAAAAAACATGCGATAACACCGTTGAACGACCACCTTTAGAACGGATTGACTCGATTGTTAGTACACTCACGTCATTCTTCAGCGATCACGAGACATGGATGTTGACGAAACGGATGTTGCTCGTACCACCTCCGGAATTTCGGGATTATATCGAGAAAGTCATTGGAAAGGTTGAAACGGAATTAAAACGTTTTGAAAAAGAACAATTCCGTCTAGCGATGGAGCGTGGGGATTTACCGGTCCAACCGCTTGAAGAGCTATATGCTGCCTACTATTGTTTTTTAGATGGCGCCTTGCTGTCTTTATTTATGTTTGAAGATGATCGGGAGATGAGGCAACAAGCCGCGTTCCGGATTTTCAAGAAAGGAGTGGGTTGGAATGAATAAGGAAAGCGTTGCTTGGATGTCACTCTTGTTTGCCGGATTGCTTGAAATCATTTGGGCTACGACGATGAAGTTATCAGAAGGATTCACAGTTCTCACTCCGACGCTATGGACGATTGCCCTCTTGATTGTCAGTTTCGGCTTATTGGCGAAAGCATTTCGAGTTCTTCCTGCAGGTACGGGCTATGCCGTCTTTACTGGAATTGGAGCAGTCGGAACGGTTATTGTCGGTGCCATTTTATTTGACGAGGCGCTTAGTGGATGGAAACTCTTACTTGTGACGACGTTGATTATCGGAATCATCGGCTTGAAACAAGTGACAGGAGGAGAAGAAGTATGAGTTGGATATTTTTGATTAGTGCAGGGATTGCTGAGATGACGGCCGTTTTCTTTATGGGGAAATCAAAAGGCTATCAAATTTTAAAATGGTCAATCTTGTCGATTTTATCGTTTGCGCTCAGTTTTTATTTGTTGTCGAAGTCACTTGAAGTCATTCCCCTTAGTTTGGCCTATTCAATCTGGGTCGGTATCGGGGCAGCGGGTGGTGTCATTTTAGGAATGCTCTATTTAGATGAATCGACAAGTCGTTGGCGAATCTTTTATTTGACGATGATTATCGGCAGTGTGGTCGGCTTAAAAGTTGTAGCGTAATGGATTAAAACAAGCTGAAAACGGGAATTGAATAGTTCAGATTATGAGATGAAAGAAAGGGGCGGAAAACGATGCATCTTGTTGAGTTGCAATCCGAACGTTTGCGGTTTGAACCGTATACGATCTCCGATTTTTATTTTGTCAAATCGCTTCTCCAAGATCCTCGGGTGATGCGCTTCATCAGTCCGGATGGAAGACCGTATACAGATGAACAGACGATTGAATGGTTCGAACGTCAACTGGCCCGTTATGAAACTGGTCGACAAACAGGTCTATTGAAGCTCATGACGTTTGAAAACGATGAACCGATTGGTCATGCCGGTACGTTATTACATGAATTAGATGGAAAAATCGAATTAGAAGTCGGCTATTGGCTGTCACCTAAGCATTGGCATATGGGGTACGGACGAGAAGCGGCTGCGCGTTTGATGCAGTATGCCTTCACCGAAGGGGAAAAGGAAATCATTTCGCTCATTCATCCAGAAAACGTTCCATCTCAGCGAGTCGCCAAAGCGAATGGTCTTCACTGGGATCGAGACACGTTGTACAAGGACATGCTCGTATCTGTCTATGCTGGTGACTTGGAACGTCTTTGCCGACACATCAACCGTCAGCACATGTCGCGATAAAAAATATAAAAAAGATAAAAAAGTAGTTGCCAACTCAATAGTTTCTTGATATATTAATAGTGTCCTTAAGAGAGGACACGACCTGATTCTGTAGCTCAGCTGGGAGAGCGCTACCTTGACAGGGTAGAGGTCGCTGGTTCGAGCCCAGTCAGAATCACTTGGGTGCCAAACCCGATGCGAAACCCATAGGAACGTGGGTTTCCGCGATGCCACTTCTTGCGAGAAGTGGCTTTTTTTTGTGAATTGACAATGAACGAAAGCAATTGGTATATTCCTTTCAATACATAAGAGAGGGGGAATGTAAAATGGTGCTAACGGGAACCCTCGTCAATGCCGGATTAATCATCATCGGTGCATTGTTAGGTCTCTTATTTCACCGCATTCCAGAGCGTATGAAAGAAACAGTGACGACCGCGATTGGACTTGCAGTTATCTTACTTGGCATTCAAATGGGGATGAAAAGTGAAAACTTCTTGATTGTCATCGGGAGTCTTGTCGTCGGGTCTGCGCTCGGGGAATGGTGGAAATTAGATGAATTATTGAACGAAGTCGGTTATCGCCTTGAGCGGCGCCTTGGGAGTCAATCTAGTGTGGCAGAAGGATTCGTAACTGCAACGCTCATCTTTGTTATCGGAGCAATGGCCATCATTGGCGCGCTCGATAGTGGGTTACGCGGTGATCATGACGTCTTATATACAAAAGGATTGATTGATGGATTTACGGCCCTCGTGTTAAGTTCGACGCTCGGGATTGGCGTCATGTTCTCAGCTGTTCCTGTCTTGTTGTACCAAGGCGGAATTGCCCTTCTCGCTATTCAAATCATGAAGTTTATTCCAGAGTCACTCATGGATAGCTTCATTTTAGAAATGACAGCGACCGGTGGCGTGATGATTGTGGCAATCGGCTTGAACTTGGTAGGTATCACTAAAATTCGCGTGGCCAACTTATTGCCAGGAATTTTGGTGGTCGCGATGATTGTCTCCGTCATACATATACTGTAATCAAAAAAAGACTGAATCGGAATTCAGTCTTTTTTTGTATTTGAATTGAAAGCGGAAGGGTCTTTCTGAAGAGCCTCCGCAATGATTTTATCCCAATCTGCAGCATCACATGCCGTTGTACATGTAGGCTCAATCTCACATGTTGCACATTTTCCACCCTTTGCTTTCTGCGTGTAGCGGTAAAGGGAGAAGGCGGCATATCCAAAGACAACAGATCCGATAAGTAAGTCAAAGAATGGCATGGTGTTCCTCCTTACGCAAATCCGAACAGACGACCGACTTGATAAATGACAAGCGATACCACATAGGCAACCCCTAAGCCATATAAACTGGTGAACCATGTGAGTTTGGCACTCCCGACTTCACGACGTATGACAGCGACCGTCGCTAAACAAGGTACGTATAGCAAGACGAAGGCCATGAAACTATACGCGCTGAGTGGCGTGAAGACTGGCAATAACGACTCAGATAAATCAGATTCGCTAACGGCATAGATAATCGCCATAGTGGAAACGACTACTTCCTTTGCTAAGAAGCCGGTAATGAGCGACGCGCCGGCTTGCCAAGTACCGAATCCGAGAGGAATGAGCAAAGTGGCGATTGCCCCACCAATCATAGCTAGAAAACTATCGTTCATGGGCACATCAAAACCGCCCGGGCCTGAATACGCAAGGAGCCAGATAAATACAGAGCCTCCAAAAATAAAAGTACCGGCTTTGCGAACGAATCCTTTGGCTTTTTGCCAAGTGCTGCGCCATAGAGTGAGTCCTTGGGGGACGCGGTATGGGGGTTGCTCTACGATGAATAAGCTCGTCTGATCTTCGGCAGCTAATGCTTTCGTAAATAGTTTTGCAGCAATCAAGGCGAGGAAAATGCCTAGCATATAAAGCGATAACACAACGAGAGCTTGATGAGCTGAGAAGAAACTAGCTGCAAACACAGCGTAAATCGGAAGCCGGGCCGAACATGACATGAATGGTGAGATGAAGATTGTGACGAGGCGTTCTCTCTCCTCTTCGACCGTTCGAGCTGCCATGATTCCAGGAACGTTGCAGCCAAATCCGATAATCATCGGGATAAAACTTTTTCCGTTCAGTCCGACGAGTTGCATGAAACGGTCCATCACGATGGCGACCCGCGCCATATAT
The DNA here is from genome assembly GCF_018617685.1 of Exiguobacterium sp. s57. Classification (NCBI taxonomy): domain Bacteria; kingdom Bacillati; phylum Bacillota; class Bacilli; order Caryophanales; genus Exiguobacterium; species Exiguobacterium sp. s57. Next base: position 81,672 of record NZ_JACSKR010000005.1, read on the forward strand.
CCCGAGTCCTCTAAAAATGAGATGAAGAAAAAGAGGACAAAGATTTGTGGGACAAAGACTAATACCCCTCCGACACCTGCGATGACACCGTCTACGAGAAGTGCTTGAATGAATGACGAGGCACCTAAAGCATCCAATATCCAAAAGGTTCCTGATGTGATGGGACCAGACAACAATCCGTCTAATAAATCGGAAAGGGGTGCGCCAATCCAATTAAACGTCACATGGAATAGCGCATAGAGTACCCCGAAAAAGATGGGCAGACCTAAGATAGGATGTGTCACAACCGCATCGATACGATCCGTCATCGTCACTTCTTGCATACGTTGATTTTCAATGACTTGATGTCGGATTTGTTTCGCCCAATCGCGACGACGTTCGGTGATATGGGCATGTGCAAAACGTCCGAGTGTCGCTTCGAGATCTTTACGGATGGCGACAATGTCTGGAGATGATGCTTCCAAATGGTCAACGACAATCCGGTTACCTGCTAAATATTGAATTGCAATCCATCGATTCGTTCTCGATAGACCTACCTCTCGAAGGATGCGTGCAATCGCTTCTTCGGTCTCTGGCCCATAGTTTAATTCGAACGGTTGACGTTTTTCCATTTGAATCGATGAGAGTAAGACGTCACAACCATCACCTGTTCGTGCCGTAATCGGAAACACATCTACTTGAAGAAGTGTTTTTAATTTATCGAGATGGACATGCATCCCACGGCTTTCTGCGACGTCGACCATGTTTAAACCGATTTGAAGCGGACGTCCCATCTCTAGAAGTTGCAAAGTAAGTTGTAAGTTGCGTTCTAATTGTGAGGCATCGACAATATTGATCATCCCGTCAAACGGTTCATGCAATAAAAAACGGGAAACAATCGCTTCATCTGCCGAGAGCGGATCTAAATCATAAACTCCAGGCAAATCGATTAATTGTCCGATCTTCCCATGTAACTGACCGATTTTTTGTTCGATTGTAACCCCGGCCCAGTTGCCGACATGTGCGAATGAACCTGTTAATCGATTAAACAATGAAGTTTTACCTGTATTTGGATTGCCAATCAATGCGATACGTTGACTCATGGTACAATCACCCCGATTTTTTCTGCATCTGATCTTCGGATGGCGATAATTTGTTGATGATCGACTTGTTCAATGGTTAGCGGTCCTGAAAAAATAGCTCTGCGCTTCACACGTACCGAGCATCCCTCATAAAAACCAAGAGAAATCATTCGCCGGCGCAAGAGATCATCAATTTTAGTCAAATCAGATAGAATGACGGTTTGATTCAACGCGACATGTCGTAATAGACTCATAAGTAACCTTCCCTATCTTTTGATAACGATTCTCATTCGTTATCTTATCATGTTCAAGGTGAAAGTGAAATATTGTTCATATAAAAAGTTATCTTTTATAAATAATAAGATCGAATGAACATAAAAAAGCGTAAACGAGTATCGTTTACGCTTCTTCAATCGTTTCATGATCTTCTTTGGCGCTCTCACGCAAAGCTGACGACATGACGTCGGCAAGGTCACGTTTGCGAAGTACACCGACACCTCGATCGGTCGGTCCGCCTGGGGCAGCCACGTCGGCAATCAATTCATTTGTCTCACGTGTTTCGTGTGACAGTAACTCTGCAGAACCTTTCATCGCCTGAGCGACAATTTGTCGCGCCGTCTGTTCATCGTATCCGACATCCGTCAAGACAGGGGTCATCGCACCGACGATTTCATAGAAGAAGGCTGGACTACAACCTGCAGCGGCCATAAAGGCGGACATCGTCTTCGCATCGGTGACGGCCGTTCGACCGACACGTTCAAAGAGAGAAGTCGCTTTATCGCGGTCGGTATCATCCGTTTCTGGACCAAACCATAGTCCCGTCATCCCGCTACGATACGCGACAGGTGTGTTTGGCATCGCGCATACGGCAGGAAGCCCTGAAGCTTCTTCTAATTGGCTCGGTTCGATGTGTGCCGCGACCGAGACGAGTAGTGGGGTCTTCCATTCTTTCGATTCTACGTACGGAATGACGCCATCTGGTTGCATCGCTAATACAACGATGTCATAGTCGTTGACGTTTTCGTCCTCGACGATTTGAACACCGAGTTCATCTTGTAGGAAGCGCAAACGTTCCCGGTCACTTCGGTTTGTCATTGTGATGTGTGTCGGTTCGACTCCCGATTCGATCCACCCGCGAACGAGCGCCTCACTCATCGATCCTGCACCGACCATTAATAATTGATTCATGATTCGTCACCTCTTCTTTTCGATTCGGTCAATAGTTATGTTGACTATCATAACAAACTTGCTCTCGAATATCGCCTATCTCGCTCATTTGTAAGGAGATGGAAAACAATCTGACACATGAAGCGATGAGCATGACAAACGATTCAAATCGCGCTATGATGGCACTAATTCAAAAGAGTGAGGCGAAATCACGTGAAACGTGTACTAGTTAAAGGAATTCAAGGATACCAGCGTTTTATCTCACCGTTGAAGCCACCGACATGTCGATTTTATCCGAGCTGTTCGCATTACGGAATTGAAGCGATTGAAAAACATGGGGCTGTCAAAGGGAGCTACTTAACAGCACGCCGACTCATCCGATGTCAACCGTTTCATCCGGGTGGGCTTGATTATGTACCGGATACATTTGATTGGAAAGCACCTTTGCAACGAGAGAAACCAGAATCACAGCGAGACGATTAAGTTCGTCTCGCTGTTATATATACAGGGATGTTGTTTATCCGTTGTTTTATCACAATACTTTTGCATTGTTCTAAGTATTCTGAAAAAATAGAAGCGTACACTATTTTTTCGGGGAAGGGGATACAGTATGATGGAGCAATCATTTAGTGATTGGGTGAGTACAGCATCCAATTTCGTATGGGGACCACCGCTCTTGATCTTGCTTGTGGGGACAGGCATATACTTGACGGTGCGTTTAGGTGGGATTCAAATCACTAAGTTACCGTATGCATTGAAACTGGCGTTTTCGAAAAATCAAGATCAATCTTCTAAAGGGGATATCAGTCACTTCCAAGCACTCATGACCGCTCTTGCGGCGACCGTCGGTACGGGGAATATCGTTGGTGTCTCGACAGCAGTCGTGTTAGGAGGACCGGGCGCCATTGTTTGGATGTGGGTATCTGGATTCTTTGGAATGGCGACAAAGTACGCGGAAGCAGTACTTGCCGTCAAATACAGGGTGACCGATGAACGCGGTCAGATGGCCGGTGGGCCGATGTATTATCTTGAACGAGGATTGAATCAACGTTGGTTAGCGGTGGCGTTTGCAGCATTCGCTTCGATTGCGGCGTTCGGGATTGGAAACGGGGTCCAGACGAACTCGGTTGCGTTGGCACTAAAAACAACATTCGATGTACCACTCTACATATCAGGAATTCTCATTATGATTTTTACAGGTGCGGTCATTCTCGGGGGCGTACGTTCAATCGGGAAAGTTGTGAGTTATTTTGTTCCTGTCATGATTGTATTTTACTTAGGCAGCGGCTTATTGATCATGTTCATGAACTACTCGCTTATTCCGGATGCGCTCGCACTCATTTTTAGCAGTACGTTCAGTGCGGAAGCAATCGGTGGGGGAGCTATCGGGGCGGCCATTCGATATGGTGTCGCGCGTGGTGTCTTCTCGAACGAAGCGGGTCTCGGTTCTGCTCCGATCGCAGCGGCTGCGGCGAAGACGGATATGCCGGGTCGTCAGGCGCTCGTCTCAATGACGCAAGTCTTCTTAGACACGCTTGTCGTCTGTTCGGTGACCGGTTTGACGCTCGTCATGGGTGGGCAAATCGGGACAGGACTTGAAGGGGTCGAATTGACTTCCGCTACATTTGAATTGTTCCTCGGTCCGGCGGGTGGCTACATTGTCACGATCGGACTCGTCTTATTCGCCTATTCGACCGTGCTCGGTTGGTCGTATTACGGAGAACGTTCCATTCACTACTTGCTTGGGCAAAAGTCGATTCTTCCATATCGGATTGCTTTCGTCCTCGTCGCCGGACTCGGTGCGATGACGACCAACTTGAACTTGGTATGGGCGTTATCCGACGTCTTTAACGGCTTGATGGCCATCCCGAACTTAATTGGCCTCTTGTTCTTGTCGGGCGTCGTCATCGCCGAGACGAAGCGATTTAATCAACAGCTTGAGATTGAAAATCGAAAAGTGTCCTAGACATATAGACGCCATCCTCACGGATCAGAGGGTGGCGTCTTTTGTTTTGCTTCTATTTCATCGATTCTCGCTTTTTGTAGGTGATCGAATACTCTTGTGATGAATCCGACCATAATACCGACCCCGGTTAATACATATCCGATTGTGAATATTTTTCCGATGTCGGTCTGAGGTGCGAAATCACCGTATCCGATGGTTGTCAGGGTGATGACACTGAAGTAAAGTGCATCCAACCAACGCATCGCTTCAAATTGTGCATAAAAGAGTGTCCCAGATAAGACGGTGAGAAAGGCAAGGCTGAATAAGACTTGGAACTCAGGATCGCGAAGACCGCGCCAAATTCCGCGAACAACCCGGCGTAATGTCAGTAAGAATGGTAACATGTCACTCGCTCCTTTCGATATTAGGTTTGTTCGCTAACAACACGGGAACATCCTTTATAGTTCGAAAAAAGAGAAAGGGTGAGTTGGATGGGGAAAGTCATACCGAAACAAGAAGGAATCGACCACAGTGTCGATTTTTTACGAGAGGGGTATTTGTTCGTCGCCAATCGACGCAAAAGTTTTCAATCAGACATCTTTGAGACTCGTTTACTCGGGGAACGTGTGATTTGTGTTGGGGGTGAGGAGGCTGCAGAGGTGTTTTATGATGCCGACAAATTTATGCGTCAAGACGCGGCGCCGAAACGTCTCCTTAAAACGTTATTTGGGGAAGATGGTGTCCAAACATTAGATGGAGCGGCGCATACGCATCGAAAACACATGTTCATGTCATTGATGACAAAAGAGAATATTGATCGATTGCTCCGATTGACGCATCGCGAGTGGAAACAAATCGAACAAAGCGAAGAGGAAGTCGTCTTATATGATGTGTCTCAACAGGTGTTGATGAAGGCAGTATGTGAGTGGGCTGGGGTTCCGCTTGCGCCAGAAGAAGTAGTAAGACGAACAGACGAGATGAGATTATTATTCGAATCCGGCACGTCCCTTGGGCCAACGTATTTGCAAGGGCGAAAAGCGAGGACTTCGGCTGAATCTTGGATTCGTCAAATGGTAAAAGAAGTACGGACGAACCGATTACTGCCGAACGAACAGACGGCACTTTATGAGTTTTCGTGGCATCGAGACGAGTCAGGCGAATTGTTGCCTGAAGAAGTCGTGGCTGTTGAAGTGTTAAATATTCTACGCCCGACTGTCGCAATCTCTGTCTATATTCTCTTTACTGTCCTGGCATTACATCAGTTCCCGAACGAGACGGAACAAGTGAGGCAAGGTATGCTTACAAAAACCGAGTTCGTCCAAGAAGTGAGACGGTTCTATCCATTCTTCCCTGTAGCGGCAGCTCGTGTCAAATCGGATTTTGAATGGAACGGATATACGTTTTCCGAAGGCACGCTCACGCTATTAGACTTGTATGGAACGAACCATGACTCATCCATTTGGACAGAGCCTGATCGGTTTGATCCCTATCGCTTTAAGGACTGGAAAGAGAGTCCGTTCAACTTTATCCCACAAGGTGGGGGAGATGTGGACTTTGGACATCGTTGTGCTGGAGAACATGTAACGATTGCAGTACTAGAACAAGTCATCGAACTGTTTACAGAGGAGTTTTCCTACACGGTTCCTCCTCAAGACTTGAGTTATAGCTTTGTGGATATGCCGAGTCTTCCGAAAAGTAAACTGCGATTGGCCGATGTGAAACGAATCTAATTAAGAACCCGTCTACTCTTGATCATCGAGCAGACGGGTTTTGTCGTATAGGATTCATTTGGTTTGCAGATTCAAGCGTTTTGAAATCGGACGAATGGATACAGATGAATCAATCATCCGATTGTCTCGTTTCGGTTCATCTGTACTTTCGATTTGCCAATCCGCATCGTGAAGTTCTTTTAACCCTACCGCAATGTCGTACAAGGAATAGTTTGCGTTGCCGTTTAATTGATAGATTCCAGGACCACGTTTTGTCAAAATTTCGAATAAAGCGTCTGCTGTATCCGGTAAAAATGAGCAAGACGGATACCAATGCTCACTCGCTTGAATGACACCTCGTTGTTTCATCTCGTTTGTAAAGTAGTCCATCATATTATTCGATCCGGCCTCTTCTCCGATTTGCCATCCAAGACGGACGATTTGTGCACCTGGATTGACGCGAACAATCGCACGTTCACAATCACGCTTATACCGCCCATAGTCATCTTCCGCATCTGGTGAGGTGTCCGGTGTAATTGGTCCGGTTACATCGTCTGAAAAAATGGAAACGGTACTCGTGAACAGAAACGGAATATTTTTCTCTGCACATAATCGAGCGAGTGTCTCGGCCCATTCCACTGCACCCATACCGATATGTAAAAAATAATCAGGACGGATACTATCGATAAATCGTCGCATCTCCTCTTCATTCGTCGTTGACACACGTTCACGGTCCCACGCAACTCCTTCAATTCCATGGCGCTGTAACGTATCGGCGACGACTGGTGCTACAGTACCGTTCATTCCAGTAATGATTGCTTTCATTTTGATTCGCTCCTTTCACTCTATATGATGCCACAAAACGAGTGTGGACTAACAATCGATGTGTGCGGCTATGCTAGACTAGAGGGTGGAGGGATCAATCATGAATATTCGACAAGCAACGAAACAAGACAGTAAACAGATTGCGCCACTCATGTATCAAGCAATTCATGAGATTGCGTACACGTTAACAGCGTCAAAAAATACAAGTGAAGTCTTGGAAGGTCTTGCGGGTTGGGTGGAGCATCCGAAAAATCGCTTGAGTCACAAAAATATTTGGGTGGCCGATGTGGAAGGTGAAGTGGCCGGGATAATCATTTCGTACCGTGGAGACGAAGCAGAGGAGCTAGATCGTCCGATTCGAGAATGGTTGACGGAACGTGGAAGTGAGGAAGAGTTGGACGTTGAAACGGAAGGGCACGTTCAGTACATCGACTCACTCGCTGTCGCAGAGGCGTTTGGAGGACAAGGAATTGGGACGAAGTTAATCGAACATATTTGTACAGTCGCGGAAGAGCATCGTGTTCCAGCGGTCACATTGAATGTGGACCAAGAAAATGTTGCAGCGCATCGCTTATATACACGTCTCGGATTCCAAAAAGAAAAAGAAATCAATATTTCCGGGGCGAAATTTGACTATATGAAAAAAGAAATCAACTCGCCTCCTTTCTCAGTCTAAAAGCGGATGCGTAAACCGTTCTTCTCGACTATACTAAGTGCTTGAGGAAAGATATACGCAAAGGAGATACGTTATGGAGTGGAAAAATATTTGGCGAGGGATGGCCATGGGAACAAGTGATTTGATTCCAGGTGTCAGTGGCGGCACCATCGCAGTCATTTTAGGTATCTACGATCAACTCATCGAAGCAATCAGCGGCGTGTTTAGCCGATATTGGAAGAAATATATCGGATTCTTAATTCCGTTGGCAATTGGAATGGGGACAGCCATTATCGTCCTAAGTCGAATCATCGAATACTTATTACTTGAGTATTATGCACCGACACAGTTTTTCTTTATCGGACTGATTTTAGGGATTATTCCATTGTTATTCATGGAATTTAAATCGCGCGCATCGATTCGCCCGATTCATGTCATCGCAATGACGTTGGCAATGTTACTCGTGGCTAGTATGGCATTTCTTAATCCGGTTGATTCATCAATCATTACCGACATGACGTTCGGGACAGTGCTTCTATTATTCTTATCTGGATGGTTAGGCAGTATGGCTATGCTACTTCCTGGTATTAGTGGGTCATTCGTCTTGTTGCTGATTGGGGTGTATCCAACGGTTATCAGCGCCATTTCAAACTTTAACCTGTTGATTATCGGGATTGTTGGTGCAGGAGTGGCAGTCGGCTTTATTGTGAGTAGTAAAGTCATCCGCTACTTGCTAGCGAATTTCCCTGGAATGACGTTTTCAGTCATTATCGGATTAGTGATTGGTTCGCTCGCCGTCGTGTTTCCAGGAGTTCCGGCTTCCGGTCTTATATGGGTACTCAGTATCGTCGCGTTTATCGCAGGTGTTATTGTCGTCCGATTACTCAGTAGATATTCTGCTTAAATAGTCAAGGAGTCCGGTTCATTTTCCGGACTCCTTTTTTAATAGATAAAGGGGAATAAACGTTTGCGTGACTTCGACCAAGTTCGATAGGCTTGCCCAAAGTGACGAATCAGCATTCCTTCTTCGATGTGAATCCGGTATAGTAACGCAAGTGATGTTATACCCGCACCGATTAATGCGATGACCCAATGGAGAAAATATAGAGAAAATCCGAACGTGATCAGTAACAAGCCTGTATACAACGGATGACGCAAATAGCGATACGGTCCCGAGCTGACGAGCTCGTCTTCAGGTCGAACGACGACGTGTCGAGTAAATTGGTGACGGAGGTGTAAAATTCCCCAATATCGTAAGGACACACCGGCTATGTAAAGTGTAAGTCCAATCATTTGTTGAGTGATTGATGGAGGCGTTTCAAAAACAACAGAGGATATGACGGATAACGAAAAGACAGCAATCATCGTTGCTGCTACGAAATAAAAGCTTTTCCGCTCGACCGATCCATCTGTTGCCTCTTTCCGATTACGAAATCGCCATACTTCCACAATCCAAAAACAGGACACGATGATCAATATGATATCCATCCATTCCATAGTACACACCCTTCCCTCTGATTCATCTTTCATTACCCGACCTTCGCATAAGAAAAACCAAATGAGCGTCACCGACTCACGAAAATGATTTGTCAAAGTGAGGAAAACGAGTTATCATCTAATGAGAATGATTATCATTTTTATGTATAGAGAGAGGAAGGGTGCGACGATGAACGAGGAAGTATTCGACGTGACGATTATCGGTGGGGGACCTGCCGGATTATATGCCGCTTTTTACAGCGGTTTACGAGGCATGAAGACGAAAATCATCGAATTTCAACCTTTTTTAGGCGGAAAAGTGCACGTGTATCCGGAAAAGATGGTCTGGGATGTAGGTGGACTCCTTCCGACAACAGGTGCGAATCTGATTGATCAGCTAGTCGAGCAAGGCCTCACATTTTCTCCAACGGTTCATCTTGGCGAGAAAGTAGAGTCGATTTCGAAACACCAAGACGGATTGTTTAGAATCGATACGACGAATGGGCATCATGTGTCGAAAACCGTCATCGTTGCGACCGGAAGTGGGATTCTCAAGCCTCATAAAATCGAAGTGAGCGGAGCGGAACGATTTGAATTGTCAAATCTTCATTATACGGTCAAATCGCTTGAACGCTTCAAAGGGAAGCGCGTCTTAATTTCCGGTGGCGGCAATAGTGCTGTTGATTGGGCCAATGCCCTTGAGCCGATTGCAGAACAGGTCGTACTGACGTATCGAAAAGAAGAACTCGGTGGACATGAGGCACAAGTCGAGAAGATTAAACAGAGTCGGGTTGATTGTTGCCCACAATCTAAAGTGACGGATTTGATTTCTCACGATGGGAGATCGATTCAGCAAGTATGTTTGACACATGTAGAAACAGGTAAGTTGCGTGTGGTCGATGTGGATGAAGTAGTGATTAATCACGGGTACGAGCAAGATACGGAGTTGCTTCGTCACAGTGAATTACAGGTAGAAATGAAGGATGGATTTTATGTGAAAGGCAATTCAGGTAGCGAGTCATCCGTATCGGGATTATACGCCGCCGGTGACATCCTCACACATGAAGGGAAAGTACATCTTATCGCGGGAGCGTTTCAAGATGCTGCGAATGCGGTAAACCGGGCCAAAACATACATTGACCCGAATGCGACCGCAACGGCAATGGTGTCCTCTCATAACGAACGATTAAAAGAAAAGAACCGTCAACTGATAGAAGAAACCATGATGAAGCGGTAAGAGGGACACTCTTACTGCTTTTCTGTAGGATAATCACAAAGTTCGGTGATCACGCCACCTGAATGACGCGGATCCATATAGATTAATCGTCGACCTTTAGCGGTCGTACGAAGCGTATCCTCTAAAAACGTGATTCCGTTTTGCATGTGTTTGGCAATGGCTTGATCTAAATCGTCCACGCGGTAAGCGATATGATGGACCCCTTTCCCTCGAGCTTTCATAAACCGGGCAATCGGACTCGTATTACTTGTCGGACGTAGTAATTCGATAACATCTTCCCCGATATGGATAACGGCTAACTCGGTTTCGACCCCGGTAGCCGTATTTGTATAGCGATCCATGAGTTCTCCACCTAACACGGTCGTATAAAAGGTGATCGCCTCGTCTAAATCTCGAACGGCGATTCCTGTATGGTCGATTTGCATAAACATTCCTCCTCACTCTTCAGTTTGCCTAAAGTTGAACAAAATGTCACTTCACAACGTTTCAAGCATATCCGATATAATAGGAGAGGGAGGGACAGCGAAATGAACGGAAAAATCACTACGGGTTTGGTGGGCACTTTCGCCTTGGTATCATTTGTGTTTGGACTCTCACTTGCGACATTTGTCGACTATCGCATCAATGAAGAACAGGTTGTCCTTGAACGGTTAACTACCCATAAACAGATTGGTCCGACGGAGTTGCTGTCTACCGAAGTCGACTTTCATTTGAATGGATCGAATTATGCGATTCGTTTCAAAGATGAGCCAAACATCACGTACTGGTTCAATGTTGTCGACCGCAAAATCAAATTCGATCGGATTGAATCGCTCGATTTGAGAGACACGGGACTTCGGACAGAACTGTTTGAAGAGATGCCACCTTTAGCGATGGAGTCGACAACCGCTGCAGAATGAAAGACGTTGAACGAACAACTTTTTCCTGTGAGAAAGAGTTGATTTGCTCGACGTCTTTTAGCATTTTATGAATAGAGCGGGGTCGGCGGCACCTGTTGCGTGTAAGTTAATCCGCTGACAGAAGATGCTTGAGCACCGTGTTTTTGGAGCGCAAAGGTCAAGTCGGTTTGCAAATTGGTCGTGGAAATGTGAGCCTCTTCGATATATCGAAGCTTATAGAAAAACTTTTGTTGCAGAAACGAAATGGCTTCCCGTACAAACGGTTCGTCACATTCTAAGTGGATTTCTTGTACGAACACATGGTACATTCGTAATCTTACTTTCATAATCCCAATTGGGCGGTGACACCAACGTAACATATAGAACAATGTATGCTGGCGCATTTCATTCGTAAACTGTTGGTCTGTCATAGGGACCGCTTCCGGAAGGACATAATAAGATGTATTTCGAAATTCGATCCATTCGTTTCTTCTGGAATAATCAATCAAATCTAGCGTCCAATATGTATGTGATCCTTTCTCGCATGGGAGTAATGGCAAATGATACGTAGTCGTTTGATGATACTTTTGAAATCCGGATGCCTCATATATTCGAAGTTTATCTTGATTGTGATAGTCGTTTTCGTATAAATAGTAAGTTATCATGTGCTTTGTTTCCCGACTTCTCTCATATAAAATTCGATCGAGTAATCCGCGGAAAACATGACGATCATCGTATGCCGATTTTGAAAGTTGAATGATTTGAAACTCTTCAAGATGTTCGTCGTTTGCGACGACGGAGGCTAGTGGGGTATGTTCGTTTAATGCGACATAGACGTGGTGGTGAGAAGGCGGGGAGAGAAGTAAAGGTGCCTGGCTAAATGGATATAATGACTGAATGGAAGTGCGTTCATGCAACGGTAATTGTCTACATTCCACAAAACGTAGCGCTCGTTTCACAAAGAATCCTTCTTTCTATATTGGATGGTACGTACACTTAAATTGTAAGCGCTTCCTTATATTATCGTGTGTGGCATTGTGATGACATCTAACTTAAGAAAAAATCAAACCTTCTAGAAAAAGGTTTGAGTAAAATAGAAGATATACGTTTAATACAGTAAAATATGATTCACCTGAGCGCTGATGTGTGAGTTTCATCAAAAGTCATCCGTAACGAACCGATGAAACATGCTATACTTAATCACAATGAAACCATATATTAGGAGTATAAAATGAAATACGTTTATTACATGATACTGGCTTTTGTACTTTTGATGACAGGCACACCATCTCCAGCGCTAGCTGAAACAGAACCAGTGGTCATTCATGAAAATATCATTATCGAAGAAGACGTAGAAATTCATGAGGGATTTCAATCACCAAATGAAATGATTTATTTGTTCGTACTCATCGTATTATTATCAGTCATCGGACTTGGGATAATGAATACGATTGAATAACGTGAAAACGTTCACAAAAATGCAATAAGTAGTTTGGTAACGTTTACAATCATTCGCTTATACTTGTACGTGTAGGAAGGAAGTTCTGCACCAACTTTCTGTCCTCCTTTCAAATGAACACCCCTCGTTCATATCATGTATTGGAGTCAATCGATCTCATCGATTGACTCCCTTTTTCTATAAACGAATTCGCTTTTCTTTTGCTAACCGCTTTAACCGTTTTGTCTCGTCTGTATGTCCGTGACTTTCTAGAAAGTCGACATATACTTGAAATGGTTCGGAGCGATGAGAAAAGAACGGAATATATTCTGAAAACAGTTTTTGTTCCGCTTCTTTTAATTTCCCTTCAGAGACAAGAAGGCGAAGCTCTAACATTTTGAGTGCCTGGTAGTTTTCCAGTTCGGTATCTTCTATCTGAGACTTCTCTAAAGTACGGTCACAAAGTTTTAGGAGACGGGAGTGGAGGATTTTTCTTGAGTTGGCGTGACTATGCTCGATGGACAACGTTGAAAGTAAATCAATTCTTGTGGAATCGACATCTTTTGGGACATGAAGAGCGGTGTATAAGGCGCGGTCAATCCAGACGGTATCAATCGGAGCATCTAGTTGATAGTAATGAATGAGTTTTTGAAGCATGGTGACTTGTGAAATTTTTAAAAGGCGGAATGGGTCGCTCGTTGAAAAGAGCGGTTCTTCTCCGGCCGACGTAGACAGAAGGTAAAACATTTCTTCATACATCATACGCGCTTCTGTATACTCTTCTGCGTAGTGGGATAAATCACGAATGATTTTTTTGGCGTGGATGTACCAATTTTTTTGGTCACGCTCTGACATCACCTGATTCGGGCGAATATATAAATATTCATATGCGGAGTCAACAAAGCGCTCAGCCAGCGTAATCGTTTGCGAGAGCGAATGCCGTTCTTCCGAATGCTTTTTTTCTTTATAGCGTGTGAACTGGCTAACCATGAAATCAAAATCTTGATCATCAATCACATCTTTAGGAGTATGACGATACATTTCGACGAGTAAATCGCGTAACGTCGTCTCACCGTATTGCTCCAATAACATGCGTAATTTTCCGACACGCATCAGCTCTCCTCCTTTCGGTCATTTCTTATTACACCGTTTCTTGATTTGGGCAAACACCAATTATTATTCCTTTCCCGGTTTTCATCTGAAACAATCATTTGGTCTCATGCTTAAGACGGATTTTCATAAGAAACGTTGTCAGATGAAGGCAGGTTCGGGATAATAGAGAAAAATTGATAAAGTTGAGGATTATAATGATGAAAGATGAACAACATTTATCGCGTGTCGAACGTAGAAAACGCGAATTAGAACAACAAGAAATCGAATCGTCTCATGTGGACCGTGGTCAACCGGACGAACTATCTATACATGAACAACGGCGTGAACAGGCGACACGTCAATCCGAACATCCATTTTTAAATGAACATATGAAAGATTCTTCAAAACCGAAAAATGGAACGGTGAAGCCACGTCGGAAACGATCGCCCCGTATCTCATTATTTTCGAAACGGAAATCATCTCGTTCGAAATCACAGCATGCGACGAGACAATCAGAATCATCTACTCCCACAAAACGAGAAATGTCTCATTCTTCTAAACAGCCAACGAAACGGAAGCGTAAATGGAAGGGGAAAGTTGCCCTTTTCCTACTTGTGATTCTACTAGTCGTTGGATATATGGCGACATCTCCCTTCACATTCCTCATCATGGGAAGCGACGCACGGGTTGGTGAGTCACTCTCGGGATCTCGTACGGACTCCTTGCAGTTGATGGAATTCGTACCACGCTCTGGTACTGTTCAGAATGTATCGATTCCACGGGATACGTATACGGCCATCCCATGTGAACCTGAACGGGAAGGTGACAAAATTACGCATGCGTTCGCATTCGGTGGTGCAGAGTGTACGGTTGGTGCCGTGGAAGGACTGACTGATGCCTCGGTCGATGGACAAGTCGTCATCACGTTCGAATCGTTTATGGAATTGATTGATTTGATCGGTGGGGTGAACGTCACGGCAACGCATTCGTTTAGTGAGAAAGGGTTCAACCAAACGTATGAATATACGGAAGGCGTTTCCTATGCGATGGATGGAGACATGGCATTGGCGTATGCGAGACACCGTAAATCTGATACAGATGGGGCTCGTTCGAATCGTCAAACGGAGGTCATGACGGCTGTCGCAGAAAAACTGGCAAGTCCTTCAGGATGGACGAAAATTCCGGCGACATACCGCTTTATGAAAGAAGAGATGGGGCTTGAGATGAACGTCTTGCAAATGGCTTCTGTCGGATTGACGATGATTTCGAATCCGGAGGTAAATAAAATGCAAGTCGAAGGTCAGGATGCCTATATCAACAACGTCTATTACTATGAACCGTTAGAAGAGAGTGTCCAGACGATTCGAGATGCTCTTGATTTATCTATTTGGGGTACTGTCAGATAATTTTAAGAAAAGGGTTTGATTCTGACTTGAAAGAGGAATTTTAAACAAATGAACTACTCTTTTGAGGAGGGAAATTTGAATGAAAGTTTTAGTCATTGGAGCAACAGGAAAGATCGGGAAACGTGTATTGAAAAGCCTGGCGAAAACCCATCAAGTGACCGCTTTAATTCGTTATCCTGAACTACAAGCAGAGTATGAAAAAATGGGTGCGCATGTATTGACGGTTGACGTTGAGAAAGAACTCGAGAAAAAAGTGCATGAGGCAACGAGCGGACAAGATGCCGTTATTATTGCGGCAACTGCTGGTGCAGATGGTTCGAGCACTGAAATTGAACTGCTTGACCGAAACGTCGCAATGAACGCAATTGATGCCGCAAAAAAAGAACGAGTACGTCATGTCGTCTTGCTCAGTGCTTATGGCGCCGATCAACCGAATGCTGCACCGAAAGAACTCTTTAACTTTCTGTCAGCTAATAATGCCGCCGACGAGTATATCGAACATAGCGGTTTGAACTATACGATTATTTGCCCAGTGACCATTGTCGATGAACCGAGTAAAGGTTCCATCGAAGCATCTGAAGATCTGAATGACGCGGATGGTGCGACGATTTCTGAAACTGATGTCGCGACTATCATCGCAGCATCCCTCGATAACCGTGGTTTGTACGGTCGCCGGATTGAAATTAAGTCTGGCAGTACACCAATCAACGAAGCACTTGATTTTGAAGGACGTGGAGAAGTGGCGAATGGAGGAAGAACGACGTTGCGTCGACCACAACGCTCATAATGAGTTGAGGAGAAGATAACATGGAACGGAAGTTATACAAAGACCCAAGTAATCAAATGATTGCCGGAGTATGTTCAGGACTAGGAAACTATTTAGGTGTGGATGTCACGATCATGCGCGTTCTTTTCGTGGCGATGGCTCTTCTCGGAGGACCAGGACTTCTTATTTACATCGTCCTGGCAATTATTATGAAGAAGCCGCCATCAGAGTATGAAGTAGAACAAGAAGATCGCTTTTAATAAAAAATCAATCCGACGTCTCGTCGGATTGATTTTTTATTTCTCTACATATAAAGTGTAACTCGCTTCGAATGTCTCATTTGGTGAAAGGAGTTGAATCCCTTCTTTGTTCAGGAAGTCTCTTCGATGCCTTTTATAATCCGCATGTCCAAACCAAGGTTCCAAACAGACGAACGGAGCTTCTTTGTGCGGTGGAGACCAAATACCGAAATGCGTGAAGGACGGACTTTCCATCACGATGGCGGTGTCTGTCGGTTGATGCCGGAGTGCTGCGTAGTCAACGTTCTCAAAGATCAGCGCATCGTCATCGAATAGCGATCTAGTGAGCGGGATATACTGTCGTTCACCGAGTGGTTGATACGCACCTGTCAAATAAGGACCGTCTAAGAGATAGCGATCGCGTGTGCGAACTTCACCAAAGTCAATCGTATAGTCCTCAAACGTCCCCCCCATGAATGGAACATTGAATGCGGGGTGGCCTCCGATACTGAATGGTAACACGGTTTCACCGGAGTTATAGACACGATACGACACGATGACTTCTTCGCCAACAAGTTGATATGAAACGTTTAGCGTAAACGGGAAAGGATAGTGTTGGCGCGATTCAGGTGTATCGCTCAGTGTGAAACAGACGGACGTGGCAGACGATGAATCGATATCAAAAATAGCATCACGGGCAAAGCCGTGTTGGCTCATCGTATACGTGTTTCCTTCATACAAATATTGATCATCGAGCAACCGACCGACAATCGGAAAAAGAATCGGTGCCTGTCTCCCCCAATACGTGGGGTCCCCTTGCCAAAGAAATTCTTGTCCTTCTACTTTCCAACTAGTCATCTCCGCCCCTTGCGCTTTTAAGCTAATCTGTATTTTTTCATTTTGAAGTTGCACAATACACACGCTCCTTTACAGTTTATGATAAGTTAAGTGTAGAAATCTTAAGGAAAACAAACAAGGGGTAAATGATGCGCTTACAAAAAATCGTAATCGGAACGCTAATCCTTCTATTGATTGTTGGGCTTGCTTATAAAGGTTATGAAGAATATATGTCGACGTTAGAGGGAGATAAAGCGGTTCCGATTGTACAAGATGAATCGGTTTTGGGAGGGTTAGAAGTCGGACAGCAAGCTCCAGACTTCACTTTGAGCACGCTAGAAGGGGAACGTCTTTCCCTTACTCAATATCAAGGAAAGCCGGTCGTGATTAACTTTTGGGCTTCGTGGTGTCCACCATGCCGGGATGAGTTCCCTGAACTCGTGTCTTTTGAAAAAGCGACGAATATTCCGGTTGTTGGAGTAAATGTCACGAAGAATGAACGACGTGGAAAAGAAGACGTGGAAGCATTCTTAGATGAGTATCCCGTCGATTTTCCGATTCTGTTAGATGAAGAGGCAGCTGTCGAGCAACGATATCGTGTTGTCGCATTACCGACAACGTACGTTCTAGATGCAAAAGGAATCATCGTGGCGAAACAGACGGGTCCAGTTGACGAAGCGTGGCTTCAAGGACAGGTTAGTCAATTATCAGAATGACACGTCATTCAAAAGCTGAACGATCTGCCCGGTTTGATTGGGCAGATCGTTCAGCTTTTGTAGTGTTGCTTAATCAACGCATCAAAGTTAGGGGTCATATCTTCTTCAAGATAATAGTGATGATTGTCTCGAATGATTGTATCACCAACACGTGCTTCGGATGGTAGGAATCGTCTAGGGATGAAACTTGAGCCATTATTCCATCTCAATACGGCATATTTTCCCTCGATCCGTACCAATGTACCGTACTTAATCATACCTCTTCCTCCTCGACGAGCAGCTTCTGTCTCTTTTTATCCTTACATCATGTATTCCCAAATTACATAAAAGCTACACCTCTTTACACGTGTCCGTCCATAGAAAGGGTGGGCGTTATGTTCGAGACCCGTGGATGTTATTAACAAGAAATGTGAAAAAAGTTTGAAGAAAACGCTTTCTTTTTTGGAGGCGGTCTTCTATAATAAAACCACGGGGTGATTATGACGAAACTGTGAACAATGGGGGGATGGTCATGTTTTCTTCTGCTATGATTGGATTGCTCGCTCTGACGGGAGTAACAATCTATGGGGTTGACCGTATGTTCACGGTCCGCTCAGAACGCATCACAAAGAAATAGGTCTACATAGGGGGATCGCAACGTCTTGGGGAGACGTTGCGATTTTTTTAATAGTCTTGTCGACGAGACCGACGATCGGTCTCTTTTTGTTCCACCATCTTCTGATTTCGTTCATGAACCCGATCGAAAAATGCGTGATCTGGCCAAGATGGAGACCAATGACGTTGTTCAGGAAGAGCTAGAATGTATTCTTCCGCAGCGCTCAACCGCTTAATCATTTGACTTCGATTATCACATAAATCACCATGCCCCGGTACGAACCATTGGATTTCATGTTCATAAATGATTGATTGCAACGTTTGTAACGTATCGAGATAGGCAGTCGGGTCGTGTTCGATAAATGGGGGCTCGATATTTGATCCGTAATCCCCGCAAACGAGTAGATTCATCGATTCGATTAAAATCGACATGTGTGTCGCGTCATGGCCAGGTGTGGAGATGAATGTGACCGGTACTGAACCGAGCAAAAGCGTTTGATCGGGCTTGATTACGAGATCGATGTCGGGTTTTTGGATAGGACGATTGATGTAATGTTGCTCATAAAACTTACGAATCTCATTTAGCTGCTCAGATGAATCTGTCTCTACAAACGCTTGTGAGGCAATGGTTGTAGCATCGGTAAAGCCATAGGCTCCAATGATATGGTCAAAATGATGATGCGTGAAGATGACGTAAAGTGGACGGTCGTTGCGACGCAGCTCGATATCTCGGCGAATCGTGGCGATTTCTTCAGGGAGCCACGTCGGATCAATCAAAATAATAGCATCGGGTGTATCAATGAGAGTCGATGTCGTTCGCATCAACGCACTTTCATATACAGTAAATGATTGCAGTTTCGCTTGAATCAATGGAGTTCCTCCTCATTCGACTAGACTCATTTACTCTTTCCCCAAATTGCTTGAGAGAACAACAAAAAAGCAGAAAGTCGTGTGACTTTCTGCTTTTGCAAGGTCTCAACCGTGCAGTGTATGTGTGCGAGATGTTCTCGCGTATATGTCG
The DNA here is from genome assembly GCF_018617685.1 of Exiguobacterium sp. s57. Lineage (NCBI taxonomy): Bacteria > Bacillati > Bacillota > Bacilli > Caryophanales > Exiguobacterium > Exiguobacterium sp. s57. The sequence continues at coordinate 100,734 of NZ_JACSKR010000005.1, forward strand.
ATATTGGAGCGGGTGAAGAGAATCGAACTCTCGTCATCAGCTTGGAAGGCTGAGGTTTTACCATTAAACTACACCCGCATGAGTGAAAAAATATGGAGCGGGTGAAGAGAATCGAACTCTCGTCATCAGCTTGGAAGGCTGAGGTTTTACCATTAAACTACACCCGCGAAACGTTTTAACGTTACTTTGATATAATAGCATATACGATTCTATTTGCAAACCCTTTTTTAAAAAACTTTTTAGGTTGCAGAACCCTATCGACAACGAAGATAATAGAAAAAAGGAGAGAAATCAAATATGAGTGAACGGAAATCATATTTACAACTGATGGGTGAAGGATTTCGAATGTTGAAGCAGTCAAAACAAACGGATACCACGGTGTCTCTCCGGAATTGGACGTTTACGATTCATCACGATCACGAATGGTACATTGTACTACGTACGAGTCGGATCAAGTGGATCGGGTTGCCGACCACAACGTTTCTTATATGTCCTGACACGATTCAAATAGGAGATTTAAAAATCACCCGTCACGAGGAATCGAATGAAGTACGTTTGACAATCGATGAAGAATGGGGATTGGAAAATAAGGTTGTTTGTGACAATCTAGAATGGGAAACATTCGTCGATGCGCTCAAACGAGTGAAGGGGGAGTAAGCGTGAGTGGAGAGAGGTTATATCGGATGGAAGCCGAGGCTCGGGGGAGTGCTTGGCGTGCCCGGGTGCTAACAGGGATTCAACGATTTCGATTTTACAAAGGAGAATTGCTCGCACCGACAAACCGCCCTTATGTCGTGCTGAGTATCTCGCAAGATGAAGGGGCCCTCCCTGACTTAATTGAAACCGATATGGGTGTCCTCTTGATACATGAACGGGTAGGTCCCGTTTTTATGAATGTATGTCCGTATGATGTTCAACTCGTTCGGGTCGAACTTCATACGAGTACGGGAAAAACCGACCGTTATTGCGCACTCAATGTCCTTCGCCGCTTTGAAATCGAATACCTTGAGCATTCGAACGAATATCGTCCATTAAGTGCGGAACGACTCTATTTCCTATCGAATCAAACGGTCCGAATGAATTTATTTGGACATATGATTGCCCAAGACGTAAACAGTCAACGTCTTTACGTGACAGAACGTTTGAAGTATGCGCTTCAAGCCAAGATGGTTACAGGGCTGGCATTTAAGCAAGTAAAGGAGAAAACAGCATGAAAGACTATGAAATTGATGGGTGGTTCCGCCTGACGTATCCGGAACATTATGAATACAGCGAAGAAGAAGACTACGTGAGTTTCTATTCGACAGAAGAGGATGCGCAAGGGACGCTTCAAATCTCGATTTATGAATCAGAAGATTCACAAGAACCGCAACAATCTGCTTTGGGCGAGTTGAACACGTTCTTAGGAGAGTTTCCAATCGACGTGAAAGTCGCACCGAGTGTGACCGATGAGACGAGTGACATGACGACGGCCTATGCGAGTGGGATTGAAGACGGCATGCATTTAGATGTATGGTCCTTGACCGACGGAACACGGCTCTTATTTTTAACATACGTAGCCGATCAGGTGACCGATGAAAAGATGGAGATTGAGTCCATCATCGATTCAATCGAATGGACATGAAATGAGACACGACGCCAGTTAGGGGCGCGTGTCTCATTTTTTTACTGATATTTTGGTACATCGAAGTTGAGCGTGTAAGCATCAAGAGATTGATAGATGTTATAGATACTAGTCGTCTGTTTCGCAGCCCATCCGATATCGGTTGCATATTGATGCGTTCCGGGTGAAGACGGATTGAATCGCATCTTATACAGCGTATTTTGTTTATATGTCGGGTGATTGATATAGCTAGCCCCAATCCAGTAAGCTCCCCCAATGATTGCTTCTTTCGGTGAGAACCATTTTTGTTGGAAGGCGTATTTGGCGCCGTTCCCAAGAGGGTTGCTATCGGTCGCTTGTATTCCGTACATATTATAGACGGTTGCGGCAACAGGACGTTCCGGATAAATCCGATTCCCACTCGAGTTGATCAATGCATTCCCATCTTTATCGACAGGAACCCCTTTTGCGAGAAGCGACGTACCGTGTCCCGTTTCAAGGAGGGCATGCGAGAGAAGATAGACTTCGTTTACGCCGTACATGCTAGCCGCATCTACGAATGCTTGACCTTGTCCACTAAGTGTCCCTTTAGATGTGAGAACTTTGTTGAGCGTGGTCGCTGTTGTCCCAGCGCTCTTTGATAAATCTAAGAATTGATAGAATGAACGAGAGTTCGAATCAATCTGACTTGGATCGACATACGAGATAAGGTCATCTACTGACGCGCGACGCCATGTGTTGTCGAATACTCGAATGTTGTGTCCAGCCGGGCGTTTATACGAAATTGTATAGTATGTCCCCGTCTGACCAGTTATGGTTACAGTCTCACCTGTGTTGATTTGTCCATAGGCGTGAGATGTCAAAATCGGTCGACTTAAAATGTTTGCTGTCCCAACGACTGAACTCGGTGTCACATATCCAGTCATTGTGCCGTATTTCACTTTGTACCAAACTGTTGAACCGGAAGTGTAGCGGTCAACATATTGTATCGACGCCCCGTATGGAATTGTAACGAGTGAAGAAGAACTTGAGGAAGCAGTCATCTTCAGAGCTGTTCCTAAGCCTGAGATGACTGTCATCTCAGGCTTAACAATCGTTCCAGTCGAACCATTAACGCTAACCCAAGCGCGAGGTAAATATGCTTCATCATATCGATGTGCGTCGGTTTGAGCGAATTGAGCCATTTGACGTTCTGCCATCTGGCGAACCGTCATTGGATAACTTGTATATGAAACTTTTTTTGTGATTCCTGTCGCAGGTGGAGTCGTTGTGACAGGTACGACGTAATCGGTATGAATATAGTTACCACTATACGTTCCGTTCGTGAGAAGAGCCCAGTCTGAGCCGACAATCGGTTTGATGTTGACAATCGTTCCTGTACTTAACGTTCCGACTTTATTTGCTGTCGTTACTTCAGGCGTAGACCGAACGTTGAGCGGTTCGTTCCCATCTACATAGATGCGAACTTGACGTTCTTCTTCGTATTGTTCGTCTGACGGTGCTGTTTTCGAGAAGTAATCCGCCGTCGCATAACCTGTGATTGGGCCGTATTCAATTTTAAAGAATCGTTCCGTGAGGCCAGGTTCAGATACTTGTTGAACTTTCGTACCGAACGGAATGACCGCAATTTTAACCTTTTCAGCATCAGAACGGTTATATAAGACGACATCGCGAGTTGTATAGTAATCTGTTTTCACAATAACCTCTGGATTTTTCAATGAGAAGTGACTAGAGCCTGCATATCCTGTTTTGCCATCATAGCGAATCTTGAACCATGAACTAGATAGACCACTTTGCGAGACTTGTTCCACTTTTGCACCGAATGGAATCGTCGCAATCTTTGTCGCTCCGGCTGCAGAAGAACTATACATCGCCACATTTCGAATCGCAAAGTATGGTGTGATCGTCACTTCTTCAGGTGCCTTCGTTGAAAAATGGCGAGCGGCAGCGAAGCCTGTGACTCCATCATATTCAATTTTGAACCAGGAGTCGGATAGGTTGGCGTCAGAAACCTGTACCACTTTCGTTCCTTCTTTGATCGTGCGAAGACGAGCCGCTCCGGAAGCGGAAGACTCATACAGTACTAGGTCTCGAACCGCATAATATGTTGTTTTGACGACTGATTCAGGTTTTGATGTCGAGAAGTTACGTGCAGCTGCATAACCGACAGTGTCCCCGTATTGAACTTTATACCAAGATGAACTCAATCCGTTCACGTACACACGCTTCACTTCTGCTCCGAGTGGAATCGTTGCGATTTTTGATGCACCCGTTCCTGAACCGTTGTAGAGCGCAACATTTTTCACTGCGTAATATGTCGTGACCGCTTCTGGAGCAAGGGGAGTCGCTGTGAAATTACGTGCCGGTGCATAACCGACGAGTGAACCGTATTCGATTTTGTACCAAGATCCCGTCGCACCCAATGAATCGAGGTAAGTGACGTGCGCGCCTTCTGGAATCGTTGCGATTTTTGACGCGCCAGTACCGGTCTTGTCATATAGAACGGCTGTCTTAGAAGCGTAAAACGAAGGATTCGTTTCGCTAAAGTATCGTGCGGCCACATATCCAGTATATGTACCGAATTGTACCTTATACCAAGACCCTGTCGCACCGTGAGTAGAAAGATGCGTCACGAGTGATCCTTTCGGGATGACCGTTTCGATTGAAGCAGATGTTGACATCGACGACCGAAGATTGACGTTCATTTCAGCCATATATAATGAAGTGGACGTTGTAGATGCTTTTGTAATGGATGAACCCATCGTCAAATACGTAGAAGAAACGTAACGTTTCTGTCCCTCGAAGCTGATTTGTGCCCATTCATCATTTAAGGCATACACATCTACCGACGTTCCTTCCGTTAACTTGCCGACGATTGAAGACGATGTCGATGAATCAGACCGTACATTTAAAATGGGTGTGTTGACTGTTCCTTCAGATGTTGCTGCGTATGATTGGAGAGGCGCAACGGTGCTCAGAATCGTTCCTGAGACGATGGCGGCTACTCCTAATCGTGAGAGTGTCGATTTCAATATGTTACCCCTTTCGGATGAAAAAACATGATAAAAATGATTGCGGTCTAAGTATAACGTACTTAAAAATTGGAAAGAAGAAGTAAAATTTTAAAAAAGGTAAATGGTTAAAATATCTTTTCCGAAATCAGGTAAATGAAAAACCCCCTTATAAAAGGAGGTTGAGTAAATTAATGGGTTTTGATTTGCTTCATCCAAGCAAGGATATCCAACCAAACTTGTTCACGGTGAGCTTCGCGAAGGATTTCATGTCGGGCACTGTCGTATGTGACGACAGTGAGTTCGATATCCGCTTTACGATATTTTTGAATGATTCCGTTCAACCCCTCGCCGTCATGAGTGACGGGATCGTCCACTCCAGCAACGAATAAAACTGGAAGTGACTTCGGATGTTCATGAATACGTGCGGATGTCGTGACATCTAATGAGGCGCGGGTCACCTCATGTAAGAAGCCAAGGGATGGTAGTCCACCGCAATTTGGATCTTCAATATAGGAGTCAACCTCATCGGGCACGCTCGAGAGCCAATCACTATCTGTTCGAGCTGGTAAAAATTTTAGGTTGTAGCGTCCGAACAAGAGACGTTCAAAAAATTTAGATTGGTGTGTCGCGCCTTTTCGATTCATCGCAGTAGCAATCAAGCGATGACCGATTTCCCCTGCGACTCCAGGGTGTGGAGGCGGGGCGACGACAATCACACCAGATAAAGCGTGTCCCATGACTTGTCCGAGTCGTCGTGCGAGAAGTGAGCCGAAGCTATGACCTAACAGATACGTCGGACGCTCATCCTCATGCTGGTTAATGAGATACTGGGCATCATCGACGAGTTGCTGAAATCCAGTCTCTGGCGCAAGATGGCCGTAAGTGTTTTGGTCATGGGCGCTAGTGCCCGCACCTCGCAAGTCACATACAAACACATCGTATCCATTATTTGCCATAAAATGCGCGAACTCAATATATCTTTCATGATGTTCGAGCATCCCGTGAAACATGAATATTTTCCCAATTGATTGATCTGCCCGCACGTGCATCACTTCCGTTTGATACCCGTCAGGATACGTCAACTCCGATACGATCATCTGTCATCCCCCTATTAGAAAAGTCCGATTGCTTTTCCGGATTCATCAATTCCCATATTGAGAGCTGCCGGATGTTTTGGCAAGCCTGGCATCGTCAGCACGTTTCCTGTCAAGGCGACGAGGAATCCTGCTCCCACTGATGGTTTCAATTCGCGAACGGTGATCGTGAATCCTTGTTGATAACCGAATTTCGAAGGGTCGTCAGAGAGGGAGAACGGTGTCTTCGCCATACATATTGGGAGGTCGGCCCACCCATTTGTTTCGATGGCTTGAATCTGTTTTTGTGCTTTTGGTGTGAACGTGACATCCGCGGCACCATATACTTCCCGGGCAATCGTCTTGATTTTGTGTTCAATCGAGTCAGTTAATTCATAAAGTGGAGATAGCTTGCTTTCTTTTGATTCCACCGCATCGATGACGGCTTCGGCCAACTGGTGACCACCAAGTCCACCATTCGCCCATACCTCACTCAGTGAAGCGCGGATATCATGTGCAGTACACCAGTCAAGAACGGCAGCGAGCTCATCTTCTGTATCTGAATTGAAACGATTTAAAGCGACAACAGTCGGGAGTCCGAGTTTTTTCATCGTGTCGATATGTTTGGCGAGTAGCTTCATTCCTTGACCGACTGCACCGACATTTTCGATATGAAGCTGATCCTTAGATACACCTCCATGCATTTTTAGAGCACGTACGGTCGCAACGAGAACGACCGCATCGGGATTTAATTCTCCAACTCGAGATTTGATGTGACAGAATTTTTCAGCTCCGAGGTCTGCACCGAAACCGGCTTCCGTCACGACATATTCACCAAGCTTCAAAGCTGTCTTTGTTGCGATTAATGAGTTACATCCGTGCGCAATGTTCGCAAACGGTCCACCGTGGACGAGAGCCGGGGTTTGTTCAAGTGTTTGGACAAGGTTTGGTTTAAATGCCTCTTTTAAAAGTAATGTTGCCGCGCCTGCCGCACCAATTTGTTCGGCGGTGATTGGTTCTTGTTGATGGTCATAAGCGACGACGATTCGCTTGATTCGTTCTTCAAGGTCATTCAAAGAATCGGCGAGACAAAGGATGGCCATAATTTCAGAAGCGACAGTAATATCAAATCCGTCCTCACGCGGTACTCCATGAGCGGTACCCCCAAGTCCGACGGTGACATGACGTAGCGCACGGTCGTTCAAGTCGAGAACGCGTTTCCATACGATTCGGCGAACGTCGATCCCGAGATCATTTCCCTGATGAAGATGATTGTCGATCATGGCACTAATTGTGTTGTGTGCCGACGTAATCGCATGCATGTCTCCTGTGAAATGGAGGTTGATGTCCTCCATCGGGAGAACTTGACTGAAGCCACCACCGGCTGCGCCGCCCTTTAAGCCCATTGTTGGTCCGAGTGAAGGTTCGCGAAGACAAACGATTGCTTGTTTGTCCAACTGATTCAAGGCTTGACCGAGACCGACCGTGACCGTTGATTTTCCTTCTCCGGCTGGCGTTGGATTGATTGCAGTAACGAGTACAAGTTTTCCGTCTTTTCGTGTCTTCACACGTTCGAGGACATCATAAGAAAGTTTGGCTTTATATTTTCCATAAAGATCAAGGTCGTCTTCTTGTAGTCCGATTTTTGCTGCAACTTCTTTGATCGGCAATGTTTTAGCTTGTTGGGCGATGGTTAAGTCGGATAATGGTTTCGTTGTTGTCATGTGAAAATACCTCCGTTTATCGAACGATGTGTTTTAATATATTGAATAATATTCGTGATTAACGTCATAAAAAACAGAACAGATAGTTTGGAGTACAATCCGTTCGTATTGTCATTGATTTTATCATAACTCATCATTCCTTGAATTTCATTCATTCCGTTCAATATTTTCCACCCTTTCTGTCAAATGTATCCGTTTTCATAAAGAGCTCTTCACGATACATTGATAGTGGAGGCGATACACATGACTGAGACTGCAAAACGGACGAAACGAAGACGAAATTGGAAGAAGCCTGCGAGTTTTATAGCATTTGTCGGACCCGCTTTTTTGGCTTTTGTCGCCATTGTACTGATCCCGTTCTTCAATGGAATCTACTATAGTTTCACGGATTGGAACGGTGTGACAGGCGAGTTGAATTTTATCGGATTCGATAACTATCAACGATTATTTTTGGAAGATGAGCAATTCCGAGCTTCTTTTTGGATAACAACAAAATATACGATTGTATCTGTCTTATTGACGAATATCGTCGGATTTTCTTTAGCACTATTGTTGACGATGAATATTAAAACACGAAATTTCTTACGTACAATTTTCTTCATGCCGAACTTGATTGGTGGATTGATTCTCGGATTCATTTGGCAGTTCATTTACGTGAAAGGATTTGCCTCGATTGGGGCGTTGACGGGATGGAGTCTATTTGAACTACCGTGGCTCGGAGATGCGCAAACGGCATTTTGGGGAATCGTGATCGTCGCAATCTGGCAAGGTGGCGGCTACGTCATGGTCATCTATATCGCAGCATTGCAGAATGTACCGACCGATTTGATGGAGGCTGCTCGAATTGATGGAGCGAACCGTTTCAAGATGCTTCGTCACATTACCTTGCCGATGATTATGCCATCCATCACGATTTGTTTATTCTTAACGATTTCATGGTCGTTCAAAGTGTTTGATACGAACTTGTCGCTGACAAATGGAGGACCGTTCAAATCGACCGAGATGTTGGCTTTAAACATTTACACAGAATCCTTCGTCAATAACAATTATGGTCTTGGCTCAGCTAAAGCGGTCATCTTCTTCTTGGTCGTGGCTGCGATTACGGTGACGCAAGTGTACGTGACGAAAAAACGGGAGGTGGAAGCATGACGACGGAAAAATTGGAACGAATCGAGAAAAAATTGGATGAAACACCAAAGCCCGTCCCGAAGCGGCCTCTCCGCCCGGGAGCGTATTCTTGGAATCTCGGAGTCATTGAACTCGTCGCTATTCTGCTCGGACTTCTTTATTTGGTGCCATTCTATTACGTTGTCGCCAACTCGTTCAAATCGATGGCCGAAATCTTTACGAATACTTCCGCCTTACCGAACGAATGGTTGACGTCGAACTATACGGAAGCATGGGAAGCGATGAATTATGGACGCGTGTTTCTAAACTCACTTCTCATCACGTTTGGTGCAAATGCAATCATCGTCATCTTTACGTCGATGGCAGCATGGAAACTCGTTCGTACGAAACATTGGGTCTCCACGATGATTTTTTTCTTATTCGTGGCAGCTATGGTCATTCCGTTTCAATCTATCATGATTCCGCTTGTAAAGGTCTCGAGCGTCCTTGGGTTGTTGAACAGTCATTGGGGACTGATGGTCATGTATCTTGGGTTCGGTTCTGGAATCTCCGTGTTTCTCTACCATGGGTTCATGAAGTCCATTCCTGAAGAAATTGAAGAAGCGGCCATCATTGACGGATGTTCGACATGGGGTGTATTTTGGCGAATAGTTTTTCCGCTACTAAAGCCAATCACGGTGACAATCGTCATCTTGAACAGTCTCTGGATTTGGAACGACTTCCTATTGCCGTCTCTCGTTCTTCGTGATGTGGAATTACGGACCATCCCGCTCGCGACGTTCTATTTCTTTGGACAATATACAAAACAGTGGGATCTTGCGTTAGCTGGTTTAGTGTTAGGAATCGTTCCCCTTTTGGTCTTCTTCTTCGGTATGCAAAAGCATATCATCAAAGGAATCACGAGTGGTTCGATTAAATAACCCTCCTAAGGGAATCCTCCGTTCGCTACACGGAGGATTATTTTTTTTTTGAAAAACCGTTGACATTATTCAGAATATTTATAATAATGAATTCAATTCAATTGTGAACGACGTCGAAAGGACGAGTACATGAAGGTAGTGAGTCAAGCGATCCGGGGGAGGTGAGAGCCCGGTCTTAACCCTTCGTCGAAAAACTTCCTGGAGTCGCTACCCGAACGCTTTGCCAGTAGACGTAGCCGGACCGCTCCCCGTTATCGGAGCTACGAGATGTTTGTCTCGAAAAAGTGAGTAGATTCGTCTACTAATTTGGGTGGCACCGCGGAACCGAAGTCTTCCGTCCCATGTTCGATGGGATTGGAGGGCTTTTTTTCATGGCTTCACTCCCAAATATTCCACAATTGGAGGAAACGGAAAATGACAACAGCAACAAGCACGATGAAGGAAAGACAGCAGACAATCGGAGCAGTCAAGGCACTCTTCGAGGAGAAAGTCTCGCGTGAACTCGGACTCACACAAGTACAGGCGCCGTTATTCGTCGAATCAGCAAGTGGTGTCAACGATCATCTGAACGGTGTGGAGCGCATCATTCAGTTTGATACGATGTATCCAGGCCATGAACTTGAAATCGTTCAATCGCTTGCGAAATGGAAACGAGAGGCACTCGGACGTTATGGATTTGGTGTCGGAGAAGGATTGTATACTCAAATGCGAGCAATTCGTCGTGATGAAGAGCTCGATGCGACGCATTCTCTCTTTGTCGATCAGTGGGACTGGGAGCGAGTCATCGCTCGAGAAGAGCGGACGATGGAGTATTTAAAAGCAACGGTCGAGTCGATTTATGTGGCACTCCGTGAAACAGAGTCGGAAGTGGAAAGAACGTATGGTATTGAAGCGATTCTTCCAGATGCCATTCATTTCATCACGAGCCAAGAGCTAGAGGATGCGTATCCGAAGATGACTCCGAAAGAGCGTGAGAGTGCAATTTGTAAAGAGTACGGCGCGGTCTTCATCTCGCAAATTGGAGACAAACTCGCTTCAGGTATGAAACATGATGGACGTGCGGCGGACTATGATGACTGGTCGCTCAACGGTGACATTCTCGTTTGGCACCCTGAACTTGAGTCGGCATTTGAATTATCGTCGATGGGGATTCGTGTAGACGAGGTGACTCTTGAAGCACAACTTCAAAAAGCCGGGGCCGAAGAAAAACGTGCTTATCCATTCCATCAAGGTGTGCTCGAAGGAACACTTCCGCTCACGATTGGTGGAGGCATCGGTCAATCCCGTGTAGCGATGTATCTCTTACGTGCACGTCATATCGGTGAAGTCCAAACATCGGTCTGGCCAAAAGAAGTGATTCAGTCGTGCAAAGATGCTGGTATCAGCTTGTTGTAATATAAAAATAATTAGAAACAGGGAACAGGACTCGTTAATACGGGTCTTGTTTTTCTGTGCAACATTTTCCACCCTATCCGTCAATTTTGACACCTACATATTGGAAGCGTTTTCATTTAAAGTTGGTTTTGTAAAGAATGGATGAGGTTAAGGGAGGAAATGAGATGAAGCGGAAGTGGAAATTATCGACAGCGGTTATGACAGCCGGAATGGTTTTATCACTCGCGGCATGTGGTGGAGGATCACTGACGGACGAAGGGTCTTCTGAAGGAAATGCGGACAGCGGAGATAAAAAAGACGTCACGTTGAACGTCTTCCAATTCAAAGCGGAGATCGCCAAAGATCTTGAAGCGATGGCAAAAGAGTATGAAGAAGAAACGGGTGTCAAAGTGACCGTTCAAACGGTCGGTGGCGGTGCGGACTATGGTGCGGCCTTAAAATCACAATTTGCTTCAGGAAACGAACCAGACATTTTCAACAACGGTGGATTCACGGAAGCACAAACATGGAAAGACAAACTCGAGGACTTATCGAGTGAGAAATGGGTGGGAGACTTGACCGAAGTCGCCAAAGAACCGATGACGATGGACGGTAAACTGTATGGTATGCCGATGAATCTTGAAGGGTACGGTTTTATTTATAATAAAGAACTGTTTGAAAAAGCAGGCATCGATGAGTTGCCAAAAACGCTTTCTGAATTGACTACTGCAGCTGAAAAATTAGATAAGGCGGGCGTTACACCATTCTCTGTCGGTTATGCAGAGTTTTGGATTTTAGGAATTCACTTATTAAATATCCCGATGGCTCAGCAAGATGATCCAGATGCGTTTATTCAAGCGCTTAACGAAAATAAAGCGAAGTTTGAAGACAACGAACAGTTCCAGGAATTCTTGAAGCTGTTTGATTTGACGATTAAATACGGGAATAAAAATCCACTGACGACAGACTATAACACTCAAGTCACACAGTTCGCTCAAGGAGAGACAGCGATGCTCCAACAAGGAAACTGGGCACAACAGATGATCTTTGATGTCAATCCGGATATAGAGATGGGCTTCGTTCCAATCCCGATCAACGACGATGCTGAGAAGATGGACCGACTCCCGGTCGGTGTCCCGAACAACTGGGTCGTCAACAAAAACTCGAAGTATAAAGAAGAAGCAAAAGATTTCTTAGAGTGGATGGCGACGTCTGATACAGGTAAAGACTACATGGTCAACAAGTTCAAATTTATCCCGGCCTTCAAGTCGGTTGAAGCGAATGATCTCGGACCACTTGCAGATGATATCTTAGCCTATTCAAATGAAGGGAAGACAATCTCTTGGAACTGGTTCAAGTATCCGGATGGTGCCGTGAATGAATATGGTGCACTCATGCAGGCGTATGTTGGTGAACAAAAAACAGGTGAAGAAATGCTTCAAGACTTCACTAAAGTTTGGCAAGACAAAGTGAAATAAAGAATACACAGACGGTGAAACGACCCCTTCACCGTTTGTGTTTTTTTTATGAAGAAACTGTCACAGGAACCCCATACAAACCACACACATACCTATGGGGGTTTCAGTAGAATGGATGTTGTAAGCGCTTATGAGAAGGAGGGGGCATGAAACGGTTACTGATATTCATCCTATTTATGTGTTGGATGCCGCATGCGAATGCGGAAGGAGCATCGATTCCGGTGACTGAACCGATTGTTATCGAATCGAATAACAGTTTTGATGGGGCTGGAAAAACGTATACGAGTTGTGGGCATCCCGCTTTTATTATAAAAGGAACGGGTGCAGTGCTTGAACGTGTGTCGATTCAACAGTGCGAGGGTGATGAGGCACCGGCGATTCACGTGTCTGGTCTTGGACATCAGCTACTCGATGTGTCGATTGAGTCTTCAGGTACCGGTCTGTTGATTGAAGATAGTTACGGTGTTCGTGTCATACGAACTGCTGTATATGGGAACGGCCAGGCGGATGGAGTCGTACTTCTAAATAGTGAAGCGGCAGAAATAAAAGGAGTCGTTGTTAAAGGTGTGCGAGATGGGATTTACATAGAAAACGGGTCCCAGCACACGATTGTTCGACCGGTTATTTCCCATTCTCGATATGGCATTCATTTGATGTTTCCGACCGACCTTGTGATTTCGGTACCGGAACTACATCATAACTTGACAGGTGCGATGATTATGGGAACGAATCGGGTCGTTTTCAAAAATGGGAATGTGCACGACCAATTCGGCGGAACGGCGACGGGATTGATGTTATATGAGGCCGTCGACACAACAATTGAGATGACGAATATTTACGGAAATCATATCGGTTTATATGCGGAGCAGTCAGAAGGAACGATTCTTGAACGGAATGCGATCAATGGAAACGATATTGGATTTCAATTGAAACAAGCAACAGGGATGATGATTCTTCAAAATAATCTACTAGGGAATCGTGAATCGGTGACAATGGTCGAGTCATATGAAAATATTGTGCAAGGTAATGTTTGGAATGGTACGACACTTGACCTAGACCGTGACGGTTATAGTGAGATTCCATTTCGTACCGATCCGTATTTATTTTTATTAACGGATTCATATGAGGCATTTGAATTATTGTACGGGTCACCGGGTCTTCTTCTACTAGAAAACATACTGAGAAGCCCGGAAGACTTATCTTTGACAGATATTACGCCACAAACCTATTCCGCGACGTGGCAATGGAACGGCTCGATTTGGAGCTTAGGGAGTATCATTTTATTCATCATGATTTGGATAATTGGGAGGAAAAGACATGAAATCGTATAAACAAGTAGCAGGACTATTATCAGTAGCAGGACTATCTTTAGCACTCGGTGCATGTTCAAGTGCATCGGCAGAACCGTTTGATATCAAATGGGGCGAAACCGAATGTGAAGTATGTAAAATGAAAATTATGGATGAGCAGTTTGCAGCGGAAGCAATCATGGAAAATGAAAAAGGATATGCATTTGATGACATCGGTTGTCTCATGCGAGATTGGTATCCTGAACAAAAAGAAGAAGACATCGCTGCAATGTATGTGAAGGACTTCAATACGAAAGATTGGGTCGAATTAGACGAAGCGATGTTTGTTTACGATAAAGAGTCAAAAACACCGATGGCTTATAATATTCTCTCGTTCGCAAAAGAGGCAGACGCTGAAGCCTATATGGAAGAGAATGGCGGCGAAATGATGGACTTTGATCAATTAAAAGATCATACGTGGGAACGCGGCGAGATGAAGATGATGATGGACGGCGAAGGTTCGATGGACCATAATCATGATGGGGATACGGAAATGGACATGGAAATGGAAGAAGAAGGGCAGTAAACGATGTCGTTATGGAGAATGGAATGGGCACGCACCCTACGGCAACGAGAAAATTACGTTTTCTTATTCACATGGGTTCTCACGCTCGTTCTACTAGGGGGGCTTGGACAAGCATTACCGGTTGCTGCGAACTATACGAATATAAGCGCAACACTCATCACGGTGCTCGGTTTGTTGCTCCCTCTTTTTATTTTATTGACGACGGCACTCCATTGGGGGCAAGAGCGGGAGTCGAAGCGACTGAACTTGCTGTCAACGTTCACCTATCCGAAGTGGAAGCTGATTTTCGTTCGGTTCAGCACTTTTTTGGTCACGCAAGTACTCATTCTATTATTGGCATTCCTCATTGCTTCGCTCGTGGTCGGGCAGTCGATTCAGACATGGATGATTCTGCTTTCCTATGCGATTGGATTGACGATCTATGCTACAGCGCTCGGTACGTTACTTGGGTTAGTGGGACGTACGCGGATTCGGGCGATATTGCTTGCTTTTTTAACGTGGGTCCTCCTCATATTACTTTGGCCGACAATTCTCGTGACAATCATTTCCTGGCTCCCTTACGGCATGCAAGTGAACGGGATGATCGTTATGTTGTTTATGAATGGATTTGATTTGATGCGAATTTGGGCCAGTACAGCGGCGTCATCATCAGACGTTTTTGGAGATGTCTATCTTGATCTATTGAGTTGGATGAATCGACCGATTGGGTATGCAGTGGTTTGGGCGACCTTACTTACGATGAGTGGCTTCTTACTATGGCTTGCTTCGATATTGGTTTGGAGGAAAACGTCATGATTAACTGTGTAGACGTAGGCAAAAAGTATGGTAATACATGGTCTCTCCATCCTATTCGTGAAGAAATTAATCCGGGGCGAATTGTTGCATTATGCGGGAGCAACGGAGCTGGGAAATCGACGCTTTTGAATCTAATGAACGGTACGATTGAACCGAGCACCGGGATCATTCAATTGAACGGCTATACAATCAAACAACGGACGAAATATAATCAAAACTTTGGATACATGCCGGACGATTTCTCATTTGACGGCGCATGGACAGTTGAAGAGACGTTTGCTTATTATTCTTTTTTGCAAGGGGCACGCCCGATTCCTAAAATTCTTGAGCGGGTCGGATTGTATGAACATAAGCAAAAGCGCGTCGCCGAACTCTCGAAAGGGATGCGCCAACGGCTCCTGCTGTCTCAAGCACTTGTGAGCGAACCGGATATTCTTTTACTAGATGAGCCGACGAATGGCCTAGACCCCATTTGGATGCATACACTCGGAGACATATTACGACAGGAAGCCGAGCGAGGGGCGACCATCGTGTTTTCAACGCATCAGTTGGACGTTGCTGCTATGTTGTCAGACGAAGTCTGGATGATGCGAGCAGGTTCTGTTTGTGGGAAGGTATATGTTCAAGAAGAACAGGCCGCATACGAACGACTGAGAGAATTCTTTTTCGAATCGAAAGATGACACTTGTCAAATAGACGTGGCTCGCACAAAATAATAGACAGTTGAAGTGGTGCTCGGAACCTTCCGACGCCACTATTTTTTTGGGGAGATGGAATGGATGAGAAAAAATGTGACGGTTGCTCTTTTGTTGGCAACCTTTTTAGCGGCAATTGAAGGAACGGTCGTATCAGTTGCGACACCGGTTATCGCTAGCGAATTGAACGGAGCGACGCTCGTCAGTTGGGTGTTTGCTGCCTTTTTACTATTTACAGCGGTATCGACACCGATTTATGGGAAAGTAGCAGATTTGTTCGGGCGTAAACGTGTCTTGTTGTTTGGAATCGGATTATTTACACTATCCTCATTATTGTGTGGACTGGCGACATCGATGGAACAATTGATCGTCTTTCGAGCACTGCAAGGTTTGGGGGCTGGTGCGGTACTCCCGATTTCGATGACGATTATCGGTGATTTATATAAATATGAAGAGCGTGGAAAGATTCAAGGGATTTTAAGCGCGGTTTGGGGGGTATCGGGTGTACTCGGTCCCGTTATCGGCGGATTTTTAGTTGAAACGTTATCGTGGCGTTACGTATTCTTATTGAACGTGCCATTTGCCTTACTCTCATTCATCATGATTATCATCTTTTATAAAGAGAACGTCACCGAGACGAGTGAACGAATCGATTTGAAAGGGGCCCTTTTGTTTGCTAGTGGAACAACCGCATTTTTATATGCCCTCATCACGTTCAGTGAAACGAATGAATGGACGACGACGATCGTCGGAAGTGGAATGTTAAGTATCGTTTTGTTAGGTAGTTTCTTCTTATCGGAACGAAAAGCAAAATCTCCCTTGTTGCCGCTTGACTTGTTAAAGCAGCCAACGATTGCCGCAATCAACGGTTCGGTCTTCTTTGCAGCCTGGGTACTCGTCTCCATGTCAGCCTATATTCCAATCTGGGCACAAGCTGTTTTGGGCAAGACGGCGACAGAGGCCGGATTTATGCTGATGCCATTATCTGTTGCGTGGACATTCACGTCGATTATCGGTGGACGGACACTCGGTGTGGCTTCTCCGAGACGGCGTGCCATGATTGGAATGGGGTTACTCGTCATCGGGACACTCACGTTAACGCTATTGTCACAGTCTAGTTCGGACGTGTGGGTATATAGTGCAGTGGCGTTGATTGGTGTCGGATTTGGATTGTCCCAGCCGATGTTTATCGTCGTCCTGCAAACCGTCGTCTCGTATCAACAACGCGGAACGGCGACTGCGACCAATTCATTTTTAAGTACAGTCGGTCAAACGCTCGGTGTCGCTGTGTTTGGGGCGGCTTTCAATTTTGTCGTTCTTAACGACTTTAAAGAAAGCAGCTCGTTATCCAAAGTGTCTTTGGAAGATTTCTTTAATCAACGTGTGACGGAGACGCTAAGCGCCTCTGTCCGTCTGCAAGGTGAACAAATCATCGCGACCGGATTGAACAGTATATTTATCGGGGCGATGGTCGCCGCAATCATTGCATTTATCATTGCGTCCCTATTACCAACGCACCGACCTGAACCTTCACAACATTCTTAAAACAAGGGTATGATGAAGGAAAGGGAGGCGAACCGACATGAAACGTCAAATCGGGGTTGTGACACTATTATTTCTTATAGGATGTACGCCAGAATCGACAAATGAGGGCTCGGAACAACCGCCTACAGAAGAATCGGTAGAGACTACGGATGAATCGAGCATCGCTGAAGAGTCGGACCTTAACATTGGAGAAGTGACACCAATCGTTGAAAACTTGGACATCCCTTGGTCAATCGCTCGTACACCGGACGGATGGTTCGTATCGGAACGTGGCGGAACGATCACCGTGATCGATGATTCGGGTCGCGCGACGCAATCTGCAGTGAACTTGAAGGAAGACGTATTTGAGATTGGTGAAGGGGGACTCCTTGGCATCGCGTTAAGTGACGATTTTGAATCGAGCGGAATCCTTTACGCGTATCACACATACGGCTCGTCAGGAAGAGACGTGCAGAATCGTGTAGTGGAATTGACGTGGGACGGGGAACGTTTCGAAGAGACAGACGTCGTGCTTGACGAGATTCCAGGGGCACGCTTCCACAATGGAGGGCGTCTGCTAATCGATGGTGAGTATCTTTGGGTGACGACGGGCGATGCGCTCGTGCCAGAACTTGCTCAAGACGAGTCATCTTTGGCAGGGAAGATTTTACGAATTCCATTATCAGGTGAAGGCGAACCGACCGACTGGATCTATTCGCTTGGTCATCGTAATCCACAAGGGCTGAGTCGGATTGACGACGTTCTCTATGCGAGCGAGCATGGAGCGAGTGGACATGACGAGGTCAACGTGATTGAAGAAGGGAACAATTATGGCTGGCCCATCATTGAAGGAAACGAGCAACAAGAAGGTCTTGTCACGCCATGGTTTGAAGTCGGTGAGACGTCTTGGGCGCCGTCTGGTATTGCGACAGATGAACGATATGTATATATGGCGACACTTCGGAACGAGCGTCTCGTCGCCATCAACCGAGAGACGAAACAAGTGACGACGATTGTCGAAGGGGTAGGGCGGATTCGCGATGTATGGTTAGACGACGATACGTTGTATTTTATTTCGAACAATACGGACGGACGCGGCAATCCACAATCGCAAGACGACAAACTTTATCAAGTGACCATTCGATAGAAACTGACGAATCCGTCAGTTTCTATTTTTTCATTGTCTCTTCTGGAATGAAAGGTATAATTAAACATGTATTTTGGGAAAAGAAGGAGAAATTAGATGAAACATTCAAACTTGGTACATAAACGAGAAAACTTATACTTCTCATTATTAGTCGCAGCAAGCGTACTCGTCTTGATTTTAGGAATCGTACTGACGATTGCATCATTCGGTCTTTTCTTGTGGATCATCGGGACAATCTTAGCACTCTCGATGTTTACACACTGGATTCAGATTGGGTATATTCGGACGAACGGTGTCAAAGTGACGGCACGGCAGTTCACAGAGCTTCATGAGCTGGTTCAACGCGTCGGGGCTGAGATGGGTATTCATTTGTTGCCAGATGTGTATATCTTACAGGCCGGTGGCGTGTTAAATGCTTTCGCCACACGATTCTTCCAAAAGAATATGGTCATTTTATATTCTGACGTCGTGGAATTGACACGTACTGGACAGACGAAAGAAGTCGAATTCGTCATCGCGCACGAGTTGGCACACATTCGCCGAAACCATGTCCAAAAACAATGGGTGGTCTTACTCGGTAGTATCATTCCGTTCTTAGGTTCGGCATACTCACGCGCATGTGAATACACGTGTGACCGGATGGCAGCTCATTATCTTCAAGATTTTGGAGCGGCGAAACGAGCGTTGACAGTACTCGCAATCGGGGGACCGCTCGCTAAAGAAGTGAATGAGTTTGACTATCTATACGAAGCAAGTCGAGAAAATGGGTTCATTGCGAAGTATAGTGAATTGTTGTCGACACATCCAACGTTACCGAAACGCATCGCAGCGATTGCGACACATGCCGGTGAAGAAAACGTACCGATGTTCAAGACGGCGGGATATGTGAAGGCGTCTATCATTACAGCGATTCTCTTAACTGTCATCGGAAATGGGGCAATCATTGCGTTCCTCGTCATGAATGATGATTTATCTGACATTGTCGCATCGGCTATGAGTGAGGATATTGAAAATGACTGGGCGACGGAACAGGAAGAACCAATTCAAGAATTGACGTATGCCAATGCCAGTTATGAGGATATTGAAGCTGAACTCGCGAACGGGGCTGACGTGAATATCCAAGACGAATATGGAGACACGCCGCTCCATAACCTGTTCTACAACGATGACGTTGATCCAGAAACGGTCCGACTTTTGCTTGAAAATGGTGCAGATGTCACGATTGAAAACGAAGACGGCATGAAACCGATTGACGTGGCAAGAGACTGGGGACATGGTCCTCGAATCATTGAATTGATGGAATCGCATCAATAAAGAATTGATCCTTGTTTCGAAAGAGACAAGGGTCTTTTTTTATGATTATTGCAAACGTTTGCATAGCGCGTGATATACTGATGAGGTAGGAGGGATATCGGTGAGTAGTATTCGTACAAAGTTAACGGGAATGATTGCGTTGACCATCATCGTACCGGTCATCGTGGCGACCATCATTTCATTTTGGTATGTAGAGGACCGAGAGCGTGAACGTGGTCTCGAGATGACCGAATGGTCGCTTGAGCGGGGGACGCGTCAGATGGAACGATACATCTCTGACTTGAGTAGGCTGCCGACAAGTTTATATGCTGATCGTGATGTATTAGACATATTGGAATATGGACCAGGTCTATCACTCAGGCAAACAGAGATTGAAGTGAGGCGGGCACTTCTTGCGATGTATCTTTCGCGGGAAGATGTGGCCCAAATTCAGTTGTTAATGCTTGAAGACATGGACTCATTTGCAGCCTATAAAATGAAGGTATCGCCACGTTCGAAAAAAGAACCGAGCGCTGTCCAACAACAGCTATTGGACAATTCGAAAAGTCGTGTATTGCTGGAAGCTTCACATCCGCTGATTCCCTATCATGACTTTGGACCAATCATGACACAAGAAGACGTCGTCACCCTCCATTTCAGACTCGATAAAATTGAGACGGATGAGCCACTCGCCATTCTGTCGCTTGATATCCCAGAAGACTCGTTTATCGGACAGTTGGCTTCTCTTCAAAACAGTCCGGATGAAAGTTTATGGTTCGTCGGTGAGGACAGTCGCGTGTTTGCCCATCTTGGAGATGGAGAGATTCCATCTTCGTTTCAACCGACATCGGTGTCGAACGATGGGAAACATCACCAAATCACAAAAACGTTTGAGTTCGACCATCAGCAATTCTACGTAGGCAAATCGATTCCGGATCAGCTGTTGACGGAACCAGCTTCACGAACGTCATTCATTATTTTACTTGTCGGAATCATCTCGCTCATCTTGGCTTTGATTGGAGCGACATATGCCTCGATGAAACTGACGACTCCAATCAAGACGTTGACCTCGAACATTTGGCGAATTGAGCAGGGGGATATGACCGTATCGTTCGATTCCCTCGGAAATGATGAATTCGGTGTCCTCGGTAGACAGTTCAAACGGATGATTGAACGAATCGATGATTTGATTCAACGGGAGTATAAGCTTGCCCTAGAGAATCGAACGAATGAACTACGTGCCTTACAGGCGCAAACCAATCCGCATTTCTTATTCAATGCGTTACAGTCCATCGGAACGTTAGCTTTAAAAGGGGATGGCAAGACCGTCTATCGATTGATCACACAACTCTCTTCGATGATGCGATATACGATGCATCCAGAGGAATCGATGGTTTCTCTAAAGAGAGAAATCGAGCATTTGAACTCATACATTCGACTGCAAGACGTACGCTTTCCGAATCAGTTTCAAGTGACAGTCGACGTCTCAGAAGAACTACATGAACTCATTGTCCCCAAAATGATTTTACAGCCATTGGCGGAGAACTTTTTCAAACATGGGTTCGAGCGGGACGGGTCTGCTTTAGCGAATCGATTTGACGTGATGATTTGGATGGAAGGCGCGACACTCGTGATTCGCTGTGAGAACAGTGGACGTTCGTTGACGACCGAGGAATGGGAACGGGTCATGTCACGAATCGAACAAGATGATTCGACATTTTATGACACAGAAGGCACAGGATTACGAAACATTCGCGATCGACTCATGTTAAACTATAATCGGGAGGCAGAATTTATGTTGGCTACACCTGAAACAGGCGGTTTTCGAATTATGATGCGTTTCCCCGCTTCTTCTGAGGGGGTGGCGTTATGACGAAAGTGTTGATTGTAGATGATGAATCTCCGGTAAGGGAAGCGGTGAAATTACTCGGTGAATGGGAACGATTCGGTGTGACGAAAGTACTCGAGGCAACGGACGGGCGTGAAGCACAGACGCTCATCGAGCAAGAGCGTCCTGCCCTTATTTTATCGGATATTCAAATGCCTCATTGTGACGGCATCGAGCTGATGGAGTGGGTACACGACCACGCTTCATTTTCTAAGCTTGTCGTGTTGACAGGATACGATGAATATTCATACATGCGACGGGCCATCCAATATGGTAGCTTTGACTATTTGTTGAAACCGATTGACCCTGACGTATTGAATGATACATTGGCACGCGCGTTAGCGGACGTGGTGACTGAATCGAGTGAAGACCCGATTGCCCAAATCGGAACGTTCATTGAACAGCATTTTTCGGAAGAACTGAGTTTACAAGGTATGAGTGAACGATTTTACTTAAGTCGAGAGTATATCTCGAGACGTTTTAAACAGCAATATGGCGTGAACTTGTCTGAATATGTGTTGACGATTCGGATGAACGAAGCGAAGCGCCTGTTAGAATCGAGTAGACAACGTATTTATGAAGTCGCCCAAGCAGTCGGTTTTTCGGATGATAAGTATTTCCGGAAGGTCTTTAAAAAACAAGTCGGTGTTACTCCGAACGAATTTCGGGAACAGGTTCAACGACAAGCTTAAAGGAGGAATTCAAACATGAGTGTACACATTGGAGCTCAAGAAGGACAAATTGCAGAAACGGTACTACTTCCAGGGGATCCGCTTCGCGCCAAGTATATTGCGGAAACGTTTTTAGAAGACGTCGAATTATATAACGAAGTTCGTGGCATGTACGGTTTTACGGGAACATACAAAGGGAAGCGTATCTCGGTTCAAGGTACAGGGATGGGTGTGCCTTCGATGTCGATTTACGTGAACGAACTCATCATGTCGTACGGTGCTAAAAACTTGATTCGTGTCGGAACAGCGGGCGGAATTCAAGAAGACGTTAAAGTGCGTGATGTTGTCATTGCGATGAGCGCATCAAGTGAGATGGGTCAAAACCGTGTCCGCTTCAACGGAATGGACTATGCGCCGACAGCGACGTTCGACCTCCTACATCGCGCATATATGAATGCAGAGAAGGCGGGCATCCCGGTCAAAGTCGGACAAATCTTCACAGCTGACCAATTCTACCAAGACGATTTCCATCACTTCAAGAAATGGGCAGACTTCGGGTGCCTCGCCATCGAAATGGAGGCAGCAGGTCTTTACACACTTGCAGCGAAACACAAAGTAAACGCGTTGACGATCCTCACGATCTCTGACCACTTGTTGACGGGTGAAGAGACGACATCAGAAGAGCGTCAGTCGACGTTCGATGAAATGATTCGTGTCGCTCTCGACACAGCCGTCGAAGTGACAAACTAAGCGATTTTCCCTATAGCCAATGGCTGTAGGGATTTTTTGTGTCCAAACCCACTCATCCCTATGAAACGTACGGAGCTCCAGCTAGACTAAGGGTAAGATCACGAGAAAGAGGAATTGTCTGATGAAAACTCCATCGCGTTTTATATTATATGCAATTGTATTTTTTGCTTTTTTTGATTTGTTCGCCCAACTTCCGATTATGAGTACATTTGCGGTATCCGTTGGGGCATCTTCGTTTATCGCTGGTTTTTCTATTGCCATTTATTCGTTGACGAACACGTTTGGAAATATATTATCTGGTATATGGACTGACAGGAATGGTCCATATCGCGTTTTAGTTCTCGGTTTATTTTTGACGAGCTTCAGTTTATTGACTTATCAGTTCGTCGACTCAGCATCCATGTTGCTGTTTGTAAGGTTTGTTCACGGCTTTATGGCCGGGCTCATCGTCCCGGCAGCGTTTACGCTGTCTGCGAACGTCACCGCGACGAATCGTCAAGGGAAGAAAGTCGCAATCACCGGTAGTTTTGTTGGTCTAGCGGCCATCGTCGGTCCAGCCTTTAGTGGGATTGTCGCAAGTATGACGTCACCCCCGACCGTTTTTCTATTCGTCTCTTTATTCGGTTGGATAATTCTCTTCTTGACGGTCATCACGATGCGTCGCGGTCAAATGATAGATGTGAAGACAAAAACAGATGACGAACCGGTGAAAGCTGATTCTAGAGTGATTCGTGCCTATTGGGGGGCTTTCTTCCTCATGTTTTCACAAGGGGCGCTCGCTTTTTTATTGCCGCTCCATGTGCAAGCGCTCGGATACGATTCGCGATTGAGTGGGACGTTACTCAGTATGTTCGGTGTGGTCGCCGTCCTATTCTTTTTATTACCAACGAACCGACTGTTCGATCGCTTTTCCCCGACTAAATTGAGCGCACTCGGGGTGGCCATCATCGGGACGAGTCAGCTGCTCATTGGACAAGCAAGTGTACAATCTGGCCTTTACGGGGTACTTGCCTTATATGGAGTCGGATTTGCGATCTTATTTCCGGCAATCAACACATTGTTGATTCAATCAACATCCCCACAAAATCGGGGAAAAGCGTACGGGGCATTTTATGCATTTTTCTCTCTCGGAACGGTGGCGGGATCGTCGTTTTTAAGTGCGCTTTCTCTTTCGGTCATCCAGCAGTTTACGCTGACCGGAGTAATTTTATGGGGAGCGAGTCTTCTCTTTATGATGAGTTCTCTAAAAAGAGGGCGAATGTTTTGACACGATGACTTTAATTCATTAATCTATACATATGATTAAACGTTTAAACCTTTAAACGTTTATAGGAGATTGAAAGATGTTCGATGGATGAAAGCGATTTCTTAGATTCACTCTTCATTGGATGATAAGATGAAATAAATGTGATAAATCATAAGGAGGAAAGTTTATGCTGGCACCGATTGAACAGTTGACGATTGATGAGCTTGTCCAGAAACAACGCCGCTTCTTTAAAACTCAGGCGACGAAATCAATGGCATTCCGTTTGAGCATGCTGACGTTTTTAAAGGAATCGATCAAGCACTATGAACCGGACTTGTTAGAAGCTCTGCGCGAAGACTTGAACAAATCAGAGATGGATGCGTATACGACAGAAATCGGATTTATTTACGATGAGATTTCACGAACGAAACGAGAATTAAAACGGTGGATGCGTCCGAAACGTGTCCGTGGAACAGCCATCCATCTCGGGATGAAGAGCGAGATACGTTATGAGCCGTACGGTACGGTATTAATTATCGCTCCTTGGAATTATCCCTTCCAATTGGCTGTTGCTCCACTCATCGGCGCAATCGCCGCAGGGAACACCGCCGTTGTCAAACCTTCAGAGTTGACGCCTAACGTCGCTCGTGTCTTGACACAGGTGTTAGAGCGCGCCTTTACCGATCGCTATGTAGCAAGTGTCGAAGGTGATAAGGACACGGCTCAAGAATTATTGGATCAAAAATGGGATTACATTTTCTTCACAGGTTCTACGCAAGTTGGTCGGATCGTCAATAAATCAGCAGCGGAACATCTGACACCGGTCACACTAGAACTCGGTGGGAAATCACCTGTTATCGTTCATGGAGATGCGAACGTCTCGATTGCAGCGAAACGTGTCGCATGGGGGAAATGGATGAATGCCGGTCAAACATGTGTCGCACCAGACTATGTGCTCGTGCATGAATCACAACAGGAAGCTTTCTTAAAAGCCGTTAAACAAGAAGCGTTTGCGATGTTCGGGAATGGTGTCGGGACAAAACGATACACGCGCATCGTCAATGAAGCACACTTCGACCGTCTGTCCCACTACTTGACGGAGGGTGACCTTATTTTCGGTGGTGAAACGAGTCAAGATGAACTAAAAATTGCTCCTACTGTCATGACGAATCTTCATGAAGATGCTGATGTGATGAAAGACGAGATCTTTGGTCCAATCTTACCGGTCATTCCGTACCGTCAACTTGATGAAGTAATCGAGTTCATTTCTGACCGACCGCATCCTCTTGCTCTCTATCTCTTTACGGAATCGAAAGACGTGGAAAAAACAGTTATGAAACATCTTTCCTTTGGCGGAGGGTGCATGAACGATGTCATCATGCACTTGACGAATCCGAACCTTCCGTTTGGCGGAGTCGGCGAGAGCGGGATGGGGGCTTATCACGGTCGAACGAGTTTTGAAACGTTCAGTCACGCCAAATCGATTTTAAAGAATACGACAAAATTCGATTTACCAGTCCGGTATCCGAACTTCAAACCGGCAGAAAAATTGATTCGGTTGATTCAGCGTTAAACAAGCAGAGAGATTCGGGAGAATAGCCGAATCTCTTTTTTAAAGATTGTTTGAAATGTCACATACTTTTACGATTCTTCCTGTCACACTCTTGTATAATAAAGTCATAAATGGAACGGACGAATGAAATGTGGAGGGAGCAACGACTTATGTCAATGCAATGTGGAACGACTCAGCCGAACAGTTTTGTATTTTCAGATGAAACGAAACAACTGTTACTTGAAATGATGACGATTCAGCATCATCCAAAAGCAAGTATCGTGTGTTGGGAAGGCGAGAAGTGTGATAAGTTCTTTTACTTAAAGAGTGGTTCTGTTAAATTTACGAAAATCACGAAAAAAGGAAATCCACTCGTCATGTTCATGTATGGACCAGATGATTTCTTCGGTGAGTTCGATATCGTGGAAGCTTTCCCGAGTTCATACAGTATCGAGACGACAGAAGAAAGTACAATTGGAACGATTTCGAAACGTGAGCTAGAATCACTGATGCAACGCGATATTCGGTTTGCTGGAGAAATTTTACGCTGGACATCGATGATGCGGAAGCACTCGGAAATGAAAGTCCGCGACTTATTATTGTACGGAAAGCCAGGGGCGCTGGGCTCGACATTACTGCGGATGGCGGCCATGCATGGTGTAGAGGAAGAAGATACCATTGTGATTCCTCGTCATCCGTCCGATGGAGAACTGGGGCAATTGATTGGAGCTCCGCGCGAGACGGTGAACCGTTTGATCAGCCAGTGGCGAAAAGACGGAGTCATCAGTACAACAGCAAAATCGATCGTTATTCACGATGTTGATTTTTTGAAAGAGCTTTGTCACTGCGAGGGTTGTCCTGCTGGAATATGTCGTTTGTAAACCACCTCATGTGTAGGTGGTTTTTTTGTGGACTCCTTTTTAAAAATGTGAATTTTGTGTGTTGAAACTACGCAAAATTGATGTGATTGTCACTTTTGAAGTGATAAATGTCACATATTTTCACCTGAGCGATTGCGTACAATAAAGGTGGAAAAACAAGCGAAAGGGGTTTTACACGTGGAACATAAAGATGGACAAGAACCAAATCTTAAAGGAACGTTTACATCGGTCATGATTGTCGCAGGTGTCATCATCGCCATGTGGTCTTCGGTCTTTTACTTATTTGTTACTCGATAAACATACAGGGAGAAGGGTCTCGTCATGCATATTCATAAATTAGAAAAATATTGGCTTACGTTTGGTATTATCTTGCTTGCAGTTTTCTTGACTGTTCTAGGGGTATCTGCCTTCGCAGCGGGAAATCAACCTGCATCGGATGCGGATTTGATCGACCCAGCAAAAGTGAATCAGACGGCTCCGTTTGATCAACCGGGACTTCATCAAATTGGCGAGAATGAATACGAGCTCGTCATGATTGCACAAGCATTTACCTTTACACCAGGGAATGTCGAAATTCCAAAAGGTGCAAAAGTGACGTTCCTCGTGACGTCACCGGACGTCGTTCACGGATTTCAGTTGACAGGTACACCGGTCAATATGATGGTCGTCCCTGGACATATCAACTCATTGACGTACACGTTTGAGGAAGCTGGAGAATTTTTGATTCTTTGTAACGAATATTGTGGAACAGGACATCACATGATGTCGACTAAAATCAAGGTGGTGGAGTAAATGAACGATGTATCATCTAAACTGAAGCAATGGGAGATGGAGCGTGGAGTTCCGGTTCCGAGTATTGGAGCGAAAGAAGCGCGTCTTGCTTACGGTCACGTTCTTGTATCGATTCTCGCTGTCTTGATTGGTGCGTTGGCTGGTTTGATGCAGACGTTAATTCGGACCGGTGTCATTCCTGAAATTTTTGGATATTATCAGTTACTAACAGCTCACGGAATCATGCTCGGAATCGTCTTCACAACGATGTTCATCATCGGTCTATTATATGCGCTACTTTCGAAGTCATTCGGTCGCTTTGAATCGTTCCCGACCCGTGTCGCTTGGCTCGGTTTTTGGACGATGATTATCGGTGCTGTCATGATCACTGTGATGATTCTTGCTAATAAAGGGACTGTACTTTATACATTTTATGCACCGCTCATGGCAGATCCGCTCTTCTATGTCGGACTCGTCCTGTTCGTAGTCGGAACGTGGTTCTCCTCGTTCGCGATGTTCCGGATGTATGCAGATTACAAACGTGATAACCCAGGGGTTCATCCACCACTCCCGGCTTATATGAGTATTATGACGATGCTACTTTGGGTCATCGCGACACTCGGTGTCGCAGCGACGATTTTATTTCAACTCCTCCCACTCTCACTCGGGTGGAAAGATACAGTCGGTATTGAATTATCCCGTACATTATTCTGGTACTTCGGGCACCCGCTCGTGTATTTCTGGCTCATGCCGGCATATATTGTGTGGTATACGGTCGTACCGAAAGTAATCGGCGGAAAAATCTTCTCTGATGCGTTGGCGCGAATGGCATTCTTGTTATTCTTACTCTTCTCATTCCCGGTCGGATTCCACCATCAATTGACAGAGCCAGGGATTGAGCCGTTTTGGAAGTTCGTTCAAGTTATCTTGACGTTCTTAGTTGTCATTCCTTCGTTTATGACGGCGTTCTCGCTCTTTGCGACGTTCGAACTTCGTGGACGTGCGCTTGGTGCAAAAGGGTTGTTCGGCTGGGTGAAGAAAATGCCATATGGCGATGTTCGTTTCCTTGCACCATTCGTCGGGATGTTGTTCTTCATTCCTGCCGGCGCAGGTGGGATCATCAACGCTTCGCACCAATTGAACGCGATGGTCCACAATACACTTTGGGTCACAGGACACTTCCACATCACCGTCGGAACGGCTGTTGCCTTGACGTTCTTCGGGACGGCCTATTGGCTCGTACCAGTCCTTCGTGGTCGCACATTGACGAAGGCGATGAACAAACTTGGTTTGATTCAAGCAGGAACGTGGGCGTTCGGTATGTCTATCATGTCGTATGCGATGCATATTTCAGGATTAAACGGGAACCCACGTCGTACGGGTCCGGCGACATATTTCTCGGATGCGTTGACACGTGAATGGATCCCATATCACGTCATGATGGCAATCGGGGGAACAATTTTGTTCATCTCTGTTCTCATCTTCGTCTACTCGATGTTCAACTTGTCATTCCTCGCACCGAAAGGCGAAGAAGAATTCCCGCTCGCTGAGACAGAGGAAGCAGCGATGGATACACCACGTTATTTCGAGAATTGGAAACTATGGATCACCGTGACATTCGTCTTGATCGCATTTGCATACACCGTTCCAATCTGGCACTTGATTGAGAGTGCGCCTCCTGGAGCGCGTGGTTGGGTACTCTGGTAAACTAAAGTCAGCTCATACGTGAGCTGACTTTTTTGTGTGGGGAGGAACGGTATGAACACATTAGAAGTCATCCATGCAGCACGTTCGATGCACTTAGGGAATCGACCGTTTGTCGTAGCGATTGATGGACTGAGCGGAGCGGGCAAAACGACGCTCGGTTCACAATTGAGCAATGAGCCGAGTGTTTATGTTCTTCACATCGATGACTATATCGTCGAACGTGCAAAGCGCTATGAG
Organism: Exiguobacterium sp. s57; assembly: GCF_018617685.1. Classification (NCBI taxonomy): domain Bacteria; kingdom Bacillati; phylum Bacillota; class Bacilli; order Caryophanales; genus Exiguobacterium; species Exiguobacterium sp. s57. The sequence goes on from NZ_JACSKR010000005.1 coordinate 130,080, forward strand.
ACCGGACAGTCTGAACCGACCGAGTATTATGCTCTACAATGGGACGTATCGCGTCTTGAGTGTGAACTGTTTCGTCCATTAAGGAATGGGATCACCGAACTGAAATTACCTCGTTACGTGTATGAACGAGATGTCATCGCAGAAGAGAAGATTGATGTGTCATCTGCTCATACAGTCGTCATAGAGGGGATTTTTTTTGCAGCGACCGGAATGGCGTCCTTATTTCGATTATGTGATCTATCTCGACTGCCCACGCGAGGTTCGTTATGAGCGAGTATTGAACCGTGATACATACCTCGGCGATCCGGCGAAAAGACTTGCGAAATATAAGCGCCGGTACTGGCCCGGGGAAGATCTGTATCTTCAACAAATCGATCCGAAAAGAGGGGCGGATATCGTGCTCTGACTGAACATTTCAACATCTGACGCACGTGTCAGATGTTTTTTATTTGGAGAAAAATTGAAAAAAAGATTGACGCAGAAGTGTATTACACTAATAATACAGTTAGAAAGTGTATTAACCATGTCATACACTTAGAAAGGTGATGAACATGCAATTCAATACGAGGGCACCGGTTTATCTACAGGTCGTCGACTACTTCAAGAAGAAGATGGCACTCGGTGAACTAAAGGCCGGGGATGAGATGCCATCCCGGCGAGAACTAGCGAACGATTTAAAAATTAATCCGAACACGGTTCAAAAAGCGTTTAAGGAAATGGAGGACCAACAATTGATTACGACCGAACGAAATCGACCGAGTCGCGTGACGACAGATGACGCCATCTTGAAACACATTCGTTCTGAGATTGTAGATGACGCGGTCGCTGTATTTGTGGAATCGATTCAAGAGCTTGACGTCTCGGTAGACGAACTTGTCGAGAAAATCAAACGACAGTACAAGGAGGGAATATACGATGATCGAAGTGTTGGGAGTTAAGAAGCGCTATCGCAAAAAACAAGTCATTGAAGACGTTTCGTTCACAGCGAATAAAGGGGAAATCACATGTCTCATCGGACTGAACGGAACAGGGAAATCGACGTTATTGAAAGGCATCATGGGATTGACACCTTTTGATAAAGGTTCGGTATTGATTGATGGAAAACCGATCGATTTGAATCGTGTCGCTTTCGTCGCCGACCATGCGATGTTCCCGATTCACTTTACAATCGAGCAATGTGAGGCGTTTATGAAAGACTTTTATCCGACATTTGATTCGGCATTATTTGCTCGTCTCGTCGAAGACTTTAAATTGTTCCCGGAGGATAAGTTAAGCGAGTTATCGAAAGGGACGCTCGCCAAAGCGAACCTCGCACTCGGCATTGCCCAAGACCCGGATTATTTATTACTCGATGAACCGTTCTCAGGAATCGACGTCTTTTCGAAAGAACAGATTGTTGAACTGTTTTCGAGTGAGGTCATGGAGAACCGAGGCGTGCTCATTACGACACACGAGATTGAAGATATCGAGTACTTGATCGACAAGGCGGTCATGTTGAATAACGGACGCATCGTCCGTGAGTTTGATGTCGAAGATGTCCGTTTCATTCATGGGAAGTCCATCGTCGATGTGATGAGAGAGGAGTACGGGGCATGAATCTATTGAAACTATTGAGTTGGGAAGTCGAGCGTGTCACAAAACCGTTCTTGATGTTAGTCGCAGGTCTCCTCGTCGTCCAGTTTGGATATCTCGGCTACTTTTTATGGGGCGAGACGAATTTTTATGAACAGTTACGTCGTGCAGGAGATGCAGACTATCAATTGATGTTTGTCAGTTACTTGAACGGAACTCCATATCTTTTATCCCTCGGGATTGCCGTTGCTGCCGTGTTACTGTACAGCGTATGGATTTGGTATCGCGATTTTCAAGGACGAGGGACGTTCATGATGCGACTCCTCACAATGCCACAAAAACGAATGACCATTTTTTTCGCCAAACTCGCTACCATATTAATGATGACGTTCGGGTTGTTCGCTGTCGAATGGATTGCCCTTAAGTTGCAATACATAGCGTTTACAAGTTGGTTCGAAGATAAGATGATTCCGATGCAAGGGTCATTTGAACAAGCACTATCGTACCAGGCAATACTGTCTATGATGTATCCTTCTTCACTCGTTAATTTTGTCATTCATCAATTGATGATCACGATCGCTGTGCTCTTCATCTTCGCATTTGTGTTGATTGAACGAAGTTTCTGGCAACGGACGTTGTGGTCACCGGTACTTAGCTTATCGATTCTAGTTGTCATCTTAACTATTCCGATTTTAGGCTACGCGTTCTTGGATAATTACCTGATTTATGATGAGACGATTGTATATGTCGGTGTGGTGTTGATAGCATGGGCAGGTGTGACGATTTGGGTAGGCGGACGATTTTTACAGACGAAACTGAATGTTTGAGGTGAGAAAATGAAACGAATGTGGAATGTGGCCGCTCTTGGTGCGGTCATCGTGATTGGACTTGGGACGTTTGCTGTTGATGCGACGGAAACGAAAGCAGAATGGGCGTTAGACATCAATTCGAATCCATCTGTTTGGACAGACACAGTGGTTGAGATCAGTTATAGCATAGAGGACAGTGTAGAAGAGCGGTTTGAAGTGACGACTGATGAGAGTCGCATCACGTCAAATTTGAATTATATTGCTGAGGCGCTACGGTATCATGAACGTTTAAATGAGGGAGAACGCCCGGTTCATCGACAAATGAACGGAATGACATATGCCCAATCGATTCAAACAGAAGAGGGATATATCGGGGTCGGTCAGGATGGAATGAAAGAGCTCATCGTATTTGAACAAGTAGAAGGAAAAGAGCTATCGACTTATACGTTCGATGCCGAGGAACGTCAAATTTATGAGATCATGACAGGGTGGTGGGCAGGTATCTTTATTAAGGACGGCCAGTTAAATTTGATCTATCGGGACGGATATGGCGAGGTAACAAAAACGATGCTCGCCACGTTCAACCAGACGATGAATGATGTGACCGTCAAAGAATTGAGTATGGACAAAGGATTTATCACCGGTGTCATGCATACGAATCGATTTTATGCTACTGATGTAGATACTCGGCTGACAGAAACACGTTACGTTCCAGTCAGTGTTAGTTCTCACGAAGTCATCCGAGAAGGGGAAGAGGACATCCATGTTGAGGACGCGATGCCAGGACTATTCGCTTACGATACAAAAACGGGGAAAGTTGTTCAATTGGTTGAAGGCCAAGGCTTTTGGGATCATACAGTGTCAGGCCACAACCTGATCGCATTAAATGAAGACGGCGAGGAAGTCGTCATCGACTTGAACACCGGGAAACAAACGACTCGGATAGTTCTCGACTCGGTGGATCATACCTCTTACGTAAATGGTCGCCTGTACCAAACGCGCCAAGCGAAGGACGGTGTCGTTATCGATGTATACGAGGATGGGAGACAAATCTCAAGCGCGGCAATCACGCCTGAAAATGAAGAAGCGCGTGACATGCTCAAACAGATTGACGTATATGTCAGATAAAAATATGCAAAGATGGGGTCCATCCGAAGCGTGAGTCAGCGTCATTACTAGTGATGACCGCTACGATAACGTTTCTTCACTGCTATAACGGGGAGGATGCCTCATCAACATTCTGAGCGGACAAGTTTGTCCGCTTTTTTTATTTTTTACATTTCTAAATATAGACATATGTCTTACTCCTTAGAACATCTTTTCCGGGCTTACATTCCAAATTTTAGTATGTTAATTTTGCGAGTGAATGGGAGGTCATATATATGAAAAATTCGACTAAAGAGTGGATTTACATCCTACTCCTCGCAGCCATTACCGTTATACACTTTTTTGTGGATGGATTGTCTGAGAATAGTAAAGCGGTTATAACCATTGCGATTTTTCTAATCGCTGCAGTGCTTAAATTTGGAGTGAAAACGAAGGAAAAGAGAAAAATTGTCCATAAAAATCAAAAATTGTATCAGTTATGATGGCAATGGTACTTGTTTTGTCTGCCTTGAAATCTGTCGGTGGCGCCACTAAGTTTGTTAAAGCAATCAAACCATACTATAAGATGTCACGAGAGGATAAATTAAGTAAGACAGCGTCACTTAAACAAGCTGTCCGACTCGCCGCTAAAGATGCAGGACCAGATGCGCGCGAAGCCTTGCTAGATCTCTTTGGTGTTTCATCTGTGATTGGATCATGTTCAGCAGCCTTTGGGAAATAAAACAGACCCCGATTGATTTCGGAGTCTCATAAAATCTGAGCGGGTCTTGGCATACCCGCTCTTTGTATTAGTGTTGGAATACTGATCTTGCACCCATAAGTATAGTGAGGCGATGATTGCATACAAATCTGGCCCCTTTATTTAGTCGGTTTCGGGATGATGACGCCTTCTTCTAAATCAAGTAACAAGTCGATCAGTTCCGCACAGAACTCTGGGAACTGCTCCAAAAAGGCACCGGGACCGACTTCATCCGTAAAGTCGATATATAGATCGACAACATTACCAGACATTTTCGCGGGTAAGGCGAGGAACGCCGAACCGAAGCGCCAGCTGCCTCGGATATCGAGTAACTTCCCGAGGACGAGGTCGCCGGTCTCACGTTCTTCCGGTAACTGAACAGCATATGTCTCTTTTGACTCCCAGTCTTTTAACTGACCGTCTTCGGTCACTTCAAAAATGCTGCAACGCGGGACAGCAAGTCCACGAAGTGCGTGATAGAGGGCAGGTGACATGTCGCCCTTATGGTCAGTCAAATAGCGACCGTGGGGCGTCATACCGTCCTCGTCCGTCTCAAAGAAGACGGCCCAGTCGATGAAGAGGTCACGGAAGAGCTCAGCGTCTTTTAAATGCCAAGTCCCTTCCGACGCGATCTCTTGAATATAGTTCGTCCACTGTGTGCTTCGCGCAAGAGCCGCTTGCTCATATAACTTTTTCAGTTCGGCAAGCAATTCGGACTCTTCGACGAGCAAAGGGAAGGGAATTACTTTCCGGTCTTTTTTCATCGGCGCGGTCCTCGCTTGTTCTCAGGACGTTTGACGACAGGAGGCTTCTCCTCAATCCGTTTCTCAATCACGTCGCCACGATAAATCTCAAGTTCTTTTAACTCGACACCGAGCTGACGTGCGAATGATTTCAAGTGTGGGAGATCGTCTGTCGTCACAAGGGAAAGGACGGTTCCGGCTGCGCTACCGCGAGCGGTACGGCCTGAACGGTGAATGAAGTCGTCGATTGATTCCGGTAAGTCGAAATGGACGACATGTGTCACATCCTCAATATCGAGGCCGCGTGCCGCGAGGCCGGTCGTGATGAGGAGCGGGTATTCCCCTTTACGGAATTCACGGAGCGTCTCGACGCGTTCACGTTTTCCTTTCAAGCTGTCGAGCATCCGATAGTTCACTTTCAACTTCTCTAATTCTCCTCGAAGAGGTGGCAAGAACGAACGGTTGTTGATGAAGGCGAGTGCCTTCACGCCATCGACGTGTGAAAGACGGCGAAGGAGTTCCGGTTTGTAGCGACGCGTCGTCAACAGATAGCCGTATGTCACTTGATCGCTGACAGCACGTTCGATTTTGATATGAGCCGGCTCGTTCATGAATGGTGATGACCACTCTTTGAGTGAATCGGTGAGTGTTGCCGAGACGAGTGCAAGCTGACGTTCATGAGCAGTATGCTTGATGATTCGTTCTGCGGCCTCTGTCAACCCGCTGTCGATGATTTGATCGGCTTCATCTAAAATAACGGTATGTGTCTCGTGAAGCTTCAGTTTTTTCTTGTCAATCAACTCGACGAGACGACCCGGTGTCCCGACAATCAAATGCGGCTTTTTCTTGATCCGGTCGATTTGGCGTTTCAATTCGACACCGCCGATGAATGAACCGATGCGGACGTCGCCTTTTTCAGTGAAGCGCTGTGCGACTTGTTGAATCTGCATGACAAGTTCACGAGTCGGGGCGACGATGACGACTTGGATACGATCGTTCGACGGATCAATCTTTTCAATCGCGGGAAGTAAATAGGCGAGCGTCTTACCCGTTCCCGTCGGTGCTTCGATTGTCACGTCTTTTCCATCTAATAGTAGGGGAAACGCTTCTTTTTGGACCGGCATCGGCTCGTTAAAGCCCATCCGTTCCCACGTTTCGTTAATAAAAGGTTTTGTAAAATTCATAATCGGTCTCCTTATCTATAGGCAAAAACAAAGGAAGCGAAAGCGCTCCCTCGTCAAATATAGCGAACATGCTCCTGACCATCTTCCATTGAAGAACGTAACGTCTGTGTAAACGTTTGACCGTCCTCAATGAGTTGGATGTGGGCATCCGCACCTTCTTCTGTCAATTTAACTTGTTCAATCGTGAATCCTTGATAGACACGATACTGTAACTCGGTCGTCATTTGCTCGAACGGTTTCAGTTCCGGGTGTGTCGTGATGACATTCATTGGACGCGACTCAAGTGCAGCGAGTAGTTGGTCGCGATAATCGATAAAATCTTCATTTTCGATGTCATCGTCAAAGCGAATCCAGAACCCTCCATCTTCAAATTCTGTGATAAATCCGTCACGCTTTTCACCTGCCTCGTCGACCTTCAATGAGATACGATCGCCGACTTGAAAGGTATTGTTTGTTGTTAATGGTTCGTACGTCATAAGTAGAACCCCTTCCTCTTATACAATGTTCTGCCTTCATTGTGTCTGATACGACACGAAAATTCAAGTTCTAACCGAGTGATGTGAGTTAAATCACTCTAAAAACTGTATAGTTAGTCACAGAACAATCAAAATAGTACAGATGAAATTGAAACCCTATCTAACAGGGATTTATCTGTTTCAAACTTTATGAAGTAAGGAATATAACAGTTTGTAAAACGCTTTCAAAAACGGCTGTTTTATCACGTTCATAAGATTGTTACAAGTTTCACAATAATGTAAAACATATTGTTCACGTTTTCACGTACACTTCAAGTATAGATAGCAGGCAGTTACTTTCGAGAATGAGGAGTGAATCAACATGGCAACCGAAATCAAATCCGCATGGTCAGGTTTTGTACCTGGTCAATGGACGAATGAAGTAAACGTCAGTGAGTTTATCCGTTTGAACCGTCATGAATACACAGGGAACGATACGTTCTTAGTAGGTCCGACAGAAGCGACGAACGTTCTGTGGAATCGTGTGATGGAACTTACAAAAGAAGAACGTGAACGTGGAGGCGTCTGGGACGTCGATCAACACACACCATCGACGATTGTGTCGCATGGACCAGGCTACTTAAACAAAGAGTTAGAAAAAGTCGTCGGCGTTCAAACGGATGAACCGTTCAAACGTTCGATTCACCCGAATGGCGGTATTCGTATGGTTGATGCCGCACTTGAATCATATGGTTTCGAACCAGATGAAGAAATCACAAAAATTTACTCAGAAATCCGTAAAACACATAACCAAGGTGTCTTCGATGCCTATACGCCTGAGATGCGGGCCGCTCGTAAGTCGGGGATCATCACAGGTCTTCCGGATGCTTACGGTCGTGGACGCATCATCGGGGACTATCGTCGCGTCGCTCTCTATGGGATTGACTTCTTGATGGCAGAACGTAAAAAAGATTTGGCAAAACGCGGCGGATTCTTATCTGAATCGGACATCCGCGAGCGGGAAGAGCTGAATGAACAACTTCGTGCCCTCCAAGAGCTCAAGCAACTCGGATCGGCTTATGGATTTGACCTTGGTCGTCCTGCGGAAAACACGCAAGAAGCGTATCAATGGGTGTACTTGGCCTATCTCGCAGCCATCAAAGAACAAAATGGTGCGGCGATGTCACTCGGTCGCGTCTCCACGTTCCTTGATGTGTACGCAGAGCGTGATATCGAGTCTGGTCGTTTGACTGAATCAGATGTCCAAGAAATCGTCGACCACTTCATCATGAAGCTTCGGATCGTCAAATTCTTACGGACACCGGACTATAACGAATTATTCTCAGGTGACCCAACATGGGTAACAGAATCAATCGGTGGGATGAGTGAAGATGGTCGCTCGAACGTCACGAAGAGCTCGTTCCGATTCTTGCATTCACTCACAAACCTTGGACCAGCTCCGGAACCGAACTTGACTGTCCTTTGGTCAACGAAACTTCCAGAAGGGTTTAAACAATACTGTGCGAAAATGTCGATTGAAACGTCGGCCATTCAATACGAAAACGATGATTTGATGATGCCACAATTCGGCGACGACTACGGCATCGCATGTTGTGTATCACCGATGAAGATCGGGAAACAAATGCAGTTCTTCGGTGCGCGTGCCAACATGGCAAAAGCCCTTCTTTATAGCATGAACGGCGGACGCGATGAGAAGAACGGCGCTCAAATTGCCCCGGTTTGGGAAATGAACACAGAAGATGTACTCACGTACGAAAAAGTATATGCCGATTTCGACCGTACACTCGACTGGTTGGCAGAACTATACGTCAACACACTCAACGTCATTCACTTCATGCATGACAAATATGCATATGAACGAATCGAAATGGCGCTTCACGATCCAGAAATCTTACGGACGATGGCTTGTGGAATCGCTGGTCTCTCGGTAACGGCCGACAGTCTCTCGGCAATCAAATACGCGAACGTTAAACCGGTCCGTAACGAAGAAGGAATCATCATCGACTTCGAAACAGAAGGAGACTTCCCGAAATTCGGAAACAATGATGACCGTGTCGATGCGATCGCTGTCGAACTCGTCGAGTCATTCATGGAAAAAGTACGGAAACATAAAACGTACCGTGACGCGCTTCACACACAATCGGTACTCACGATCACATCAAACGTCGTCTACGGTAAGAAAACTGGGAACACGCCAGACGGTCGTCGTGCTGGTGAACCGTTTGCTCCAGGAGCAAACCCAATGCATGGACGAGATACTAAAGGTGCGGCTGCATCACTTTCATCAGTCGCGAAACTTCCGTTTGAGCACGCACAGGATGGAATCTCGTACACGTTCTCAATCGTACCGAAAGCACTCGGAAAAGAAGAAATCGCACGTGAACTCAACTTGGCGGCACTTCTCGACGGTTATATGAGTGGAGAGCATAAGGGACATCATTTGAACGTCAACGTCTTCAACCGTGAAACACTCCTTGATGCGATGGAACATCCAGAAGAGTATCCACAGCTCACAATCCGCGTATCTGGATATGCAGTCAACTTCATCAAATTGACGCGTGAGCAACAGATTGATGTAATCAACCGTACGTTCCACGGTTCGTTGTAAATAAAGGCTTAGCGGCCTTCGTTAGGAAGGTCGCTCATTCGTTAGGAGGTCATTTCGATGACAATGGGATATGTACACTCGGTCGAATCATTCGGAACAGTTGACGGCCCTGGTATTCGCTTCATCGTCTTTTTACAAGGTTGTGCGTTACGTTGCCTGTATTGCCATAATGCGGACACGTGGGATTTCAAAAAGAATAATCACCGCTCGGCTGAAGACGTCATTCAAGAGGCGCTCAGCTACCGTCCGTTCATGGAAGCATCGAATGGTGGCATCACCATCTCTGGTGGCGATCCACTCGCGCAACCCGAATTTTTAGAGGCGCTACTACGTGAAGCGAAAAAGCACGGGCTCCATACGACGCTCGATACGTCCGGTGCGCTCCGTCCTCCTAATTTGGATGCGATTTTAGATCATACCGATCTTGTCTTGCTCGATATCAAGCATATCGATGACGATATGTGTAAAAAGCTAACGGGTCGTAGCAATGCCAACACGCTCGCGCTTGCCGAACATCTTTCCGAGCGCGGAACAAAAATGTGGATTCGCCACGTCCTCGTTCCTGGGTGGACGCTTGAAGAAGGTGCGCTTCGTCGCACCGCCGCGTTCATTCAGAAGCTAGACCATGTCGAGAAAGTCGAAATCTTGCCGTATCATGAAATGGGCGTCTACAAATGGGAGGCGCTTGGATTAGATTATCCGCTTAAAGGAACGAAACCTCCGACATCAGATGAAGTCGAGTGGGCGGAAGGGATTTTGCAGGGAACTGTATAAAATAAGCGCAGGCCACATCGGCCTGCGCTTGTTTTATTGATTTAGAGATTAGACAAAAGTTTGGAGAATCAAAAAGAGATTTAATGCGATGACAATCGCTGTAATTCCCCAACCGATCCATGTTGTGAAGCGGTGATTCACCAGTCCGCCCATCAATTGCTTGTTGCTCGTAAAGAGAAGTAAGGGGACGAGGGCAAACGCGATGCCGAACGAAAGAACGACTTGACTCCAAACGAGAGCGTTTGACAAATTGACGCCAGACAAAATGAGTAAGAGCGGTGGGGTCATCGTAATTAGACGACGCACGTAAATCGGGATATGCTTTTGAATATAACCTTGCATAACGACATCTCCAGCCAACGTACCGACAGATGCGCTTGATAGTCCAGCGACCATTAATCCAATCCCGAACAGCATAGCAATCGGTGAACCTAAAAAGGAATCGAACTGCTGGTGGGCAATCTCCAAGTCATTTACGATTATACCGTTCTTATAAAAGACAGCAGCAGCGATAATTAACATGCTCGCATTGATCGCACCAGCAAAAATCATTGCAATCATCACATCGATTCGTTCGAATTTCATAATTCGCTTTCGTGCCACCGTATCTTTTCCGATGATCCGTCGTTGCGTCAACGCAGAGTGTAAGTAAATGGCGTGCGGCATCACGGTTGCACCTAATATTCCGGCAGCCAGTAAAATACTCTCAGTGCCATCGAAACGAGGAATTAAGAGACCGGATAAAAGAGGCTTCATTTCAGGTTGAGCACTGAACGTTTGAATGGCGAATGCGAGAGCGACAACGAGTAGCATACCTGTTATAACCGTTTCGAGAGGTCGGTAGCCACGTCGTTGCACTTCTAAAATCGCAAAGGAACCGACCGCTGCGAGGAGTGCGGCTTGAATCAGTGTTACGTCAAACACCAGGTAGATTCCGAGGGCGGCACCGACAAACTCGGCCAAATCAGTTGCCATAATCATCAACTCGGCTTGAATCCATAAAAAGATGGCAGTTTTCCGAGAGAAGCGATCTCGACAAATCTCAGGTAAATTTTTTCCGGTCGCGATTCCGATTTTGGCAGATAACGTTTGAATCAAACCGGCCATGATGTTTGCAATTAAAATCACCCATAGAAGCAAGTAACCAAACTGAGAACCTGCGGCAATATTGGTCGCATAGTTTCCGGGGTCAATATAAGCAATCGAAGCGACAAAAGCCGGACCTAGAAATGGGAGGAGTGTTTTCATTTTTTGAGATATCGAGTGATGTGTTCGAGGCGATTCGACTTCGTTCAACATGACATATCCTTCTTTCTTTTGCCTGATGGTTAATTTGTTTACCTAAGGAAAATTTTTAAGTATAAGGCAATTTTACGCCTGGTGAAATAGCTTGTCAAATCGTATAAAAAAGAACTGTGAGAAGCTCACAGTTCTTAATCTTTATGACCGACGCTTTTTCTTTTCTAACACTCGTGCATGTTCTGCCTGTTTCTTCTCCATATAGAGAAGTTCTCGTTCGAGTTTGAGGTAACTCGCGTAGCGTTTCGCATCTATCGTACCGTTCGTAAGCGCCTCTTGGACGGCGCAGCCCGGTTCTTTCTGATGTGAACAGTCGCGGAAACGACACGTCTCGGCAAGCGCTTCGATATCACGGAACGTGTCCTCGAGATGCTCGCTTCCTTCCCATAGTCCGAATTCTCGCATCCCGGTGTATCGATGACGTATAAATCATCGATTCGGAAGAGTTCGCGGTGTGTCGTCGTATGCTTCCCACGCTCGTCTTGTGCCCGAACGGTTTGTGTGACGGCGAGTGCCTCGTGGGCGAGGGCGTTCGTCAGTGTGGACTTTCCGACTCCGGACGAACCGACGAATGCAATCGTGCTCTCGCTCGGTAACGCGTGACGAAGTTCAGCCACACCTTCTCCCGTCACGGCACTGACGGGGAATACTTGAATCCCGGGTGCGTTCACTTGAATGTCTTCAAGCAATGTGTCGACGGAGTCGACTTGGTCGGTCTTCGTCAGGACGATGATTGGAATGGCGCCTGTGTCCCAAGCGGCTAACGTATAGCGCTCTAGTCGGCGGATATTGAAGTCGTGTCCACACGCCATCGTAATCAAGACGTAGTCGACGTTCGCGCAGATCAGTTGTTCACGTGTCTCGTTGCCGGCAGCCGCTCGTGATAGAACGGTCCGACGCTCAAGGAGATGGTGAATCGTACCTTGACCATGCTCGCGAACTTGAATCGTGACATAATCGCCAATGACCGGGTAATCCCGTTCGCTCGTCGCTACATGTCGAAATTTTCCGGAAACTCCGCACATATAACCTTTCTCTCCGATGGAAACCGTATAAAGATGTTGGAACTGTGCCGTGACACGTCCCGTTTCAGTTTGTTGAAACAAAATAGAATCCTCCTTTTAATGATGGAGGACGACAGCCCTCCGATTCGCTGACATTAGGTGGCGTGCATGCATCATGTTGCTCATAAAACATCATCCTTTCATTGTTCGATAGCATAAGTTTACCATAATATTTGAAAACGGTAACATCTCAGTCTAAAGACCGAGGCGAAACAAGCCTTCCGCTCGTCGACCTATACAAAATAACGTATTATGATAAGAGTGTACTTAATAAGGAGGGATGACAGATGAATCACCAAGTGAAAAAGGTGCTGTTCATCGTGGCCGGGATCGCTCTAGTGCTCGTGTTAATCGGTGCTTTACCGAATATGATTTTGTTCGGATTAGGAGCTCTCTTGACGCTTTGGGCTGGAGTCCGTTTTCAGGCTGTGACACACATCGGTGCTAAAGTTGGTTTCGGAATCCTTGTTGTCGTCGGGATTGGGACGATGCTCTCGAACATTTGGGCACTCGTAGGAGTGATTGTGGCATGGTTGTTATTTAAAGGGTATATGATGTATACGGGACAAAAACGAGATCCGGATGTCGAGATTTTAGATGCGGATGGAACTCGTGCTGGCCGTAGCAGCTTCCAACAGTTCGATCAAGTGTGGCAGAAATTTGTTAATCGTCGTTAAGATTTCATAAGGAGGATTCACCATGAAGACACCGTTTGATCAGTTTCGTGAATTAGCGAATGAGTTGACGAAAGAGATTTCAAAAGAAGTGAAGAAGTATCAAGATAAAGAGATGCCACGTTCAAGCGGAGAAGCGGAATTGAACCGTCATATCCGTGGAGCGGAGAAGGAAGTGTTGTCTGTTGAGCGACTTGTTGAACGTCAACGTACACTACTCTCAGAACTTGCTGAAAAACGTGACGATGCCAAGAAAATGGCGGATAAGCGATATGAACAGACAGAGCTGGCGAAACAAGCTAATGAAGAGAAGTTGGCAGAGCGTGCAGCGCTCGAGTCGAAACATTACGGAGAACAGTACCGTTATTTTGAAGGCTTGATTGATGAAGGAGAGCGTGAATTGGATGCACTTGAACGTCGTGCGCTCGAGATGAAACTCAAGCTCGATGAGATGCAGAACAAACGATATGAGTTCGCGATGCGTGAAAATCTAGATCTGTTAAAAGGGACACTCGACCAAATTTTTGGTCAGAACACGTCACAGTCTCATCCTTTCACTGAGGAAGAAAAGAAAGAAGAGCCTGCTGAAGAGAAACAAGACACGCAAGCAGACGAAGATGATTTTGAAGCAAAACTAAAAGAACTGGAGCGTCGCTTTACACAGGAGTGAGGTGACGGTTCGGCGATGACCTAAATAAGGTCATCGCTTTCTTTGCTTCATACATATAAACAGAAAGGGGGAAGGGACATGGAGCGTTGGAACACACGTCAAATCATCGGATTCATGATTATTTTATTTTCAGTCGGACTGTTTATCGATATCGTGACGGGTGGGAATAGCGTCTTATTCAGCATGATTCTCCCGCTACTTCTCCTCTATATCGGACGACGGTTCAGTCGTAGGGGCAAGCAGTCAGCGAGCTATATCTTTTATGCGATTGGCGGCATCCTCTTGATCGGCTTGATTTTCTCATCTGCCGCATTCGGATTCGTGCTCTCTGGACTGTTATTGTTATTCGGGTACCGACTCTATAAAAATCGACCAGTCGAAGCGAAAATTCGGACACCCCTTCGCCAGGAGCAAGCTTTCTCGTTCGGTATGAAAGAATCAGGACACTATGTGTTACGTGATACGAACGAGTTCTTTTTACTACGGGATGTCGAGATGGACCTATCACAAGCCATTATTCCGGAAGGGGAGACGTTCTTACTCCTGAATGGTCTTGCAGGAGACATCCGAATTCTCATTCCAGCGGGTTATGACTATTCGATTGATGCGTCGATCGGTTTCGGTAAAGTTCAGGTGGATGACTCGAACTATTCGCCAGTGTTCAATCGCCGCTTCTATACAGCGTCCGATGATTATGTTCAAGCCACACGGAAAGTTCGGATTCATATCGTGCTCATGAGCGGAAGTGTCGAGGTGATGACGGTATGAAAAAAGATTCTTATCCACGAACGGTCGTTTGGCATCAGTTATTTAGTAGCCTCTTGACGGCTTTCTTAATCACAGTAGCGTTTCTCATAGGTGACTCGACTTCACTGAGCGATTTATTTTCGCGGGAAGAAGGGTTGCCTTTCGGTGTGTCCATCCTTGTCATTGCCGTGTTGATTGGGAGTATCTTCGGCGTAGGCTCTTACTTTTATTTGCGTCGAGACTTTCGAGAAGTCGCCAATGCCTTGTGGAAACTGGAAAATCAAAAAGACATCACATTCCGTCCGATGTCTCCTTATCGGGATACACTCGAACGAATCGTCCGCGTGTCAAAACAGCGGCAAGAGATGATCGAGATGGCGAAGCGTGTCGGAGAGCGCCCAATCAGTGTAGAAGAGGCGCGAAGTGAGGCCGTCGTCGAAGAAAGACGGCGCGTCGCACGAGAACTTCATGACTCGGTGAGTCAACAGCTCTACGCCATCTCGATGATGACGACGGCGGTCAAACAGACGATGCAGACGAAACCGGAATTAGCGAGTAAGCAAATGGAACAAGTCGAGCTCATGGCTCAAACGGCACAGGCGGAGATGCGCTCGTTACTCCTGCAGCTGCGACCGGTCGAACTAGAAGGCATGACACTCAAGACGGGAATCGAACGTTTGTTAGAAGAATTGTCGCGCAAACAGTCGACCGAGCTCGTCTGGCGATTAGAAGAAGTGAAGCTGTCCCGTCATACCGAAAATGAACTATTCCGCATCGTACAGGAGGCCATCAGTAACACGTTACGGCACGCCAAAGCGAAACGTTTGGAAATCGAGATGCGTAAAGTGCAACAGACGGTCATTTTAAAGATCAACGATGATGGAATCGGATTTAATGTGGACGATACACAAGTCGCCTCATATGGATTACAATCGATAAGAGAGCGCACGGCAGAAGTCGGTGGAACGTTGCGGTTGGTCAGTGTGCCGAATGTCGGGACACAAATCGAAGTACGTGTGAAACAACAAGTGGAGGGGTAATGATGATTCGAGTCGTATTAATTGATGATCACGAAATGGTCCGAGCGGGCGTGTCTGCTTTTTTATCGACACAACCGGACATCGAAGTCGTCGGCGAAGCGTCGGACGGAGCAACGGGAGCGGAGCTTGCCATTGCAGAAAAACCGGACGTCGTCCTCATGGATCTGGTTATGGAGCCAGTTGACGGGGTCGAATCGACGAAACGAATTAAAGCAAGTTGGAAAGAAGCGAAAATTTTAGTCGTGACGAGTTTCTTAGATGATGAGAAAGTATATCCGGTGATCGAGGCCGGTGCGATGAGCTATGTCCTCAAGACGGCGAACGCGAACGAAATCGCGGATGCGATTCGTCAAACCGCTGCCGGAAATCCCGTCATGGCCGCCCAAGTGACGGGAAAGATGCTCGAACGTCTGCGCCATCCGGAAATGACACTCCATGAGAGTCTAACTGCCCGTGAACGAGAAATCTTGCAACTGATGGCGGAAGGTAAATCGAATCAAGTGATCGCAGATGAATTGTTCATTTCACTGAAAACGGTGAAGACACACGTCTCAAATATTTTGACGAAGCTTGACGTCTACGATCGGACACAAGCGGTCGTCTATGCATTCCAACATAATTTGGTCAGTAAAGGATGACCGACTACATAGCTACATGCGCCAGCGGGGGCAGGCCCATGACGTCTATGTCTATGGCTGTGACAAATCACTGACTCATCAGCCGGTTTGAGCACATCGCCTTACAGACGATGTGCTTTTCCTTAAAGTGAAGTGATAAAAAGGAGTTGGATTCCCAGAGCACATGCCGGGAATCCAACTCCTTTTCTTATTTGATAGAACAGGCTATCTCACGAACAGATCAGCCCTTTTTTTGTGCTTGTATTTGTTCGTCGATTTCAGATAGGTACGCCCAGCGTTCCATCTTCGTATCGAGTGCTTCTTTCAGTTCTGCAATCATTGCATACAATTCATTGACTTTACCGAGGTCGCTACCCGCTGTCGCGAGTGTCGTTTCCTGTACTTCAATCTGTTCCTCAAGCGCAGCGATGTCTTCCTCGATTGTGTCCCATTCCTTCTGTTCTTTGAAGGTGAATTTCACGACTTCTGATTTCGGACGATCTTTCTTCTCTTTCGGTTCTTTCTCTTTCTTTACTTGACGAACCTCTTCTTGGCGTGTGGCCAGATAATCGCTATATTCTGCGTGATACACTTGGATGGATCCATCTTCAAATGCAATTAACTGGGCGGCGACACGGTCTAAGAAATAACGGTCGTGGCTGACGGCGATGACAGTGCCTGGGAACGATTCTAAATAGTCTTCTAACACGGACAACGTTTCCGTATCCAAATCGTTCGTCGGCTCATCAAGGAACAAGACGTTCGGTTCGTCCATCAAAATTCGTAACAGGACGAGACGGCGTTTCTCGCCACCGGATAACTTCGCAATCGGTTTATATTGTGCGTCCGGGGTGAAAAGGAAACGCTCGAGCATTTGACCGGCCGTGATGGTCTCGCCATCCGGGGTATAAATCACTTTCGCAATTCGCTCGATTTCATCGATGACACGTCTTGACTCATCTTCAAACTCAACTTGTTGACCGTAGTAACCTAGATGAACCGTTTCTCCATGCAAGATCGTACCGTTTGTCGGTTCTAGGCGCTTGGCGAGCAAGTTCATGAGCGTTGACTTCCCACTCCCATTCGGTCCGACAATCCCGTACCGTTCACGGCGACCAAAAATCCAATTGAACTGTTGAATCAATAACGATTCGTCGTATCCGAAAGACATGTCTTCGACTTCGATGACTTTTTTACCGAGGCGTCGTGACCCAACAGAGACATCGAGCACTTCCTCTTCCGCTAAGCTCTCTTGATGTTTCAAGTCTTCAACGCGTTGAATGCGGGCTTTTTGTTTCGTCGTTCGTGCTTTTGCACCTCGACGTAACCAAGCGAGCTCACGGCGTAAAATATTTTGTCGTTTTTGTTCCATCGACTGGGCGCGTGCTTTTCGCTCAGCACGCTTCTCAAGAAACAGTTCATAGTTTCCGTTATAGAAGTAACTCGTTCCGTCCGCAATCTCTAAAATATGGTTTGTGACACGATTCAAGAAGTAACGGTCGTGGGTGATGAGAAGGATTGCGCCTCGATAGTCGGTAAGCATCGTCTCGAGCCACGCAATCGTATCGGCATCGAGTTCATTCGTCGGTTCGTCTAAAAGTAATAAATCGGCCTCATCCAGTAATGCTGCGGCGAGAGCGACTCGTTTTTGTTGCCCGCCGGAGAGCGCATTTACATCGACCGATACGTCAGGTAGGCCAAGGCGGTTCAAAATTGATTTTAGTTTTGCTTCCGTTTCCCAAGCATCTGCAGCATCGACGGCTTGTTGAGCTTTCATGAAACGTTCGAGTAACTGCTCGCTCGTTGGATCCACTTCGAGTGCTTGACGGGCACGTTCGAATTGTTTCAGCGCTCTCACAGACGGGGTATCGCTTGTGAACAGGGCGTCGAGAATCGTTTGACCTTCGCCGAATTGGACAGTTTGAGTCAAATAGCGAATTCGATAATCGTTCGGATGTTGCATTGTTCCCCGATCAGCTGTCTCAGTACCGGCGATGATTTTCATAAACGTCGACTTTCCAGAGCCGTTCACACCGATGATACCAATACGATCTCCAGGGTGGATGGTCATCGTCACATCATCAAATAGTACTTTATCGGCAAACTCTTTATGGATGCCTTCAATCATTAATAAACTCATGCGTTCTCTCCTTCAATCTGTTGACGAATGGCTGCTTCAATCGTCGCTGCGATTTCTTTGTTTGGCAGATCGGCTGGGTCGATTGCTGGTAGAAACGTAACGTCGACTGTTGCCGGAGTAATTCGGTTCTTTGCTTCTAGCAGTTTGTAGCTGCCTTGAATCGCGACAGGAACAACCTTGGCACCGCTTGATGTTGCGAGCGTCAAACTCCCGGCTTTGAACTCTTTCATCGAACCGCCTTTTGAACGTGTTCCTTCCGGGAAGACAATCATCGATTGACCAGACTGAATCGTCTCGACACCGGAACGTATCGCCTTAATCGATTGACGACGATCACTTCGGTCGATGAAGATGCAGCCCATCAATTCCATCCAACGCGGAATAATCGGGAATTTTTGTACTTCAATTTTTGAAATGAATGCTTTCGGTCGTTTCGTGGCCGTCAACATGATCGGCACGTCGAAGTTTCCTTGGTGATTTGATACATATACGACGGGCTCATCTGGAATCAGTTCCTGTCCATGGACCCGAATATCGGCACCCGCAACTTTTAGCAAGAACTGAGCCCACTTATAGGCGATGTCTTGTACATAACGATAACGTTGTGGAGGTTCGATTTTCTTTGCTCTCTGTAAAAATGGAAGGGTGATTGGTAACACTGCAAAAAATGAGAAAAACCATACTACTGTTCGAATCATTCTATTTTCTCCTCTCATGATGACAACAAGAAAGAGTCTTCTTCTCTTGACGAGAATCCGACCCTTAGGTATGAATCCTTATTCCCAAAAGCGAGAATCGCTCTCTTCTTCCTCTTCCTCGAGTTCGAATGTAATGCGTTTATTCACAGGATCGACGACGAAATAAGCGCCGTCTTGCTCAATGCTTTTGATTTGCATGGCTTGGTCGTTGCCGATTTCAAGAGTGAGACGGATTCGATTGTCATCATCGACAAGTAAGATCCCGTCTTCCTTTAACCAAAGTTCCATGACGGGTGAATAACGAAGTAGCCATTCATTCGATAACGGAATTTCATTCATACGTTTTTGTGCCTCCTGCGATTATAAATCCATTGTACGTTGTCTGTTCCTCCATAGGATACCAAATGTGGCGAGTGAAGACGAGCGTTATGTAGAGCGTTTTCGTGTCGTTGAATGCATTCTGGCCACGACGCGTTTGATTCGCTTTTGATTTCGTCTTTCCGCGAAGAACTCATTTGCCTGCATGACGAGTTGTTTAAAGGAAGAGAGGGCCATCGCAATTAAGATAGCGAACAGAAATGTTCCGATCGGATCTTTGTACAATTCAGTCTGGAATAAGAAAGCAAGTCCTACAACAGACAAAATCGAAGTAAGAAAATAAAAAATCATAGCGGAATCTCCTTTTCTTAAATGATATGAAAGAAAAAGGCAAGGTCTTCTAATTCGTATTCGACCTTTTGAAAGAAACTCCTGTCTATATCATGTAAAGAAAAAACGCCTTCAGGTGGCTGAATGGCGTTCACTCTTGCGTCATGTAAGTTGTGGATGACGATACATTCGTATCGACACCGTTTGAAAAAATAAAACTGAGTGATGCTAATAATGCGAAAAAAGCGACAAGCAAACCTTTCGTAAATCGTTTTGCAAATGAACGAGACTGTATATCAAACATTTATTGTCCCCCGATCGATACTAAATGAAACCATTTTCAAACTGGACACTTCCTATATAATAACGTTTTCAAAATAAGGATACTAGAAGAAAAAGGTTCGTTCACAAAATTGTCACAAAATTTTAATAAATTAGGATCATGCTGCTAATTTCAACGTAATTTTATCTTTCAATTCCTTATTCACATTTTAGACACAAATAGGCTGAATGCTGTAAGAGAACATGATATGATTAGGAACGTGTGTAGATAGGTATACTGACAGTAATAGCTTAGAAAAGGATGTGGGTGTAATGGCATTGCGCGCAGGAGAAGTAGTAGACTTGGTCGCGGAACGTTCTGCTGATTTTGGAGTATTCATTAGTAACGGACGCGAAGAGGTACTCCTTCATCGGAAAGAACAGACGGAAGAAGTGACGGTTGGTCAAACGGTTCGTGTCTTTTTATATCATGACTCGGAAGGGCGTCTCGCATCGACGATGACCATTCCGACGGTCTCATTTGATGAGTACGAATGGTTTGAGGTGACGGGCGTTCGATATAACACGGGTGTCTTCGTCAATATTGGAATTCAAAAAGATGTTCTCGTTTCGATGGATGACTTACCGGAGAACCGTTCCTATTGGCCACAAGCAGGGGATCAATTATGTGTTCGTTTGAAGTATGACCAAAAAGGACGTTTACTTGGGGACCCTGCACCTTACGCGTATTTAAACTTGTTGGCGAGACCTTCTAAAGAAGAATGGAGCAACCAAGACGTTCAAGCGGTCGTCGTCAATAAACGAGAAGTCGGCGTTAACGTATGGGTTGAAGGCGAATCACTCGGTTTCTTGCATGAAGCAGAGATGACACGTTGGCCACGACTCGGTGAACAGTTAACGGTCCGCGTGACACAGGTCAAACAAGACGGAACGGTCCTCGTTTCAATGAAGCCGCGTGCCTATGAGGCAATTGACGGTGATGCAGCGAGTGTCCTTTCTTATATCGAGGAACGTGGTGGACAAATGCCATATGGCGATAAGACCTCACCAGACGTGATCGACCGCGAGTTCGGCATGAGTAAAGCCGCATTTAAACGGGCGCTCGGAAAATTGTTAAAAGAGAAGCGAGTTGAAAAACTCGACAACGGCTATAAATTGAAATAAGATAACTGATGTTCGGGTGACGTAAAAGTTTTAAAATGTATTTCTTTCATTTTAGGAAGAAATACGTTATAGTTAATAAAGTTGACTATGAGGAAACATTGAGAAAACGTCTGTAGATCTGTCGAACTGAACTCAGACGTTTTTTTGTATGAACAAAGGAGAATATAATTTGACAAAATTTCAAGACTTACAATTAAGTGAAGCATTAGTAAAAGGTGTACACAAAATGGGCTTCGAAGAAGCAACACCGATCCAAGCTGAGACAATTCCTGTCGCACTCACAGGAGTGGACGTATTAGGACAAGCACAAACAGGTACAGGGAAAACAGCAGCTTTCGGGATTCCGACTATTGAGCGAATCGATTCAAAGGCACGTCAAGTCCAAGCACTCGTTCTTGCACCGACACGTGAACTTGCGATTCAAGTTGCAGAAGAATTAAACAAAATCGGAGAAGCGAAGCGCGTTTACGCTCTTCCTGTGTATGGTGGTCAGCAAATCGACCGTCAAATCCGTGGTTTGAAAAAGAATCCACAAATCGTCGTTGCAACACCAGGACGTCTCATGGACCACATGAAACGTAAAACAATCAAACTTGATAACATTCAAACAGTTATCTTGGATGAAGCAGACGAAATGCTTAACATGGGCTTCGTTGAAGACATCGAAACGATTTTGGCAGGTCTTCCTGAAGAGCGCCAAACGCTTCTCTTCTCAGCAACGATGCCACCGCAAATCAAGAAGATTGCTGAGCGTTTCATGAAGTCGCCGACAATCATCAAAGTAAAAGCAAAAGAGATGACAGTTGAGAACATCAACCAACAGTTCCTCGAATTGCGCGAAGGTCAAAAATTCGATACGCTTTGCCGTTTGATTGATATCGACTCGCCAGAACTTAGCATCATCTTCGCTCGTACGAAGAAACGTGTTGATGAAGTGACAGAAGCACTCATTAAACGCGGATATACAGCAGACGGTCTTCACGGAGACTTGACGCAATCAAAACGTGACCAAGTCATTCGTCGTTTCAAAAATGGAACAATCGATATCTTGGTAGCGACAGATGTCGCAGCACGTGGACTCGACATCTCAGGCGTAACGCACGTTTACAACTTCGATGTGCCACAAGATCCAGAGAGCTACGTACACCGTATCGGTCGTACTGGTCGCGCTGGTAAAACAGGTACAGCCCTCACGTTCATCACACCACGTGAATTTGGACAAGTGAAGGCGATTGAACGCGTAACGAACAAGAAGATGAACCGTCGTCACGTACCGACGATCGCGGAAGTACTTGAAGGAAATCAAAAGCAAGCAGCTGAAGAGTTGATCGAACGCGTGCAAGCGGGTGATTTCAAAGCTTACACGCAACTTGCAACAGAACTCCTTGAAGAGTACGAAGCAGTTGAGCTTCTCGCTGCTGCCCTTCGTGGACTGACAAAAGAGCCAGATTCAACACCAGTTGAAATCTCGTACGCTGAACCAGTTCGTGTGAAGCGCCAAGGTGGCCGTGGTGGCGATCGTGGTGGATACCGTGGTCGTAACGACCGTCGTGGTGGCGGTGGCGGTGGCCGTGGTGGCGACCGTCGTGGCGGACGTAGCGGAGACCGTAAAGGATCATACCGTGGTGGTGACGATCGTCGTCGCTCGGATGACCGTGGTCCACGCCGTCCACGTGACTAATCATCATGAAATGCCGCATTTCCTTAAGTGGATTTGCGGCTTTTTTTATAGGGTCATGCTACACTAGTTGAGTAGAGATGGAAGGATGAGGTGTCAACGGATGGTGGAATTAAGTTTCGGTCTCCTTGTGCTGCTTGGTTGTATATTTGCACTAAAACCAATCGTGTCGAAGACGGACCGTCCTAATTTTCGTTATATCCCCGTGGCGACATTGTTATTTGGAGCGATGATTTTTCTAGTGTTAGCCATTGGAGTAGGCGGAAAGATGGGCATTGCATATGGCGTGATGAGTATCGTCTATTTTATTGCTTGTTTCGGTGCCTATATGTATGTACACACGCGAACGAGCTGAATGTAGCTCGTTTTCGCATTTAACGAAGAGGTGATGAGTTGTGGATGCGGTAGAAGTGATGGTCCACCCTGAAGAAGTAATGGTAACTTATGAACCAATTCTTGGGGCGGCGACGTTTCAAGTGGAAGGATATATGGTACATGGTCGCTTTCGTGGCGAATCGTTAACACCGTTTTTTTATGATGATGACGTTCCGCTCGAATATCAGTTGGACATCTCTCAACGAATGGAGCAATTAGCAGCGGAACAACTTCGTGACGCCAAGCAGTTTGTCACGTTCAGATGCCGATCTGAATGGATACTCGAAGAAGGGGGAGAAACATTCTTAGCTCCGCTTCGTGCATTGAACTTTCCATTACATCGCATTTATGTGACGCTTCAAGGAACAGATTTAGTTGATGTTCCCCGTCTGTCGCGCGTCATTCAATATTATCGGTCTTATGGATTGAAGATTGCTTTAGATTTTGCAGAATCGACCAGTATTGAGGATATTATGACCCTTGCACCTGAATTGTTACTTGTCGATCTAGGGACGATGGTTGAGAAAAAGACATTATCGGTCATGTATCCGAACATGCTTCAGACGATGGAATATATCGCTTCGAAGCTCGGTGCGCCACTCCTGTATAAGTCGATCAATCATGTCGGACAACTTCGTTACGCTTGGCAACATGGTGGCCGCTATTATATGGGTGGTCTGCTTGGGTTGGAGGATGAGCGACCTCAACTAGAAATTAAAGGAATGGGTGTGTTGGCACAAGAAGTGCCTTCATTCTTTTTACATGACCAGAAACGATTGAACCGATTATACGAACTTGAATTTGAATTGCACCGTCAGATTGGCGAACTGGTTCAATCCGGTAAATGGTCTCGAGATAAGAAAGATGAATGGATTCAATACATCGCGCCAAAGCTCGAAGAAGTGTTTGTTCGTTATTATTTGACGGATAAGACAGGCTTTCAGACGAGTGCGAACGTCTACTATGTAAATGAAGAATGGCGCGTTGACAATACGTTTCGGGGGTATAACTGGAGTTTCCGACCGTATTTTATTCAGACGATGGCTGCGATGGATGTTCGAGGACGTGGTTATTTATCTGATGACTATCGTGATTTTAGTTCGAATGAAGTGACGCGCACATTCAGTTATCCACTACCAGATGGCATGTTCTTATTCGCTGACTTGTCAGAAGACTACTTATACCAGAATCGATTATTAGACTGAAAGGAAGAACAACAGATGTTAGATTATGATTATGATGCATTACGCGAAATCGGTCGAATCGTTGCACTTGCGCGAGACGAGATGGCAAAAGCAGTCAAACCGGGTATGACGACAAAAGAATTAGATGCAATTGGGCAACGGATTTTAGAAGAAGAAGGTGCAGCTTCTGCGCCGATTACGATGTATGAGTTCCCAGGGTACACGTGTATCTCACTCAATGACGTCGCCGCCCATGGGATTCCTGGGGAAGAGGTCATTCAAGAAGGCGATATCGTTAACGTTGACGTTTCGGCTGTGAAGGATGGCTATTATGCCGATACAGGTCGTACGGTCATTGCCGGGACTGCGAAATCACCTCAGCACGAACGTTTGGTAGAGGTATCATTGACATCGCTAGAAGCTGGACTTGGTAAAGTGAAGGCGGGCGTGAAAGTCAATCAAATCGGTAAGGCGATTTATGCGGATGCGAGAAAGAACGGGTTCACCGTTATCCGTAACTTGGCTGGACACGGTCTTGGTCGGACGTTACATGGGGAGCCGGAGACCATTTCGAACTACTACAGTCGTGAGGAGAATCAACTCTTAAAAGCTGGGCAAGTCATTGCGGTAGAGACGTTCATCTCCACGAAAGACGAAGTTGTCTATCAGTCGGAAGAGGACGGCTGGACGCTCTTTACGCCGAACAAGAGTCTTGTTTCGCAGTTCGAGCATACGGTCGTTGTCACAGAAGATGGGTATGAAGTGTTAACGGGATCGTTCCGTTAAGTAAAAGGTGTGGTTCATGCGAACCACACCTTTTTTTATCAAAATTAGGCGAGAATACTCCCACTTCTAAGCGAAGCGTAGGGGGGAGTTCAAGCTTGTAATGAAATTGTTTCTTCTCGCATCTGTTCAATCACAGCCCAGTTCGGTTGTACCGAATCTGGGAGAATCAACTTTCCATTTTCCACTTCAAGTGGTGTATCGAGCAAATCTTGTTCAAAATAGGCACTCGTTCCCGACATATCTGCGGGGAAGCTCGCGCCGCTTAGCGAAGCGAACAAGAGTGTATGATATCTTCCAATACCGGATTCATACATTCCGCCGACCCAGTATGGCGCACCATATTGTCGGATGTGGAGCGCCTCGCTTAGACCGCCGACACGTGCGGGTTTAATGTTGACGATTTTTCCCGCACCGAGCTGTGTCATCGTTTCCACGTCATCATAAGACGTGATGGACTCGTCGAGACAAATGGGGGTCGTGAGTTTTGCTTGGAGAGCCGCTGATTTCGCGAACTGTCGGCTCGGGTATGGCTGTTCGATCATCAATAACCGATGGGCATCGAGTTGTTCGAACCATTCCATCGGTTGATCGGACGCGCTTCCGTTCAAGTCAATCATGAGTGGTGCGTCGGGGAAGACCGCACGAATCTCGCGCAGAGCAGGAAGTAGTTCATTAGGAGATGCTTTTAATTTGATTCGTTCGAATCCGTCAGCCAATGCCGTCTCAATGGATTTCATCGTTTGGTTCAGTAAGCCAATCCCGATTGTTCGTCCGCAAGAAACAGAATCTCCTGCGTTCATGTATGACTTGAGTGATTTGTTCGCGCGTGCCGCTTCAATCTCCCAGAGTGCACTTTCCCACATCGCCTTTGCCATTCGCTGACCGATGATGGACGAGACCAAGTTCGGAAACACGTCCGTCGTGACCGTCTCCCTTTTCAGTAAATCGAGAATGAGTTTAGACGTATCCACCATGGATTGGGTTGTTTCTTCCGTGTACCAAGGTGTCTCAAAAGCGACACCTTCACCGTATCCAACGATACCGTCTACGGTCTCTAGGCGGAGGATAAGCGTTCGTCTGACGGATAAGACGGCGTGTGCCGTCACGATTGGGTGTTTAAACGTCAAGGGAACAATGGAAAGGTCAGCACGTTTAATCATGGCAGTAACTCCTTTAAGCGATGGCGCATTAGTTTTCCGTTCGCGTTTCGTGGTAGTTCCTGTGCGTGATAAATCGCAATCGGGTGTTTATATCTAGCTAACTGGGAATCGAGAACTGCCTTCATCTCTGCGGGGTCATAGGAGCCGACGACGAAGGCGAGCGGGACCTCTCCCCAGGTCGGATGCGATTTTTTTGTGACTCCGACATCTTGAACGCCGGCACATCGTAACATCACGGCCTCGATTTCGGCCGGATATACATTTTCACCACCTGAAAGAATAAGGTCGCTTCGGCGATCGTGTACATATAAATAGCCATCCTTCATCGTGCCGAGGTCGCCCGTTTTCCAGTAACCGTCTGATGTCCAGACGTCTGATTCAGGTTGTTCGAAGTATCCGCTCGTCACCGTCGGACCTTTTACCTCAATCTCGCCGTCCACATTGACTCGAATACTAGTTGGGGCGATTGCCTGACCGCTCGAACCGATATGCGAGAGTGCTTCGCTCGGAAGCAACGTGGCGACTTGAGAGCACGTCTCCGTCATCCCATATGTCTGGGCGATTGGTAGTTGCCGTCGTTCTGCTTCTTCTAGTAATGAGCGCGGGACTGGTCCACCTCCGACGAGTAATGTGCGAAGCTGGTATTTCTCTAAGCCGGCATCGAGCAGTCGTTGCAGCATAATCGAGACGAGCGACAGTTGGGTGATTCTTTCTGTCTCGATGATATGAAGTGTTCGATCGACATCAAAACGTGGCTCGACATAGAGCGTCGAACCGATGATAGCACTCCGATACACTTGAGAGAGTCCACTCATATGAAAGAGTGGGGTCACCGCGAGCATATGGTCTGTTGCTCGATAGTCCAGATGTGCTTCAGCGGCCCGTGCGCTAGCGAGATGATTCCCGTACGTCTGCTTTACCGCTTTAGCCCGCCCCGTCGTACCGGACGTGAACATAAGAGACATGGTTTCATCTCCTTTCCACTCATGTGTCACGGTGAAACATGAAGTGGCCCGGCGTGTCATCAGAAGTTGTGTGACGGACAAATCGATTTCTTCGTCTACGAGAAGGAGGTCCACTTTCGCTGTTTGTAACTGAATACGTACTTCCTCTTCGGTTAGCCGTGTATTCAACGGGACCAATACTTTACCGAGCAGATGCACCGCGTGGATGGCGATGACATAGTCTTTGCTGTTTTTAGCGAATATGCCAATCCGTTCGGCAGTAGATGTCTGTTCATGGATGAATTGGGCAAGTTGAAGGCTCTCGGTACGTAACGATTCCCACGTCAGTCGATTTTCAGACGTCACGAGTGCGAGGTGTGACGCCGGGTGTTTACGAATCCATTCATACATATCAGTCACCTCCAAAAAAAGAGTAGCGACATCGCTACTCTCTCAAAAAATTAAGGGAAACGTGGGAATTGACCGAAGTCAGGATCACGTTTTTCTTTGAACGCGTCGCGTCCTTCTTTTGCTTCATCTGTTGTGTAGTAGAGAAGCGTTGCGTCTCCAGCGAGTTGCTGAAGTCCAGCAAGACCGTCTGTATCTGCGTTCATCGCTGCTTTCAAGAAGCGAAGTGCAGTCGGTGAGTGTTGTAAGATTTCTTGGCACCATTTGACTGTTTCTGTTTCGAGTTGCTCGAGTGGGACGACCGTGTTGACGAGGCCCATCTCGAGTGCTTCTTGTGCATCGTATTGACGGCAAAGGTACCAGATTTCACGAGCTTTCTTATGACCGATGATGCGAGCTAAGTAACCAGAACCATATCCTGCATCGAACGAACCGACTTTAGGACCTGTTTGTCCGAAGCGAGCGTTGTCCGCTGCAATCGTCAAGTCACAGACGACGTGAAGGACATGTCCTCCGCCAATTGCGAAACCTGCGACCATGGCGATGACCGGTTTTGGAATGACGCGAATCAAGCGTTGAAGGTCGAGGACGTTCAAGCGTGGGATTTCATCTTCTCCGACGTATCCGCCGTGTCCACGAACTTTTTGGTCTCCACCTGAACAGAATGCCTTTTCGCCTTCACCTGTCAAGATGATGACGCCGACTTCTTTATCGTCACGAGCGCGTGCGAATGCATCAATCAATTCATTGACCGTCAACGGACGGAACGCGTTGCGCACCTCTGGACGGTTGATCGTAATTTTGGCAATTCCGTTCCACGTTTCATATTTAATGTCTTCATACGTACGGACCGATGTCCAGTTCGCTACTGATTCCATTTTAAATACCCCCTAAAATCAATTTCTTTATTATTGTACCAAACTCTGATGCATTCTCGATATGAGGAGCATGCCCTGCATTTGAAATTTCGTAGATTTTAAAATCGGGTCGTTCTTCCTGGATGTTTCGTGCAATCGCTTTAAACTTGAGATCTTCTGCTCCGACAATCAAGTCAGTGCGTGGTAGATGGTGTAGCTTTCCCCATAACGAGGGCATATGACCCGTTCCGATGGCCCGCAAACTGTCTGCAAGAGCAACGGGATGTTGTGCGAGTCGGTCCTGTCTGAGCGAACGCTTCATCTCTTCTGTTTGTCTCCAAAGCGGAAGGTTCTCCCATCGCTTGACGAAAGCAACGAGTCCTTCGGTTTCGATAAAGTGAGCCAATTCTGCGTCTTGGCGTCGACGTGAGATCCGCTCTTTAGAGGATAAAAGACCAGGAGTCGTACTGATCCCGATGACATGTTCGACACGCTTGTCACATGCGGCGAGCGTCAATGCGATTCTCCCACCGAGTGAATAGCCAACGACTGTCCAAGGGCGGTCATCCGTATCCAGTAAGTGGGACAAATCCTTAATTTGTTGACTCATCGTCGAACGATTGACGGAAGGGTATTCAGTTGCACCATGTTGAAGGAGCGACGGTGACACGAGGCGAATCGGTAACGCAGGGAGCGAATCGACCCAATGGGCGTTTCCAGTGAATCCGTGTAAAAATAATACCGGTCTTCCCTCACCGCGATGAATCACTTCGTAACGAACGCCACGCAAGTCGATGTTCATGACTCGTTCTCCGTAGTGAGACGATCGCAGACAGATTGGGTCCAATCCCGATGAGCCATCACATTCTCCTCGCGATTCGATGGGAATTCGATTAAATGAACGCCATCTTCAATCGCTTCTTGAATTTCATCTGGTCGTTCAATCAGACGATAGGACAAGCCATATGTCTCAGCGAAGCCACGGATGTTTAAATCGAGCGGTGTCCCGAACAAATCTTCGAATAATTGCGTGTCGACTGAAGCTTGCGGGAGGAAGGAGAAGATCCCTCCACCGTTATTGTTTGCAATCACAATGGAAAATTTTCCGGGATGATGTTTTAACAGTTGCAAGGCATTGCTATCATGATAGAATGCTAAATCACCAATCAATAGAGCGCCGTGAGACGTATCATAGCTGTTTCCGAGTGCACTGGATAACACACCATCAATCCCGTTTGCGCCTCGGTTGGCGAGAACGCGTTTGTTCGTGCCGGCAGAAAGTGTTGTATCCACATCTCGAATCGGCATGCTGTTACTGACGAATAGACGCTCTATCGATGTATCGAGCAATCGTTTCGTCAATGCCGCTTCACCTTGAAGTGACGATTTTGCAGACTCGGCAATCTCTTCAAAAAAGCGTAAACGCTCAAGATACCGAGGTTCGTTTGCGGATGCGATGAGCGGTAGAAAATCGAGTGCGTCTCCGTAACAGATGGTGGCACGGCTACTTGGGTCGCGATAAGACCCTGGCTCATCGATGACGAGTTGGTCCGCCATGCCCATCCATTGATTGAATCGCTTTGAAACAGGTGCAGCCCCGAAACGGACGAACACCTCAGGCAGCCAATCGGCTCGATGCTCACTTGCAAGCCAAGTGTCGTAGTTGGTCAAGACGCCGTCGAAACGCCGCATGCCGCTGAGGGGATCGGCAAAGATCGGGATCTGTCGCTCGGAAGCAAATTCAACAATAGGTTTTTGCCAAGATGTCGGGGTGTAAGGTCCGACGACGAAGGCAAGTTGTTTGTGACTCGTCCGTTCTGAGAAAATGTCTTTGTCTGCCTGTGTCGGTCGAATACGCTGTCGTTCTGGCAAGACAGGATCAGCCTTCAATATCTGTTTCAATGACTCGAGGTCTGGAAGCAGAGGTTCCCGGAACGGTACATTCAAATGAACGGGTCCCATCGGTGCTTGCATCGCTAGAGTCGTGAAGCGGGTAATCGTTTGTTGCATGAACGATAACGTTGTTTCTTCAGGAACGGGCAAATCAACGCTCGTCTTCACTTGTTCCCCGTAGAGCCGGACTTGATTGATTGCTTGTGGTGCCCCGACATTCCGCAATTCATGTGGTCGGTCGGTCGTCAGTACGACGAGTGGCAACTGTGATATGAACGCTTCCGTCACAGCCGAGTAGTAGTTTGTCGCAGCAGTCCCACTCGTGCAGATCAATGCGACGGGACGAATGGTTGCTGTGGAACGTGTCAATCCGAGCGCAAAAAATCCGGCAGAACGCTCGTCGACGATAATATGATGACGGATATGTGGATGTAGATAAGCCGCCATCGCGAGTGGAGTCGAACGAGAGCCTGGACTGATGACGACATCCGTCACGCCGGATTCTACAAGTCGATTCACCATGGATGCTACCCAATCGGTCAACATCTTATTCATGTAGGGTGCCTCCTTAATCGTGCGAATCAAACTGCAGAGCTTGTTTGATTGGACTCATTTTCATTTCAGTTTCTTCGAGCTCTTGCTCGAGCGCAGAGTCTTTGACGATGCCGCATCCTGCATAGAGTGCGACGAATTGATGCTGAACGAGTGCTGAACGAATCGCGACGACAAATTCGCCATCACCTTCGTTGTCAATCCAACCAAATGGAGAACCATACCATCCGCGGTCGAACCGTTCAATTTCACGAAGCAATTGGACCGATGTCCGCTTCGGTGAGCCACCAAGTGCTGGTGTTGGGTGTAATGATTCCGCTAACGACAGCAACGAGGCGTTAGTTTCAAGTGTCACCTGGATTGGAGTATGCAAGTGGAACACCGAGCGATTCGCCAAAATTTGTGGAGTTTCGTTCGTTAGAATTGGTGCGGTGTACGGTGTCAATGCTTGTTTTATATCTTTTACGACAATTTGATGTTCTTCGCGATTTTTTGCATCGTTCAGCAACTGTTCCTTCGCGAGGTCGCTTTCAATTTCTGTGTCAGGACGCTTGATTGTGCCGGCGATGGCCGCAGTATGCAGTTGCATACCTTCTTTTTGTATTAGCCGTTCGGGTGTCGCGCCAAAGAAACCGATGTCACGTTTTGGTTGGTATAAGTAGATGTAACTTGATTCTTGATGGTCTGCCAAATGCTTCAAGCTCTTACTGAATGGGAACGCATCATCGGAACGCTGATAGATTTCTTCGCGCGCAATCACGATTTTTTCGACCCGTTCTTCTTCAATCAACTGTTTCGCCTGTTGGAAACTCGACTTGAAGTGATCGATGCCATCCTTCACTTTCGAATAGGCCGGTGTCGCTTCCTTTGTCGGATGAAGTGAACTGAACTGGGCCAACTGATCCGCCAACTGAATCAAGTACTGTTCAACCGACTGCTTTGAAGAAACGAGGGTGGCGACTGTCAACGTATATCGGTTTTTATAACGACGGTATAAAAATTTTGGGACGACGAGAGATGCCTCCCCAAAGGCATCCCACATACTTTTTTGTGGACGCATGAAAGTGTCAAATGAAAATCCGGCGAATGCATAGATTTTGGCATCAACGTCTCGTCGGTGTAAACTCCAATCGTACTGCAAGCGTTGAAACCGTTCTGGTCCAGAAGCACTTAAGACAAGCGCATCTCCGCAACCGAGCATCTCAAGCGTGCGGTCCGGTGTCATGAAATAGTAGTGGGACGTATCGGTGTTCTGAATGATTTCAAAAGCATCGAACGCTGTAATCTCCCAGGTGTATGAAGCGAGGACTGGACGTTGCCAAGCTCGCGCTCGTTTATGGGCTTGTTCAATTCGTTGTTTTATATGTGTTTGAGTATCTGGCATAAAAGAAAAGCCTCCTCAATCCGATAGAATTCTCACTTTTTAGTGTATCATGAGTTTGCAATCGACCTGCCTATGAAATGCTCGGAAAATTATTCGGAAAATGAGATTGTAGGCTGGCGTTGACAGATTTTTTCCTCGAGACGTAAACTAACGAAGGGAGGGAAGTAAATGAAACAGAAATCAAAAGGGGCATATTGGCGAATGATTCGCCCGCACACCCTGACAGCAAGCTTTATTCCGGTCTTGCTCGGGACGTTCATCGTCCTCAATCAAACCGAGCTGAAGTGGGGACTTTTTCTTGCGATGTTAGTGGCGTCTGTCCTCATTCAAATCGCAACGAACTTATTTAACGAGTATTATGATTATAAACGTGGGCTCGACCATGAAGGATCGATCGGGATTGGTGGCTCAATCGTTCGTGATGGATTTACGCCGAAACAGGTATTGACGATTGCCCTTAGCATGTATGCTGTCTCAGCGTTACTCGGGTTATATATTGCCGCATCCACGAGCTGGCATTTGCTATGGATTGGTGCGTTGTCCATGCTCGTCGGCTACTTGTATACCGGTGGCCCATTGCCGATCGCCTATACACCGTTCGGGGAGCTCGTCGCAGGTCTATTCATGGGCTATGTCATTATTGGAATCGCCGGTTTCATCCAAATCAATACGGTGACGACGGAGTTATTACTCGTATCGTTTCCGATGGCATTATTAATCGGTGCGATCTTACTTGCGAATAATATTCGTGACTTAGATAACGATAAAGAGAATGGTCGAAAAACGATTGCTTGTTTAGTCGGTCATCGACGTGCGGTGTATGTACTTGCGATGTTCTTTATCGCCGCATTAGTCGGCATCATCGTCGCCGTAGTGTATTATGGAGTCACACCGTGGGTCTTACTTTCACTATTTACAGTGCCGGTCATGGTTCAGGCGATTAAACAGTTTTGGCCAAAAGCAGAACCAGCTGCATTGATGCCTGCTATGGCGATGACAGCGAAAGTGAATACGTTATTCGGGGCGTGGATGGTCGTTGGACTGATTGTGTCGAGGTTTGTGATGTGAGAAAAGGGGAGGCGTTAACGTGTCAGTCGTAAAGGAAATGCTTGAATTTAACAAACGTTTCGTAGAGGAGAAGCAGTACGAACCGTTCGTGTCCGATAAGTTTCCGGATAAGAAAATTGTGATTTTAACGTGTATGGATACACGTTTGACGGAGCTGTTACCTCAAGCGTTAGGACTTAAGAACGGAGACGCTAAAATTATTAAAAACGCCGGTGCTGTCCTGTCACATCCATTCGGTTCGGCCATGCGTTCGATTTTGGTGGCCCTCTACGCACTAGGAGCGGAAGAAGTCGTTGTGGTCGGACACTATGATTGTGGAATGGCAGCGATTGAACCGTCTATCGTGATTGAAGAAATGGAACGTCGGGGAATCGACCCTCAAACTTTGAAAATGCTAAAATCGTCAGGAATGGATTTAGAACAATGGTTACATGGCTTTGATTCAGTAGAGGAAAATGTCGTTCATTCCATCAATTTAATCAACAATCATCCTTTGTTACCACCAGGCACGAATGTCCATGGATTTGTGATCGACCCGGCAACGGGACGTCTTGATCCAATAGAAGCATAAGAAAGGAGCGCGTTCATTTTGTGAACGTGCTCCTTTTGTATTAGCCATACGTGTTAGTGGGGATATCATCGTAGTCATCTTCTTGTTGTTTTTGTTTTGCTTTCTTTTTGTTCTTCTTGAAATCACGTTCGTATTCTTGTTCGCTTGGCGTTTTAAAGAAACGCATCCACGTCGCGTTGATCTCAGAACCGATAAGGATGATCATTCCAGTTAATTGCAACCATAGCAAGGTGACGATGATTCCGCCGAGCGATCCGTAAGTTGAATCGTAGCTCCCGAAATTTGAGACGTACAAGCTGAATCCTAATGACACGAGTTGCCAACCGATGACACCAAAGATGGCCCCAGGAATCGTACTTTTCCAAAACACGTGCTGCTGCGGTGATATTTTATAAAAAATTGAAAGCGTCAAAATTAAGACAACCGTTGTCAAGACGTATCGGAATACGTTGATCATCAACTCTTCAGCGCCGGTGATGTTCACTGGCAAATATTCAGTGACAAACGTGATAATTTGTGACCCGAATACGTTCGAAAGAATGAGCAACAACATCCCGATTCCAAGTAAGATTGTTAATCCGAGCGCTAAGCCTTTTTTGACAAAAAAGTTACGTTCATTGTCTTCACCATAAGCGTGTAGTGCTGTCGTCACGAGACGGTCGACACCTTTTGAGGCAGACCAAATCGCTAAAATTGCACCGATAGATAACAGACCGCCTCTCGGTTCGCCAATCGCTTCAAAAATCCCGGTCAAAAAATCAGAAGCGGCTGAACCGGGAGCTAAATCATTCAATTGATTTTGGAACGTGTCTTGTGAGATATCGAAAAATGATAAGAGTGCCAAAATAAAGATAATCCCCGGGAAGATGGATAAAAACCAAAAGAATGCGAGAGTTGCCCCGTAATCTTGTACATCGTGTTCTTTAAAGCGTCGAAATAATTCTTTTCCAAACGAGAACCAATTCTTCTTTTCCTTTACTTCTGTCATCGCCATCATGAAACCCTCCTGAAACAATCATTAGTGAACGTTTCCCGAAATTGCTTAAAGGTACACTTGATTATGCCTCAGACAACGTCAAATCGTAAAAACGTGTCTCTTGTGAGGCTAATTTTTCAGCGAGCGATGGGGGACGAATCGGAAGATGGGGTAATGCTGATCGTTTGATCCACATAGGGGTATATGATCCGTTTGTTTGTTCTTCTTGAAACTCTTCACCTGTTCCGGTACCAAATTCGCCACCTGTCATTTTCGCCCAATAGTAAGGATTTAACTCGTTATTGAATGCGACGTAGGCAGCCACACCTTCTAATTCTACATGGACGCCGAGCTCTTCAAATGCTTCGCGAACGGCAGTTTCTTCTGTTGTATGACCGTATTCGACTCCACCACCAGGGAAGACGTAATAAAGCACGTCTTCCTTTTCACGTCGAATCAAAGCTACTTCATCTTGATCATTTATTAAAATGATCGCGCTTCTTAATTTCGTTCGAACCACTGAGATCGTTCCTTTCATTCCTATAATTTTGCACAAAACGCATCGACGATTCGCCGATGCGTTCAACTCATTCTTGCGTAGGTTGTTCTAATGATGCGTACATATCTTGTGTCAATCCATTCTCATGTGACGCGATAACTTTTCCGGCGATACGCATCCCTAGTCGAAGTGCATCTTCGATAGAGTGGCGCTTCATGAGTTCAGAGATGACAGCGGAGAAGAATGAATCACCGGCACCGGTAGAGTCGGCGACTTTCACTTTCGTCGTCGGGACGTGACCTTGTTCATTCGTGCGGAGATCGACGTAAACGGCACCAAGTTCGCTCATCGTGACAATTGTCAATGGGGCACCTTTCATGGCGAGTACTTCAGCGACACGCAGGGCATCATCCACGGTGACGATTGACATATCAGATAAGATTTCTGCTTCTTCCCGACTACAGATGAACCCCGTAAACCCTTGGAGTAAATGACGGTTTCGTTCAATGACAGAAAGGTGGCCGCACACGCCGTACAGCGGCAAATCCATAACGCGACATAGTTCAATCGTCTCGTTTAGTACGTTGACCGACAAGTCTAAGTCGATTGCGACCGCATCGCTCTCTTCAAAAACGGTATCGATTTGGCGTAAAATAGCTTTTTCCATTCGCGCTTCGTCAGGTTGCTTTGAAATCGACGTTTGGAGGTCGCCGTTGTTATCCATAACGGCGAGCCACATACCCATGCCGTTATCTTCGAGCATATCAACCCCATCGACGTTTACGTTCAAACAACGTAATTCCTCGAGGACACCGACGCCGATTTGATCGTTCGTAACGGTTGAGACGAAACGAACATCATTGCCGAGTACTCCTAAGTTTTGCGCAACGTTGCGACCTGTTCCACCATTAGAGAAAGTGATGTCGCCGACGTTCTTCGCATCTTTATGGAGCGGTGCGAAGGAAGTCCCTTTAATATCGACAAATACCTTGCCGATGACTGCAATCGTATTCATATCTTGTACCACCTTTAGCCAATCTTTCGATCTAAATCAGTCTTTTAGACACATTGTTTCAATTATAACGAAATCGACATATTGTTTCAATCATCGTTTCGATTTTGTCGAATGTATCATTCCCACGAAGAGGTGAGGAGTCGAAGCCCATTCAAGATGACAAGGATGGTAGAACCTTCATGTCCGACAACCGCGAACGGCATAATGAGTAGTTCGAAAATATTGGTGGCAATGAGGACGAGAATGACACCGAGTGCAAAGACGACATTTTGTAAGACAACACGGTTAAGTTTACGTGACTGACGTATCCCATCACTCAAGCGTACGAGGTCATTTTTCATCAAGACGACGTCAGCTGTTTCAAGAGCCGCATCGCTTCCTTCGCCCATTGCGATTCCGACGTCGGCGGTCGCTAGTGCAGGTGCGTCGTTGATCCCGTCACCAATCATCCCGATCGAACCGTATTCTTCGCGTAGTGACTTAATTTGTGAAACTTTTTCTTCCGGCAGACACTCGGCGATATAGCGTGTCAATCCGGCCTCGTTTGCAATAGCGCGTGCGGTCGCCTCATTGTCGCCCGTAATCATGATGGTCGCGATTCCGAGGTCGTTCAGGCGGAGGATTGCTGTTTTCGCCTCAGGTCGAAGCGTGTCACGAAGGGCATATGCGCCGATTGTTCTTGTCTCGTCACTGATGAAGACGAGCGTGTGACCAGCTTCTTTCAAACGTTCTACATCCTCTTTAAAGAAATCACCGCTTCGATCAGCGAACTTCTGTTTACCGACGCGATAAGCGACTCCGTCAATCGTCGCTTCAATCCCCGATCCTGTGACATCTTTGAAATCCATCATGTCTCCGGTGTATCTCCCGGTATATGAAACGAGCGCTTCGGCGAGAGGGTGCATCGAATGCTCTTCAATCAAACTAACGATTCGGTTCACGTCATCTTCAAGCAACTCCGGAGAGATGAGTGCTTCTTGTACGATAGGTTTCCCAATCGTGAGTGTCCCCGTCTTATCGAAAGCAATTGCCTTTAGGCGTCCCATATTCTCGATATGCGCGCCACCCTTAAAGAGAATACCGTGTTTTGCGGAAGAGGCGATGGCAGCCAACGCAGCAGGTGTGATGGCGGCGACGAGCGC
Organism: Exiguobacterium sp. s57; assembly: GCF_018617685.1. NCBI lineage: Bacteria > Bacillati > Bacillota > Bacilli > Caryophanales > Exiguobacterium > Exiguobacterium sp. s57. The sequence goes on from NZ_JACSKR010000005.1 coordinate 167,627, forward strand.
ACAAGGAGAGGCGACGACGAGAAGGATCATGCCGCGATAGATGCTCGTTTCAAGAGACCACGACGTAAAGAACGGTCCAAGTAGGATGATCGCCGTGACGGAGATGAGCACGATTTGAACATACCGTCCTTCATAACGATCGATGAACTGAGCGGATGGTGATTTTTCTTCCTGTGCTTGTTGAACCATTTGGATGATTTTTTGGAACAACGTCTCGGTCGCAAGTTTTGTCACTTCAATCGTTAGCACGCCATTCAAGTTGACGCTTGACCCGAATACGTCTTCTCCGACTTGTCGGTCGACAGGGACCGACTCACCTGTGATAGCGGCTTCTTCTACCGAAGCACTTCCTTTGACGATTTTTCCGTCGACAGGGATACGTTCCCCTGGGCGGACGTAAATAAGGTCACCGACTTTCAAGTCATCAATATGAACAACTTCAAGTTTCTCAGGAGTTGTCAGGCGGGTTGCTTGTTCAGGTTGGAGTTCCATTAAAGATTCGAGCGCACGTTCGTTTTTGTTCATTGTGTATGTTTCGAGCGCACCGGATAAGGCGAAAATGAAGATGAGAATCGCGCCTTCCATCCAATATCCAATCGATGCGGCCCCGATGGCGGCGATGATCATTAAGAGTTCTACATTAAGAGATTTCGTTTCAATGGTGTCCGAAATCCCTTCTTTTGCTTTCGCGTATCCCCCGATGAAAAAGGCGGATAAATAAAGCGAGACGTGAATCCAAGGGGCTCCTTCTTGTGTTTCGGTGATATAAGCGAGTACAATCAATACACCGCTAATGAGCGCCATAATCAATTCGATATGTTCGTACCAGTTAGCCCGTTTGAAAACGTGGCTTTTTTCGTGTGTAACAGATGGAGCGTTCATGTAATCCCTTCTTTCTAATTGAGAATGAATCTCGATTAAATGATAATGGTTGAAGATGATTATCATCATCAACTGGCTTTGAATTAACGATTTAATCCGTGTTAACCTTTTTTTAATTTATAATAATTATTATCTAGGTTTATTTTATCATGCTTATCATCTGCCAACAAATAAAAAGATTAAGGAGTTTTTGTGTCATGCAAAATATATTTCAACGTCCATGGACAGTGGCGTTATTTGCGATATTTAATACGTTGTTGTGGGGGAGTGCTTTCCCGTTCATCAAATTAAGTTATGAGAAGCTAGATATTCAATCGAATGAGTACGGGCAACAGCTACTGTTCGCAGGAGAGCGCTTTTTATTAGCGGGGCTGCTTCTACTTCTTATTAGTCAAACCGTCCTAAAGCAATCGATTCGATTAACACGCCAAAAGTTTAAAGCGTATGCGCACCTCGGATCTTTTTTGACGTTTTTACAGTATTTATTCTTTTACATCGGACTTTCGATCTCGACCGGAGTTCAAGGGTCGATTATCGCTGGATCAACATCGTTCTTTCAAATGGCTCTCGCTCATATACGGTATGAAGACGATAAACTGAATCGTTTGAAAGGTCTTGCCTTGACGTTTGGATTCTCAGGGATTGTCATCGCAAACTGGCCCGCGCCTGGTACAGAGGTCGGGTTCGGGATCGGCGAGATACTACTTATCTTGGCAATGGTGTCTGGCGCGTTTGGGAATTTGATTGCGAAAGATTATTCAAAAGAATATGATGTTGCCCCGATGACAGCGTGGGCGATGGTCATCGGTTCAATCGGTTTACTCGTCATCGGCTACGTGTTAGAGCCGAATGGTATATCGATGCCGTATACAGGACAGACGATTGCGTTTCTCTTTTATTTGGCAATGTTGTCCGCAATTGGATTTACGCTTTGGAACACATTGATGAAATATAATCCGGTCAGTCGGATTTCACTCTATATCTTCTTAGTTCCCTTATTTGGCGTGATTTTGTCTGGGATTTTGCTTGGAGAATCGATTCCTTGGAATGCGATTGTCGGGCTAGGATTCGTCATCGCCGGCATTTATTTGTCCACTTATTTTCAAGGGCGTCGTACGAAGAAAAGACAGAACGTCGTTTGAAAAAGAGACGGAGTTGACGAAAATGCAATACCGTGACAAAATATATTAAAAATTCTGAATTTTAAAGCTCGTAAAATCGGTCTTCGTTTGTAAAGACTTGCGTGCGGAATCATTGAAAAGAAAGGAGGGGCAACAATGGCTAGGAATCGAATCGTTCGAAATATCCTCATCTCGCGTCAACCGAAAGATGAATACGTCAAGTACGTGATGAAGTGCGTGAGTCAAAGCTTAAAAGAACGTCACGGCCCGGTGGCGACACGCGCCACGAGACAAGGTGATGACATTCAGACGAGATGGCAGTTCAATGACCGTGTCGTCGAGGTGACGCTAAAGTCCGATGTCCTCGCTTCGCTAGACACGGAACCTTTTGCATTAGACGAAGTCTTCATCCGAGCTTTACAGTTGAACGACGACGAAATGGAACGAGTAGTGGAATAAAACAGAGGCAGGTGGTTCATGGGAACCATCTGCCTCTGTTTATAAGTCGATTGGCTTAGCGGTCGATGTGAAGAGTCGGAGCGCTAGAATACCGAGAATGACGGCATACATAAAGAAATAGACCTCTTTCGGTAAAGACAACCAGAAGGCCCCAATCATCGGACCTGAGATTGAACCGACGCTAAATGAGATACTATAAAGCATGTTTCCGGTCGGGAGCAATGAACGGGGAAGCACTTCTGTCATATGTGCCAAACCGAGTGAATAAGTCGATCCTAGCCCGGCGCCGGCAAGTGCGAATAGGAAGAGTAGACCGATATAGGAATCGACGACAAGATTCGCCAAGGCGAATACGAGGGTGCCAAATGTCAGCACGATTTGTAAGATGCGTTTCTTACCGTACAAGTCTGCGAGACGACCAAGAGGAAGCTGAACGACAATCGACATGACGATGAACGTCGTGATGAGTGTGCTCGTCTCCGTCAGGCTCACGCCGTTTCGTGACGTGAAGATTGGGAAGTTTGCATTTAAACTCGCTTCGAGAAAACCGTATGTAAACGCCGGAAGGAGTGTATACCCTGCACCGACTAGAATTAGTCGAATTCGCCCCTTCGAATTGGTCTTCACTTTCTCGACCTCAGGGAATTCATTCTCGACTTTAAAGACGAGCATCAACGAAGCGAGACAGAAAAAGACAATAATCAAAAATGGTAACCAAAACCATAAATCGACGAGTGGTGCAATCAACGGACCGACGGCGAACCCGAGACTGAACGACATCCCATAATAGGCCATCGCTCGACCGAGACTACGTTTTTCACTAGAGGACGTGACCCATACTTGCGATCCGTAGTGTAATGCGGAGTCCCCAAATCCGATGAAGAAGCGCATCATCGCCCAGACGAGTAGGGACGGCCATATCGGCAATGCGAAGGTTGCGAATGCCGTCAAAACAATCCCGAGGACGATGGTCGGCCGAAAGCCGTATTTTCGAACGAATCTCTCTAAGAGAGGTGCAGAGACAATTACCCCAACATAGAGCATCGTCGCATTTAACCCGTTCACCCAGGCTGGTGCCCCGTCACGCTCGATTAAAGTGGATAAGAGTGGGATGAGTGCGCCTTGAATCAAACCGGAAATAAAGACGATCAATAGTAAGATCATAAATCGGAAACGGAGCATGGATTCACCTCATGAAGTCAAAGTAAAAAGCCGAGAAAATTCTCAGCTTTTCGTGTCGTCAATCGGTTGTGGAGAGTGATTTAAGTGTAGTAACTCATCATCCCAACTGCCTTGACTAAACATTTCATCATGCTCTACTTTGTCTGAAACGAATGCGGCTGTCAATAAAATACTGAGTGTTCCACCGAAAATCACGATGGCCATAACCGTAATAATGAACACGTAAATCGCAGTCATCTACACACACCTCGATTCAGTTAATATACAGAACATTTCCCGAATAGAAATAATTAAAACGATGTAGCTTTGCGAGATTTAAAATCCACGGTCGGGTAATAGGCTTGCTTGACCAGAGCATTTGGTCCAAGACATTTGACGGCTGGGCAATGACAAGACAGCGTGGCGTTCAATTGGCTGTTTGTCCACGTATCATACGCATCTTGGAATGACGTATCATAGACGGTACCGAGCGTACCGAGCTCGTCACCAAAGTCGGTCACGATGATCTGTCCGTCAAAGATATTCGTGTTAAGGCGTGAACGACCATCCGGGTCATTTCGGACGGTCACGTTTTTTGTCTCATGAAGTCGCTTCAACAGAGCACGGTCTTCAGGTAGGTCAGAACATGCATAGAATGGCAACGTCCCAAACAACATCCATACGTTCTCGTCACGGACGTCGAGTAAGTCATGGATGGCTTGTCGCGTATCAGCGAGTGACGCTGATTCAAGTGCGCTAGCCCAGTCTGCGGGGTACATTGGGTGCACCTCATGTCTTTGACAACCGAGTGAGACGATTTCTTCATGAATTTCTTTCAAATGTGGAATCGTCCGTTTGTTGATCATCGTCTCCGCCGACACGATGACTCCTTCAGCCGTTAAGGCGCTGGCGTTGTCTTTCATGGTCTGGAGCATTTTCAAGCGGGCCTCTTCACTCGGTTTCCGGTCCATCATCGCGAATCCGCCTTCGAGGAAATCGGCATCGGTGCCCCAGTTATGCGAAATGTGCAAAACGTCCAAGTAAGGGGTAATAAGATGATAGCGAGATAACGGTAGCGTCAAGTTCGAGTTGATCTGAGTGCGGGCGCCACGTTCTTTCGCATAGCGTAACAGCGGAACGACATAGTTACGGACCGATTTCATCGATAACATCGGTTCACCACCTGTGATGGAGAAGGCGCGTAAATGTTCGATTTCATCCAATCGTTGAATTAACAATTCGAGTGGGACTTCAGGTTCTTCCTTCTGGTCAAGCATATAACCGACCGCACAATGTTCGCAGCGCATATTACACAATTTTGTTGTTGTTACTTCGACGTTGGATAAGACGAGTCGACCATGTTCGACTTGATCGAGATAGGCTTCCCAAGGGTCGAAAGTTGGGGAGATGTTTTGCATGTGGATTCCACCTTTTCATCAAGTTACACGAAATAGTATGCTATAATAACAACTCTTTGTCACGAACCAAAGGAGCGATTACAAGATGGGTAAATCACGTACAGATACTGCCGGAAAGATGAACGTCCTAAAATCGAGAACGGAACTGCTATGTCTATCGGTCAACACGCTAGACGAGCATACGACACCTGAAGATTTACATCGCCTGTTAGCCGACATTGATTCGTTGCGCGCTAAAGTGGTGCGTTACGCCAAAGACTTAGAACAATCGTCTCGAAAGGATGAATCAGATTGAAATTAATTACTGGAGATTTTAAAGATGTCACAGTCGACCGACTTGGCATTAATGGAGAGGGCATCGCGACCATCAATCGCATGGTCATTTTCATTCCAAACTTATTACCGGGAGAACGAGCAAAAGTCGAAATCACACGTGTAGAAAAAAATTATGCAGAAGCGCGTGTCGTCAAACGCGACAACGACTCGAAAGACCGTGTTAAAGCACCTTGTCCGATTTACGACGAGTGTGGAGGCTGCCAAATCCAACACATGAGTTCTCGTCTGCAGATGGAGTATAAAGAAGAAATCGTTCGAAATGCCTTCCGTCAAAAGACGAAGCTAAACGTGGAAAAATCGGATATTCGTCCGACAATTGGTATGGAAGACCCGTGGTACTATCGAAATAAATCACAATTCCCACTCGGCACACGCCATGGCGAGATTGTCTCAGGACTCTACAAGCCGAACACAAACCATCTCGTGTCGATTGAGCACTGTATGGTCCAACAGCGGGACACAACGAACATCAATAATGCGATTGTCCGTATTTTAAACGAACTCGACATCCCCGTCTACGACGCACGCCGCGACACGGGGTATGCCAGAACCGTCGTCGTTCGTTCCGGATACAACACGAATGACGTACAAGTTGTTCTCGTCGTTGGGCATGAAGATGTCCCGGAGTTAGATGAATTGAGTGACCGCATCATGGCATTGCCAAATGTTGTCTCGTTCCATATCAATATCAATTCAAACCGCTCTAGTGTTATTTTTGGTTATCGGACGGTTCACATCGCGGGTCAAGAAAAGATGGATGAGCAACTTGATGACGTCCATTATCACTTGTCACCACGCGCATTCTTCCAGTTGAATCCGGCACAGACGGAAAAAATGTATCGTGAAGTCGTTGAAGCTGCAGCATTGACGGGTGAAGAACGTGTCATTGATGCGTATGCGGGTGTCGGTTCGATTGGCCTCTGGTTAGCGCCACACGCGAAGGAAATTCGAGGAATGGAAGTTGTACCGGAAGCAGTCGAAGATGCGAACGACCATATGCGTGAGAATGGCTACAGCCATGTCACGTACGTCGAAGGGCGTGCCGAGCATTGGATCCCTCGTTGGGTTAAAGATGGATGGCTCCCAGATGTCGTCGTAGTCGATCCGCCACGGACAGGTATGGATCATCAATTAATCAATTCAATCATTTCATCCAAGGCGAAACGAATTGTTTACGTGTCATGCAACCCGCAGACGCTCGCACGTGATACCGATCAGTTGATGAAGGCCGGATACAAGGTGAATTACGTACAACCGTACGACATGTTCCCTCAGACATCACATGTCGAATCCGTTGTTGTATTCGAGAAGAAGAAAAAGAAAAAATATTGACGAGTCGGTGAAAATACTTGTGAAGTAAGCGTTTTCACGTTATAGTTCAGATGTCAGACTTCTTATCAAATATAGAAGTGGAGGAACATCCAATGATTTCACAAGAACGCGTACAAGAACTCGTGCATAAAGCTATTGAGGCGCGCAAGCGCGCTTATACACCTTATTCAAAATTTAACGTCGGGGCTGTCGTCATCGACGCATCCGGTAATGAGATTACAGGATGTAACGTTGAAAATGCTTCATACGGTCTATCGATGTGTGCCGAGCGAACAGCGATTTTCAAAGCTGTCTCAGAAGGTAGCGAATCGATCGAGACGGTGGTTGTCGTCGGCGATACAGAAGGGCCGATTTCACCGTGTGGGGCATGCCGCCAAGTCATCGCCGAATTCGCAGGAGAAGAGTTCACGTTAATTCTAGCGAACTTAAATGGTGACACAAAAGTGATGACAAAAGAAGAGATGTTGCCTTACGGATTCTCACCGAAGGACTTAACATAAACAAGCTGCGGACAAACGTCCGCAGCTTGTTTATTTGTCCGTATATTTCTTTTCGCTCACCGAGTCATCTTTTGAGTGACGTTTGTTCTTCTCGTCTTTTACCCGTTCATTTAACTCCTCAACGGGAATCGGATCGACAGTCTGCATGCCGTCCTCGTCAAAAATGCTCTCTTTGTCCGTGTCGACAGCATCTGGGTTATCGAACGGACGCTTCGAGGTTGGTCGTTTCTTTTCCATCCAATCGCCTCCTTCCACCTAAACATTCCACTACATGTAAAGCTGTAAACGTTTTCGCCATGGGTTTTGAGATTGTGAAATGGTGGAATGAAGAGTGCATAGTGAAGGAGGGGTTATGATGGACCGGAAAGTATTGACCGGGATTGTATTAGGTGTCGCTGGAGCTGCGCTCGTAGCACCGAAAGTGGCGGCACTACTTTCTCAACGTGAGGCAGAAGACACATGGCAAAAGATGGATGAACGGGAGAGTGTGGACGCGAGTCAGGATGAGGCAGAAGAAGGCCTCACGCAACTAGATTCTAGTCATCGTGCCGAGTGGCAAGCGAACGGATTCCCACAGACGCACGCCGAACGAGAGCGACTGCAACAAGAATCGATTAATCAATATAAAGGCAAAGACATTTAAAAAGGCAGCCCTATGCTGAACTGCCCATAAAAGTTAGATTTTCATGTCTAACTTTTATGGGGGCGGTTCATGCGGGCTGCCTTTTACATATCGAACGTGTCTTCCGGGATGAGAGGTAAACCGACCGTGACAGTGGTTCCTTTTCCGACTTCTGAACTGAAGTGGAGCGACCCCTCGTGCCGCTCGATGATATGTTTAGCAATGGCCAGACCGAGACCGGTCCCACCATCTTTTCGTGTTCTTGATTTATTGACGCGGTAGAAGCGTTCCGTCAATTTATCTACATCTTCTTTCGGAATGCCCCGACCTTCGTCGCGGATTTCAGTAATCGCATAGTTTGTTTCAGCGAACGATTTCACATGAATTGTTTTACCTGATTCCGTGTAGCGGAGTGCGTTGTCAAGTAGATTACCGATGACCTGTTCGAGTCGGTCGTGATCGCCAAGGATAATTAAGTCGAAATCTAAGTCCGATTCAATTGTCACACCTTTCGCCCGGGCAATGGGTTCGAGTCGATAGAGGACGTCTTCGAGTACTTGTGAATAGACGACTGGCTCTTTTGTCATCGGATACGAATCTCGCTCTAACTGTGCGAGGTCGAGTAAATCAGTAACAAGTCGTTGAAGCCGGTTCGTCTCGTTCTCGATGATGTCATAATATTGTGCCCTCGTTTGTTCATCCAATGTGTCGTCTTGAAGCATCTCGGTATAACCGCGAATGTATGATAACGGTGTGCGGAGTTCGTGACTGACGTTCGCTAAAAACTCTTTTCGTTGTTCTTCGACGAGTCCGAGCGATTCCGCCATCGAATTGAGCGTATCCGCCAGTTCACCAATCTCGTCATCATAGACAATCGGGATGCGGTGTGAGAAATCGCCCTGCGCATATACTTGAGAGGCACGTTTCATTTGGATGAGCGGCTGAATGATGGTGTCGATGATTTGTTTACCAAAAATAAGCAAGTTCACAATCATGAGGACGAGCAAAAACGTGATCATGAGCCGAATCGGTTGAAACGGTTCGCTTATTTTACTGAGCTCCATGTAAAGGATTAACGCATTATCGAGTTCACCGTCTCGTACGAGGGGGAATGCAGTCATCAAAATGTCAACGTCCTCGGTCGGGTGTTTCCGAGTCACGGAAATTGCATACCCGTCTTGTAGCCGCTCGAGATCTTGTTGCCTTAAAAACGTCTTTCCTGAACCGAGTGTATCTTCTCGAACCGAGGAGAGGAACACTTTCGTTTCCGTTAGCTCATTCGTATACGTCATACTGTCTGCAAACGCGTCAGAAAAACCGTCGGCCTTGTAGATGGTGACGAGTTTCTCTCCACGATTGATGAGCAGCTCTTCTTGCGTTTGAATATAGAATTTATCGTACAAATAAAACGTCATAATCAGAAACACGAATGCTGAGAAGAGGCTGGCTGTCCAGATGGTAATCCAAATCCGCTTCCGAATCGTGTATCGTTTCATTCGTTTGCCTCGAATTTATATCCGATGCCCCATACCGTTTGAATGTAACCGCCCGCTTCACCAAGTTTCAGACGTAGTGTCTTAATGTGTGTATCGACTGTACGAAGGTTCCCGTGGTATTCGGTTCCCCAAATTTGATCGAGTAGCTGTTCACGAGAGAATACTTTCTCGTCGTTTGTGATAAACAGGTAAAGCAAATCAAACTCTTTACGTGTCAGGTTGACGGTTTTTCCTTTCACACTGACGGCACGGCCATCGATATCAATTGAGAGAACCCCGATATCAAACGTTGCCTCTTGTTCTTTAGAGAAACTATGAGTGCGACGGAGAGTTGCCTCAATACGAGCGAGTAATTCGCGTGGACTAAACGGCTTCGTGATATAGTCGTCCGCCCCAATTTTTAGTCCGTGAATCCGGTCGAGTTCTTCCGATCGTGCCGTTAACAGAATGATGGGCACGTTCGAAAACTCACGGATGCGCATGCATGCCGTCAAACCATCGAGTTCCGGCATCATGACGTCGAGTAAGACGAGATGGAACGTCTCTTCTTTTAAGCGCTCAATAGCTTCAAGACCGTTTGAGGCGGTGACCGTCTCATACCCCTCTTTTTCTAAATTTGATACAAGTAAATCTCGCATTTGTTCTTCGTCATCAGTTACGAGGATACGAAACATTGATTCTGACATATGTCATTCTCCTTTACAAAACGGTTAACGGGAGTTGTGATGAATCCCCCATAGTTCTATCATACCTATCTCTTCGAATTAGAACAGATTTATTCGGCTCCGACAAGTTACCTCCATCAAATCCACACAAAAAAGCCACAAAAAAGCCAATTCTTTGACAGAATTGGCTCAGGCTTCGAGTTGCGTTTCGTAAGGAACTTCGTATTCTGGGACATGAAGGGTATGCGAGTAAAGTTGGAAACTCGACTTGGATACTTCATAAAGGACGTATTCGGCGTCACCCTGATTGATTTCTGCAAGCAGTTCTGAACGAATCTCATTCGCGCAAAACGCGTATGGAAGCTTTTCTGCTGCGGCAATCGAGCGTTCATTCGATTTACGGATTTTTAAAAACACACTTTCCATGTCAAGTTCGAAGAAGAGTTCCGAGAAGAACGACTCTTTCGCGACTTGATTATAACCTTTGCCATGATATGGCTTGCCAAGCCATGTACCAAGAAACCCGTAGCCGGATTCGACGTCGAACAAGCTGATTGTCCCAATTGGGGTACCATACTCGTTCGTGATGGTACGTGAGATGATATTTCCTTGCTCTTCTAGCTCGATGATTTGCTTCGTGCTAAATAAAAACTCGTCAAAGTGGACCGTCTTTTGACGGACATACGGAAAGACATCTGGGTGTTGCATCAGTTCGAACAACTCCGCGCAGTCGGTGAGCTCACGAAATTTGAGCACCTTTACATTCCTCCTCCTATTTCAGACCGCTGAAGAATAGTCGTAACGAAAGCATACTTCTGGCTTCGCTGTTCGAACCGCCTTGGCTGCTTTATAAAGTTACAAGATAAATTTTATATAGTATTTTTAAAAAAGCAAGTAAATTATGCGTAAAAACGCTTATGAAAAATAATGAAAATTATTCGACCTCATGATGCGTTTCGGCACGCTCCGTTTTGTAGACGACTTCGCCGTTTACAATCGTCATAATCGGCTTCGCCAAGTAGTCGAGGGGGAAGTGATTCCACAGCACGAGATCGGCGTCTTTCCCGACTTCTAGTGAACCGATGCGGTCGTCAACACCTAATGATTCAGCAGGATTGATGGTGATTCCTCGTAAAGCGACATCAACCGGTAAGCCTTCACGAGCCGCAAGTCCTGCGCATAAATTTAAGTATTGAACAGGCGTGTACGGATGATCGGTCGTTATCGAAACGATCATGCCATGTTCATGTAGAACACGATACGTCTCCCACGTCTTATTTTGGAGCTCGATTTTCGATTTTCGAGTGAACGTCGGTCCGACGGTGACGTGTTTCACACCGAGTTCCTGTAACTTTTTAGCGACGAGGTGACCTTCCGTACAATGCTCGATTCGAAAGTCGAGGTCAAACTCTTTTGCGAAACGTACGACAGATAGGATATCGTCGGCTCGGTGTGCATGAACACGAATTGGCATTTCACGATTGAGAGCGAGTTGAATCATCTGACTGCCGAAAGTTCCAATCGTCTTGGTCGACCCGACCGTGCGGAACGCTTCACGAAGCAATCCCATAATACCCATTCGTGTTAAGTCCCCCGTTTTTCCCATACTATGAATCCGTTTTGGGTTTTCACCGAGCGCCATCTTCAGTCCGGCATGACGTCGGACAATCATGTCATCAATATAGCGACCATGCGTTTTGATGACGCTTGTCACACCACCGATGACGTTCATGCTACCTGGCATGACTTGTACGGCAGTCACCCCTGCCATCAGCGCTTCCTGAAAACCTTCGTCCAGTGGATAAACACCATCAATCGCACGGGCATGAGGAGTCATCGCTTCTACTGTTTCATTAGCGTCGTTTCCGACGGACCCGGTCCCTTCATCATATAAGCCAAGATGGGTATGGGCATCGATGAAACCAGGGAATAAGAAGTTTCCTTCCGCCTCGATGACGTTCTCATCGTCAAGTGGCTCAAGCAATTCAGCCATTTCGATGATTTTGCCGTCTCGAACACGAAGGTCTCCGTAAAAGTGAGGTGCGGTAATCGGATAAACATGGGCATTTCGAATAAGTAAGTGACTCACAATTAATTCTCCTTAGGCATCTTGTAGTAGTTGTGTTAGAGCGGGTTCGAGTGTTTCATATCGAAAATCGAATCCGTGTTGAAGCGCTTTAGTCGGAACGACCTTCGCGCCTTCTAGGACGATGACACTTTTCTCACCGAGAACGAGTTTCATCATTGATGTAGGTGCGGGAATCCAATGTGGACGATGCATCACTTTTGCAATTGTCTTCCCGAATTCATTCATCGTCACCGGTGTTGGAGCCGTTCCGTTTACGGGACCTTCGATTGCATCTGTTTCGATGATATGCACGAATAACCGTACAAGATCATCTAAATGAATCCAGGGTACCCACTGCTCTCCCGATCCAATTTTACCACCGACCCCGAACTGATAAGGAAGTTTCATTAATGGGAAAGCACCTCCGTCATTTGATAAAACGACTCCGGTGCGCATGGTAACGAGACGTATGCCAAGGTCGCGAATCGGGTCGGCTTCTTGTTCCCAAAGAATACATACATTCCCTAGGAAATTGGTCCGCGTCGGTAAGGGCGTCTCTTCCGAATAAGTGATGGAGCGGTCTTCACCATAAATCCCGATCGCTGAGCCGCTTATGACGACTTGTGGCTTCTGTTTCAACTGTTTAATCAGGCGAACGACTTCTTTCGTTCCTTCGATTCGACTTTGAAGGATGGCTTGTTTTTGCTTATGTGTCCATCGTCCATCATTGATGGAGGCCCCAGCTAAATGAATGAAAGCATCCGTTCCTTCAAGTTCTTTTTCTGGTTTACTATTTGGTGTCAACCATTCGATAAATGACACCCCGCGATGGCGAGGACGAGGATGACGAGTCAACACGACGACTTGATGACCGGCATCGGCTAGTGCGCGGACGAGCGGTTGACCGATGAGCCCGGTTCCACCGGTGATTGCGATTTTCATGAAATTCCCTCCGATATCATGTGTTGTTTCTAAAATGGGTATAAGTCAGTATATCCAGATGAATACCCTTTCTTCTAACTTATCAAAAATCCTCTACAATTCCTGAACGTGATATGTTAGAAACATGAAATGGAGGGGAATCGTTGTGAAAATTGCAAAGTTCACGACCCAACAAAAGAATAAAGACCGATTGAACGTCTTCATCGAGCGAGAAGGAAAAGAGGAGTTTGCGTTTGCAATCGATGTTGACGTGTTCATTAAGTACGGACTCGCAAAAGGAATGGAGCTTGAGGATGACTTTGTCCAAGATGTGCTTGAAGCGGAAGAGGCTCAAAAGGCGTATAAATTGGCCGTCAATTATTTATCGTATCGAATGCGTGCCATTTCAGAGGTACAGGACTACCTGGTGAAGAAGGAGTTAAGTGAAACTGCCATCAAACATGCCATCACGCGACTGAAAGAGCAACGCTACTTGAATGATGCTGAATTCGCGAAAGCTTATGTCCAGACTAAGTTCAATACGAGTCCGAGCGGGCCAATTAAAATTAAACGGGAGCTTGAACAGCTTCGTATTCCAGCAGACATCGTCGAGACGGTAGTGGCGTCAATCACTCATGAAGAGCTTGTCGAAAAGGCAGGAAAGTTCGTGAAAAGGAAACAAATGGAAACAAATCGACGTTCTGCCACAGAAGTGCAACAAAGAATTCAACAAACCCTAATGCAAAGGGGGTTTACCTTTGATATTATTTCAGAGGCGATTCAAACTTTTTGGGAGGAAGAAGACGAAGATGTCGAGATTGCGGCATGTCTGAAACAGGCTGAAAAGTTGAGTCGGAAGTTCAACGGATATGATGCGTTCGAACGCAAACAGCGTATGAAGATGCAGCTTCGGCGCAAAGGATTTCCGTATGACGTGATTGAACGTACATTAGATCGACTCGTTCAAGAAGAATCGTGATGGGACATCTGTTTACGGTAGGGGAAAATACGAAAAGGTGGGTCTACATTGACGATTTTAGAATGGATTACAGCACTGACACCGATTGTGGCCGTGCTTATCTTATTGGTAATTATGCGTTTACCTGCATCAGTAGCAATGCCTTTGTCACTTGTGACGACGGCGATTTTAGCATTCTTTGTTTGGCAATTGGATGCGACACGGATTATGTCAGCCACGCTACAAGGTCTTGTCATCGCCGTGACAACAGTATGGATTGTATACGGTGCCATCGGAATGATGAATACGATGAAAGAAGGAGGCGGAATGAATGCAATTCGCTCCGGATTCGTCAACATCACACCCGATCCGCGGATTCAAGTTTTGATTGTCGGTTGGTTATTCGTTTCATTCATTGAAGGGGCTTCAGGGTTCGGTACACCGGCTACCGTGGCGGCACCACTTTTGATTGCACTCGGCTTTCCGCCAATAGCGGCAGTCGTCATCGCACTATCAGCAGACGTTTCAGCCGTTACGTTTGGGGCAGTGGGTACACCGGCACTCATCGGGATTGGTAATGGTCTATCCCTTGATGTGAATCAGCCGGAGGCGATTGAATTTATTACAGAGGTCGTCTTACAAACAGTCTTGATTGACATGGCGGTTGGATTATTCATCCCATTTATTTTAATTCTGATGCTGACTCGTTTCTTCAGTAAAGAAAAGTCAATCAAACCTGCGCTTGAAGTGTTTCCAATCGCAATTGTCGCAGCGCTTCTGTATAGTGTGCCGGCATACATTTGGACGTTGATTCTAGGGTTTGAGTTCGGTGGAATGCTTGGTGGATTGACGGGGCTAGTCATTCTCGTCACAATGGCACGAAAAGGGATTCTCATGCCAAAACGCGTATGGACGTTTGATGGATACGCGGATCAAATCGAACAACCTGTTGAAAGTAAGACCGTTAAAACTGGAAAGCGTGAGTTGCCACAATGGAAAGCGTGGGCACCTTATCTCATTTTGACGATTTTCTTGATTTTGACACGAACAGTTCCATTCTTGAACGAGTTATCTCGTAGTGTACGAATCAATCTCCCGGATATTTTAGGGGTCGAAGGGATTTCAACATCTTGGGAACCATTTTATTCACCAGGATTCATGTTTATCTTGACGATCATCGCAACATTCTTCTTGCACAATATGAGTTGGTCACAAGTCACGTCGGTCTTTAAAGCAACGACGCTTGGTGTCGTTGGAACGGCCATTACGTTAGCGGCTTCTGTTCCGATGGTTCGTATTTTCATCCACTCAGAAAGTGGTGGAGCTGGACTTGCGTCGATGCCAGTCGAACTCGCGACAGCGGCTGCTGACACGTTCGGTGGAGTATGGCCACTCGTCGCACCATGGATTGGGGCCCTCGGCGCGTTCGTTTCAGGATCGGCGACCTTCTCGAACATGATGTTCTCGAGCTTGACGACAAATGTCGCTAGTTCAGTTGGGTTGAATGAGTCACTAGCCTTGTCGATGCAGATGGCAGGGGCGAACGCCGGGAACATGATTTGTGTGTTAAACGTCGTAGCGGTGGCATCTGTTGCCGGATTGCTTGGGAAAGAAGGAACGATCATCCGTTATACGCTCATGCCGATGATTTATTATGCAACGGCTACAGGGGTCGTTGGTCTCATTTTAGGCATGTTTTTCTTAAACTAAAAACAAGTTACAATTTTTTTACAGAATAATATTGACAATTTTCAGAACAGTCTGCTAAGGTTTGAGTAGATTTTAAAACGATGAAACGAGAGGAGCCAAAATGATGAACAACATTGCACTCACAAACACACTCAAAACATCATATGGCTACTCGTATTTAACTGCGTGACTTTGGCAGCTGGATAGGGGTAGTGTCCTTTCCCTGACCATGCAAAAGACTGAAGACTTCTTCAAGCGCGCTTCATTTGATTGGTTGCACAATCAGGTGGAGTGCGCTTTTTTGTGTGCTCAGATGGATTGGGCGAAAGGGGGAAATCAGTCATGAAACTGATTAAACAATTGGATTGGTTTATTAAAAGACAGAAACGGACGTATGTGATCGCCATCATCTTACTTATCATCACGGGTGTGGTGGATATGCTACCACCATGGATTATCGGACAGGCAATCGATGCGATTCGTGAAGGTAGTTTGACGACAGAGCGGTTAATTCTGATTGTGTCGTCGCTTCTAGGCATCATGGTGCTGTCTTATGTGATGTCGTACTTGTGGATTGCCCGACTATTTGGGACAGCCTTTCTACTGGAAAAGAAATTAAGAGGTCGCTTTTTTGGTCATCTCCTCAAACAAACACCGCGTTTTTATCAACAACATCGTACAGGTGACTTGATGGCGCTTGCGACGAATGATTTGAAAGCGGTAGAGCGGACAGCAGGGTTTGGGGTCATGACATTAGTCGACTCATTCAACATGACGCTTATCGCGTTGACGATCATGGGTGTGTTTATCGATTGGAAGTTGACGCTCGCAGCACTCTTGCCGATGCCGATTCTTGCCTGGTCGATGAATAAACTCGGAAGTCAAATTCATACACGTTTCACGGCAGCTCAAGACTCGTTCGGGGTGATGAACGACCAAGTCGTGGAATCGATTTCAGGTCTTCGGGTCGTCCGTTCCTTCGTCCAAGAAGAAGCGGACACGAAAAAGTTTGATGATATCACGGATGACGTGATGGCAAAAAACCTGCATGTCGCAAAAATCGATGTGTTGTTTGAACCGGTCATCAAGTTGCTTGTCGGATTCAGTTACTTGATTGGGCTATCGTTCGGGACGTATCTCGTCTTTACGAACGACATCACGCTCGGTCAGCTCGTCTCCTTCAATATTTATTTAGGGATGCTCATTTGGCCGATGTATGCGTTCGGGGAACTCATCAACGTCGTGCAGCGAGGAACAGCGAGTCTCGAGCGAATTGAAACGACGATGAACGAAGTACCAGACGTTGCCTCGACGGGAACAGTTCACATCGATGTACCGGAGAAAATCACCTTCAAATCGCTCTCGTTCCGTTATCCAAACGCAAATCGGGAGTCGTTAGAAGACATTGTCCTGCACGTCTCACGTGGTGAGACAATTGGAATCGTCGGACCGACTGGGGCCGGGAAGACGACGTTATTGCGTCAATTGCTTCGGGAGTATCCGATTGACGATTCACTTCTCGTGAACGGTGTACCAATCTCTGACATCAAACTCGAAACCGTCCGTGGCTGGAGTGGATATGTGTCACAAGAACATCTCCTATTCTCGAAAACAGTACGTGATAACATTCGCTTCGGGGTAGATGACGTATCGGATGAAGCACTTGAGACGGCGATTCATCTCGCCGCATTTGATACCGATATCGAACACCTTGACAATGGTCTGGATACGGTTGTCGGGGAACAGGGTGTCATGCTGTCAGGTGGACAAAAGCAACGTTTGTCGATTTCACGAGCGTTGTTGAAAAATCCAGAGATTCTACTTCTTGACGACTCGCTTTCGGCGGTCGATGCGAAAACGGAGTCACGAATCATCGATTCGGTCCGTACGAGCCGTAAGGCGAAGACGACATTTATCGTGGCTCACCGTCTTTCTGCGGTGGCGCACGCTGACCAAATTCTCGTCCTTCAAGACGGGCGTGTCACAGAGCGCGGCACACATGACCAACTGATGGAACGACACGGTTGGTACTATGAACAATTTATTCGACAAGGAGAGTCGGAGTAATCCGGGAAAGGGGGAATCTCTCATGATCGATCAATATGAATTAGATCCGGTCCGCCGGAAGAAGACGATTCGCTCACTCGTTGGCTATGCCAAACAAGTGAAGCGCTCCATCTTCCTCGGACTGGCATTACTCTTTTTAGCGGTCGGCGCAGAACTTGCCGGGCCGTATATCGCCAAAGTCATTATCGATGAGCATATCGTCGCCATCGAGCGTGACTGGGTTCAAGTCGAATCCGGCGGTAGTGTTTCCTTTAATGGTGATTCTTATGAGAAGGAAACGAGACTAAACGGCCAAGATGTGATTCAGCCGGTCTCGATCGTACAAACGACCGAAGGATACTATCTTGTACCTGAGGCGGTTATGAGCGGAGGAGTCCGTGAAGTTGAAGGAGACGTGCTGACGATTACAAGAGGAGACGAGACGGCGACGTATGATAATATCGTCTCACTCTCGTCGACCGACGTGTTCCAATTTTATCAAACGGATTTACGAGCGGTCCTTCTCTTATCGGGACTTTATGTCGTCCTGTTATTATTTGCGGCGGGATTGAACTGGGGACAACAGATGCTCTTGCAACGGTCAGCGCATAAAATCGTAAAAACGATGCGTCTTGACGTGATGAAGCATCTCCAAACGATTCCGGTCCGCTATTTTGACCAGACACCGATTGGGAAAATTGTCAGTCGTGTCACAAATGATACGGAGACGATTCGTGACCTGTATTTAGGGGTGCTCGCTCGCGTCTTCCAAAGTGTCGTCATGATGATTGGGGTATTGATTGCGATGTTCTTCCTAGACGTACGTCTTGGACTCGTCTCACTCATTATCATCCCGGTCGTCATCGTCTGGATTAAATTGTTCCAACGTTTCTCGACGAAAAATAACTTCCGTGTCCGCGCACTCGTCGCGGATATGAACGCGCAGTTGAATGAGAGCATTCAGACGATGCCAATCATTCAATCGTACGTCCGCGAAGATCTCGTCTATGACGAATTTAACGAGAAGAACAGTGACAACTTCCAAACGAGACGGAAATTGTTGAAGCTAGATGCGTTGATGAGCCATAACCTCGTCAATTTCTTCCGAAACATGGCGCTCGCCTTGCTCATTTGGTTTGTCGGAACACAAACGCTCGGTGGGGGAAGCATCCTGACGCTCGGGATTTTGTACGCATACATCGACTACGTCTCACGGATCTTTGAGCCGGTGACACAAATCATGAACCAATTGTCACCACTTCAGCAAGCGCTCGTCTCGGCCGACCGAATGTTCCAGTTACTTGACGAAAAAGGGGAACCGGTCTCATCAGAACGCATTTCACGTTTTAAAGGGGAAGTTGTCTTTGATGATGTGACATTCAGTTATGAAGCAGGGAAGCCGGTGTTGCAACAGATTGAACTACACGCCGCTCCAGGTGAGACGATCGCTCTGGTCGGACATACGGGTAGTGGAAAGAGCTCGATTATGAACTTGCTCATGCGATTTTATGACCCGTCTGTAGGCGTCCTACGAATCGATGGGATGGATGTGACGAAGCTCCCGACTCAGGCAGTACGGGACCACCTCGGGATCGTCTTACAAGACCCGTTCCTGTTCACCGGTACAATTCGGACGAACGTCACGCTAGGAGACGAGACAATCACGGATGAGCAGGTGTGGAACGCACTGACAGCCGTAGGGGCTGACCGTTTCGTGAAGCAGTTGCCACAAGGAATCGATGAACCGGTGATTGAGCGTGGGGCCTCACTCTCGAGTGGAGAACGACAGTTGATCAGCTTCGCTCGTGCCCTCGTCTTCGACCCGGCCATCCTCGTCCTCGATGAGGCGACAGCGAGTGTCGACTCGGAGACCGAGGCACTGATTCAAGAGGCACTCAAAACACTCACGTACGGTCGAACGACGTTTGTCATCGCCCACCGTCTCTCTACGATTCGGGAAGCGGACCAGATTCTCGTCCTCGACCACGGTCGAATCATCGAGCGAGGCAACCATCAGTCGCTCATCGAATTCGGTGGCGTCTATGCTCGAATGCATGAGTTACAAAGTAAGCAACAAGCCATCAGCTAAGGAGGCAACATGGAAATCACGGGGAAATACAACCGCGCCAAAGTATTCAATGAACGAATCGATGACATGACGCGGAGTCAGATTCAAACGCTACTTGACCAACCGTTCACACAAGGGGCATCGATTCGGATCATGCCGGATATGCACGCCGGTAAAGGGTCGGTCGTCGGGACGACGATGACGATTCAGGATAAAGTCGTGCCTAACCTGGTCGGTGTCGACTTAGGATGTGGGATGCTTTGTACGGAAATCAAAGCAAAGCGGATCGACTTTCAACGACTCGATGACGTGATCCGTGAACTCGTACCGAGTGGAATGAACATTCGTGATAAGGTTCATCCATATGCATCTGAACTTCCGCTAGAAGAGGTGCGGGCGCCGTATAAACTCGACCGTGCCTTGCGCTCGGTCGGATCGCTCGGCTCGGGGAATCACTTTATTGAAGTGAACCGGGATGAAGAGGGACGAACGTTTCTCGTCATCCATTCCGGTTCACGCCATCTCGGGGTGCAGATTGCCGATCATTATCAAGAGCGCGCGATTCAACACATGATGGAAACGAAAGATGTAATAGAAGCAATCGAACGATTGAAGGATACTGGACGCCAGAAAGAAATCTCGACGTATCTGGAAAGAGAGCGAGCGTCACGGAAACCATTCCAAGACTTGGCTTATGTCGAAGGAGAGGACATGGACGATTATATGCATGATGTTCGCATCGCTCAACAATATGCAGCGGCGAACCGTCGAGCGATGACAGATGTGATCGTAGAAGCGATGAAGTGGAACGTCGTCGATCAATTCGACACCGTTCATAACTATATCGACCATGACGCGATGATTCTACGGAAAGGAGCCATCTCCGCGCAAGAAGGAGAGCGTGTCATCATTCCGATGAACATGCGAGACGGTTCGCTCATCTGTACCGGGAAAGGGAACCCGGACTGGAACTTCTCGGGTCCGCACGGGTCAGGGCGAATCATGTCTCGCTCGGCAGCACGTAAACGCGTCGACTTCAAAGAATTTAAACGTACGATGGAAGGCGTTTGGTCGACATCGGTCCGACCATCTACGGTGGATGAGTCACCATTCGTGTACAAATCGATGAAAGAAATCGTCCGTTATATCGAACCGGCCGTCAGCATCGACCAAGTCATCAAACCATTGTACAACTTCAAGGCGAATTGAGTGGGTTTTCACTCAGTCTCGCCTTTTTCTTTTTTTCGCAAAATCTGATACGCTTACATCGAGGTGAACGAAATGGAAAAGCGGTTAAGTGACTTATCGATTTATGAGTTAGAGCAGGAGATTCAAGCATTACATGAACGGAAGCGGAAGGCTGAACAAATGGGCATGGTCAGCGAAATCGAAGTTGTCCTTCGACGGATTGCGATTGCCGAAAGTTATTTGGTCGACCCATCATCGTTTCGTCCCGGTGAAACATACGTCGTCAACTATAATGACCTACCGTTCCGCTTGAAATTCGTCAACGGTGTCATGGGTTGGGGTACGTTTGAAGGGGACATGACAGAACGGGCCATCCCACTCTCTGAACTGTCGGAGGTGGAACAATGAATCGGAACGAACAGTATGATCGGCTTGCTACAATCTTAAAAGAAAAGAATGATGTGTTAAACGACTCGGAAGCGGTAACGTGGGTCGAGGTGTTATGGGAAGACTTTGAAACAACGCTTGCCAAGGCCGGGGAGCCGTATCCGGGAGAAGCGAAGGCGTTTCAGTACGTCATTCAACAGATTGATGCGTACGGCGCACAGCTCCACTTGTTCCAAACGAAGAACGAAAAGTTTAAGCATTTGATGTCTAAACGGAATTTACATTGAATCACGTCTATCCGACGTGATTTTTTTATTGCAATTATCATTCAGTTCGTTATAATGAAGGTCGCTAATAGTTTGATTGTAAGTATAGTATAGATAAACTTTCTTTAGTTGAACTCATGTTTTACTAAACTAGAAGGAGGCGTTCAGTCGTTGGAAGTAGGTCAAAACATTAAGCGGCTCCGAATTAAAAAAGGATTGACCCAAGAAGAATTGGCGGAGCGTACGGATTTGAGTAAAGGATACATTTCTCAAATCGAACGGGATTTAAGCTCTCCCTCGTTAGAGACGTTATTTGATTTATTGAGTGTCCTCGGGAGTTCTCCAAAAGAGTTCTTCGATGAAGACTTGAATCAAAAAGTCGTCTACACCGTCGATGATCGAACTACTTATGTAGATGAGGAGCGAAAATATCGGACAGAGTGGCTCATTCCCGAATCGAATGAGAAAGAGATGGAGCCGATTCTCGTCACGTTTTGCAAAAATGGAGAATTCAAACAATATGAACCTTCACGTTCAGAGACATTGGTTTATGTCTTGTCCGGTAGAGTGGCGCTGAAGTTAGGTCATCACACTTATTTCGCTAAAGCAGGGGAAACAATGTACTATGTCGCCTCGGATTCACACCAGATCGTCAACGACCATGATGGCGAGAGTGAATGTCTCATCGTAGCGACCCATTCTTATTTATAAGTCAATAGAGGAGGAAACAGCATGAATGCAGAGACAATTATTCGTTTTGACCATGTGTCAAAGCGTTACGACGACACAGTCGTCTTAGAAGATATCAGTTTTGAAATTGAGCGTGGAAGGTTTTATACGCTTCTCGGTCCATCGGGATGTGGGAAGACGACAATCTTACGTCTCATCGCAGGATTTACGGATGCAACCGAAGGAGATATTCATTTCAGTGGGAAGCGAATCAACGATGTTCCGGCCAACAAACGACAAGTAAATACCGTGTTTCAAGATTATGCGCTGTTTCCTCATTTGAACGTATTTGAAAATGTTGCGTTTGGTCTCCGCATTAAAAAGTTGAAAGAAGCAGACATTAAAGCGAAAGTGGAGCAGGCTCTCAAGTTTGTTAACTTAGAAGGATACGGCTCGCGCGAAATCGATGAGATGTCAGGGGGACAACGTCAACGTGTCGCTATCGCCCGCGCGATCGTGAACGAACCAGAGGTCATCCTACTTGATGAACCGCTATCTGCCTTAGATTTAAAACTTCGGACGGAAATGCAATACGAATTGCGTGAATTGCAACAACGTCTTGGCATCACCTTCATCTTCGTCACACACGACCAAGAAGAGGCGCTCGCGATGTCCGATGAGATTTTCGTCATGAATAACGGTAAAATTGTTCAGAGCGGGACGCCGACTGATATTTATGACGAACCGATTAACCGTTTCGTCGCAGACTTTATCGGAGAATCCAATATCGTACCTGGTGTCATGCCGGAAGACAACGTCGTCACGTTCGCTGGTAAAACATTTGACTGTGTCGACCAAGGATTTGACCGCAATGAAAAAGTCGAGGTCATCATTCGTCCTGAAGACTTGGAGATGACATCGGTCGAAGCGGCAAACCTTGTCGTCGACGTCGATTCACAATTGTTCCGAGGCGTCCACTATGAGATTTGCTGTTATGACGAAGAAGGGAACGAATGGCTCGTTCACTCGACGAAGAAGTCGACAGTCGGATCAAAAATCGGGTTGACGTTTGACGAAGAAGCGATTCATGTCATGCGATTAGGGGAGACGGAAGAAGAGTTTGACCGTCGTCTCGAATCCTATGAGGAGGTTCCTCATGAATCAAACTAATCAGACCGCAAAGACGGTATATTTGACGACGTATTGGATTTGGATTGCCTTATTCGTCATCGCACCACTCGTCCTCGTCGTCTATTATTCCTTTTTTGATATCGATGGGAACTTGAGTTTAGAGAACTATCAGACGTTCTTCACCTCAACGTATTTGACGATGACGTTGTCGTCGTTTTGGTATGCGTTCCTCATTACGTTCTTCTCGCTACTCGTTGGATATCCGACGGCATACTTGTTGACGAAGACAAAGCACAAACAGCTTTGGCTCTTGCTCATCTTGCTTCCATCATGGATTAACTTGTTATTAAAAGCGTACGCATTCCTCGGTATTTTTGGAACGTACGGCATCACGAATCAGTTTTTAGAGGCGATCGGGATTGGAACGAAACAGATTCTCTTTACAGACTTCAGTTTCGTCTTCGTCTCCGTATACATTTTCATACCGTTCATGATTTTGCCGATCTACAACGCGATTGAAAAATTACCAGCCTCTCTCGTCTATGCATCACGAGACTTAGGTGCATCGAACTGGACGACGTTCCGACGTGTCATCTTCCCGCTGACGCTTGACGGCGTCAAGTCAGGGATTCAAATTGTCTTTATTCCGGCGTTGTCACTCTTCATGATCACACGCCTCATCGCAGGGAACCGTGTCATCACGCTCGGTACAGCGATTGAACAACAATTCCTTGTTACGCAAAACTGGGGGATGGGATCAACGATTGCCGTCTTCTTGATCTTGGCGATGGTTCTCGTCATGGTCATCACGCGTGACTGGGGTGCGAAAGGAGCGGTCCGTCGATGAAACGTAAACGATTCAAATTATCAAACCTGTACTTGGCGGCCGTATTCTTTATTCTATACGCGCCAATCTTATATCTCGTCTTCTATTCGTTCAATAGCGGCGGAACGATGAGTAACTTCGAAGGCTTTACACTTGAATGGTACAAATCCCTCTTCACCGATACGAGACTTCTCGTCATCGTCTTGAACACGATTGTCATCGCGCTGTTATCGGCGACAATCTCAACTGTGCTCGGTGTGATAGGAGCCCTCGCCATTTATACGGCGAAACAAAAGTATACGAAGACGTCGCTCTTGTCTTTGAACAACGTCTTGATTGTCAGCCCGGACGTCATCATTGGAGCATCATTCTTAATCCTCTTCACGATGCTTGGGATTCAGTTAGGCTTCTATTCCGTCCTCTTGTCGCACATCGCCTTCTCAGTTCCGATTGTCGTCATCTTAGTGTTACCAAAACTCCAAGAGATGAGTCCGACGTTGATTGATGCGTCACGTGACCTAGGAGCCAGTACATGGGACGTGTTGACGAAAGTCATTCTACCGTATATCACGCCGGGGGTATTTGCCGGATTCTTCACGGCACTCACATATTCGTTAGATGACTTCGCGGTCACGTTCTTCGTAACAGGGAACGGATTTACAACACTTGCGGTAGAAGTTTACTCACGGGCACGTCAAGGGATCTCGCTTGAAATCAATGCGCTGTCTGCGATTTTGTTCGTCTTCACCCTTATTCTTGTCATTGGATATTATGTGTTGTCGCAACGAGGATCAAAGGAGGTTAGACGATGAAAAAAATAGTCATCATGCTGGCTGTGCCATTGGTTGTCAGCTTTGGTCTTCTTCTTTGGATCCAGCAACTGAACGCTGCGCAAGGGTTTGGTGGCGACAATACGCTTGTCGTCTATAACTGGGGAGACTATATCGATGAGGATTTGATTGGGGAGTTCGAAGAGCAGAGCGGGTTGAAGGTCGTCTATCAAACATTCGACTCGAACGAAGCGATGCTCACGAAAATTGAGCAAGGTGGTACGGCGTTCGATGTAGCCGTACCGTCAGACTATGCGATTAGTAAGATGATTGAAGAGGATTTGCTCCTTCCAATCGACTACGACAAGCTTGAGAATTTCGATAACATCGATCCACGCTTTCTCGATAAATCGTTCGACCCAGGTAACAAGTACTCGGTCCCTTACTTCTGGGGCACGGTCGGGATTGTCTATAATCCTGAATTAGTTGACGGAGAAATCACATCGTGGAACGACTTGTGGGAGATGCCGCTTGAGAACGATATCCTCCTTGCGGACGGAACACGAGAAGTGATGGGCTTCGGTTTGAACTCGCTAGGTTATTCGCTCAATACGACGAACAAAGATGAGTTGATTGAAGCGGAGCAAAAGTTAGAAACGCTTTGGCCAAACATTAAAGCCATTGTCGGAGATGAGATTAAAATGTTGATGGCAAACCGTGAAGCGGCAGCGGCCGTCGTCTGGTCCGGTGACGCCTCAGAAATCATGTATGAGAACGAAGAACTGACATATGTCATTCCGGAAGAAGGCACGAATCTTTGGTTCGATAACCTCGTCATTCCAAGTACGGCACAAAACGTGGACGGTGCGCACGAGTTCATCGACTTCATGTTAGATGCTGAGATTGCAGCACGAAATACGGACTATGTCGGCTATTCGACTCCGAACGATGCCGCTCTCGACTTTTTGGATGAGGAAGTGACGTCAGATGAACGTTTCTACCCATCTCGTGAAGTGACGCAAGAACTCGAAGTATATGAAAATCTAGGGAAGCGGATGAACGCTTACTATAACGAATTGTATTTACGATTTAAAATGCAGAGTAAATGACGAAACATCCCCGCGCTCATCGTGAGCGCGGGGTGTTTTGTTTTAGCGCTTTACGCTCTTCTTCTGTAAAGACTCGAGAACGTCCTAAAAATCGTTTCCCTTCGACACCTTCGAGTGAGAACATACCGCCTCGACCATCGACCACATCGATGATTAGTTGTGTATGTTTCCAATAATCGTATTGTTTCTCATGGATATAGAACGGTGTCTCGCCGATTTCGCCGAGAAGAACGTCTTGGTCGCCCACCATGAACTCGTTACGGGGGAAACACATGGGAGAACTTCCGTCACAGCATCCTCCAGACTGATGAAAGAGGAGGGGACCGTGTTTCGATTTCAGGCGTTCGATCAGTTCGAGCGCGGCGGGGGTGGCCTCGACTCGTTTCACCATCTTAGAAGAACCCGAGCTTCTGTTCGCTGTAGCTGACGAGCATGTTTTTCGTCCGTTGATAATGACCGAGCATCATCTTATGGTTCTCGCGTCCAATCCCAGACATTTTATAGCCGCCGAACGCAGCGTGTGCCGGATATGAATGGTAGCAGTTGATCCAGACGCGACCTGCTTGGATTTCACGACCAAAGCGATAGGCACGGTTCATGTCACGTGTCCACACGCCTGCCCCAAGACCGTAGAGCGTATCGTTCGCGATAGCGAGTGCTTCCGCATCATCTTTGAACGTCGTCACCGATAAGACCGGTCCGAAAATCTCTTCTTGGAAGATGCGCATCTTGTTATGACCTTTGAAGATGGTCGGTTGAATGTAATACCCATCCGCGAGGTCTCCGTCCATCATGTTACGTTCGCCACCGATTAAGCACTCTGCGCCTTCCTCTTTCCCGATTTCAAGATAAGAGAGGATTTTCTCCATTTGTTCGTTCGAAGCTTGTGCACCCATCATGACGTCAGAATCGAGCGGGTTCCCGAGTTTGATCGCTTTGACGCGCTCTAGCACACGCTCCATGAATTTGTCATAGATGGATTCTTGAATCAACGCGCGGGATGGGCACGTACATACTTCCCCTTGGTTCAACGCGAACATGACGAGACCTTCGATCGCTTTATCAAAGAAATCATCATCCGCTTCCATGATATCCGCGAAGAAGATGTTCGGAGACTTCCCACCGAGCTCGAGTGTGACGGGGATGATGTTTTGAGAAGCGTATTGCATGATGAGGCGACCCGTCGTCGTTTCTCCCGTAAAGGCGACTTTATCGATACGATTGCTCGATGCGAGTGGTTTCCCTGCTTCGAGTCCGAAACCGTTGATGATGTTGAGGACGCCTGGTGGTAATAAGTCTTCAATGAGTTCCATGAGGACCATGATGGAAGAAGGTGTTTGTTCGGCTGGTTTTAACACGACACAGTTTCCGGCTGCGAGCGCCGGAGCGAGTTTCCAGACAGCCATTAAAATCGGGAAGTTCCACGGAATGATTTGAGCGACAACGCCGAGCGGCTCATGGAAGTGATAAGCGACTGTATCGTTGTCGAGTTCACTGATTCCGCCTTCTTGTGAACGAATCACACCGGCGAAGTAACGGAAGTGGTCGATCGCGAGAGGAAGGTCGGCATTAAGTGTTTCTCGTACTGCTTTACCGTTCTCCCACGTTTCTGCATACGCGAGCATCTCGAGATTCTCTTCCATGCGATCGGCGATTTTATTTAAGATGACAGAACGTTCCGCGACGGACGTTTTGCCCCAATCGTCTTTTGCTGCATGCGCAGCGTCCAATGCGAGTTCAACATCCTCTTTCGTTGAGCGGGCGACTTCACATAGTACTTTCCCATTTACAGGAGATGTGTTTTCAAAGTATTCCCCACCAGCCGGTGCGGTCCACTTTCCGTTAATAAAGTTGTCGTAACGGTCCTTAAACTGTACTTTTGTTCCTGCTGAGTTCGGTACTTCATAAATCATGTTCGTTCCTCCCTTTTCATATGAGATAGAGGAGTTATGTATGCGCTTACATTTTTAAGTAAGCGAACGACTCCCTTTTTTTATCGTAACGGTCCGTTGTGATAAAAGTCAAAATTTTTCGACAATAATTTGTCAATATTTTGTAAAAATGTTTTGAAGTCAAGATTTGTGGTAATCAGTACATTGTGTACATCATTCAATTACCTATAAGGAGTGAACTAAGATGGCTAAGACATATCAAGTTGACCCGGCGCATAGTTCAATCACATTTACTGTCAAACATATGATGATTTCAAAAGTGAAGGGCGAGTTCAAAGAATTTGATATTAAGGCAAATGGTGAGCCGAACGATCTAGCGAATGCGAGTGTGAAGGTGACGATTCAGGCAGCATCGATCGACACCAACAACACGGATCGGGATAACCACCTCCGTTCAGGCGATTTTTTCAACGCCGAGGAGCATCCGCATCTCGTCTTTCATTCGACTTCTTTCCGTTCAAAAGGGGGCGGAGAATTCGAATTGACAGGGGATTTGACGATTCGAGGAACGACGAGGGAAGAAACGTTTG
Organism: Exiguobacterium sp. s57; assembly: GCF_018617685.1. Taxonomy (NCBI): domain Bacteria; kingdom Bacillati; phylum Bacillota; class Bacilli; order Caryophanales; genus Exiguobacterium; species Exiguobacterium sp. s57. The sequence continues at coordinate 196,197 of NZ_JACSKR010000005.1, forward strand.
AAGTGGAGTATGAAGGAAGCGCAAAAGATCCGTGGGGCAACATGAAGCACGCTTTCTCCGGTGAAGGTTCGCTCAACCGTGAGGACTATGGATTGACGTGGAACCAAGCGCTTGAGGCGGGCGGCGTCCTCGTCGACAAGAAAGTCAAATTTGAGTTCGAGCTTCAGTTCACTGAAGTTGAGGCATAAGAAAAGTCGCTCACCTGAGCGACTTTTTATTGTTCATATACTAATTTTTTCTGGAGACTGTCTTCGCTGAATACCCATCCAGTGAATGAAGACAAGACCTCATTCGACTGCTCGTCTACGATGACGGCAGCAACGAACGGATACATATTTTTCGAGAAATACCGTAAGTTCGTGAAACGGTATTCAATCATTCCGTTATGGCGTGTCACAGTGTACGTATGAATTTTAGAAAATTCGAGGAACGCCTGCAAATCTGCATTTTTTCGAGCCTCGACGAAATGAAGGTCTTCTTCCCCTGGCATCGGTTTATCGCGAAAGCGACCACACTCGATGACTTTCCCTTTCTTTACTTTGACAGCTCCGAGACCGTCACGGAAACGCACGGCGACATGCCAGTCATCCCAACCGATTCCTGGCGAGATGAATAATTCGTGTGCACCAGCAAAGTGTCTTGCTACTGTAGCGAGCGCACGGTTACGCAATTTAAACTGAATTGCATAGTAACTGATGACAAGTGCAATGAGCAATGCAAAAATAGGGACAGTCGCACCGGTTATCATCCATAATGCATATGCACCATAATAAGCAGAGAACAAGTACGGATCGAACGTTCCGATGACGCCCCAACCAATCCACTTTTTTGAAAATGGCTGCAGCGCTTGCGTTCCGTAAGCGTTGAACAAGTCGACCGTGACATGTAGCAACACGGCAATTTGTGCCATTACCCATAGGGAAGCGGGATTGACACCAAGGACCGTCCCGATGACGGCACTGACAATGATTGGCCAAGCAAGAAGTGCGGTTATTCCGTGTGAACGACCACGATGTTGGCGTAAATACGTACTATTTCCTTTTAACTTAAAGACGGTGTCGAAGTCTGGTGCATGCGAGCCGACGAGAGCCGTCGCTGTCATGGCCAGAAACATTTGTGCATCACCTGACACTTCCGGGCTGAGTGTCGCGATGGCACTTAAACCAAGTCCCATACCAATGTGTGTCGCAGTATCCAATGTGCTTCAGCACCTCCATCAATAAATACAATAATAACGTCATCTATTCTTATTTATCATACAATATTTTTAAAACGAGGGGAAACACAATGCTTAATCTTGATAAATTGTTCACAAATTATAATATTCATCAATTCAATGAGGAATTGGTCACCTGGTTCAATCGTGAAAAGCGTGATTTACCTTGGCGACATGCGAAAAATCCCTATCGCGTTTGGGTGAGTGAAGTGATGTTGCAACAGACACGGGTCGATACGGTCATTCCGTACTACAATCGCTTTATGGAGCGTTTCCCGACGCTTGAGACACTTGCCGCCGCAGAGACAGACGAAGTCGTGAAGTACTGGGAAGGACTCGGTTATTACTCGCGCATCCGGAATTTACATGAGGCGGTCAAGGAAGTCGCTTCTGTTTACGATGGGGTTGTGCCTGAAGAGAAAGAACGTTTCGAGAAATTAAAAGGAGTCGGTCCTTATACGACGGGAGCGGTGTTGTCGATTGCGTACAATCAACCGGAACCGGCTGTGGACGGAAACGTCATGCGCGTGATGTCTCGTCAATTCGGGATCTATGACGATATCGCGTTACCGAAGACACGTAAAATCTTTGAACAAGTCGTTCGTCGATTGATGGATCCGGCTCACGCATCCGATTTTAATGAAGGCGTGATGGAGCTAGGTGCTACGGTATGTACCCCGAAGAATCCAATGTGTTCGCTCTGTCCGGTCCAGGAAACATGTTATGCTTTCGCTCATAACGTCCAAGATGAGTTACCGGTCAAAACAAAAAAAGGGGCGGCACGTGTCGAAATGTATGATGCGCTTTGGATTGAGAAAAAAGGGAAAGTCGCCTATGTACAGCGACCAAAAAAAGGACTTCTCGCTGGGATGTGGCAATACCCGCTTACAGAACGGGGAACGGGGGAACAGGTTAACGGAACGTACCTCGGGCAAGTGAAACATGTCTTCTCCCATATCGTCTGGTATATCGATTTATATCGAGTCGATACGCTTCCGACCGATAATGTCGTCTGGTTAGACGCTTCGGAGCGTGAGACGAAGACGGTTTCTGTGGCCCAACAAAAATTAGAGCGATTGGCAGGTGGTGAACGTGAGACGATTTGATGTAGCGTCGACATACGATACAACGGTCGATACTTTATGGGAATTGTTGCAGGATGCTTCGCTTTTGACGAAATTGACGCGGTTTCCTAAAGTACGTTTGGTTGGGGATGGCGCCTCGGTCGAGGGGAATGAGATAAAATTATTGATTGGAGTTGGACCGGTAGAATTGCCGTGGAACAGTACCATTACCATTGCAGGAAAACAGGCATTCTGCGATCAAGGGAAGACGTTACCGTTTCCGTTCAAACGATTCACACACGTGCATCGGGTTGAAGAACGACAAGGAAAGGCGGTAATGGTAGACGAAGTGACATTTGATAGCTATGTTCCGAACCTACTCGTTGAATATTTTGTGCTTCGTCCGATGTTTCAAGAACGGGCACGGGCCTTCCGAAAAACACTAAATTCATGAAAATAAGAGATTTCCTTTTTCATTGGTTCTGAAAGTCGCTATAATTAAATATGAGAATTGTATAGCATCACAGCGGAAAGGAGGAGCTTATGAGCTTATTTCCCAAAGCAGGTAGCAAAATCGAGATACAGAGCTACAAGCACAACGGAACTTTGCATCGCGTTTGGGAAGAAACGCTCGTCCTTCAGTCGTCAAAAACGGATATGATTGGATTCAATGACCGCATCATGGTCAGTGAGTCAGACGGTCGGCAATGGAGAACGCGAGAGCCGGCAATTTGCTACTTTTCATCTGAGTATTGGTTCAATGTCATCTGTATGATTCGCGAAGACGGGATTTACTACTATTGTAATCTAGGTTCGCCGACTACATTTGATGGGGATGAACGTGCCATCAAATACATCGATTACGATTTGGACATCAAGGTGTTCCCGGATATGTCGTATACGATTTTAGATGAAGATGAATATGAGCGGCATCGTCGTGAGATGAATTATCCGAAAGCGATTGATCGAATCTTGAAGCAGAACGTGCAAGAACTGATCAACTGGATTCGAGGACGGAAAGGGCCGTTCAACCCAACATTTGTCGATGAATGGTATCGCGAATACGAAGCACGTTACCGGAGATGATTCCTCATCTCCGCTTTTTTTCTTAAGTCAGGAGGCATTATGGGTAGTATTAAACGTTATATGCAATTTGTTAAGCCTTATAAAAAACAAATTGCCCTTACCATTTTCGTCGGGATTTTGAAGTTTTCTATCCCGCTCGGATTACCGTTACTTTATAAATATGTCATCGATAACTATTTGGTGGACGACGCACCGAAACAGGATTATACGACGCTCGTCTGGTTGTTCAGCATCGTTTTCTTCGTCTTCCTCGTCGTCAAGCCGCCAATTGAATATTTGCGTCAATATTTGGCGCAGTGGGCCGCGACGCGTGTCTTGTTCGATGTCCGGAACCGGTTATTTGACCACGTCCAAAAGTTGTCGCTCCGCTTTTATTCAAACAATAAGACCGGTCAAATCATTTCACGGATCATCAACGACGTCGAACAGACAAAGGACTTCGTCATCACCGGCCTGATGAATATTTGGCTCGACATGGTCACCATCCTCATTGCCATTGGGATCATGTATACGATTGACCCACAACTCACACTGATTGCGATTTTACCACTTCCGTTTTATGCGATCGCAGTCCGCTATTTCTATGGACGGTTGCGTCGTTTGACGCGTGAGCGGTCGGCGGCACTCGCTGATCTTCAAGGTCATTTGACAGAGCGCGTGAACGGAATGGCCGTTATCCGGAGTTTTGCGTTAGAGCCATATGAGAACAAGGCGTTCGAACAACAGAACGGCGGCTTCTTGAATGCGGCGCTTAAACATACGAGTTGGAACGCCAAGACGTATGTCGTCGTGTCGACCATCACCGACATCGCGCCGATTCTCATCTTTACGACGGCATCATGGCTTGTCCTTCAAGGGCCGGTAACGCTTGGAACGCTCGTCGCGTTCATTGCTTATATTGACCGTCTGTATGCACCGCTCGGTCGTCTCGTCAATTCGGCGACGACACTCACGCAATCGGTCGCGTCGATGGACCGGGTTTTTGAATTTTTAGATGAAACGTATGATATCGAAGAGAAACCGAACGGGTTCGTCCCGTTGTCGACAGCAGGTAAAATTGACCTTGACCACGTCAGCTTTTCGTATGAGCAGGACGGGACACGGGCGTTGAATGATGTGAACCTCCAGATTCGTTCCGGGGAACGCGTGGCGTTTGTCGGGATGTCCGGTGGAGGGAAGTCGACACTCGTCAGCTTGATTCCACGTTTTTATGACGTGACGGATGGAAGCATTAAAATCGATGGGGTCGATGTGCGTGATTTCAAATTGCGTGCGCTCCGTGATCAAATCGGAATGGTCATGCAAGACTCCGTCCTCTTCAGTGAATCGGTCGCGATGAACATCCGCATGGGGAATCCGAATGCGACGGACGAAGAAGTCATCGCAGCGGCGAAGGCGGCTAACGCCCATGAATTCATCTCGAAACTCGAGGGGGGATATGCGACACCGGTCGGGGAGAAAGGTGTCAAACTCTCCGGGGGACAAAAACAGCGGCTTGCGATTGCCCGTGTGTTTTTAAAGAACCCTCCTATTTTGATTCTAGATGAGGCGACAAGTGCACTCGACCTAGAAAGTGAAGCGATGATTCAAGATTCGCTTGCCCGTCTGACGAAGGGGCGTACGACGTTAATCGTTGCCCACCGCTTGTCAACGATTACGGACGCGGATCAAATCGTTGTTGTCGATAACGGTCAAATCATGGAGTCGGGAACGCATGAAGAACTGATGCGTCGCCGAGGGGCGTATTACGACCTGTATATGATTCAAGATTTAGCCGTAGTTGAATGATAAAAAAGTCGAGTCCTTATGGGCTCGACTTTTTAGCGGTCTAAAAATCGTTTACGAACATCCGGTGAAGGGAGTGTGCACACTTCCTTTTTTCCAAATAGACGTGTCCGATATTTGGCGAAGAATGTATATCCATGATCACGAATCGGTCTAGGTATGAAACGAATAAGTCGAAGCAGGCGCCAACGGCCATCAAGGTGTTCGGCAATTCGAATCGCAGCGTCTGATTTTAAATAGGGAACTCCCTCTTCAATATAGACGATACTGTCGACTGATTCCGGAATCCGGTGTCGTGTTCGAAACGACTGACCGACCTCGCTTTGAAGCGATGCAAAGTGAATCGAGGCGTGTCGGTCGTGACGAATGATGAACTGGACACTGGCATCACAGAAGTTACAATCGCCATCAAATAAAACAAGCGCAGGCAAGTACTTCGCCTCCTTCATCGTACTGTTTTACCGTTTTGTCGTCCTGTTAAACGTCAAGCAGCAAGTTGAGGAGCAGGTTGCATCTTATAGAGCGAGACATAATACAAGTATGCACCGAGTGCACCGAAGATCAAGATATACCCACTCATATTTAGGTAATAAAAATGAGATGCTCGCGCATCTCATTCTTACAGTTGAGCAAACGAGCGGTGGACCGCTTCGATTGTCTCTTCGATATCTTGTTCCGTATGCTCCGTCGTCAAGAACCAGGCTTCATATTTCGATGGAGCCAAGTTCACACCGTTCTCGAGCATCAACTTGAAGAAGCGTCCGAACTTCTCACCGTCTGACTTTTCCGCACCTTCATAATCGGTGACGATTTCATCCGTGAAGTAAACGGTAAGGGCACCTTTTAAACGGTTGATTGTGATGGTGACGGCATGTTTTTCTGCCGCCTCACGGATTCCGGCCTCCAGTTTTGCGCCGAGTGCATCTAACTTCTCATAAACACCAGGTTGTTCGAGTACTTCAAGGCAAGCGATTCCTGTCGCCATCGAGGCTGGGTTCCCGGCCATCGTACCGGCTTGATATGCAGGTCCGAGTGGAGCGACCGTCTCCATGATTTCAGCTTTCCCGCCGTAGGCACCGATTGGTAGACCACCACCGATAATCTTACCGAGCGCCGTCATATCCGGTTCGATGCCATATACTTGTTGGGCACTTCCGTACGTGAAGCGGAACGCCGTGATGACCTCATCATAGATGACGAGGGCACCGTGTTCATGCGTAATGTCATTGACAGCTTGGAGGAAGCCAGGTTTTGGCTCAACGATTCCGAAGTTCCCGACAATCGGTTCGACGAGGACGCAAGCAATCTGGTCTCCCCATTCTTTCATCATCGTCCGATACGCATCGATGTCATTGAACGGGACGGTGATGACTTCTTTAGCAGTGGCTTTCGTCACACCTGCAGAGTCAGGAGAACCGAGGGTCGCTGGACCACTACCTGCCGCGATCAGCATGAGATCCGAGTGTCCGTGGTAACAACCGCTAAATTTCACGACGAGTTCACGACCAGTGTAAGCACGGGCGACTCGGACCGTCGTCATGACGGCTTCCGTTCCGGAGTTCGTGAATCGTATTTTATCCATCGAAGGAATGGCTTGTTTTAATTTTTTCGCAAACTCGACTTCGAGAGGATGAGGTGTCCCGTAAAGTAAGCCTTTCAAAGAAGCGTTGACGAGCGCTTCATGAATGTGTGGATGGGCGTGCCCGGTAATGATTGGACCATAGGCAGCCAAATAATCGATGTAGCGATTCCCGTCTACATCATAGAAATAGGCGCCTTCGCCGCGTTCCATATAAACAGGAGCGCCGCCACCGACCGCTTTGAACGAGCGGGATGGACTGTTGACACCTCCGACGATGTGAGTGAGTGCATCTTGGTATAATGCATCGGATGACTGACGATTTGATGAAGTAGTCATATGTATTGCCTCCTTATTCAAATTCGCACTTATTGTAACATAGCCGTCAACCGCTTAAGCTCGGTGTTTGACGAGCTGTTGAGAAATCAGTACACTATTTATAAAGATTACTATGTAAGAAATAAGTTAATGTTCAAAACTATTTCGCATGAATTTTATAGAAGAAATGAGGGATTGACGTGGGAAGCGAAATGCTTGACCATGCTGTTCAGTCGCTCCGGGAACATGGAGTCAGAATGACGCCTCAGCGCCAGGCCATTTTGGAGTACCTCGTCACGGAGCACAGTCACCCGACAGCGGATGACATTTATAAGGCACTTGCCGCACGGTTTCCGAATATGAGTGTGGCCACTGTATACAACAACTTGCGCGTATTTAAAGAAGTAGGTCTCGTTCAAGAGATGAACTATGGGGACGCCTCGAGTCGTTTTGACTTTGTGACGTCGAAGCACTATCACATCATCTGTGACACGTGTGGAAAAGTCGTCGACTTTAACTATCCTGTATTAGATGAAATCGAGTCTGTTGCCTCTCAATTGACGGGATTCAAAGTCGATCGTCACCGTCTTGAAGTGTACGGAACGTGCCCGTCTTGTCAGTCTGAACAATCACAAACACATTAAAAAATCACATCCGATTGCTCGGATGTGATTTTTTGTGTCAGTCGGTTTGTTGTGACTGACGTTTGTTGTATTTCTCATCGAACTCTTTACCTTCGAGCGACTGATCGATGGTGAGTGGTTCGTCACAGTGCATACATAAATCGACACGTCCGAGCATCTTCGTTTCTTTTTCACAATTCGGACAAGTCACTATGATGGCTTTCGTCGAGGCCAGACCGACGATAAAGTAAAGGGCAGAGCTTGCGAGTACCATGATAAATCCAAGTAGCATAAAAATGATCATAAGCCATGTGATGGATTTCGCGAGAAGTCCAAGATACATGACACCGATTCCGCCAAAGATGAGGAGTAGTGCTATATTACGTGCGCGGTTGATTTTGTTCCCCCGTTTTTTCATGAGCGAATCCCTCCAATAGTCTGTCTCTATCATAGCTCATCTTCAAACGAGTGAGAAGTTCCTGCACTTTTTCGGCAGGAGTTTTTTGAAAAGAGGGCGAATTTGGTTCGTATCGAAAATGACAATCGTCATATATAGTCAACTTGCGATTGAGAGAGAAGGGGTCCGGATGGCGATGGAATATGCGACTCGCACCATTTATACAGAATATGCTGCACTAAAAACGACGCTCGGAATTATTGAAGTGAAGAAAAAGCGGGCACGTGATCCGTTAACAGATCAGTTGGATCGACTGCTCATTGTGATTGAAGCGAAACAGGAGCCGTTTTGGACGGTGAAGCATTATCAAGTCGGACAGGAGAAAATTGTTCTGCACGTAGTCAGTGACTCGATGATGGATCGGTGGATTGTCTTAAATGAAAACCGCCGTGCCATTCATTGGGTTGAAGACGGGATCGTCTTGTTTGAGCGGAATGAATACATCTTGGAGTTGCGACAACGCAACCGCAATTTAACGAATCGGGAACAGCGTTTGCAACTCTCGCTTTCTTTCGCGAAATTGTTGCGCCGGTTCGAAGACGGACGATATTTATTTTTAGAAGGAGAGTTCCAAGACGCCTTCACACAGATTCATCATGCGCTCACTCACCTGGCACGCCTCTCAATTCTTGAGGCGGGAATTCATCCGGAAATCGTGTTGTGGGAACAGGTACGAGCCATCGACCTTGAAATCTATAAACTGCATGAGGAATTGGTCGGAGGACAAGAGTCGCTTGAACAGCGCATCCACCTCGTCGTCATTGGTATGGAGCATTTGATTCAATCGAAGGTGCTACCTGGGACGTTGTTGTTACTTCAGACGATGCAGGAGAAAGACGGGGCGTGGACATTCTCAGAGTTAATGGAACATCCGAATTTGAATGAGCTCCGTGTCGACCTCGGGAGCATCGTTGGCTTTTTAGTGAAAAAAGGATATGTTCGCACGGTCACGAGACCGACAAAAGGAGTCGGGGTAGAAGCGGTCCTCTATGAGATTGCCTGACGATCCCTTCCTGGAAACGAAGAGGAGAAAATCAGTCGTATGAAACTATTGAAGTTTAGCATTGGGACCATCTTTATTTTATTTGTCACGATTGTGATTTCCATCTTTGTCGCCCTTTTTACGATGGGAGATCCGATTACACTAGGGCGACCGATTATTTGGACGGTATGGTATATAGCCGTTCTGCTCATCGTATGTATGGGACTCTATGATTTCTCGTCCTTTTCAAAACAGAAGATTCGGAAAGTCCTCGGCTGGGGAGCGTTGGCCGGTGTCGTTCTCTTCGCTTCTGTGAAAGGATACTATATGTATCAAGATAGCTTGAAGATTGAAGAACGCGGTGTGGAGTTGATGGACTATCAGCCCTTTACGAATTCAGGACAACTCGCGAAGCTCGATCATGAGGCCACGGTTGAATTTGAAGAAGGGTTGCCGCGATTAGACGGGGCAACAGCGCTCTATCCGATGTATGCCTCGTTCGTGGAAGCGGTGTATCCAAATTCGGAGGCGTATGATCCGTATAATGATCAAACGAGTAAAGTCGTATCGACGACAACGCCGGAAGCATACAGTCGACTAATGAACAATCAGACTGACGTGATTTTCGTCGCGGGTCCATCTGACCGTCAGTTGCAGGCAGCGGAACAAAAAGACGTCTCTCTACATATGACACCGATCGGTAGAGAAGCATTTGTTTTCTTCGTTCATGAAGATAACCCAGTCGAGTCTTTGACGATGGAACAGGTTCGTGGAATCTATTCGGGAGACATAAGGAATTGGGAAGAGGTCGGCGGCAACTCGGAAGCCGTTCGAGCTTTCCAACGACCGGAGGATAGCGGCAGTCAAACAGCGTTACAAAAGATGATGGGCGAACAGAAGCTCATGGAAGCACCGGTAGAAGATGTGCCTGAAGGGATGGGCGGAATCATCCAACAAACCTCATCTTATCGAAACCATAAAAATGCGATTGGATTCTCATTCCGATACTATGCGACAGAAATGGTGCGTGACCATAAAATCAAGTTACTTCGTATAGAAGGAATCGAACCGACCGTTGAAACGATTCAGGATGGATCGTATCCACTGACTTCTGAATTTTATGCGGTGACTACGGAAGAGAAGGCAGAGCAATATGAAGATTTTTTAGAATGGCTCGAAAGCGAGGATGGACAAACGTTGGTTGAAAAGACGGGCTATGTCCGTCTCGATTAATACAAAGCAGAGAGTTTACTTTTTGTCATGTTGACGGGAAGTAAATCTTTTTTAAATTTTATTGTTTTTTGTATTGACGAAGTGGTAAATAGAGATTATAGTTATAAACGTTGTCACGGCAAAAGATTATTTCAGAAAAACAATTTGTGAAAAAGTTGTTGACGAAAACAATCGAAACGTGATAGATTAATGAAGTCGCCAAGAGCGGCAGACGAACTTTGAAAACTGAACGATGAGGCAAAAAAAGTTTTACAATTTTTGAATGAAGCGCAAGCTTCGTCAATTTAAGAGCTATATCAAATTCTTTGGAGAGTTTGATCCTGGCTCA
>NZ_JACSKR010000006.1:0-116004 GCF_018617685.1 Exiguobacterium sp. s57
GTTCCCATGCCGAACACGGAAGTTAAGCGTCTCAGCGCCGAAAGTAGTTGGGGGATCTCCCCCTGTGAGGATAGGACGTTGCCAGGCAACAACGCAGAGGACGACCGAGCATAACGCTCGGTCGTCTTTTTTATGTTTGGATGTAATATTTATTTGACTAAATGACAAAAAAATATTACATTCGAACGAGAGAGAATTTTTCAAGAAAGAAGGCATTTAAAAGATGGTCAAAAAAATGAGCGGGCAACTTCACAATCGTTTAAGTGTATTACGAGCAGAGCGGAAATGGTCACAGCAACAAGTCGCTGATTTGTTAGGAGTGAGTCGACAAACTATTGTGTCTCTTGAACATAATCGATACAACCCCTCGTTAAAGTTAGCTTTTGAGATTGCAAATTTATTTGATACGACAGTTCATGACGTGTTTCAATATGAAAAAAAGGAGCAACATTTATGATGTTATGGATCAACATTCTTGTCTTTCCAATTTTTCTTATCATGCTTATCATTACATTGAGGTTTTTGTTTGGGAGAGAAGGAAAAGACGAGCGTGGAAAAGAAATTGCAACTGCTTCTTACATGGTGGCCGCCCCGATTTTCCCCATCGGATGGTTACTCATCGAATGGTATCATCGCTGGTTACATGTCTTGTCGTTTGATGTGTATCGTGATGTGATTTCACTTTTGATAGGTTTGACATTTATCGTTCAAGGAGTGACCATCACCGTTCTAAAACGTCGAATCTAATCTGAATCGCACTCACAGCGAGTGCTTTTTTTGTTGGATGAAACATTTAACGAGTGAAGCACGTATAACATTGTATAGAATCAACGTGACCTGACGAATGTCACGTTGACAGGATGTGACATCGAAGGCATGACGATAAATGGCGTTCCAATCGACACCTTAATCAGTACTAAGAGAGGGGAAACGTAATGAAAAATCTTCAGCAGACCCAATTAGACTTACAACAGCGTATCGCCGAGCGTGATCGACTTGTTCGGAAGCAAGAGACACTTACAAAACAGTTGAAAGAGCATGAAACGGTGCGGAAAGCGTTACTTAATACATTCACGAAAGAACAACGCGATGTGTATGACCTTGAAAGCTTTTCACTCGTCAACACATGGTGGAAGTTAAGAGGGACGTTCGATGAACAACGGACGATCGAAATGGAAGAGGCTGCTCGCGCTGAACTGAAATTACGGGAACACGAGGCGATGATTGACGAATTGACGCTCGAACATCGAGATTTACAAGAACAGCTCGAGGCATATGAAGGAATCGACGCTGAGTGGGAGACCTTCTTAGAAACAAAAGAATCGCATCTGGCGAAAGATCCAGCTGTTCGCCGAGACCTCCATCATCTCACGAATCAACAAGCCGAAACGAATGAACTTCTCATCGAGTATCAGGAAGCCATCGTTGCCGGTAAGGCAGCACGCATATCGATTGCAAAAACACTCAAACATTTGGATAGTGCGAAGGGGTGGTCAACGTATGACACGTTCTTCGGGGGTGGTTTGATTGCAACGGCAATGAAGCATGATGCGTTAGATGCTTCCGAGCAGACGATGCACGAATTACAATCTGCGTTGGAGCGCTTCTCCCGTGAATTAGCGGACGTGCAAGGGATGGTTCAGGAGTTGTATGTCGATCGAGGTTCACTCATTCAGTTCGCCGATTATTTCTTGGATGATATTTTTTCCGAGTGGACCATGCACGGACGAATCAATGATTCATTAGATCAAGTGAACGGACTGGATGAGGAAATCAGTCAGCTGATTACTCGTATGACGAGACAAGTGGAACGGTTAGAACAGAAGCTTGAAGAGACTGAAGAAAAAAGAAGACAGCTCATCCTTACGCAATGAGCTGCCTGTCATTAGATTTCTAGTAGTAAGGGTTCTTTTGCTTAGTTCAAGGAGAGTGAAGAGAGAATGAGCAAAACGATGGCATTTCTTATTAGAGGGATGGGAGTCACGGGTGCGCTATTGATTTTATCGATTCCATTTTTCTTTAGTTCTCCCATATCGACCACTCTGATCATTGTCAGTTCGATTTCGTTGATTGCCTTTGTGATGTTTACTGTTTCAGCAATCAGGCTTCGAAAGCGGATAGAGGATGAATGACGCTTATATTAGTAAAGCTATGTACTAAAATCAAGAAAGGAGTAAGTCACTTTGAAAAAACCGTTATTGTGGATTATAGCGGGTGTAACCCTCGTCTCTTTATTGATGGCAACTCAATTATTACTGCCCGTTACCTTTCAAGAAGTTTTTTCGATTTTACTAGTATCGATTATTATAGGATCAGTCATAGGGGTGATTGCTTCGATTTTGCATCACTTTATTATGACTAGAAAAGAAAAAACTAGCTAAAGACAGAGTAAAGCGCCTCGAATAAGAGAATGAAAAAGTATCTTATTCAGAGTGTTTTGATTGATTAAGGAATGTTACACATCACCTTAAAAAATCACCGCTCACGAGGAGCGGTGACTGCGTAACGTTTCTTGAATTCCGAGACCGAGCTGTTCTTGTTCGCGCTCGAGTTGCTCCCATGTGAGAGAGCGATGTCGCAATTCGACGTCGGTCGCCATCGATTCGAGCGTTCGTTGGGTCTCGATATTGTCGAGCCAGTAGTAGAGGTCAATCCCGTCTTCATGTAGGCGCCAAAACGATTTGACGACCTCGAACTCATCGGCCCATTCTCCGACCGGCTTGAATCCATACTTTTCAACGAACGGATAAGGACGTTCTTCCCCGAGCGGGTCGATCACATTTCGGACGAACATCGGCTCAAGACCGGCATGAGCGGTCGCTTCGAGTAAGCGTGTTAACTCAGGCATCGGTTCGATTTCGATGTGTTCCATCACGTCAAACCAGACACGTTTCATATCTTTATCCCATAACGTTGCTTCCACACTATAGGGAGCCCCGGCAGACGAGGGAGCATACATCGTCAACTCGAACGAAAAAGGAATATCCTCTTTATCTCCGGGTCCCAACACGACAGACAGTGGGATTGGTATCTCTTGAATGTCAGATTCTCGATTGAACTCGTTTCCTTCTATAGTGATGTCTTTGAACGTCGTCAAAAAGTTTAGGGTCAATTCTTGCAGTCGGACGACATTGGTCGTCGGGTTAGATACGTGCAAGATTCCAGTCACTACCTGCTTCGGAATGAGTGCCGCAGGGTCAAACGTGATATCAGCTTCAATCTCCGAAAAGAACCATTTTTTGAATCGGTTTCCCCATTTGGACATGGCGGTCGCGCCCCTTTTCTCTAAATTATATGCTGTTATATCTGTTCCCGATTCCTTTTTTCAAAAAACATAGAGAAAAAGGTTGCTTTTTATAACTGTCTCACTTATTATAGAGGATGTCGAAACAATTCAAACCATCGCGGGGTGGAGCAGTCTGGTAGCTCGTCGGGCTCATAACCCGAAGGTCGTCGGTTCAAATCCGGCCCCCGCAACCAATTTTTATTTAATTTCATATGTCGTCGCGGGGTGGAGCAGTCTGGTAGCTCGTCGGGCTCATAACCCGAAGGTCGTTGGTTCAAATCCAGCCCCCGCAACCAATTTTTAAATGAGATAGCGAAACGATAGCGTTTCGTGTTTTTTTTTGCTTAAAATGAAGTGTACAATGAGTACGTAATGAGAAGTGATAAAAGGAGAACCATTCATGTATACATTGATTACGCATTCTGCGGCAGAGACGCAGGCGGTGGCAGAACGTTTGGCTACGCTCGTCGATGCAGGAACGGTCATCACATTAAACGGTGACCTCGGTGCCGGCAAGACGACGTTCACACAAGGGTTCGCAAAAGGACTCGGTGTCACGCGGAACGTCAACAGTCCGACATTCACCATTATGAAACAATACAAAGGGCGTTTGCCGCTCTATCATATGGATGTCTATCGACTCGAGGATACGGGGGATGACATCGGTCTTGAGGAATATATCAACGGTGACGGTGTCGCCATCGTGGAGTGGTCGAACTTGATCGAGTCCTCGCTTCCGGAAGAACGCTTGGCCATCACGATTGAACGGGTCAGCGACGAAGAACGGAAACTGACACTCGCTCCGATGGGTGAGCGTTACGTTCAAATCGCCAAGGAGGTGCTCGCATGAAGCAATTGATGATTGATACCGCGACGACACGTTTATCTGTCGCGTTAAGTGAGGCTGGAGAGATTCAAGCCGAAGCGACGGTCATGGTCTCAAAAAATCATGCGGTCACCCTCATGCCGATGATCGAACAGCTCATGGCAGCAGTCAAATGGACACCGAACATGCTTGAGCGCATCGTTGTCACGACAGGACCTGGGTCGTACACGGGAATTCGGATTGGAGTGACGACGGCGAAAACACTCGCTTATACGCTCAATCTTCCGCTCATCGGGGTATCTGCCCTAAAGCTTATGGCAGCGGCCCCAAATACGGACTTGCCGGTCGTCTCGTTGATTGACGCGCGCCGTGGCAACGCGTATATCGGATACTATCAGCACAACAAGGCACTGACACACGATCAGCACGCCTCGGTCGCGGACTGGTTACGATTGAATAGCCAAGGGCGTTTCCTCGTCGTCGGAGACGTGGAGCCGTTCCGTGACGTGTTAAGCGAATACGACTATATCGAAGCACCGGCTGCCCATCGATACGGGCGCGCGAGTGATTTGGTCGTATTCAGCGATGAGACGAGCGACGTCCATGCGTTTGAACCAGAGTATTTGCGTCTCGCCGAAGCAGAAGCGAAATGGTTAGAGGGACAAAACAATGGCTGACGTGAAAATTCGTCGGATGACGTGGCTCGATGTCGAAGAAGTGACAAAAGTCGAGAAAGCGTCGTTCTCTATTCCATGGACAAAAGAAGCGTTCATGAATGAAATGCTCCGAAATGAACAAGCGATTTATTTTGTCGCGGTCCATGACAAACGGGTCGTCGGTTTTGTCGGGGTATGGCAAATCGTCGATGAAGGACATATCACGAACATTGCCGTCTTACCTGAATTTCGGGGGCAAGGGATTGGAAATCAACTGTTAGCGGAACTCGTCACATTCGCCAAGTCGAAAGGACTTGTCGGATTGACGTTAGAAGTCCGTGTGTCAAACGTCGGCGCACAAAAACTGTATGAACAGTTCGGTTTTATGCAAGCTGGACGGAGAAGGCGCTACTATCAGGATAATAATGAAGACGCCTATATTTATTGGGCGAAGTTAGGAAGTGAATCAGAATGAACACATCACTGATCCTCTCAATCGAGTCGAGCTGTGACGAGACGTCCGTTGCGCTCGTCAAAGACGGAAAGACGTTATTGTCAAACGTAGTCTCTTCTCAAATCGAGAGTCATAAACGATTTGGTGGCGTCGTCCCTGAAGTGGCGTCCCGTCATCATGTCGAGCGTATCACGTATGTCATTGACGACGCGTTAAGCGAAGCAGGCGTGAAGATGGAAGATGTGGACGCGGTCGCAGTCACACAAGGACCAGGTCTCGTCGGTGCCCTTCTCGTCGGCATCAGTGCAGCCAAAGCATTGGCGTTCGCCCATCAAAAACCGCTCATCGGCGTCCATCATATCGCGGGACATATTTACGCGAATGAACTCGTCGAAGAGATGCAATTCCCGCTCGTCTGTCTCGTCGTCTCAGGAGGCCACACGGAACTCGTCTATATGCCAGAACATGGTGTCTTCGAAGTCATCGGTGAGACACGTGATGACGCGGCGGGTGAGGCGTACGATAAGGTCGCGCGCACGCTCAGTCTCCCCTATCCGGGAGGACCTGCGATTGACCGCTTGGCAGCAGTCGGGGAAGACACATACAACTTCCCACGCGTTCGTCTCGAACCGGGTAGCTTCGACTTCAGTTTCAGTGGCTTGAAGTCATCGGTCATCAACGCCGTACACAATGCGGAGCAACGGGGAGAGACGGTCATCCCTGAAAACTTGGCGGCGAGCTTCCAGGCGAGTGTCGTCGAAGTGCTCGTCGAGAAAGCGATCCGTGCCGTGAAGGAAAAAGGGGCGAAGCAATTGCTTGTCGCAGGTGGTGTCGCGGCGAACCGTGGCCTCCGCGCAGCGCTTCAGGAAGCGGCTACAGCTGAAGGGATTCAACTCGTCATTCCACCGCTTGACCTGTGTGGGGACAACGCCGGCATGATTGGGGTTGCGGCACATCACGCGTATGTGCGCGGTAAGCGCGATACACTAGCGATGAATGCGGTTCCTGGGTTATCCTTAGAAGAGAGCATGACAGTCTAGGGGGAAATAGAGACATGACGAAACGCATCATCATCGGAGGACTCATCGTACTACTCGTCGTTGCGACGTTCTTACAAGTACGTGAGATCATCCGCGCTTACAATATCGCCTATCAAGAGGAGATTGTTCCAGAAGAGACACGAGTGAAGTCACTGACTGGAGAAGACACATTGGAGGGCATCGGTCGCGTGACCGGAGAGAATACGCTCATCGAGTCACTATATGGCTACACAAGTGTCGTCGACCAAGAGCCAGAGCGTGTGATCGTCGTTGATCGCAATCTCGGGGTACAGCCAAAAGCGAGCGATGCTTATTATGAAATCGAGCGGGGTCGCGAGGCAACGGAAGAAGAAGCGGCGAAGTTTGATGATTTGATCGAGGAGCTCGACGAACAGCAGCTGTTCGCGCAAGTCATCTCGACACACGAGGCACGCTATGTGACGAATGGCGAAAAGCCGATGACGTTCTATAAGGTGTTCACACGTGACGTCGATACGAACGAGGCTGTCTTCTTTATCGCTGAGGACGGGACGAAGCTCGACTTCCATACGGTAGGATTCCAGCCGTTACGATATTTCTAATATAAAGAGAGGTCGGCGTATGACAACGCTGACCTCTCTTTTTACTGTTTACGCTTTTGGTTGTCGATAATTCTCCCGGTGCCACGTGTTGATACGACTCACGATGAACACGAGAAGGGCGAGAATCCACATGAAGAGTGTCTCTTCGTAGAAGTGGGCCCATACCGAGCCTGGCGCATAGAACGTATGAACGGTCACGTCGACCGGCCAGACGACGATGCGAATGAAGAGCGTGCTCATGAGTAGACCACTGAAGAGACTGAGCAAGATCCCTGGCCACGTCTGAATGATGAAGCCGATGACGACCGGTAAAAAGTAAAAGAGAATAGACGGGACGATCGTCGGCTCACCGCGGATGAGTTCAGATACGAACTCGGTCCCGGTCGGCACGATATAGGCCAGTCCCGTGAGGAACGCTTGAATGAACTCGATTCGCATGGCACGGGTACGCATCATGTATGGAGTTCCTCCCATTCCGCATAGAGTGCGGTGATCGATTCTTTCGCTGCGTCCGATTCGGTCGATAGTTCTTGGGCACGGGCGAAGTCGTTGAAGACGTCCGGCTCACAAAGCAACTGTTCGATCTCGTCGAGACGCTTCTCATGTTGCTCGATCGCCAGCTCGATCTCTTCGATGCGCTGTTTGATCCGGCGCTCTTCCCGTTGCTGTTCCTTGTCGGCGCGTTGTTTTTTCACGACGACCTGCTTCGTCTCCTCACGGGCGAGTCGGGCGAGTTCTTCGAGCTCTTCTTTCTTCTCGACGTAGTACGAATAGTCTCCGAGATACTCATCGATGCCGTTCGGCGTGATCTCTAATACACGTGTCGCGAGACGGTCGATGAAGTAGCGGTCATGCGAGACGAAAAGGATCGTGCCCGGATAGTCGAGGAGGGCATTCTCTAAAATCATCTTCGAGTCGAGATCCAAGTGGTTCGTCGGCTCGTCTAAGATGAGGAGGTTCGGTTGCTCGAGCTTCAGCTTGGCTAACGTAAGACGTGCCCGTTCACCACCCGATAGTTCGAGGACACGTTTCGTGACATCATCCCCGCTGAAGAGGAACTGACCGAGAAGACTCCGCACTTCTTGCTCACGCATGAGCGGCCAGTCGTTCCAAATCTCATCGATGACACGGTTTGTGTCAGACAAGTTTTGTTGCTCCTGATCGTAGTAGCCGATCTCGACGCCGGTCCCGTAACGGATCTCACCCGTGAGGACGGCTTGTTGTTTCGTCAACACTTTGAGAAGTGTCGACTTCCCGACCCCGTTCGGACCGACGAGCGCGACGGATTCACCGCGCTGCAGCTGGAAGCGGAGATTTTTGGCGATTTCTTCCTCATACCCGATGGCGAGGTCACTCGCGCTCAACACATCGTTCCCGCTCTGGCGTTTGATGGAGAACGAGAGGACGGCGCTGCGTTCGTCACCGTCCGGGGCATCGAGTCGGTCGACTTTCTCGAGACGCTTCCGCACGCTTTGTGCACGCTTCGTCGTCGTCGCTCGGGCGATGTTTCGCTGAATGAAATCCTGCATCTTGGCAATCTCTTCTTGCTGCGACTCGAACTGCTTCTTCTCTTGCTCGTAAATGGCGGCCTTCTGTTCGAGATACTTCGTGTAGTTCCCGACGAAGCGACGGCTCCGATGACGTGACAGCTCATAGACGACCGAGACGACACGGTCGAGGAAGTACCGGTCGTGGGAGACGATGAGGACGGCTCCTTTATAGCCGCCCAAGTACTTCTCGAGCCAGGCGAGCGTCTCGATGTCCAAATGGTTCGTCGGCTCATCCAAGATGAGCAGGTCAGGACTTTGAAGGAGCATCTTCGCCAAGGCGAGACGCGTCCGTTGTCCCCCGGATAGCGTGTCGATGCGACGTTCGAAGTCATCCGGATAGAAGCGCATCCCATGGAGGACCGAGCGGATGGTCGCTTCATACTGGTAACCGCCACGCTCTTTGAACGTATGCTGCTCTTCATCGTAAGAAGAGAGGAGACGTTCGTACGCAGCGGCGTCATTTAGGATTCGTTCGGATCCCATATCGGCTTCCATGCGACGGAGCGTCTTCTCCTGCTCGATCAAGTCCGTGAAGACGGTGAGCATCTCGTTCCAGATTGTCTCGTCGGATTCGAGTCCTGAGTCTTGGGCGAGATAGCCGATGGTGACGTCTTTTGGCTTCATGATGTCCCCGGAATCATAGTTGTATTCACCAGCGATGACTTTCAAAAGTGTGGACTTACCGGCACCGTTCCGACCGACGAGGGCGACACGTTCACCTTCCTGGATTTCGAGTTTTACGTTTTCTAAAATCGGCTCGACGCCGAAGGATTTGGATAAGTTGTTGACTTGCAGTAGGATCAAGTGAAAAAACCCCTTTCTCTCTATTTAGTATACTGTATTTTTCAGCGATTTTAGGTATATTCGTTGAGTGGTCATGTGAATTCGTTTACAATCAAGGTGTATGAAATTCAGATTCGTTTGTAACGTGTCGTAAAAAGGAGGCTCTTTCCGTTGAGTCAAAACGAACCAAAGATTCCACAAGCGACAGCCAAACGGTTGCCACTATACTATCGATTTATTCAAAGCCTGCATGCGTCAGGGAAACAACGTGTCTCTTCAGCAGAACTGAGTGAGGCGGTCAAGGTCGATTCGGCTACGATTCGCCGTGATTTCTCGTACTTCGGTGCGCTCGGTAAAAAGGGATATGGCTATAACGTGCAGTATCTGTTAGACTTTTTCCGAAAGACACTGAATCAGGACGAGATTACGAATGTCGCCTTGGTCGGGGTCGGTCACCTTGGGACGGCATTCGTCAACTATAACTTCCTTAAAAACAATAACACACATATCGTCGTCGGGTTCGACGCAGACGAGACAAAAGTCGGCACGACGATGTCAGGCGTCCCAATTCATCACGTCGATGAGATGGAACAGATCATGAAGCAAAACAAGATCGACGTCGCCATTTTGACGGTACCTTCTGCCTATGCGCAGCCCGTCGCAGACGACTTGGTGCGATTCGGCATCAAGGGTATCTTGAACTTCACACCGGCACGACTCACTGTACCGGACACCGTTCGCGTCCATCACATCGATTTGTCGATTGAGCTGCAGTCACTCATTTACTTTATGCAACACTATCCAACCGCTGAGGGGGTCCATCAATAATGGAATTACTAGCATCATCACTCGTCGTCGGGATGCCAGGTGGGGTGAGTCTATTTGTCATCGCCATCATCGCACTCATTCTCTTCGGACCGAAGAAATTACCGGAGTTTGGTCGCGCGGCCGGGCAGACGCTTCGTGAGTTCAAAAATGCAACGAACGGCATGATGAACGAGCACGACGAGAACGACAAGAACGACAAGAAAGCTATCGAAAAGAAAGAGCAGTAAGCCATGAATCATCAACCTGATCAAGAGCGGGAACTCACCGATCACTTGACAGAGCTGCGGAGACGACTGATGCTATCTGCATTTGTCGTCTTTGCCTTCTTTTTGATGGCTTTGCCGAGTGTCAAATATGTACTCGCGTACTTGCAAGAAGATCTCATCGAACGTGGGCTCGAACTGAACGCCTTTGGGGTCGCGGACCCACTCATGATTTACTTGAACTTGGCGCTCGTCATCGGCCTGATTGCGGCGAGCCCATTCCTACTGTATCAAGTGTGGGCATTTGTCGCACCCGGTCTGCATCCGAATGAGCGGAAAGGCACGCTTGCCTATATCCCGATCATCTTCGGATTGTTCTTGATTGGTCTTGCGTTCGCCTACTATTGGTTGTTCCCGCTCGTCCTCGATATCTCGACGGACCTCGGGCAAGACCTCGGACTCGAACAACTCATCGGGGCCAATAATTACTTCACGTTCTTGTTGCAGCTGACAATTCCGTTCGGTCTATTATTCCAATTACCGGTCGTGACGATGTTCCTCACCCGGATCGGTGTCGTGACCCCGTACTTCTTATCGAAGATTCGAAAGTACGCGTACTTTGCGCTATTCGTGGTCGCGGCGTTCATCACACCACCGGACTTGACGTCGCACCTCATGGTGTCACTACCGCTCTTCTTCCTATATGAGATCAGCTTATCGATTTCACGTATCACCTATAAAGGGGTGCTGCGCCGGGAGAAAGAAGCGATGGTGCAAGAACAGATGGATTTAATGAAACAGATGAATGAGAAATGAGCATCGTTCCTTCCAGGGAGACGGTGCTTTTTTGATTTTTGGTAACGAACGTTTTTCAACAACACGAAAACACATGACTGACATGATAAAATAAAGCTACTCAGTTGGATGCCAGGGGGAGAAGCGATGATTTGGGAGTACTACGGGGATGCAATCATCATCATCGGTGTGTTGACGACGATTTTATTGATTGCCATGCTGAACTTTTTGAAGTCGAAATTTAAGCGAAGACTCGTCTTTTCGTTGATGCTGCTCGTGGTAGGATACACGCTGATCTTGATTGGTCTCGTCTTTGTTCGCGGATGGGATGGTCTGGGCTGGAGCATGATCGGCTTCAGTTTATACGTGATCGGTCTTGTCACCTATATCGGCGTCGTCATCTATCACTGGATCAAAGCACGACGCACGACGAATTCGTAAGTGAACCGTTCCGGTTGCGGGACGGTTTTGTTGTCACGCATGGAGTTCAAACTTTAGACACTTTTACGTGAAATAGTGAGCAAAAGGATTGTCAAACCTTCTTGTGAAATAGTACACTAAGTTCAGAAAGTGAATGTGATTTTTATCACAAACGCTAACTTGCCTAACACCTAAAGGAGAGACAATCATATGAAAATCGCAGTCATCGGATGTACACACGCAGGAACAGCAGCTGTTAAAGGATTACTCGCCAAGCATGACAATCTCGACATCACCGTTTACGAGCGGAACGATAACGTCAGCTTCCTCTCGTGTGGGATCGCGCTCCACGTCGGTGGGGTCGTCCAACGTGCGGAAGAGTTGTTCTACTCCTCTCCACGTGAACTTGAAGAACTCGGTGCGACGATGCGCATGAAACATGACGTCTTGTCGATTGACACCGAAGCGAAGACGGTCCACGCCAAAAATCTTGAAACCGGGGAAGACGTGCATGACACGTATGACCGTTTGATTGTCACGACGGGTTCATGGCCAATCGTCCCAACGCTCCCAGGAATCGAAATGAATGGAATCGAGCTCTGTAAAAACTATGCGCATGCCCAACGCATTATCGAGCGTGCGACGGATGCGACGAAGATTGCCGTCATCGGGGCGGGCTATATCGGGGTCGAACTCGTCGAAGCGTTCGAAGCATACGGAAAACATGTCACATTTATCGATAGTGCCGACCGCATCTTGAACAAATATCTCGATAAGTCGTTCACAGATCCATTAGAAGCGGACATGACCAGTCGCGGGATTGATCTCGAACTCGGTCAGACGGTCGATGCGTTCCGTGGAACAGATGGGAACGTCACACATGTCGTGACAGACAAAGGTGAATTCGAAGCGGATCTCGTCATCTTGTGCGTCGGATTCCGTCCGAATACAGGACTCCTAGAAGGACAGGTCGACATGCTCGGGAACGGCGCCATCATCGTCGATGAATACATGCGCACGAGCAACCCGGATATCTTTGCGGCGGGGGACAGTTGTGCCGTCTACTACAACCCGGCACGCACACACGCCTATATCCCACTTGCGACGAACGCTGTCCGCATGGGAACGCTCGTCGCGGAGAACTTGATGCAACCACGAGTCCGCTACCAAGGAACACAAGGAACGTCAGGACTTCGACTTTATGACTGGAATATCGCGTCGTCTGGTCTGACGGAAGAAGCGGCAGCACTCTTTGGGCTCGAAGTCGAAAGTGTCGTCATCGAAGACGCGTATCGTCCGGAGTTCATGCCGACCGCAGAGAAAGTCGAATTCAAACTCGTCTATGAAAAAGGAACACACCGTATTGTCGGTGGACAAGTGCTATCGAAAGCGGATTTGACGCAAGCGGTCAACACACTCTCGCTAGCCATCCAAAACGAGATGACAATCGAAGAGCTCGCCTATGTCGACTTCTTCTTCCAACCGCACTACAACAAACCATGGCACTTCCTGAACAGCGGAGCGCTTGAAGCGATGAAAGACAAAGTGAATGCCTAACAAAAAACGCGGAAGCTAAAAGCTTTCGCGTTTTTTATAGATAGCGTGGGGCATCTTTCATGGAATTCGTCAAAATCATATAAAGCAGGAAACTCCCAGGTAGGATCAAAAAGATGAGTCGAACTCCGATTGATGAAATACCAAAGTATTCAGCAATCCCACCGCATACTCCAGACAGAGAGCGGTCGGTCGCCGACTTACGAAGTGTACGTTGCATAGAAAAAGCTCCTTATGAGTTGATATGTAAATTTTACCATATGAGTACAAAGATGTCCGCTTCGATTGATTCGTGTATGTAGATTATTTACAAGTCACTCGGGGAAATAGGATAGGGTAAGTGCGCGTCATGTTGTCTACCTTGAAGGAGGAATTTTTCATGGCTAAAAAGGAAAAACAACCGTATCATATCGTCACGTTCACGTTCCCGGAAGAGGCGATTTCGTATCAGGCGTTCAGTAAGCTGAAAAAGTACCATGCGGATGGGCTTGTCGGTTTTGAACAGCTTGTCGTCATCAAGCGTGAAGAGAACGGGGCGTTTTCGTTTGAGGATGCGGCACAGCTCGCACCGGTCAACAAGTCGACGAAAGGTGCGCTCATCGGGATGGCCGTTGGAATCCTCGGCGGTCCGTTCGGCATCCTGTTCGGGACACTCACAGGTGGTCTCATCGGCGGCACGAAAGACGTGAAGCATATGCAAGGCATTCAAGACACGTTCAAGCGGACAGTCGGTAACATCGAGCCGGGTCAGACAGGCGTCATGGCCATCGGGGATGAATTCGATCCATCAATTTTAGACGGGCTTGCAGAAGAGTTCGGAGGGACGGTCACGCGGACAGACGAGGAGCTGTGAGACATGAAACTCGGAATCTTAGGTGCCGGGAAAGTCGGACGCACGCTCGGGGAGCAGTTCGAACAAGCTGGCTATGAGGTGCTGTACGGGACACGGACGGAACGGGAGGGCACATTGACCTTACAAGAAGTCGCCTCAGCGAGCGATGTGCTTCTGCTATGTACACCGTTCGCGGCAGCGGTCGACCTGTTACCGACACTCGACGGACTGGATGGGAAAGTATTGATTGATGTGACGAATCCAATTGCCATCGAGTTTAACGAAGTCGAGCGCCCAGACGGAGTGTCAGGTGCGGAGTATTTGCAGCGACTCATTCCTGATACGAAAGTTGTGAAGGCGTTCAATCAGACAGGGGTCGAGAATTTAGGCGATCCGAATGGGTCCGCCATGTTCGTCGCAGGTGAAGATGAAGAAGCGGTGCGGCTTGTCGTCGAGCTATCGAACAAAATCGGCTTCGATACGCATCCGCTCCACGGTCTGAAGCTGGCTCGTGAGTTGGAAGGATTAGCGTGGCTATGGATTCATTACGCGGTGAAAGAACGGAAAACACGAGACTTCGCATTCTACTTAACAGAAAGCTAAAAGGCGATCGGGGCAAATGCCTCGATCGTCTTTTTTGATTAGAATCCAGCTTGACGTTCTTCACGTGCTTCGAGTCTTGCAATGGTTTCCCGTTCGATGGCTTCAACTTCTCGTTGTTGCCAACCTGGAATCAGGAAGGCGTCGACAAGAACCCAGATGCCAGAGATTAGAAAACCAAAGATTCCAATAAAAATAAAAGTTAAAACAAATGATGCAACGATTAAAAGAATCATCGCTACAGCAGAACCGGTCTTCTTGAAATAAAAACGGTGTCCGCCGAATCCGCCAAGGAAGAACCAAAGCAAATACGCCACGAGAAGGTTTGGTTTTCGCTTTTCGACTTCGCTGTTTACATACAGCAACTCTTCTGTTGTCAGATTTGAAGTAGAATAACTCATCATGATTTCCTACTTTCTTAATTTGAAATTGTTATAATGAATGCAGGTTTCATTGTATCGGAAAATAAAGTGATTCCCACGAATTACTAAAAGATATTTATAACAAAGAGGAGAATTTGGATGGTATTAGCGATTTTGACGTTCATCGTCGCCTTCGTACACGTCGTTGGTGGGGCGATTGCCCTTTATCAATATCCGCAATACAAACGTATGGCCATCAGTGCCATCGTACTCGGGTTCGTCTACGGTGGGTTGACCGTAGCTGTGATTGGATTATGACGAACAGACGACTGCGTTCGCGTCTTCAAATGAAGAGTGGCTATCAGTTAGGGACATACTTATTTTTAGGGCTCATCATCTTTGATTTACTCTTAGGTGACGTTCCAAGAATCTCTTTTGCGATGTATGCCTTGTTCTTTTACTTTTGGCAACGTGAACGTGTCGAGAAAGAAGAGAAGGGGTTAGCCGAAAAGATGAAGCAGCAGTCAAATGAGTGGACGATCACACTCGTCATCTTACTTTGTTTAGTAGGATATGTGGTCTCCCTTGGCCTACAATATCCTTCTGTTTCGTTGCTCGAGCTGAGCATCTATGGCTTCTCGACAATCTTCTGCATCCGGGCATTGACCTTGATCTATGCGATGCACCAACAACAGATCGACTAAAACCCATCCCTTCGCGTGAGAAAGGATGGGTTTGATTTAGGAAGCCGCTCGTCGTAGGACGAGCTTTTCGTTTACATAGATGCCGCTATAGACGAGGAAGCAGCCGAAGCTGACCAACAGTCCGATGTAGACGCTCATCATGAACGGGGTGAGAAGCGACCCGATTAAAATCGTCGATCGTGATAAGAAGTCGGCACCGGCGAACGATGTCCCCGCAAATGCCGAGTACGCACCACGTCGGTCTTCTGGCATCATGTTCGCCTTCTCCGTATTCAATACGGGCGAGTACAACAATTCGCCGAACGTCGCGATGAGCATGAAACCGAGAAGGAGCATCATCGAATTCGCACTCGTGATGACGGCGTACCCGATCGTGTATAATGCGAGCCCACTGAGAAGCGTGTGTTTATTTGAGAAGCGGGAGGCAAGACGTTGAATGAAGAACGTCAACGCAACGACGATAAGCGTATTTTCGATTTGAATGAGGCTCATCATCCGCACCCCGTTGATCGTCCATGATTCGATCGAGAGCGGTTCGAATGAATCAGCGAGTCGGACCGCGACATAACTACCCATCGAGAACTCGGCGGCGAGGATACACATCGAGCCGAAGACGACTTTGACGAACGGACGGTCACGCCAGGCGATTTGATAACTTTGGAACACGTCGACGAAGACGAGGCGAAGCTTTTGTGAGGTCCACGTCCGTTTCGTGTCCTCGAGGAAGATGGCGTACGCAATCGGCAACATGCTCGACGTGAACGTCAAAATCCAAAACAGTAACAGTTGGTTGCTGACATAGAGCCAGCCCCCTAGAGCCGTCCCGATCGTGATGGATAAGTTGATCAACCAGTAATCGAGCGCGTAAACGGCTTTTCGGTTCTCCGGCGTTGTCGCGTCGATGATGATGGCGCTCATCGCAGGCCGCCCGAGGTTATTCGTGACCGTGAAAATCGTATAGGCAATCATAAAGACGATCATCTGGTCGAACTGAAGACTGAGCGTCATGACGAGAAACATCGAGGCCGTGAGGCTAGCCGTCAACACGAGGAGTCGTTTTCGTGAAAACTTATCAGCGAGGTATCCCCCGATTAACCCGATGACGTATCCGAGACAGACGAGCGAGATCAAGAAGACGCCCGCGATCCATTCATTGAACGCTTTGACAAAGAGAAGTGCCATGAACGGCATGATCGCGAATGAGACCGAACGGTTGAAAAACGATGTAACGAGTCGAACTTTTATTGGTTTAGGTATATCTTTCCATTTCATCTTGTCACCTTCCATTCTGTACCTGTATGATAAACAAGACAACGAATTTGAAAAATGGACGACATGGGGAAATGATGTCCACTTTTAAGGGGGGATGTGACGTGGATGCATATTTATTTCGATTGTGGAAAGAGTGTCGGGACGGAGCGTACACGATTTCCGATATGGCGGAAGCCATTCATTTAAGCCCGAAACAGACGAAGCGCCATTTGGCACGGTGGCAAGAAGAAGGGTGGCTCACGTATACGAGCGGCCGCGGACGGGGGAATTTGACGCGTCTCGAATGGCTACGACACGTCGAGCGTGATTTGGCAAAACAGCTACTCGAACGCATGGAGAAAGAGTCGGTCGAAGCGGTGACGAATCAGCTGGAGTGGGACTGGTCACCAGCACAGGCAGGTCGGTTCATGCGTCAGCTCGAGAAAAAGTTTGGTTACGTCCAAACGTCGAGCGATGCGCTCATCATCCCGCGTCGTCGTCACTTTTTAACGACACATCCACTCGAGGCGGCTGACATTCATAGCGCCCACCTCGTCCAGAACGTCTTCAATCGTCTGTTCATGATTGACGCGTCTGGTGAGGTCACAGGGGAGCTCGCGCATCACTATGAATGGCAGGGAAGTACGCTCGTCTTGTTTCTTCGGAAAGGGGTCCGATTCCATGACGGGTCGCTCATGACGAGTAAAGATGTGACGAAGAGTCTGCGCATGCTCGTCCAGTCGGATGCGTATCGATATATGTACCGGCACGTCCGGCATATCGCATCGAACGGTACGTATCGCGTCGATGTCACGCTCGACCGACGCCGGAATTCGTACATCCCGAAACTGTCGATGATTCATACGAGCATCGCCAAAGGAAGTGTCGGGACAGGACCGTTTCAATTGGACCAGCATGATCGGGAGAAGACGGTCCTCCTCGCCTTCGAGAATTATTTTGGCGTCCGAGCACTTTTGGATCGGGTCGAGTTCATCAAAGTACCGGACGGATACGACCCGACGTATCGCATCTCATCAAGAGACTCCAAAGAAACCGGACAAATCTCGACACCGTCCGGGTTCGGGCTTGTCATCTTGAACAGTCATCCGAATAGTGTGTTCGCCAATGAAGAGGCGCGACATTATATCCATCGGTTGATTGCGGAGATTCGACCGGAGATTGGGACGTTGCATGAGCGGAGAACGCCGAACGATCGAGGTTTTCTCGGTTCTATGAGCGAGACGTATCGCATTCCAAAAGGAATACCCGTCACGTTCGACCGACCGATTCGAATCAAACAGACGGACTTCACGAACGATACGACCGATTGGATTGCCGAGATGTTGACGCGGCACGGCATTGCTTATGAGTTCGTGCCCATCAGCTTCAAAGATTCGATCCATGACAAAACGTATTATGAATACGTCGATTTGGTCGTTCACGGAGAAGTGTTCGAGCGGAACATCACACTCGGGTTTGAACAGTTCATGACGAACGAATACTCGCCGCCACATAAAGTGTTTCCTCATATAAAAGGGATGACGGAACGGCTCGGGCAATATGATGACCTGCCGTTTGAGGACTGGTTGCCGCTGCACCGAGAGATCGAACGTGAGTTGAAAGAGAAGTCGTACTTCATCCCGCTCTATAATGAGGAGCGAACGATTCCGTTCCCGGTCGAGCTAAAGGACGTCTGTGTCGATTTGTTCGGCTATTTTGATTTTGCGAAACTATGGATTCCATCATAAGGAGAGGTTCGATGAGGAAAAAACTATTGTTGGCATTTCTTTTATTCAATCCAATCGTATTTTTGATTGGATGGTGGAATGGGGAATGGGTGATGATTACAGTGGCGGGATTCGGTGTTATCTTCCATGCACTTTATCAGGAGCAACTCGAACAGTTCGACGAAGAGAAGGTGAAGTCATTGATGCAAAATATCGATTCGAAACTCGTCTCATCGATTGGTTTTCTTTCAATTTTTAGCCTTTTTGTCGTCGTCTGGTTTTTTAACGAGATGACAGTTCCGTTGCTTGATACGATGTACGTCGTGTTTGGTGTTATCATGACGCGTCGTGGTCTGTTGATTCGTAGTGCCGTACTCCATGAAAAGATTGATTTGACGAACGTCATCCATATAAAGAAAACCCCGAGCTCGTAAAACTCGGGGTTTCATTATGCGGATTTGTCCGTGCCTTCTTTTTTGACTTTTCGAGCGAGTGCCAAGATTTGATACACTTTGAAAAAGTCGTAAGCGGCGACGGCGATGATAAAGTACGTCCAGAAGCTGAAGCCGTACTCTTGTACCGAGAAGTACGCGAGGACGGTGAACAACACACCGAACGAGAGACTGAAGAGCATCATCACTTTTAGTTGTCGCGGCATAACTACCACCTCATTTCTACATTAAAAATAGTACGAGCATCACGAGCGCGTTATTGAACGC
This sequence comes from Exiguobacterium sp. s57, assembly GCF_018617685.1. NCBI lineage: Bacteria > Bacillati > Bacillota > Bacilli > Caryophanales > Exiguobacterium > Exiguobacterium sp. s57. Next base: position 19,172 of record NZ_JACSKR010000006.1, read on the forward strand.
GTGGATGGCGATTGGAACGATCAATCGTCTTGTCTTCGCATACGCATATGAGAACGCGAAACTCATCGCGATATAGACGAGGAATCGATTATCTTGGTGGATGAGCGCGAATAGAATCGAACTGACCCCAAAGGCGATCCAGAACCCGAAGCGTGCATTCAAGTTCCCGAACAAGATGTGACGGAAGAGAATCTCTTCGATGATTGGTCCGAGCAAAATAACCGGCAAAATCAGGAGTGGAATGACTTCCACCATCTCGGCAATGTTTTGCGTGTTCATCGATTCGACGAGGTCACCAGAGATGGCCGTCTCAATCAAGTTCGCCACGATGACGAGCCCGTATTGCATCAAAATCCCGAGCCCGATCCATTTGACCGTGTCGTTCAAGTTCGATTGGATGCCTTGCGCTTTGTATTGCTTCAAATCCGGCCAGATGAGCAGGATTGACAGAACAATCGTCACACTGAATCCGATGGCGAGCCAGAGCCCGACGAACGTTTCCGTTAACCATTCCGGTCGTACTTCAGTGAGGACGAGCGGGAATAGTTGAACGAACGCATAGAGTAAAATCGGGGTGAGGTGCCGGAGACGAATGTTAGGCGCCATCGAAAAACGGGTATTTATCGATTGGTTTGAGTTTAGTGTAGCCAATTCAACACGTCCTTAATCATAAGAATGAACCTACCTTTTTCTCATTGTAACAAATAAGTTCTCTTGACCGCGAGTAAGAGCATTTTTTAATGTATCCTACTTGATTTTTTAATCGTCGCATACTACACTTATCAATGTTAGCACTCCTTTTAACTGAGTGCTAAAACCTTACGATACACATTACATCATTCATATTCGGAGGAGGGTTTTTCCATGTTAAAACCACTAGGCGATCGTGTCATCATCGAAGTCGTGGAGAAAGAAGAAAAGACGATCGGGGGCATCGTGCTTCCTGATACGGCGAAAGAAAAGCCGCAACAAGGGAAAGTCGTCGCAGTCGGTACAGGCCGCGTGACGGACGAAGGCAAGCGCATCGATCTCGACGTGAAAGAAAATGATTTGGTCATCTACTCGAAGTACGCAGGTACCGAAGTGAAGCATGATGGAAAAGAGTACTTAATCGTTCGCGAGAGCGATATTCTCGCAATCGTAGGCTAAGCACCATTATTCAAAAACTTTTTTAGGGGGAAATGAACGATGGCAAAAGATATCAAATTCTCAGAAGATGCACGTCACGCGATGCTTCGCGGCGTCGACGCACTCGCTGACGCAGTCAAGGTAACGATCGGACCAAAAGGACGTAACGTCGTCCTCGAGAAGAAATTCGGTTCACCACTCATCACGAACGATGGTGTGACAATCGCGAAAGAAATCGAACTCGAAGACCGCTTCGAAAACATGGGCGCAAAACTCGTTGCTGAAGTCGCGTCGAAGACGAACGAAGTCGCAGGGGACGGTACGACAACAGCGACAGTTCTCGCACAAGCGATGATCCGTGAAGGGCTCAAGAACGTCACAGCGGGCGCGAACCCGATGATCCTTCGTAAAGGGATCGACAAAGCGGTTCGTTGCGCACTCGAGGAATTGAAATTGATTTCAAAACCAATCGAGTCAAAAGAAGCAATCGCACAAGTTGCAGCCATTTCAGCAGCGGACGAAGAAGTCGGCGAATTGATCGCAGAAGCGATGGAACGCGTCGGTAACGACGGTGTCATCACAATCGAAGAATCACGCGGCTTCACGACAGAACTCGACGTCGTCGAAGGGATGCAGTTCGACCGTGGATACTTGTCACCTTACATGATTTCAGACTCAGACAAGATGGAAGCGTCACTCGACAACCCGTACATCTTGATCACAGACAAGAAAATCTCGAACATTCAAGAAATCATCCCAGTGCTCGAGCAAGTCGTGCAACAAGGGAAGCCGATCTTGATCGTCGCAGAAGATATCGAAGGCGATGCACTCGCGACACTCGTCTTGAACAAACTCCGTGGTACGTTCAACGCGGTAGCGGTTAAAGCACCAGGATTCGGTGACCGTCGTAAAGCGATGCTCGAGGACCTCGCGACACTCACAGGTGGTCAAGTCATCACGGAAGACCTCGGTCTCGACCTCAAATCAGCGTCACTCGACATGCTCGGTCGCGCATCGAAAGTCGTCGTCACAAAAGACACAACGACTGTCGTCGAAGGTGCAGGGAACGAAGAAACAATCAAAGCACGCGTTCAAACAATCCGTAACCAAATCGAAGAGACAACGTCTGACTTCGACCGTGAAAAACTCCAAGAGCGTCTCGCGAAACTCGCAGGTGGCGTAGCCGTTGTGAAAGTCGGTGCAGCTACGGAGACAGAACTCAAAGAGCGTAAACTCCGCATCGAAGACGCGCTCAACGCGACACGTGCGGCCGTTGAAGAAGGAATCGTTGCGGGTGGTGGTACATCACTCATCAACGTTATCCCAGCCGTTCGTGCGCTCCTTGCAGAAGTGACGGCGGATGAAGCAACTGGTGTGAAACTTGTCCTTCGTGCACTCGAAGCACCGGTCCGTCAAATCGCGGAAAACGCGGGTGAAGAAGGTTCGGTCATCGTCGAGAAGCTCAAGAACGAGTCAGTCGGTGTCGGCTACAACGCGGCAACTGGCGAATACGTCGACATGATCGCACACGGAATCGTCGACCCAGCAAAAGTGACGCGTTCAGCACTCCAAAACGCGGCATCTGTCTCAGCGATGTTCCTCACAACGGAGGCCGTCATCGCAGACAAGCCAGAAAAAGACGCTCCTGCAATGCCTGACATGGGCGGCATGGGTGGAATGGGCGGCATGATGTAAGTCATACGCCTTCACAGGAACCATTCATCAGCGAAAGCTGGTGGGTGGTTTTTTTAATGTTTTCAATGATGGCTAATAACCGGATTAAAAAAGTGGCAAAGTTAGTTAAGGATTTTTATCCTCACTACCGATTATATTTTTAAAGTACTGATAATGTTATATAATGGAATTGATAAAATTGAAAAGTAATATAATGTATTTTGATAATCCATTTTAATTAGGGAGGGATTGATTTTGCAGGAAGCGATATATGAGGGAAAGAACGTAACTTTATCAGTTTTATTAGATGAAAAGCGAGAAATTCGTGAATTGAAAAAAAGTTCGGCTAAAGGAGCATTTAGCTGCCCATATTGTAATGAAACACTTATCATAAGGGCCGGGAGTGATCGGGTACATCACTTCTCTCACAAACAATCAAAATCATGTGAACTTTCTATTGTCGCTACTGAAAGTGACAAATATCAGGAGCAAATTAAACGAGAGTCGAAACAGCATTCGGTTATAAAAAACTTTATCCATGATGAACTGAAAGCTCAACAAAAACTAAATAAAGAACTTGAAATTGAATACGGTTTTGTAGCTAAGGCGACTGAAAAGTGGCGTTACTATCCTGATATTATCGTAAAAAATGTGGATAAAGAAATTGCGATTACGGTGCTTACCAATGTGACACAAAATCGAGATGAAAAATTGGCTAATCAAATTATTAAACGAAATACATACTTTAAAGAAAAGGGACTTATACCCATTTGGTTCATTGAAAATACAGAACAGTCGATTGATTTAGGTCGTCATGTGATCCACCTTTGGGAAGCTGAGTTAAATCTAGCGATGAAAACTCCTGAAGATTTAATGTGGGAAACATTATTGAATGAAACAGCGCGTGATCAATCCCTATTTGAACTATTTGATTACCATCATCAACATACTCCAGATTTTTATAAAATTCGAAGCCTTTACTACATCCAATCTAAAGAAGATAGTATCCAATTCTCTGTTCGACGCTTTATTGAAGATGAGCAAAAAAATCCATTCCGAGCATTTGCCTTAAATGGAGGATATGAAATCAGCCTATCCACTGCCCTGTTGACTACTCAAACATTACAACTAAGCGATCCGAAAATCGAAATGCAACTAAGGAATTCCTTTTTACAAGAATTGCAGCAGAAGAAAAATGAATACATGGAGAAACAAAAAGAAATCGCAGACGCAAATAGAACTGAATTACTAAACAAGCGTTACGATTCATCAAAACGTCAAGTAAGCTCGAAGAATTTGCTATCAAAAATCCATTTTCGAATGGCAATTTTAGAATATTTCAAAACGTGTAGAACAAGATTGATAAATGCTGACGATGTAGCGGAGTATCTAGTGCTCAACGGTGCTTCAAATGAGTCTTACAATACAGGACGCTACAAAATTTACTCAGATGTCTGTTCTTGTCTCGATCAATTAGCCGAAGAAAATATAATTGAACTTTCGTCAACGGGTGGGCAGCGAGATCGAACGTATGTTGTAAAAAAATAAAACCATAATAATACCTAGAAACAGCAAAGTATCGAGTAGAATTCTGAATGGCAATTTTGATAACAGATTGTATGTGTTTGAAGGTATTAAATGGAAATTCAAGTCACCTATACATCTCCATATTGAAATATATAGGTGACGTATTGATTAAAACATTATTGGGCTTGTCTTCCTTCGAAAAGTCTTTGTAGAAAAAAGTTATCCTTCTCTGAGCGAAGACCTTGAAGATACTCCAAATAGTCAATTTTTTGAATCGAACCGACGGAACGCTTTTTTGTTCCTGGCATTTCAGTAATGACTTCCATCACGTCGACGGTAGTTGAACCGCGGGGCATTACTAGATATCTTGCTACACTAATTTCTTTTCCTTTACCTACATGTCCATAGCGCACAACTGCTTTCCAATAAGACCACTCTGTAATCGCCTCATTAGTATTCATAACATCTCATCTCATCCCTTCTTCTAATGTTCATTGAATTCAAAGCAAATATTCAACTACGTTATTAAGTTGATTTTAGAAAACGAACGAGAATAAGGTATGTAATAAAATTGACTAAGGTTAATATTTTATGAGGTGTAGTCAAAAGCGCAACAGACAAAAGTGAAAAGACGAAAAATAAAGCAGTGGCCTCGTGTAGTATAAAGTTACGACGAAACTATATTAATACATGATTTAATTTCTAACAGATAAGGAGAGTTTGAAATGGCCACACCGATTACAATTTTTAAAAATAATCAGAGACTAAGGGAAGAGTCGAATATTCAATTAGCAGCAACATTCTTCTCAGACCTTTTAAATTTAAATAAGTCGAAATGCTTTAACGCAATTGAAAGAGGCTATACATATAACATTCCATTTTTTGACCAAGAGGATGAGTATCGATTTGTTGCTCCAAAGGATATTGCATTGAAGAGAAGGATTGAATTAGAAGAGAAGGATTGAATTAGAAGAGAGAGACCATCATAATGCCCGTCGGATTTGGATTATCCCAGCAAATCCGAATGAATATGACTTAGAGAGTGCTTTCGGTCGATATGATTTTTTACATTGGAGACGGTCTTTCAACTACGAAAATGGCGACATCTTATTTATCTATCTGTCTGGCCATATTCAGAAAGTACGTTATAAAGTTGAAGTAATTGAAGGGGTTGTGCGCTCTTCAGATGTAAGTTACGATCGTACATTTCGGAAAGATGAAGTTCAGTTTGAGGATTCTAAAGAATTGGACTGGTCTCGCATTCGTTTGTTAGACGAAGTAGACACTGACCTATTGTCTTTAGAATATTTGCGAGAATATGGGTTGAAAGGAAATATTCAAGGATCGATGAAGTTGACGGGAGAATTGAAAGACTACATCACTTCGTTTTTCGACAAAGATTTAACCGCTGAGTATTATGCAGACGAAGTACCAGAGTCATTAGAAGAAGGAAAACGAAAAGTTGTTACAGTTAATACGTATGAACGTAATCCGCTCGCACGTAAAAGATGCATGGAGTACTATGGGGTGAGCTGTCAAGTTTGCCAAATCGATTTTGAACAAATATATGGTGAAGTCGGTAGAGATTTTATTCATGTGCATCATATTAAACCACTTCATGACATAGGACAGAATTATGTGGTAGATCCAATAACTGACTTAAGACCGGTTTGTCCAAATTGCCATGCGATGCTACATCGAAAAGAAGGTGGCGAGTACTTAACGATTGAACAGCTGAAAAATAGAATAAAATCTAACCTTGGGGGAAATCATGATCATTTATAACGAACCGAAGTACATGTTTGTAGAGCACATCTTAGAAAAAGAAATTAGTTATATCCTTAGTAAAAACATCGAAGAAAAAATGAATCGACGCGTTAGTGCTTCCGAGATGACTTCATGGGAAAACTCACTTTCAGAAATGATGCGAGTCATTCGAGGAGAATCGATACCTGATGACGTAAATATTCTTCTTGAGTTTAATTTACCATCAACTCAAAAACGAATTGATTTCATTATTGCAGGGAAAGATAAGGATGGTCAAAAGAATGCAATTATTATCGAACTAAAGCAATGGACGAAGGCTGATCTCGCTGACGGAGATGGTATCGTCCAAACCGCATTTCACGGTAGAACCCAATCGACCGTCCACCCTTCTTATCAAGCTTTATCGTATCGCCGGTACTTAGAAAATTATCTCGAATCGGTAGATCCGATCGAGTCTGATATAACACTCGATTCATGCGCTTATTTACATAATTATATTCGTTCAAGGAAACATGAAAATGAACCTTTATTGAATGATAGATACAGCCATTATTACAAGGAAGCACCGATTTATTTCAAAATGGATGACCTTCGCTTAGCTGATTACGTCACAAAGCGAGTAGGTGCCGGTCAAGGGTCAGAAATCGCGTCAGAAATTGAGACAGGAAAACTGAGACCTTCCAAAAGATTAGTAGAAACATTAAATCTAATGTTTGAGGGGAACGAAGAGTTCATTTTGTTAGATGAACAGAAAGTGGCCTATGAACAGATCTTAACGATTTATACGGAGCATGTGTTACACACGGACGAGAAGCACGTAGTATTAATTAAGGGAGGACCGGGAACTGGTAAATCTGTAATCGGTTTAAATGCTCTAAAGGCACTCATGAATGAACAGGCGTTAGTCGAGTACATTACGCCGAATGCAGCTTTTCGAGAAGTTTTACGGAAAAAATTAGTAAGACAAAAAAGCATGATTGAAATTCGAGATATGTTCAAAGGTTCTGGTTCTTATGTAGATACTCAAATGAATAAAATTGACGTATTAGTTTGTGATGAGGCGCACCGTTTAAAGAACCATGGACATATGCAACGAAAAATTGAAGGAGAGAATCAAGCAACTCAAATTATTCGGAGTGCGAAAATGAGTGTTTTCTTCATTGATGATGAGCAAATGATTTCGAAGAAAGATATTGGGTCCTATTCGTTGATTAAAGAGGAAGCCAAGAAACAAAATGCAATTATTCACGAATTAACATTGGATTCTCAATTCCGATGTGGTGGATCAGGTAACTATATTGAATGGGTGAATGGACTCTTTAATAATGAAGAGACAATAGAATTAGACGGATCATATGATATTCAAATACTAGACTCACCAAAGGAACTAATTGACGAAGTCGTGTCAAAACGTGACGGTCGAGTGACCGCAGGATATGCTTGGAGTTGGACAAAAGAACGAATAGATGGACAACTTGTTCCTGATGTTCAAATTCCTGAACATGATTTTGCAATGCCTTGGAATGATTCGAAACGTTTAGACTGGGCAATCCATCCAGATGGAAGAGAACAGATTGGATGTATTCATACAGTACAGGGCTTAGAAATGACATATGCAGGTGTAATCATAGGTCCTGATTTAGGTTATGATCCACAATCAAGACAATTGATTGTACGGCGGGAAGAATTCAAAGATAGTGGCGCTAGACCGGCAAAACCGAAAAAGAATGAAATGGACGCTCTTAATCGGCTCGTGAAAAATACGTATCGCACATTAATGACTCGTGGGATGAAGGGGTGTTACGTGTATTGTTGTGATCCTGAATTACAAAAATATATGAAGCAGCGTATATCTTTATAGTCCTTAAGAATAGCAAGTTGACTGGAAGTATGTTTACTTGGTTGTCATTTCTTTTAGATACGTTGTTCTGTACAGGATAGATAAGAAAGAGAAATTACAAAATCATCGTATGTAGAATTAGATAATGTGAAACTTCCCTCCCTTTTGTTCGTAATGAGTAAGAAAGGGGGGTACTTCGATGGCGCCACGTTGTACGAATTGTCGGTATAGATGGAAAGCGAGAGAGGTATGGTCACTCGGGTTTTCAAAAGACGGAAAGGCGTGTTCGAACTGTGGACACACACAATATATTTCTGGTGAAACGCAGCGTCTGTTTACATTAGGCTATTTGAGTCTTCTGTTTGTTCCATTTCTTCTAGTTCGAATCCGACTAAGCGATGAGAATAATCCTTTTCCATAAATCGTTTGAATATGAGACCTGCGTCACGACATCGATCGTGACGCGTTTTTTGTGTCTTCTTGAAATCAAATGCACCCAAATTTGCACAAATGTTCGTTTAAGTGTACATTTGTGCAAAGGGGTGTGACTGAATGTCAGAAGAACTGAAGAGGCTTTACGAAGTAGCGCACTTGTATTACGAACAGAATCAAACACAATACCAGATTGCGGAGACGCTCGATGTCAATCGGGCAACCATCAGCCGCATGTTAAAACGCATTCGGGATTTAGGGATTGTGAAATTTCAAATCGATTATGATCGCTATCAATCAATTGACGTGGCAGTTCAACTAAAAGAGCAGTTCGGTCTAAAGCATGTCATCTTAGTGCCCGAAAAATCAGGACAACGTGAAGAAACGTTACAGCGTATGGGGGAAGCGTGCGCAACATATGTCGAGTCGGTGGTGACCGACAACGATGTGATTGGCTTTTCTTGGGGGACAGCACTCGCTTCCGTCGTGGAAGCACTCACACCGAAAGAGGCGTATTCAACTATCCAATGTGTGCCACTCATCGGTGGGCCAGACGGAAAACTCGAAAGTCGTTTCCATGCGAACACGTTAGCGTATGACGCCTCACGAAAATGGCGTGGACGTTCTAAACTAATCGATGTTCCTGCTATTTTACCGGATGCCGCCATCAAACAAGCATTGACGCAGTCAACACATGCTCAGGAAGTCGTGGAGCTATGGGAGCGGATGAACATCGCCCTCTTTGGAATCGGTTCGGCCCAACTGAACCAGGAATCCAACTGGTTGGCTTTCTATGGCCAAACGTTTACCAAAGAAATAAACGAACTCCAAATCATCGGAGATCTTTGCTCGCACTTTTATAATCAAAATGGAGAGACCGTGACCACTTCGTTATCGGATCGAACAGTCCATATTGAGCATCGACAACTCGCAAAGGTGCCACTTAAAATCGGGGTTGCCTATGGAAGTGAGAAAGTAGAGGCGATTCGAGTCGCCGCCGAGCATCAGCTAATTGATGTCATCGTGACAACTGATCGTACGGCCCAACAACTGTTACAGGGGGAATGAACAGATGGATGTAAAAGAGAAGTGTGCTGAAGCCGCGCTCCCTTGGATTGAGTCAGGGATGACAATCGGTCTTGGGGGTGGCAGTACGATTCAACACCTAATCAATAGGATTCATGCGAATGAACTGGACGTGACAATCGTGACACCTTCATTTGTGACACGACGCGCTTGTTTGGAAAAAGGGCTTCGGGTTGTCGAGACGGGGGATATCTCGCTGATCGACCTTGCCTTTGACGGGTGTGACCAAGTCGATACACGACACCACGCCTTGAAGAGTGGGGGCGGGATTCATACGGAAGAAAAACTCATTGCGACAATGGCGACGCGATATGTATTACTAGTGGATGACTCTAAATTTGTGGAGTGTTTGACGTTCGATCATCCAATTGTCTTAGAAGTTCTTCCACAGGCATTCACCTATGTGAGCGAGAAAGTCCGAGAACTCCTATGGGTAACATCTCTACAAGTTCGTCAAAGTTTGAACAGTGATGGAGCACTAGTGACCGTGAACGGAAACCGATTACTCGACGTGGTCGTCCGCCCGTCTGAAGATCCGATTGAGGTGCACCACCAGTTATCTCAAGTACGTGGCGTGGTTGATACGTCCTTGTTCACAGATGTCGTCACGCACGTCATCGTTGCATCGCATCACGATACGGTCGTCTATTCAACAGAAACGGGGGAAGAGAAATGAAGCAATGGGGAATCATTGGACCAGGTACGATTGCGACAGAATTCGCTCAAGCACTCGCGCAATCAGATGGTATTGCCTACGGAGTGTGGGGACGAGATGTAGAAAAAGCCGAACAATTTGCGCAAAAATATAGTGTAAAAAAGGTCTATCAAACGTTAGATGAGATGTTATCTTCACCTGACATCGACATCGTCTATGTGGCGACGCCTCATCATCTTCACTATTCGATGATGGAACAAGCCATCGCACATGGAAAGCATGTCCTTTGCGAAAAAGCCATCACACTAAACAGTGAAGAGCTCGAGAACATTCAACGTCTGGCTGATGATCAAGGGGTAGTTGTGCTCGAAGCGATGACGATTTATCATATGCCGCTCTTTGAAGAGTTGAGACGTCGTGTTCAGGCAGGTGCAATCGGACGAGTCAATATGATTCATGTGACGTTTGGCAGTTATAAAGAAGATGATCCGTCCAACCGTTTCTTCAATCCGGAATTGGCTGGGGGTGCGATGCTCGATATCGGGACGTACGCCTTATCGTTCGCTCGAAATTTCTTGGACGAAGAAGTGGTGGAAGTGTTGACGACGATGAAACCATACAAGACCGGGGTCGATGAACAATCGAGTATGATCCTTCGTACGGGTTCTGATCAAATGGTGAACATTACCCTTGCGATGCGGACAAAGTTACCGAAGCAAGGAGTAGTTGCCGGAGAAGACGGGTACATTACCGTCAATTCGTTTCCTCGTGCAACGGAGGCGACCATCACGTACACGAAAGATGGCTCGGTTGAGACCGTTCAGCTCGGGGAGACGGAGCAGGCATTACGCTATGAAATCGACGCGATGCATCGTGTCATTTCTGGTGAAGCTGACGAGACGCGACTTTATTCACGGGATGTCATGACGTGGATGGATCGGATCCGTCAACAATGGAAGGGGACTCATCATGAACAGAGGAATTGATCACATTGGAATGACGGTGCCTTCTATTGAGAAGGCGACTACTTTTTTGAAAGATGCGTTCGACGCTGAGATTTGCTATGACGTGCAACGTCCAGAAGACGAACCGATGGAAGGGGAAGAGGCGGAGCAACAACTGGACTTACCAGACGGACAACAAATCATCCATATGCGACTGCTTCAAATCAAATCAGGACCGTCTATCGAATTGTTTCAAGTCGAGCGAGTAAATGAAACCGAACCGACAGGAATCTCATCGTACGGTTTACATCATTTCGCGATTTATGTGGATGATATGCAAGAGGCGGCTCAGCGCTTTGAACGTGCGGGTGGACAGTTGTTATCGAAACCACATCCGTTAGCCGGAGTCGAAGACAATGGAGATAACCGAGGTGTATACGGGAAGGCACCGTGGGGATTGCTCATCGAGCTGATTGCCTATCCGGACGGAATTGATTATCCTGCGTCGAGTGAACAGGAGCGTTGGACACCGGCGGAACATAAATGAGTGTAGATGAAAAGAATCGCCCTTTTCGCGGGCGATTCTTTTTTAGTCCGTCTGTTTCCGATTATACATCACAACGCTACCGACGAATGCGGCAAGCGCCCACGCAGTTAGCAACCCAAGCTCTAGCCCGACTGCACCGAATTTCGCACCGTCTTCCACTTGGTGGGCCACATCAATCAAGAGCACGTTCGGTAAATACTCGAGCACTCCGATGATGGCGAAACGGTCTTGTAGTGGCAACAACATCGGTGAGAACGAGAAGAAAAAGAACGGCAACATGACAATCAGTGAAGCTTCCATGACCGTCTTCGTCATCAAGCCGAACATCGTTCCGATTCCGATATAAAAGAATGTCGAGACGATGAGCGCGAGGGCGATCACAGCCAGATTTTGCGGGGCATAATCCATCAAAAACGACGAAGCTACGATGAGGATCATCGTCGTCACGAATGTGAGAGCGCTCTTTCCGAGCAAGATGTCGAGCGTGCTCGCCGGGGACAACATGAGCCCGCGAAGCGTGTTTTTCTCCTTTTCTTCGGCGATCAATGCACACTGCACAAAGATGGCGACGAGGCTGAACGTGATGTTGATGACGAAGTACGTGACATCGACGCCACCGTCACCGATTCGCGAATAGAAGACAGCGAAGAAGAGCGGCATAATCAAGGTCGACGAGACGAACAAGTTTCGAGACAAATCTTTATAGTCTTTTTGGAAAATGGCGAGTGCGCGTTTCATTGAAAAAGTCATGATAATTTCCTCCCTGTCACTTCGATAAAGATGTCGCCGAGTGTCGGCTCATTGGAGTGGATCGATGCGATATTTTTAGCACGCATCTGTTTATGGAGCCAGTCCGCGCCTTCGTCGGTTTGCGTCACTTCATGCGTCTGACCGTTGTTCAATTCGACAAGCATCGATCCCGTCGCATATTTCCTGCGCAATATGTTCGGGGCATCGAGCAGTTGAATCGACCCTTGATGTAAGAAAGCGACACGATCACATAGCTCTTCGGCTTCTTGCATGTCGTGTGTCGTTAAAAAGATGGTCGTCCCATTAGCCTTCAACCGTTCAATCCCTTTATAGATATGTCGAGAGTTGACCGGATCGAGAGCAGATGTCGGTTCATCTAGAAACAGGAGCTCTGGCTCATGAAGAAGGGCGCGTGCGAGCGTCACCCGTTGCAACATCCCTCTAGAGAGTTTGTCGATGCGCTTTTTCCGTTCCCCGCTAAGATTGACCATGTTCAATACCTCATCGATTCGAGTCTTCGGTTCATCATAGAGGTCACAATATAAACTCAGGTTCTCTTCTATAGAAAGTCGTGTATACAGACCGCTATTGTCCGTCAACACGCCGATGCGTTTACGGTACTGTTCTTGTTTCAAGTCAGCGACCGGCACACCGAAGACGGTAGCATCTCCAGATGTCTGTGCGAGTTGTGACGTCAAAATTTTAATCGTCGTCGTCTTTCCTGAACCACTCGGTCCTAAGAAGCCGAACACTTCCCCTTTTCCTACCGTGAACGTCACATCATGTAACGCTTCCTCGTTCCCAAACAATTTCTTCAACCCGTTCACTTGAATGATTGGTTCCATTCCTGTTCCTCCTTGTCGATGTCATCTTGCTTGCTTCTATCGTATAAGGAATAAAGGGGGACCGCATTCAAATGGCGACAAACGGCGCTTATCATGACGTGAACGAAGCGAATAGAACTGTGAATGGAGACTATTTGAGCCCCATCATCGTCTTCAATTCTGCCATTTTTGTCTTAGATAACGGAATCGTTGTCTTCTCTGAATCATCCAAGACGAGACTGAAGCTATTTTTCGTATAGGTGATGACCTCACGGACACGTTGTAAGTTCACGAGATAGGACCGATGGCAGCGGAAGAAACCGTACGGAGTCAAACGCGTCTCGAGCTCGTTCATTGTGAAGACGCTCGGGAACTGATCCGATTGACTATGTAAAATCGACTGTCCGTCCTGACTTTCGATGAAGTCGATTTCAGGAGGATCGAGTAAGATGATTTTTTCGTTCACTTTCGTTGGGATTTTCTCGAAACGGACGTGGATGACCTCAGATGAGATGTCTGTCTCATCCTCTTCTTCCGGTTCCACGTCTAACAGGCGCAAGTGACGATGGTCAATCCGATAAACGGTCGATGTCATGAAGAGCGCACTCTCTATGTTGCTCGTCAACACGAGGACGGCTTTTTGTCTCGACGTCAATGTCTGTAACGTATCGCGTAAAAGGTGTCGTGTTTCTTGGTCCACGTCTTGATCCGGTTCTTCAAACACATACAGGTCACGGTCCTGGAGAAGCAGCGCGGCGTACTGCGTGCGTCTGACAAGGGAGCGATTGAGACGATGGAGGCGGTGCTTGCGGTAAGTCGTGAGTTGAAGCTGTTGCATCACCGATTCGACTGATTCGGATGAATCATAAAGACGCTTGGTGAAGCGTAAACACTCCTCGATGGTGAGTCGGTCGTATAAACCGTCCCGGATGGAGAAGAGAGACAGCGTTGAAGCGTGGTTGATGTTCCCGGTAAATGTCATGATTTCCTGACTGATGAGACCGAAGATGATTTCTCGGGAAATGACGCCACAGTGGACAGCCGCTAACTCACCTGGTTGGATCGTAAATGAAATGTTTTCGAGAATGAGTGTGTCTTGTTGGCGAACCGAGACGTTTTGAAAAGTAAGCACCGAATCCCTCCCTTTTTAGTTGGAGTATAACATTTTACAGAGAAGGGCTTAAGAGGAAGATGATTACACATGAAAGTTACATCTTTTGGTAAAATAGGATGCGTAACGAATTAGTGAAGGGAAGTGACTCTAATCAATGGATAAGCAATTCGAAGAGATGCAAACACGCATGTTCGAGTTAGAATCTCAAGTTGAAATGCTTCAATCCCTTCTATTTCGAGTGATTGAGCAAGATTCAATACTACATAATCAGGTGAAAACTGAATTAGAGTACGTCTTATTAAAACATGACCTACCAGTCGGAAAGAGACATGATGTTTCATTTTTTCTGATTCGTCTCGAGAAGGCGTATAAGTTTGAAAACAAAATACCGACGTTCGCTTCATTTCATGAAGAATTGAAACTAGTGCTTGAATTAGAGGAGTTATCAGAAGAGGTTTCCGTTCGATTGATTCAAGAGTATGTAAGACGTGGAGTTTTTACTGTGGGTAACATGATTAAATATAAATAGTGAGGACGTGCATGTATGAATGAAGTACAACGATTAATGGATGAGGTCATTAGATTCAGAAATGAGCGTGATTGGGCGTTTCATCATAACCCGAAGGACTTGGCACTTTCCCTGTCCCTCGAGGCGAGTGAGTTACTTGAAGTATTCCAGTGGATCTCGAGTGAAGAAGCGCTTGAGACGAAAAAGACGGAGATGGAAGAGGAGTTGGCAGACGTGTTGATCTATGCGCTGACGTTCGCACATGCTGCTGGCATCGATGTCTCGAAAGCAATTGAAGACAAGCTCGTGAAAAACGCAGTGAAGTATCCGAGTCCTCAGTCGAACGCATAGAGTAAAGAAGTACAATCCATCAGGACTGTACTTCTTTTTGTAACACATCTTTCATGACCTCATTTGTCGTTTGAATCGATGCAAATTCTTCATTCAAACTAGCGAGCGACACATCATGGATGACCGCTGCGGGGATCCATGTCCCGCTGATCGATTGACGGTCGAATGTTGCCGTCGCATCGGAGACGACGATTGGATTGAATCCTAAGTTTCCCGCCATCCGTGCGGTCGTCTCGACACAATGGTTCGTGATCAATCCGGTGATGACCATCTGTGTCGCACCAAGTGCTTCAAGTCGTTCCTGTAAGTCCGTTCCGATGAAGGCGCTATTCACCTGTTTCGTCAGGATGACATCTTGTTCACGAGGTTGGATGAAGTCTTGGAACAAATGACCGTCTTTTTTGAAATAGAAGAGTGAGGTTGGAACGTTCGTGACATGTTGGACGTAGATGATTGGTTGATTTTGAGCTTCCCATGCTTCAATCAACCGCGCGATATTCTCTTCACATTGTGGATTATTGCGGTTTCCCCAGCTTGGATCATGAAAGGCTTTTTGGACATCGATGATGAGTAATGGAACGACTGTTGTTTGCATGTTGATTCCCCCTTGAATTGGTTACTTCAAGTGTATGCAACGGAGGAATACAGATACATAGAGGTTTGACGGAAGTTTCAGCGAATGACTTAAGAAAGAACGGATAATGTACCGTTTCACTTTATTTTTGAAAGGTGAATGCCAAATGGATGAAATAGACCGCCATATTCTTGAATTGATGCAACAACAAGCCCGGATTTCGATGACCGAATTAGGACGACAGATTGGATTATCTACGCCCGCTACGACCGAACGGGTAAAGCGACTTGAAGACCGTAAAGTCATTACAGGATACCGGGCCATCGTAAATCCCGAAAAGATGGACAAGCATATGACTGCCTTTATTCTTTATGACACACATCGGTGTGAGGCGTTCCGTGAATTTTGTCGTCAACAGCCGTCCGTGATTGAATGTCATCGTTTAGCCGGGCAGTATAGTTACCTCGTCAAAGTGGTAACGGAAAACGTGCGCACGTTGGAGACGTTCATCGACGAATCGATGGAGTATGGTCGTCCCTCGTCCCTGATTAATCTATCTTCACCTGTCTCATTTAGACCCATCATATAATATGACCGGGTTATTTTTTTATCGTAGTTCTTTTGCTGAAATCTTTTAAACTAGCCGAAGAGGAACGATGAAAGGATTGAAAGGCATTGGGATTTTATTATACATACCAGCATGAAGCTGCGTGGCATCAGGCTTTAAAGAAGGGATATCTTGAAGCAAGCGGGGAACACGCATTGTTTATGGATCCTGATTATGATGATTTTAAAATATATTATGATTGGATGGTCGAGCAATACGAGAAGCGTACCGATATTTCGATGAATGGGAACTATCCCATCTGGTGTTGGGACGAGTTTCCCGATTTAGGCAGGGATGGACATATTGATCAAGGTGCGAAAGGAATTGTCTTAACGGTTGAGATTCCAGATGAAGCAGTATTGGCATCAGAGTTTCAATACTGGCATATCGTCTTGAATAATGGATATGTTTTCGAAAGTTATGATGAGGAGAACGCTGATTATGACGATTCTCACTTTTCAAAAGAAGAGATCCGAAAATCATGGGAGCGCATTTTTGATCGTGCATGGTGTGAGTCGACCGTAGCGAATCAACCTTCAGTCGGTTTGACATATCAGTATGTCACTCATCGTGTCGATCTCACACAAGTTCGAGCCGTTATGCCTTTTGTCGGTCGAGGCGATAGTTTATTAGACCGAGTGAGAGGGATGGGATGGCGAATCGGGCATAAGCTCGGACTCATTCGATCTAAACCGTTTGAATGGAAAGTGTGATAAGACGAAACGCAGCTAACCTGAGTCAGCTGCGTTTTGCGTTCGAATCTAATTGTTGTTCGATGTGGTCGAGACGTTCGATCAATACTTTTATCTGCTTCGAGCGTTCACGTTCCATAAAGAGTTGCTCGTCAGCCCGTTTCTCAAAACGCACGACGACATTACGAATCCACAACATACCGATGATTAGTACGGCGATTGGCAAAATCGTGAAGATGAGTCCGAATAATGAAACCATGATGACGTTCATATAGACATGCCTCCCTTTCTACGCCTTCATTATACTTCCAAATCCATCCAAAGCGAAAGAGTGGCACTGGCATTGTACCCTTTATTCTCGGTACACTGAATAGAGAGAGTTGAAAGGAGTCGATGGAATGGAAATCTATTATACATATCAGCACGCAGATGCATGGGAAGCCGCTAAGCGAAATGGCTTTTTATTTGGCAACCCGAACTACGGCATGCTTAAAGATCAGGATGATGCCAATCATCGACCTGCCTATGACTGGCTGGCTGACCAATATGAGCAGCGCATGAAACGATTACTGAATGGGAATGATCTTGTTTGGCTTAGTGATACCCCACCCAACGTCGCGCGTGGTGGTTTTCTAAAGGTTGGGGAACCGGGTGTCGTCTTGACCGTCGAGCTACCCGATGAGGCCGTGTTAGAACTGGAAGCAGGATATTGGGTATTCTCCTTAAATCGATGGTTCCTTTCTTTTGAAGACCGTGAGGCAGAGAGCGAAGAAGAACTGCGTACATCGTGGGAGAAGATGTTCGACCGTGAATGGTGCGAAGCAATCGTTGAGGAATATCCCGAAACGAATACGAAATATTACTATATTGTCGACCAGATTCATCTTCACCAGGTGCTCGGTGTCCAATCGTTCATCGAACAAGGTGTATCATGAACAAGCCCACCCGACTTGGAACGGACGATGCTGGTTACGTCATCAACCAAACGTCCATCCGTCATATACAGCCTGAGTTTGAAACCGTCCTCTATAAAGCAATCGAACTGGTGAAAGAAGCATTCGGTGAACAGCTACATAGCATATACCTTTACGGAAGTATCGGGCGCGGGACGGCCGTTGCTGGGCAATCGGATCTCGATTTGACGGTGCTCGTGCATGAGGACATCGATGCCACAGAATTGGTGGAGCAGACGGAGCAATTACTAAAGGAACATCCGGAAGTCATTAAAATCGACTACGATATCGGTCGTCTGGATGTGGCCCTGGATTCAGCGAACCGTTTTGAATGGGGCTTTTGGCTAAGACATCTCTGTACGTGTGTTTACGGGGAAGATGTCTCGACTCAATTCCCGCGCATGAAGCCGGATGCTCGTGTGAGTGAGGCGTTGAACCAGGACTTGGTTTCCTCGATTGAAGCAGCCAAGTTGAAATTGCTTCGTGGACAGATGTCTCATCTGGAGAAACGCTCCATTGTGAAGCGCGTCATCCGAGGGTGGTATTTAACAATCAACGTAAAGGATGAGAGTTTTGCGACCACTGTAGAAGCGTGCTTGGCGATTCTAAAACTCTATTTCCCGGAAGATCAGCGAGTAGAGGAAGGGGAAACACTGTTGAGACAAGATGACATCACGAATCAACAGCTTCTAGATTATCTGAATGAAATAGATTGGACTTAACGATGCCGTTCTGCAATTGGGATGTACCCGTTCGGTCGTCTTCGCTTCACATCTGTGTCAAAGAAAAAATGAGGGACATATAGAGCGCTTGATACGTACATAATGATGACAAATTCGACTGCGGTCGGCCATTGAATGAGGTCGAATAAAAATAGAGACCATACGGGATATGAAACGAGACACATCGCCACAGTCATCCGACCCTTAGTTTGAATAAAACGGTACAAAATGCGCATCAATACGATATAAGGGAAGAATAGATAATAGAACATATTTTTCAATTGATGTCGTCCTTTCTTGCATATGTAAAGCCATCTAACTCAGTATAATCGAGGAGAGACGTACGACAAAGGAGAAGTTACAATGAAATCAATCGCCATCATCGGAGCTGGTGTCAGTGGGCTTTATGCCGCGAGCCAGCTTCATCAAAACGGATATGACGTCACAATCTTTGAGGCACGTGACCGAGTTGGTGGACGTATCTTCACGAAGGACGGCTACGACCTCGGTCCGACGTGGTATTGGCCGGATACGGAGAAGACGATCTCTGAACTCGTGGATACACTCGGACTCAAGTCATTCGTTCAACACACGACAGGACAAATGGTACTCGAACGTCAAACGACGACCGCACCGGAACGACATGTGTTACCGGAAGAAAGCATCGTCTTATCCAAGCGTTTAGTCGGTGGGATGACGAGTCTGGTGGAAGCTCTGCATGCGAAGTTGCCCGATGACATCGTTCGACTTGGACACCGCCTGACCTCGATCGAGCGACAGTCAGACCGAGTCCAACTGACGTTTCAAAATGGTTCGGTGCACCACACGGATAACGTGATCCTTGCGATTCCACCACGTCTCGTTGCGGATGTAGCGATTGCACCTACGCTATCCGCTTCAACACGCAATGCGCTCAAGACGACACCTACGTGGATGGCGTCCCAGGCAAAGGCGCTCATTGTATATGAGACACCGTTTTGGCGAGACGAAGGTCTGTCTGGATTTGGGATGAGTTGGGTCGGTCCACTCCAAGAGATTCATGACGCCTCGCCAATGGACGGACAAGGCGCGCTGTTCGGATTCTTCCGTCTGTCACCGGATGAACGGACAGCGTTAGGGGAAGGACAAGTGAAGACGCGTGTCATCGAACAGCTAGAGAAGTTATACGGTCCGAAAGCGAATGAATTCGTGCGGTTTCATTACATGGATTGGTCGACAGAATCAGAGACAGCGACATCTGATGACCTCATGCCGCTCACGGCATTCCCGGCTTACCGTCCAATCGAGCTCGGGGACCGTCTCCATTTGATCGGTTCGGAGACGGATGCGCAGTTTGGGGGACATATTGAAGGGGCGTTACGGTCAGCGGAGCGGGTTGTAAAGCAATTCAACATAGAAGATTAATCGAGCCTGTCACCCTGTGTGACGGGTTTGTTTCGTATAAGGAAAGATCATGATGAATACAACACAACTTCAAGCACAAGAGGAACAATTAGCACTTTTGACGCTCGGTCACGAAGAGGCACTTCAACTCGGTCAAACGATCATCGACTTGGAGAAAGAGGACGGGGTGAACGTCGCTGTTCATATCGAAAAGAACCTTATCCCGGTCTTCACGTATTTGATGGAAGGAACGCCAGAAGAGAATTACATGTGGTTGTTTCGGAAGAAACGGGTGACGGACCACTATCAACTTAGCTCGCACTTCATCGCAAAGCGTTTTGAAGAGTCGGGTCTCTCACACGATACAGATTCACTGTTACCAGCGAGGAACGCTTCCGATCCGCGTGAACGGTGTCGGGATGATTGGTACGGTGTCAGTCGCAGGCTTAGCATTGGAGATTGATCATAAGTATGCGGTTAGAGGCATGGAACGTTATCGACAGTGTCAAAATTAAATGAAGAAAAAACGACTTAAAATCAAGAACAATTTGATTTTAAGTCGTTTTTTCTTATTGGATGGAAAATATAAGTACATTTTTATAGAAACGTTTCGATAAACCATTGCATCTCTTTTTGTAAGCGCTTATAATTTTGGTATACACAGGTGAAACGTTTCGATTAACAAATAAAAGTTAAAGGCGGGATAGAATGAGAGCGACACAATTAGTGCAGGAGATGACAGTAGCTGAAAAGGTGGGACAGCTTGTTCAGACACTGCCATCCATTTTTTCGGATGATGAGCAAGATGTGATCACCGGACCGATTGCGGAGTTGTTGAAAGAAGACGGCATCACCGACGAGAATAGGTGGAACATCGGATCGGTCATCGGGATCAGCAACGCTAAACAAGCGCAAAAGTTGCAGGAAAGTTACTTGCGACATAATCGACTCGGCATCCCGCTCTTGTTCATGGCGGACATCATTCACGGACACCGGACGATTTTCCCGGTCCCGCTCGCGATGGCCTGTTCGTGGGATCTCAACGAAATTGAACAAATGGCACGCACTTCTTCCGTTGAAGCGACCGTTTCCGGTCTACACGTCACGTTCTCTCCTATGGCTGACTTGTCACGCGACCCACGATGGGGGCGTGTCATGGAATCGAGCGGAGAAGACGTGTGGTTGAACGGTGAGATGGCGGCGGCATTCGTCCGTGGTTATCAGTCGGACGATTTGACGAGAGACGATACGCTGGCTGCCTGCGTCAAGCACTTCGCGGCGTATGGCGCGCCGGAAGGAGGACGCGACTACAATACGGTCGATGTATCTGACCGCGAGCTGCGTGAGTTCCATTTGCCGGCCTATAAACGAGCCCTTGAAGAGGGGGCGAAGATGGTAATGACGAGTTTCAATGTCGTCCATGGTGTTCCGGCCACGGCTAGTGAATATCTAATGCGGGATATCCTCCGCAGTGACTGGGGCTTTGAAGGTGTATTGATCTCGGACTGGACTGCAATCAAAGAACTCATCCATCATGGCGTCGCCGAGACGCTGAAGGATGCGGGTGAACTCGCACTCCGAGCTGGCGTTGATATTGATATGATGTCGGGCGCATACACGAATCATCTGGAAGCGGTGCTTGCAGATGGGGTCGATGAGGCTTTACTGGATGAGGCGGTCTTGCGGATCTTGAAGCTAAAAGAAGAATTAGGTTTATTCGACAACCCTTACCGAGGGATTGATCAAGCGAAAGAGACAACGCTCCACCTTTCAGATGTGCATCGAGACCAGGCGCGTCGTCTGGCAGAAAAGAGTGCGGTCCTTTTGAAAAATGATGGTGTCCTTCCGTTACAAAAGCAACGCATCGCGCTCATCGGACCGTTCGCCGACTCAAACGACGTGCTTGGTCCGTGGGACGGATATGGGAAAAGAGAAGAAGCCGTGACGTTGCGGCAGGCATTTGACCGGGCTGAAATTCCTTATGTGTTTGCGGAAGGATCGACCGTCGAAAAAGAAATTGATTGGACGGAGGCTTGCCGCATCGCAGAACAGTCGGATGTCGTCATCCTGGCGCTTGGCGAAGCCTCGTGGATGAGCGGTGAAGCCGGCAGCCGTACGGACATTCGTCTTCCGAAGACACAGCGCGAAGGGCTTAAGCGTCTAAAGTCACTCGGGAAACCAGTCGTGACGATTTTGTTCAATGGCCGTCCGCTCGATTTGCGCGACGTCGTTGAACATTCGGATGCGGTGCTTGAGGCCTGGTATCCGGGAACTGAAGCTGGTTCGGCGCTTGTGAACTTATTGTACGGGCAAGTCAGTCCGTCGGGGAAACTGACGATGTCGTTTCCTTATAACATCGGACAAGTACCGATCCGCTACGACGCGTTGCGGACAGGGCGTCCGTCAGACATCGAACACGCTGACCCACGCTACACGAGCAAATATCTCGACGCACCGAACGAGCCGCTTTTCCCTTTCGGATATGGTATGACATACACAACGTTTAGCTACAACGATTTCATCGTCAAAGACAAAACAGGCGGCATCGTCGAGGCGACTGTCGTCATTCGAAATGATGGGGCGACGACGGCAGAAGAAATTATCCAATGGTATATCCAAGACAACATAGCCAAAGTCTCACGGCCGGTCAAACAATTGAAAGGGTACGAGAAAGTGACCCTCAAAGCCGGCGAATCCGTGACGGTAACGTTCACCGTTGAAGGAGATATGCTCCGCTATCTTCAGCCGAACGGTTCGTTTGACGCTGATCAGGGAACGTTTACGCTTTTTGTGGGCCCGAACAGCCGTGACGTATTGGCAAAATCTTTTGAACTAAAAACAAAAACGAGGTGTACGACGTGAATGTATTAACCGAACAGACAACACTAACATGCGGAGACGTGAGCCTTTCGCTCACTCCGATGGGAGACATCCGCCAATTTAAAACCGGACCGATCATGGTCAATCAGTTAATCCATCATCCATTTGACGGCTCGATGGCAAACCTTTATGTCCGACATGAGGGCGGAGTTGCCCGACCGTTGCTGGGATTGCATTCACCTAGTGATTTTGCGGCCTCTGGTCAGGAAATCGTTTGGTCAGGACACTATCCGGAGTTCGCATATGAAGTACGAGGGACAATCAGTGACCACGGCGTTCGCTTTGACGCTACATTCGAAGGGACAGGTCAATTCGACGTCACGTACGTCCAAGATCTCGGGCTTGCTGATGAAGGTGGTGTTCGCACGAATGAGGCTTACATGGCCCAGTATATCGACTATATGAAGACGGATACGGCGCTGATGGCGCGCCAAAATCAAAAGCAGTCGACCGGGTTCCCGGCGATTCGAATGACGTCGTCCCGAACTATCGTAGAATATGCGACGGATGGTTTTGATGTATATGGTACATCGTATAAATTGACCGGGCGGGCCGCAGGACTAGACAATGCGTTGCCTTCCCGTGTCTATCAATATGAGTTCGCTTTGCCGACACTTCGTACAGAGACGTTAGACATGGGGACGGAACGAGAAATCACATTCGAATTATCATTCGTTCAAGATCATCCTGAAGAGCTGACAGAGAATTCAATCAAGCATTTCACAACAATCGAAGCGGGCACGCCTGTCGATCAAACAGTACGTCCGCGCCCGCGGCTTCACCAATCGTTCCAACCAATCAGCGGTGGCGGGCTCGCGATGAGCGAAATCGAGCGCCTCTACCCGGTGCGACGACTCGAAGAGATAGAGGGTGGACAGCTCATGTCCTTCTTCACCGAAGAGGGTTCGCACGTCGTCTTAGCGGCGAAAGAGCCTCTCGTTGAGCGAAGTCACGGGAACATCTTATTGAACGCTGGGAGTCTGATGCCGGACGAGTCGAAGCTCGCGACGACCGTATTCATGAACGGTGTCTTTAACTCGCATATCGTTTACGGCAACACAAACTTCAACAAATGGACGACCAACGTCCGTAATCCACTCAATGTCCCGAAAACGTCAGGGCAACGCATCTATGTCGAGATGAACGGGGCATACCGTTTGCTGACGATGCCGAGTCTGTTCGAGATGCGTCTGAACGAGGCCGTATGGCGCTACGAGTTAGACGGGGAGACGATTATCGTCCGTACAGTTATCGCCTCAGATGCTCCTGTTATCAAGACGACCGTCGAATCGTCGCAATCGCGACGGATCGTCATGAGCCACCAGGTCGCGATGAACACGCAAGAGTACGTCGTTCCGTTCCGTATGGAGCAGATGGACAACCGGCTCCTATTCAAAGCGGACAATACGGCAGACAGCGCCGGAACACGACCTAATTTGGCGTACGCGATCGAAAGCAATCAGCCGTTTGAGCTCCTCAAAACGTCAGATTGGTTCGACCGACTGTTTGAGGACGATCTCGTCTGGATGTCTTTTGAGCCGAGTGAGCGTGTGACGATGCACCTTGGACTGGCCACTCACGTCCCGTTCGGACTTGATGAAAATCAGGAGCGACACGCTTACCGGACGTGGATGGATAGCTATATGAACGGACTCACGCTTGAAGGTGAGACACCTGACATCGAAGCGTTGAATATTCAAGCGTTTTGGTACGTTCAAAACATGCGGGTACACTATCAATCACCGCACGGTCTAGAGCAGTATGGTGGAGCCGCTTGGGGGACGCGGGACGTTTCACAAGGACCGATGGAGTTCTTGCTTGCGACCGGTCATTTTGAAGAGGCGCGAAAACTCTTGCTCGTGATTTTCAGTCATCAATTTAAGGACGGAGATTGGCCACAATGGTTCATGTTCGACGAATATGAGGGTATCCAACAAGAGGATAGTCATGGCGATGTCATCGTTTGGCCGCTCAAGGCATTGTCGGATTACTTAGCCCGAACTGAGGACGTGACGTGTCTAGACGAAATAATTCCATTCCGCTATCGTGATGGAAAGACAGAAGCGGAAGCTTCACTGTATTCGCACGTGGAACGAGCACTTGGATTCATTGAAGATCACTTTGTCGAAGGTTCTGTCTTTTCGGCTTACGGTGGAGGAGACTGGGACGACACGCTCCAACCAGCCGATGAGGATTTGAAACGTCACCTCATCAGTTCATGGACGGTCACATTGACGTACCAAACGTTCCGTCAGTTGCACGAACAGTTGCCGGCGTCACATTTGGCAGATCGTTTAGGTGAGTTGAGCCAAGCAATTCGGAAGCAGTTCACAGACGAGATGATTCGAGACGGGGTTATCGCAGGATTCTTAAAAGAAGTTGATGGACGCTTCGAGGCGATGCTTCATCCGTCCGACGAAACGCTGCCAATGCGCTACCGCTTGTTGCCAATGACGCGCAGTGTCATCGCTGAACTTGTCGACCAAGACCAGATGACACGTAACTTTGATTTAATCGCCACGCATTTGACGTTCCCGGACGGAGTCCGTCTCATGAACCGACCTGCCGAGTACCAAGGCGGAGTCAGTCGTCACTTTATGCGGGCCGAACAGGCCGCGAACTTTGGTCGTGAGATTGGGCTGCAGTACGTTCATGCTCATATTCGCTACATCGAGGCGCTCGCGAAGGCGGGGCTTCGAGAGAAAATTCGCCCGGCCTTCAATATGATTAACCCGGTCCGGATGGATGAAGTGAAAAATGCCGCACCGAGACAACGAAATGCCTACTTCAGTAGTTCGGATGGAGATTTCGCTGACCGCTATACGGCGGAGGCACAGTTCAACCGTTTGAAAGATGGAGCGGTACCCGTGAAAGCAGGATGGCGCATTTATTCGAGTGGACCGGGAATCTGGTTCAACCAGCTCGTCTCGAATTACCTGGGGATTCGTCTCGGGACAAATCATGTCGAATTCGATCCGATTGTCGATGCGGACACATATGTGAAAATCCGCCTGTTCGGTGCGGAGACGATGGTCCAGTTCCGTACGGGTGAGCCGAGTATAACGCTGAATGGTCAGAAGTTGAACGGTCACACTCTAACGAACCCATACCGCGAAGCAGGACAGCGTGTCGAAAAAGATGAATTTTTGCGCTACGCCAAGGAAAAGAATGAGTTAGTGATTACGGTGAAGGGGTGACGAATTCGTCACCCTTTTCTTAATAGGAGGACCATATGAACGCAAAAAAAGTGAGCACAGTCTATCAAGTATATCCAAAGAGTTTTCAAGACAGCGACGGTGACGGGGTCGGTGATTTACAAGGAGTGATCAGTCGCCTCGACTATTTAAGCTGGCTCGGGGTAGAGATGATTTGGTTGAATCCGGTTTACGTCTCACCCGGTTACGATAACGGCTATGACGTCGCAGACTATACACGAATCGATTCTCTGTTCGGGTCGATGGATGATATGAACGAGTTGATTCGTGAAGCACGTGTCAGAGGAATCGGCATCATGATGGACATCGTCGCCAATCACACGTCGCATCAGCATGAGTGGTTCCTTCAATCCGAACGTGACCCGGAAGGAGAATTCAGTGATTTCTACATTTGGCGTGATACGCCGAATGAATGGAGATCGTTCTTCGGGGGTGGGACGTGGACGTACTCACCGGTTCGGGGTCAGTACTATTTCCACTCATTCGCTCCGGAACAACCAGATTTGAATTGGGAGAATGAGCAAGTACGCAAGGAAATGTCAGCAGTCTTAGCATTTTGGGTCGAGCGCGGGGTGACTGGTTTTCGGTTTGATGTCATTGATTTAATTGGTAAAGACGTCAATCGAAAGCAATGGCTTGTCTTTCCGTTGATGCGCCGTTACTTGAAAGATTTAGTCGCGCAAGTTGACACCTCTTCCTTGTTGCTTGTTGGGGAAGCGGGCGGGTTGACTCCGAACGAAATTCTAACTTTGCAACGGGACGGTTCGCTCGACGTCGTCTTCAATTTTGAAGTGTGTGCTCTCGATGAGCAGGCAGGGCAAGGCAAATGGGAGCTTGCTCCGTTCGAGCCGTCGAGACTGAAAACCACTCTCGATACGTGGCAACGAGCGTTTGCGGTGGAAGGACGCAATAGCCTGTTCTGGAACAATCATGATCAACCGCGTGTCATTTCACGGTGGTATGATGGTGACGAGCGGGCTGCGAAGATGCTCGCAGTCCTCCTGTACGGGTTGAAAGGAATCCCGTTTTTGTATCAAGGAGAAGAGATCGGGATGACGAACGGTACGATTGCGACAGAGGAGTACCAAGATATCGAGACGCTAAATTATTTGCGGACGGGTGGAACGCTTGATGCTGTTCGCATGAAAGGGCGTGACCATGCCCGAATTCCGATGGCATGGGACGAAGGAACGAACTCGTTCAGCACGGGAACACCGTGGCTTCGATCAGCTCACGACGAAGCAGGCAGGGACGTCGCGACGATGAGTTCAGATGAAACGAGTCTGCTTCATCTGTACCGAGAATTGATTGCGTTACGCCGGACAAATAGACTGCTTCGAGACGGAGCTTATGAACTCGTCCCGACGGAGGAGCGGCTATATGTGTATCGCCGCATAATCGATGGAGAGCCCCCACTCCTTGTCGTCGCAAATTTGTCTCAAGATACGCTACCGCTACCCAGTGGTTGCGGGGAACGTTTAGTTTCGACAGAGAAGGTTGAGGCGCCAATGCTACGGCCGTATGAAGCGTTCATATGTTATAATTTTTGACAGAAGGAAGTGAGGAAATGGCAGGAATTAAAGACATCGCAAAAGAGGCTGGCGTTTCGATATCGACCGTCTCATATGCGCTGAACGGCAGTCCGAAAGTGACAGAAAAGACGAGGCAACGCATCATTAAAATCGCTGAAGAGTTGAACTACGTGCCGAACGCTGCGGCGAGGACGCTAAAAACGAGAAAGACGCATATTATTGGAGCCTTTTTAGGCGATTATTCCGGATCGTTCTATGGAGAGTTATTAAAAGGCATCAACCAAGAGCTGTCTGATACTGGCTATGAGTTGATTGTTTGCAACGGTCCCGAATCACATCGTCTGATGACCGAACGCATGGTGGATGGGGCGCTCATCTTAGGGCATCGCTTCACCCAAGAACAGATTTTAGAGTTCGCAGACCGAGGCCACCCGCTGACGATGCTCGACCGTGAGATTGAGCATCCGAACATCAGTTGTGTGCTGCTCGATAATCAGATTGGGATGAATCAAGAGATGGACGCCATCTTAGAGACCAATCCTGGACAAATCCATCTTGTGAACGGACCGGTCGGCAATCATGACGCTGTCGAACGACGAAAAGTTGTCGTTGATCGCGCGAACGCGGCTAGGGTAACCGTCCGGGAATGGACCGGTGAATTCACGAAACGGTCAGGCATTCGTGCAGCGAGTGACTTACTTGAAGTTCTCGAAGAAGGGGATGCTATTATCTGTTTAAATGATGACATGGCGCTCGGGGTTTATGACGTCTTGCAAAACTCTTCTTTCAGAATCGGAGAAGACATTTCGCTCGTTGGCTTTGATAAACTCGAGATTACCAACTATACGCAGCCCCGAATCGCGAGCGTCAGTTATTCGAAGCCTGACTGGGGCAAAAAGGCGGCTCGCGCATTACTCCATCTGATTGAAGAAAAAGAAAATTCGAAAGAGACAATCCCTTCAAAGTTCATGAAAGACGCCTCGATTCGAAAAAAAAAATAATAAAAGATAAAATACGTATTGTAAGCGGATACATTGTGAACTATAATGTTTATAGAAACGTTTAACCTGTTGATTTGCAGTAAAACCTTTGTATAAACATTATTTTTTTACACGATAATCGAAACGTTTCGATTATCGAGAAAAGGAGGAATTCAGATGAAGAAATTAGGGTTAGCAGCGGTAGCGGGCACGGTAATCATTTCAGGTCTATTGGCGGGATGTTCTTCTGGATCGAGCGGCGATGACGCAAATACTATCACGGTCTGGGCAATGGGTGAAGAAGGAAAAGCTTTACCGAAACTAGCAGAACAGTATGAAAAAGAAAACGAAGGCGTCAACGTCAAAGTACAAGCAATCCCTTGGGATACAGCACACGATAAACTGTTGACTGCGGTCGCTTCGAAAAATGGTCCAGATGTCGTCCAAATGGGAACGTCTTGGATGCCTGAATTCGTAGAGGCGGGAGCACTCGCGAATATGAAAGATTTCGTAAAAGATTACCCGGAACTTGATCCATCAAACTTTTATGAAGGATCGGTTGAAACGGTTCAATTCGAGGACGGTCTTTACGGGGCACCTTGGTATGTCGATACACGTGTTCTTTATTATCGGAAAGACGCACTTGAAAAAGTAGGTTACCCGGAAGCGCCAAAAACGTGGGATGAATTAGAAGACGCTTCGAAAAAACTTGCAGCTCGTGACGGGGAAGACATGTACGGGATTACGTTGGACACGAACGACCAAATGCTATCGTTTATGTTCGCTCGTCAAAACGGTTCAGAGCTGTTAACAGAAAATCAAGAGCCGCTCTTTGATCAACCAGAATTCATCGAAAGCGCAGAATATTTAACAAACTACTTCACAGAAGGATATGCACCAATCGATTTAGGGCTTGATGTTGTGCAGGCGTTCGGGGCAGAAGAACCGAACGTGCCGATGTTCATCAGTGGGCCATGGATGATTAACATTATCAATGATCAAATGCCTGACATTGAAGAGAAGTGGGGCACAGCCGTTCTTCCAGCGAAAGAAAATAATATCTCGTTCCTTGGTGGATCGAACTTAAGTATTTTTGAAAGCAGTGAAAAGAAAGACGAAGCCGCAAAGTTTATCGCATATATGAGTAAACCAGAAACACAGACTGAGTGGATGGAGATGACGAAGTCACTTCCATCAACAAAAGCGACATGGGCAGAGAACGAGACGCTCAAAAACGATGAGAAACTCAGAACATTCGGTGAGCAGATGGAAGCGGCAGAGCCGATGCCGATGATGATAACGTGGGAAAAAGTAGCACAAACATATTTGCAGAGCTTTGAGAAAATGTATCGCGGTGCGGCTACTGTAGAGGATGAAGTTAAGGTGTTCCAAGAAAAAGCGAAGTCGATTTTAAAATAAACAGAGGGGTACCCCCCTCTCGTTTAATTAAAGGAGAACCTTATGAAACAATTTCTTAATGATCGAGCGCCGTATGTGCTCGTCGCGCCGACGGTTCTTTTGTTACTCATGTTCTCAATCATGCCTTTATTTATTGCTTTTTTCATGAGTTTTACAGACATGGATTTGGCGGGAATTGCGAACTGGGCAAACATTGAATGGATCGGACTCACCAATTACATTGAAATTTTCAAAGATGAAGTGTTCATCCAAGCGTTATTGAACACGATTGTTTATGTCGTTATTGGAGTACCGATTGTGATAGGTCTTTCGCTCGCGATTGCGATGGCAATCAATTTCGGGACTGGTAAAGTTTTCGAATGGTTCCGTGTCGTCTTTTATATGCCGTCAATCACGAACGTCGTAGCAGTCGCAGTTGTCTGGGGCTTCTTGTTTAATCCACAGTACGGTCTCTTCAATTTTCTATTAAATACAGTCGGTCTTCCAGACGTCCCATGGCTACAAGATCCGTTTATCGCTAAGTTATCGTTGATCATGCTTGCCGTATGGCGTGCGGTCGGAATCAATATGATTATTTTCTTGGCAGCACTGCAAGGGATTCCACGCACGTACTATGAAGCGGCATCGTTAGATGGGGCAAGTACGTTCCAGCAAATGTTCAAGATTACAATTCCGTTGCTCCGATACGCGATTTTCTTCGTAACGGTGACAACTTTAATCGGATGGATTCAGTTCTTCGAAGAACCGTTCATCATGACCGAGGGCGGTCCGCTCAATTCGACGACGTCGCTCGCGTTGTTTATCTACAACAACGGCTTCCAGCTCAGTAACTTCGGTTATGCGGCTGCCGGGTCGGTCGTGCTGTTCATTCTGATCATTACAGTGACACTCATTCAGTTCCGTCTTCAAAAGAACGAAAACAACTATTAAGGAGGGGCATTCATGATTCCAAATGAAAAACCGGTAGCCGTGAATGTGAAGCGGGAGAAATTCTCGCCACTTCCCGACTTAAACCATAAACGAAAAGCCAAACTCTCGCAGTTGCTCGTCGCGCTTGTTTTGACCGTCCTCGGTATCGCTTTCATGTTGCCGTTCTTCTGGATGGTAATATCGTCCTTTAAAACGGATGCGGAAATCTTGTCGCTACCGCTGACAATCTTACCCGAGAACGTGACGTTCGAGCATTACATCGATTTATTCGTGAATTTAAACTTTTTAACGTATTTGAAGAATACGTTGTTAATCGTGCTCGCATCATTTTTCGGTCTATTGCTCACGGCAATGGCTGGTTATGCGTTTGCGAAGCATAAGTTTAAGGGGAGTAACATCTTGTTCATCGGTGTCTTGGCGACAATGATGATTCCAGGTCAGGTTACGATGATTCCCGTTTATTTGATGCTCAATCAAATGGGTCTGACGAACACCATGATGGGGATTGTCCTCCCCGGTCTCGTTGGTGCGTTCGGGGTATTCTTGTTCCGTCAGTTCATGACGACGATTCCTGAGGAAATGTTAGAAGCGGCCCGATTGGATGGAGCGAGTGAGTTTCGAATTTTCTTCTCAATCATATTGCCGATGTCAAAACCGATTTTGGCGGTACAAGGAATTTTAACTTTCATCGGTGCTTGGAACAGTTTCTTGTGGCCGCTTATTATCGCTAATGATGAAGCTCTTTACACATTGTCGGTTGGATTAGCGCTTCTACAGGGGCAGCATGGTGGAAACTACGCCTTACAGATGGCTGGGGCCACATTCATGGTTGTGCCGATTATCATTATCTTTATGATTTTCCAAAAACATATCATCGAAGGATACAATATATCTGGAATGAAATAAAATAATGGTGAACTACAAGAAAGGGATTTCCGATTTGGAAATCCCTTTCTTTATTTGAATTTCTGAATCATCAACGCGAGCGATCGGTTGATCATCTTCATCTCGTCATCTTCGAGGACGGAGAACATCTCTTCAGCGAGACGTTCTTCAATCGCATCGATTTGTTTCGAGTACGCCAGGCCGTTCGGACCAAGCCGGATGAAGCTTTCTCGAAGGTTCTCAGGATTCTTTTCCCGCGCGACGAAGTCACGTTGCTCGAGCACTTTGAGCACCTGACTGACGGCACTTTTAGAGATGGACATCTTCGTAGCAATCTCTGTCGTCGTCCACGTCTCTTGGCGTTTAAAGAGAAGCAGCATCTGTTCTTGTTGATAGCTCAATTCGAACTGATTCAGCTCCGTGAAATATTTCGTGAACAGCAAGTCGAGCTCATCGATTTGGCGATACATCGTGAGGACTTGTTGCTTTCGTGTTTCATTCAACGTGTCATTCATCCTTTCTTTACCGTGTCCGCCGGAACGTTTCGCTCCGGAGATATAAGAGGACACCACACACTAATCCGATTATACCAAACGCCAGCAAGAGCGTTTGAATCGGGACAGCCAAGGCAACGAGAACCGATAAGATGGCGAACGCGATCGGTTCCAGGCCAGAAGCGGCGAGTGACATGATGCTCATGACACGACCGATTTTGTCAGAGTCGCTTTGTTCCTGCATGATGGTGACGGTCGGCAAGTAGACGAGCATGATCATAAATCCGCTCATAGAGGCCGCGACGGCGAGAAGCGGAATCGATTGAACCTGCGTGTAGAGGAAGAACGCGCCGAGTGTCAGAAACAGTGCGTGGAAGACGAAGCGTCCACGATGAACCGACCGCAGGAATAGAATCAGGAAGCTTGCGACGAACGTCCCGACGGCGAGACCGCCTTCAATCATACTCAAATCAAAAGCTGTCCCTCCGACCGAGCCAACGAGAATCGGGATACTCATGATGAGTGGTCCCATGACGAACAAGTTGACGATGGCGATCGCGAACGTCCCACTGCGTAACACAGGTGTCTGCGATACGTAACGAATGCCCTCTTTCAAATCAACGAGTACATCTTTCGCTGAGAGTGGGGCGACCTCGGGAATGTTGTCTTGAATCAGCCGTGGCATAATCAAAATCGCGGAGAGAAAAATCAACACAGCCGACATCCCGAAACTGAGACCAAAACTTCCCCACGTCAGTAGGATCCCTGCAAGGAATGGGCCGATGACGAACATCAACTCGAGTGACCCTTGGAAAAGGGAGTTCGCCCGTTGCAACTGTTGACCTGATACGATTGAAGGTATAAGCGATGACAGTGCCGGGTATGACATGCCGTCTAAAAGACCAAACAATACGGAGATAATCAAGAGGGCTGTCACCGAATACGCATCAGCAAAATGGAGCGAAACGACAATTAACATCAACACACCTTGCCCGATATTCGTTAAGCACAACAAGCGACTCTTTTGGAATCGGTCGGCGAACACACCGCCGAATACCATCATGACGACACGCGGCAACGAGACCGCCGTCAAGATAATCCCGAGAAGTGCCGGTTGCTTCAACACATCGATGGTCAACCATGAGACGCTCAAGAAGAAAATCGAAAACCCGAGCGTGAGCGTCATTCCTGATAACCAGGTAAATATAAATCGGGAATTGTTCAATAAACCCATGTTAATAACCTCTTACTTTCATTCTTCAAAATATAGTTAAGTTAACTAAACTATAAAGCGAGAAGGTTATAACGTCAAGAAGCATGACTTTGGTACGAAAATGTAAAATAACGGAACTTTTCTCATGCTCATCCCGTATAGTGGAATAAGAGGTGAATCAAGATGAATAAGCAAGAACGATTACATACAATCAAACAATCAAATCGAAAGCGACTTTTACAACGACTCTTTCTAGCAATTCCGGCTGCTCTTGCGGTCTACTTCTTAATGCGGACGGACGGGAACATCTGGATCGGGTTCCCCATCATCGGCGGGGTGTTGCTTGCGACTCGTCACTTCTTCTCAAATGAAGCGGACGCAATCGGACAATTGTCGGACCAGGAACAGGTGAAACGTGTTGTGACACTGCAGTATCACCTGGACTTCCTCTTCATCGCGTTGCTCGGACTCGTCAATCCGCTAGCCATTCGAATCATGGAATGGTCTTGGATTCCTGCGGTTCTCATCGGTGGGGCATTGCTTTATATCTTATGGGCTCAAGAGAAGCTCGATCAACAAATTCGCTGGCTCGACCCAGAACAACCGACACGTCGCGAGATTCGACGATTCTGAAAGGATGAATGAGATGAACAAACAAGAACGAATCAATACGATTTATCGTTATCAACAGCGTTGGCTCTTTTGGAGAATGGGACTGGCAGGTCTTACTGGGATGTTCGTCTTTCTTGCACTTCAGTCTGACGGTGCGTCAAAGTATACAATTCCATTAGGAGTTACATTAGTGGGCATGCTGTTCGCCATCGGACGAGAGCGTCGCTTCGTCAGAAAGTTGACTGATGTGGAACAAGCCAAGCGCATCATCGACTGGCAATATGTATCGGAAATGGGGCTTCTCGTCTTATTAGCTATTCTCTTCCCATTAATCGTCCTAATCAACTGGCCGGTCTGGTCGCTATTCGTCGTCTTCTTAAGCGGAGTCATCTTATTGCATCTCGCACAGAAAATGCTCGACCGACAGATGCCGCAGTATGACGAAGAACAGCCAATGCGCCGCGAAATCAAACTCGACTTCGTGAAAGACTGAGGTGATACCGTGGACAAAGCAGAGCGACTTCAACAGATTGAACAGTTTGAGAAACGAAATACTCATCTCAATATCATCGTGAGCGTAATCATGCTAGGCGTATCCATCTATTTTCTTTCGACATGGAGTCCGTATAGCATTCTCCTACCAGGTGTCGCACTTCTCTATACGACATGGCTTGAATGGCACAAGATGAAACTGCAGCAATCCTTCAACGAATCGACACGCTATCATCGTCTATTACGTATCGATTTTTCTGTCATGTTGAGCAGTTTGATCTGGTTCATGATTTTGATTGGGTTGCATTTCAACGGAATCGATATCTTACCGTGGATGAGTTGGACGCTTCTCATCGGCGGTCCGTGTCTCATATTGATTCCGCTTTGGATTGACCGAAAACAGTCCGCGCTTGATGAGCACCACATTACATCTGGCGAATGGACCCGGGCAAATCGGGAACGTTTGAAACATACGTTAGATGATATTTCAAGGAAAGGTCGTAAGCAGTCATGACAAATAAAGAACGGATTCAAGTAATCGGAGGATATCGGCAGTCGCGACAAACCCTCCATCTTTGGCTCACGGGAGCCTTTATTTTTTGTAACAGTTTTGTGCTCGGTTTTGACACATGGTGGATATGGGGAATCGGTTCGGTCCTCACGGCACTCCTACTCATAGGACTGACAATCAAGGAAGGGCGTGTCGTACAGATTTTCACGGCGGGTCGAGGCATCCTGCTGACAAAACGCTTATATCGCCTCTATTCTTACTGGATTGGAGCGGTCACAGGGGCGATTCTCTTCAGTCGTCTCCAGATTGCGTCCGTCGCGTGGGTCATCATCGGTCTAGGTATCGTCGTGTTAGCATGGACGCACTATCAGACCGTCCAACAATTGCGACAAGCCGACTCGGAGCAACCGACACGAGATGAGGTGACGAAGCACTACCGCTCGTATGAAAGGAGTACATATGCTGACGAAAGAAAAGCGAATTGAGCAGTTGCTGGAGCAGGATGACAGTCATTGGCGTTGGGGGTGGGGCGTCGCCATCGCAACCGTCGTGATGACGCTCGTGATTGCCACGCAGTCTAAACTCTATCCTCCGCTCCTCGTCTTCATCAGTTTTTTCCCATATCTCTGTTTCGAGTGGCGGAAGACAAAACTGCTCCTGACCTTTAACGAGGATGCGCGTTATCAACGTCTAGTGTATACAGACTTTGGGATCCAGTGGCTCTGCTTCGTGTTAACCATCTGCTTGTTGGCTGCCTATTATGCCGACTCGTTGTCGCCCGTCGTCGCGATTGCTGGGTTGTTTGGGATCGGTGTGATGTCGATTCTGGCACCGTATGTCATCAATCGACACTTGCATACGCTCGATGCGCATCATGTACGTGGGAAAGAATTGCGCGAAGCGCGCGATCGACGCTTCCATGAGTCCAAAACGAACAACTGAGAAGGGTTCGTTTTTTGTTTGAGGACATCGGTCCTTTTCTTCTTCGGCACGGAGGCGTAAGCTGACAATGTATACAGAACTAGAAGAATCGAGGAAGACATTCATGTTAGCTATTTTGATTGGATTGACGATTGGGATTTTATTGCCGATGCAGACGAGTGTCAACTCACGTTTGCGTCAGGTGGTCGGCTCCCCGTTCGTTGCATCCTTTTTATCGTTTACGGTCGGGACGATCTTTTTGTCCCTATTGCTCTTATTGACCGGACAGTCATTCGGATTTGACGGCTCGGTGATTCAGGAAGGTCCGGGTTGGATGTGGATTGGTGGACTGTTAGGTGTTTTATTTCTAACGGGGAATATCTTGTTGTTCCCGAGGCTCGGAAGTGTCCAAACGGTCATCATGCCGATCTTTGGGCAGATTTTGATGGGGTTGTTGATTGACCACTTTGGTTGGTTCAACTCCGTTGAGCATCCAATCACGGCGTTACGCTTGTTCGGGGTCGTGCTCGTTTTACTTGGTGTCATCGGAACGGTCGCTTTATCCGACTGGCTCAAGCGCCGAAGAGGCAAGCTGGTCGTCTCGATGGAAACAGACACGGGGAATCTGAACCTTTGGAGATTGTTCGGGATTTTTACCGGAATGATGAGTGCTACGCAAACGGCCATTAACGGCTATTTGGGAACAGTGCTCGAATCGTCACTGAAAGGAGCATTGGTCTCTTTCGTTGTCGGAACGATGGCGCTCTTGCTCATTCTACTCGTCTCACGCCAACCCGTTCCGCTTGGTCAACTGAAAGGTCAACCGTGGTGGATTTGGCTCGGTGGAATCATTGGGGCGCTCTTCATCGGAGGAAACGTCCTCATCGTACCGATTGTCGGGACAGGGATCGCTGTCATCATCGTCATTGTCGGACTGTTATGCGGTAGCTTGCTTATCGACCGCTTCGGTTGGTTCGGCGCGAAGAAAAATCCGGTCACCGGGGTGCAACTCGTCAGTCTGGTTGTCATGGTCATTGGAATTGTATTGATTCGTTTATCTTAAGGGGGGAGAACGATGCGAGGAGTGCTGTTCGCCATGAGTGGGGGATTCTTTCTCACGTTGCAAAGTGTCGCTAATGCTCGAATTAGTTCGCAAATTGGGACGTGGCAAGCGGCGACGTTGACACAGTTCACTGGATTTATCGTCGCGCTCCTCGTCATGTTGGCGTTACGCGACCGTACGTATATCGAGATGCGGCACGTGAAGCCGCTCTATTTATCGGGTGGGGCGTTCGCGGCACTTATCTTGTTCAGTAATATGACGGCCGTTCATAAACTCGGGGTTACGATGACAATCTCGTTGTTTCTCATCGCGCAGTTGGCGCTCGCACTCGTCATCGACTGGCGCGGCTGGTTCGGGATGGTGCGTCGGAACTTGAACGGGATGCAGTTATTCGGTGTGTTCATGATGATTGCGGGTGTCATGTTATTAAAATGGTAGGAGGAAACGTGCATGGTTGATGCGTATGTGAAGCAATTTGAATTGACTGTCTTACCAGAAGCAGCGCAAAACGAATTGCAGCTCGTCCGATACGAGCCTGGAGACGTCATCTGTACGCAGGGTGATGAAGCGGAACATCTCCGTTTCTTAGTGAAGGGGAAGATTCGCGTCTCCCTTACTTCGGCTACCGGCAAGCGCCTCGTCCTCTCCTTCAAATATCCGCTCGACTTGATCGGGGACATCGAATATATTCAACGGACCCCGTTTTTGAATACGGTCGAGGCCGTCACAGAAGTCGAAATGCTCGTCATTCGATTTGAGGATTTAATGCATCACGCGTATGAAGAAGTCGCCTGGTTATATTATTTGTTAGAAGAAATCACACGAAAATTTGAACGGAAATCACAATCACTTAGCTTCAACTTGTTTTACCCTGTCGAAGTGCGCCTGGCGAGTTATCTGTTATCGATGACGCCAAATGACCAAACACTCGGCTCGACCGTCGACCAATTGACGGATATCGCTGATTTGATTGGTACGAGTTATCGTCATGTGAACCGGACGCTTCGGCGTTTCGTCGAAGCAGGCTTGATCGAACGAAATCGTCGGTTGATCACGCTCGTTGATCGGGAGGGCTTGTTGGAGATTGTCGGGGAGAGTATTTATGAATAGGAGGGGAGAATCATGGCGATTGGAATGATGCTTGCTGTCATCGGTGGGATGCTCGTATGTGTTCAAAACACCTTTAACGCCAACGTCAAGAAGCGTGTCGGCGCATGGGCGACGACGACCCTCGTTCTCGGGCTCGGATTTTTGGCATCGCTACTCATCGGTCTATTCCAAGAAGGTGGTGCCTTGTTCCGAGTAGAGGAGATGGAGGCGTGGTTTTGGTTCAGCGGAATCCTCGGCGTCGGGGTCGTCATGAGTGTGACGCAAGGTGTCGAGCGACTCGGACCGAGTTACGCCATCTCGATTGTCATGGTGTCTCAAATCTTATTCGCCCTCCTCTGGGATACGTTAGGTTGGTTCGGATTGACGGCCGTCCCGTTCACATGGAAGACAGTCGTCGGGATTGTGTTGATCGTCGGTGGGGTACTCGTGTTTCAGTTGAGCGGAAAGGTACAACAAACTCGCAAGTCGATTAACCGTGCGAGTTAAATCTTAAAAAGAAGTTCCACATTATGAACGAATCTTTTTTAATAAAGACACGTATAATTTAGAAGAACAGGATGGAAGGGGTAATCATATGCTACAAGTGATGGACATGGCATGGGCAATCTTGAATCTAGGATTGTTGACAATGATTGGAGTCTTTTTAATCCGACTCCTTCGCCGAGACTTAAATTAATCAGCATCTGACAATCGTCAGGTGTTTTTTCCTTTTTAATGGGAAAACCTCGAAAGTTTGCTTGTAGATTGTTAAGATACAGATATAAAGATAACTGGATGAATTTTACTTTTGGGGGTGTAGTGGATGTTGCGTGAAGAACGAATAGAATACTTGTACGACAAAGCATGGACTAAAAAGGGTCCGCTATTAGTAATCATCATCGGTGTAGTGACAGCGCTTTGGTTATTGTTCAACGATTCAAGGATGAGCCTGTCCCTGTTCATCTTTTGTGCGGCGATGCTCATGCCGCTTCTGGTAGCGACGTGGCATAAAATCCAGTTGTTTTTACAATTCAATGACTCATCCACGTACCAGCGCTTTATTTATCTGAAGGGTATGATTCAATTTATTCTCTTGATTGGTGTCATGTCGATGTTGGCGCTCTATGCACTGAAGTACATATCGCTAGATACGTTAAGCCTCGGCTGTGCGACGCTGATTGCGAGTTGTCTCATTCTCGAGTCATGGGTCGACTGGAATATTCTAAAGGTTGATGACGAGCATGTCGTGGAGAGTTTGTTGGGATTGATGAATCGGGAGAAGCGTAAGGGATGAAACTGATCGAGAATAGGTTTCGTAAATCAAAATAACTACAACACATAGGGGGATTCGATGGTAGACCATGAAGTCAGACTAGAACAGATGTTGAAGGATGATGAGAAACGAAAGAGACAAATGGTGATTCCCTTAGTTGGCGTCATGTTACTCTTCTTTTTATATTTTTGGAAGACAGACATCCTCTTGTTATTACCGATGATAATCGTTGGACAAGTTCCGCTCCTGTATCACGCTTGGCATCGCAAAAAGTTACTCCTTTCATTTAATGAGAACACACGTTACCAACAACTCGTGCGTTCCGAGTTTGCATCTAAATTTACTCAGCCGCTCCTGCTTCTCATACTGATTGCTAGTGTAGAGCTTGAATGGATTACATTACTTACGTTCATCATCGCAGCTTTTATCGGAATCCTAAGCTTGTTGATTTTAAGTGTTCGCTTCGACCGCAAGTTAAAAGAAATCGATCCGTTACACGTGACGGGTGTCGAACTCGGTCATGTCCAGTTGCAACGGAAAAAACGAAAAAGTGAAGCGTGATGAATAAACAAGAGCGTCTCCCAAAAATGGTCGAACAGGATCTCGACGCGCAAGGGGTCAGCGCGATGTTTGGCATAAGCGGCCTGTTTTTATTTCTAGTCGTTTCAGTCATAAAAGGTGTCACGGTGACGACGGTTGCCTTCTCTTTCCTCGTGACCCAACTGCCGATGCTCTATCAAGCGTGGCGACGGATGAAGTTGCTACGTACGTTTAACGAAGACGAGGAATACCAACGCCTCGTTCGTCGAGAATTTCGAATCATCGTCGCCATGTTTGGATCACTTGGTGTATTCACCTTCCTCACGTGGTTCGTGTTGGATTCGATGCAGGAACTACTCGGTGTCGTATTGATTGGCATCATTCCGCTTCTCATCTTGTACGTGTCGATGGACCGTAAACTGCGTGAAGCGGATCCGGAGCATGTGACGAATCGAGAGTTACGACGCGCACATCGTGAACAATAAAAATCAGCCCTGACACACGTCAGAGCTGATTTTTTTTTGAGTTCATGGAAATGAGAATGCCGCAGACGACCATACCGATTGTATAGAATATAAACCGGTGTCGTTCCCAAAACGAGTCATTCATCGTGTCGCCGCCACATCGTCAAACGGCGTGTCGACCATGCGAACGAACGCTTCATCCGGGTCGGTCGTTCCAGATTCTTTAAGCCAGTCTTGGAAGTCCCCTTCATATAAAATGCATCCGCCATGCAGGAAGATGACATGGGCATCGAGTTGAGCCAAGTCGTGTAACTGATGTGTCGAGATGAGACATATCTTGCCCTCGTCGACGAGTCGCTGTAGGCGACGCATGATTTGAATGCGGGACGCCGGATCGACCCCACTCGTCGGCTCGTCAAATAAATAGAGGGAACGCTTGATGGAAGACAATAGCGTCACGAAGAGCCATTTCTTCTCCCCGACCGACATCTTCCCGAGTTTCATCTTCCATAGATGTTCGAACAGTTCTTGTTCTCGGGACGTTGAGAGGTTGTTCACATAAGACTCGAGTTTCTTGAAGTCGGGGCGCTGCGACAGACGTCCGATGAAATAGGCGAAGTCTTTGCCTGTCAATTCGTGATGGTTATACATGAGTTGCGTTAAATAGAGCATATCCGTCGTCGGAACGAGTTCGAGTGATGCTTTGTCGACCGGAAGTGCCCCGGTCATACAATCAAACAGTGTCGTCTTTCCGGCACCGTTTTGTCCGATCAAAACGTTCAGCTTATTCGGCTGTAGTGTGAACGAGACGCCGTCGAGAACAGGACGTGTCGCTTTCGGGTAGCGATAAGTGAGCTGATGTACGTGCATAAGAACCTCCTAGCGTGTGATGAGTGAGACGAGACTGAAGCGTTTCAACGCAATCGCACCGATGATGAAGTAACCGAGTACAGAAAGGAATGTCGCCCACACTCCGAACGAGAGGTCGACTTGAGTCGTCAGGTGCAGCAACCCGAGCGCGAATTCATGGAGCGCATAGAACGGGTTGAGAAAGCTGAACCATTGATCAGGTGAGTTGATTGCCAATAAAAAGAGCGGAAACATCAGAATGTTCGCGAACGTCCCGAGACTCGACACTTTCACCGGCAGTGCCGTGATGGCGACACTGGCAACCGCGAACGGGATACTCCCGATTAATACGAGTAGAGACGTTGCAATCAACTTGAACGAGAAAAAGCCATGAACGAGCGTGACGACCGTTGTGAATAAGAGTAAGCTGATCGAGGCGAATAAGAATTGCGCCAAGATGACGGCGATGACATATGTCAGTTTGTTTCCTGAAATCATCACGTACGTTTTCATCAGTCCGTATTCACGCATGCGAGCGAGTTCGATGCCGACACCGTTCACATATGTAGCAAGAATGATATACACCCAGAAATAAGAGAGCCCTGGGTAGTATTCCGCTGTCGTTGCTTGGTGAATATCTGAAAACGACTGCGTCAAGGCGATTATGAGTGGGATCCCGAGCGTCCAGATGAATGGAACCTTATCGGTGACGACAACTTTGGCATACATAAAGAAATAGCTTGTGATTTGATGCATCCTGTTCCTCCGCTTGTATGTTTGATTGTTTGTATCGTAGCACAATATACGGAAGTTGATTGGAAAAAGTTTCAAAAAATAATCCCTCATAGCGAATGAGGGATAGAAGAAAATCATTTCACTTTGTCGCGTTTCGCAATCTTGTCGCTCACTTGCTGGCCGCTCAACGTGACCATCGGCATGCCACCGCCCGGGTTGACGGTCCCGCCGACGAAATAGAGGTTGTGATAGAGTTCGCTCTGTTTTTTATGCTTGAAGCCACCGTTTCGATTCTTGTCGGCGACCGTTCCGTAAATGGCTCCGCGGTCCGATCCATACGTCCGCTCGATATCGTGAGGCGTCCACACGTCGCGTGTCACGGTATGTTCACGCAGACCATCGAGACCCATTCGTTCCAACTTATCGAGCACACGCTCTTCAAAAGCGGCGTACTCTTCTTCGGTGAACGGCACATCTTGGATATACGGGATGTGTGGCAAGATTTTGATATTCTCATGTCCTGGCGGTGCCTGGGTCGGGTCGGTCTTGTTGACGTTCACGAGGTAAATCGTTGGGTCATCCGGCAATTCATGCTTCTCGAACACCTTATCCATCTGTTCACGTAAGTTTTCAGAGAAGAAGAAGTTATGATGGGCCAGCTGGGGATAGGCTTTCTTCACCCCGAGATGAAGGACAAATCCAGAGCTCGCCGGTTCGTATTTAGAAATGAGTTTGTCGACGTACTGTTCATCCGCGTCGACCATCTTCTGATAGAACGGGATGACTTCCATATTCGAGACGAAATAATCAGCGGAGCGAAGTCGTCCGTCTTCAAGTTCGATGGCGGTCATTTTCTGGTTCACCGTATGGGCACGAACGACGCCCTGACCGGTATGTAGCTTCACACCGATCTCTTCGGCGAGCTTCGTCAAGCCTTCCGCAAGCTTGTGGGTCCCGCCTTCGACATACCAACAGCCTTGGGCGTACTGCATGTAAATCATCATATTCAAGACGGCGGGTGCGTTATACGGAGATGACCCGACATATTTGACGTAATACGACAGCATGTCGCGGAGATGTGGATTGCTGATGCGCTTCTTGATTGCGCTATACATCGTTGACGTCAAATCGAATCCGAACAGGGTCGGGAAGATGCCTGTCTTCAGGACCGCTTCTAAAGGTGATTCGAACCCTTCGGCCAGGTAACCCTTCTCGGTCGTCTTGTAGATGCGGGCTGCATAATTCAATAGTTCACGATATTCTTGTATGTCTATTCGAGAAAGGGAAGGGTTTGCCCGCTGCATCTGTTCGAGGTCATGATAGAGGTCGAGGACGGTATCGTCTGGGAAGAACGAGCGCCATTCGAGCTCAAGTCGTTTGATGGAG
Organism: Exiguobacterium sp. s57; assembly: GCF_018617685.1. Lineage (NCBI taxonomy): Bacteria > Bacillati > Bacillota > Bacilli > Caryophanales > Exiguobacterium > Exiguobacterium sp. s57. Next base: position 62,733 of record NZ_JACSKR010000006.1, read on the forward strand.
ACGTAGTCTTCCATCCGTTTCCCGCTTCCGCGGAACAATTTGTCGAAGATGTGGGGCATCGTTAAAATCGAGGGTCCGAGGTCGAAACCGAATCCGTCTTGTTCGAGACGATTCACTTTTCCTCCGATGTGGTCGTTCTTTTCATAAAGGGAAACATCATATCCTTTTTGAGCAAGTGAGATGGCCGCTGACAATCCGCCGAGCCCTCCGCCGATCACGATGACCGACTTGTCCACTGATGGCATATATTCGCCGCCTTTCCAAAGTGTTATTTTCAAAAAACAGAATGAGTGCTATCTCTTCTATTCCCGTTTCTAAATGAAACGAACATGCTTTTACGGTTTTGCCACATCCACAAAGATGTCATCCCTGAACAGACAAAAGTTTTGTATAGTTAGGCTAGAAGCATAGGACGGAGTCTAGATGAAGGTAGGAATGTACGATGATCGTAAAAACAATCACAATTCACTTTGCGAACGGAGATGAAATCACCATCCCGTTTGATGATATCGAATCGTGTCGGATGCATGATATTCAAGACGGGATGCGTATTACGGCGGATGGTCAGTTGATCAAAGAAAAAGTGATGCATGGACTCGATCTTAGGTTAAAGGACTCAGCAAACCAACTGAAATGGGATGGTCCAGATAGACCGTTTGACCGTATCCTAGGTATGTCGGATTTACAACATCTCGCCTTCGAGTTTGAAGGGATGCGAGGCAAGTCATACCGCATTGCGTGGCATGATCTAGAAGCAGTACAAAATGCTTACCAGACGACAACTGAAGAACATGGGAACGTGCACGTGCATGTTCGCGTCTCATAAACAAAGCCTCTCGCAAAAATAGCGAGAGGCTTCATTCGTGTGACTTCACACCGCCGGCGACGAGCGGTCCTTCAAACGTGATCGTATAGATGATGCGGGCGATATCTTCCGCTGTCTCTTCTGCGGACGGATTGTTCAACCACTCGTAGATGACGCCCATGTGTGCCGAAGAGAGGTAGGCGACGAGATATGGGGGCGGGACCATCATCTTGTCGGGATCAAACAAGGTTACCGAGGAGCGCTGAAACAAGGCCGCCTGCATAAATTTTCGAAGCTTCGCCTGAAACGTCGGGTCTCCATTTGGTCCAAGCAGCGGCTTCATGATGACTTGATTGTCTTCGATGAAGCGGATGAACGGGACAAGGTAATGGTACGAGTTGTCGGTCCGCTCGTCTCCAAAGATGTGGGGGAGATGATGAATCAACTTCTGTTCGGCCTCTTCAAAGATTTCGTTGATGCATTTCTCCATCAACTCGAACTTGTCCACATAATGGCTATAAAACGTCCCTCGATTGATGCCGGCTCGTTCGGTCAATTGTTTGACGGTGACGGCTTCGAAACCCTGTTCTTCAATGAGACTGAAAAAGGCATCTTTAATAAGTTTCTTCGTCCGGATAACGCGTAAATCAGTCTGCTCCATACATTTTCCCTCTTTTCTTCAACATATCGTGTTCATCTGTTGGAAAACCGACACGATGACCGATATTGACGATTGTTGCCACCGTGAACGGGGACTATACTGAACATACAAACCAACACGGTGTCGATTATCTTGAGTATACACGATGAGGCGCCGAAAAGGAGTGACAGAAATGAACATTCAACTGCAACACGTCGACAAGTCGTTCGGCGACCAACTCGCCATCGACAATATCGACTTCACCATCCCATCTGGAGAAATTTGCTGCTTGCTCGGACCCTCTGGATCTGGGAAGACGACCCTCATCCGACTCATGATCGGTGCCCTCGCACCGGACAAAGGAAGTGTCCATATCGGTGAAACGAAAATGCCGAATATGGACATGCTTCGACAAATCGGATTTATGCCACAAAACGATGGATTGTACGAAGATTTGTCGGCAGAGGCGAACCTCGCTTTCTTCGGATCAATTTATAAGCTCGGAAAAAAAGAACTCCAGACACGCATCACAGAAGTGCTCGACCTTGTCGACCTGTCGAACGATCGACAGAAGCTCGTCCGCAATTTTTCAGGTGGGATGAAAAAGCGTTTGTCACTCGCCATCGCTATCCTGCATAAGCCGGACGTATTGTTCCTCGATGAACCGACGGTCGGAATCGATCCGATTTTACGTCGTCAAATCTGGGATCAGTTCCAAGTGATTCGGAGGGAAGGCACGACGCTTATCGTTTCGACACATGTTATGGATGAAGTGCTCGAGTGTGACCGGGCCGCGCTCGTCTACAATGGACGGTTGATCGCATATGACCATGTGCAAGATTTGCTTGACCAGACCGAGAACGGTCGCGTCGAAGAACTGTTCTTGATTGCCGGGAAAGAGGAGGTGGGTGACCATGCGTAACTTAGCGAAGCGTGTCATCTTTCAGACGTTAAATGATAAACGAAGTGTCGCCTTGATTTTGATTGCCCCACTTCTCATTTTGACACTCGTCTACTTCTTACTCGGTGACTCCGATTACGTGCCGACGGTCGTCCTTGATGACAACGCACCAGAACAGCTCGTCAATGCGTTTGAAGAGGAGACGCTCGTGGTGGAACTGGCGACGTTCGAGGACCCGAAAATATATATTGAAGACAATGAAGAAGTGGATGCCGTCTTTGAAATGAATCAAGATGGAACGACCATCACGTTACGCGAGCCGTCGACGAAGTCGTCGAAGGCCGTCCGTGAGATTCAAGATGCGTTGACGACGCTCAACCCCGCAGCCGAGATGGACACGTCATTCGTCTTTGGGGAAGAGGACCAATCTACGTTCGATTCGTTCGGATTTGTCTTTCTATCACTCTTCTCATTCTTTTTCGTATTCATCCTATCTGCGATGGCACTCGTCAAAGAACGGAGTGGAGGTACACTCGAACGACTCTTGATGACCCCAATCAAACGAGGACAGGTCATTTTAGGATATACGCTCGGCTACGGCGTGTTTGCAGTCGTCCAGTCGATTTTCATCGTGCTCTATTCGATTTATGTGCTTGGACTGTCTTCGCTTGGAAATATGGCGTGGGTCATGTTGACGATGCTACTCATGGCGGGTACGGCGGTACTCTTCGGGGCAACCATCTCGGTATTTGCCCGATCGGAACTGCAGGTCGTACAGATGATCCCGTTCACGATCATCCCGCAAGTATTTTTCTCGGGCCTCATCCCACTCGATTTGATTCCATACGGTCTCGGGAACTTGAGTTACGTGATGCCAATCTTCTACGGGGCGACAGCGATCAAGGAAGTCATGATTTACGGGAGTGGTTTCTCAGGGATTTGGATGTATTTACTCGGGCTGATTTTATATGCAGGTGTCTTGTATCTCTTAAACATGCGAGCGCTCGGGAAGTATCGGGGGCATTGAGTTAAATAAACGTTAGCGAAAGCTGTGGTACTTATAGAGTGCCATGGCTTTTGGTTTATCCACAAAAAAAGCACTCGGACGATTGTCCGAAATGCTCATTAGCGCTTGAGTAACAACATCACGCCGGTCACGAATAGTGCGATTCCGCTAGCGAGTCTGACTTGTTTGCACGTCACGTTCTTTCACCCCTACATTTCTTCATCGTTTTGCTTTAGCGACACGTTTTGGTGTTTTCGACATTTCTTGATAAATCGAAAGAATCTCGGTCCCGTAATTTCCTTTTGGCTGCATGGCCCACTTTTGGTGAAGAGATGGCCACGTTTTCGCAGAGCCTCGCTTGACGAGATGGAAGCGCGGGTCGACTTGTTTTGTATTCAATGCATCGTTAGAGGCGTATGCTTTTAGATGCTGAATTTGAGCGGTTACGCCTTGGTGTGGTGAACGGAAAAAGTGTCCTTTCACGCCGTTCCCGGTCGTCCCAATCCCTGAGTAGTTATGCTGCTTTGGAAGGACATCACCGCCATAACGGAAATAACCGGTCTCTTTCAATGCTTGTGCGAATGCGACATCCCCACGAACACCTTCCTTAGCGCCGATGATGACGAAGAGTTTCGCCAAGTCTTCGACAGACGTTTTCGCGAGCCGGACATCACGAGGATTCTTCTTTTTTACGTAATCCGCCATTTGTTGCGGAGTCAAAGCCGATACTCCCATAATAGCACGATTCTGCTTCTTCGGGGCCGCCTCAACGATTGATCCGGTCGAGAAGAAAGATGAAGTGATTATAAGGAAAGCGACGATGAAACCAAACACTTTTTTCAACATATGTACCCTCCTAAACGAGATGTATCTATTGAGAAATAATACCATTAAAAAGTAATATTGACCTATTGTTATAATAGTGATTCAGTTACCAAATATATTTGAATTTGTTTATACTGAGTATATAAATAAATGGGAGGAAAAGGATTTGTATAAAGCCTATCAGTTTAAATTGAGTTTGATGGATGGAGATGAGCCGGTATGGCGTCGATTTATCATTCCGGCCGAAACGAATTTCAAGCGACTCCATGATGCGATACAACTTGTGATGTGGTGGGATGATGAACATTTAGCAAAATTTGAAGATGATCTTCACAAGCCGACGTTTCGCTTCGTTCTCTTCCCTGATGAGGTCTATGATCACAAAGAACATCTTGCCTATCTAAAAAGCAAGTCAGAATTGAGCGATTTTGAACGTCTCATGTTGAACCGTCTACAGCAAGTAAAAGTAAGGCACATGAAAAACGTTAAACTTCCAACAATTATCGAGAAGCATTCGGTTCTATATTACACGTACGATTACGGAGAAGACTGGACGCATGAGCTAGCGTTTGAGGGAGTGATTGAAGACTATCCTAATCCATACCCGACTGTGACGGAGTGGATTGGAGAGACACCTCACGAAGGTGTTGGAGGTTGGGAAGGAAATCAAATGATTCGGGACATTCTGGCCGATCCGACGCATCCAGAGCATGAAGAGTATAAAGAAGCGTCAAAAGGTGTTCAGGCGTTTGATGTCGATAAAATCAATCACATGCTGGAAGTGTATGTGACGGTGAAAAAATAAATGGAGCGTGAAGAGACCGAGTTGCGATGCGATTCGGTTTTTTTAATTTTAGTAGATTTTCATAGGCTAGCAACTCGGGACCTAAAAAAGAAAAAGTACCCACCTTAAGTAAAATAATGTAATAAAATAAGGAGGTGTTAAGCATTAACGTGTTGAAAAAATAATAGGTCTAAAGAAAGGGTGAGAGAGTGGATTACATTGCACATGTTCGATCATCTGACCATGCGATTCAAACTGTCAAAGAACACCTGTTAGATGCCCAAGAACTTGCCGAAAAGTGGGGGATTGCTTTAAACATTTCTAAGGTGTGTGGTCTGGCTGCTTTACTGCATGACCTAGGAAAGTATAGCGATGCTTTTCAGGACTATATACGTAGAGCTACCTCAGGAGAAAAAGCGACTCGTGGGGAAGTCGATCACGCAACTGCCGGAGGCCGTTTGCTTTTTGACATGCTGAAAGGTACGAGTGAAACGAAGCAATTACTGGCAGAGATAGTTAGCAATGCAATTATCTCACATCATGGGAATCTCCATGACTATGTATCAGGAGAAGAGTCTCCGTTTTTAAAACGAGTCGAAATGAGAGCGCTTGAAGAATATGAACTCTGTAAATATCGCTTCTTTGATGAAGTGATGTCTGAGTCTGATTTAAATCGATATGTTGAATCAGCTCATTTAGAAATGTTGGAATACTTTAAAAAAGTAGGACAGACTTGAATCGCACCTCATGCAGGTGCGTGGATTGAAATTATGAAAGTAAAGAACGAGAGTCAAGCTTATGTATCGCACCTCGCATAGGTGCGTGGATTGAAATTAGACTTATGTATTTGTAGAACAGAAGAAAACAAGGTTTGCGCCTAACGTTGGTGAATGATCTGAAATTTCAATTTGAAAAAAGCCGTTCTGAATCCATCGTTCAGAACGGCTTTTCCTATTATTAATTCGCTTGTTTCAATTCTTCAACAGCTTCTGCGTTGTCATCGAACTTCCGTACATCCACGCGCTGCACGAAAAATGCCAATAGGAGTGCCAATAGGTTCATCCCGAGTGCGACGTAAAATGAATATTGAATCCCAGATAAGAGGGCTTGCTGAGTGATAGCACCCATCGAACTTTCTGTGAGTGTCGCAGGATCGACTCCTGTCATCAATGATTCGGCTTCTGTGCGTGTCACCGAGTTCATGATCGTGACGAGTACTGCCGTACCGATCGCACCGGATACTTGTTGTGCCGTGTTGTTGATGGCCGTTCCGTGCGGATTGAGGCGAGTCGGCAATTGGTTCAATCCATTAGTCATGATTGGCATCATGACCATCGACATCCCAAACATACGCAACGTGTATGTTAAGACGATGTATGTGTAGGTCGAGTCAAGTTGGACGTTAGCGAGCATGTACGTCGATACGGCGGTGATTGTCAATCCGGTAAGTGCCAAAAATTTTGGCCCGAATCGGTCAAACAGTTTACCTGTGATCGGCGACATGATTCCCATGATGATCGCACCAGGAAGAAGCATGAGCCCTGAATCGAGTGGTGAGATACCACGAACGCTTTGTACGTAAGCCGGTGTCAAAATCATACCGGAGAACATCGCGACCGCGTTGACCATCGCAATGACTGACGCGAGAGCAAACATCGGATGTTTGTAAGCACGCAAGTCGAGCAATGGTTTTTCCATATGGAGCTGACGATAGATGAAGGCGATCAACGAGATGGCACCGACAATCATCGTCGCCAAGACGATTGGGTTATCCCAGCCGTCCGAGCTTGCCGAGCTGACACCGTATAAAATCCCGCCAAATCCGAGTGTCGATAAGACGAGTGACAAGTAATCGAGAGATTGGTCTTTGTTTTGGACCATGACGTTCTCCGCTTTCCAAAAAGCGAGCGCGAGACCGATGATGGCGAGCGGTAAAATCATTTCGAATAAGACGCGCCAATCATAGTACTCGACGATATAACCTGAGAGTGTCGGGCCGATCGCAGGTGCCGAGATCATGACGAGCCCGAAGATTCCCATCGCCATTCCACGCTTTTCACGTGGGAAGCTGACGAGCATGACGTTCATGAGGAGTGGACCCATTGTCGAGGCTCCGACGGCTTGAATCATCCGACCGCTCAACAACCAGCCAAAGTTTGGCGAGAAGGCCGCGATAGCCGTACCGATGGCGAAGATACTCATCGAGGTGATGAACAAGCTTCGGTTAGAAAAACGAGTGATCAAATAGGCGGATGCCGGGACGAGTACACCTGTCACGAGCATAAAGCCTGTCGCGAGCCATTGAACGGTCGAGTAGTCTGCAATCTCGAGATCGACCATGATCGATGGGAGCGCGACGTTGAGTAATGAGTTGTTTAAAAATGCGATAAACGCACCCGCAAAGAGGACCGCCAGCATAACGTAAGGCGGTTTCTTTTGGAATTCTGGTTTCATATGGATGGCTCCTTTATTTTCTAAATAGTTATGTGTTGGTAAGTGTCGATGAAATGATTTTATACCCGTTGTATAAATAAAGCAACCATTTTGTACTATTAGTCTAAAATGGTTTTCGGTGCTATAGTAAAGGTACAAACCAGACAGAACGGAGCCATGTAAGAATGAAAGAGAAAAAAAGAAAAGTCGCCGATATTGCCATGTCTCTCTTCATCGAAAATGGAGTGCAACACACATCGGTGCAAGAGATTATTGACCGTGCCAACATCTCCAAAGGGACGTTTTATAACTACTTCTCATCGAAGACGGATTGCGTGGCTAGTATCCTCGAGAACTTACGATATGATGCAGGACAGCGCCGGATTGAGATGCAGATGGGACGGGACAAACGAGATCGTGACGTCTTCATCGAGCAAATCTCGATATTGATTCAATTGAACGAAGAACGGAACTTGCACGCGCTATTTGAATCGATCATGTCGTCAAATGAGAATGAACTGAAGAAACTCGTACTTCAACATCGCATTTATGAAATTGAATGGATTGCGATGCGTTTGACGGAAATCATCGGAGAATCCGTGAGACCATATTCGATGGAATTGACGGTGCTCTTCAACGGAATGTTGCAACATATCTTGTTTACGAACCGAATCACGAATGCCGCTTACTCTCCTCAAAAGGTCGTGCGCAGTTTATATACGTATGTCGAATTGATTGCCGCACGAATGATGGAGACAGGGGAGCATGTCTTAAATCCGGTCACGGTCGAGCAAATGCGTGGGACGACAGATAAACATCTTGTCACAATCGAAGAATTGAACGAGATGGCTGCTCGCATCGAAGAGCATGTCGAGATGACGGAAGAACAGCGTGATTTGTTTGATGCGATCTCACATGAGTTGAAACAAGCTCGTCTTCGAAAAATCGTGTTAGAGCAGTTGTTGAAGCCATTCCAACGGCTATTTAAAGGCGTGACGGGCGAGACAGAAGTCCAAAAGTTCACGAATCTCGTGTGGTTGTATACGCGGACACATTAAGGACAAAAATTTCCCGATACAGTAATATAGAAGAAACAAGGAATGGAAAAAAGAATCAAAAAGTTTCCTCGAAAAAGAATTGATTCCTACAAATCCATACGCTACAATCAAATTACCGAAAGCGCTTTCGGGAAGAGGAGAATGACATGGGTACGATTTATGATTTAGCCAAAAAAACAGGATTCTCAATCACGACAGTGTCCAAAGCGTTGAACAATTATAAAGACGTGAGTGACAAGACGAGAGCGAAGATTCTTCAAGCCGCTGCTGAGATGGACTACTTGCCGAACGCACATGCCCAGTCGTTATCGACGAAAAAATCATGGGCGATCGGGGTCATGTTCTCAGAGGCGAACGAAGTCGGGATGAAACACCCGTTCTTCAACGGAATCATCGAAAGTTTTCGTCACGCGACAGAGGAGCAAGGATACGATTTGATCTTCGCCTCGCGGAATCTGCGCAATCGTGACATGAGTTACCTCGAACACTTCAAACACCGTGCGGTCGACGGCATCGTCGTCATCTGCTCGGACCGAATGGATGAGCAAGTTCAGGAGCTCATGCAAAGCGACATCCCAATCGTCGTCGTCGATATGGACAGCGCCAATTGTAGCGTCGTCTATTCCGATAACATCGAAGGGGCGCGCCTCGCTGTGAATTACCTCCATGAACTCGGTCACCAAAAAATTGCCCACATCGCTGGGGATGAAACAATTGACGCCGGAGCGGCGCGAATCAAAGGATATGAACTTGCGATGCAAGAGCTGAACCTTCCGATTCGATCAGGCTACCTCGTCAACGCCGGTTTCTTCTCAGTCGAGGAAGGGAAGCAAGCGATGGAACGATTGCTTGAACTAGACAATCGACCGACTGCAGTCTTTGTGGCCGGGGATCAAATGGCGATCGGTGTCATCGATGCGATTCACGAACATGGTCTTCACGTTCCGAATGACATCTCGGTCATCGGATACGACGATATTGAAATGATCCAATACATCACGCCGAAACTGACCACGATTCGCCAAGATACGGACGAAATCGGGGAAGCGGCAGCAGAACTCTTACTTGAACAGATGACCGTGAAAGAGCGACTTACAGAACGTCGCATCATTCCGGTACGCTTAGTCGAACGGGCGTCTTGTGCGCCAGTTAAACAGTAACCTATAGTGAATGATATTTCGAAGTCGCTCTCTTTTCTTCAGCGGATGGAGAGAGGAGCGCGATTTCGAAAGTCATTTTGAAAGAAATCGAAACCGCTTTCGATATTTTATTTTGGCTAAACCGAAAGCGCTTTCGATAATTTTAAAACTCTTATTGAAAGCGCTTTCTAACATTACTTATAAAAAAGGATGGGAACAACACATGCGTAAATTAGTCAGCTTACTTACACTCGGAGCACTTTCAGTTGGCGTCTTGAGCGGCTGCTCAGACAGTGAAGGCGGAGCTTCAGAATCAAAAGATGACGTTTTAAAAGTTTGGTCATTTACGGACGAGTTAAAAGAACCAATTAAAACATATGAAGAGAAAAACGGTGTCAAAGTTGAATTGACAATCGTTCCAATCGCAGACTATCCAACAAAGTTGAAGCCAGCTCTTGAAAGCGGCGTCGGCGCACCAGACGTCTTCACAGGGGAAATCGCCTTCCTCAAACAATGGGTCGACGCTGGATATTGGGAAAACCTTTCAGACGAGCCGTACAGTGTCGATGAGATCGCAGACAACTATGTCCCTTACGTCTTTGACCTCGGGAAAGACAAAGACGGAAACGTTCGCGCTCTCTCATGGCAAACGACACCAGGTGGCGTTTACTACAAACGTAGCCTAGCAAAAGAAGTGCTCGGTACAGATGACCCGACTGAAATCGGTGACATGATGAGCTCGATGGACGGCGTCTTCGAAGTTGCTGAAAAAATGAAACAAAAAGGATACAAGATGTTCCCGGATGAAGGTTCAATTCGTTGGTTCTCACAAGGGGCAAACCCAGAAGCGTGGGTTAACGATCAAAACGAACTCGTCTTGACGGAAGATAAAATCAACTACATGGATTATGCGAAGGAACTACGTGAGAAGCAATACACGGCTCTCGCACCGGAATGGTCACCATCTTGGTTCGAAGGAATGGATAAGCCGATCAAAGTGAAAGAGAACGGAAAAGAGACAGAAACACAAGTCTTCTCGTATGTCCTACCAACTTGGGGTCTCCACTCTGTATTAAAAGAGAACGCGAAGGATACTGCAGGTGACTGGGCTGTAACTAGCGGACCAAGCCCATACTTCTGGGGCGGCACGTGGCTTGGCGTTTACAAAGATTCTAAAAACAAAGAAGCAGCTTACGACTTCGTTAAACTCATGACGCAAGATGAAGAGTTCTTGACAGAGTGGGCACAAGAAACAGGCGACGTACTTGCCTTCAACCCGGTTACAGACAAAATCAAAGACGATTTCAGTGATGAGTTCCTCGGCGGACAGAACAACTATGAGTTCTTCCTCGACGAAGCAGATGAAATTACTCCAGGAATCGTCACGAAATACGACCAACAGCTCGACACGCTTTATGGCGCATCGGTCCTTCAATATGTAGAAGGTAAGAAGTCGAAAGAAGAAGCGATTGAGGAGTTCAAGAAACAAGCGAAAAACGCTTACCCAGACATCGTTGTAGACTGACGATGACCAACACGAGGGGGGGATCCCCCCTCGGTTCTTATGGAAGGAGAAATACACGTGAAAAAACTAGATCGTTACGGTTATCTGTTCATCGCCCCGTTCTGGGTCGTCTTCTTGACGTTCAGCATCTATCCGGTCCTCTTAACGCTTTACTATAGCTTTACGAACTATACGGGAAGCCCGGGTGAAGAGGTCGTCGGGTTTGCGAACTATGCACGGTTGTTGACGGATACGTACTTTATCGAGGCGTTTTTCAACACCATCAAGATTTGGGGAATCAACTTCGTCTTGCAGATCGGGGTAGCACTTCTATTAGCACTCATCTTCTCGGATCTCCGTTTGAAGTTAAAAGGGCTCTCGTTCTTCCGTTCGTTCTTCTATCTTCCTAACTTGATCACGATCAGCTCGGTCGCGCTCTTGTTCGGTATTTTGCTCGACTGGCAGCACGGTTCACTCAACATGGTGTTGATGAAAATCGGCTTGATTTCAGATCCAATCAACTGGTTGGCAGAACCGGTGACGGCACAGTTATCCGTTTCACTCATCTTGACATGGATGTGGTTCGGTCACTCCTTCATCATCGTCATGGCTGGAGTATCGGGCATTTCGACAGATTACTTTGAAGCCGCTCACATCGACGGTGCGAACCGCTGGCAGATGTTCACGAAAGTGACGTTGCCACTCTTAAAGCCGATTCTTCTCTACATCATGATTACGTCACTCATCGGTGGACTTCAGTTGTTCGACCTTCCGATGTTGATTACCGATGGAATTGGTTCACCAGACGGTTCATTGAACACGATGGTACTTTATTTGTACAACCAAGCCTTCAAGTACAACAACTACGGCTACGCATCTGCGGTCGCTTACGGTCTATTCTTGATTACGCTCATCCTCTCGGCGATCGTCTTCAAAGGTATGTTCCGCAATGAACGAACAGCACAGAAGAAGGGGGCGTAAGCGATGGAACAAAATGCAGAAACACGGCGTATGCTTCCTGATAGCGAAGCGCAGCCGAAACGTAAAGAAGACCGTCCACTCAAAATGGCGCCACCTTCGAAGAAAAAAACAAACAAACGCTTTGCGCGAGGGTTGATCTATACAGCACTGATCCTCCTCGCCATCGTCTGCTTCATCCCGTTCCTCATGATGATCGTCAACGCGACACGGACGAACGGAGAAATCATGGCTGGTTTCTCACTTCTCCCGGGGACGGCGCTCGCAGAGAACTATGCGACGCTCAGCGAATACATTAACATCTGGAACGGTTTCAAGAACAGTTTGATCATCTCGGTATCGGTGACGGTGCTGTCTGGTTACTTCTCAGCCCTCACAGCGTACGGCTTCTCGTTCTACAATTTCAAAGGGAAGAATGCGATGTTCATCTTCATGCTCGTCATGATGATGGTGCCGGCACAACTTGGACTCATCGGATTTTACGAGATCTCGAAGACGCTCGGCATTCTCGATACGTTCATCCCGTTGATCGTCCCGGCGATTGCGACACCATTCACCGTCTTCTTCATCCGTCAGTACACGCAAGCGACGCTTCACATCAGCTTGATTGAAGCAGCACGGATTGACGGTGCGAGCGAGCTGCGTATTTTCCACACCATCGCACTTCCGATGATGATGCCGGCGATTGCAACGATGTCGATCTTTACGTTCATCGGCTCGTGGAACAACTACTTGATGCCACTTGTCCTCTTGTTCTCTCCTGAGAAATACACGTTGCCTGTCTTGATGGGCTTCTTGAAAGGATCACAAGTCGCAGAGAACCTCGGCTCGCTTTACTTAGGCATCGCGATCTCGGTCGTCCCAATCATGATTGCCTTCTTGTTCCTCTCGAAGTACATCGTCAGCAGTATTTCGGCAGGTGCTGTCAAAGAATAAATATAGAGAAAAGAGGAAAACACTATGCATTTTAAGAAAGACTTCGTATTCGGGACAGCCACGTCCTCGTATCAAATTGAAGGCGCACACAACGAAGGAGGCCGTACTCCTTCCATTTGGGACATGTTCTGTGACATCGACGGGCGCGTGTTTGAAAAGCATAACGGCGATGTCGCATGTGACCACTACCATCGTTACGAGGAAGACATTCAGCACATCAAAAAGCTAGGCGTCGACACGTATCGATTCTCCATCGCGTGGCCACGCATCTTCCCTGCCAAGGGAGAGTACAATCCAGAAGGCATGGCGTTCTACAAAACGTTGGCGCTGCGTCTCCGTGAAGAAGGAATCAAACCAGCCGTCACCATTTATCATTGGGACCTTCCGATGTGGGCTCACGAAGAAGGTGGTTGGGTCAACCGTGAATCGGTCGACTGGTTCCTCGATTATGCGAAAGTCTGTTTTGAAGAGCTCGATGACATCGTCGACTCTTGGATCACTCACAATGAGCCTTGGTGTGCCGGCTTCCTTGGCTACCACGTCGGTGTTCACGCACCGGGTCATCGTGACATGAATGAAGCGGTACGCGCCGTGCACCACATGTTGTTGTCGCACGGAAAAGCGGTCGAGTTGTTGAAGCAGGAGATGACGTCCACGACTCCGATCGGTATCACGCTCAACTTGGCACCGATGTACGCGAAGACGGATTCGGCGAATGACCGCCTTGCGATGAACAATGCCGACGGGTATTCGAATCGCTGGTTCCTCGACCCGGTCTTCAAAGGTGAGTATCCGGTCGACATGATGAACTTGTTCTCTAAATATGTGCATAACTTCGATTTCATCCAACCGGGTGATATGGAGACCATCTCGACAGCTTGCGATTTCTTCGGCATCAACTTCTACAGCCGTGGCATTGTCGAGTTCAACGCAGCAAATGATTTCTTGAAGGCAGACGCTTACTCGGACTACGAGAAGACGGGCATGGGCTGGGATATCGCCCCGAACGAATTCAAAGACCTGATCCGTCGTTTACGCGCCGAGTATACTGACCTTCCCATCTACATTACAGAGAACGGCGCCGCATTTGACGACGTGCTAGAAAATGGCGAAGTCCATGACGATAACCGGATCGACTACGTCCGCCAGCACCTCGAAGCCGTCTCTGACTTGAACGATGAAGGCATGAACATTCAAGGCTACTACCTCTGGTCGCTCATGGATAATTTCGAATGGAGCTTCGGATACGAGAAGCGCTTCGGCATCCTCTATATCGACTTTGAGACGCAAGAGCGCATCTGGAAAGACAGCGCGAAGTGGTATGCCGGTGTCATCGCCGACCATAAGGCCAAACACGCGGATAGCGTCGAGGCGTAACATGCATCCATCCCTGCCGCTACGGGGATGGATTTTTGTGTGGAATGCTTCTGATTTGGGAACTGGGATAGGGGAGGGATATTCTATGAAACGTGAGTTCGAAACGTACGAAGTGACGGGCTATGACGACCAAGGGAAAATCAAGTTCGTTCATTTGAGAGAAGGGGAATTCGTCTTGCCTGTCGAGATCAAAGGAGACGACTTACGAAAAATCAAGAAGATGATGGAGCTCAATCCGGGTGTGACCGTGATTATTCATGCGGCGATTGACCAGAGACGGATGCGGTTGCTCGAAGTAGATGGGTACTCGCTTCGAAAAGAAGACACATAAAACGCCAGCACCGAAAAACGGGCTGGCGTTTGTTTATGTAATTTGTATCATGTTCCCCTAGTTAGACTTTGGAATACATAGCATACGGCTCACGATTCGTTCGTGATGACGCACAAAAGTCACCGACCATGAAACGGTTCGGTGACTTTGTTGGATTGACTGATGCGTTTGACTCGTTTCAATACGTCCCGTTTCGGTAAATCCGGGTAATCATGCTGAATGCGTTCGACGCAGGACACGATCGTTTCCGTGCGTAACAAGTGGATAATCTGCTGATCGATTGAGTCGAGTTGAAGAGGTACGTCTTCTTTCGAACTCTCCCGCTTCAGCCAAATTGATGCACCAAATAAGTGTACGAATACAATCGCCATGACGGTGAGCGTCGATAAATCGTTAGACGGAAAGAAGATAAGTACGACGTATAGACTGATTCCGCTCACTGTTCCGTGAAGAATGATGTCGAGTAGACGCGGTATGTTCGCATGAACAAACGAACGTAATGCTCCTGTTAACGCATCAACGAACAAACTGAGGACTGTCGACAATAGATAGAAACAACCGAGCATCGCGAGAGTCGATAAGATTCGGAACGATGTGTCTTCAAGTAAATAGATGAGAATCAAATCGACGGCAAGTAGTGGGGTGAGGGCGAGCGCTAGAATGGACGCGCCCCATCCAAGACCTGTCACAACCTTCATGAGATGTGAGCCCGATACCGTCCGAGCGCGATGAATGCAGCAATCAGACAGACCATATGTAGCACAACCCCGATGAGCATGGCGTACGGGATGATGGACTGGAAGCCAAGACCGAGTGCGAGGGAAGCACTCGATAAGATCATAAAGCTTGCTGTATAATTTCGTACGGTTGTTTTCTGCTTCTTCGCATGTACCACAGAGTATCCCGCAATGAGTAAAAAGACGGGAAACAACATGATTGGGTAGACCGATTGAAAGACCAATCCGATCACTCCGGAAAGACCAGCGATGAAAGCAAATATAGAAGGGTAGTGGGCTTTCAAATTTCCAACTCCTTAACTCTTTTCCCTAAATATAACAGCCCTCCTCATTGCTGAGAAGGACTGTCATTTTTGTTTCAGGCTGACGCTTTATCTGCTTCTTCTTGTGCTTTCAATTCTTCACCATACGAAACGCGGTCTTGAATGCGAACGAACGGAAGGTAAACCGCAACGGCCATGGCAATCGTTGCAATCTGTAAGAGCGCAGCACGCCATCCGCCAATCAAGAATCCAGAGATGACCGGAGGTGTCGTCCATGGTACTTGAAGCGCGTTGAACGGCTCCACCCAACCCCAAAGGATGGCGAAGTACACCATGAATGAAGCGATGGCCGGCACGATAACGAATGGGACGAACATAATCGGGTTGAAGACGATCGGCATCCCGAAGATGACCGGCTCATTGATGTTGAAGATACTTGGTGCAAGTGACAACTTCCCGAGCTGCTTCAAGTGTGCCGAGCGTGCAACGATTAAGACGGCAATGATGAAGCCGATTGTGATTCCTGAACCACCGAGTTTCGTGAACACGTCGAGGAACTGGATTGTAACGATTTTTGCGTTTTCGCCAGCGACGAGCGTACCACCTGCATCGAGGATGGCTTGGTTTTGAAGCGCGTTCGCTGTGAGAAGCGGTCCCATAATTCCAATGAGGATCGCGGCACCGTGAATCCCACACCACCACATGACGGACATGAGCACCATGATGATGACGGCTCCAGCAAGTGTATCTGTCAAGTTTTGAAGTGGTGCTTGAAGCACATCATAGATGACTTCTGTGAACGTACGCTCTGCAACCGCTTGGAAAATCGCGAACGTCGCAACGGCGAGCGAGATGATCGCCAAACCAGGAACAAGTGCAGAGAATGAGTTCGATACGCCTGGTGGGACACCGTCCGGCATTTTAATACTGATCCCGCGTTTGATGAACTGCGAGTAAATAAATCCGACTGCTAGTCCGACGATGATAGCAGCGAGGACACCTTGTCCACCTGTCCATACTTTTGGAATGACGCCACCGACGAATTCGCCAGACTCAGACAAGACAGAAGCTTGCGTGATGATGAGGAACGAGATGATCCCGAGAATACCGGCAGGCACTCCTTCGATCTTTTCGTTTTTGACGTATGAGTAAGCGATTCCAAAAACACCAATCAAAGCAAGAATGTCAAACGTCGCGCCGACGACTTGCGTGAGCGGGAGTGACCAGTCTGCTCCGAATAGACCTGACATGAAGTCGGCCCAACCTGGAATCGGTAACGCCAGGATGAGAAGGAACAGCGATCCGATGATGGTCATCGGCATCGTGAGGATGAACCCGTCCTTAATCGCAAGGACGGGCTTGGCATTCGCGAAGCGAACAAAAGCAGGGGTGAACTTTTCAAATACTCTTTCTAAGCGGCTCATAGGGGAACCTCCTTATAGGTCTTCAGCGCGCGTGGCGATGATCTCTTTATACCAGTGGAACGACTGTTTCTTCTTCCGTGCGAGACCGTTGTTGTGGTCGACGTAGATGAAGCCGTATTGTTTCTTATAACCGTTCAACCAACTGAGCAGGTCGATTGCGGACCAAGCATAGTAACCGGCAACGTTGATGCCTTGTTGAACAGCGTGTTTGACTGCACGAAGGTGTCCTTCGATAAATTCGATACGTGGCGTGTCCATGATCTCACCATCGACGATCGGGTCGACATCACCGAGACCGTTCTCTGTGATATAGATCTTGACGTCGCCGTAACGATCTTTCAGCATATGCATCCCAGCGAGGAACGCTTCCGGTGAGATTTCCCAATCCCACTTCGTATACACTTTGTCATCCATCTTGACCGTCTTGTAGACGCCATCGAATGACGGATTACCCGGGCGACCTGTCGAGTTCTCACGTCCACCAGCCATGACGAGCGCCGAGTCATTTTTCATGACGCGCTGCGGGCTGTAGTAGTTGAGACCGATAAAGTCGTTCATCGGAGCGGTCCGTTTCAAGACGTCGAGTTCTTCCTCCGTCATGTCAGGGAGAAGACCTTGTTCATGTAAACCGTTCACGACGTACTCTGGGTATTCACCTTTCAAGATCGGGTCATAGAACCAATGTGTCGCATAAGCGTTTGCGTGCATTTCAGCAAACTTGTTCTCTTCTGCGTCATCGATACTGAACGCTGGGTTGAACACGTGTGTGATTCCGATTTCGCCAGTGTGACCGTTTTGTTTGAAGAGCTCGACGGCACGGGCGTGAGCGACGAAGACGTTATGTGTCGTTTGGAAATAGCCTTTGACGTCACCTTCGATACCTGGTGGATGCGCGCCTGTTAAGTATCCAAGTGAGCAGAAGATGACCGCTTCGTTGAACGTGATCCAGTGGTTGACACGGTCACCGAACGATTGGAAGCAAGTATCCGCGAACCGGACGAATGCGTCAACCGTCTCTTTGTTCTTCCAGCCGCCTTTTTCTTCAAGTGCTTGTGGGAGGTCCCAATGGTAGAGCGTGACGAATGGGACGATGTCATGTTTCAAACATTCATCGATCAAGTTGTTGTAAAACTCGAGTCCTTTTTCGTTCACTTCACCCGTACCGTTCGGGAATACGCGTGGCCATGAGATCGAGAAGCGATATGATTCGAGTCCCATCTCCGCCATGAGCGCGATGTCTTCTTTATAACGATGGTAATGGTCGACTGCGACGTCGCCGTTTGTGTTTTCAAATGTCTTACCAGGAATTTTCGAGAAGACGTCCCAGTTCGAGAGGCCTTTCCCGTCCTCGTTCCATGCGCCTTCGACCTGATAAGAGGCCGAAGCAGCGCCGAACAAGAAATCTTTAGGCATTTTCAAAGTCATCACCTCGGTTTATTTATTTACAAGTTTCAATGAGTGGTCTAATACTTTCGCGCCGTTCATCATGCCGTAGTCGACTGTGTTGATGACGTCGATTGGAACACCTTTTGGTTCGCAGATTTGCTTCCCTTTTGAAAGGAGGTACTTCACTTGTGGTCCGAGAAGTGCAACGTCGATGTTGTCAACGTATGTTTCCATCTCTGATTCTGGGTAAGCTGCGATTTCAGCTTCGATGCCACGTTCAGAGGCAACCGCTTTCATTTTTTCTACTAACATACTTGTTGACATACCTGCCGCACAGAAGAGTCCGATTTTAATCATTATTGATCCATTCCTTTCATTTCGTTGATTTCGTTTTGCATGTTCATCATATATCCAAGCATTTCTTTGACGAGAATCGTGTTCATCAAGTGATCTTGCGCGTGCACCATGAGGACACCGACCGATGCCGATTTACCTTGTGCTTCGAGCGTGACGAATTTCGTTTGAATCGCATGTGCTTCTTTTAATGTCGCGTCACCAGCAACGACTGCTGCCTCTGCTTCTTCTTTTTTTCCTTCTTGCATGAGGAGCATCGCTTGATGATAGCTCGCTTTGGCGTCACCCGAGAGGGCGATGAGACCGAAAATATCTTCCGGTGAGATGTCAATTGTTTCCGAAACCATAATATCTCTCCTTTTGTATGGATAACTTAAATTCATAGGTACAAATATTTTCTACAAGATGATAGTAGCACGAAAGCGTTTTCGTGTAAACCCTTACTTTTAAAAAAATGCATGAAAAAACACGCGCGAGAAAAAGCATCTCTCGGGCGCGTTTAGGACTTGATGTTCGAGACTTTTAGCATTTTGACATGTTTAAAATGGTGGATGGAACGAGAAACGTCGAAGATTTGTCCGTTCGTCAAATAGACGGTATTATCGACGATCAAGGCCGGGTCGTTCTCGTTCAGGTCAAGCAGGTCGGCAGATTCTGAATCTAAAAAATCTGCATAAATGACACGGTCGGCAAATCCGATGGCGAGTTTTTGATCGCTTCGTAAATACGTATAAATCGACTTTTGGACGATATTCTCATCCAAGTAGATGACGAGCTCTTTTCGGAAGTATGAATCCTCTACCGAGAACGGGTGGTCATCAACGAGACGTAGGCGCTTCACGAAGTAGACAGGTGTGCCGATTGGGCACTTCATCCGTTCGGCGACTTCATCGTTCGCCACTGTCTGTTCGAAGTGTAAGACGCGTGTCTCGACTTTTCGACCGCTGAAGTCACTTGTGAGACCTTGGAGCTTTTCTAAATTGATGTAATCGCTATTGTAATGGTCACGGACGAAGACGCCGCTCCCTTGAACTTGATAGACGTATCCTTTGTTGACGAGGATCTCGATTGCTTTTCGGACCGTGTTACGGCTGACGCCATATTTATTGGCATACTCATCCTCGGTCAATAATTTATTCGTATGTTGGTAGACGTGATTGACGATGTCCGCTTCAATCTGACTTGCAACTTGCTTGTACTTCGGAGACATACAGTTCTACACCTTTCAAAAAATTTGTGGGAATGAATTTGGTAACAGTATAGCAGATAACCTTTGTAAGCGGATACGTTTCGTTCGTCAATTGTTGAAAAAAGTCGAACGATTCAATGCTAGAATATTCGGAAAATGTGAAACAATATAAGAAATTATACGTATAAGAGAGATAGATGCTTTATAGAAAGGGTGTTTATTAAGTGAACAATCAAAGTCGATTTGTACAAGAGGATACATGGTGGAAGTCACCACTTCGAATAAAATATACCTCGTTTGCGTTCATACTCATGGCGCTTGCTGTGTCGTACTTCGAAGGAAATGTATGGCTGACAGTTCCACTCATTGTTGGCGGAATCGCAATGATTGGGCTAGACGTTAGCAAGTATCAGAAACACCGTACGCATGTAAGCGAAAAAATCAAAGTGAAATCTCTTAAATGGGAGCTCATATATGATTTAGTGGATTCTGCAATTCTTATTGTAATAACCGTGACGCTCCTTTTTATGAAAATTGACGCGTTGACAATTTTTGTTGTTCTCACCTTGTGGATGGTGTTCGGTCAAACTTTCCAAAGACAATTTGGAGAACGCATGCCTTCGGTGGATCAATCCGAGAAACAACGGTTGAAGAGATGAATGAACGCATAACGAAAGAAAAAGCATGGAAACGTTTATTCGACCAATGGATCTTCGGGCTTTTTGGAACATTTGCAGTACTGATGTTACCCATCAGTTTATGGACGGATGATTTTACGTGGGGCGTCCTGTATATCGCCTGTACACTCATTCCACTGAACATCTTATACGTGAAGCGATATCAGATGCGCCTAGGATTTCAACCAGAGTTGAAAGGATTATATCGTCGTCAACTTGCTCGGGACGGGATCAACAGTGTTGCCTTTTCCCTTGCGTTGAATCATCAATTCTTATTTACCTCAAATGTGGCGTATGTGTGTGTCACGGTGTTCATCGGTGGTGCGATGCTATGGACGTTGAACGTTAATAAACAAACGAAACAACAAGATGTAGAGAATATCATCCTAAACAAGGAGGCGATATAGGTGGCGCAAGACGTAAAGTGGATTCAACGGATGCGAGATTATGCCGTACCTGTCTTGATTCTGTATGTCACGGCCGTCATTGTCGCTCTCTTATTAGAGAAAATGTGGTTGATTCCCATTATCGGGTCGGTCTCTATACTGATCGTTGTAATGGGCTATAAAGAAATGCGTATCATGTGGCGAATGACTGAGCATCCGAAAGTGCAACGAATTCTCATTTTTCAATACGTATTCGAATGGGTGGATGCCGTTTTGTTAACGACACTCATGGTGACGCTGTTGACAGCAGAAGATTTTGGACTCAAGATTGGCCTCTTTTTTGGGATATGGGGAGTATTAAGCCCGTTCCGCCAGAAGTGGTTCACAAAGCAACTTAAACAAATCGATCCGGAATTACCGACGTATGAGGAAGTGATTGAAGGGAGGGTCTCACATGAATCATCAAGTTGAACTTACAGTAGCGCATGCCAAACAATTTGATCGGTTCTTTGGCTGGCCGGTACTCGTCATATTCCTGATCTCGTTCATCGTGATGTTACGGACACAGGCGACATGGGTCATTCCCGTCATGTTGATCATATCCATGGGTCTTGCTTATAAAGGATTCATGGAATATCGAGTCATTCGCCATTTTGCCGAACATCAAAACGTCGTACGGGTGTTACGATATCGACTCGTTGATTGTTGGATTAGTGCCGTCTCTTTATTTGTGCTGTTCATCCCGATGTATGTAAACGAAGATGCCTTCATCCTGACCGGTGGGATCGTCGCCCTTTGGGGGTTGACGAAATCGTATCGAGAGAAGAAGTGGGAAGAGCGAATCCATGCGCATCAGTCAGGATTACCAACGTATGAAGCGATACTAGAAAGCGAGGGAGCCATATGGAACCATCACCAAAAGTAAAAGCGCAAATCGACACGATTCTAAAAGTAGACCGTTTGACTAAATGGGGTGTCGGCATCATCGGGATCGGACTCGTCGTCAGTTTTTTGATTTATGCCTCGTATTGGACACTCTCAGATGGCATCGTTACAGGGACATTATATGCGGTGCTCGCTGCAATCTTATCGGGTATTTTTATTCAATATCGGATGTGGCTACGTTTCGTGACGAATCAAACAGCGCGTAACCTCTTATCATTCAAAATGATGGCACACACGCTCGCTTTGACGGGTGTCGGGATTTATGGACTCTTCTATTTCACGAGTGAAGCGACGAGCACACAATCGTTCCGTATGTTCCTCCTTTCGCAACTGACGTTTTTCGGGATTGAATACTTGGCGAAGCGGTTCGACCGCGTCATTCAATCTTATGACGAGAACTATTTGACGGATCAAGATTTAAAAGAAATTCGTGACGTCCGCGAATACGAGAAGGAGCAACGTCGTGAACAAGCGTGATCAGATGAGAGAGTTGACGGCATTTGATGAATCGGGGAAATGGACTGTGAGTATGATGAGCGGTGCTCTCGCACTCATGCTTTTCTTCGCTGTGGAGAAGGGCTGGATTTCGTTAGCGGGTGTATTGTTGATTTCGGAAATCGCAGCGTTACCTGCATGGAAAAGCGCGTGGGACCGAGAATCGATTAAGAAGCGTTATTTGAAGTCGAGAGAGGCGAAACGACTCGCGCATTGGAACTCAGTCACCGGTTTGATTGGGTATCCGTTTGTCATTGTCTTTTTATATTTCACAGTTTCAGGGCAGATTTCGACGCTTGCTTTTTTTGTAACGATTGCAGTGCTCATCCCGAGTTCTATGATGTTGCATCGATTGTATGAATGTCATATGGTTCGACTTGATGAGAACTATGTCACGGAACGTGAATTAAGAGAAGAACAAAAATGGGGGAGCGCGTGACTCACTCGAGAAAGTAGGAACATGAAGTGAGGATTGCGACATATAATATTTGGAACCATGACACGCTATGGCAAAAACGAATCGATGCGATTTGCCAAGAAGTAAAACGAATCAACGCGGACGTGATTGCCTTTCAAGAAGTCCGTTCTTACGAAGAAGGTAGTGTGGCTCATGACATTGCGAAAGCGACGGGTTATCCGTTCTGCGTCTTTTATCCTTACCCCGACTCACCGGACGATGGACTCGCTTTTTTGAGTAAAGTCCCTTTTTCTTCAGTTGAAGCGATTTGGGAAGAAGATGTGGAAGAGTCAAGCTTTTGTGCGACTCGAGTGACGCTTACGTTCGGCGGTCAGGAATGGGGCATCACGAATGTGCATCTGAACTGGTGCTCTTCTTCGATTCGAGAACGCCAGATGTTAGCGGTGCGAGGCTGGTTAAGTAAAGGACGCCAAAAATCGGTCGAGGTGTTATGTGGGGATTTCAATGACAATTCTCAATCCTCTATCTATCATGATTTATCGGATGCGGGATGGCTGGACGTGACGACGTTTGTTGGCGAAGAGGCACGCCCGACATTAGACGTAAAGCACAATCCATATTTGCAATCTTCCCATCTCGAGCAGCCTGAACGATATGATTGGATTCTGTTACGTTCGGAATGTAGTGGACTCGAGGTTCGGCATATCGATATATTCGGCGACACGCGGACGAGTAGGGATGTTGTACCGAGTGATCACTACGGTGTGATGGTCGACTTTACCGTGAAATAATGAGGAGGATGTGCTGTTGCGCATCCTCCTTTTACTTGAACAATCGAGCAATGAACGTTGCACATGCAACAAAGGGAAGGACGAGAAGAAGTCCGAGCCATTGATCTCGCCAAACGACGAACCAGAAAGCGGCTTGTAGACAAAGGATGCCGACTGCCGCAAACATCACGAATAAAAGTGCTTTCTTGCGGGTGGAGCGGTCTTCCCACCATTCTTTGAAGTAAGGGAAACTGCAGAGAAAAGCCATAGCCATAAAGAAAATCGCAGGAAACAACATGACATCCCCTAACGTGCTATTGCCTTCAAATTCGAGCCACCTGGATAAGACGGATAAAAATATGCCAATCAATAGGAAGATTCCACCCATGTGTTTCACCTCATTTCTGTTCTCGTTACTTGTATCATGCCCGTTCTCTCCCTACTCAAAAACCTGATGGATTGATGGCTTTTTAGTGAAAGTGGTGACTTTTACGTGAACGATAAAAAAAACTAAGTGACAACTTTCAAGAATACTCTATCCAACAGGCCCTCTACTCGATAACATGAAAGCGTATCTGGAGAAACGGCTGGATATGAGATAGAAGCGCCAGAACTCTACGGAGTTGACGAGGACGAAGGTAATCGAGATTTCGGCGGATGCCTTCCAGTCGCGTGTCACGACTGAGAGAGTCTTGTTAAAATGTTCGGGTGACCGGACGGACAAAGCGAGACTTGATGACATCACTCTAAAAAGCCCGTTTCCTTTTTCGAGAAATCGAAGAATAGAGGAGATTTTTGTATGTGTGGAATCGTAGGGATGATTGGACAAGTTGGAACGAAAGAGATTTTATTGAAAGGTCTCGAAAAGCTCGAGTATCGCGGCTATGACTCGGCAGGGATTGCCTTAGTCGGTGAGGGCGTTCGTACGTTCAGAGAAGTGGGGCGAATCCAGGCACTGCGTGACATCGTACCGGCTGACGCCGAAGGAACAATCGGAATCGGCCATACGCGTTGGGCGACACACGGGGTACCGAGCGTACCGAACGCCCACCCGCACCAGAGTACGACAGGGCGCTTCACGCTCGTCCATAACGGTGTGATTGAGAACGATGAACAATTGAAAGAGACGCTCGATGCCCCGTTCCTCTCAGAAACGGACACGGAAGTCATCGTCTTGCTCATGGAGAAGCACTTCGTCGAGCTCGGCGACGTCGAGGCGGCGTTCCGCAAGACGCTCGCTGACCTCCACGGCTCGTACGCGATCGCGATGATCGACTCAGAGGACCAGAATCGCCTCTATATCGGCAAGAACAAATCGCCGCTCCTCGTCGGACTCGGGGACGGCACGTTCAACGTCGTCGCATCGGACGCGATGGCGATGCTCCAGGTGACGGACCAGTATCTCGAGCTCCACGACGGTGAGATCGTCATCCTCACACGTGAATCGGCGACGATCAAGACGCTCGACGGCGACGTGCTCGAACGCAAACCTTACACGGCCGAGATCGACACATCAGACATCGAGAAGGGCACGTACGCGCACTACATGTTGAAGGAGATGGACGAGCAACCGGCCGTCATCCGCAACATCATCCAGCACTACCAGAACGAGAACGGTGACATCGAACTCACGGAAGGCGTGCGTGAACTCGTCTCAGAAGCGGACCGGATCTATATCGTCGCATGTGGGACGAGCTATAACGCCGGACTCGTCGGGAAAGACATTTTGGAACGCATCGCCGGCATTCCGACAGAAGTGCACGTTTCTTCTGAATTCGGCTACAATATGCCGCTCTTAAGTGAACGTCCGTTATTCGTCTTCTTATCACAATCCGGTGAGACAGCGGACAGCCGTGCCGTCCTCGTCGAAGTGAAGAAACGCGGATACAAAGCACTTACCATGACGAATGTACCGGGATCGACGCTCTCACGCGAAGCGAACGAGACGATGCTCCTTCATGCCGGACCGGAGATTGCCGTCGCGTCGACAAAAGCATACACGGCACAGATTGCAGTCCTCGCGATTCTCGCGTACGACATCGCCCGTGCAACAGGTAAAGAGTTACCGTTTGACCTGATGCCAGAGCTCGCCCGTGTCGCGACCATTATGGACTCGGTCATGGCACAAAAAGAATTGTTCGAAGACCTCGCGGAACGTTATTTGAAAACGACACCGAACACGTTCTTCATCGGGCGTGGGCTCGATGCGTCCGTCTGTCTCGAAGGGGCGCTCAAAGTAAAAGAAATCTCGTATATCCAAGCGGAGGGGTACCCGGGTGGGGAACTGAAGCACGGATCAATCGCCTTGATTGAAGACGGGACACCGGTCATCGCGCTCATCTCGCAACCGAAGACGAACTTGAATATTCGTGGGAACGTCAAAGAAGTCGTCGCCCGTGGTGCGAACGCCTGTATCATTTCTATGCAAGGTGTTGAACATGAAAACGATGACTTCATCTTGCCACACGTCGAGCCACTCTTAGCACCACTCATCAACGTTTTACCGGTTCAGTTGATGGCATATTATGCTGCACTCGCCCGCGGGTGTGACGTCGATAAGCCACGTAACTTGGCGAAGTCGGTGACGGTGGAATAAACTGATTATAGCGTAAGGCACCTTTCCTTGTGAAAGGTGCTTTTTACTGCTTGCCGATATCTTTGCCAATGAGCAAAATAGTAGAATAAGTAAGCGGTTCCAACTTATGATTAGATTAAGATAAGCGACGAAAGAAGGGCTGACATGAACGTATACATTGCTTGCCATAGCGGATTTGTGACGAGTGCGATGGCAGCGAAGTTATTTGCGCAGGCGAGCGAGGGACGCTTGCCTTGTACGATTACGCACGGAACGATTCAAAACATCCCGAACGAGGTGGATTTGATTCTCTATCAGGAAGGGGCGATCCCGGTCACTCATCCAACTGCCTGTGTCCGGTCAGTCCAACAACTCTTGTCGCTCGAGGAATACCGACTACTTGTCGAAGAATGGATGGATGAGCATGAAACATGAGTGGAGCGCACGAGAACGCTCGATCTTGTTACACTTATTGGCAACCGAGACATCGACACCACTCGCCGAAATCGCGCAGGCGGTGAATTTGTCTGAGCGCACGGTTCAACGGGAACGACAATTACTTGAAGGCATCTTAAAAGAATTCGAACTCGAACTCGCTTGGCAACGTGGTCATGGACTGAGCCTTGTCGGCAAGCCGTCTGCGAAACAACAATTACGAGAAGACTTGATTTTATCTGCAGAAGCGATCCCCACGAGTGAGGACCGCTTATTTGAACTGGCGTGGCGTCTCTTGTTCGAGAACGATACGCTCAAATTACAGGCAGTCGCCAAGCAGATGCACGTCTCTCCGAGCACGTTGACGCAAGACTTAGAGAAATTGGACAGATGGTTCGAAGAGTATCATTTAGAAGTCGAACGGAAAAAAGGAGTCGGGGCTAGAGTGCTCGGCTATGAGTCAGAGAAACGTAAGCTACTCATCAACGCTCTGCTTGCCCACTGGGATACACTCGCCTTTTATCGCTTCGTCCGCGGGGAAGACGACTATGTTCCAGCCTTTTTGAAGACGGTGCCATGTGAGGCAATGCTCGAGGGACTTCGGGACGGCTATGATTATTTGAAGTCCCGCTCGTTTGAACGGATGGATGACCGCACCATCATGCGGGTCACGTTCGCTTATGGGGTACAACAGGCGCGATTAGATTCCGAGTTCTTTTTAGAGATGTACACGAAAGGGCGGTCCGAGGACTATTTGAAAGTCGCCACCGATATGGAAGAAGCGCTCGGGATGACATTCTCGATGGCGGAACGTGTCTGGTTCGCAGAGGAAGCAAACCGTCTACGCTCGATTAAAGATCAAATGAAAGAAGATGAAGAGGAACGATGGATCATGCAGATTCGGGTGCATAAATTGATTCATCACGTTTCACTCATCTATGGGTTCACATTTACGGATGACGCGGCTCTCGAACGAGGACTGCTCTCGCATATCTTGTCGAGTATGAATACGCAAGCGCTACCGGAGACGGGTACGGTCAAGCCTCATATCGACCGCGACTATCCGGGACTTCGTTCGGCGATTCAACAGGCTGCCGACATCGTCTTTGGGACGAATGCGTTCTCCGAAGAAGAGACGGTCTTTTGGGCGATGCATTTCGCGGCAGCACTGGTCAAACCGGTGCGTCGTCGCGAATATCGGGCACTCGTCGTCTGTTCGGCTGGACTCGGTTCGTCGAAGATGCTCGTCAACCGCGTGCGTCAAGAGTTTCCAGAGATGCAAGACGTCGCCAACTCGTCTCTTTTTGGTTTAGAACAACATCGACTTGAAGAATATGATGTCATCTTGTCGACAGTTCCGTTACCGCCACTATCGGTACCGACGCTAATCGTCAATCCGCTTTTGACGAGTGAAGAAGTGCAACGCGTCCGTCGTCTCTTACTGTCATTACCGCAATCCTTTCAGACGCTCGCGACGAAGCCGAGGTCAACGATGCTTGATTTTACCGAGCTCGGCGAACTTGTCGAAACGTTCGAGCGGATGGATCATCAGTTTGATTTGGTCACACTCAACAATACGGACCGTTTAGAAGATATCTTGCTTGATATCGGTACGCACTTAGAAGAACGTGTCCTCGTACAAAGTGGGATTCAGCTGTCCGCGCAGCTCCTGCGTCGTCACGAAGTCGCGGGTCTTGGAGTGCCGGGTACGAAACTGGCGTTGTTCCACGGACGACATGCCTCGATTGAGAAGGCGAGTGTGTTTGCGTTTGATTTAACGACATCCATCCCGCTCCTTATGATGGATCAGTCGACCGAACCCGTGACACGTCTTCTTGTATTGCTTGCACCGGAAGAAGCACGTGACGTCGAGCTTCAGTTCTTAAGTGCGATCAGTGGGTCACTCATTGAGAGTGAGGAACATATGCGCCTCTATAGCACGGGAACGAAAGAAGATGTTCGTTTGCTCCTGCACGAATGCATGAAAAAAATGATTCATGAGACATTGTACGAAAAATGACCGAACCATGGTCATTTTTTTGTTTGGCACAAAATGTTGCCAAAGTGTGAACTGGATTGAATTGAGAAAGCGCTTACCAAAGGCATACAATATGGGTGTAGAGCACAAACCGGTTAGCTACACTACACATTCAACCTTTCACATTTAAACGACTGGAGGTTTTATACATGGCGAATACGCAAGCGAGCTCGGGCGGGGTCCGAGTCAAAGTTCAACGATTCGGTAGTTTCCTCAGTGGGATGGTCATGCCGAACATCGGTGCCTTCATTGCCTGGGGGATTATCACAGCACTCTTTATTCCAACAGGATGGTGGCCAAACGAAAACTTAGCAGAACTTGTTGGTCCAACGATCACCTATCTCTTACCATTACTCATCGGTTTCACAGGTGGTAAATTACTTCACGACGTACGAGGTGGTGTCGTCGGGGCACTCGCCACAATGGGGGTCATCGTCGGGACAGACATTCCGATGTTCCTCGGTGCGATGATCATGGGTCCACTCGGTGGTTATGTCATCCGCCAAGTCGACCGTGCCCTTGAAGGCAAAGTCAAAGCAGGATTTGAAATGCTCGTCAACAACTTCTCGGTTGGGATCATCGGTGGACTCCTCATGCTTGGAGGATTTGAAATCTTCGGTCCGATTATGAGCGCCCTTGATAAAGTGATGGCGGCAGGTGTTGACTGGATCGTCGGAGCGAAATTGCTTCCGGTCGCGAGTCTGTTCATCGAACCAGCAAAAGTGCTCTTCTTGAACAACGCTATCAACCATGGAATCTTGAGCCCGCTCGGTGTCGATCAAGTCGCAGACGCAGGAAAGTCAGTTCTCTTCTTACTTGAAGCTAACCCAGGACCAGGTCTTGGATTACTTCTCGCCTATATGTTCTTCGCCAAAGGTGCAGCGAAACGTACGGCACCAGGTGCAGCGATCATTCACTTCCTCGGTGGGATTCACGAGATTTACTTCCCATATGTGTTGATGAAGCCAGTCTTGATTCTTGCGATGATCGCAGGGGGCGCAACAGGGATCTTCACGTTCGTACTCTTTGATGTCGGTCTCGTCGCACCGGCTTCACCAGGTAGTATCTTCGCGATTCTCGCGATGGCGTCACGCGGTTCGTACGTCGGACTCGTGGCAGGGGTTCTCTTATCGGCAGCGGTCACATTCGCGGTGGCGAGTGTCATCTTGAAATCAAGTGCAGCAGAGGAAGTATCACTCGAAGAAGCGACACAAAACGTGAGTACGATGAAAGGCAAACAGTCTTACGCATCTGCTCTCGTGACAGATCGCCTTGATAAAGTCGATCACATCATCTTCGCATGTGACGCTGGGATGGGATCAAGTGCCATGGGGGCCTCGGTTCTCCGGAACAAGGTAAACAAAGCGAACCTGCCGATCAAAGTGACGAACACATCGATCAGCAACTTGCCGAAAGATGCTCAGTTTGTCATCACACATGAAGATTTAACGGAGCGTGCGGAAGCGCAGGCACCGAATGCAATTCATCGTTCGGTCACAAACTTCTTAAATGCCGATTACTATGATCAATTGGTAGAAGAAATTAAAGAAGAACGTAGTAAAATTTCTTGAAATCAGAACAGATAGAGACACGGTTTAGCCATTAGGAGGAAATAAAAATGCCATTCATTCAAACAGAGATGATTCGACTTAACCAAACATTCGCAACGACAGAGGAAGCGATCACAGCAGCCGGAGCCGTCTTACAAGACGCCGGTTGCGTGACGCCGGAGTATGTAGAAGCGATGCATGAACGTCAAGCGATCGCAAACGTCTATATCGGAAATCATGTCGCCATTCCACACGGTACAGAAGCAGCGAAATCAGCGGTTCAGAAGACGGGAATTTCGTTCCTGCAAGTGCCGGACGGTGTCGACTTTGGTGGTCAAACGGCCAAACTCGTCATCGGGATTGCAGGCGTGAATGATGAACATTTAGAGCTCCTTTCGCAAATCGCGATTCTCTGCTCGGACGAAAGAAATGTGGAGCGCCTTGTTCAGGCAAAAACAAAAGAAGAAATCTTGGCTCTCTTTATGGAAGAGGTGGCGTAAATGAAAGCTGTTCATTTTGGAGCAGGGAATATCGGACGAGGTTTTATCGGATTGTTGCTCAATCAAAGTGGTTACGACGTAACGTTTGTCGACATTAATGATACGGTCATCGAAGCGCTTGAAGCAAAACGTCACTATGAGGTCGGATTCGCAGAAGATGGCGTCGAGCGTATCGTCGTCGATCGGGTTCGCGGTGTCAACAGTTTGAAAGAACCGGCTCGTGTCGCGGCTTTGATCGCAGAAGCGGATCTCGTGACGACGGCTGTCGGACCGTCACTCCTCTCAAAAGTGGCACCCTTGATCAGTGAAGGACTTCGTGCTCGTGAAGTCGAGGATGCACCGGTTTATGTCATCGCATGTGAGAACATGATTGGCGGTAGCGCCATTCTCCGTCAAGAAGTAGAGACATGTGGCGGTGTCGGGGAAGCGAATGTCTTCTTCCCGAACGCGGCTGTCGACCGCATCGTTCCCCTTCAACAACATAAGGACCCGCTTTACGTGGAAGTGGAAACATTCCACGAATGGGTCATCGAGACACAAGGGCTCAATGAAAAATTACCAATTAACGGAGTGACATGGGTCGAGGAAATCGGACCGTATATCGAACGGAAGCTCTTCACGGTCAATACGGGACACGCCATCGCCTCTTATATCGGCTCGTTGTTCGGGAAGGCGACGATTGACGAGGCGCTACAAGATCGTCGCGTCCGTCAAGTCGTTCAAGGTGCTTTGTATGAGACAGGCTGGTTATTGCTTGAGAAATACGGGTTCGAGGCCAAAGAGCATAGCCAATATATTCAAAAGATTATCAAGCGTTTTGAAAACCCGAAATTGAAGGATGAAGTGTCACGGGTGGCCCGTTCGCCGATTCGTAAACTTGGACCGAGCGACCGCCTCGTCAAGCCAGCGCGTGAGTTGATGGATAACGGAATTGAACCGAACGAACTCGCTTATGGGATTGCAGCGGCCCTTCATTACTATAACCCGGAGGATTCGGAATCGTCTGAGCTGAATTTGTCGATCGAGGAGCACGGTATCTCCTCAACGATTGAAAAATACCTTCAACTCAATGAAGGAGATACACTGACACAATTGATTCTCGATCAATACCATTTGATTCGGGAAGAAGAAAAAGAACGCGTTTCGTAACCAAAAACTGCTCCTGTCGATTTGACAGGAGCAGTTTATTAGCGTTTCCCGAACTCGAGATATGTGGTCGTTTCTTTTACGTGAAACGGAACGTCTGTCTCAGACAACGGACGACTGAAATAGTACCCTTGCACATAATCGCATGATTCCTTCAGTAACCATTCGAGTTGAGCGGATGTTTCAACGCCCTCCATCAAAACCTTCATTCCAAGATTATGACCGAGTTGAATCATCGAGCGCACGATAGCCTCTTGGTTCCGGTCGGTAAACAGATTCACGATGAACGCCCGATCAATTTTCAGCACTTGCACGGGCAGTTCTCGAAGTTGACTGAACGAGGAATGGCCAGTACCAAAATCGTCAAGTGAAATGAGAATTCCGAGTTGATGTAACTGTGTCAATTTCTCACGGGTCGAGGCCTCGTATGAGAGCATCGACGACTCTGTCACTTCCAACTCGAGAAACATCGGGTCCATCCCCGTTTCTAACAAAATAGACTGAAGTGTATCGACAAAGTCTTCACGCGCAAATTGAAGCGGTGAGACGTTGAGGGATAACGTAAATGGACGAATTCCGGTTCGTTGCCAGCGCACCCAGGTGCGACATCCTTCTCGAATCACCCAGTGACCAATCGAATGAATCAACCCCGTGTTTTCTGCAATCGGGATGAAGTCAGATGGCGCAATCGTCCCGATTTGTGGATGTTGCCATCGGAGTAACGCTTCCACACCTTCTAGTCGATTCTGTTTTAAATCGATTTTTGGTTGATAAACGAGTGTGAGTTCATCTTGATTTAATGCGGTGACAAGCGCTTTTTCAATCTCGATATTGTATAAGATTTGAGGTCGCGAGGACTCTTCAAACGACTTGATATTGTTCTCTCCGTCCCGTCTTGATTCGTCAGCGGCAAGACGAGCAAATTGAATTAATTCTTCTGGAGAAGAGCTATCCTTAGGGAAATGACTGATTCCTGCACTCATCGTCAATTCAAGTGTCGTTCCATCTACGTCAAAAGTAGATGAGATCGCCTTTAAACACTTTTCTGCTTTTTGATGAGCGAGTGAGCTTCGTTGCGCGAATAGCAATATGATAAATTCGGATGGCCCGATTCGCGTCAGTACATCATCCGGGTGAATCGTATGTTTCAGACGATTGGCGACTTGAAGGATTAATTCTTCAGCTCCATGATGACCGAGAATGTCACTCAAAAAACGCCAGCGGTTGACGTCGATGTATAAGCAGGAGACCGAACGCTCTTGTAAGATGCTCTCCTGAAGGAGCGAGTCGAGTTTGTAGCGATTCGGTAAATCGGTCAACGCATCATGGAACGCCATATGTTCAATCATGCGCTGTGAAGCGACCGTTTTGGTCACATCGCGTATAAACCAAAGTACTTGATTGTTCGTACCATCTTGAAGTGGGTAAGACGTCACTTCTAACGTGCGGTGATTCGTCTCAATTTGTACCGGCTGATAAAAATGTTGTTGAGCCGATATTAGAGGGTGGTAATCCTGAAAAAAGGGTTCAGGGGCGCATCCTTCGAATAAGTGAGCGAACGCTTGATTTTGATAGCGGATTTCACCGTCACTCGTCGTCGTTACTACGGCATCCGTCGTCGACTCTAAAATCGTTTTTTGAAAAAGGTCACGCTTTTGAATTTGTCGGTCTAACGTATAAGCAATAAAATATGTCCCGAATAAGAGAAACACGATGCTTGTGACGAGCCACGCTAGCAAAGTGGGGTCAATCGGGATCCGACTCACAGGTGAAGCATCGGGGGTAATGATTGTTGCCCTCATCCTGGCGATATGCATACTGAAAATGGCTGTTCCCATCATGAGTGAGAACATTAGCTTCACAGGAAAGGTCGTGCGCTTTGTGGAGTATGAAGAAAAGAAACCTACCCACAGGGAGAGGTAGGAAGCGCTCCATGCAATTCCGATGGATAATAAAACCCATGAGGGGTCGAGATCCAATTGAACGCCTTGTATGGCAGCCATTCCGATGTAATGCATGCTGACAATCCCGAATCCCATCAGACCGGATGACTGCAGTAGTGTCATCCATGTCTTGTTGCGGGAAACCAAGCCGAACGACAGAATGCACCCGGCAATCGCCGGAACCATCGACCCGATAATGACCCAGGTGGAATACGTGCTATCGTGTAGAGAAGCATGCCCAAGCATGGCCACAAAATGCATGGACCAGATACCGAGACCTAAGGTAGTGCCGCCAAATAAAAGCCAAACGCGATGGGACGAGGTAGATTCTCCTGTGACTCGTTTCGCCAATTCGAGTGCCATAAAGGCAGAAACACTGGCAATAATGAAGGCGAGAAACATCAAAAAACCATTATGACTCATTGTCTGAGTGCTGATTTGTTCCATAATATCGATACCTCGTAGGATTATTTATTGTATGTTCACTTCATTATATGCGGAACAACACAGATTACATATAAAATTATTTAAATTAAATAACGGGTATTAAGTTGCTGAAGGGGGCCGACTATGTATAAAAATAAATATATCAACTTTTTCTTGTTCATCGCATTCGGCTATTCATGGGTTATATGGACGACACTGTATTGGTGGACGGATTTATCGATTACGTTCATCGTCATCTTAGGAGCATTCGGGCCGAGTATTTCAGGCTTTCTCACGATGTATCGACTTCGTGGTGGGGCGGGGGTGAAGCATCTCCTTCGAAATAGTATCCAGTTCAAGATGAGTTGGAAAACGTATATGATTCCACTTTTATTAGTACCGTTTTTATTTCTCGTTGCCTATTGGTGGACGGACCGGAGCGGTGCGTTAATCGTTCGCAAACCGTGGTGGATTGTCCCTTATTTTCTATATATGTTGTTTCTAGGTGGGACACTGCAGGAAGAGTATGGATGGCGCGGCTATTTGCTTGACGCGTTGCAGTCAAGGCTGTCTCCGCTTTTGGCCAGTCTGACACTAGGAGTCATTTGGACGCTTTGGCACACCCCTCTTTTCTTCATGGCTGGAACTGGGCAGATGAACTTGTCATTTTGGGCATATGGATTAGCCGTGATCGCCTACACGATTCTCATCACGTGGGTATACAATGGTTCGTCACGCAATCTGTGGTCTGCCTTTCTTATGCATACGATGTTTAACGTTATGCTCGTCATGGTCGGGTTCGATGTGGAAGATGGCTATCCAATTGGATTTATTCATTTGACGATTACATTATGGACCGTTGTGATTTTAGTCATTTGGAAAACGTACGGAAAATTGAATTATGAACCGCTCGAAGAAATGATTCCAACTTACCCGAGTGTTACGCATCGGATTCGCGAGGGTAAAGAGTAGAACAAAAATAGAAAAGGAAGTGGACGTCTTGAAACTCCGCGCACTCGAACAATCAGACGTAAAGCCCTTGCAACGCTTATTGATGGATAGTTTGAGTGATTTGATGCGACGAGAGCGTTTTGAAGATGCCGATTTGCTTGATGAAGAAGTGGCGCGTCTGAATACGACCATTCAAGATCACTTTGATGACGATTTCGTGCAACTGTATGTTGTCGATCAAGATGGTGTGATTGTGGGCGTAGGAGCATTATTGCCACCCAACGATATCATTTCGGGACATCTCGAGGTCGAGCGCGATGCCATTGAACTAGGGAGTGTCTATATATCACCGCATATGCAGCGACTTGGCGTCGGGCAATTTTTGCTAGAAGCGATGAAACTAGAGATCTTCGCTAGAAAGCAACACGTCTTTTATTTAGATGCGGGTTTTCCGAGCGCGCAAGCGTATTGGCAAAAACGATTAGGCGCACCCTCTCTCATTCTCGAACATTATTGGGGACCGGACGCATCACATATGATTTGGCGAGTGGACATCAAAAAGAGAACTTAGCTCTCGGGCTAAGTTCTCTTTTTAGTAGTACGAACGCATAAATTGATGAATGCCGGATGCGGTCGCTTCGGCCATTCGTTGACGATACGTCGTATTCGTCAAATAAGAACGGTCGCTTGAGTTACTGATAAATCCGTATTCCACAAGGGTAGAAGGCGAAACATTTCGTCCGACCACGTAAACGTTCTGATACTTGACTCCGCGGTTTTGGATTGTGGAGATACGCGATGCAATCTCTTTGTTGATAGAGGACCCTAGGCTACGACTCGCTGAGATGTAAGGATTGGTCGTATAACTGTCTGACGTCGGTACGAGTACTTCGTGTCCGTGGGCCGTGTTGTAAACAGAAGAATTCGCATGAAGACTGACAAAGATGTCCCCTTTATAGGACTTATTTAGTGACACACGTTGCTCCAGTGAGAGATACGTATCAGTTGAACGTGTGAATTTGACGTTGTAGTCATATGTGCTCGACAAGACGCCCGCAAGGCGTTTTGCGATATCAAGTGCAATCACTTTTTCATAAACGGATCCGTAAACGGCTCCGGGGTCATTTCCACCATGTCCTGCATCGATGACAACGGTTTTTCCGGTTCCATCTGTATCGGTTGGTGTCGTGACAGTCGTTGGTTTTAGATACTCGGATGCCACATAGCCCGTTTTACCGTTATACGTCACTTTATACCACGAGTCGTATCGACTCACATATTTGACGACCGATCCGGCAGGAATTACGGTCAAGACATCGCTCCAAGAAGCTGCGCTAAGTCGCATATTCAAATTCACTGTTGTTTCGTAATATGAAGAGGGTGTCACCGGAGTTGTTGTCGTCGTTAAATAGTCAGAGGCAACGTATCCGGTTTTGCCATTGAACGTCACTTTATACCAAGAACCATAGCGGCTGACGTATTTGACGGTTGCGCCAGACGGGATCGTGGTAACGACGTCACTCCAAGAAGCGGCGGTGAGGCGCATGTTCAAATTAGCTGTCGTTTTATAGTAGTCCGACGGCGGAATAGGAGCACTTGTAGGTGTTAAGTAGGCAGAGGCGACGTAACCGATTTTGCCATTAAACGTTACTTTATACCACGAACCGTAGCGACTGACATATTTAACGGTTGCGTCAGCCGGGATCAAGGTGACGACATCGCTCCAAGAGGCAGCGGTGAGGCGCATGTTTAATCGATCTGTCGTCTTATAATAAGAAGCAGTATTGGATACCGTAACGTATTGAGAAGAAACATAACCTGTTTTGCCTCCATAACTGACTTTATACCACGAACCGTATGTACTGATGTAAGTGACACTCGAACCGGACGGGATTGTTAAAAGAACAGGGCTCCACGTTGCAGCACTTAAACGAAGATTTAAGTTGGCAGTTGTGGTGTAAGTCGAGGCGGCCTCAGCGACAGTCGACTTGATTCCAAAAGAATCGAGTTGGAATGGGGCGATGATTGCCCCGGTTAGTGCAAGTGAAGAACTTAATAATAGCTTTAAGCTCCATGATGATTTTAATCCATTCAATGTTCAAACTCCTCTATTCAATAAACTAGCGACAATGACGGCATATGAGAGTATATCTGAGTTGTCTTTGTTTATTATATAAGTAAAAAGTAAAAAATGGAGAGAAATATATAATTCATTTACCTTTTTCTTAAAATAAAAAAGACGCACGAGGCGTCTTTGAAAAATATGATTATACGATGCGTGGCATGCTCTCATTATTGATTTTTTCTGGAATTTCAACTTGAACAATGCGTGGTCTTTCCTCAGCATTAATAATAATCGGTTCTTCGATTTTAACAATGCGTGGTCTTTCTTCTGCAAATGGTTTAAAAGAACTTCCGAGTAAAATGACTGCAGTTGCGATAAAGAAAAATCCAGCTAACTTTTTCATGTTTAATTCCTCCGTTGTATAATGATTTATATAGAAAACTCTTAATACCAACGAAAATAAAATGAGTTACAAGTCATCTGTGGATTTCAAAAGCTTATAGATATCCTCAGACTGTTCTTTAACTGAATTGAATAAGTCTCCTGAATAGGTTTCAGGTAAACTTGGCTCATAGATGGTGACTTTATTAGAGTCATTCTTCGCTAAAGTAGCCAAGATCGGTACTTTCATAGTTTGACTTAATAAAGTACTACAAAGTGGAGTACAAACTTTCTGCAGTTGCTCTAATGAATTAGGTTGCCAGCACACGGATGCCTCAGGAAGAATGTACAAAATGTGACCTTCGCTCAATAGCGTTTCACATTGTTTAGATAATGAAGTTGAGTCCTGTTCAATGTTGATAAACTCGTAATCTTGAAGTTGTGCTTCATAAGCAGTCTTAGTGCTTCTTTTCAAAATTGATAAGGATAATTCTGGACCCAAAATATAAAGTTTTTTAAAAGAGCGATTTATTTTCAACGTCTTTGAAATTAATTTGGGGAGACGCTGGTAGTAATCGATTTGAAATGCACTTACAATGAAACCCTTATTAGAAGATAATAACTCTGTCAAATTCTCTAATCCTTCGAAATGATTTAAATCTTCTTTCGAATATGAATGGTCTACGATTGTAGACGGTGTAGAAAATTTCGATTTAAAGTAGATTTTTGGTTTAATATAATCTTCAGCAAGTAAAAAGCTAAGCTTCCCCATCTGCACCATCTACCTCCTACGAAATGTTCATTGTTTTCTAAATAATAGAACTAAAGCCCAAATCATTGCTTGTTGACTAGTTAAATCTTATCATGTTTTTTTATGGTAATGGACATGTTTAAGTTGGGAAAATTTCTTGTAAAAAGATGAATTAAAATAAGAATTATAGGCTAAATTTCCTGAAAGTATATAATTATGAAGAAATATTAAAAGAAGTTCAGAAAATAGGGCAAAGGGGCTACTACTAATAATGGAATACAATTATGGGAATTTAATTAGAGTAGAGCGCTTGCGGCAAAATATGAAACAATCAGTCTTAGCCAGGGGGATTTGTTCGATTTCGTACTTAAGTAAAATTGAAAACAATCAAACATCTGCTAGTGAGGAAGTTCTTGAACTGTTGTTTGAGCGACTTGAAATTGAAGTACCCCTGTATCATGACTTTAGGTATCAAGCAGAGAAAGTGATTAAAGAAATTAGAGAGATTTTGAAAGAAGCGATTTTGACGCGAAAAAATGGTGATGAGCAGGAGAAAGTTAGAAAATATATGAACCATCCAGCGGTCAAACAGTCAAAATCAGTTTACACTACGCTCATGATTACATTGGCTCGTCTTGGCGTGATGCCAGGAGGTGACCCAAAGTACCTCACAGAAGTAGGCTGGATTGAAGATCAACTATCCACTGACGATCGCATTCGGTATAACATGTTGAAAGCACTTCAGTACTTTCAGGAGAATGAAAAAGAACTATCCTATAAATTAATAGAAGAAGTGACTGAAAAGTTACCTCATTCAGGAATTCCTGATTGGGAGACAGCGGATATTCGTTATGTCACGGGTGCTTTATATTACCGTTTCACAGACAATATACAAGCGCTTGAAAATCTTCAGTCTTCGTTAAGGTATTTTCAAGAGAATTTTTGTTTAGAAAGAATGATTGAGTGTCACATGATAATTGGATTGACTTATAAACGTCGAAAACGATATGCAGATGCACTTTCCTACAATCAAAAGGCACTAAAGGTTGCGAATGCGACTGATTTAAGAAATTATTACGGCATGCTTTATAACAACATAGGAGAAATCTATTCGTTGTTAGGTGAACAAGATAAGGCACTTACGTACTTTATGGAAAGCTTTGAATATAAAGTGGATATTAGAAGCAAATTATTCAGTGTTTTATCATTGGTAGAGGTAAATGCAAAACAGAAAAATGAAAAGGGTGTCCTTGATTGGTTAGAGACTGGACACGAATTGATGCAACAACACGAGTCGATTGAAGAGTTTAATCAGCACTTTGATATCTACTGGAACCATTTCAAAGAAAAGAATCGTCAAAGCGTGATGAACAGTCTAAAAAGCGCAGTTATTTATTTTGAAGAGCATGATGAGTATATGTATGCTAAAAAATATGCTTTATGGTTAGCTCAAGAATTAAAAGCTTCAGGAAAATACAAACTAGCAACAGACTACTATGAAAAAGTGATTTCAATCATGTCACAAGCAGAATGACGCCCTTTTGGAGCGTCATTTTTTATGACCTTTAAGCTTCTTTAGTCAGACGTCTTATGGTGTCGTAAAATAGTGCACCGTCCACACCTGTTCCTGAGCGAGGCGTTCGTCTTCGATATGACCGTTAAGGACTTGCTGTAATAAATGAATCAAGTGCTTCTGGAGATTTCCGTCATGTGAGCCACTATGCAAAATTTGCTCTTCGCTCGCAATGATATAAAATCCACCAATCCGCAAAGGAATATGCTTTCGAACCAAAGCCGTAGCGATTTGATACTTCGCTTGTTCGCCTGTATGAGGCACTTCGACTTCAAAACGTCCCCATTGTTTCAAATCTCCAATTTCTGAAAAAGGTGGGTCACGATGATTCAATGGCAGGACCTCCGATCCTAGCAATTTCTTTATAATCAGTATATCTTGTTTTCGGCTTAAAACGTGTAAAAATAAATGGATAGGGTATTCCACATCCACGTAAATGAATCGGTTTCTTTCCTTTCTATATTTTGTAAAAGGAATCCTTTCGAATTAGGCAAAAATGAGTCAAAAATAACACGGTTAAGAAGACCGTGTTATTGCATGATATGTTCTTTCGATGCGGGAAGTTCACAGATGAAAGTACTTCCTTCCCCATAAACTGATTCGACATGGAGTTGTCCGTCATGAGCTTTAGCAATCTCTTTACAGATAGCGAGCCCGAGCCCGGTCCCCCCGATTTTGCGTCGATCCGAGTTGTCAACGCGATAAAATTTTCCGAAGAGATGAGGAAGAGAGGCGGTCGGTATGCCCATTCCATGGTCTTTTACTTTGATCACAACCTCTTCATCTATGCGCTCGAGTGATACAAGAATATTCCCGCCATCCGGTGAATATTTGATGGCGTTACTTAACAGGTTGCCGAACAGCTGTCGCATCCCTTCTAAGTCGGCATCGATGACGAAATTTTGTTCGATATCAACGTCGATGAATAGCTCATGAAGGTCCGTTGTTTCTTGATAAAATGCGACGCTATTTGACACGAGTTCATATAGGTCGACCGGCTCCCATTCAAACGTCTGTTTTCCGGATTCCATCTTCTGCAAGTCTAAGAAATCGCTGACGAGATATGAGAGTCGCTTCGCCTCATCATGGATCGTATGCAAATACAGTTCTCGACGGCTTTCATTCAAGTCGCGCGACAACATGAGTTCGGTAAACCCATAAATCGATGAAAGGGGCGTTCTTAATTCGTGCGACACAGTCGTTACGAGTTCAGATTTCATCCGGTCAACCTCAGTCTCGGCGGTAACGTCACGTAGGACGAGCATTGTCCCACGGAGTCGACGATCACGATAAATACTTTCGGCATAGAGTTGGATAAAGCAATCACCTTGATCAATCGAAATCGTGAGCCCGTCTTCAGGTGGGTCTTGGGAGAAGACTCGCTCGAAGTACCGAACGAATTGCTCGTGTTGGTCGACGCGTTTTGCTAATTGCTCGATATCGATGTTGATGGCGGACAACTCTTCGTACCCTTTATAGTCAAAGTGAAGATCATCAAACATGCGGATGAAGGCACGATTTCCGACGACAGTGTCATCTTCATAGTTTACATATAGAATAGCTTCACGCACCGAATTAATCAGTTGGGCCGTTTCTTTCCGATCCTGTTGCATCTGAAGATAGAGTTGCATCCGA
Source organism: Exiguobacterium sp. s57 (assembly GCF_018617685.1). Classification (NCBI taxonomy): domain Bacteria; kingdom Bacillati; phylum Bacillota; class Bacilli; order Caryophanales; genus Exiguobacterium; species Exiguobacterium sp. s57. The sequence goes on from NZ_JACSKR010000006.1 coordinate 104,463, forward strand.
AGAAGTGAGATGGCGAGCTGGCTTGCGAACGCGTTTAGTTCGGACTTTTCACTTGCATCATACTGTTCATCATACCGTGCCAAATAGAGGCAACCAATCAGACTATTCTCGGACGGGTCCATGATCGGGATAACTGATTCATAAATATAATACGGATACGTGTGTAACGCATCAACGACCCGTTTCGACGTTGCGGCGGGTAACTTTGAAATCATGACGCGTTTGAGTAAAAGTGAATCTTTTTTGAGACTTTCTTGTTGTTCTTCGGTCATTTCTTTTGGTACGACAGACGTAATTTCTCCGTCTTTGGCGAGTAGGAGCGCACCAAACTCGGATTTTGTGAGTAACACGATTTTTTCGATGACAGATGAATAATCAAATAGCGATTCTTTTGAGGCCAATACTCCGATTAATTCATTACGATATTGAAGGTTCATTTGATTTATCTTGGATTCGTTTAGTACACTCTCGAGCTTTGCTTTCTTGGTCTTCAATCTATGGTTTTGTTCAGTCATCCGTTTGATGAGCGGACGCCCGATGAGTAAGATGGCACTAATGAACATAACTAACCCGATCATCCAAATCCATCGAAGGGCTGTGAGTTCGAGAGTAGAGACATCCCCATCTCGCACAAACCAAGCGCCAATCGCGGTCAAAATGATACTAAATCCACATACGCTATATAAAATACTGAGTATTCGACGACTGTTGAGTTGTTCAATCCACTTGCTGATCATTCGTTTTACTTCCTTTCTTGAACATAAAAACGGGGGTCATCCTTTCCTTGCCCTGCATTCTACGAAACGGGAAAAGGAAAATGAAACTAATTTGCTTATGCGATGTGTCTATTGTCTATGTTGCTTTCACATACACGAATTTACCCAAAATGATTAAAAGATACACATGTCCACTTTCTCACCATTGACATCATTCACATAAACTATTATCTTGAATTTAAGATAAAAAAGAATGAGGAGTGTGAGTGAATGTTATCGATTGAACCGTCTGCTTTGACTGAAATCGACACGTATAAGTTTTTGATTGGCAGCATTGTGCCGAGACCGATTGCCTTTGTCACAACACGACATGAGGATGTGATCAACGCAGCTCCATTTAGTTATTTCAACGTGGTTTCTTCCGTTCCTCCGCTCGTGTCGGTCTCTGTCCAACGAAAGGATGGAGTGATGAAGGATACAGCACGAAACGCGCTGCGCACGAATGAATTGGTGATTCATATCGTAGATGAAACGAATGTCACCCATGTGAATGAGACGGCTGCAAACCTTACAGCCGATGAGAGTGAACTGTCTCGCACGAACTTCACGATTCAACCAAGCGAAGTTGTTTCGACACCTGGGATCAAGGAAGCAAAAATCCGATTTGAGTGCGTATTACATCACCACCTCCCGATTGAATATGACGGAAAGACGACTGCGGATTTGTTGATTGCACGAATTGTCCGTTTTCATATCGACCGTAATTTATATAAACACGGACGTATCGATGCAAAACAACTGGCTCCGGTCAGTCGAATGGCGGGGAATGGTTATGCGACACTCGGTGAAATTTTCGATTTGAAACGTCCGGAATAATTGATAAACGTGTCCGTTTTTTCTAAAGAACGGACACGTTTTTTGGGTAAAGAAGTTAGGAAGCATATTTGCGTACGGTATTTCTTTCATTCCGAACCTTGCTTATGTCACAATAAAGTCAGAACATTCTAACTTTCAGTCATCCTAGATTAGAGAAAAAAGGGGAGTCCGTCATGTACCGTCCAACTGTCCAATCGATTATTACTGCCATTGAAACCGTGATTGTCGGAAAAGAAGAAGTCATCGCTAAAAGCTTAACTGCTTTGCTAGCAGGGGGGCATGTCCTTTTAGAAGATGTACCAGGTGTCGGAAAGACGATGCTCGTTCGTACGTTTAGCCGAGCGATCGACCTAGAGTTTAAGCGCATTCAATTCACACCTGACATGTTGCCATCCGATTTGACCGGTATTTCGATGTATAACCAAAAAACGAGAGAATTCGAATATCGTCCTGGTCCGCTCATGGGGAATATTATATTGGCGGATGAAATCAACCGGACTTCACCGAAGACGCAGTCGGCTCTTCTTGAGGCGATGGCGGAGCGAAGTGTGACAGTGGATGGGGAATTAAAAGTACTACCTTCACCATTTTTCGTCATGGCGACACAAAATCCGATTGAACATGAGGGGACGTATCCATTACCTGAAGCGCAATTGGATCGTTTCTTGCTCAAAATTGAAATGGGCTACCCGACATTCAATGAAGAAATTGCACTGTTATCACGTTTTGAAAAAGACGAGCCGCTCGAAACCCTTCATAGCGTAATTACGAAGCAAGAAGTCGAACGTATGCAGCGTGAAGTGAGAGATGTCCACGTATCGAGTGCGGTTAAACAATACATCGTGCGATTGGTACATGAGTCTCGGAAAGATCCGCATACGTACTTAGGCGGAAGTCCGCGGTCCACCCTTGCCTTGATGAAAGCATCACAAGCGTGGGCATATATTCATAATCGTGATTTCGTGTTGCCAGATGATGTCAAAGCACTGGCGACGAGTGTTCTCGGACATCGTGTCTTGTTGACGGCGGAAGCGCGTTATAAGGGTAAAACGTCGAATCAGTTGATTCAAGACTGGCTCGATACGTTACCTGTCCCGATGGATCGTGAGGTCAACGAGGTATGAAAAACTGGATGAAGCTGTTCGTTGTATGGGCGGCGGCATTCGGATTGTATTCATTTGCCCGCATCGAAGGAAGTATTGTCGCTTCGACGTTATGGTGGTCGTTCGCGGTGTTGACCGTCTATTGGACGCTTTTCATGATCTATCCAGTCACTGCGGCGAACGTCTCGCGACGTGTGACGACGAAACGTCTCGTCTCCGGTCAGGTGATGGATGTCGAACTGAAAATCGAACGGAAGTATCCTTTCTTGATTGGGATGGTGACGTTAGAAGAGCGAATGCCACAACGCTTAATTGATGAGGATAAGACTATTATCGTGCCGGTAGACCGTTTCTTCCGGCGTGCTGAAGTTGTCGAGTATAAAATCGATGCAATCAAACGAGGAATTCATGTCTTTGATCGAACGATTCTCCATGTTCGTGACGTGTTTGGGTTATTCGACCGTAGACGGACGATACGAATCGAGACAGTCGTTGAAGTATCCCCTGCTGAGCTGCCGTTTGATTTGCCACGAGATGAGCACGTCGGAGGACGTGGTGAGCAATATCGCCAAACGCGTACGTATACAGAAGTGGCCAATACGACAAGCGGAGTGCGTGAATATGCGGCAGGAGACCGAATCGGACGGATTGATTGGAAGGCATCTGCACGTCGAGGCAACTTGATGACTAAAACGTTTGACCAGGAACAAGAAAAGAAGCTCTCGCTCGTGTTTGTCCCTTCGGTCTCTGCTGGTTACGAGGAAGCGTTTGAACGCTCTTTGTCGCTACTCGTTGGTGCGATTCGCCAGTTAGAACGTAAAAATTTGCCGTTTGAACTATATGTGATTGAAGACCAGGTGAGGTTGTTTCATCTTCCGGACCAAAGCGCTGAGGTCGGTCATTACTTGCTGACTGCGACTCCGGAAGCGGAGGGGCGTCTCGTCGAGAGGGTGAAGCAGAATCTGCCCCAACAAACGGGGGATCTGATTTTAATCAGCCCGTTCGAGACCACGTCAATCCGGGAGCTCATGCATGAAACACAAGGAAGCTATCATCTATACACTGCGGTAAGTGAGGTGATGACATGAGAACTTGGGTGACCCGCATTGTTTATACGATACTTGCCGCCTATTTGTTGTCGTTCTGGATTGAACCGATTGTTGGAAGTACAACGTTTGATGTGAATTGGCCGTTTTATTTGCTTCTCATCGTGCCGATGTTCGCAAGTCTTCTCCCGTGGACTGCTTTTCTTAGTATTTCATTTCTCAATTTTCTAGTCGTCCTATACGTTTATCACGGAAGTATTTTCGACTGGTTCGGGATTTGGATGGAAGACTTCACAGGTGTCATAAGCGGAGAGTTACCAAACGAGGCCATCTTCTTCTCTGCGATGGCGCTCATCGGGCTTCTGTTCGCCGTTCTTGTCGGACGAACGTATCCAAGTTACGGATTTGTGCTTGGGATGATTGTATCCACACTTGGTGTCATGGCTTACTTCGACACGTGGACACTATATGACGGTGAAGGTGACATCCTTTATGCTATCATCACATCGCTGCTCCTGTTATTCGTCACGGATTTGGCGAAAAGACCGAGTCAATCACTCGTTCGGTTTGTCAGTATCGCTTTGTTGCTCAGTGTCGTTGTGGCCCTTGCGAGTGCGTCGCCGACGCTCGAGGGGGATTGGTCCGATCGAATCACCACGAGTTTCCGAAATGCGACAACAGAAGGCGATGGGAACGGACCGGGGCGTGTCGGATATGGTGTTAACGATGAGGCGTTAGGTGGCCCGTTCGAACAAGATGACGGAATCGTCTTTATTGCACGCGGTGCACCGGCTCGCTATTGGCGTATTGAATCAAAAGCGATTTATACAGGGAAAGGTTGGATTGCGGCACCGGTACTCGATTCCAACTACAATCGTGGACAGTTAGTGGACGCGGAAGTGGATACGACACCGGAACAGGCGATTCTGCGTTTTGATCGTCGACAATCGTTCGTTCCATACGGTGGTGAATATCCACAAGCGGCGGAAACGGAATCTGGTACAGAGTTTTTGGTCGGTGATATAGAGCGGGATTTCCCGAACGAGACAATCAACATTCAACCTTCCGGGAAAATTGTATTTAAGAACGAGGGACAAGCGACGCCACGAACGATTCAACTCCGCTACAGTGTCCCCGCTTTCTCTGAAGAACAGCTCGATTTAAACGAAGACGTAACTTCGCTTACTGAAGAAGAAACGCAGGTCTATTTACAACTTCCAACCTCGTTACCGGATCGGGTGAGAGATTTAGCTGCTGAAATCACGGTGGAGAGTGAAACTCCGAACGAAAAAGCAGAGGCGGTTGAAGCTTACTTCCGGAATGGAGAATTTCAATATGATACGGAAAACGTGGCCCAACCGCAAGGCGACACGGATTACGTCGACCAGTTCTTATTTGATACACAAATCGGCTATTGTGATAACTTCTCGACATCAGCAGCCGTCTTGTTGCGAGCAAATGGCATTCCGACACGTTGGGTAAAAGGATTTACGATGGGAGATACGCGGGGGGTCATTCAAGGGGAAGAAGAACATACGATTCGTAATCGTCATGCTCATTCATGGGTTGAGTATTTCATTGAAGGTGCGGGCTGGGTTCCGCTAGAGGCGACAATCAGTTTCTCGGACGCTAACTTACTACAAATGGAGCAAGAGACGGATACGAATGATTCGACCCCGGCTACGAACGATCCACAAGCGTCTCAAGACAACAATCCGCAAAATCGTCCACAAGAAGATTTATTAATCGATGATGTGACGACAGGTGACGTTCAAGAAGAGGGGCGCAGTATTCCGATATGGGGATGGGTGATCATTCTCTTCGTCGTGGCCGTCCTCATTTGGAACCGGAAGATCATCGAGCGACAAATTATGTACGTCTGGTGGATGAGTCGTCCGCTCACAGACGGAAGTCTTGTTTCGATGCATCGTTATTTGATGAAGCGGCTTCGGGCAAACGGATTTAAAGTCGAAGGTCGTACGCCTTCAGAGCTCGCGAGAGAAGTCGACGCCTACTACGAAACGAACGACATGACCCGTTTGACGGCCTTATTTGAACAAGCGGTCTATGCCGAACAAGAACCGAATTCGAAATATAAAGAATATTGGAAAATCATGATTCGTCGAATTATGAGTTGAAGTGACGGGATGCATCAAGTAAGATAGACGCATTAGTTAGATAATTGAACATGGCATTCCTTCGTATATACTCGTGAATTGGCGCGAGAGTCTCTACCGGACCACCGTAAATGGACCGACTATGAAGGAGCACGTTTCGTATACAAAGAAAAGGACGTGCTTCTTCTTCGGTTTGGATAATCTGGGGGAGAGGCGCGTCTTTTTTTGAGGAGAAGGCAGAAAGGTGGAGATTTCGTGAAAGTAGAACAAGAAATGATTTTGGTGCTCGACTTTGGTGGGCAGTATAACCAGTTGATCACGCGTCGTGTCCGTGACCTTGGCGTATACAGCGAGTTGCATTCGCATAAGATGACGGCAACCGAGATTCGCGAATTGAACCCAGTCGGCATCATCTTCTCAGGTGGACCGAACAGCGTATACGCGGAAGGCGCATATCGTTGCGACCCGGAAATCTTCGAACTCGGCATTCCGATCTTCGGAATCTGTTACGGCATGCAACTCATGACGCATCATTTTGGTGGTCGTGTCGAACGTGCTGCACACCGTGAATACGGGAAAGCGACATTATTCTCAACGCCGGAAGCCTCAGCGATTTACAACGGCCTTCCAGTCGAACATACGGTATGGATGAGCCACGGTGACCTCGTCATGGAAGCACCGGAAGGATTTATCGTCGATGGAACGAACCCGTCTTGCCCGGTCGCTTCAATCAAAAACGATGAGTTGAAAATGTATGGCGTACAATACCATCCAGAAGTTCGTCATTCTGAGTATGGGAATGACATCTTGAAAAACTTTATCTATGAAGTGTGCGGCGCGAAAGGCGAATGGTCGATGGAAAACTTCATTGATATTGAAGTGGAGAAAATCCGTGAAATCGTCGGGCACAAACAAGTGCTCTGTGCACTTTCAGGTGGGGTCGACTCGTCTGTCGTTGCGGCGCTTGTTCACCGCGCAATCGGTGATCAGTTGACATGTATGTTCGTTGACCACGGTCTTCTTCGTAAAGGGGAAGCAGATAGTGTCATGAAGACGTTCGCGGACGGCTTCAACATGAAAGTCATTAAAATCGATGCGCAAGAACGTTTCTTGACGAAATTGGCTGGTGTGTCAGACCCTGAGCAAAAACGTAAGATCATCGGAAACGAGTTCATCTATGTGTTTGATGAAGAAGCTTCGAAACTTGTCGATATGGACTTCCTCGCACAAGGGACGCTCTATACAGACATCATCGAGAGCGGAACAGATACAGCGCAAACGATTAAATCACACCATAACGTCGGTGGGTTGCCTGAAGACATGAACTTCACGTTGATCGAACCGCTCAACACGCTCTTTAAAGACGAAGTCCGTGCGCTCGGTACCGAGCTCGGTCTTCCTGACTATATCGTTTGGCGTCAACCGTTCCCGGGTCCGGGCCTCGGAATCCGTGTCCTCGGTGAGATCACGGAAGAGAAGTTAGAAATCGTCCGTGAATCGGATGCTATTTTGCGTGACGAAGTGAAGAAAGCAGGTCTTGAACGAGACATCTGGCAATACTTCACGGTGCTCACACCAATCCGCTCGGTCGGAGTCATGGGTGACGAGCGTACGTACGACTATGCTGTCGGTGTTCGTGCGGTCACTTCAATCGATGGGATGACGTCAGATTGGGCACGTATTCCATGGGATGTACTTGAGAAAATCTCTGTCCGGATTGTCAACGAAGTCAGCCACGTCAACCGTGTGCTGTATGACATTACGTCTAAGCCACCTGCAACAATCGAATGGGAATAAGCGGAACAGAGGGGATTCCCCTCTGTTTTGTCTTAAAACCGAACATTAACGTTCTTTTCAGATATAAAATCCGTGAATTTAGTTGACATTCTATTTTCACGCTGATACGATAAGGACGTTCTTATTATAACCGAACAATTATAAAATAATTTGCCGTATAATATCGGGGATATGGCCCGAGAGTCTCTACGAAATCACCTTAAATGATTTCACTACGGCGAGACATAGATGAGGGTGAATGCCCTCGTATGTTTCGCGTGGGGTCCTCGGTCATTTGCCGGGGACCTTTTCTCGTTTTACGGCGAGTACAAGGAGGAAAACAAATGAGCACACAGCTCAAGCAAGAACAGCAACAACCATCAACAACGAGTCGGGTCGATCGCTATTTCCAACTCACAGCACTCGGGACGAGTGTTCGCACGGAACTTGTCGCAGGCTTCACAACGTTCCTTGCGATGGCGTACATCCTCTTCGTTAACCCGAACGTTCTTGGAGCAGCAGGGATGGATACAGGAGCGGTCTTCGTGGCGACGGGTCTTGTCGCAGTAGTCGGTTCGTTGACGATGGGACTTCTCGCAAACTACCCAATTGCGATTGCGCCGGGCATGGGCCTCAACGCGTTCTTCGCATACAGTGTCGTCATCGGGATGGGTATACCATGGCAAACGGCTTTGTCAGGTGTACTCGTATCAGGTCTCTTCTTTATCGTATTGACGCTCTCAGGGATTCGCGAAACGATTGTTAACGCAATTCCGGCTCCGCTCAAAATGGCGGTCGCTGCAGGGATTGGTTTCTTCATTGCTTTCATCGGTTTGAAAAATGCAGGCATCGTTGTTGCGAATGAAGCAACACTCGTAGGTCTTGGTTCGCTTGGAACGGGAACGACGCTTCTCGCGGTATTCGGACTTGTCGTCAGTGCCTTGCTTATGGCGCGCGACGTAAAAGGTGGTATTTTCATCGGGATGTTGTTGACGGCAATCGTCGGTATGATTTTCGGTCTTGTGCCGACACCGACAGCGATCTCAGACGTTGTATCAATGCCGCCGAGTATGTCCTCGACATTCGGTCAAGCATTCATCAACTTCGGTGAGGTTTTCACGCTTCAAATGCTTATTGTCATCTTGACGTTCTTCTTCATCGATTTCTTTGATACGGCTGGAACGCTCGTTGCCGTAGCGCGTCAAGCTGGAATCATGAAAGAAAATAAAGTACCGCGTGCAAGTAAGGCGTTGATGGCTGATTCGACAGCAACTGTAGCGGGTGCGATTTTTGGAACATCTACAGCGACTTCATATGTTGAGTCGTCAGCAGGTGTCGCGGCAGGCGGACGTACAGGATTAACTGCAGTCTTTGCAGGATTGTTCTTCGGTTTGGCGTTGTTCTTCTCGCCTCTCTTGGCAGTTGTTACGGCACCAGTCACGGCTCCGGCACTCATTATTGTCGGTGTACTCATGGCTTCGGCTCTTCTTGATATTGATTGGAAGAAAATCGAGATTGCAGTCCCTGCATTCTTGACGATTATCATGATGCCACTTACGTCATCAATCGCAACAGGGATCGGGCTCGGATTTATCCTTTATCCACTCATGATGATTGCGAAAGGGAAGACGAAAGAGATTCATCCAATCATGTATGGAATGTTAGTCATCTTCTTGGCATACTTCATGTTCTTGCCACACGCATAAGTTCATTTGAAAAGCCGGCTCTTTTATTAAGAGTCGGCTTTTTTGTATGCAGTATTCTCGGGAAGGAATGGGTCGTACATGGTGATCGCGTGATTTTCTGTGATGAATTCGTTTCGAAGGTGTGTGCCGTTCATTGAAGTGACTTCTTTAAATATTTGGTTATGTCGTATCGTCCCGCCCCACCATTCACGGGTGAAATGATGATTTTCTTCATATATACGATACTGTTCTTTATTCGGGATGTTCGAACGCCATTTCCCGACGAGATGATCTCCTTCTATATATAGAAGAAGTTGATACGTTTGTGCGGTTTGATTGGTGATTTGCAGATCCAGATAGTTATAAGAACAGGTGGCGCCACTACCGAAAGGCTGATCTCGTCGGTAGTCAGGGAACACATCATAACTGTGGCGATAGCGTTCGGTTACCGTCAACGGACTATGTAAGGTAATCCAATAGATGAGGTTGGACAGTTGACAGAGACCACCGCCGATTCCTGAGGTCACTTTTCCATAGTGGAGAATCATTCCCTCTACATAACCTTTGCGTTTCGTCGGCTTGCCGGTCACCTTCCAATAAGAGAGAACTTCGTTTGGAGTCAGGATGGAGCCGTTCAGTTTGGCGATTGCAATCTTTAGATTGGTTACTTTGTTATGTTGAACTTCCATGTCGATGTCACGGAGTTAACGATATAAACGAGTGCGGTGTGTATGAATCAGATATGGCATCGGGTCAAGGTTTCGTTTTGAAACATATTTTCGTTTGTCCGTAATCCATTTGAGTCTTCTCTTTAATGTATAGACTAGGGTACCGGACCACGGTTCATCTACAACAAGCTGCTCGAGGACCGCATCGCCATCCGCGGGGGACCGGACCGAAGCGGAGACCGGCGACACCCGCTTCCTACAAGACCCTGTTCCCGTTCCTCGCCGAGGCGGACAGCCTCGCGCTCGCGAACGTCGACACCGCGTTCGCGAAGTTCTTCGCCGGGACGGCCGGCTTCCCGGCCTTCAAATCGAGACGACGATCACGCGCCTCCTACACGACGAACAACCAGCATGGCACGATCCGCATCGAGGCAGACAAGGTTCGTCTGCCGAAGGTCGGGTTCGTGCGGTTCACACAACATCGTCCGTTCGAGGGCGTCATCCGGTCGGCGACGGTCTCGATGACGAGGACGGGCAAGTTCTTCATCTCCATCCTCGTCGAACAGGACGATGAACCATGGATTCCAGCCGAGAATAAGGTCGGGATCGACCTCGGTTTGAAACACTTCGCTGTCATGACGAACGACGCGAGGGTCTCCGAGAAGATTGACAACCCCTGACTCCTCCGGAAGTCCGAAGAAAAGGTCAAGAAGGCACAACGGGCGCTGTCACGCAAGAAGGCCGGGAGCCGGAACCGGGAGAAGGCCAGGCTGATCCTCGCCAAGAGACATGAGAAGATCGCGAATCAATGCAAGGACTTCCTTCACAAGCTGTCGAGACGGATCGTTGACGAGAACCAAGTCATCGTCGTGGAGACATTGAAATTGAAGCATATGATGAAGGGTCACAAGGTAGCGAAGTCGATTGGAGACGTCAGCTGGTATGAGTTTGTCCGTCAACTCGAATACAAGTGTACCTTCTACGGACGGACGCTCATCAGGGCAGACCCATGGTACGCATCGACGCAGATCTGTTCTTCTTGCGGCGAGAAAGGTCAGAAGAAGACGATGGATGTCCGTCGAATGGACATGTGCTTGGGGCGCTCATCATGACCGTGACATCAACGCGAGCCTCAACCTATTGATGTTAGCTGACTAACAACCATTCAGGGCAGGGACTGCCCGACGAGCTTGGTCCATAACCGTGGCTGGTAAGAGCACGGTCTTCCCAAGAAGCTTCCCCTTCAATTTGTGAAGCAAATAAGTGGCGAGTAGTTCGCGGAGTTGAGATTCGAACTCTGAATGATACGAAAAAATATTTAAAAGTTTTTTTAGAATAATGCTTGCAAGATTGAAAATCAGGTGATATAGTTATCTCTGTTGCCAACGACAAACGTTGAACAAACGAAAAGTTGTTGACATTGAAACGAATTAAATGTTATTATCATTTAGTCGCCAAGAGCGACGGACGAACTTTGAAAACTGAACGATGAGGCAAAAAAAGTTTTACAATTTTTGAATGAAGCGCAAGCTTCGTCAATTTAAGAGCTATATCA
>NZ_JACSKR010000007.1:0-86296 GCF_018617685.1 Exiguobacterium sp. s57
GAGATTTAGCTTGAGCCATCTGAACGTACAATTCTTTCTTACTCGCCCTTTTAATTCTTTCGAGTTTAGATTTTAGTTCTTTGTACTTCCTCCCAGTCTTGTCCCCAAACTCCTTGTCCAGGACCTTCGGGCTGGCCACATAGTTTTTGAAATTCTTAAAGGCGGATGTATTTGTCCCTATCGAGTAACTCGTGAGAATCTTTAAAGAATCCCGCACCTTCAACTCTTTGACCTTATCAGAGGCGACATATGCCGAACCTCCTAACAGATGGTCCCCCGCAAAACCGCTCAATATGTTCGTATGGCCCCTGGCTGCAGACAAATCGATAAGTTTCTTTGTGAAATTATAGGTGAGCGAGTTGACATTAGGTTCGTCTGAGACGGGGATAGAGTGTGGGAACCCTTCAAACATCAAAATGTTGTCAAAGTTTTTAAAGAGACCTTCAGAGTTGTATTTCTTTAGAAGCCCATCGATGTACTCTGATTCGTCACACTCGGAAAGTTCTTCGAAAACTGCACTTATAGAACCCAATCTATAATCAGATGTTGATTCAAATTCTTTTCCTGTCGCATAGATTGCCGTCGAATCCAACCCGCCACTTAACATGACGGCGTCCGATTTATCTCGCCTCAGTCTTCTTTGAACTGCTTTTCTAAACAAATCATCGAACTCGCTTATATATCCTTCTAACGAGGGAAACGTTAATGGCTCATTCACATCAGCCAGATCCCAATATTTCCTTACCGTACTCTCTGACATATGGTGTCGGACGAAAGAAGAACTGGGAACCCGCATTATTTTTTTATAAGGAGTGTTGACGCTGTCCACAATCCCATTAGATTCTACGAACTCGGAGAAGTAGGTCTCGTTTAAATCATGGCCAGATGATTCGTCCTTTATCAGAAACATATCGCTAGAGACAATCAATCGTTGTCCATCTCTGACCCAGAAGATTGGTTTCATCCCCATGTGGTCCCTCACGGTGTACGCCACGTCATTTTTAGTGTCATAGAGGACGAACGAAAAAACCCCGACCAATCTCTTCACGAAGTCCATGCCCGTCTCTTCGAACAACCGTATCAAGAGCTCTTCCTGACCATATATGTCACCTGCCGCTTCACCCAGCATCTCCTTCAATTCATGCCGATTATGTAAATCGATATCCCCAAAAACATAGATGCCTCCGGAGTAATAGGACGCTGAGGAGAAGGGGTGGGTGCTGACGAGTTCAAAATCAATATCCGGACTCTCGCAGACAGAGGAGTAGACGTCCTTCCCGAATCTCAGACCAACCCTCTCTCTAAGTAGTAACGGTTTTTTTTCATGTTCATGCCCCAAGTTGATTACTGCTGCATACCATTTAATGATGTTCACCTTCTTTGAGAGAGGTTAAGATGATGTTGTATTTAGATGTCTCTTCTTCATCATCGAAAAAATTTTGACCGTAACAAGTGATCCAGGCGTGAGCTTCGAAAGGAAATTTCCTTACGCCCACGTTCATATCGACCGGGATATAAAATCTGCTCCTCATAATCCGGTAACCCAAGAATGTTTTGTGGATGCAATCGGCTTTTCTTGGGTACCAAGTGCAGACGACATCTAATTTTGAGAATAGATTCTCAATGTCAGGAAAAATCTTTTTCATTTCTTCTTCCTGGTCATAATAGTTTTTCACGACCTCATATTTTTTGGAGTATCTTAAGAATGTTTTATTAAAACCTCTTAAGAACAACTCCATGTCCAGAACGGATAATCTAAAGAATAGGTAGATGTAATCTTTCACAAGATCCGACCCCTTTTATTGATAATTTTCTCGCTTACCAGGGATGATATAAACAAATCCACATCTCTTTGTATCTCGTGTTTTGCCTCTGGAAATCTTCTCCCCAAATCATGGATGATGTCGTCTACTTTTCCTACTTTAGCAATCCGCTCCCACACATATGTAGAGATTTCATCTAAAGCAAAGAATTTATTCGTTTTCATGTTTATTAAAAGGATTTCCCCATTCTCTCTATATACAATTACATTTTTGTCTATTTTATACATATTTATCATTCCTTTATTTGTATAAACAAAATTTAACTAAATATATGTTTTTTTTCAATCAAACGTCCCTAAAAGGTCTTATTTTAGCGTTTAAAGGGTCTTATGAGCGTTATCAGAAAAAACGATTGGTTTGTCTCATTCTCAAATTGATCAAGCGCATAGCCTCAATCCATCATGAAATATCATAATTTATTCCTTACGATCCCTTCCTTTCTATAACCAATCAATTAAGAGAATGTAGTTATCAACTTAGACTGGTTTCCCCAAACATGTGTGGCACACATGACTAAAAAAAGAAACCGTTCATCGTCGACGGGTTCAAGGAAAATCTTCTCACACTTCTCGTGACATGTTTTCGAAACAAGGGATGTATGTCATTCTGGTGGTCCATGATATCAAGGTCCTCTTCTGGCCCCGAAAGTCGTATATAATAAGAATAAGAAAAACAAATTTAAAAGAGTCGTATACACTTTTCCTTGAAGTGTATACGACTCTTTCCCTTTTTAAAGTTTTCTCTATCTATAAATTGAGGTCTAGGAGCATTTTGAAATCTCGTTCTACTTTCGCCGTTTAAGTGAAGCATCAACGTCCAATGGTCGAAACGGAAGCCGAATCGAGGTTTCACAAAACAGAATACAAAGATTTTTTTACCTCATGAAAGACACCCTAGTCCATCTAAAAAAACACATTCTCATTGAACTTACCAAGTCGAGCAGATTTCTTATTTGTCCCGAACTCATTTTCTTAGACTTCTACCTAAACTCCCTCAGTTTCGCGAAAATCAATATCTCGCGTTGGAGGATACGAAGCATTCTTATTCATCATTTCAATATAAAGGGGTATTTTTGAAGCACCGACCACGACAAACTCCACTTCCAAAACTTATTAAGAACTAATAAAGCGTCCATAATACTCTCGAGATTTTTGTCTTGATTAAAACAAGCAATATATGTTCTTCCTAAATAAAATGACCCACTCTGTTCCAATAGCTTAGGAGTCTCAGTGGGTCATAGTTTATTACTCATTATTCTGTTCAATTCGTATGCAAATAGGCGGTAAGAGCCCGTCGGATAATCTCATCTTCTGGCACATCTTCTTTTCGCGCAGCTTGCGTTAGTCCAACATATAAAGGATCTGTTAAATCAGTGAACCGAATTTGTACACGCATTGGTTTCACAGATTTAGTTTCGACTTCGAGCACACGTTGTTCCTGACGCTCAATCAACATACGCTTCACTTCACGCAATTCTTCACGTGTCATTTCATAAACTGTTTTGTCCCCATTTGCTGTGTAATATTTCTTACTCTCAAGTAATGCGAGCTTTGGATCTTCCGGCCATGACAAGAGTTCCGCTAACTTGGTCGCACTGAAATCTTGTTCAATCGTTTTTTCTAAAATATTCGGACCAAACGTATTCCAAAAAGAAACAAAACGATTCACTTGGGAATGAGACATCCCAATCTTCGCTAAGAAGTCTTTCCAATTTCCCTCTTCTTGTTTAAATTCCTTTTTTGTTTCCGGATCACGGAACAGGCTATTTGCATGCGCAAGAATACGACACTTTTCGACAAAACTTGTCGCCTGAATCGCATCAATGTGATTATAGTATTGAACAATGCCTTCCATGTCTTCGGGCAGTTTTTTTGTGATAATACGAGAAAGTCCGGTTGCTGGTAAGGACTGATACGGATTCGTGATAGTCGTCGTTGCAGAAAATTCTTTGACAGCTTCCACTTGATCCGTACGATCTTCACTAGATTGTGTTCCTTGTTTTACCGGTAAATTAGCACTGAATGTCGAAATTTTAGGCGTATGTTTTTTACGAGGGCGACTCATAGAGAAAGTACCTCCTGGGCAAGTTGTAAATAAGCATCCGTTGCAGGGCTTTTATGATCAATCACAGGTCTAGATTCACGTTGTAGGGTTTGTACCTTAACGGCATACGGGATTGTTGTAAGGACAGGAATCCCGACCTCTTTCCCGAGCTCTTCAAGTTCTTCTACCGTCGTCGTATCCCCTTTAGAACGTGCACTGACCATTGTCGGGATAAAGGCTGCGATATGAATATCTTCTCGGAATCGCTTCATCTCTTCTAACTCCTCAGGAGCCGAGTACACCGCATCCATTGAAAACTTTTGCATCTGTACAGGCATGATAATTCGATCTTGCGCGACAAGAGCGCAGCGCGCATAAGGATTCAACGCTGACGTCGAACCAGGACAATCAATTAAACAAATATCAAATAATTCATCTAGTTTGGCCAATTCTTCACTAAGTCGGTACTCATAACCAATTTGACTCGTTAAATCACTCGGTGAAGCAGACCGTCTTGTCGGAACTAAGTAAATCGTTCCAGTCTCATATTCACAAGTGACGATGACTTGTTCAATCGGTGTATAAAATGGATCGTTGTCTTCGAGTAGACAATCCAATAGCACTTTCCCTTCATAGTCGTTCGTCAGACCTAATCCATTCGTTGAAGACGCCTGATCATCGGCATCAATCACGAGTACACGTAAGCCATCCCGTGCGTAGGCATGAGCTAAATTGATGGTTGTAGTTGATTTTCCAACTCCACCTTTACGATTGTACAATGCGATTTTCTTCATGACTGTTCTCCTTGTTCATCTGTGGCTTCAATTATATTGTCTGATACAGTTCGTTCAATCATTTCAGCTAGTAACTCACTGACACTACGATTATGTGCATGGGCATACTGTTGAAATTGTTCCGAAAGATCGCTTGGAATACGCGCGGACAAGATCGAAGATGACTTTTTATCTTGCTGAAAAGGTTTCACTTTAAGGGGTGTATGAGTGTTCCCTTTTCGAAGATCACGGATCTGTTTGACCGTGAGCTCTTCGACCTGTCTTCTTTCACCATTAATATATAGCCCTTGCTCGACGACCTCATCAACATTATCGAGATACATAAGTTCAAAAATTTTGGATGCCGGTAGACTGGTTAGCGATGACTCGAGCGGATGCAGTGTTTCATAGGCTTTTATATATCGTGAGGCAAGTGAGGCGGACATGGAGACCGCTTCTAAAAACGTCCCCCACTCTTTTTTATCATGCATCTCAGAACGGGCGATCACTAGACGTTTGCCAATCTCAAATACGGAAATGGTTTGTACTTTGGCGAGTTCATTGATTTCATGAACGAGATCTTCAACTTCCTTTGAAATTGGCAGCTTTTGAACTAGTGAACTGATATTCGTTAAACCGCTCTGATAAGGGTGTTGCTCACTCGGTTTGATTTTGTGAATGTTACGATTTCTGGCCTTCATACAGAATCACCTCTGGCTGTTCGGATCATGTGTGCCAACTCTCGAAACGGTTCAGATAACTGTTTTGATTCTCTGGAGCGGTATTGAATGACACTTTTTCCGCTATCCGCTGCTTTTTCAATAAATGTCGATCGTTTGATGACAGGTAAAATAGGCAACGATTCAGTCAACGCAATTTGTTCCATTGCTTCGAAGTATTCTTTATCGGCTTTTAACGTATGGTCCATCGCCACAGGTAAGACCCCGGCAATCTCTAAATCTGGGTTATAGAACTTTTTCACCTTTTGTACGGTGCGAATGGTACTTCCTAGCTGATCAAAGACAAGCTTTTTCGGCATAAACGGAATAATGGTCGTATTGGCAGTCGACAAGACAATTTTTGAGAGTTCGTTGATCGAAGGAACTGAATCTAAGATGATCCAATCAAATTCATCTTCGAGCGGTGCGATCATATCCTTTAATAGGAAGAGCTTATCTTGCTCAGAAAGTAAATTAATTAACCTTGCATTTCGTTCATTTGAAGGAAGAAGACTGACATGATACGTTTCGTCATCAAATAGAATATCTTTGATATCTAAATTTCGTGTATGTACATCAAACATGGTCATGTATTTGATCGTATCGGATTCTTTTAACATTAGTTTGCTAAGAGAACCCTGAGGATCTAAATCAATGAGAAGAACACGTTCCCCTAACTCTCCTAATGCATAGGCCATGTTCAAGGAACAGGTGGTTTTACCAGATCCACCTTTCGAAATGTAAAACGTTAATATGTTCATGTCCTCTCCCCTTTCTAGTTCTTATGATGCCACACTCTGTTTTAAGGAACAACTAAAAATAGTGAACAACTTACATATTCAAATGAATATTTTGTATACAATTTAAAAATAGATTGTATACGTATTTTATACAATTTAATTTTTCATCTGATTTGTATACATTTCGACGTCGAAATGTATACTTACGACTCTCACCTCACGAGTGTTTTACTATTGGAAATAGAAAAAAGACTACAACCTTGGGTTATAGTCTTCGAATTTGAAATTAGTAAATGAATAATACATAGCAACTTGAGCTAAGCCTTTATCAGAATATGTGGATATTAGAGGAGCATACAGCTTCTAACCCATACATATTTAAAGTAAAAACACCGAACATGGAAATATCGATAGATAAGATGAAATCAAATAAACGCGAAGACAATCGTGCAGCTCTAATGAAGAATACATTTACATGTCAAGTTGATAGGTTGGCTCCATAAGCGAAACAGAGAGTGATCCTAGTGTATAGACACCGTCATCTTCATTATGTAAATGTTCGAATATCGCATTGGTGGTGACACAAGGGGCACCGATTTGTTGTGTCACATACTGATAGAAAATTTCAGTTGCAAAAATTTCATCTAACATTTGACCCGTAAATACGAGATTCTCAATGTTTTCTCCAGCGTTTTTAAGTTCTAAATCTGTAATTTCATCACGATATGTCCAATGTCCATACTTTTCAATATTGTCAAAACCAGCGAATACATAATCAACATCATAGCGAATACTTCGTTTCATAGGAAAGACCTCCTAGAAGATGGTATATACTTTATTGTATGAGGGGTATATAGGATTAAGTCATCATGGATGTGACATCTTCATGATATTGTATGAACGGTTTTTTGAACGATTACTATGATTTAAGTCGTTAGAGAATGTACATGTAATCAAACACTCAGATCTAATCGATTAAGAGAAGAATACAAAACCATATTCTTATGAATAAAAAAGATTAAATAGAATGAATAAGAATTAAAGATAGATTAAAAGAATTAGGAAAAATGAAAGTCCGAAAAACCGTTTGACACCAACGTTTTCGAGAGATTTAGAAGATTGTAAATATGTCAGATATAGTTTCTTTTATTCAAAGGGGCTATTTTTTTTTCATTTCCTTTTTGATAAATCATATCCAACAGCCAATTTTATTCGCTATATATTTGAAATAAAAACGATTGTATTTGATTTTTTTCCGAAGATGTAAAATATAAAAATGACCTTATGAAACACAGGTCATTTATGATGCCTTTTGATGGAATGAATCAACAATGGATATAGATTCGGGATGCTTTCATACAATTTTTCAAAATGAGGCATGCCAAAAAGACCATCATGCGATCGTCAATTTTTCAACTTTATGTTTTAGTTGTTGATGAAGGTAAAGAATCGGCTCCTTGAAGAAGAGTTGATGCTCACTTGAATGAATTAAGTCTTCACGATGGTGAAGAAACGCTTGTTTCAAGTCAGCCAAGACTTCACGGAACGCTGATGCACCGAACGTATCACTCATAGAGTAGAGAGATTCACGGCTTACTTTTAGTGCATCGAAATCGAAGAACTCACCAACGCGCTTACGCAACTCGAACCAAGCAATTTGAGCATCTGAACGCTCTTCTTCTCGAATCACTTTACTGTCTTGAGATTTGTCTAATGTCAATTCAACGAGGACTGGACGCGAAATATCTTGAACGCGTTTTTTAAGCGTGAGATTTTGCTTCACCACATTTAAGAAATGACGGCTATCTTCTATAAGGGACACTTGAAGGAATTTCAAACGAGCCATCATCTTTTGAATGGCAAGTTTGTGGCCACAGTATTTAGGCAAGAAGCCTTTGATCTCGTCATAGGTAAGGATGGCTTGGTCATGTGATTGAACATGGATATCTTTTTCAACTTGTACGAGTGTACGTAACGCAAGGCGCAAAGCGTTCACATTATCAAGTGTGAGCAGTTCGGAAAGAAGATCATGCCAAATAGACGTGTACCCGGTCTTTGAAACGACAGAGGCTCCGTCAACATAAAGATCACGATAATTCTCAAGATAATCGGTTAGTTCAATCGAGAGCACTCCAGGGAAATGCCGGACAAGCCGTAACAAGCCATAGCTCTCAAATGTTTTTAAGTTATTATGTAAAGAACGGACAGACGTATGAGCGGAAGAAGCAAGCTCTGTATCTTCCATAAACTCAATCTTACCTTGGTCATCTGCATAAGAAAGAAGTGTGAGGACATGGCGAATCCGCGACTTTGTCCACTTAAAAGAAGTGAAGCATGTAGGGATGTTATAGTGATGCTGTTCATAGCGATAGTGATCAGCTCGTTTCGTCCAACGAGTTAAGCCACTCATCGCGATGAGTAGTTTGTTTGCAACTAAAATGTGACGGTTTTTGTAAGCCACGTACCCTACACCTCCTCTATCCTAAAATATGCTAGTTTTAGTATCTTGTTCTTTCGAGATAGTGTCAAAGTGTGGGTTTGGTACGATGAATTGCGACCAAATTTGATGAAACGTTGATGTTAAGCCATTTTTGAGCTATAAATATATGTCGTTTCAGTACGATGGTTTGCGACCAAATTAGGAGGAATTGCTTAAGAAAGCCATTTAAGCGTGATTCAGAGTAGAAATTTCATACGAAAAGTAGTCGAAATGTCGTTTCAGTACGACGGTTTGCGACCATTTTAATAAAAGTGTCGTTTCAGTACGACGATTCACGACCAAATCAATCGAAAATGCGGTTTCAGTACGATGATTTGCGACCATTTTTAAGAGACAGACATTTAATTTTTTTTTGATTTTTCATCAAAAAGTTGAGAAGTGTCGTTTCAGTACGACAAATTGCGACAAAAACCAAATAAATGTCGTTTCGGTACGATGATCTGCGACCAAATTAAGAGCCATGTCATTTTAGTACGGCAATTTGCGACCAAATTCAATTAAAATGTTGTTTCAGTACGTACTTTTACGAATCATTTCACCCTAAAGCGAACAATTTGGTAAAAATGTTCTTTCTAAATTACTCATAAGTGTCATTTCAGTACGAAGAGTTCATTCAACTAATTAGCAAAAATGATTTGATCACATCACTTAATTGTAGATTGAGTAGATTGAAAGGATGGAACTGATAGTTATACGCTGGCGTTCACCTGTATTTAATCATCAATCCACCAAAAAACGTTCCATGTGAAACATAAACTAAAGAGTAAGAATAAAAAAGAAGAAGCCTTTAATAGAGCAGGCTTCTTCTATGTTTTGTTTCTATTAGAGTAGCAATGTATCGGGATGATTTAAGAGCTCCCATGATTCAAGCGGGTAAAACGTGAAGAAATAGTAGTCGCCCGAGCGATGCCAATCTTTCAAAATAAATTCATGTTCTTTAATGCGATCAAGATTTGCCTCAAGTTCCCGCAAGTTCTCTGACTTTCGTGATTTATTAAAGCGAATCGAATAAGTAAATTGACGCCAATGCCGACGAACCGGGCTTTGCTCCCCTGTTTGAAGCGACGCAATGCGTTCTTTTTGAAGAACGAATGCCAAATGATAGGCAAAGCTCCCTTTCAACTGTTCAATCTGTTCACCGTAGATACTGACGATTTGCTGCTTGAGTAGATCATCATACACTTCTTCAGCTACTGTGACGATTACCTGACTATCCGCAAGGGTTGTGGCGTTCTTGATGGTAACGGAAGAGAAGAGGCCCCGGATAAAGAAATCGCCTTCTTCATTGTGCCCAGCTACTCGATAATAACCAAGTTTCATAAGGCGTTTTGTTGTTAAGTCATAGCTCTTTCCACTCTTGTTAGCATAGAGTTTTTCAACTAATTGAACAAGTGGAAAGATGATCTTGCGACTCGTTTGGAACGAGATATCCCGGTATGACAAGATCTCGGTGAAAGCCTCGAAGTCTTTCGCGTCTAAATCAGGCACTTTACCATTTAACTCTTGAATAAACTCTTTACTAACTAGAACAGAAAGATTCTGTGGAACGCCATCTTTATATTTCGGGACGACCGAGTCGTAGTTCAAAAGCTCGAGATTAAGTTGTGACGCATCATTGAGCTTCTCATCAAGTTGTTCAGTCTTATTTTTGATGCGATCAGACATCCCGAAAAATGGAATATCAACAGCAAGCGTTGGAGAGTGATGTGCTACACGCTTAGTTGAATCAATTTCCTTCGCAACTTCCCCTAATATCATGAGCACATCTGTTTTTAACGTCGTAGTTTTTTGATTGACGGTTTTTTGAGACCAGTACGGATACGTATGGATTAGTTGGTTTGGATCTTCTGCCCAATCTTCAATCTCGGTGATACAGAGATTCATGTAGTCTTCAATTGTTTTCACGTGAAACTCTTTGTAAAGTCCTTCAAAACCTGCAACTTTTACATAAGCTGAGATCATGTCGTGTTTGGCTCGAAGTTCTTTGTTGTAACCACGATTCTCTTGATAATTTCGCACGGCTGTTTTTACCCAGCGGCGTTTTAGTTTCATAAAATAGTAATAACGAATCTTCTTATAGGCGCTTTCGATATTTTCAAGCGCATAGTGCTCCTGATAGAGTGTTGAGACAAATTCCTGAATATCAAAAATGGATACACTATGGAGGATCTCCTCCATACCATGCTGCTTTATTGTATTAACCGCTTGAGAAATGATGAGTTGTTGCGAGCGGCTAATGGAGGATGAATGATTCTCCATGTTAATCACCTCTTCTTCACTAAATATAGCACATTTGTAAAAAATCATACTTTTGTTTTTTATTTATTTCAAATACCATAAAGTGTGCGCCGGCGCATACTTTCAAAAAAACAATTTAATTTAAATTTTATAAATACTATTACTCCTGTTCATGGTTAACAATGATAAAATCAAAAGTAAAACCTAACTAAATTTAAAACCTTTAATGATAAGCTAAGGTTTAACAATTAATATTATTAATTAAAATAAAGTTAACAATAGCGAGGTAAATAAATGTTAAAAATTAAATTTAATAAAGCTTTGGAGGTAATTAAAAAACTTGAAAAATTTGATAAAAGTAATTCTGACAAACTATATAAAATTATTAGAGGAATATCTTTCAATCACCAATCTAAAGATTTAGCGGATGTTTCAGATTTATGCGTTAAAATAACTAAATCTATACCTGACAAAGAGTACTATCTACACATTGAGTTTGTTTACTCTTTTAGTGATGCGTTAGTAGAATTGGGAAAAGAACACTCAAAAATATTAAAATATTTTAATGGCTTTATTTTCGAAAAAATTGTTTTTGAAGACCGTAAACTGTTAAAAAAATATGCGGATTTTTCTGTTCCAAATCTTTTGGCAAGTGGACTATATTTGAATTTGGCTGCGAGACTTGATTCCATTGGATTACCAGGTGAAACATTCAAAGCCCTAGCGAAATCATTTGATCCACATATTAAATTAGATAATTCTTTTACTGACACTCAAGGAGGAGAATCTGAAAATTTCCAATTGTTTTATTGTATGAGATTGTCAAATTTCTTATTTACTCAGCATAAAAGGAGTAGAGAAATACTTCTCGAATTACCTGCTATAAAATTCAAAAATTCTAAGTATATTGGCGATTTAGATGACGAGTCTTCAATGCTATATAGTATGTATGTTGATTTTGCAATTTTAGGAGAAGACGCAACTCAAGCAGATATATTATTTTTCTGTGAATATGCAGAGCTATTAAAATCAAAGAACTCTAAAACAGAAGAATTAAAAAGAATAATAATTAACCTAGAATACCAATATGGTATTGAAATTAAAAGAAACAGATTAGAGACTGCACGAATGATTGCGTATACTTTAACAGTTGTTTCAGAAAGCTATGTATGGGCTGAGACATCTATACTCGAATTTCAAGATTCTCCTGATATTGATAAAAAATTTTATTCAAGTGCAATAATTTTGCGAAGTCATGCAGTTCTACTTTCTGAAAAACCTGACTTTGTTCGCTTCAGAAAAATTGTTAGCAATTTTTTATATTTAGGAAGTAAAATGATAACGGATCCTTATCTTTTTAACTTATTTAAAAGAAAAAATAGTCATTTGTTAAATTACTGTCTAACAACTTGTGTAGAATACGAACAATTTGAGCTTGCTATTGAGTTAGCTTTAATGTGGAAAACATACAGTCCGTCGTTTGACTATGATTATGAAGAATACAAAAAAATGTCAGTAGTTATAGTAACACCAAATCCAAGAGCTAATGAGGTGCTTACTATTATCTATCATGAAGAGCAAATAGAAATTATATTGGCAAAGACCGATATAAATTTGTCTGACATACTTACACTAAAAGATGAAATTGAGGGCACATGGACATATTTTTCGGGGGATTTAGAGGCATTAAATATTAAACCGCCTACACGATTAGCTGTTGAGAAATCAAACGAATACATAGAAAAACTATCAAGTTTTATAGACTTAGAAAGAATCAAAGAAAAGATGAATAACATCGAAAATCCAGTTCAATTTAAATATTTAGAATCCACTTGGATCAACTCACCCATAATTTCTTTGTTAAGTCTTGAAACTCAACATGTGTATTCTGTTTTAGGCAGTAATAAATATACTGAAGAGCAAGGGGAAATTAAAAAAGTTCTAATCTGGGCTAATCCAGATGGTACTCTGTATAGTTCTCAATTTGAAATAGAAGGCATAGAATATTTACTTAGTAAAGCAAACATTGATTATGAAATAGTTAAAGGGAATGAATGTACAAAAGAACTATTTATAGAGAAGTATGAAAATCCCACTTACGATTTAATTTGGATTATTTCTCATGCCCATTTGAATTATGACGATCCTTCATTGTCTGAAATAGTAGTAGCTGAAGATTCTAATTTAAATATTAGGAAATTAAATGAGACTTCAATTCCGCGAGATAAAAAGCGATATTTAGTTTTAAACGCCTGTCAAAGTAGTGCAGCAGAGATAAGATATAATAGCATGAGTTTTGAGAGTTTAGCAGAAAGTTTGTTAAATGATTTTCAAAGTGTTTTGGGACATTTATGGACAGTAGATTCACTTGCAGCAGCTGTATTGGGTGTATTTACTATTGAAGAAATTTGCAACGGGAAGGACTTAGCTACATCTTTAAAGCTGGCTGAAATCTCAATGAGTAAGGGAAGAGAAGAAATAATAGAAAGGCTTGCAAAAATTAACTCGCAATTAGAGTTAATTGATAGAGTTTATAATTCTTCAAAAGATTTATCGTTACCCTTTCATTCAATGTCAGCAATAGTCACGATGTGAAAAAGGTTAGGTAGATAAATTCACATGTTTATTTTTATAATTGTTTTCAATAATAATTGCAAACGATGGAAAAATTATATTTGAGCTATCCCATGAAAGTTGGGCATGAAAACCCAATTGTTATGGGATTATTTTTATGATTCTTTTTGTATTTTCTCGAAATCCAATGCATTAAATACCACTTGATCAGGAAAAATGAATTTAGAATAATAGACGGATTATGAATAAGGAACTAAAAAAGGCAGATTTACGTATCAAATATCCGATTGCAGAAGTGAACTTTTAAAATAGCTCTAAACTGATAACGAGCTTAATTACTAAAACTCATAGAGAAATATTAGAGCATTATCATCAGCTGAATCTGTCAATCGAGAACGTGGTAATGGAAAGCAAAAAAGACACTAGAACAAAGTCTGTGTCATCTAATATCGTATAAATTACATAGATTTTTAATTAAATCGGAGACTAAATTGTGCCAGTTCAGTATTCCATTCGTTTCTTTTAATTTACTGCCCGCACTTTATTCTTCACAAAACAATATAAATAGGTCTATTTTTTAATGCTCTAACATAATAAAATCACTTTTTTTCTAGCTCATCTTTTTAGGTTAGGAACAGGCACATAGACTTGTGACATAATTACGATATCTGGGTCTTCTGCATTTTCTACTTGGGTATTTAATACTTCCTTCATTAGAGCCATACAGAATTTCGTACCTACTTTTTCTTGTATAATTTCTGCTAAATAGATATTATTTTTCTCGTATTCTTGCGGGAAATTCACTTCGAAATGAGTCATTTCTTTCTTTTTTTTCTCCCAAATTCGGTATTTTACAGTTCCTTTCCCGCTAATCTTAATGTCTGTACATTTCTTCAAAAACCTATCTATCTGACCGGCTTTACTCCAAGTAGCTAAATTTTTATTTATATAAACTTCATTCCAACTTTCAAATATAGGAAAGTGTAATAACGTATTTCTAATAAAACTAAATAAATCATCTGCTATTATACCTTCTACATGTGGACGACCGCCTTTTTTCATCCAGTTTACATATTGTTTGAGGGGTTCATAACTTAACACTTCTTTATATATAGAAAATGCTTCTCTTAATTTGAAAAATCTGATTTTTTCATTATTGTCAAAAAAATTATCGTCCGTGATTTCATCATATAAATCATAAAATCTATTATAGAATAGCTGTAAAGCCTCTTTTTCTTTATGATTAAGTTTTTTTTCTTCCATAGTCATCACCCTCTGATTATATAATTTTGTATTACGGCTATTAAAAAGTAGTTCGAGTATGTATGAATCAATTAGTTCGAATCCTATGCCCACTCCTCAATCTGTGTGGTGTAGAGATTCATTTAGTCCTCAATTGTTTTCAAGTGAGGCTCTTTATAGAGTCTTTCAAAACCTGCAACCTTTAAGCTGAGATCATGTAATGTTTAGCGCGAAGCTCTTTATTATAACCACGCGTCTCCTGATAATTACGGACGGCCGAGGTATTCGCCGTGTCGTACCACCAGGTCTAGGGCTGGACGAAAAAATATGACCCCGATGGTGTGCACGGGCTCGAGGACCGGCGCGGAGGGACCAAGCAATAAGAAGAAGAACTGACCAACGAGGAGAAGCTCGAACGTTGCATCCAACAGATCGAGCGGGAGAAAAGTTGGATTTTCATGTCCAACTTTTATGGGGCAGTTCATTTCAGCATTCTTCTTTATTATTTATATTTCTACGAATTGAGTTAGTTAACATTAAATCAATCTCTTTTTCACTGAAAGTCTGCTCTTCCTCTGTCTTCAGAGATTTTTGAGCAGCCTTATAACCTTTTTCATCTGTACTAGGTGACTCTTCATAAACCTTACTTGTTCTTTCTTGTAATTCATCACGTTTCTCTCGGATTTGATTTGCATCGAGGTCTTCAAAATCAGTAAGAACAGTCACATATTCTTCTCTGATTTTCCAAAGTGCATCAGCAGCACTTCGATGCTTTTGAGCTGTTTCAACTAATTCAAAACTTTTAGCATAAGAGTTTAGTATTAACAAAAGCAAAGAACAAATCCCGCCAAAAATAGTTGCAGTCTTAGTAGTTTCACTTACGAATAAGGTTATAAAACTACCAGTAGTTACTGTTGACAAAAGAATCTGCCCTATTTTAATATTACTGTTTCTTTTTAGTAGTCTGTGTACGATTTTATTATGAGCAGTTTGTGTGTACACTATACGCCCATATGCCTCTCTAAGTTGTGATTCTAATTTATAACCACTACTAGTTTGCGAACTTCGATCCATAAATTTCCCTCCAGGCTAATTTAGATAATGTCGGGTATTCTTCATCATCAATTGCTTCAAGAGCTTTATTATATGCTCTTTTAGCTTTATGCTGAAAGTCGCCTGTCTTATAAACTTTCCTAACGCTCCCTGGTGCATACCAATATTCTTGCGTAGAACTGAGTTCCATTAAATATTTGAAGAAATCCCGACTCATCCAATCATAATAGTAGTAAGACGTGCTATCATAAGTATCAACAGAATTTAGGAATCTATAAGCCAGTGTATCAATTAGAATACCATTGATGGGTACATTACATTCACTCTTCCATGCTCTCGCCATTCTACATAGTCGCTTTAAATTTTTATTTTTTAGTGCGTTTAGTTCATTCATTGCTTTCATCTCAGACCTTGGATCAGTTACTCTCCAAGATCCACCATTATTAGTATCTGGATATATATATGAACTCAAATCCGAAGCAAGAAAAGCAGGCACTATTTCAAACCGAATACCGTCATCAAATTCAATAACTATGACTTGGCCATCACCACGGATTTTTGATCTAGGGTAAGTTTTAGCAATTTCATTCTTTACGTTTTGAATAAATGCAGACTGCCTGTTTCCAACATACGCATCATACCTTTGCTTAATAGCATGCGGAAGACTTACGATAATATCAATATCACTGGTCCATATCTCGGTACCACGTCCATATGATCCTACGTAAAGACCGTGTGCAGTTTCAGAAGTTGAATTCCAATAAGACTGATTAATTTGCTTTACTATTCGTTTATAACGATATTGAATTGTTTCGACTGTTAAAGAGCTCATGTTTAAGTTAAAACAGAAACTATTAAAATTTTCACCGACTCCCATGAAATCACCCTTATTCCTTATTTTTTTAATCTGCATATAAATCATACCATTTATTTCTTTCTACATTTTTACAGATAGCTTTTAAGACACTGTATTTTTTATAGTTCGTTTAATGTTTCTACTTTAAAAATTTTTTGAAAGGTATTGCTACTATGTTGTTTGATTTCCATGAAAATTTAGAATATTTTAAAATTAATCCATTTGCTTAATATATCCAGATAAAGCTTTTATTTCACCAGTAACGTCACTATAAAAGCTCACTTTCATTTGATTCCCTCCAAATATAGCCTCATTAATAGGATTTTCATAAATAAATAATGCTTGCTCATCCATTTCAAGTTACCCCGTTCTTTATACATGTTGCGGTTAATTTGACAAACTGTCATATATTAAACGTAGAATGAGAATTTACTCGAACGGTAAATTTGTTACATGTAAGTTTGAGAGTTCGTTTAGAGATTGCAGATACGCATTCGTAGTGTTAATTGAATTATGACCAACTAACTGCATAACTCCGATCAGCGGACTTCCATTGGCAAGGAGTTTCGTGATATAAGCACGGCGGAACCAGTGAGGCGGATTACTATTTTTTGCTGCTACGACCTCCACAGCTTTATGAGTCATCAAACGGAGCGCTTCATAAGTCAAAGCCTTTCCTGATTTTTTTGTACTGAAAGCGATGTAAAGAGTATCTACTTCTTCAATCATCATGAGTGTTTGTAGTCGATTGATCAGATGACTCGTTTTTTCTGTGAGTGGGATTCGACGCCATTTATCACGTTTTCCTTTCACTTCGATATAGAATGTATGCTGATTTCGCTTCACGTTGTTAAATTTTACAGAAAGAAGTTCTGAGGCTCGCATTCCGGTCGTCAACAACAAATAGCCAATGGTTTCATTTCGGAGCTCGATGAGTTCCTTTTTTTGTGCTCGTTGAACCGTATAACGAAATGATTCAGCAATGCGTTCAATCTCTTCAAAATCAACTTCTCGACGAAGGGGTTCTGGTCGCTTCTGATTTTTCACATGGAAAGCTAAGTTGTGTTGATGATATTGATTGATATGAAGGTAAGTTAAGAGACGCTTTAACATATTGTTCTTGCGTTGCGCCGTGCGAGGTGAATATTGCTCGTTTACGTCAAACAAGTAACGATGAATATCTAGAACGGTCAAGCGCTTTAGACCTTCGGTTTTGGTCATCACAAAACTGAGAACGAATTCGAGATCTTGCTTATAGGCACGACGCGTGTGCGGACTCTTATCAGCGTAGATTGGGAATAATTCCGTTGCCCAGAACAATTCAATCACTTCGATGTCAGTTAACGTATCGAGATCGATGTGGTCTTTTTTCAGCGCCTCGGCTAATTTAGGATTTGCCCCGGTCAATTCTCGCAATGCCACTTCGAAGGCCTGCTGCTTTTTCTTGATCTCCATGTCTCTTCCTCTTTTCTAATCAGTTTTCATTAAAAATGAAACATATGCACAATATTTAGTGATTTTTTATGTAATACAGCTGTATTTTTAATTATATACAATTGTTTTCTTAGATTATTCTAGCGATTATGAAGTAATACATTATTAACAGATATAACAAATATTAATAATTAACTTGTGATAACCTTATATTATCACAAGTATGATGAAGATAAATATGTTAAAAAAATCATCTTGATGTATAGTTATCTTAGATAATTAATTCAATTTTAGTTTGTATGTAAGTTTAAGGGAGGCATATCTAATATGATAATAAAAGTGGATTTATCAAAAATTACTGATTCACCCATAAATAATTCTAACGTAAAAGAGTCAAATTCATTTCAGAAGCTAAAAATGGAGTTACTACAAGGGAGTCCAACTTCTTATTTAGTATCGGGATATAGAGGAGTTGGAAAGACCTCGTTTATTAATACATTAGTCCAAGAGATTAATTCTGAAATAAAAGAGAAAAACTCAAACACCAATCAAAATAAATTAGAGAAATTATTTGTGAATTTAAAAGTTAGCAAATACAAAGATTTTTCGTTAATAATTAGAAGTTTAATTCGTGAAATTTATCTCTCAATAGATGAGAGCAGTGAAATAAAAAGTAAGATAAAAGAAAAAGATGAGAAGTTGTATGAGGAAATAAGATTATTGCACATAAGAACTTTTAAAGATGTTTCTATTAAAAAAAATTATTTGATAGAAACAAACTTAAGTAAAGGTATTGGTTTAAATCCATCAACAGTCAATATTTTTATACGGACGTTCTTTTTAATTTTTGGAGGATTTGGTTTAATTGATTATTTTAAAAAGGGAGAAGTTAATTGGACTTTTGTTTCTATGTTGATATTCATAATGATAGTTATTTTTATTGCTGAGTTTAGTTATAAAAAGAACAAGGAAGAAAGTGATGAGATCAGTCAAAAAACTTTATACGATGATGAAATAGCAGAAAGTCAATTATATAGAGTTATTAATGGACTTCATCAAATCAATATCGAGTTGGTAATAATCATTGACGAATTAGACAAAATTGAAGAAGAAACCGAAATCAATAGTTTTATTTCGGAATTAAAACCTTTGCTTTTAAATGGGAAAACTAATTTTGTACTAATTTTTGGTCAAAGAATGCTATATAAATATTTAATGGCTGATATTGAGGAAGACAATTTAGTCAGAAGCATTTTTACAAGAAATATACATATACCCTTGCCTAGTTCGGAGGTATTTGAAAATTACTTTTATTCTTTAATTAAAGATACTAATTATGATTCAGACCTTATTGAGCAGTATATCCAAGCAAATATTTTATCTTCGAATAGAGTACTTCGAAAATTTATAGGCGTTGTAAGAAATGATATTTTCTTTGATGAAGACGGAAATGCCGTTTTAAATATTGAATCCGACAACAAGTTATTAAAAACAAATGCTCAAATCTCAAAAATTATTAGAAAAATTGAAGAAGAGATAATCTGTAGCGAAAAATCAGTATTTTCTGAAGTGGAGCAAGATTATTTAGTCTATTTTTTATACATTACTATAAATAAAATTAAAAGAATGAGACATGTAGAGTTTAATATTGAAGACATATTAATAGAAAATGATTTATCTAAAAATGCTTTTATGAATCTATTTTATGAAAGTATTAAAGAACATACGGAAACATTAATTGAACAATTGGTGCAAAATGAAATACTTGTAAATTTACATTCATCCGACAGTTCAGATGAAAGCTACGGAAAAGAATTACCAAGATATAAGTGGTCTGATAATGTAGCAATAGAAAATAAATATCATTTATCTTCTCCATTCCTATTCTTTTTAAATGAATATATTCATTTTGAAAAATGGATGAGAGATCTTTCTGAGTCGGAATATCTATTAGGCAGTGAATCTAAGAACACACACCGTGGTATATACTTTATTATGCAAAAACTACATCAAAAAGAAGTAATATCTAGAAAATTATTATCGGAATTTCAAGAGTTTAATAATTTAAGAAATCAAATTGCACATGGAATGAATATTGCAGATGACCCAAATAACGAAGTTCGAGATATTACCAATCAGTTTATTGGATTTCAAACACTTATCTTTGAACAGATGATGATTTTTCTATTAAATAAAATAAATTCAAAAAGCAATCAATACGATTGCGTGGAAGATTTTAAAGGTTATCCAGCAATAAACAATATTTTGTTTGAGTTTAAACTAGTTAATACAAATCAATTAACAAAATTACTAAAACTATATTCTAGAATGATGGATGAAAACGAAGAGATAAAAGAAGTGAGGGTTTTAATTTTTTCTCCTACACTTTCAAATAAATTAAGTTCAGAAATACCTGATAAAAATAAAAATCCTAAACTGAAAATTAAAGCAGTTTCCTCATTAACTAATATGGATTATGAAGATTTTCTCACTGTTTAATAAAGATCTTGAAAAAATAATAGATTTGATCCACTTTATCCACTTAGAATGTGAAAATGATTTTTTAATTATTGTTTAGAATATCTCTTCCAAACAAATAAAAAAGTCTCGTAGCTATTTATCTAAATGCAGCTACGAGACTTTTTTTCATTCTTTTTGAAACTTACTATTTAGTTGTGTTGAATACCATTCTAAATAGTGGAGGACAGCCCATAGTGATTGATACAAATCATTGTGCCCTTTTTCTGAGGGACTTAGGCCATGAGCTATAGAATTTCGTGTAGCAATCAAATCATTTATGCTGGCAATACTTTGTAACAATAAAGCATCTTTACCATCTTGTTTTAAGGTGAATTTATCTTGTATTTTTTTATGCTTAATATTTGTCATATTATTATTTAATATATTTTTATTTAAAACTTCAGATAAATACAATTTAACAGTAGGTTGATGTCGCATAGAGTTATCAAAAATGCAATTAAAAATCTCTTTTATAGCAGCATCATATGTTGAATTGAGTAAGAGTAATCCGTATGTACTCATCAATCCGTATACTTCTGAGGATCTCTCCTGGGCAGTCATTTTTATCATTTTTTGATAGTATTCTATGACACTTAATAGTGAGTCATATGTCAAATCTTCAACTAAAGTCTCTAGAAATTTCGCTTTTTCAAAAAGCTCATCAATCTGATCTGAGTCAGTTTCATCCGATCTTATCATTCAAAAATCTCCTCGATTTTTTTAACTCTATACATAATTTTTGGCATCCTATTTGTTTGGGAAGTAATTGCATCAATGAACTTTTCATCTGCAAATAAGTTTAAAAATCTATCTTTATTTAATTTGATTTCCTCTAAACTATGCTTACTTAGTACGTACATCAATGCCTCAAAGAGAGGAATATTTATCTTTTTTGTGTAGGAACTATCTCCTTCTCCGTCCTCTTTTAATTCATGTCTTCTGAATAAAACACCTACTGATTCATAATTTGTATTATCATTTACTTGCTGTTCTAACCAAATGAGATTAGTCTCTAATTCCTGAAAAAGACTATTGATAACACTTGAATTTGCGTGAGAAATCCTAAGCATAAAAGAATTAATTTCTTTTTTATATGAAATACTGCTAGATGATTTTAAAGGTGTATCAAGTATATGTTTTAATGTGAAATATCTAGCTAGAATCTCTTGATCTTGGAGGCGTTTGTCTGCTTCGACATTACTAGCTTCATCTAGTGATACCATTCTATACGCAGATTTCCATATTTCCTTTTCTGCAAAAAATTGTAGACGTTCAACAAATTCACCGAAGTAAATGGCACGTCTTATTTCTTGACTGTTCAATTGTATGCTCCCTGTATTTATTCTTTCGAATAAACTATATAACGCAATATTACGTTCTTCTTCTGAATCGGATAATATTTGGAATACTGCGGTTCGTATATTCGTACTTCTTAGTTTCCTTTGATAGCTAGTATCTAGATCGTTAAATCTTTTATTCACCCACTTGGGATTTATCTCAGAAATATTACTTAAAGCAAAATTATTGTCTAAATAGTCAATCAATGTATGAATGCGCTGTTGTCCATCAATAATCATCATGACATTTTCAGCGTAGTCTGTAAAAAACATACCCGGTATAGGATATCCGAGAAGAATAGACTCAATAAATCTTGATTTCCTTTTTGCATCCCAAACAAGTTCTCTCTGAAAAGGTGGAATGATTAACTCTTCTTCTTTAACTAAAGTTCTAAGTTCTCTTACAGAAAAATCTACACCTCTAGTTGTAACTTCGACTTCTTCCACGTACTCTACAAACTGATTCTCTTCATCAATTTCATTTTTTATCCCTAAATCTGTAACATCCATGTTCAAACACTCCCTTAAATAAATTCATTTAAATATATCGACATCAAAAAAATAATTTAAAGTAATTTCCAGTCCATCACAAAACTTTTTAATTGTACTCACTTTAGGATGCTTCGTTCGTCCGTTCATCAACTCAGAAATTGTAGCTTGATTCAATCCACCTTTTTGAATTACTTGATGGATTGTCATATTCCGTTCCGCTGCGAGCTCTTTCATTCGTTCGATGATTGCCTCGTTCAATTCCACTTGCTCACCCCACGATCAAAGTACTCTCTTCATCACTTATTCTTTACAAACGCTTCTATTCCTCTACCCTACCACAATCTCTTGAAATCAAAATACTTGTCATTATTTTCTATACTTAAAGCGTTATTTTTTTACAGTTGTGCGACAAAATAAAAAATATTGAGTTACTGTTGCTCTTCCTCCCTTGTATAGTGCGGATTCGACAAGAATCGTCAATTGTAAAATTTCTGACATATCAGAAAACTGATGTTCTTTGTAGCTTAATCCTGCTATATTGGAACCAACAAAAGGAAACATCTGTTTGGTCGCCGCTCTGGTTTACAGAAAGGGGAAGGCTTATGTATCGATTCGGTGAGTGGTTGAAGGAGAACCGCCGACTCTCAGGTTGGTCACAGGTTGAATTATCAGAGAAGACATTTGGAGAGATTTCACAGCCCGCTATCAGTCAATACGAACAGAATCGTTCGATGCCATCGATTGCCGACATCGATCATCTGGCTCGCGCATTTGGACACACGCTCGCGACGGTTCCATGGGACGCCATCGAATTTGGATACGGCTACGGGGCAAAACATTCTGTCTCCAAGCTCGAGCGCCGTCGGTTCGACCTGAAGGAACTGCCGCAGGCCGACTCGGTCCGCACGTTTGACGGGAAAACGTATGAACTGCACGGTTTCATCGGCATCGAGAAGGCAAGCGGCGAGGCTGTCCAGTTGACGCAACTCTACTATCGAATCCGCACGGTCGTCTGTGATGCCCACGTGCTCGCCAAACGCAAGAACCCGGATGACGAGCTCATCCACGTCAAGAAGCGGAAAAGGATCTTACAGTAACCGTCATCGACGCAGCAGCACATCCTTAAGGATGGTCTAATCCAATCACATATCGGCGTGTCCCTCACCAGTGACCGGGTGAGCGGGATCTACGCACAGATGGTTCGGCGAGAGTCGCCTAAAACTCGTCACAAGGTCACCGCATCGTTTCGGGTCATCGAAAAACCCTGTACAGCTCCTTAGATATATGTGGAGCAGAGTTCGTGGGGAAACGGCTAGAAACCCACCGCACCGAATCCGACTGTCCTTAATGATGTGCTGCTGCACATCACGAGATCAAGGGAAGGAAGTGTGTACTGTGGCATCAAAAGAACAGAAACAGAATCGTAGCTTCGCCGAGAAACTTTTACGCATCCGTGGGAAGGACTATGAGGAGTGGCTCGATGAGCAACATCAACAAGTCATCCAGGACAACCAGGAACTCATTTTGGAGGCGCTCGAGGCGAAGCTCAGCTTCAAGTCGCCGGCGCACCAGGACTAAGGAGGGAACGACATGGGACTCAATGAGACAGGGCTCAGCTTGCTTCAGTTCTTCCAGGGGCTCGCCGTCATCGCCGCGGCCATCGCCTTCGCGATCGGGGGCTTCTATTTCATCTTCGGAGGAGATCGTGGCCGCTCGAAGGCCGTCGGTTGGCTCGTCGGGGGCGCCGTCGGCCTGATCATCGTCATGGGCGCGTTCACGCTCGCCGAGATGGTCGACCAGAACATCAAATTCTAATGCAAACTCACGCAGCGTTCCAATCGGAAGGCTTTTTTTGTTGCTTGAAACGAGAGGAGGAACGAGATGCTGTTTGTACGGTTCACCGACGTGCCGGACACACGGATCCAGAACTATGAACGGCTCCCCTTTACCGAGGCGGTCGTCGCGACTCACAATCTGCACCAGGCACGTAGCGAGGAAGGAACGAGCTGTTCCGGTGACTTCCGGCTCTTCGATCAGAAAGACGAGTTGCTCTATCGAGGGACGTTCACGTTCGGGTCCGAAGGAACGTATCCGAACCTGTATCATCAGGTGAAAGATCGGGTACTACGGATCCGGATGAAGAAAGAGGATAACGCGAAGAAGATGTGGCTCCTCGACGAGATCGAGTCCGAGACACCGGACCACTATAAGCGCCAATCCGTTAAACAAATCACAACCGTCTCGTCGACCTATCAGTCACGGCTGACTCGCTTGCAACGCCGCCTCATGTACGGGGCGGCCACAGTCGGGATTCTCTTCACATCGTTGTTCACTGTCACCCAATGGTTTATCGATAAAGAGGCGCACGCTGAGCAGGTAACCGGGGGCGAACAGGTGTGGCTAGATGCTTACGACCAGGCGCTCCAAGGTGAGGAAGCCTCATTAATCAATTTACTGGAACGAAAAGATCGGTCCGAGGAAGAGGATGCCCTATTGATCGACCTCTATCTGGCGGAAGGAAAAGACCAGAAGGCGCTCAAGCTTACGGATGATCCAATCCTGATCGAGACGAAGCTGGCCGGGCTCGCCCTATCCGATCAGGAGAAATTGGAACGGCTCAAGGAGTTCCAAGCGTCACATCCGACCGATGAGGGTGCGTTCGATATCGCCACACTGGAACGAGACCATGAGACCGTGGCCAAGACGGAAAATGTGGAATGGACCGCGCTCCGCGTCTCTGCGAAAGTGACCGCCTATCTCTATCTCGGCGACATCGAGTCCGCAAAGGGGTGGGCGTCTAAGACGAACGACACTGCCGTACAAGAAAAAGTGGACAACTATCAAGACAGCATGGCCGCAATCGACAAACTGAACGAGAAACTGAAGAAAACCTCTAGCAAGGACACTTCGGCCCGTGAGAAGATTCAAGTCGCTATCGCTACAGAAGAAATTAAATTGCAAACAATTCTTTATTCAGATTAAGGTAGGTGAAATAATTGAGAACTCTGTCTCTATCACCACTATTTTCGATACGCCTGATCTTCCCCGCCCTGTTCTGCCTGTTGGTGTTGCCGGTCGGGATTTTTTATCTGCTGAACGGGGTCTACAACATCATTCGACAAATCATGACCCCAATCTTACAAGAAGGTCTGTTGGCTGGACCGACGATTCCAACGCTCTCCCCCTCCCTGTTCTTGGAGGTAAGTCTTCCCTCTTCGACCGTCTTGATCGGACTGATGGCGTTCAGTCTGCTCATCGGACTGGTCGTGTTCGGCAAGGTATGGCTGAACTTCCGGGATTTGCGGAAAAATCAGAAAGGGAGCGCCCGCTTCACCTCATTCGATGAAATGAAACAACAGTACCGCCGCGTCCCCGACCGGAAGAAACGGTATGACGGATTAGGCGGTGTCCCTGTCGGACGGGTCAAGAACGAGCTGTTCATCGATGATTCGCCCGTCAACAACCTTGTCATCGGCACAACCCGATCCGGGAAGGGCGAGACGTTCGTCTTCTCGACAATCGATCTGTACAGCCGGGCACGTGACCAGGCGAGTTTGATCATCAACGACCCGAAAGGTGAGCTCTTTGCCGCCTCGAAGGAGACGCTCGAGCAACGCGGCTATCAGGTCGAGGTGTTGAACCTGATGAACCCGCTCCAGTCGATGTCGTACAACCTGTTGCAACTGACGATTGACGCATTCCTCGAGGAGAACTATTCGCTCGCCCAACAGTATGCGCGCTCGGTCGCCTTCATGTTGTACCATGACCCGAAGGCACGGGACCCTTTCTGGGCCAACTCGTCAATCGACCTGTGTACGGCGCTCATCCTCGGACTCTGTGAGGAGGCGAAGGACACGCCAGAGAAGATCAACATGTACAACGTCGCCCTCATGCTCTCGGACCTTGGCTCACGGATGGTCGTGACGCGACAAGGACAGGAGATCTCCGCGCTCGACGAGTTCTTTCATCGATTCCCGGAGAACCATCCCGCCCGGCTCCAGTTCGCGACGCTCCACTTCTCGGGTGGTCAGACACGGGCGAGTATTTTAGCCAATACCAATGCGAAACTCGGGATCTTCACGTTGAACGGGACCGGGAAGCTGACGTCGATGAACTCGCTCGACATGCGACGCATCGGATTCAACC
Organism: Exiguobacterium sp. s57; assembly: GCF_018617685.1. Classification (NCBI taxonomy): domain Bacteria; kingdom Bacillati; phylum Bacillota; class Bacilli; order Caryophanales; genus Exiguobacterium; species Exiguobacterium sp. s57. Next base: position 26,491 of record NZ_JACSKR010000007.1, read on the forward strand.
GCTGGATCAGTGGACGGACTGAACCTTTGACACGGATCACGTTCAAATTCCCGGATGGGACAACCCATGCGCTCACGACCGATGACGATGGCAGCTTCATCGTGTATCATACGTCGTCGCTTCAATATGGAAACACCGTTCAAATCTCGACCGACTCAGGTACTTCAATGATTCAGTTGGAAACGCAGGACGAGGAAACCGGACAATTCGATTACTCTATCGACGGTGCAATCCAAATCCGTGAGGTGATGCATCAACTCCAACCTGTGGCGGTGTTCCTGATTGTCCCGGACTATGACCCGACATTCAATGTCATCGCATCCCTTTATATCAAACAGGTGTACACGGCGCTCGCCCGGGTCGCCTCGCAGACTATACAAGGCAAATGCGAGCGCCAGGTCGTCTTCTTACTCGATGAGTTCGGCAACATGCCGCCGATTGAGGGCATGGCCAACATCATCACCGTCTGTCTCGGGCGCAACATGCGCTTCAATCTCGTCATCCAAGCCTATTCCCAACTCGAGAACCTATACGGAGAGGATTGGAAGACAATCGACGGAAACTGCGGGAACACACACTATCTATTGACCGCGGACGAGTCGACCGCCGAACTGATCTCGAAGAAGCTCGGTGAGGCGACCATCGTCACGAAATCGCGGTCCGGTCAAACGTTCTCGCTCAAGAAATCGAAAACGGAGAACGTGGACGGTCGTCGGCTCATGACAGCGACCGAGGTCATGGGACTCAAAGAAGGCGAGATGCTCATCATCCGTGTCATCAAACGTCAGGACATGAAGAAGCGACGCATCCAGTCGTATCCAATCTTCTTGAGCGGCAAGACGGCGATGAAGTACCGCTACGAATACCTGGCGGATGACTTCGACACGGACCGCTCCCTGCATGACATCGACATCCCATGCCGTCACGCCGGTCTCGACTTCGAACAGATCCGCGTTCGTTTCGCGAAGCAAGAAGACGAGACGGAAGGCAACGCGACAGCGAATCAAGAAGATAAGTCTTTGACGGTACGTGATGTGTTGCAGGACAGCATCCTCCGCTCGATGTTCGAAGGACATGACATCGGTGGGATGTCCCTCCCTGAGTTCGAGACGAACCTGAACCTAGGAGTTTACGACGTCACCGACAGCCAGAAGAGCTTTTTGAGCACGATGATCGCGAAGCGACTCGAGAAACTAAAGCAAGGCACACCGTAGAGAGGAGGCCGAACCCATGGCCGAGAGTGCAAGAGAGAAGCGAATCCAGAACGAATTGCGTGTCGTCGCGAGGATCATCGAGACGCAGCGCGTCCGCCTCGAGCGGGGCGACGTGCTCAACATTCAGACGACCGATGGCTTTCTGACCGTCTATCAGGACGACACCTCAGACACCCCGAAAACTGTTACACTAATAGATAAGTTCGACTTCCGCGTCAACCTGAAAGTCGCGGATCTATTGAAGGGGAAAATCGTCTGACGGAGGGGTAAACGTTATGAGGAAACTACTTGCGGGTACTTTAGGAATCAGCTTGTTTTTACTTGGAGCTTGCTCAAATTCCAATGAGTCTTTGGTTCAACGTGATATTGAACACGTTGAGAAGGTCATGACAGCCGAAGAGGATGATTATTTGCTGATTGTAAAAGAAGAAGATGGTGAATTCGAAGAGTTCGTTGAATTCGTAAAAGAGGTAGCGAACGAAGAGAGTCAACAAGTCACGCTCTATAATACGTTTCAGCCAGATGGCGAAGAACTTGTCGATCGTGGTAACTTTGAATACACTGACGAACTAAAAGGTGCCGTTCTATACTCGATTCAAGATGGAAACGTCACAGATGAAATCAATGTTGGAATGTTGACGGCGGATAATTACAAACAACAGTTAGCAGACTTCTTTACTAGGACTCAGTAGATTGGGGGTCTTTCAATGGCTGATTCCGATTTAATCACCAAATTACAGGAATACGAAGATGTACTCCAAATAAGTAGTATGGTCAATGACGCACTGCGCTCAATGGGATGGATTCTTGTCAGAGGACTATCAGTCTTGATTGACGGCCTTGAATCAATCACGAATCAAATCCTATTAACCAATACATTCTTCAATAATGAACAAGTGGTTGAATTCGTTCTTACGATTCAACCTTTTTTGTATGTTCTTTTAGCAGGAAGTTTCTTGTTCACTGGGTACTTGTTGATTTTCCAAAAGAAATTTGAACGTGAGAATTTTTTGATCAACCTGTTCATCACACTATTGATCTTAGGTTTACTTTCACCAACTATGAGCCGAATTCAGGAGTTCTCTGATGAGGCAATCGCAGAAATCGGAACAGACTCGCTTTACGACGGAGAAGCCTCATTATCTGAGAGTATCTTAAAGCGGAATGTACATGATTTGATTGAGCACGATTCGAAGAATTTTGATGCTAATACAGGCGAATCATTAAATGCCATTCCGACTGAGTTGATTGATAATATCCGAATTAATGAGATTTTCGACAAGAACAACTATGACTTATCGGCAACAGGAAACAAATTGGCCGAGTCCTATATTCTATGGAACGGAAAAGAGACAAGTCTCGGTAAACTCGACCAAAGTGGCGTCGAATGGAACAACCAGTATTACTACCGCTATCAGCCGAACTGGTTGACCATCTTCGTGACACTCGGAATCATGGGCTTCACGCTGTTCTCGATCGCCTACAAACTGGCTCGTCTCTCGTTCGAGCTTGCCTTCAACTATGTCTTGGCAATCCTCGTCGCACCGGCTGATCTGCACAGTGGTCAAAAGACGAAAAAGGTCATCCAAAGCATTTTGAACACGTTCCTCGTGATCATCCTGATCTTCGTCTCCATCAAGCTGTACACGATCGGGACCGCCTATCTCGCGGAGACGTTGGACGGGTTCGCTTATCTGATCGCCCTCATCGCCTTCTCGGTCGCCTTGATCGATGGGCCGAACATGGTCGAGCGGCTGTTCGGGATCGATGCGGGACTCAAGCGGGGCTGGGGTGTCGCCCTCGGCGCCTATGCCGCTGGGAAAGGCGTGACCTCGGCAGGTGCCCATGCAGTCTCGAAGGTCGCGCGTGTCACACAAGGCGAACCGAAAATGCCATCGCTCCATGAAGCCGCGACGGCTCGGATGGATTCGAATGCCATGCCGCAAAATGATTCACCGCTTAATGTGATGAGCCAATCTGCACAGCGGATGGACGCCGAGAGACACATTGATCCAGATAATGTCGCACAGGAGAACCAAACCGCGAGTCGCACGCAGATCGACAAAGAGAAACAGACAAATTCGAAGGACGTTGCGCAACCAATCAGTGCTAAAAAATCAGAACCGGAAGCGCCAGGATCTCCAAATTTGAAGGAAGCGTCGGGCCGCACGTCTCCCGAATCGATTCATGCGACGAACCCTGAATCGAATATCGAAAGTGGACCCGACCAGCAAACAATATTATCGGAGACGCAAAGACCAGAGTCGATTCACGATCATTCAAGTTCTGGTCATGCTTCAAGCCCTAGTTCGGCGCCTATCGAACGGATCACTAGTTCTATCGATACCGCATCCGGACCTGAGAATCGTCAAGGCGAATCGGTAGCCGGAGAAGCCCCGACGTCACCGACACACCATGACGTACCAAGTTCAAACGGCTCATCTTCGTCATCTGTGCCGGATTCAAATGACACGGTATCAGAGAAACGTCAAGGACGCGCCCGACGGACTATCCATCAGGACACCGTGATTGATGTAGAGACCGAGATCATCGAACAGGTGCGCGAGAATCAGACGCACCGTCACACGCAGAACCATGAAGAGTCACGACGGATTTATCCGACCTCGCCACCACGACCTGACCAAACTAAAAAGAAGGAGTGATGATCCATGCGCAACTATCGAATCCCGAACGAGGTCACGACCGAGCTGAAGATCAACAAGATACTCTATCTGCACGACTTCCTGTTCCTCGTCGGGCTCATCGTGCTCCGGCTCGTGACACTCCCGTTCATCCCGTCCGTGCTGCACATCCCGTTCACGGTCTTTCTCGTCGTCTTCGGGCTGTTCATGGTACTCCGACCGGCGACCAATCCGCAGAAGCGAATGGTCCACGCGCTCTATTACGCGCTCATCAAACGAAAAGACACTTATCTCGCGCTCGATGCACAGACGAAAGGACGTGATTGAGATGGCGTTTATCGAAGACACACTACAGGGACCAAGACCCACGGGCACCTGGCTCGACGAACAGGATGTGGTCGAGAAGCGGAAGGTCAAAGACAAGGTCGTCGTCAAACCGACGGTCGCCGAGCTGATGCCGGTCGTCGACATCACTGGGACCGAGGCGTTCGAGATGCGCGACGGGACCTATCTCGACATGGTCCAGCTCACCTCAAAGGACATCTATTCTTTAAATGAAGAGGAAAAAGACCATGATGTGTTCTCGCTCGCCTATCTTCTGCAGGCGTACACGCACCCGCTTAAGGTCGTGCCGCTGAACACACCGCTCAGTCTCGAACGGCAGAAAATCAGCATCGAACGACAGATTCGACAAAATCAGACACCGGCCTACCTGCCCTTCTTGTTGAAGAAGAAGCAGGAGCTTGAATACCTCGAGGAGCATCGCACCAATCGCGATTATCTCCTCTTTTTTTATGCCGATGACGAGCGGACGCTACGGGAGCGGAAGACGCATCTCTATAAACTGCTCCGCCGCTCAAACCCGATGCGCGAGCTGACGCTCGACCAGAAAGTCCATGTGCTCTATCAATTGAACAACCCGAACACGAAACCGCAACTCGACGCCTGAAGAAAGGAGTGACTCAGCATGTGGCAGCGCCTGCGTGACAAGTTATCCAAACAACAGGAACCGGAGACCGTCAAGATCGAGAAAGGCTACAATCCCGACGTTATCGCCAAGATCCAGCCGCAGGGTGGCATCCGATTCGATGCCAACTTCGTCCGGCTCGGGGACGGCTACCTGTCGTGCCTCCATGTCTACAAATATCAATCGCTCGTCTACGACTACTGGCTCGAACCGATCTTGAACATGCCGGGCGTTCTGACGACGCTCGACATCGGGACGGCCGACAAGCGCGAGATCATCCAGACCATCAACAAGTCGATGGCCGAACAGAACACACGCTTCGAGAACGCGAAGGACAACATCGACCGCATCGACGCTAGGGAGACATATAAAGAACTGAACGAACTCTACGAACAGATCACCCAAGGCGAGACGATGAAATATCTGCACCTGCGTCTCTATGTGAAAGCGAAGACGCTCGACGCGCTCGAGGTGAAAGTACAGGAAGTGATGGAAGAACTCGAGGCCCGGAACTTCCGCTCGACGATCTTCCTGAACGAACAGGAATGGGAGTGGCAAAGCTTGTTCACGAGCTATGACCAGCAACAGAAGCTCCCGAATCGGCGCCGTGGGAAAGAGATCCCGTCCCTCTCCATCGCCGGCGGCTATCCGTTCCACTTCACGTCGCTCCAGGACGCGACCGGCACGTATTATGGGACGACCGACACGAACGGCAGCGTCATCTTCGACCTGTTCCACAAGGACAAGCAACGCAAGTTCTATAACGCGCTCATGATCGGCAAGATGGGATCCGGCAAGTCGACGCTCCTCAAGAAGACGGTGCTCGACCAAGCGATCAAGGGCAACAAAATCCGCATCCTCGACGTCACGGGCGAGTTCTCTGACCTCGTGCGTCAGCTTGGCGGGAAAGAAATCGCGCTCGACGGGTCGGCCGGGCTCATCAATCCGCTACATGTCTATAAGACCGTGACGAATAACGACGGCAGCGCCAACGAGGCGCTCTCGTTCATGCAGCACCTGTCAAAGATGGCCGTGTTCTATCACTACATCAACCCGGCGGCGACACAGGAAGAGACGAACGAGTTCGAGATCCTGCTCCGGGATTTGTACGTCCGGCACGGGCTCTGGGACGAACAGGGCGAGTTGCCGATCACGACGCATTCGACGAACCGGTACCCAACGTTCTCCGACTTCTTGCATCTCGTGCGTCGTGAACTCTACACGGATGACACGCGCACGTCGATCAAAGAAGCGATCAGTCCGAACCGGGTGCGGCGTCTCGAGAACATCGAGCTCGCCGTCACGAACCTCGTCCATAACTACGGCAACATCTTCGACGGACACTCTTCGATCGACCGGTTCGACGAGGAGCTCATCGTCTCGTTCCCGCTCCGGAACCTGACGAGCCTACGGGACGAGGTGTTTCAGGCGCAGGTGTTCTCCTTGATGAACATGCTGTGGGACGGGATGATTGCCAACGGCTCGAGTCAACTGAAGGCTTATAACCAGGGCGTTCTCCGGACCGAAGAGGCATGCAAGTACCTCATCGTCATCGATGAGGCGCACCACTTGATCAACACGCGTGACATCGCACAGCCGGCCATCCTGTATCTACAACGTTGCATGCGCGAGGCGCGCAAGTATTTCGGCGGCATCTTCTTCGTGTCGCATCTGATCACCGACTTCGTGCCGGCCGGATCGAAGTCCGAGAACGCGGAGAACGTCAAGTCGCTCTTCCAGCTTACGCAATACAAGATCATCGGCGAACAGGACGCGGAGAGCATCCCGATCATCCAGACGGTGTTTGATGGCCAACTCTCGAATTCCGAGATGCGCATCATTCCCTCGCTCGAGACGGGTCGCGTCGTCCTCAGCATCTCGGGCGTGCAGAACCTCATCTTTGACGTCGATGTCGCGCCCGAGGAACTCGCCTTGTTCGGTGGAGGTGCCTGATGTGGGCGGCCGCGAAACGGACGGCCCGCTTCGCCCTCATGGCGAAGTGGCAGCTCGCGACGCTCAAGTGGCGGCTCATCCTGCTCGGCATCGCGGCACTCGTCTTGTTCCTGGTCATCCTCATCGTCGGAATCCTCGACACGCTCACAGGTGTCCAGAACGAACAACCGACCGACGTCACGTTCAATACCGCAGGAGGTCTACAGGTAAGCGACCAGGTGCTCCAATATCGGGGCCTGGTCGAATCGGAACTGTCGAAGCACGGACTGGCCGAACAGACGAACCTCGTACTCGCGCTCATGATGCAGGAAAGCGGCGGACGCGGGAACGACCCGATGCAGGCGAGCGAATCGAAATGTGGACGCATCGGATGCATCACCTCCCCCGAGGAGAGCATCGTCTACGGCGTCGAACATTTTACCTCCGTCTTCGAACGGGCGAACCGTGACGTGCAGCTCACGCTACAGAGTTACAACTTCGGAGGCGGCTTTATTGACTATGTCCAGGAGAACGGTGGGCGCTACTCGAAAGAACTCGCCATCTCGTTCTCGCAGATGATGTACCAGCACGTGAAGCACACCGGCATCTACCGCTGTCATCGTCCGAGCGCGGTCCAGTACGGCGCCTGTTACGGAGACATCGAGTATGTCGATGCGGTATTGAAATACCTTGCGCCGATTGCCGTCGCCGACGGGGTCATCACGAAAGAACTGTTATCAGGGTTACGTTCCCCGCTCGCCATCCCGCTCAACGTGACATCGCGTTTCGGGTGGCGCGTCGTCTTCGGGCAACGGGACAATCATACCGGTATCGACTTCAGTTGCACCCCGTCCGACACGATCCACGCGGTCAAGAGCGGCACCGTCATCCATAGCGGGAATCGTGGACCGTACGGCAATCTCGTCCAGGTCCGGCATGACAATTACATCACGGCGTACGCGCACCTGAGTCGTCTCGGCGTTCAGACGGGGCAACAAATCGACGCTGGACAGGCGCTCGGGTACTGCGGCACGACCGGCCGCTCGAGCGGGAACCATCTGCATTTCGAGATCAAGACGGGTGAATGGTCCGGTCATATCGACCCCGCCCCGGTCTTCGGATTGTGAGTCATGGATGTATGGAAAGGAGGAAGACGAATGAACTTCACCGCACGTCACCTCGCGTATCTGCTCGGGGTTTTGCTCCTGATTTCGATTGCGGCGAACATCTTTTTCTATCAACAAGTGACGGCTGTCACGAGTACTTCAGACCCTAGTGAGACGAAAAATGAGAGCGTCACTTCCCTTGAATCGGCAACCTCCGAGGATACGTCAGCGGACACCGAACAAGTCGTCGCTTCAAAGGAGACGGAACGAATGGAGGAGCTGACGACACGCGCGACGCGCTTCGTCGAGTACGCCTTCACCATCATGAAGGACAGTTACACGACCCAGAAACGACAGGCGAAGGACGTCATGTCGGAAGAACTCGCGGCCACGCTCTTCGCCTCTGACGGCAGTGATGTCGGCACGTTCGAGACGACCGTCCGCAACATCGAGGTGTTTCCTTCTGTCTCCGGAGAAGATTGTCTCGTACGGTTCGAACAGGACCTGTTGATTACCGAGACGGGTTATGAAGAGACGACGCAAGAACTGTTGGCCCTGACGTTCGAGTCTATCGAAGGACGTTTGGTCGTCACCGAAATGGAAGACCTGACACCTGAAGGAGGAATCTAGATGCGACGACAAACACGACGGCGTCTCACCCAGAACGTCTCCCGGTTCTACCTCGGACTCGGCGTATTCTTTGTCGTCGGCTTCCTCTTTTTCGGTACCTCGTCGTTCTTCTTCGCCGAGGAGGCACCGGTCAATGAGACGCCGATCAACGAGGCAATCCGTCTCTCGAACGGGGAGACCGTGACGCTCCACGCGTCCAGTTACGATACGGAGGCCAAGACAATACGCATCCGACTCTCGCTCGATGAAGCACCAGGTAACACGAACGATCATCTCTTCCGCTATGTCTATAAGGCACGTCCGGATTCCGAGAAGGAAGTCATGGTGCTGTATGACCGGAACGATCAATACGTGCTCGAATTGAAAGATGTTCCGAGCGACTTCGACCAGCTCGCTGTCCGGATTTACGGATTGGATGAGTCACAATCGATCGACACACTCACATCCGAGGAACGGGAGAACAGTCTTTTGACGTCACTCTATGCCGACCGTCGGACCATCCAACAGGCGAGCCACACATCATCTGACGAGACAACTTTCACGAGACTATTCGTCGAGGACGAGCTCGCGGAGACCGAACGGCATTTGGAAACAGCACAGCAGTCAGTCGAAGCACAACGGCAACAAATCGAGCGACTCGACCGTGACAAAGAGGAACTCGAAGACGAACTTCCCTACCTCTCGCTCGACGAACAGGTCGAACAGGAGAACGAAATTTTCGATCTTGGCCGGAAGCGTGACGAGCTCACACTAGAACTTGAAAAGCTCGAACAGTCGGTCGTAGCGCTCGAAGAAAAGCACGACAAGTTGCGTGTTCGGCTCCGGGAACTATCAATTTAAGTGGCACATTTCGTGCCAAATCGATGATTTTACTGGCACATTTCGTGCCGTTTTCGGACTTTTGGTGATATCACGGAAACCCCAGGCTCTGCCTGGGCTATCACGACAAGTGATAGCAGTTTCCCCTTATGCTCTTTTGAATGAACTTTTAGGACGTCGGCAAAATATAGCCTCTAGAAAGGTGGTCAGGCAGATGGATCTGTTACTCCGCGACATCGACCCCGTCATCGTGAAGCAGATTGACGAATGGGCAAAGAAACATAACCGTTCCCGGCAACAATATTTGAAAGAACTTCTCGCTTCTTGGTGCGCGAACGGTATCCAATCGACGCAGGTCGATCGACTCGAACGGCAACTCGAGGCGAACACGCTCCATCTAAAGCGGAGCGCGGACGAGCTCGCCGAAGTGACCCGATTGTTGAACGAGGTGATGCAGGATGCGTGAGACGCCGGGCGTCGTCATCAAGTCGAAATTTAAAGTGCCGGGTACGAAAAAGAAGTCGCGTCGTTATACGACGTACCTCGATTACATCAATCGTCCGGACGCGAAAGATAGCCGTGAACAGTTCGAGACGTACCATGATTACATGGACGACGAGACGAAATCGAGCGGTCTGTTCACACGCGAGGACGACCGGTTGGACGACGACAAGCGGCGCGTCGTCCGTAACATTTTTAAGCACGCGCAAGAGAAAGGAAGCATCCTCTGGCAAGATGTCATCTCGTTCGATAACGCTTGGTTACGCGATACCGGTGTGCTCCATGATGACCTCATCGACGAGAAACGATTGATTCAGGCGACACGGAACGCGGTCGATTCGATGCTCCAAAAAGAGAAGATGGTCCATGCCTACTGGACCGGTGCCGTGCATTACAACACCGACAACATCCACGTGCATGTCGCCATCGTCGAGACGAGCCACATGCGCGAGCGCGGTAAGCGAAAACCGAAATCAATCGAGCTGATGAAGTCGAAAGTCATCCATTCCCTCGCCGACCGGACGAAAGAACAGGATAAACTGAACGCCTTCATCCGAGATGAGTTGGTCGCCTATAAGCGGAACCGGAAGATTCAAACGCTCCCGAACCGTGTCCTGCATCCCGAGCTCGTCCGTCAGTTCAAAGACATCTATGAACGTTTGCCAGAAGACAAACGACAGTGGAGCTACAACATGAACGGGATGCAGCCTCTCCGTGAGTCGCTCGATCGTTTGACCGACCGCTATATCGACATTCACTTCAAATCAGAGTTCCAAGCCTTCAACGAGCGGCTCGAGCAAGAAGTGTCATTCCATCGTCGTAGCTACGGCGACACGGAGAAGGCCGAGCGGTACCGGACGACGAAGCGTCAGGACCTCTACACCCGGATGGGGAATGCCATCCTCACTGAGATGCGTGAGCTAGCGAAAGAGCAACAAGTAAATGAGAAGAGTGAACCTATCAAACATCCGGTCCGACGTGCGTTCAAAGAACAAAAGATATTCAACGAATCACTCTACCGGATCGAGCGGCATATGAACGACGAATTCGAACACTTGAAGAACCAACGCGCTTTCGAACAGCTAGAACGGGACATCGAATATGGAAAGTGAGGGAGGACGATGGAAGAGTTGAGACAGATCCGTCTCCGATTAAAGCCGGAGACGGTCGCATATTTAGAAGAGTTCGCCGACGACAAACGCTTCGGCCACCTCGGTCAGGTCATTGACCATATCACAGACGAGCATAGACAACTGGCCGGTGAGAAGTGGGACATGCAGTTCCTCACCCGCTCAATCAGCACACAGGTCTCCCGTCATATCGAGGCGTTGATGAACGAGCAGATATCGGCGGAACTCGAGCGGATCCGGCTCGCCGCGAACCGCTCCGACCGCCACGGGCAAATCCTGACAGAGCTCCTGCAGGCGCTGATGCAGACCGAGGGCATCGAGGACATCATGACGACGGACCAGTTCAAGCCGACGTTTCTCGCAACGGCGGAACGCATCGTCCAGGAACGCATCGAACACCAAAAACAGAAGAAAGACACACTAACTTTTGAGAGAGGATGAACCTTATGCGCCCACTTGACCGTCCCTTCACGATGGGACAACTGTTGACGCTTCAACCGGACACCGTCACGGTCCTCATCTATGGAAAGCGGTACGACATTCCGGTGTCCACTTCCGAACGCCAACTTTTAACCAACATCGCGCAAGACGAGATTGTCTTGCTTCCCGTCAATTTCGAACGGACACGGCTGTTACTCGACATCCCGGAAACGTCGCCACACCTCGAGCGTGAACTGAACGATTTTGCGGATAGTGATGAATCTGTCACCGACTTGTTGAAGGAAGGAGTCTGACACGATGGCCAAGATGAAGACGAACGAAGAACGGAAAGCCGAGCTCGAGGCCTTGACCGAGCAGATGGGAAAACAGATTGACAGCTACTTCGAGAGTCCGGAGAAGATCCGGGAACATCTGCAGTTCCTCGGCAAGTTTCATCAATACTCGATGCGGAACGCGGTCTTGATCGAGTCCCAGTTCCCCGGCGCGGTCGCGGTCGGCTCTTATCCGTTCTGGGAGAAGCAAGGCGCACAGGTACAAAAAGGTGAGCGTGGCATCAAGGTGTTTGTCCCAAGCCCGGTGACGTACGCCCTGCACAAAGATGAATGGGTGCCGCTCAGCAAAGCACCGAAGCCAATCAAGGACGGCGTGAAACAAGGACACATCCCGTCACGCAAGATGATGTACTTCAAAATCGGTCACGTGTTCGAGTACACGCAAACCGACGCGCGCGAGAAAGGAATCGAGGTCTCGGTCATCTTCAAACGGTATCATCGTGACGGCGGGTTGGAGAACGAACAAGACATCCGTGACGCCTTGACGACGCTCGCGGATGCCCGGAATGTGACGCTATTGGAGGAACCGCTCGACGAGATCGGCACGGCGAAAGGCTGTTACTATCCGGAGTTGCATGCGATCGCCTTGAACCCGCGGAACACATCGATCGAGGATATCAGCGTCCTGATCCACGAGCTCGCTCATGCAGAGCTACACAACCAGGAGCGGAATTTTGAACGCGATCAACCGCTCACGGCACCCGAGAAGGAGTTCCAGGCCGAGATGGTCGCCTATGTCGTCTCACATCAACTCGGATTTCCGACAGACGACTTCTCACTGTCTTACTTGGCCGGCTGGACGAAAGACAAGGAACTTCTAGACAAGGAACAATTGTTGCAGGAGGTCCATCAGACGTCCGCAAGCTTCCTCGACCATATCGAATCACATCTCGAGAAGGTGCACACCTTGCAACATGAGAAAGAACAGAGTCCACTCGAATACCTCGAGCAGTTGGACATTCGCATGGGATGGAAAGACACTGACCTAAGTCTTTATGAACGGGTTCATGCTGTACAGCGTGTGTTTCCTGAAGAAGTGGGATCTTATCTAAACGCAAAAGCGACCCTCGAGACGAACCTGAAGATGGATCGTGTCGATGAGCCGCTCATGTATATTCATGGCATGGGTCTCGGATTTCAACAATTCGGCATCTCCAATAATCATGACTTCAGTGAAGATCAGCTTGTTGCCTATACAATCGCCTTACCGGATAAATCATTGATCAGCGGGCACTTTGATCCTGAAAGAACCGTGCATCCTCTACATGACTTAGAAAAGAATCATAAAGTTGAAAAGCCACTCTTAAAAAATCTTGAAGAGCGCTGGCACAAGATGTTGCTTTATAATGAAAAGAAGTCTTTATCAAGAACCAATCTGTTGAATATTGAACGACTAAGTTAATTCTGACATTTCCAAAGTTTGATGTGCTATGTAATCACACAATAACTCTCCCTCTTTTTGAAGTTAAATCATTCGAGGGAGAGTTTTATAGCCTACAAACTTTTATATTGTTTTTTTTCTGAACAAAGAATATTTTAATAGATTTTGACTTTTTGAATATGCATTTTCAATAAAATAATTGGGATTTGCTAAAAACGCTTCTTCATTCACTAAAGAAATGTAGGAACCGCTCCACGGATCGACTGTTTTACAGTCTGGACAAATGTAAGTTGGATGAATCTCATTAAACCTATTCTTATGAATGATTTCATATAGAAACTGATTATTAGTTTGGACAATCGTATGACCGTCTGCTTTCTTGCTTTCGGGTCTTAACCATTCATATCCACCATTGTACTTCATCACAACGCCGAGAACTCCATTCACTCCCGATCTACGATCGCCACGCTTAACTTGTTTAAGTGAATACTCAATTTCCCAATCAATCCATTTACTCTGCTTCATATTTGGTGAAATAATTACAATAGTCACCGAAGTAGAATAAATCATATCTTTTAACCGATTCTTAATGTAATTAGTCGATTGATCAGATAAATTTGGCGAGATACTTGTTTCTCCACGATAGTATTTAACGTCATCTTCAAGAGACTCCACAATTTTATCTCGCACCAATCTTGCTTCTGAATATTTATAAGATATAAAAGTTTTTCTCGCCAAAAGGTATTCCGCCTCTCTTTTTGACTATTATTTTTTTGTTAACTTATTTAATATTTCAACTATATTTAAAATCATTTCTTCTTGAGAAGTATGCACGTTCAGTTTTTCATATAGTGGTTTTAGTTCTTCGTCTCCAATATATTTTGTGAAATCACCCATCACTTTATCCCATATTTTTTTCGCTGTGAATCCAGTACTTCCTATAGGAATAGGGATAATTTCATTTTTTATAGACAACTCAAATTCTTCCACCATTCCACTTGCGTCAATTATTTCTCCATTTTCAATTTTGTTTCCAAAAATAAAAATAGCTATACCCACGTTTGAAAGCATATCTTTGCGATATTTCGTCCATAATTCTCGAATATTCATTTTCCCAGTAGTTGTTTGAGGAAAAGGTCTACTTATGAGTCTATTTTCTATTCTGTCAGTATGACTAGTATATAATTCTTCTAAAGCACCGGAAATAATACAACTTCCAATACCTAATCCAAATCCAGATACAACACTGTATCCATTTTGAATCAATGCTTTACTTAACTCTGTACTAAATTTAAAAGCATCTTCTTCACTCCAGTCACCATACTCTTTAGCACTACCTGAAACAAAGACATTTTTTCGATTAACGAGCGCTAGAATAGTTTGAAGAAGTTCTGTAATATCCTCATATTCATTTAGTTCAATTACGTTTATACCGTATCGTTTTAAATTTTGTATTCTTAACTCTTGTTTTATTTGAGCATACTGAAAGTCTTCACTTTTTTTATAGAAAGTTCTATTTATTTTCTTCATTAAACAATAGTGTGTTCGGCGATTTTCTTTCAAAACACTATGTAATCGACTTATTATTTGATCCAGGTTAGGATCATCAAAACTGAACCCGATAAACAAAAAAGTTTTCGATACTAAATCCCCTTGTAGAGCAGTTTTAAAAAGTAAACGATCTTGATCGTAGCTTATATAATCGTCTTTAGTTAACACGGCCTCATCAGGTAAACTACTGTCACCATGCATTTTGTATAGAGTTACATCGCTACCTTTAACAGTATGACTAAGGTTAGTTGCAGTGATTTTTTTATCTACTTTTTTACCTTTGTTTTCCAAGCAATTTTCAATCAATTGATCATAGTTAGTAGTCCAATATGTTTCAATCGGTATATTAGATAAAATGTAATGATTTTTTGTAGGTTTAGTATTTTTTGTGAATTCATCAATCAAAATTTGATTGATTTTTGCTCTTCCACCTGTGTGATTAACGTGATATTGCGCTAAAGTAATCAAGTCATCTTCTTGATCAATATCTAGTCCTAACTCTTCCGCAACGTCCTTTAAAAGTTCTTTCCAATCTACATAGCCTGCAGGACGGGATAGTCCAGCCCCTGCAAAGATTGCTGCGTTTGAGTTTTGAATAGACTTAACGTAGTCTTTTAAAAAAGTCTTTATTTCTCTTGTAATTGTTAGCATTTATAACCCTCCTCAATTCCAAAATATTATTTTTCTCTTTGAAATTTTCATCAACCTAGTAGTACACTGTTCTTTTTTTCGTATTGGGTGTACAAAACATCTAGAGGATGAACTCCTGATTGTAAATTTTTAGAGTAAAATGTTTCCCACAACTTTAGGTTTTCTTTTTTCAGAGGAAGAAGATTATTTAAATAAAATCCGACATCATAGGAAATATCTAATTGATTCGCTTCAAATTGTGCACGCTTCTCAAGCATCACATCCATTTTTCGATTAGGTTCTCTTTTTCTTACTAAATTTGTAATGACTAACTCATTGTATATCCATGGAGATTTTGTGGTTTTATCTATCGTTTCGGAAATAGCATGAATAGAATTTTTAGATTCAACAAAAATAACGGTTTCTGATCTGTCTATCATTTTCGTAAGTGCCATAGACAACATCATATGGACATGACTAGTTGAATAATTTCTCTTGTGGTAATCGTATGTGTTTTTTTCACTGTCATAACAGTAACGATTATCAATTAATCTTAATAAATCCTCTGAATGATTCCATAAACAAGAATCAATAAACACATTTAATCCGAAAGTTTTATGTAGCCATCCAGCGAAACCAATTATCTGTTGTTCATCTTTATGTGAATGTGATAAAAAAACATCAACGTTGTTAAGCAATGGGAACCAATCGCTCTCAATCGTATTACCGTTAAGAATATGAGTTTCGTTGTGTAAATAATTTGCTAAATCGGAATGAATTTTCTTCTGGCTATCTCGATAAACCGTTTCTCCATCCCCATACCATCTCTCGTAGTTTTCTTCTAAATACAAATTAAACGCTTTATACATAAATTCATCTCCTTTTTTCATTTCATTTTAGAATAAAGATTAGTCCTCCCAAAGCTCATCCATCAACTCATCAATTTCTTTCGATAAACGTCGTTTTCCCTCTACATCTACCTCAACTCGTCCATCTTCGTAAAACCAAAGTACGTCACCCGCTACAACCTTGTCAGGAAGTCGTGACTTTGGAATATTCTCCATCACTTCTCCGAATTCGACGACAGCCAGGTCTCCCTCAAAGCGGTCGATGATTCCTCGGCGCCGCTTCATTTGGATTTTTTTACGGCGTAACTCGAGCCGTTCCCCGTGATGATGATTGTGCCGTTTATATCTGTACGAAGCGTATTCACTTTTTGTCGTTTCAAGTTCGTCACCACTTCCGATGTCGGGTGCCCATAGCTGTTCTTTCCAACACTGATAATGGCATGCTTCGGTTTGACCGTGTTCAGGAACGTGCTGCTCGTCGACGTCTTGGCACCGTGATGCCCCACCTTCAAGACATCCGCTCGAAGCGTCTGTTTCTTCGCCATCATATCTTTCTCAGAAACATGTTCTGCGTCACCGGTGAACAGGAATGTATTCTTTTTATATGTGACATGAAGCACAGCACTCCAGTTGTTCAAATCACTGTTCGAATATGATTTGACTGGGCCGACAAACTTCGCACTCACACCTTTGATTGGGAGTGAGACGCCCATTTGAGCGGTTTTAATCGTCTTACCTTCTCGTTTGACGGCTTGCAGGAAGTCTTTATAGGCCTGGGTCGTATGTTTTACTTTAGGTGCGTAAATGTTCTCGACACGATAGGCATCTAGAATCTCGTCCAATCCACCGATATGGTCCGCGTCCGGATGCGTCGAGATCAACACCTCGATATCATCCACTTTTTGCTTCTTGAGATAGGCGACGATGGCATCACCCTTGCCTTTGTTCCCGCCGTCGATGATGACGTCCTCACCGCTCGGCATCTTGATATAGATGGCGTCACCCTGGCCGATATCGATGTAATGGACTTTGATACTCGAAGCTGCAGATACTTCACTATGTGGCATCACTAAAAATGCCCCGCTAAATAGAGTTACTAGCCCCATTTTCATCATTTTCTTTTTGATCAACTTATATCTCTCCAGTCGTGTTATGTTGTAAAATTATCCAGTGTATAACTTATTATAATCCGTTAAATGTAAGAAAACCTTAATTTTTTTCAGGTATACACTTTTTTGTATCAGGCTATTCAAAGTTTCTTAAGGAGGAACGCATTTATGTTGAGACGTCCTATTGCAACAAATCGTCGTGATAAACCGGTTGTAATTTTTAAAAACGATCAAGAATTGAAAGAACTTCCACATATACAGGCAGCGGCGCTTTGGTTGAAAGACTATGCAGAATTGAAATCTAGACCGTATACCATTATTGAGAACGGAATGTATCTCGGAGAGACCTGGACATGGAATGGAGATCGCTATAATTTCACGACCGACGAATCGGTCCGACGTGAAAAACTACGAGTATGGAAAGAAGAAGGTCGAATCAAACAAGAGAAGGTCTTACCGACAGGATGTTGGACGTTCTTTTGTAATCCGAATAAATGGGCGATGGATCAGTTTTTGCTCTCAGGTAAGACTAATGACAGCTTCTCCGTCACTGCGTGGCAAAAGGACTGGTTTGAGATTGGACAGTTCGGGATCATTCGTGTTGGGAATGATACACGTTCAAGAGAACAGTTGAATGGACTTGAACGAATGTCACGAGGTATATATGCAATCGTACAAGTGACAGGCTTACCCGAATATAGAAGCGCACATGATCCCTATTACTATGAAGAGGAAGATAAGAAGCGATATCATGTTCCAATTCGTTATGTTTACTCGAATTATGAAAATCCGATCCGGTTGGATGATTGGGAGCTTGAACCTCGCACAGAGGATGTGTATTTGATGAATGGATTCCAAGCCTCTTCGATGCCCTTAAATCCTGCGACTTTTCGAGTGATTTGTGAGAATTGGAATATAGGAAATGAGCTTAATTCTTTAGAGTTGCCAGACATTAAACTCACAGAAGAACTAAACTCGGAGACAGTTTACATGGAGGGCAGTGCCAAACAAGTGATCGTTAATGCATATGAGCGAAACAGTAAAGCTCGACAAGCATGTCTAGCTAAACACGGGTATGATTGTTCAGTTTGTGGCTTTAATTTTGCCGCTGTATATGGAGAGCTTGGTGATAAGTTTATTCATGTCCATCACCTAAAAGAAATACATACCATCAAAGAAGAGTACGTAATCGATCCAATTCACGACTTGATACCGGTCTGTCCTAACTGCCATGCGATGCTCCATCGTAAATCTCCACCGTATACGATTCAGGAAATTCGAATCATCCTTGATCAAAGTCATTAATAAAAAGAAATGTCGTCGGATAACCAGTTTGTAAAAGGTGATATCGACTTTTTACATATGGCATGTACCTACTGAGTTTATCAATGGAAACAGCGATGAAATTATAATGAGGGAACCGGTAACCGATTTTTGGTGGCCAGTCCCCTCTCTACATTAAATAGTATTTAAGATTGGTTTATTTTGTTCCAGTGTCTTTCTATATTATGATTGATGCATTCCTCATTTTAGCGTTCTTTTTCACGTATTTTCTTAATCAATACTTGATTGTATTCCGCTCCGTCCCTTCCTCGATGAATACGAGCATGACAGTTTGGGCAAATTGCTGCCACATGTTCCGGGTGGTCTGGTCCACCGTCTGAAAGACGATACAGATGATGAACATCCAAAGAAGAACCTGATCGAGCATCAAAAGGTTCTGGTTGTTCACATGCTTCACATACTCCCTCCGCTCGCCTTCTTGCATACGTTTTAATTGCTTCAGAGCGCTTTCTGATCACTACTCTCTTCTCTTGAATCGATGCCTGTTCTGAGGAAGCATCGTCTAATGCTATTTGTTTTAATTCTTCTAATGACTGATTGCCATCATGTAGATTGTTTACATTTGAAGATTCAATTATCTCGGTAAATGATTCAAACGTAAATGAGATTACCATACGTGAATCGCCATTACGATCAAGAGCGGGTTTCTTTTCATAATTGATTAAAGTTAATTGATCATTAAACTTATACTGACCACCGGACGCAGCAGTAAATAAAAATACATCCTTTGATAATTCAATATGATCTCGCAGTGCTTTATTCCCCATTGTAAACTCTTGATCACCCACTTGACCTTCACCAGTATAGGTAAAGATTGTGTAGTCTTCATTCCATCCGTCCGTATACCCGTATTGACTTCCACTATCTCCAGAGAAAATAAAAATCACAGGTAAATTTGCAGAAGGACTAATGCCTCGTTGTCGATTCCCTCCAAATTGGTCATGAAGTTCAGAACGCTTGTACAGTTTCCCTTTTTCGAATTCAGATGCTAACATGTTTTAGCTCCTCTCTAGATCTAGTAAATGAAACATACGTGAATTACTGGGTTTTTAGGTCTATGTACGTCAAAAGATAGACTCCTAAAATACGAGCAGTCAAGTAGGCAATCAGCGCATCCTCACTAGTAAACAAGCGTTCCCTAGAATCATCTTGATTTACTTCATGTTTTGACATATTGTACAAACTTACAAACTGAAATAAACTTTGAATACTCGTTTCGTTTAATGTCTGAAGTGAAGAAATCTGGTGTACGACTTTTCCTAACGTAGAATTGTAATTTCGAAGTTTTCCCAGTGTTTGAGTTTGCACCAAATATTCACGGGCAACAGCTTCTAAATGCATACCCGCATATTGAACGATATAACGACTCCCAAATGCCACATCCCGTTCTATTTCACTTGCTGCATATTGAAGCGGTCTATATATTTTTCGTTTTACCCCTCCGGGAAAAGGGTTTTGAACTGGATTTTTAGGTAGAGAATAGCCTCCGATCCCTCCAATCTCAGCATCACTTCCCCAAAAGATCGATAACGCCTTCGTGTCATGACCAGTTTCCTTGTTTTCCATGAACGAATGAATAGCGTGTTGTTGTTCGCTATCTAATAGGTGCTCATATAACCAGCGCGTCTCTTTTAAGAGTTGATCCATATTTTCCCCTACTTCTTTTTCTGTCGCGTGTCAGACATTTTTGATACAACTGTTAATGTAAATAGATCTACATGCTTCACTTGTTCAGTTCACTCAATATTGAACCTGTTGATCTACTGTTATTTTTGATGGAGTGACATTATCGTAAACACGTGGGCGAATACCTTCAATTGTAATACGAGTGATCATATGATTTTCAACGTATAGATTTAAGGTGTTTACCTCAGCCACAATGGATTTCAAGATAAGAGCCGCAACAAGATGAAGGCGAAGGCATTCCAACTCCATACCTTGAACTAGTAAATCGGGAATCAATCTTTCAGAGACTTTGTAGTCAGAATGCAACCCGTATATAAGTCCATTTGAATGATTCATCTTTCCGTTAACGGCATACTTTTTATTAAACAAATAGTAATTAATTCGCATATAGGCTAATTCGTCTGGCGTGAACCCGTTGACGGACATCTGATCGAATAAGGGATTCCCAAGCTTATTTGCACTTATAGACAAGGTGAGATTAATTGTTTTGTCCCCGTCTTTGACCGCTACATCTACTTCCTCGACACGTACATATGCAGCACTATTTTCAATCGCAAAAGGTTGTTCAGTTCTCCACATTTTCTTAAGAGCTTCTTCTACCTCTCTCGAATTAGATTTTGCATCTAACACTAACATGTACGTTTTATTCGATTATTTTATTAACTATATAAAATAATCATCATTATATTATAATGGCCATTTTGTTTATTATTTTCAAATAGTTAATTCTTATGTAATATAAATTAAAAATGTAAGGATGTATATAAAAAAGACATCCTCTCAATGTCTTTTTTATATATTGTTATATTTGCTTCAATCGTCTCTCCAAAACAAGCGCTTCTTTTAAATTTTGATTTTCTTGATCTGTTAGTTTCTTTTTTTGAGTCAAGTACTCTATATAAGTTTCCATTCCTTCTAAAAGAGTCTCGAGTTCATTCAAATTGGTTAGAACGCTTTGTTCTTTTGATAAAAACTCTAGTGCCTGATTTTTTAATTTTTGTTCGAAAATTACAGAAGCGTCAATATAACCTTGTTTTTGCCCCTCATGTTGACCTAAATCATAAGCTTGCCTGAAAAATACTGATTTCTTTAACATTTCATTGTGATCTCGCTCAATTTCTTTTTGGGCTTCACTTAAACCATCTTTAACACCATGTTTAGTAACATTTTTGACAACCGGTATAAGCACAGGTCCGACAGGCACCACCAAATTCAGTAATCTTTTTTTAAATCCCATGAGATACAACTCCTATTTTATTGATTTTAAATCTAAAAGAAATGCTTCCTCTAATTTAGATTGATCAACCTTTGATTCTGCTGTTTGGCTCGTTAAATATTCAATAAAGTTCTCCATCTCTATGAGCAGCTTTTCTAGTTCTAAAGTGTCCGATGCATGATTCTTTTCTTTTTCCAAAAAGTCTAGAATTTGAGATCTTAATTTCTTTTCAAAGACTACTGAAGCGTCACAATATCCTTCTTGTTTACCTTCAGATTTTCCAATATCATAAGCTTTTCTCAAAAAAGGGGACTTTTTTATTAATTCACTGCTGTTTTTTAAACCTAACAAGTAGCGTGGAATCATAGGACCAAATAAATGCTTTAGTTGAAACTTTTTTATCTTGGACAATAGGTATTCCTCCTGTCTATTTCGTATTATGAATCTAAGTCCCCAAGTATTTTCTTCTGGAATCCGTTTAACACGAATTCTTCTTTGATTTGACGAATAAATGCTTCGTCTGAAATTATTCTGTGAATTGTTACAATTAAACCGCCGACATCTAATTTTTTCAGTGAAGACTTATCTCCAAAATATGTTTGTAACCCTACATAAATGAGGTTACTTGAAGTTGCAATCACGTTTGAATACATTAGAATCTTTCTTGTTTTCACTTCATAGAGCTTTAGATTTTGATGTTTCGCTTCATCATAAAAAAGTGAGTGGATCACGGCTATCAACGAGTTAATAAATGATGACACAGCCATACTACGACCAACGCTATAAACATCAATCGAATTCTTGAGTAGTGTCGCTGATATATCAGGATTGATTGAGTTGAGGATTGGAATTGGCAGTCCCATTTTTGTGAATGCATCAGAACCAAGATGAATTGCATGCTTCGATACAGCCGTTACAAGATCCATTGTATCTTCTTGAACTCGCATGAAAGACTGTTCAAGTATAGTGAAAACATGAGTCGGTCCAGAGATTTTATATTCATTTCCGATCAGATTCGTATTATACGATTCCAACATCCAGTTATTCTTTGTAACAGTGTCAGACAAAATATTGGCTGTTCCAAAAATCCATCCAAGCAACGGATCGTGCCCTAATGTCGTATATCGGTGATTAGCACCACTAATTCCTGTGTTCTCAAAAAACATATCCTTTTTAAATGCGTCATAAGGAACTGGACCTGTCAGAGTGAGAGGGGTGAAACGTTTCATCGCTTTGCTGGCTGCCTGATCATTTTTAAATCGTAATTTTTCATTACTTAACCAGTACTGTCGAACACATTGAAGAGCGGTTGCAAAGAATAAGAAAGTCATATCAACTTTATCTAAGCCCGTCTGCTTTTCAAACATAGTTTCTAAATCGTCAAACACTTGCTGAGGATTAGCAGCAATTTCAGCTACGCGCTCTGTCTCTTGTCTGATTGAAGCCATTTCCTGAATATTTTGTTCAGCTGACTGCATGATTTGTAATCTTCTTTGTCTCATTTCCTCAATATTCATCAATACACCATTCTTTCCTAATTAAAGGTTATAAATTTAGTTTAGTTGAAATATTTTACTTAATCTATTTCTTTTTATTACCCATAAAAATAATTGACCGGGATTTAAAAGTATCTCTACTAAACACTCTATATATACAAAAAAAGCATCACTTCTTGATAGTGATGCTCCTCGTGTGGCGTTAGACACGCCCACACTCCTGCTTTTGGTGTGCTCTTACGCTCCGTGCCTCCCGTTAGAAAGGTCCAGGAACATCGAGATGCGGCGATGAGCCAGCAGCTCTTGTTATCGGGCCGTCAGGGAGGCAGCGGTGCGATGAGCGACTTCGCCACGAGGCGTTAGACGCTCACGCATGAGCCCGAATCACCATTCCTTCTCCCATGCCCCGCCCCAATCCTCAAAGCGATACTTGATGAGCCAATGGACATGCATCACTTTGTAATATGCGTGATAACCACAACGACGGGATGGCCGGGGAATGATTTCAACCAAAAATTAAAACAATGATGATTGTATAAAAAGACATCCTCCATTTATAAAGAAGATGTCTTTTTATGTTCATTTACGCTTTCGATTCACTTTATCGAGCCGAATTTTCTCAATCAATGCGTGGATGATCTGTTCATTTCTCCCCACGAAATCTTTGTCGAAGGGAATCCGCTCCCCTTCGAACATGAAATATCCGAGCAGGTATGGAACTCGCGGTGTCGCATAACCCCACGTATACTTCGAGCAACGTTCCCACACCTCGGCTCCGAACTCTTTTGAATAGCGCATATGCTCGACGGCAGCCTTGACCTCTGATTTCTTTAGGACGAAGTAGTCCTCGAAGACGAATTTACCGAGAAGCTCGTACCACATCTCCTCGCGGACTTGCTCTCTAATCGTTTCTACATCGACTTCAACGTGATACGGGGCCTCTTCTTCATTCTTGACGACATCCCGAGCATCTCCTGTTACCGACTCTGGATACAGCTCCCATCCTTCCGGCATCCGTTCTTTGATGAACTGTTCGAGCGCCTCTTCACTGATCCGATAACCTTTTTTTCGCGACTCGAGCGGTTCTGCCTGGATCACGCCTTTTCGTACCCAGTTGCGGACCGTCTCCTTGTGAGTCGTGAGCTTGTTCTTCGATAAGATTTGAAATGCTTCGTCAATCGTATACATGCCAAGCCTCCTTTTAACACAATGATGATTTTATTAAATAATACCATGAGTATTGTATTAAAGTAAGCTGTTACGTTAATCGATTTCGAATTGATTTGAAATCACTAGATGGATATTAAACAAAAACACCATTCAGCCGAATGGTGTTCCTCGCGTGGCGCTAGACACGCCCACGCTCTTGCTTTTGACGTTGTCCTTACGCTCCGTGCCTCCCGTAAGAAAGGTCCAGGAACATAGAGATGCATGTTAAAGCAGCTCTTGTTATCGGGCCGTCAGGGAGGCAGCGGTGCGATGAGCGACTTCGCCACAAGGCGCTAGACGCTCACGCATGAGCCCGAATTAATATTCCTTCTCCCGTTTAATACATATTATTGATACTTTGACAGATTTTTTGAGAAGTTTTGACATGAAGCGATTATTATTTTTTCTCCATCATAAGACGAATTTCGGCCATTTTTCACCCAACATACTTCGCCTATTTAATCGAGACACGCGCATTGTGCTAGACAATTTAAATAACACTATATTGTATAGGCAACTTAGATGCTTACAGTCGCAATATGTCATTTAGGTTAGCTTCATAGAGATCTGCCTTAATGAGTATTGCCCCGCGTAGGTCAGCCTTGGTTAAATCAGCGAAGCGTAGATTAGCATCAACTAGGTCGACATAGCTTAGATTGGCTTCAACTAAATTAGCGTCACTTAAGTCTGCACCATTTAGTATTGTGCCCCGTAGATCAGCATTCGCTAGATTCGCTTCAACTAGATTAGCGTCACTTAAGTCTGCTGCATATAAACTTGCGCCGCTTAAGTCTGCGTTATATAGTCTTGCCCACCTTAGATCAGCATTTGTTAGATTGGCTTCTTTTAAGTATGAGCCAAGTAGTTTCGTGGAACTTAGGTCAGCATTTGTCAAATTAGCATAGCTGAAGTTAGCTATACCTAGGTCAGCATAGTGTAGTCGTATGCCGCTTAGATTGGCTTCGATTAAAGATGCGCCAATTAGTTCAGAACGATATGCATGTGCACCTCTTAGATCTCCACCATTCAGTGAGGCAGCAAAGAGGTTCGTTTTAATTAAATTGGTTTCTCTTAAGGTTGCATCTCTTAAATTAGCGTGACTCATGTCTGTTTGATGGATGTTAGCGAAACTGAGGTCTGCTTCAATTAAACGTGTGTAATTTAGGTTGGCTTCAACTAAATCGGCTTCAACCAGTCTTGCGCCCGTTAGGTCGGCTTTCGTTAGATTTGCATGGCTTAGGTCAACGGCAACGAGGTTAGCAGAATGGAATCGTGTACCATGTAAATCTGCTTCAATGAAAGACGCGCCAGTTAATTCTGCATGATCTAATTGTGCATCCCTTAGGTCTGCACCATTTAACGATGTAGCAAATAGGTTCGCGCTAGTTAGGTTTGCTCCTTTTAGATTCGCATGGTCTAAATTCGAGAAGCTCAGATCAGCGTGATGGATGTTAGCAAAACTAAGGTCTGCATCAACTAAATTCACGTGCCTTAGGTCCGCGTCACTTAGGTTTGCGCAACTTAGATTCGCATAACTTAGGTTGGCTTCAACGAGATTGGCATTGTTTAACATGGCTTCAACAAGATTGGCGTGATGTAAGTCTGCGCCATTTAGTTTTGTGCCGCGTAAGTCAGCTTTTGTTAGGTTCGAATGGTGTAGGTCAGTGTCAACTAAGTTAGCGGAATGGAATCGTGCTCCAGTTAGATCTGCCTTGATTAAAGATGCACCAATTAGTTCGGCACTATCTATGTATGCATCCCTTAGGTCTACACCATTTAACGATGTAGCAAGTAGATTCGCTTTGGTTAGATTTGCTCCTTTTAGATTCGCTTTGGTTAGATCAGCAAAACTCAGATCTGCATGATTGATGTTAGCAAAACTAAGGTCTGCCTTCCTCAAATTCGCGTACCTTAAGTTAGCGTCACTTAGATTAGCACCGCTTAAGTCAGCGCGCTCGCCACCTACTTCTTTGATGAGCCATTTTCTATGCTTGGTTAGGATGTCACTGAGTTGCGAAGGGGTCAATTGCTTCATTAGTGGTTACTCCTGTAATTTTATCGTGTTACACACTGATCACATCGAAAGAATTGTTTTTCGTCACGGTATCTCAACAAAAACAATAAGTACCCATATGTTGAGGGTTAGACCTTCTCGATAGGTCCATTATAGTCGATGCGATAGTATCGATATAGAGGAATAAAATACTTTCCGAATGAAAAGACCATGCCTCTACTGCCTAATAAAAAGTCATCCACACACACTTAATTATTGAGCAGCTACTCCTCTATCATGTCTGATCCTTTTCAATTTTTATCTACCGTTTCCAAATATCCATATTTATGTGATTTACATCTTCCTCAACAACTCCTCAACCATTCATAAGAGAAAAAAATGTATACATGTATACCCATCGACAAGTATAATTGTATACATTTTGAAATAATCAGTTATGTACTTGAAGCATGTTCGTATTGAGGAAGACCGTCATCTGTTTCAATCGTTCCCCTTCTCTCACTTCACAAAGGATATCCATGCTTACTAACTCGAAGGCCTCAGGGTCGATGTCCATCCGTTCAGGAAGTCTTCTAATCAATACCTCTTTCATTTCTTTGATCGTTTGCTGGTCCAATGTGTGACTCATTTGAATCATCCTCTCCTGTTGATAGCTCAACGATACCTTGAATATGACCACTCGACATCTCGCCTTGTTTCATGTAAGCCCTGGGCTTGTTTGAAACAAGCCCAGGGCTTACGTAGGAAAAACGGCCATTTTCACCGAACAAGCACTCATTTTTCATTAATCCAAACATCGCAAATACACATTCATGAAAAAACAGAGCAACGCGATTTCTTTATGCCTTTGACTTCTCACCAAACCATTTGTTTTCGCCACGCGAAAACATTCCTTCTCCCGGATACGAATTCTGGATCCAGGCGAGAGCAACGCGAGTCGCCGAAACCGTCAAAGAAAAACGTATGTTTTTCCTCCTTGCCCTTACCGGACGGACCAGGACCGGTCCACCGGCCCGGCCCCATTTGGTTCAACCCATGTAGCCCCGCTGTTTCATACTGACGTACGACTCGTCCGCACCGAGGATGAGATGGTCGAGCACCGGGATGCCGATGAGGTCGCCCGCCTCATGTAAGCGTTCGGAGACGAGGATGTCCTCCCGGCTCGGGGTCGGGTCCCCGCTCGGATGTTGGTGACAGGCGATGATGCACGAGGCATTGTTCAAGATGGCGCATTTGAAGATTTCCCGCGGGTGGACGACACTCGAATTGACGCTCCCAACGTGCGCCCGATGGACGCCGATGACCCGATTCTTCGTGTTGAGCATGATGACGAGGAACACCTCCCGGTCATCATCCCCGATAAAGGATGCCCCGATTTGTCGGGCATTGTTGGGTGATTGGATGACTGCGTGCTCGAGGGCGACCATTTCCTTGCGAACCTCTTGTTTGATACGGATGACCTCGATGATTGACGATAGTTCCATGATGATTTGTCCCCTTTCGGATAAGCTGTCCTCAGAACGAACACCGTTGTGCGTCCTGTTGACGGGAACGCAGCGAGCGTCGGGAGACGGTGCAAGGGCGACCGCAGGGAGAGCCTCAAAAAAATGCGTAGAGCAAACGGAGGACCAGGCTTCCGTAGCCAACGAGCGAAAAGCCTTGCTTTGAGCCTAAAGCGAAGGAAGACGGGCCGGAGGGCGCGTCATTTTTTGACGTCCCTTGCACCGACGACCAGCGAGCTAGAGTACGGAAACAGGACGCACGGATGACGGTTTACGAAAAAAGACTGTTCAAACTTGATAGATCGGGTATAAAATGAGAACAAATGTTCGTTTTCATGAAAGGAGAACTGTGATGACGATGTATCGCGATCGAGGTGAACTGAAATGGATCCCATTTTTAATGCCGGAGCATCGTGCGCTGCTCACGAAATACTATAAAGAAATTCAAAAGATTGAGATGCCGGATATCGATGAACAAGTGCTGTCCATCTATGAAAACGTGTTGAACGATGCAATCTTTAGTGGGGATATGGTTGAGGTGAAGTATGTGGAGAAACAGGAGATGAAGCGGTTTAAGGGATTTGTACACCGGACGAACTATATGGAACGGACCGTCGAGCTAGCCAACGAGCGAGACGGGATTATCCATGTTCCATTCGAGGCGATTGTTTATGTAGAGCGGTCGATTGACTAACGCCCTAACGGTTGTTCGAAGTCTGATTCGCGAAACAAAGTATCGCTCCTCAATTTAAAAAAGAAAGAATATTTTCACTTTTACTCCATCCCGTCTCTTATTATGAGAACAAGGGGAATGAACGGTTTTATTATTTTGAGTACTTAAAAAAGTTCGAAAGAAAACTGGGCTCAAGTTTTTACTTGTCCTAAAAGTTTTGTGGTGTCTGTCCGAATCGTTAATGATGAACCAAGTACAACAATAAATTAGACCGAAACACCTTGTGCCTTAAACAAATCAAAGGCCGGCGTTGCCCTCAACTCTTCTACACTTTTTTGATGTGATTGAGTTATTGATCTTCTTACATTGGTCTAAATTAAAATGAATCTCTGTCGCTATGACAAAGCCGTCCAAATATTTTTTTATATGTTAAATTTTATTTTCTGAAAATATTAAAAAAATAGCCGATAAGTAATATATGGTTTTAGGATTTTAATAGAAAAGGAGAAATATTATGAAAAATCGAGTACAAAATCATATATCTGATGAAACTTTGAGGACTGAAAGAAGTAGGTACCATGTGTTGGTTCAAAATCAAATGCTAAAACAAAATTTTCATGAAAACCGCTACAAAAAAATAGCTTCATTTGTTTATGTAACTTTATTTTTAGGCGGATTCTTTACATGGTCTAGTTCTGGACCAGGAAGCAATATCTATTCTTTAGTCAATGGAATTGTAGATTATATTCGAACTTACATTCCGACTTTTAATAGTACAATCTTTGTATCCCTTATAGTAATTTCACTATTAACAATTGTTCCAATCGCACTAGTGAATGACACAAAGAAAATAAAAGTCAAAATTAATTTTCAATCCTTACTCCGTTATCAAACTCAAAAACGTTTATTCAATCAATTTATAAAACAAAAAATACAAGAAAAAGAAAATGTAGCGGTTAAAACAAATAATGACCTTTTAGAAATTATCGATAAAAAAAGTGACTATAATATAACATTCACTTCGAACGATTTTGAAAACTTTCTTGAAGAAGCTTATGAAAATTATGAAATTAATATCGGGATTGATTTTTTTAGTAATTTAGCAGATTTAATTCTGCTTAATCAATGTATTGAAAATACATTGATATTAAAAGACCTCGGAACCGATAGCACATATTCATTAAAAATTAACGGGAATATTTCCTTATTTTAAAAACAAAACTATTTATTGATCTGATTTTAATTTATAACCTTTATCAGGTACCTTCTAAATCAGCGGAAAAACACTAACAATCCATCGTTCACATTTCATATTTTTTAAAATCGGGTTGTTGAATGGCTTGCCAAAGCATAGGAATTCAAAACTTTATTGTTTCAAAACACAAAAAATCACAAGACCTAGACACGGTCTTGTGACTTTGATTTTTTAGCGAAGCTCTTGACTAAGTGGGATGACGGTCTCGTCTAACGTGATTCGCCATTCTCGTTTCATCGCCGGACCGTACTTTAATGGTAAAGCGTCAGGATTTTCTTCTTTATAACCTGCGAAGTCTTTACTATTGATGATGCCACCGATGTTTGGAATCGGGTCAGCGCCAATGTTGTATTGAACAGCCGAGGCGTATAGTTCTCTCTCCTCCACAAACCACGTCTTAGCAAAATCACGGACAGCTTGTTCGTAAGCAGCTGTGAAATAGCTTCGTTTCAGTGTGAAGATGTCATCTGCTTCAACTTCACCACTATCAATCGCATTTAATATCGATCGGTATACTTCTTTAACAACCTCAGACTTGTTCAACTTCTGAAGCGCCTTTTCAATCTCAGAACGAACGTCGGCATTATTGGCCGAATAAGTACCGAGTAGCTTGTCGATATAGCTCGAGTCGACATCATAGAGCCTCGCAGCATTGTCCCCATAGAACTCGATATCCGAGAAATCAGGCGTGTTGTCCGGGTCAATATCGTCAGGGTCAGGCTCTTCTAATAAAGAGCCTTTGACCGTATTATAACTACCGACGAAATCCTCGATTGTTTTCACTTGGTCCTGAAGTGTCTTCGATTTTTCCATATCATCGTTATACTCGTCATAGGTCACAAGCGCCTCAAAAGCATTACTTAGTTCCTGGAATGCCTTCACGTATTCAATTCGTTCTTCTAAAGTCGAATGTTCATCAATTTCACCAGGATCTGCAGCTAATTCAATTAGTGCTTTATGTGCTTTCTTGAATCGTTTCTTCGATTCTTCGTACGTCGGATAGACGAGGCTCGAATCGTCGTTCTCGTTCGAATAGAGCCGGGTCGCATCCTGGACGTTCTTCTCCATGAGGGCGGGCTTCCGAAACGTGACAATCAATCCTTTCGTCTTTCCCGGGAAGGTTCGGTTCGTTCGGGAGAACGCCTGGATCAGGTTGGCATAACTCAGGTTCCGGTCGACGAAGAGCGTCTGGATGGTCGGCGCATCGAAGCCGGTGAGCAGTCGGTCGACGACAATGACAAGGTCAATCTGATTCCCAAACTCCTTGAACTCCGCCTTCTTACGCGCGAGACGGTTGTTGATGTCCCCGTTGTAGCGCTCGATGTCCTCGATCGACCATGCCGTCCCAAAATACGCGTTATAGTCACCGATGACCTGTCGCATCTCGTCCTCGACCTGTTTCGAGTTGTCCTCGTTCTCCTGCATCGAGTACGTGATGGCGATACGTGGGAAGTCCGGGTCTTCGATTGTACGTCCTTTTCGGATTGGTTGTCCGGCAAACTCGTTCATCATCCAGTCCGGGTCTTGCTTCATCGCCTGGATAGCCTGATAATACCGTTTCGCCATCGCGATCGAGCTCGTCGTCAGAATCGCCGACTTCTGTGGGCGACCGTTCTTGAAGTCGAACTTCGTGTAGGCGTTGTCCGGGCGGAACATCTTATGGATGACCTTCTGGATATGCTCGTCCCGCTCGTACAGGTCATTCGGGATATGCTTCTCCTTCTCCATCGCGTCCATCTGGTCAATGAGCTCGTTCAACTCATTGTCGGAAAGGTCAGCATGCCTCTCGTCCTGACGTAGAATGCTGAAGATGCGGTTGTTTAGCGAGGTCGGTTCGATCGTGTCCTCATGCTCGACCTGGAAGCCGAGCACGGCCCCGTCCTCGAGCGCGTTCTTGATCGTATACGAATGGAGCAGATCCCCATATTGGTCACGCGTCGTACGGGCGAGCTGTCCTTGCGCCTGCTTCTTGTTCTCATTGAAGATCGGTGTGCCGGTGAACCCGAACCAGGTCGAGTTCGGGAAGAAGCCTTTGATGGCCTCCATCCCTTCGGCACTAAGCGCACGGTGACACTCATCGACGACGAAGACGATATGTTGCCCGATGAGTTTTTGGAAGCGATGTGTGCCTTTTTCCTCTTCCTGCTTCTGTGCGATGCGGAGCGCCGCCTCGAGCTTCTGACGCGTCGTGATAATGACCGTGTTCGAGTTCGTGTCGGACAGGAGCGTCTCGCTCAGCTTCTTCGAGCTCGACGTCCCGACAATCAGGCTGTTGGCCGCGGCGTTCCCTGACGAGATGCCGGTGTTGAACTCCGAGGCGAACTTCGTGAACTCGCTCGTCGTCTGGCTGTCGAGGTCCTTCCGGTCAATCAACATGATGGTCCGGTCGACCCCGGGCTTTCGGGCGAAGAGTTTCGTCGAGACGAAGCTCGTCAACGTCTTTCCGGAACCGGTCGCGTGCCAGACGAATCCTGACTCATGTCGCGCCGCCGACGCAAAAAGTGCCTCGATAGCATGAATCTGATAAGGATGTAGGACCATAAGCGCCTTGTTGTCCTGGTCCTCACTGACAATCGTGTAGTTCGCAATTAAGCGATGTGCGTCCGGGATGTTCAACATCTGTTTCACGAACTCGTACAGGTTGTCGACTTTCCGGTTCTCGGTCGTGCGCCAGCTGAAGACGAACTTCCGATGCATGTCCTTCGGGAGCGCGTTCGCGAAATAGCGCGTCGTCTGTTCGTTCGAGATGACGAACAATTGGAGCGTCGAGAAGATGTTGTTGCGGAACAGTCCCTCTTCCGCGTACTTCTTGATCTGATTGTGCGCCTGGTATACCCCGTCCTTCGCCGTCACCTTCTTCAACTCGATCTGGACGATCGGGAGGCCGTTGATGAGGAGGGTCACATCGAAACGACGGTCACGCCCGTCCTCGTCCACCTTCTGCTTGGCAATCTGATGAACGACCTCATACGTCGAGATGCCGCCCCCGATGTCACGGTTCGAGTAGAGAATGAGCGACATCGAGCCGAGCGAGGCATCCTCCCGCTCGATAGTGATGCGGGCGATGCCGTTCTCCCCTTTCAGCCAACGTGCCGCGTCGAACGGTGTCTGCGTCTTCGAGAGGAGCTCCGTCTTGATGGTGTCGAACTCCTTGTCCGTGATGGGATGTTCTCCAATCTCCGATAGGTTGTTGCGTGTGATTTTATGACGAAGGTTGTCCCAGAGGTCCGCCTCCGATTTCAAATCCGGTCGATAGTTCCACTGGTTGTGCCCTTCCCCGAGCACCTCAATCAGTCGATGTTCGACCGCGAGCTCATCACTATGTGTCGTCTTCACCACGATTCCCCTTTTCATCTCATTAGATTATACGAACATCTTTTGAAGGAAGCCCTTCTTCGTTTCCATTAAGACTTCAAGTTCTTTCTCCTTTAATTCGATGACCTCATCCAGTTGTCGGAAGAACTCACCGATTTTGACTTGTTCCTTTTTCTCTGGAACTAAGAAACTCATTTCTGAGAATTCACTTTTATTCACAATTTGCATCGTTCCTGATGCTGCTTTATTCTTCATCTCTTTTGACCAAAAATAGGATTGAGTCAATAAAAAGTAAGAATCATTACTTTTGAACGGTGTCAGAGAATTAATTTGTTGATTGAAACTCGCATAACCCTCTACCATGGTATTTTTTCCGATACTAGCAATTGAAGTTACTAGAATAGAATAGGGTTCTACGATACGGGCTTTTTCTTGTCCCTTCAGAGATAGTTTTTTAGCACTATTTTTAGTGACCATGCCTTTTATATCAGTAGGAGTAATCCACAACATACCTTCTTCGGAATAATTATCAATGTCACCTGTTGAAGGAGTCGCACCCGTCTTTATCTCTCCAAGATTTTTGAGTTTACAATCAGACCATGGTCTGTCAAATTCTTTAAATCTCAGTTGCGGGAGTGATTCACCTTTTTTAGGAAACATCTTTTGCAAGAAACCTTGTTTGGTTTGTTTGAGGGCTTCAAGTTCTTGCTGATGAAGAGAAATCGTATCGTCTAAGTTTTTAAAAAATTTGCCGATTTTCATTTGCTCTTCTTTATTTTCGGGAAAATTGAAAAACATTTCTTTTATAGCAGTTCCTGATGTCAAAGCTCTAGTTGTCATAGAACTTTTTTTCTTCATTTCTTCCCTAAAGGAAGCAGTAAAAAAGACGTAACTTTTAAAATCTAAAGTAAGAGGATCTTCCCCTATTGCCCGTCCTCTCAATACAAAACCACTAAACACCGTGTCAATTGCATCATTAATCATTACGGAGGGAAGTCCTATTTCATTAATTGTCTCAGATGTTCTTGTGAAAAAAATATCGCCCTGCTTCACATTGTAATTTTGAATTTCTTTTGTTGATAATTGAACTTTACCTTTTAATTGTTCAAAGAAGATTCTTCTGTTATGAAATACATCGGTAAAGTTTACAATTGGTGTACCGGATCCGAAAAATTCTTTTTCTTTGTTTAATCCGTTTTTAAATGTATAAAAATCTCCGATTTTCTTCTGTTCCCATCTCTCTGAAAACGATGGGAATCTAATTTCAGGTTGCATATTATTTTTCACGTTTAAACACCTCTAACGCCCCTTGAATCCATTCGTCTTCTTTTTGGTCATATTGAAGAGATGAAATCATTTCAAAAAGACTCGCTTCCAGCTCTGCTTTCTTTTCACGAACTGCTTTTAACTCACTCCCGATCGTTGCCAAATCAATAAGTTCTTCTTCTTCAAACGTATCGACATATCTTGGGATATTGAGGTTGAAATCATTTTCTTTAATCTCATCGAAACTAGCGACATAAGCATATTTCTCACCTGTTTCTCGC
Source organism: Exiguobacterium sp. s57 (assembly GCF_018617685.1). Lineage (NCBI taxonomy): Bacteria > Bacillati > Bacillota > Bacilli > Caryophanales > Exiguobacterium > Exiguobacterium sp. s57. The sequence goes on from NZ_JACSKR010000007.1 coordinate 60,981, forward strand.
ATTTTATACGTTTCAACGATTCGGTTTATATGCTCAGTCGAGAGTTTGTTCTGATTTTTCTCTTTAGTAAAGTCCTTACTCGCATCGATGAAGAGTACATCACGCGTCTCACGATTCTTCTTCAAGATGACGACCGTTGTCGGAATCGAGGTACCAAAGAACATGTTTCCTGGTAACCCGATGACCGCATCGATACTTCCATCTTCCAACAGCTTCTTACGAATGACACCTTCTGCCGCTCCACGGAAAAGAATCCCGTGAGGCAAGACAATCGCCATCGTCCCCGAATCTTTCAGGTGATAGAAACCATGAAGGAGGAAAGCGAAGTCTGCTTTCGTCTTCGGTGCCAACTTCCCGTATCGGTTGAAACGTGAATCATCGAGGAATGTGTCGTCCGCTGACCATTTTGCTGAATATGGTGGATTCATGAGAACCGAGTCGAACGTGTACGGCTCATCTGTTGGCCAGTCCTTGTTCAAGGTGTCCCCGTTACGTAGACGCATGTCCTCACTGTCGACCCCATGAAGGATCAAGTTCATCTTCGCCAAGTTGAACGTCGTCGTGTTCAACTCTTGACCATGATACTTCACGCTGTCCGGATAGTCGAGATAGTTACGGACGTTCAACATGAGCGAGCCAGAACCCATCGTCGGGTCGAAGACACTGAAGAGTTTTTTGTCTTCTTGGCCGATGGTGACGATGCGTGCCATCATATCCGAAACTTCATGTGGGGTATAGAATTCTCCGGCTTTTTTCCCTGCCTCTGATGCGAATTGGCTGATCAGGAACTCATATGCGTCCCCGATGACATCCCCACCATGACCTACGAGGTCGACATGAGCCAATTTCTTCAATACCTCTGTGATTGTGATGTTGCGTTGTTGGTCATCTGATCCAAGCTTCTTCGACTTCAAATCCACATCATCGAACAGGCCGTTAAATTGCTCATATTTTGAGGCCAACTCGACGAACGCCTTGTTGAGGTCGTTCAACTGGAAGATATTTTGCTGTGCATGGTCGGCCAAAACATTGAAAAGATATTCTGGCGCGATGTCGTAACCGAGTGTGTCGACCAATGTCTCGATCAAATCATCCTTGATCTCATCATCTGACATGAGCTCTATGTAAAGTTCCGTTTGTTTCTTTTGCGTATCGTAGTCCTCTAGCGAGGCGTCGGCGCTCACAACCACCTTCTCCAAGAGCTTGTCTGAGAGATATTTATAGAAGATAAGGCCTAGCAGGTAGTTCTTATATTCTGAGGCGTCCATTTTGCTGCGAAGGTTGTCCGCTGTGCTGAACAATTTTTGATTCAATGCTGACATATTTCTGTCTCCTATCTAATATTCGAAGTTTAGTGTTTAAAAAATTATTCCACACTAAGAATTATAGCGTTTTTGATAGATATCCGAAAGTAACACCCTGCCGATTATTTTACACACTCGCTTCTTAATTCTATAAAAGTTATCATTTCTCAATGAGATATCATGAGCTTTTGTATACTCTAATTTCAACGTTCAACACATTCTTTTAGGGCATAATCGCTCTACCAATCACAATAATTTATCTGGATGCATATGCCAGATGAACTATAATGAAGAAAATTAAACTTTAGGAGTGGTTTTGTATAAATATTTTCACTGAATTTAACCCATCTCTAGAATCCTACTTTAGATCAATCATTTTATTCGGTCGTAACGTGGCTTCATATAAATTTGCCATGGCAAAGTCTTTATTGGAATTAAATCAACATCAAACGAATACGTTTATTTCTCTTGAAGATGTATCTATTCCATTCGCTCATCATGTGTGTGAACACTTAAAAATAAGTGATAAACAAGCTACCTCTTCTTCAAGTAAATTTTTAGACATTTGTCGAGGGTATAACGCCGGAAGTGTATCCCATGAACAATTAATTGATGCCACTAAAAAACTAGGATTCGTAAATGTATTGGACGCATTTCATAATGTTAGCAATGGAACACTCCCTGTTTCCTTTTTCGAGGTACAAAAACACGGAAAAACTAAAGGAATCGTTTTAACCGATGACCTGTATAATGTTTTACAATCTGTTCAATCTGAGAATTTTGCACTAGAAGTAGAGGCAAGATGGCGACTAGTTGAAACAGCCTGGAGTTTAAATATTGCGCCTTCTCTCTTAAATGTGAAGCACGATACCGTTGCGGAACAGTTCTTTATTCAAGAAACGGATCGACATAAACGAATCAATATTACTTCTTCTAGGGACGCTTTAAATGGTTATCAAAAAGGAAAATGTTTTTACTGTTTCCGTGATATTAGTATTCAATCAGGGGATCTTAATTTAGCTGATGTTGATCACTTCATTCCGCATACTTTAGGTCCCGAATTTGAAGAAAATTTGAATGGCATTTGGAACTTAGTGTTAGCATGCCAAAGCTGTAACCGAGGAGAGAATGGAAAATTTGCACGCATCCCTTCTCTTGAATATTTAGAGCGGCTTCATCGAAGAAACGAATTTTTCATCGAAAGTCATCACCCCTTACGCGAAACCTTACTTAATCAAACCGGTGCTTCTACTGACGCGCGCATTAAATATTTACAAACGATGTATAACTTAAGTGTGTCTTTATCAGGCGGAATACGTTGGAAACCTACTTTTGAATTACCAGCTTCTTTTTAAATAAATTTATGGTGATTTTTGATCTAACTCTAGTACTTGTGTTCTATATATATAAATAAGACATAACTCTGACTGGTGGTTTTACTCTTATACAAGCTATACCAACGAGCATTTCTTGTTTCGAGAATCAACATATAACGGATCAGCTTCCTACGTGTTAATTTTAGTCATGCAAATACAGTGTTACGACACGGTGATTCGACATCACATACGTAACATCGGGCAAGATATAGTAGTCTCGATTGTTCATTGAATACGAGATCGGCCACCCAATGAGTTCTCGATAGATGAATTGCTTCATCTCATATATCGAGAACTCATTGCCGATCCGTTGTTTAAATCGCTCGACGGCGTGCTTGGATAAAGTGATTGACTGTTTCATAATCCGTAAAACCTCCTTGGTGATGATGACGTAGTTGTCTGCGATACAACGTGAAAATTGGTCGATTATGTGCGATATACCACTGAATCAATGACTCAACAAACGCAATTGCGTTTCGATTCTTTTGTGGTGACTCGAGCAACACTTCGTAATCTGGAATGAATAGAACTGTTTGCGGAAGCATAGAATTAGGTTGTTCAAGGTATTGAACAACCATTTGAAAGACCGTTTCGTAATCAACAGGAGCAGCGGCATCGACAAGAGACTGCAGATAAGACTTGTATTGAACAAACATCTGATGAACCACCGCAGTCGAAAAATAGTTAAAAATCGTCTGATCATGATTCAAGTAATTTCGGAACAAATGAGTAAACTGTGTTTTAGTTACCGAACTGTTCGACGGAAAAACATGACGGATCGCCTCGTTCATATAGTGTCCGACGTAATTTGGGCGGACCGGTAAGGCGCGATCAATCCATTGATGATACGTAAAGTGACGATTTGTAGGCTGTAATTGAAGCGTTGTACGACGACGTGTAAGTACGTAGACTGCTTGTGGATAGAATTTTTCTAATGCGTCGTGCATAGATCGTGTGGTTTGTGTAGACGCTTCAGATAGTTGATTCATAAGATTAGCTCCTTTGGTTTTTAATTTCAGTCACGCGTGGCGGTAGCCGCACCCATCACTTCATTCGAAGACGGTGTCACAAAGCCGATGTGCGAAAAACTATAGTTAGTGGGACTGTGCGACCTAACGAATCAGCATCGAAAGAAGTATTCATAAAATTTCAGGCTAACCCGGCGGCAGCCGGCAGGAAGCTGATATGGCGAGAACGGTGTTTCAAAATCAAAATACGAAAAACTGTAGTTAGCAGGACTCCGCGATCTCACAAATCAGCTCCGAGAGAAGCATTTTTGACTTCAATCACACCCGGCGGTAGCCGGCAGAAGGTCAATAAATCGTGGACGATGTCTCAATACTGATCTGCGAAAAAGAGCTCGCTCTATTCATCGGGCAGCTTGTCTGCCCATCTTTTAAACGCACAAAAAAGGAAAGGATGCCTGCGGTATTACCACACGTTCCTTTCCTTGATACGTTATGAACAATTCTGATACTGCCCTATTTCTTCTGACCATACATAGATGTGTCGATGTAAGTGGGAGCCACATACCTGACAAGATGTCGTCTCATTCGTCGTTTTTTGTTCTAATCGAATTTGATGAAGAGATTCTTTTAAATTCCCTCCAAACGCAATAAGTCGTCTCTTAAATAAGGCCTTCTCAAATGAATCAAACACCCGGTGCTTCATGATGCTGTTTAAATCGGATACTTTCATTGGATACTTACAGACTTCTAAAATCGCTCGTGTTAATGCGTCTTTTGTATCTGACTTGTGAGAACGAACACGTCGAACGTCTACCACTGGATCGTATGAAACACCTAAACTTTCTTTCCAAAGACGCATCCAGACCGATTGCGACAAATAGTATTTCCCCGAAAAGTAAGATGGCGGTACATTGATTAATACATGAAAATGCGGATGAAATGTCTGTTCCTTTTCATTGTATGTAACTTCCAGTGCTCGAAACCACCCTTTTACAACAGAGCGAAATGCTTTGCGCTGCGAAAATCGTTGCCAGCTTTTCATCATTAAATCAATTTGACTGGCTAACTCATCATGATCACTATTTCGAATCGTCAAAGTTAAGAAAATCCAATTCTCATGTCGAACCTTATGTACATGTAACCACTCAATGGCTTGACCCAATTCTTGACCAATTATATGAGAACGATGAACAGTACACGTCGGACAATATCGATTCTTACAATATTGAATACTTGTTTTCTTTTGATCGACATGTTCCTCACACTGGTGCTCTAAGACAATTCGACTACACTGCCGAATGGATTCAGCTGCATGCTGCTTTCCAATCAATTCGTACTCCTGACTTAACGTTCTTTTAATCCGATCGAATTGATGTAAAGCTTTATATTTTTTATCTTTCAACAACTCAAGCACCTCTAACATACATTATTTAACTATATTATCAGTTTATCAGGTATTGAAAGGGAATGATTATCATTTTACAAGAAGAGGAAATGAGTTATTCATGCGATATACTTTAAAATGAATGAAAGAAGTATGGAGGGAACGAACATGAGCGTAGGATGGAGCGGTAGCATTCCGGAGTTTTTACAGCTAGATCAACATCAATTTTTAGAAGCTTTACATCAGTCGATTCCAGACGCTTCAGATAGCCAACATCGGGCTTGGATTGATACATATGAAAAATTACAACTTGTTTTCCGAACAACCCCTAATCTGAACGCATATCTCCTCTTTGAATATCAGATTTTAAGAGGTGGAGGTCGCCGTCCGGATGTTTTATTACTCGTCAACAATCAGTTATTTGTGATTGAGTGTAAAAGCTACAATTCATGTAGCCCAGGCAATGTAGAAAATCTGCAAACCTCTTTATATGTCCGAGATCTAGAATATTACCATTCAGTAATACAAAATACAGCAATCGAGGTTCATGGTATTTTACTCTTTACGAATTTCCGAGATGAACGCTTGATATTAGATAATAAATATAAGATTTATCTGGCATCGATGCATGGGTTTAAGCGAATTATCAACAAAGTACTATTACGAAATGATTCCCCTGCTCTTCGTATTGAAGAGTTTTTAGAGGGTACTTATCAACCCGCTCCATCAATTATCGAAGCGGCACAAACCATTATGAAGCAGGAACCGCTTCCACGTGTTCGAGCTCTTAATAGTAGCAATTTTGAACATGTATACAGATCTGTACAATCCATTATTGAACAAGCAAAGTCACATAATGAGCATCATCTTGTCTTGATTACCGGAGAACCCGGTGCAGGTAAAACATACTTAGGTTTAAGAATCGCACATGATCACCCTGAAGCCATTTATCTATCTGGAAATGGACCACTTGTAGACGTCCTTCAACATACACTTCAAAATCATACATTTGTGCAAAGTCTTTATAACTACAAAATGGATTACTTAAAACGCCAATCGACTCCACACGAACAAATTATCATTTTTGATGAAGCACAACGCGCATGGGATATGAATAAAGTAAATCAGTCGTTAGTAAATAAGAATATACCTATTCCTAATCTGAGTGAGCCTGACATTGTCATGAATATTGCAACCGAACGCAAAGATTGGAGTGTCACGATTGGCTTAGTCGGTGAAGGACAAGAAATATATTCCGGAGAAGAGGGAGGCCTTCCTTTATGGAATGAGGCGTTGATTGATAAACATGTGATCGTACACGGTAAACAGGATGCTACATTCTTTACGCATGCTGCTCGTGTCCAGACATCTGAAATGCTGCACTTAGACACTTCCTTACGATCACATGCAGCACTCGAATATAGTCGCTTTGTTAAAAGTATCATTGATGCAGATTTTCAAACCGCTGCTTCAATCGGACAACACTTAGACACGTCACGCTTTCATCTCCGCATCACGCAAAATCTTGACATAGCAAAAATGGTTGCTCAAGATCTGTATACAGATGATACCAAAACGATTGGTGTTGTTTGCGCAGGTGGAGCAGATCATCAAAAAGAAATTAAAGTACTACCTCGTAATGATCGATACGAGAGTCCTTCAAAAATTGCGCAATATTTTAACGTACCCACTTCTCCTTTCTATTGTAGAACGTTAAATTACGCAATCACTGAGTTTCAGTCGCAAGGACTAGAGCTCGATTTCGCAATATTGCAGTGGGACAATGACTTCTATGTAAAAGATGGCCAATGGGTCGGAACTCATTTTCAACGAAACGTTGAGGACCCGCTCCAGATCAAACGAAATGCATATCGCGTTAATTTAACTAGAGGGCGTGATGGTCTTATTATCTATATCCCTAATAAGACAGAACTCGAGGAAACCTGGTATACATTTAAGGACATCTTACGCATTCCAGAATTATAAAAAAAGAATGTCGCTACATCATGTAGCAACATTCTTTTTTGTATACAACACGATAGAGTTCAAGTGTAAACATTTCGACGTCGAAATGTTTACACCCTAAGATAAAAACGTTTGGATAAACGATATTAAGCTTTGTTCGATATCTTCACACTGAACAAACACAATTCTTACTTGAATCCCATCATCACTCGTAAATACGATATCTTCATCAACATGGAATCCGTCATGCAGAGGATACATTAAAAAGATTTCGTTTGTGCCGTATTTCTTTCCATAAGCATACATCTGATACATGTCTGCCTGTGATATGCCATAGTTGCGACTTGGTAGATATTCGAGTACTTTCCACTTCGTGTCTATAATCATAGTTTGTTGTGTGACGCTATGACGAAGCACAATATCTGGCCGTAAAGCGAATTTTTTCTCGAATAAATGATAACTACGATCCTGCAATGATATGTTCCAATTTGAATCATGCAACAAATGCTTCAAGGATTTCCCTACGTAGTTTTCGAATAATCGTTCCATTGGATATAACAAAGAATTCATCGCTATATCCCCGGAGAAACTTGTAAAACTCTGCTTATTTAAAAACACTTTAGCCCAATTTAAAGCATTTTCGTAATGAATCATATTTCGACCTAACTGAACAAGTGAAAAATCGTGTTCTATAGAGGATGATGTTTCAACGGCATCCATGTGATAAAGTAACTGTTTAATATCTTTTCGATTTAACTCATTTGCAGATACTTTGTTTAAGTATACAAGCGTAGTCTTTAGCAAGCGATTCTCCGCTCGATTCAGGCCAAACTCATCATATGATACATAAAATCGCTCTCGATGCGTTAGGTTATGGCGAATCTGTTTCGAGAAATTCATTTTACCTTTATAAACCGTTAAGTTATCTTCAACAGGATAATAACTAGATTGTAACCCTTTACGAATAATGATCTGCATTTCTCGAATATATAATCTAATGAACACTTCAAACAGAGGCATAGCTTCAATACTCAAACTAGCCACATTAAATGATTTACTTGGAAAGTCCCCAAGTGTCTTTAGCATTTTTAACAAGACTGTTTTTGATTCTGATTTCGTTACCCCGTGAATTTTAGGGAGGATTTGAATTTGTTGATGCTGATTAATTTGTAAGACACCTACGTAATTTTTCGCTCGAATTACTTTCCCAACACCACGCTTAGCGGAAAGTGACAAAAAGTCAATCGCTGCTGAGTCTCCAAATGTGACATTCATCTGGAGAACAATTTGCTCTAGTTGATCGAATGATTTTTGATCAATCCTATTAGGACCGGTACCAACCGCTAAAGTATCATGCTCTAACACTTCAATGACTTTAGCTTTTACCATTATTCATAAATCTCTCGATAGCTTGCTGGATTAGAAAAGGCCGATCGTTGCAATGTATATTGCTTCTCCAGTAAGTCAATTTCTGGATTGCCTTTAAAAACATATTGAACGTTTACGTCAGACTCTCGAATAAATTTGAGAGAATCTTCTTTTGCATTATCCCCTAGAACCATTTGAATCTTACTATAATCCTCATAGAAGTATTCTTGTAGCAATGGAATGATTGAATTGATAAAAATACTACTCAACGCTTCAAGTGTCGGATTACTCTTGAGTGATACAAAGTATGCATGTCCTAACATATGCTCACGGTCATATAGCACTTCGATTCGTTGATTCATCGCTCTCAACATGTCTTCTACACGAATTGAGTCGACGATTACTCCGGCTAAGACATTCTCATCTGGCATCATTTCAATGAATTGAAACCTTCTTCTCAGTGCAGTGTCCATCAATGCAATGGATCGATCCGCGGTATTCATCGTTCCTAAAATGTATATGTTATCGGGAACACCAAATTCAGTTTTTGAATAAGGTAGTTGGACTTTCATTTCTTCATCCGCCCCGATACGTTTCGAAGGTTCAATGAGTGTGATTAGTTCGCCTAAAATTTTTGAAATGTTTCCTCGGTTAATTTCATCAATAATGAAAACATAGGGTTCTCTATTTTTTGATGTGACCAGCCCTTGCTGCGGCATATGTGGCTGTAAAATAGTTTGTATGTCTTGCAACGTTAATCGATTTAATTTGTATACAGTTTTTTGAACCAGGACCTTTCCGCCGTTTAAATCTAATATGTTTTCATGTATATCTTTAGCGAGCCACTTTACTTTTCTACTACGTTTATAATGAGTAATTTCAAGATTATTCTTATCTTTTACATAATCCTCTTTAGAGTCTAACCATTCAGGCGCACCTATAATGACTCCGATCGCATCAATGTGTTTTTGATCACTTAAAGATAAAACAATATCCCCTTCCTCCATTTCATTTTGAAAGTTATTTAGAATATCTTTTACAGTTCCTTCTGGTTCTTTTGTTCCGCCTAATAGGTTTTCTCCAAAGTGATCCCATCCAATTCGGATTCGATTATTCTCAAAACAATCACGTTTTAATTCACTAACACCACTTCCGCCGAGAGAAACTTTCCAAATCTGTGCATTTCGTTTAATTCCATAGGACGTTAAAAAATCCCCAGGTTCACTAGCAGTTTCACAAAAACCTTTGAAAATTCCTGGCTGAATTTGATACTCAATTTGAATCTGTTCACTATCTAGAGTTGGTTTGATCCCCTCTATAAACTCTTCGTATCCATATGATTGATGGAAAGTTGTAAACGCGATCCTGTTTTTGACTTTGTAGCTATTGTATCGCTTCAATACGTCATCATAAGACTCATTTTGAAGAGCTTCTAACGAGACATGTTCAATAATACTTACTGCATATAAAACGGTATGATACGTTTTACCGGTTCCAGGCGGTCCATACAGAATAATATTTTTATCGTACATCGACTGACTCTCCTTAGTGTTTCCGATTTTTAGCGATTGTTGGTCAGAAGGGGGAGTATCTTTAATAATGTAGTCATAGCATTGTTTCAGTATTTCAAAAGCCTTTGATAGCTCTTCAAAAATGTTTTCATTTGAATATTCACGTTCTTCGATCTCGGACGAAGACAGCATGTACACGAGCTGTACTTTCTTATACTCTTTTGAGTTTATTTTAGTTCGAATTTCTTCTGCAGTTTCATCACTGTTCATGAAGCCTAACGTTTGATCAGTTGATATGACATATGAGTAATGTGTGTCTTCTGGAAGTGGATAATCTAGTAAACGGTGATGTCTTTCTCTATCTTCCTCGGTTACCCCTTCTTGTTTTAACTCAATTGATAACCTGAACTGTACCTGTCCCTGAACTTTTTCAGCAAATATTGAAAGACTAGTTGGAATATGTACATGACCTTCTTGTTTTAATTGTGCCCATAGATAAGAACGAATCGCTGTATTCGAACCATCTAACCATTTAGATTTCGAAGGGGGAATTAAATCATACATACTCGCAAATGCTTTTGATAATTTATGTAATTCATCAGCGGCTCTCCCACCGCTCTTTTTCCGTTCTATCATTTCATCTTTAGTTTCTAATGGTACTCGATCTGGACTTGTATATTTCTCGCCTGCGTACTTAGATAAGTGCGTTAGAATCGCATTAAAATTAATCTCAGAGTTCATTCTCGTATGGTTCCTCCTTTTTCATTTATTTGACCTTACTCATTCACTTCATTTGATTCTATTTGACGAAGTCTTTGTTCAATTTTGAATTCAAATTCATTTAGTGTTCGATCTACAATTCTATTTGCTGCATTTTCAACTTTGTCGAGATTTGGGATAGGGAAATCAAATCCTATAATTTGATCTCGCGATAAATCATTCCATCCCCCAATATAAGCTGTTACTTCTGCTCTTCGCATCATCTTATTTAATAAGTCATAAAATATGTTCGTCTCCGCTGCAACAAAGTACCTACCATCATTAATGGTTAAGAAAGGCTTCCCGGCCTTTGATTTTCCGTAACGAATATTTTTCACTGTGACCTCTTTTTTAATCACAGCATTATGCGCTTGGCACATGAGATTATGTGCACCTTCTAACACTTTCTGATTATTCATTCCGATCTCGGGTTGATCGAGTAGCTCTTTTCTCAATGCTTGAACAGCTCGCTTTTTTAAATGGAGCTCAGGTAAAACATTCTCTTCTTGTATAAGCTGTATATGTAAGTCTTGTTTATATGTATTGAATAAATACTTCAGTACATTTGATTCCATTTGATTCACTTTCTCGTCAAAGAAACCGGGTAAATAATAATCGTGAAGTTTAAATTCGACATGGGTTGTACTGAATTGTTTTGGAACTAGCTCCATGAACGGGATTTGATGCTCAATATAATAGGCTCGCTTTTCAGGTTCAATTTGATGACTTACGAATATCTCAAAACAAATACTATTTTGCAGTTCCTCATTCGCTGCAAACACATCCACGATATAAGGTCCTACTTTTCTCTCGATTTCTCCAATCTCCGGAAAATAACCGTAGTATTCCAAAATATCATAAAGTTGTATCGTTCCTTCATTTTGAATGGGTATCATTTCGCTCAAATCTTTTAGTACTTTAGAGTGATCACTCCATAAAAATTGAAATTCGACGTTTAATGTACTTGATCCACTAATCAAATCTGCAAGGTAATGCTTTGCATGAAAATGTAGTATCGTTTCTTGTGATGCGGAACAATTTGAGTGCGCTGCATGTGCAAAATGATGTTCGCGTGCTTCGCCTTTTTTAAACAGAACTTGCTCATTGCAAAATGGACATGTATACAATTTATCGCGGTCATGCACCTCTGAAATATGAAAGAGTCGTGATCCGTTCTTTGCATAACTCAACTTAATCATTTAATATGTATCCTCCAAATCGATGATAAGTATAATTTTACCTTTTTCACGAGGGAAACCCTTTATTTTTTTCGTCTTAGGTTCATAGTATTTCGAGTTTATAATGGGATACATGCGGTATGGTATACTAAAAAAAAATGACGTGGAGTGAATAGGATATGGCCTCAAACGAAACAAAAGTAAAATCATTTCGTGTCTCTGAAGAAGTGACAGAACATATTCAACGTTTAATGCAAGAACGACAACTAACGACGAATCAATTATTTGAAGAATTCATTCAATTAGCTGATAAACAATCACCTGACCCATTAATCGACGAAGAAAATGGTGTACTTGAAACTACACTTAATCAGATTACTTCACTCTTTCAAGAACGAGCGCTTCGCTTAGAGAAGCAACAAAAAGAAACTCAACGCATGACAATTCAATATACTGAAACGATACGTGAACTTGAAGACAGTGTTGTGAAGGAAAGTGAAGACCTTCATCGAGAATATGAAGCTAAAGTCATGCAACACCAGGAAGAACTAGAACAACTTCAACAACAATTGGACCAACTACATACAGATAAACAAAACTTACTAAATGCACTAGAGACTGAGAAACAATCAGCGAAAGAAGAGTTGAAGGTTCATAAAAAGACGATCTTTGATTTGGAAGGGTCTATTCGAAAATTAGAAGAGAGTCAAAAACAATTAAATCGTCAAAACCAAAGTTTAATGGATGCTGTAGATGAATTAAAAAGCAAAACACGTCGGAGTGAACAACTCGAAGAAGAGAATCAAAAACTTCACTTAGAAGTGCAACTTCTTCGACGTGAAAAAGAAGCGTTTGAACATCGACTACAAGAACAGGTAGAGCTTGCTGTTCTTCGGGAACGAAACCTTCAACAGAATAATTCTTAATAAAAAAGGGACGAAGAGAAGACGCATATTGACGACTTCTTCGTCCCTTTCCATCTATACAGTTATTCGAAATATCGTTCCCACTCTTGAGGAATACCTAACTGCTTATAATCAATAAAGGCTGCGTATGTGTCTAAAAGGTAAGTAATCTTATCTACAAATACGTTCCGCTCGTTTGAAGTCAACAGTTTTGAAATGATAAAGAACACAATAAAGATTCGTTCATTTGAAAGTTCTTTTTTAACGTTCGCAAATACTTGAGTGTAATCAACGCTGTTAAAATCCCTTATATCAACGTATTAAAAATCCCTCAAATTAACGGATAATGATTCTGACAACCTGAAAATGGAGTGTGAGACATGATCCGAAGTGAGGGATTTTTTATGATTCGTGAGTTAAGAAGCAAAGGATGGACAATCAGAGCCATCTCTGACGAGACGGGATATGATCCTAAGACAATCCGAAAGTATTTGAAGATGGAAAATGCACCTACGAAAGTGAAGCGGAAAAAGAGGAAAGGAAAACTCGAACCCTACGAAGACTACATAAACGAACGTATCAAAGAAGGTACAACCAATTGCGAGATTCTGTTCGATGAGATTCAAAAGCTAGGCTATGAAGGGAAAATGACGATTCTGAGAGAGTACGTGAGACCTTACAGACTTCAGCCTAAAAAGCAGGCTACCGTCAGGTTTGAAATGCCGCCTGGACGACAGGGACAGATGGATTGGAGTGATGTCGGGACGTATGAAGTAGAAGGTGAAATGCGTATGGTGTATGCCTTCTCCATCATCCTCGGGTATTCAAGGATGCGATACATCGAGTTCACGACCGACATGACGCTGGAGACTCTGATGAAGTGCCATATGAATGCGTTCGCCTTCTTCAATGGCGTACCGCAACAGATTCTCTATGACAACATGAAAACTGCGGTCATCAGCCACAATCCAAACGGTATCAAGTTCAATCAGAAGTTCGAAGATTTCTTGGCCTATTATGGGATTACGCCGAAGGCGTGCAAGCCACGACGGGCACAGACGAAAGGGAAGATCGAGCGCTCATTCGGCTATATGAAACAAAACTTTTTCAAACGACGTATCGGAAAGACATTGGAACAATTGAATCGTGACGTCCTGGAGTGGCTACAAAACACGGCCAATAAAAAGAAAAACGATACGACGAAAGAGTCACCTGAAAAACGCTTCGAGGTTGAACAGACTTTCCTAGCACCAGGACATTTGAAGCCGCATTATCCGGTCCATCGCTGGGAAACACGTCAAGTAAGCAAAGACTGTTTTGTGTCCTACCAAGGACGACAGTATTCAGTTCCGTTCCGGTTCGTCGGACAGCATGTACGAATTAGAATCACCCTTGACCATCATCTCGAGGTCTACGCTGATGGCGAACAAATCGCCCAACACCCGATTGCCTCCGGGAATTTGAAGTATCAATTAAATTTAGAGCATTACAAAGGATTAGAAACGACTCAAAAAGGTTTGCCGACCCGTCGTCTCCAGCCCGATATTCCTGAAGTGGAACGTCGTTCCCTTCAAGTGTACGAACAGTTCGAAAGGAGCGATTACGAATGAACACGGACCTTCTCACTGAACGCTTAGAAAAAATTGGATGGCAATTGTCGGCCAACCAGCTTGAAGGAATCCTTGAAGATTCCTCCAAGAATAATGTAGCATATTCGGACTTTCTAAACAGTATTCTGATGACGGAAATCGAACACCGTGAGTCAACAGAGCTATCGAAACGAATAAAACGTGCCAGACTCCCCTATTTTAAGACGCTAGAAGACTTCGACTTTGCGTTTCAGCCGAGCATCAATGAAAAGCGCGTCAGGGAGGTGATGACCTGTCGGTTCATCGATAACGGATTCAATGTATTATTATTGGGCCCGCCGGGGGTTGGGAAGACACACTTGGCGATTTCAATCGCTGCAGAAGCTGTCACGAAAGGTTATCGGACTTCGTTCATTACCGCAAACGATTTTGTCGAGGAGTGTCAAAAAGCAGAGAAATCTGGCCTTCTTCCTCGTATCATCAAAAGGTACTGTCGATCCGAGCTACTCATTCTAGATGAAATCGGTTATTTTCCGTTCGACCCCATCAGTGCGAATGCGTTGTTTCAAATCATCTCGAAGAGATATGAGAGAGGCTCGATCATCCTGACTTCAAACAAGTCATATATTGAATGGGGAAAAATATTTGGTGACGAGGTTTTGGCAACCGCAATTTTAGATCGCCTTCTTCATCATGCGACCACTTTTAACATTCGAGGAGATTCATATCGGATGAGGGAAAAGAAACGGGCCGGCATCCAGCCGACCCGTGTCGATAGTTTCCAAGAGTAACCTGTAAAAAAGAGATTTTTAATCCGTTATTAAGAGGGAATTCTAAACCGCTGTTGACACTTGAGGTCGAATCGTTAACGTTTTACCATATAACCGCCCATGGTGTGCACAGATATTCCGAATCATCGTTAACGTATATAACCAGCTTTCAATGTATTTAAAATCCATCGAATAGTGTTCTTTAGAAATCGTTTGCTTGTCTTGATTATGTAAATTCTTAAACATCATGGAGAGTGTCGAAAAGGACAGGACTTCAATGGCTACCCATATCGGGAAATTACTTTGATATTTTGTATGATGATGCTTCACAAAGAGTTCCCGCTCATTTTCTTTAAGTGAACGCTCGAGATTAGTCAAAAACTTAGCATGATACGTTTCATTTTTAAAGTGCATAGGGTCTTTGTAAGCAACTGCACCATACGTATGCGCATGATAATAAGCGATATGAGCGCGAAACGCAGTTTCAATACTTTCAATTGCATCTAGCAACAAAAGTCTCAGTTCTTTATCGAATTCGTACAACTTTAAAATATGTTCAAATGAAATTCCAGACTTAAATTGATCTACTTTATCACTCGTCTTCAGTGTTAAGCCGTATGCGGTCAAACGATAGTAATTGATCCGTTTAAGTACTTCTATAGCTTTTTGTTCATTTTCAATATGCAGACCGCGCTCTTTTAAAATAGATACTTGTTCTTCGTATGTTTTTGGTACTTTTAACTGGTTAGGCTCCATAGAATCCATGTCCTTGCCCCCATTTGTATAAAAAAAAATGACCCACCGTGGTCCGCATTGTGAAGAGGCGTGGTGGGTTCTGTTACAAATAATATAACAAATCCACGATATATTGTCTATTTCTTAGGTTGTCTCAGGATTCATTCAAATACTTATTTAAGGCTCGACGAATAATTTCATCTTCAGATACATGTTCTTTTTTAGCAGCTTGTGTTAATTCAACATATAATGGATCCGTTAAATCTGAAAATCGAATATGGACCTTCATAGGTTTTATAGTGGGAGAATCAGCTTCAATGACGCGCTGCTCTTGACGCTCGATCAACATACGCTTCACTTCACGCAATTCTTCACGTGTCACTTCATAAACTGTTTTGTCCCCATTTGCTGTGTAATGTTTCTTACTCTCAAGTAATGCGAGCTTTGGATCTTCCGGCCATGACAAGAGTTCCGCTAACTTGGTCGCACTGAAATCTTGATCGATTGTTTTCCCTAAATGCTCTGAACCGACTATATCCTAAAATGAAACGAAGAGACTGACATAAGGGTTTGCTTCGAATCTTCTTTAAAAAACTTTGCACGTTTCATGTTCTTTTCGGAACTTTTTTGATTTTAGATTACAGAATAAACTGTTCTCATAGGCAAATATATAACATTTTTGAAAATATTGTCGCTTAAATCACATCGATAGTTTATTTGATAAGTCATACTATATATACTGGACTCTCTTCCTCACATATGGAATGAAAAAAGGCTCTGAATTTAGTAAGACAATTTGAACTAAGAACCACCCGAAAAAACATCTCCTCTTACTCAGTATCAACCTTGACATGTCGCTCTAACGCTTTGATAAATTCTTTATACTTATATTTACTCAATTTAATAATTTCACTAGATTTTTTTAAGCTAATATTGTAAGACTTCATATATGGATCTTTTTCAACATTTTTCACATCTTTCAAAGAGACGAGATAAGATTTATGAGTCCGGAACAGCTCAGGATTATTTAAAGAATTCTCTAACTCTGTCAGAGAACATACGGTTTCAAGGACTTCACCACATCTCATATGTATCACGCATTTTTTTTCTTCCTTTTCTATGAATAAGATGTCGCTTATCTCGACAACTGTCTTTAACCCTTGATTTTTTAGGAGCAGCTCTCCTCTATTCAAATCAGAGAATTCACAGTTCAAACCAGGGTCAATCATCATAGGGGGGAGAGGACAATCTCCCACAAATCCACAATCATCATGAATCTTGACGACAGTGATTAATTTTATCGGTGAGGACGTCTCAAAAGAGTATACTTTTCTTTGAAAACCGTCCTTCACATTTAGATTTTCTATATCAAATTCAATCCAAACCAAACATTCTTGAGGAATATTCTTACCTCGTCTCTGTTCTTCCTTTAACGCGATTTCCTCCATGAATCTTCTGGACATAGGTTCCCCCACAGAGAATATACTGTTAAAAACACGTTCTACCTCTTGTGACGTCACGTCGCCTTTCGCTTCGGTGACGACTTGAATTCTGACTTTCATGTCTACCTCAGCTCTCTAGTAAAATAAAAAAGGACCTACATAATGTAAAGTCCCTTTTCTGTTTTATCAGTTTTCGTTACTTACTAACTCAGTCTTCAAGTTCTTTGTGCTTATCTTCTTAGAAAACGGTACAAATATAATCAGCACCACGGAAATCAAAAAGACGGATACGGCTCCTATAAGAAGGAAATCGACTTGAATCTTTCCTGGATCGATTATAGACAAAATCAGTGAAACTGTTATTCCTGAGACAATCCCAAGCATTATCCCGCTTATAACGAAAAGCATTATTTGTACCATAATCAACTTGCCTAATTCTTTCGAAGTCAAAGATATCGCTCTCAGAATCCCATACTCTTTCCTTTTTGTGCTAATGTAATTTATCAATGAATTACATAATCCCATCAACACACTTAACACCATGACGATGATTGCGATCACGAACACGAACCACCTTTGAACAAATTGTTTGTTCGCTTCATCGAGAGAAGCGCTTAATGTGTTCACTTGTAGAGTTGGATAGTCACTGATGAGTTCCTTTAGAACTTGTGTCGTCATTTCAGAATCTTTTTCGTCGATGAACAATTTATTGAAGTTGACTTGCTCGGCATAAATTTCGTTCTTATTGTCAAAATACATGTCCCCATTGGTAATGTCCGCCACACCGATGACTTGATAGGGTTTATCGAACAGAACCTCTTGGGCTTCCACAGAATATTTCCCCATATCGATACTATCGCCTTTGGATACATTATATTTCTTGGAGAATTGCTCAGAAATCACTACGGCTTGTTTATAGTCAGAGGACTCATCTAACTCTACTCCGAATATGTTCATCCTCTTGAGGTCCGTGGTGACATAATCGACGGACTCGGAATGATTGTCGCTCGTGAACACTTCAGCACTATTGACTGTGCTAGTGAAGTTGATTTTTTCATTCGAGAGCCTACGCTCCACTCTGTCTATCAACTCATAGGGGTCAAGTTCGGTCCCCTCGATTATCCTACTTTTCAGTAGGATTTCCGTCGGATATTGATCGTTAATATACTGATACTGATTTTGTTTTATGGTGTTGAGCATAGTCGAGCCCAAGACCACCACTACCATTAAGATATTTACAATCAGTATCAAAAATGTATTCTTCTTTACCTGAGGGATTATGTTCTTAATCGCCACGTAAACAACATTGCCCATGACCTTTCTTAAAAATGGCCCTGTCACATTTAAAATTTTCGTCAAATAAGTCGGTAATCCCATATAAAGAGCAATGAGGAAGAACACGATGGCCAGTAGCACTAGAGGAATTTTTTTGGTCTGCTCTTCGACCAAAACCACACTGACCACCATGCATGAGATACTCACAATCCAAAGGATGCGAAGAACGATTTTATTAAACCTTCTTTCTTTGAAGTCAACCTCATAATTCTTTTTCATCACGTTCAAGGGCAAAACCTTACTGTTTCTATACGCCGAGATACCCATAATGGCTTGGATTACCGAACCACTCAAGAAGCCGACTAGGATTGCGTTGAGCAGACTGTAGTTCGCTTCATACGATTCTATGGAAAGCAATGTCATCAGCGTATCTTGGAAATACGTGTTCATCAATGCCGACAAAGCAATCGAGAGAATGGTCCCCACTAGAATTATGGCGCCGGATTGTATGGAAAAGATGGTAAACAACTGTTTAGTGCTCGCGCCGATTGTTCTCATTATCGAAAGTTGATATCTGTACTTTCTGATAAATACATCGAAATTAGATATGAGGATGAATGCCGATACGATTAAAATCAATGCAGATATAATCATTATGTAATTATTCATCGATTGAAATCCGCCGCTCAAAAGCTCTTCGCTTTCAGCGATTTCGACCCTCGTGTCGCTTGTCATATTGGTCAAATAATTAGCGAACTTCAAATTATCTGTCCCAGTTTTGGTTTTGATGAGGATATACGTGGCTTCGGCCGCCCTGCTTTCCCGCGCCATGTGTTCCTTCAGATCATCGTAACTCAGAATGACAGTGTCAGTCACGACACCGGTTGATGTGGCATCTTTCAGCACCTCGAGGACAATGTAGTCCTCACCCTGTATTGACAACCTTTCTCCCTCTTCGACGCCGAGCGCTCTCGCCAACCCCTCGTTAACGATGACCTGTTTTTCACGTAGGTCTTTCGTGAAATGGTAGCGGCTCTTTGACAGAGGGTCATTTTTAACGCCTATAGAGTAAACGTCCGCATTTGATTTGCTCGTCTCCAACGGCAGGTTGAAAATCAGTACCGGGGATATATCTTCGACCTTTGAATCGTTCTGTAATCGCTCAATATATTCTTTATCAATAACTTTATTTGAGCCTGACTCATAACCCACTGAAATATCCATGTCACCATAAATCTGTTTAATGTCATTCATCACCGCTTCTTTTGAGTTCAAGGTGAAGAGGACCATCGTGATGACGAGTGAAATAGAAATCACTACACTCGCTATTGAAGTGAATGCTATCATCGGACTACGTCGATATAAACCGTAGGAGATTTTTAATAGGTTTTTAAAGTCTTTCATCGCCCTGAAATCTCCAAGATTCTTTCGAACTTCTCCAATATAGGCTTCATATCGCCTTTGGATACCTGATGGTCCACAATCTTCCCGTCATGAAAATATAAAATTTTATCAGCGAAGGAAGCGACTTTTGGATCATGGGTCACCAAAATTATACTGGTCTTAAACTCTTGGTTTAAGTCTGATAATAAATGCAGAATCTCATTCGATGTGTTGAAATCTAAATTTCCTGTCGGTTCGTCAGCAAGAATAATCGGCGGATTGGTAATCAACGCACGTGCGATTGCCACCCTCTGTTGCTGCCCCCCGGATAGTTCGGTAGGTCTATGTGTAGACCACTGCGATAGATTGACCCGTTCCAACATATCTTTGACTTTCTGGCTGATATCCCAAGTGGAAAGGCCATTCAACATCAATGGAAGGGAAACGTTCTCGTAGACCGTCAGATCATTCAATAAATTGAACGATTGAAATATAAACCCAATATTATTTTTCCTATAAATCGTGGCCTCTGGTTCTTCAAAGGATTTTTTTTTGCTCTCTCCCTTGAGAAAAATTGTACCTTTCGTAGGTGAATCGAGGGCCCCTAAAATGTTCAACATGGTACTTTTTCCGGAACCGCTCGTCCCCATTATCACCAGAAACTCTCCCTCTCTCATTTCAAAAGACACATTATTCAACGCTTTGACTATATGTGGCCCCCGTTGAAATTCTTTTGTTATGTTATCAACTCTTAAAAGAGTGTCCATGTTCGCTCGCTCCTTACGCATTCATTTCCTCTTTATACCATTCGGCCTGCGCCTCATACATCTCGTAAAAGAATCCTCTCAACGCTATCAATTCATCGAAAGACCCTTCCTCCACAATCGCCCCGTCATCCATCACAATAATCCTGTCAGCAAATTTAGTCGGACCCAATCTGTGCGAGATGGTGATAGATGTATGACTGCTCGATATTTCTTGGAACAATTTAAAGACCTTCACTTCAGAGATCGGATCGATCGCTGCAGTCGGTTCGTCTAGTATGAATAGGTCGGCATCTTTGAACCGTGCCCTGGCTATAGCTATTCTTTGCCATTCTCCCCCAGACAGGTCGATCCCGTAGGGAAGTTCTTTAGTCAAATACGTCTGTAGGGAGTGTTTTGTATCCCTCAATCTCTCCGAGAGTTCCACATCCGACAATAATCGATGCAATTCGTTCTCATCGTCGATGTTCTGTACGTTGCCAAAACCGACGTTCTCTTGGATGGAGTACTTATATTTATAAAAGTCTTGGAAGACTATAGAAATCTTTTTAAAGAGGCTCTTTTCAGAAACATCGTCGTATTTGATTCCATTGACAGTTATCTCGCCGGATGAAACATTGTATAATCCAGTTAAACATTTTATTAGAGTACTTTTACCAGAACCATTGTAACCCACAATAGATATAGATTCACCCTTATTTATAGATAAATTAACATTTCTTATCGCAAACCTGTCTTCTTCTGGATATTTGAAGGAAACATTTTTTAACTGAATCGAGTTGATTTCTTTAATGTCTTTTTTATCGGAGCCAATATTTTTCACTTTGTACTCTAAGACGTCCAGTAAGGCGTTATTGAAGATTGCGGCCTCATAGATAGAACCTAGGTTTCCTCCGGCCGAACCGAACAAACCTTGCACGGTTGTCACGGCGCCAAGCAGCGCCACATAATCGCCGATGCTCAACGTGCCCTTCGAAATCTGGTTGACAAGTAATACGGATACGAGCATGCTGGACAATTGTAAAAACAAAACTGCGAAAGACTTGGCTTTGGCTTCCCATCCTGCCAGTTTCAATGTATGGCTTTGAATCTCACCATAAAGATTACTCCATTTGTCTAGTAAGTAATCTCCCAATCCGAATATCTTTATTTCTGTTAATGCGTTTTTAGTCGAGAACAGCTTATCTGTGAAATCCAGTTCCCGACTGGCGGGCGATGTGGTCATATTCATTTTGTAACTTCTCTGTTTAGTGATGAAGATGACAATTATTCCTGGGAGGGTCGACAAGAACAACGCTATCGGCATGCTCCAATGAATACTCATCAACAATCCAAAGATACCTAAAAGCGATAATAAGTTTTTCCCTATCCCGAAAGTGTTATCGACCACCATGATACCGTTACGACTGATCGCAGAATTCGCCAGGTTCAAATTATCGAAGAATTTACTTTCCTCGTACTTTTCCATAGGCACTTCAACCTGTTTCTTTATGAGCAGTCTCTTAAGAACAAAGTTCACAGTTTGAGAGATTCGTACGAAAATGTATTCATCGACGTTCGTGAGCACCGCTGAGGTGTATTGCACGGCAAACGTTATTCCCAATAGAATCAAAACCGTGTTTAAAATCAACTCATCGCTTCCGATCTTAGAAATGCTGTCCATGGTGTACTTGTTCAAAGCGATCAGTATCGGTGGGATGATGGACGTTAAAAGAGCTATCACAAAATATAAAACGAAACTCTTGGGATGCTCAGAGATTATTAACTTCAAGAAATATTTCTGTGACTCGATAAATCTATTGGGTTTCTTAGTTTTTTTTCCATTCATAGCTCTTCTCATCCCTCACGAAAGATAGTCGACCAGGTTATATTTAGATAGATAACCTCTTTTAGACACATTGTTATTTGCATCGAATTGCATGACAAATGGAAAGGTGTTCACATTAAGGAGGTTCATTAAATCGTTTTCTTTCATATAATACATTTTCAAGTCAAGCATGTTCTTTTGGTTTTCTTTGGAACTATTCTCGGTATATGTGGCTATAAAGTTGATTCTTTCTACATACTCTGCTTTGAAATGATGCAATGAGTTCATCATTTCTTGACAACTTGTACAGTCACCGTCCACAAAGAAGACTGTTTTATTATCTGTTAGAATATTTTTGAACTCTTCGTTCTCCCCGTTCATCTTAAGCACTCTTACGTCAGGGACCGATACGCCCTCTCTCAGGCCACTTTTGACTTCTTTGACTGTTCTACCACGTCTCATCAAGCCAAACAATAGCGAAAAATTAATTAAAAACACTATCAGTATGATCACGCTACTTTGAAGTAACATTAGTTTCACACCATCCTCGGATCAACTTTTTCCTTATCATCGTCTTCAAAATCGATTACAGTCCGAACCAAAAAAATGGTCGCGGTATAAATGAAAATCAGAGTGGCCAGGAAAGTGGACATTTCTATAGAATCGAGATAAGCCGACAACTTGTGATCACTCACTATGAACAGGTTAGGCAATAGGCTCACTAACATGAAAGAGGTTTGCGCGACCCCTCCCAGACCCAGTTTGGTTTTCATGACATTCCCGAAGCAATGACAGGCCTGTTCCTCCTCCGCTATCAAACCCCGTATATTCATAAAAATGAATATAGAAATCGTCGATACACCGACAATATTCAAAATCAGTGAGGGATAATACATAAAAATGCTTATTCCCAAGAACAATTCATAGAAAGGGAACAGCACTCCGATGATCTTATTAAATTTTTTATCGAATAGGTCCATCGTCACGATGGATTCTATCGACTTCTTATAACTAAACATCTTTGATAGAGCAGATATCACGAAAACCAATCCTATCGAACAACTAAAAACCAACTGAATCATGTTCCACACCTCACATTCTTACCTCAATAGCATACAAAAGAATCACCAAGATGCACATCGAAAGGTTGTAGGCGAAATGAACCAAGCTTGGCTTTGGAGGAACATTACTACCGAAGCATCCGCAATTTTTTTGATGACTCTTGCCCAGGTTCACAAACAGCATCCAAATATATGTTCCATGGAGTAGCGTGCAAACGACTATTGAAAATAATAGATTAAGGTTTGATATCAATGATAACGCCAACATCACTTCTAGACTTACCAAAAAAGAAACTAGGATTTTAGTCTCGGAAACGATTGAGTATTCTTCAAGCGCTATATAAAAATCGAAAATTTTTCTTGTTTTTCCAACCGAGTTCTTCAAAAAATACAGACCAATCAATATAGAAATCCCGTGAACCACCATTTTGTATCATCCCTCTGTTGAAATCGTTTTGTCTATGAACCTCAGTACCTCTCCACCATCTTGCGCCTGCTCAATTTCTGAAAAATAGATCATTTTTTTATACTTTCCGTTCTCTCCGTCATATTCATAGAGTGCGGGTATGGATTGCACCTGCAACTCATCAAATAGTCTTCTATTGTCGGAAGAATCGACTTCTAAAATTTTCAGTATCTTTAATTCTCTTTCTTTGATGAGAAAATCATTATTCATATCCATAAATAAATTTACTTCATCGTATAAAAATCTCTCGTTCACCAACAAAAGAAATTTATAGGATGAAGTGTGATCGATGACATCAGACATGTCCTCTGAAACGTCATGTTTTAGAAAACAAATAATTTTTTTCAATTTCCTGTTAGTGAACAAAAACACGGCGATTGTTATTGATAATATGAAGATATATGCTGTGAAAACCATCAGGTCCCTGCCCTTCCATTGGCGACGAAATTTCATCGGCTTGATACAACAATGCTGTGTGCAAAGTAGTTGTCATATCATTTTTTTAAACTATATGTGACTCTAATTAGCAAGTATGTGATTCTGAACTACATGCTTTAGCATATTGGCACTGATAAACCTGTTTATAGCCAGCCAGCCAACCGATAAGTACTTGTTTACGTTTTGTCGTCCAGTATGCATCTGTTTTATCAAGTGTGATATTTTCAACACCCCAACCACAAGCACCTTTGATTACTTCATTGCTCGATCCACATTCCACTAACGATACTCTTGAGTATTTTTCCATTTGCTATTTCCCCTTTTTCATGAAACTACCTCGCACACATTATTGTTGTATCAAGCTCGATTGAATCAACTATGTTTATGCAACCAAAATTCAACCGATATCAATGACCAAAACCTATCATCTACAGGTAAACCGTTTCTCCATCTGGACAAGTCTGATAACCATTTCTCGTAAGAAACCAGGTTCAATTCCTTGGACACCTTGCCGATGCTTAAAACCTGAAATACTTCTGTCCAATTAGCCCTTAAACTTTTGTATGTATGGGCCACATGCTGTGTCTTGTTCTCTCTGGACAATATCTCGTCAGTCAACTTCCCTTTCATGCTCTCCCTTAAAATTAATTTCTTCTTCGATCCGTCGAACATCAACTCTCCGGGAATTTTAAAGATAAATTCTACGAGCTCTCTATCCAGGAAGGGATATTGAAAATCTGTGCCGGTGTATCCGCCGATTACCCTATCCGTGTATAAATGAGATTTAGCTTGAGCCATCTGAACGTACAATTCTTTCTTACTCGCCCTTTTAATTCTTTCGAGTTTAGATTTTAGTTCTTTGTACTTC
>NZ_JACSKR010000008.1:0-53499 GCF_018617685.1 Exiguobacterium sp. s57
AGAATTTGATATAGCTCTTAAATTGACGAAGCTTGCGCTTCATTCAAAAATTGTAAAACTTTTTTTGCCTCATCGTTCAGTTTTCAAAGACCAAATTGTTGTCGTGTTAGCGACTTTTTAATAATAGCGATTTGACTTATGAAAGTCAACCACTTTTTATTATTTTTTTACTCCCTAATGTTTTTCTGCGTGAACAACATCAGCGACGTTTATTAATATATCAGTATCCTAAAAAATCGTCAACAATTTTTCTAAAAAAACTTTATTTTTTTTGCATCCACTTAATCAAAACACAAAATCGGTCGCTGAATCGCTCCAAATGACAAAGAACGATCCACGACCGATTAAATTTTATGATGACTTAGACGGCATCTGTTTTTTCGTTTTTTTCTTCGCCACTTCAGACGAAGCCGGTTCAGTGACTTGCCCCGTCTGTTGAAAGCGATGAAGCATCAATACTTGATAGGCATTCGCGAACACTAATGTTGCAAGGGCCGGCCAGAGTAATGGAATTTCATCCGTTGTTTGAAGGGCCGGAATCCATTCAATCAAAGTAATGACGGTCATTAAGAAAAGTGTCGGGATGAAAGCACTCATATTCGTTTGTTTCGCTTTACTCGCAGCAACTACCCAAGCGACAATTAATAACACAAGCATCTCGCCGATATAACGCCACATGTGATCATTTCCAAATGCGAGCATCCGTAAATAAACGGCATCAAAGATCGCAAAGGCGATTAACAACACCTGGACGCGATTCCATAGACGTGGCCCTCGGAATAAATCAAGACCGACCCGATGGATGATCAAATAGGCGAAGAAGCCCATCATACTGATCCCGGTCCATGTGCTCGAGTAACTAAGCGCAGTGACAATTGCCTCCCAAGACTGACTGACTAAATAACCCGGGTTCGCTAACAAGTTCATAAGGAACCCGAACAACGTCCCAAAAACGAGCGTTGTCCAAAACAAACGTAAAAATCCTTGTACTTTCATCTCTCACCGATTCACCCTTCTATTTGTTTAATGACTGCTTGCGCTAACTCGTCATACGTATGCTCAAATGGATGACCATCCCGATAGACAGAAGGTGCGAAGTCCTCTTCATTGTCATACGGTTGGCCAAGCGGAATTTGAGCAAGCAACTTACTCTTCAGTGCTTCTGATAGTTTTTCTCCACCACCATAACCGAATACGTATTCTTTTTCGCCTGTCAGTTTACTTTCGAAATAAGCCATGTTCTCAATGATACCTAGTAGTTTATGGTTCGTTTTAATCGCCATTGCCCCAGCACGAGCAGCAACGAAAGCAGCTGTCGCGTGAGGTGTCGTCACAATCAACTCCTGGCATGATGGGAGCATCGAATGGATATCAAGTGCGACATCCCCCGTTCCTGGCGGTAAGTCGAGCAATAGATAGTCTAGGTCGCCCCACTCGACGTCATTGAAGAAGTTATTTAACATTTTTCCGAGCATCGGTCCACGCCAGATAACGGGTGCATTGTCTTCAACGAAAAAGCCCATTGAAATGACCTTCACACCGAAACGCTCGACTGGAATGATCTTTTCGCCGCGAACAACTGGTCGTTCTTCGATGCCAAGCATATCCGGAACACTAAATCCGTAAATGTCCGCATCGATCAATCCAACCTTCTTGCCCGCTCGCGCAAGCGCGACCGCTAAGTTGACAGACACTGTAGATTTCCCTACGCCACCCTTACCTGAAGCGATGGCGATAAATGTCGTCCCTGAATTCTCACGAAGAATCGCCGGCTTTGTCGCTTCCTTCAAACTTTCGTCGTTCAATGCTTCAAAGCGAAGTCCAACCGTCTTAAAGCCTTTCCCCTTGAGCAATGTGACAATCTCTTGTTGTAATTGAAGCTGTTCCCCGCTCCCTGTTTGTCCGAGTGCCACTTTCACACTGACATAATCTTCTTTAATGCGGATGTCTTTTACCCCCGCTGTATCTCCAAGCGTTCGGTTGATCGTTGGATCAACGAGCCCCGCCAATTCCTCGCGTACTTGCTCTACTGTAAGCATATCGCTTCCCCCTTCTAACTGTTTCGATATCAGTATATCAAAAAAAGCGTTTTCTTGACGGCTTCGGAATCGACTATTTCAAACAAAAAACTCTCCACCCGAAAGGATGGAGAGTTCGAACCACACCGCGAAGATTAACGCTTCGAGAATTGTGGTGCGCGACGTGCTGCTTTAAGACCGTATTTTTTACGTTCTTTCATACGAGCGTCACGAGTTAAGAAGCCTTTTTCTTTGAGGCTTGGACGGAATTCTGGGTCCGCTTGAAGAAGCGCACGTGATACACCGTGGCGAATCGCTCCAGCTTGTCCAGTATATCCACCACCGTTAACGTTAACGATTACATCGTATTTTCCTTCTGTTTCAGTCAATACGAGTGGTGATTTAGCCATCATGATCAAAGTCTCATGACCGAAGTATTCTGAGATATCGCGGCCATTTACAACAACTTTACCGTCACCTGCAACGAGGTGAACGCGAGCCACCGAGTGTTTGCGGCGGCCTGTTCCGTAGTAACGTACATCTGCCATCGTTTAGTTCCTCCCTGTGTCTCGATTAACCGCGAAGTTCGTAAACTTCTGGTTTTTGTGCTTCATGCTTGTGTTCAGTTCCAGCGTAAACGTGGAGTTTGTTGAATTGTTGACGACCGAGTGATCCTTTTGGAAGCATCCCTTTGATCGCGAGTTCAAGCATACGCTCTGGACGTTTTGCGAGAAGCTCTTTTGCAGTTTGTGATTTCAAGCCGCCTGGATGACCTGAATGACGGTAGTAGATCTTGTCATTCAACTTGTTACCAGTCAATTTGATTTTCTCAGCGTTGATGATGATGACGTGGTCTCCGCAATCAACGTGTGGTGTGAAAGTCGGCTTGTGCTTACCGCGAAGAAGTGAAGCTACTTCACTAGTCAAACGACCAAGTGTTTTGCCTTCTGCGTCGATAAGGAGCCATTTGCGTTCTACTTCAGATGCTTTAGCCATGAATGTTGTGCGCATGTGGAATACCTCCTAGAAATGTCTGTTCACTTAATTTTTTGATGCTTTATCATAATCCTAGTTTACGGGGCTAAGATTGTGGTTCATCTCTAAATTTGAAAATGAAATGCCAATGAATATAATACGATTTTATAGAAGGAATGTCAATCTACTTTTTCATAATTCACATTCCACAAATATAAACCATGCGGGGGCGCGGTTATTCCCGCCATACGGCGGTCTCTCGCCTCCAACATTTGTGCGATGTCGGCAGGCTCATACTTGCCTCGCCCTATCTCGATGACTGTCCCTACCATAATTCGCACTTGATTGTACAAAAAGCCAGAACCCACGAAACGAAATATGATCTCATCATCTACTTCTAACACTTCCGTTTCATAGATAGTACGAACACGATCCTCGACCTCCGCCTTCGTCACTGAGAACGAAGTGAAGTCATGTGTTCCTACTAACAGCTTCATTGCTTGACACATCGACTCTAGGTTTAGCGTGTAAGTAACGGTCGCAGCATAGTGTCGTCGAAACGGGTCCTCGGTCTTACGAATATAGTAGCGATATTCTTTTCGCTTGGCCCCGTAGCGAGCATGGAACAGAGCATCAGCCTCTTCAGCCTGTTTGACATGGATATCATCCGGCAACATCGCGTTTAGCGCTTTGACGAATCGTTCCGCAGGCATCTGTAGCGACGTATCAAAGTGAATCACTTGTCCTAAGGCATGGACGCCGGCGTCTGTACGACCTGAAGCGACGATTTTTACCGGTTGACGATGCATGCGTGCTAACACCGTCTCAATCTCAGCCTGAACCGTATTGCCGTTCGGTTGTACTTGATATCCCGCATAGTTGGTCCCGTCATAGGCAACTGTCAATTTAATTCGTCTCATCCAATCCCTCTCAATCCAAACAATATGAGTGTCAGTACGACAAAGATAAACAACACCATCGTGTCACGCGTATGCCACTCCATCTCGCGCAATCTCGTCCTTCCTTCACCCCCACGGTAGCCACGCGCTTCCATAGCTGTAGCGAGGTCCTCAGCACGCTTAAACGCTGAGATGAATAATGGGATTAGTAACGGAATAACTCCTTTCAATCGAGACTTCCATGGACCGCTCATCAAATCGACGCCCCGTGCTTGTTGCGCTTTCATAATGCGGTCCGTCTCGTCCGCAAGAGTCGGTAGGAAACGGAGCGAGATGGAGAGCATTAATGCAATCTCATGGGCAGGCACACGAATCCGTTCGAATGGCCGGAGACCAGCTTCAATCGAGTCGGTTAATTCCATCGGTGTCGTCGTCAATGTCACGAGCGTCGTCAACATGACGAGATAGAAGAATCGGAGCGAGACGATCAGGCCCATGCGAACCCCTTCCGAATAAATTGCAACCGGTCCGAATTCGAAGAGGAGGGTGCCGTCACGATTGAATAACAACTGCAAGACCAATGTGAAGACGATTAAAAATAAAATCATGCGTAGCCCGTTCCATAAGTAGCGCCACGATAACTGCGATAGTTTGACCACAAACAACGTGAAAGACAGCAGAAACAAGTTCGTCCATAAATTATCTGCTAAAAAGACGACCGGGATGAACCCTAAAATGAAGAGCGTCTTCGCACGTGCATCGAGTGAGTGGAGCCACGAATGTCCCGGTATATATTGACCGATAATCATGTCGCTCCCCCTTTCAACCGTTCCGCGACCCAATCCGCCAGTTCGCTCTCAGTGCGTACGAGTGGAATTACAGTTTCTCCAAAAGCCGGTGCCATATCGCGGGCGAATCGTAAAACGTGCGGGATGTCGAGCTGGAGACGTCGCACGAGCGTCTCGTCTTGGAACAGGTCAAACGGATCTCCGTCAAACGCCACCTCGCCGCGCTCCATCACCACGACGCGTTCCGCATAGGCGAGCACATCATCCATATCGTGCGAAACGAGAATAAGTGTCAGATTCAATTCTTCTCGTAACCGTTTGAATAAGGCAAGCATATCCCGTCTTCCAATCGGATCGAGACCTGCTGTCGGTTCATCGACGATAAGGACGTCAGGACGACTCGCCAAGACCCCTGCAATCGCAACACGGCGCATTTGTCCGCCCGAGAGATCAAATGGGGAACGTTCCCAAAGTGATTCATCCAAACCAACGAGGCGAAGGGCTTCATGGGCACGTTCTTTCGCTTCGGCATCTGTCGCGCCAAAATTGCGCGGACCGAACATGACGTCGCGTTCGACCGTCTCTTCAAACAATTGATGTTCGGGATATTGAAAGACGAGCCCAACGCGACGCCGAAGCGGCAAGAGATTCTGCTTTTTATCACGACGCGAACGAATCGGTGTGACGGTGATGTCATCGACTACCACACGCCCGTCTGTCGGTCGTAATAATCCGTTCATATGTTGAACAAGCGTCGATTTCCCTGAGCCTGTATGCCCAAGAAACGCAACAAGCGCTCCCGACGGAATGGTTACATTCACATCGCGCAGCGCGGTTCGTTCAAACGGAGTATTGATTTGATATTGATATGTTACTTCTTCAATGCGTATCGGCATAGATGGTTCACCAACTCCGAATGTTGTAGCATCAAACGATCGAGTGGAATGCCACGCTCCTTCAGTTCGAGTTGCATCCGAACGATAAACGGGACATCTAATTGGATGTCACGAAGCGCATCTGGATGTTGAAACACGTCTTCAGGTGTACCGGTCATCGCAATCTTACCTTTCGATAATGCAATGATACGGTCGGCAAACAACACTTCGTCGAGCTCGTGTGTAATAGCGACAACCGTCATCCCTTCCGAGACGAGCTGTCGTACCGTTTGTAATACCTCTTGTCGCCCGATTGGGTCGAGCATCGAGGTCGCTTCATCGAGCACGAGGACACGCGGGCGCATTGCGAGAGCCGCAGCTATCGCAACGCGCTGCTTTTGTCCACCGGATAACTGATGCGGTTCACGGTCCGCTAGTTCCGATAATCCAACGCGCGCTAGACTGTCATCAATTCGACGAACCATTTCTTGACGTGGAAGTTCCATGTTTTCGAGAGAAAATGCCACATCATCGCGCACGGTCGCCCCAACAAATTGATTGTCGGGATTTTGAAAGACGACCCCAATCCGCGTCCGAACGTCCCACACGTCTGCGGCGTTCGACGGATCGAGTGTCTCGACGTGGACTTCCCCCTGTTCAGGAATGAGAAGTCCGTTCCACAATTTCGTCAGTGTCGACTTGCCAGAACCATTATGGCCGACAATCGCAAGCCATTCCCCTTTGTACACATCGAGCGATAGGCCGTTAAGTGCCGGCTCAGATTGTCCAGGGTAATGAAATACGACATCCCGTACCATAATTTGTGCTTCCATAGGTCGACTCCTTTCTTATGTGGAAACAGGGCACTACGTCACCGCATGCCCTGTCGACTGCCTAATGAATTAGACGAGTTCGATGATTACAACTTCTGCACCATCACCGCGGCGTGGGCCGACTTTCATGATGCGCGTGTATCCACCTTGACGTTCAGCGTAGCGTGGTGCCACGTCTTCGAACAATTTTTGGATAGCGTCTTTTTCTCCAGCGTTCTCTTTACGAACGAATGAAGCTACTTGACGACGGGCATGAAGATCGCCACGTTTCCCAAGAGTGATCAATTTTTCAACGACTGGGCGAAGTTCTTTCGCTTTTTGTTCAGTTGTTTGAATGCGCTCGTTGATGATTAGGTCAGTTGCAAGATCACGCAAAAGCGCCTTGCGTTGCGAGCTTGTACGGCCAAGTTTCGAATAAGCCATTACATTTCCCTCCTTCGGTTGAACTTAGTCTTCTTTACGCAAGCCCAAACCGAGTTCGTCCAACTTGTGTTGAACTTCTTCGAGTGATTTACGTCCGAGGTTACGAACTTTCATCATCTCTTCCTCTGATTTGTTTGCGAGTTCTTGAACAGTGTTGATGCCAGCGCGCTTCAAGCAGTTGTACGAACGAACTGAGAGATCGAGTTCTTCAATCGTCATTTCGAGTACTTTTTCTTTTTGGTCTTCTTCTTTCTCGACCATAATTTC
The DNA here is from genome assembly GCF_018617685.1 of Exiguobacterium sp. s57. NCBI lineage: Bacteria > Bacillati > Bacillota > Bacilli > Caryophanales > Exiguobacterium > Exiguobacterium sp. s57. Next base: position 7,079 of record NZ_JACSKR010000008.1, read on the forward strand.
TGCATTGAGAGCTTCATCTGTCAAACCAACGAAGATGTTCAAGTGTTCCGTCAAAATTTTAGCCCCTAATGATACAGCTTCTTCCGGACGAATTGAACCATCTGTCCACACGTCTAATAAAAGCTTATCGAAGCTAGCGTCCTGACCGACACGTGTTTTGTCTACTTCGTAGTTCACGCGTTGAATCGGTGTATAGATCGAATCGATTGGAATGACACCAATCGGCATATCATCACGTTTGTTATCTTCTGCCTGGACGTAACCACGACCACGGCGAGCAGTCAAACGCATGCGAAGCGTCGCATTGTCAGCGAGAGTCGCGATGTAGAGCTCAGGATTCAAGATTTCAACGTCGCTATCATGGGTAATGTCTGCCGCAGTGACAGCACCGGCACTTGAAACGTTAATCTCAAGCGTTTTCTCTTCTTCCGAGTACACTTTTAGTGCTAACTTCTTGAGGTTTAGTACGATTTGAGTGACATCTTCGACGACACCGTCAATCGTAGAGAACTCGTGAAGCACGCCATCGATTTGAACCGCTGTTACCGCTGCACCTGGGAGCGATGACAATAGAATTCGACGTAGTGAGTTACCGAGAGTAGTGCCATATCCACGTTCAAGCGGTTCTACTACGAATTTACCAAACGTAGCGTCCTCGCTGATTTCGACCGTTTCGATCTTTGGTTTTTCAATCTCGATCATCTGAACCCCTCCTTGAGTATATCCTGCCGTGCAGTTTGAACTGCTAAAGTATATGCTGTCGTGCTAGGTAAACCCTTCACACGTTCAAGCGATTATACGCGGCGACGTTTCGGAGGGCGGCAACCGTTGTGCGGAACTGGAGTTACGTCACGGATTGCAGTAACTTCAAGACCAGTAGCTTGGAGTGCACGGATAGCCGCTTCACGTCCAGCACCAGGACCTTTAACGTTAACTTCTACTGTACGCATACCGTTGTCCATTGCAACTTTCGCTGCAGTTTCAGCAGCCAATTGTGCTGCGAATGGAGTCGATTTACGTGATCCTTTAAATCCAAGGTTACCAGAAGTAGCCCATGAGATCGCGTTACCTTGCGTGTCAGTGATTGTGATGATTGTGTTGTTGAATGTAGAACGGATGTGTACCACACCGACTTCAACATGTTTTTTAACTTTACGTTTAGAACGTACGTTTTGCTTACGTTTCGCCATTGTTCAATTCCCTCCTTTACTTCTTCTTGTTCGCTACTGTACGGCGTGGGCCTTTACGAGTACGCGAGTTGTTCTTCGTGTTTTGACCGCGAACAGGGAGACTACGGCGATGACGGATACCGCGGTATGCGCCGATCTCGATCAAACGTTTGATGTTAAGTGAAACTTCACGACGAAGGTCACCTTCAACTTTGATTCCGTCAATTGCTTCACGGATACGGTTGAGTTCATCTTCAGTAAGGTCGCGTGTGCGTGTCTCTTCAGAAACGTTAGCTGCCTTCAAAATTTCTTGTGCTTTTGTTTTACCAATACCATAGATGTATGTGAGCGAAATAACGATACGTTTTTCGCGTGGAATATCTACACCAGCAATACGTGCCATGTGTGCACCTCCTCTGAAATTAACCTTGTTTTTGTTTGTGTTTCGGGTTTTCGCAAATTACCATTACTTTACCCTTACGACGAATGACTTTACATTTTTCGCAAATCGGTTTTACCGACGGTCTTACTTTCATGAGTATACCCTCCTCCTGGAAAAATCGGAGTTACTTATAACGGTACGTAATCCGCCCGCGAGTCAAGTCGTATGGAGACAACTCAACAGTTACGCGGTCACCTGGAAGGATCCGAATGTAGTGCATCCGAATTTTCCCTGAGACGTGCGCGAGCACCGTGTGGCCGTTTTCTAACTCCACTTTAAACATTGCGTTCGGAAGTGGTTCGACAACAGTGCCTTCCACTTCAATGACATCTTGTTTCGCCATCATTTATTCCCCTTTCTATATGAAAATCTTTAGGAGCACAGACGATCTATTGCCATCTACTGTGAGAGAAGGATCCTTGACGGATCAGTATGGAACAATAGAGCCTCATTCACCGGAATCGAGTTTCGTTAAAATCTCGTATCCATCGTCTGTGATGGCGATGGTGTGCTCAAAGTGGGCGCACATGCTACCGTCCACTGTGACAACTGTCCAGTTATCAGTCAGTGTTCGAACATAGCGTTGACCAGCGTTCACCATTGGTTCAATGGCTAACGTCATCCCAGTCTTCAGGCGCGGCCCTTTCCCCGGTGGACCATAGTGTGGAATTTGCGGCTCTTCATGCAAATCTTGTCCAACACCATGACCGACGTATTCGCGGACGACAGAGAAATCATTTGATTCAACATATGCTTGAATCGCATGCGAAATATCTGTCAATCGCCCTCCAGCCTTGGCGTGCTCCAATCCTTTATACAGACTTTCTTCGGTTACGTCAAGTAGCCGCTGTGTCTCTTCTGAGATTGTTCCCACTGGATAAGTCCAAGCGGAATCTCCATGATATCCATTGTAGTAGGCACCGATATCGATTGAGATGATATCTCCATCTTTCAATACCCGTTTTCCTGGAATGCCATGAACAAGCTCTTCGTTCACCGAAGCACAAACACTACCGGTAAAACCGTTGTAGCCTTTGAACGATGGTGTCGCACCTTGGCTGCGAATGTAATCTTCCGCAATCCGGTCGAGCTCAAGCGTCGTGATTCCTGGTTTAATGTGCTGTTTGAGCACCTGGTGCGTTCGAGCAACAATTTGCCCAGCCTCACGCATAATCGCAATTTCACGAGGCGTCTTCGTGATGATCATTCAGTATCACCAAGTAATGCTTTGACATCGGCATACACGACATCGATTGGACGATCTCCATCCAATGTACGAAGATACCCTTTTTCAGCGTAAAAGTCAATGAGTGGTTTCGATTGCTCGATGTTGACGTCAAGGCGACGGCGAACCGTTTCCTCTTTATCGTCTTCACGTTGCATAAGAGCCGACCCATCCACATCACAGATGCCTTCCACTTTTGGTGGGTTGAAGATCACATGATATGTCGCGCCACACGTTGGGCAGATCCAACGACCTGTCAAGCGTGGAACGAGAATTTCCGCATCCACATCGATGTTGACGACGTGGTCAATCTGTTTCCCCAAATCTTTAAGCAAACTTTCGAGTGCCTCTGCTTGAGCAACAGTACGCGGGAATCCATCGAGTAAGAAACCTTTTTCTGTGTCATCTTGACTAAGACGTTCCCGTACGATTCCGATTGTTACCTCATCCGGTACGAGTTCACCTTTATCCATGAATGACTTAGCTTCTTTACCGAGTGGCGTTCCGCCTTTGATTGCCGCACGAAACATGTCGCCTGTCGAAATGTGAGGGATTTGGTACTCTTCTACAATTTTAGCAGCTTGAGTCCCTTTCCCAGCACCCGGTAAGCCCATGAGTACTAGATTCATCTCGGTTAGCCTCCAGTTTTGATTTTCACGAAGATCTCGTAAACACGACAGGAAGGAAGGGTTGACCCTTCCTTCCGCTTTAACGGATAAAGCCTTTATAGTGTCGTTTTACAAGTTGACTCTCGATTTGTTTCATCGTTTCGAGGGCTACCCCGATGACGATCAATAAGCTCGTTCCTCCGATTTGAACGGAAGTTGGAAGACCGGCAAGCTTAATGAAGATTGTCGGCATGATCGCCACGAACGATAAGAAAATCGCTCCGAAGAAAGTCAATCGATACAGCAACTTCGTGATGTACTGTTCTGTTTGCGCCCCAGGACGAATCCCAGGAATATAACCACCTTGCTTCTGCAAGTTTTCTGCCATCTGCTCTGGATTCACCTGAACAAATGTATAGAAGTAAGAGAACGCAATGATTAACGCAACATAAATCGACATTCCGATTGGCGCCGTCGTGTCAAAGTACGTTTGTAATTTTTGCGTTGTCTCTGGAGAAGCAATGAAGCTTGCAACAGTTGGCGGTGTTACCATGAAGGAAATCGCGAAGATTACCGGGATAACACCTGCTGCGTTTAGCTTGATTGGCAAGTGCGTCGACTGTCCGCCCACTGGGGTACGGTTTGCCGTGCGTTTTGCATATTGGATTGGGATTTTGCGTGCCGCTTGTTGAACATAAATGATCCCAACCGTCACGGCCAAAATCACAAGGGCCAATACAACCAAGTAAACGATATTAATGAACAATGCATCTCCAGCGTTTTGGAGTTTTGTTTCATAAACCTGCGTAAAGATTCTTGGGAACCCGGCGACGATACCCGCGAAGATGATGATGGAAATACCATTCCCAACACCTTTCTCCGTTGTCATTTCACCAAGGAACATCAAGAACGCTGTACCCGCAGTGAGTACAATCGCGATCACAAAGTAAGTTGCCGTTCCCCATGTCTCATTGACGAGACCTGGGTACAGGCGGTTAAATCCAAACGACAATGATGTCGCTTGAACAAAGCCTAAGATGATCGTCCCATAGCGCGTGACCGTCGCTAACTTTTTACGGCCCGCCTCTCCTTGTTTGGCCCATTCGGCAAACTTTGGAACGACGTCCATTTGTAAAAGTTGCACAACGATCGATGCCGTGATGTACGGCATGATCCCCATTGCGAACAAGGAGAAGTTCTGTAAAGCATTTCCTCCAAACAAGTTCAAGAAGTCAAGAAGACCTCCTGAGTCAAAACGCAACACATCCGTATTCACCATCGGCACCGGGATATGAGCCCCGATGCGGAAAATGATGATGATTGCGAGTGTGAAGAGAATACGCTGTCGAATATCTTTCACGCGCCACATATTGGAGATCGTCTGAAACATCAGATCACCTCAACTGTACCGCCAGCTGCTTCGATCGCTTCTTTCGCTGCACCCGAGAACTTGTTGGCTTTTACAGTCAATTTAGTTTCAAGCTTGCCGTTGGCAAGAACTTTGATTCCGTCTTTAGCAGAGCTGACAACACCAGTCTCAATTAAGAGTTCTGGAGTAACTTCAGTACCTGCTTCGAAACGGTTAAGCGTGTCTAGGGAAACAACCGCATACTCTTTACGAGTTGGGTTGTTGAAACCGCGTTTTGGAAGACGACGGTAAAGTGGATTTTGTCCACCTTCAAATCCTGGACGAACGCCACCGCCCGAACGAGCTTTTTGACCTTTGTGTCCACGACCAGAAGTTTTACCGTTACCAGTCGCCATTCCGCGACCGACACGGTTACGTTCGTGACGTGAACCTGGAGTTGGCTTCAATTCATGGAGTTTCATAGTGGCACCTCCTTATTTATTAAAATCTTTATTATTCGTTGATTTCTTTTACAGTCACAAGGTGCGACACTTTGTTGATCATACCGCGCATCGCGACGTTGTCAGGGACAACGACCGTTTGATGCATTTTACGAAGACCGAGTGTACGTACAGTAACACGCTGACCTTCCGGACGACCAATAGTGCTGCGTGTGAGGGTGATTGCGAGTTTCGCCATGTCTAGTTCCCTCCCTTAGTTAAGAAGTTCTTCTACGCTTTTACCACGTAGTTTAGCAACTTCCTCTGCTTTTTTGAGCTCTGTCAAGCCTTGAACCGTCGCACGGACGATGTTGATCGGTGTGTTTGAACCTAACGATTTCGAAAGGATGTCACCTACACCTGCAAGTTCGAGCACCGCACGAACTGGACCACCAGCGATAACCCCAGTACCTTCAGAAGCTGGTTTCATGAATACACGACCTGCTCCGAATACTCCTGTGATTTCGTGTGGAATTGTTGTACCAACCATAGGTACTTGTACCATGTTTTTCTTAGCGGCTTCAATAGCCTTGCGAATCGCTTCTGGCACCTCTTGTGCCTTACCTGTACCGAAACCGACGTGACCATTTTTGTCACCTACGACTACGAGAGCAGCAAAACGGAAGCGGCGGCCACCTTTTACGACTTTCGCGACGCGGTTTACGGTAACAACGCGTTCTTCAAGTTGTTCCATGTTAACGTCTAACTGGCGCATCGAGTGTCCCCTCCTTTTTATTAGAATTTAAGACCTGCTTCACGAGCTGCTTCTGCAACAGCTTTGACGCGGCCATGATAGAGGTATCCACCACGGTCGAACACAACTGTGTCGATACCTTTCTCGAGTGCACGTTCTGCAGCAAGTTTACCAACAGCTTTCGCTGCTTCAACGTTACCGCCATTTGTAAGATCGAGAGCTTTATCTTTCGAAGATGCAGACACAAGCGTTGTTTGTGCCGCGTCATCGATAAGTTGAACGTAAATGTGTTTGCTCGAACGGAATACGTTCAAACGTGGACGAGCTGCCGTCCCCGTGATCGTACGACGTACGCGAGCATGACGCTTTTTACGAACTGCATTTTTATCTGCTTTTGTGATCATTTATGCCACTCCTTTCCGTTCATTTCGTGACGAATTACTTACCAGTCTTACCTTCTTTACGGCGAATACGTTCATCAGAGTAACGAACACCTTTACCTTTGTAAGGTTCTGGAGCACGGTACGAGCGGATTTGAGCAGCAACGTGACCGACGCGCTCTTTGTTAATCCCTTTTACGATGATTTGCGTGTTTGAAGGAACTTCGATTTCGATACCTTCCTCAGCAACGTACTCGATTGGGTGCGAGTAACCGAGGTTGAGGACGAGTTTGTTACCTTGCTTCGTAGCACGGTAACCAACCCCCGAGATCTCAAGTGTTTTTTGGAATCCGTTCGACACACCTTGTACCATGTTGGCAATAAGGGCACGTGTCGTACCGTGAATTGTACGGCTTTCTTTCGATTCGTCTGGACGAACAACCGTCAATTCGTTCTCTTCAATTTTGATTTCCAATGCCGGGTTAGCTGAAAGCGAAAGTTCACCTTTAGCACCTTTTACTGTGACCGTGTTGTCATTAGCAACTGTTACAGTAACGCCAGCAGGAATCGTAACTGGTTTTTTACCAATACGTGACATTGATTACACCTCCGTTCTTGTTAGAAAAGTGACTTACCAGATGTAGGCGAGCACTTCGCCGCCGACTTGTTGTTGGCGAGCTTCTTTATCAGTCATAAGACCTTTAGATGTCGAAAGAACTGCGATTCCGAGTCCTCCGAGTACTTTTGGTACTTCATCAGCTTTTGCGTATACACGAAGACCTGGTTTCGAAATACGTTTGAGACCAGTGATTACACGTTCGTTGCTTGCTCCATATTTAAGGAAAAGACGAAGTGTACCTTGTTTAGCGTCCTCGATATATTCAACATCGCGAATGAAACCTTCACGCTTAAGGATTTCAGCGATCTCACGTTTAATGTTCGAAGCTGGGAGCTCCATTTTTTCATGGCGAACCATGTTAGCGTTACGGATACGTGTAAGCATATCTGCAATAGGGTCTGTCATTACCATGCGATGTACCTCCTTTCACACTGTTAGTGGATTACCAGCTTGCTTTTTTAACACCAGGGATTTGACCTTTGTATGCAAGATCACGGAACTTGATACGGCTGATCCCGAATTTACCCATGTAACCATGCGGACGACCTGTGATGCTGCAACGGTTGTGCAAGCGTACAGGTGACGAGTTACGTGGCAATTTGCTGAGTCCGATATAATCGCCTTCAGCTTTCAACTTCGCACGCTTTTCAGCGTACTGGGCAACGAGTTTCTCGCGTTTAAGTTCGCGATTCACCATTGACTTTTTAGCCATGTTGTCGACCTCCCTTTAGATTATTTTTGGAATGGCATACCGAGAAGTGTGAGTAATTCACGTGCTTCTTCGTCTGTGTTTGCTGTTGTAACAACAACGATGTCCATACCGCGTACTTTAGATACTTTATCGTAATCGATCTCAGGGAAAATAAGTTGCTCTTTCACGCCAAGCGTGTAGTTACCGCGTCCGTCGAATGCTTTCTTCGATACACCGCGGAAGTCACGTACACGTGGAAGTGAAACAGTTACCAATTTGTCGAGGAAATCGTACATACGCTCGCCACGAAGTGTAACCTTCGCACCGATTGGCATACCTTCACGAAGCTTGAAACCAGCGATTGATTTCTTCGCTTTCGTTACGAGTGGTTTTTGACCAGAAAGAATTGATAATTCTTCCACTGCCATGTCAAGTGCTTTCGAGTTCGAAACAGCATCACCTACACCCATGTTGATGACGATCTTTTCGATTTTCGGTACTTGCATGACTGAGTCATAGTTGAATTTATCCATCATCGCTTTCACGATGTCGCTTTTATACTTCTCTTGCAAACGGTTCATAGTCGAATGGACCTCCTTTCGTCACGTTCTTCTTATTTATCGAGTACTTCGCCCGATTTCGCGACACGAACTTTTTTACCATCGACTACTTTGAAACCAACACGAGTTGGTTTGCCAGTTTTAGGGTCGAGTGGCATTACGTTCGAGACGTGAATTGGTGCTTCGATCTCAAGGATCCCGCCTTGTGGATTCGCTTGTGATGGTTTCGCGTGTTTTTTCATCACGTTTACACCTTCAACCAATACGCGGTTCTTGCTTGGCATAGCTTTGAGGATAACCCCTTGCTTGCCTTTATCTTTACCAGACATTACCTGGACTGTATCGCCTTTTTTAACATGCATCGTTTGCGCACCTCCTTATAGGATTGAAATTGGAAATTAAAGTACTTCCGGTGCCAACGAAACGATCTTCATGAATTCTTTTTCACGAAGTTCACGTGCAACTGGCCCGAAGATCCGTGTGCCGCGTGGGCTCTTGTCATCTTTGATAATGACTGCTGCGTTCTCATCGAAACGGATGTACGAACCATCTTTACGACGAGCGCCGCGTTTTGTACGAACGACAACTGCTCTGACAACGTCACCTTTTTTAACAACGCCACCTGGTGTTGCTTGTTTTACCGTTGCGACGATAACGTCACCGATGTTTGCAGTCTTACGACCAGAACCACCGAGAACCTTAATTGTCAACAGTTCACGCGCGCCAGAGTTGTCTGCTACTTTCAAGCGAGATTCTTGTTGAATCATGCGAGTGTACCTCCCTCCGGATGTTTAATAAATCCGAACTGTTATTAGATGATTACTGATTCTTCTACTACTGTTACAAGACGGAAACGTTTGTCTTTAGAAAGAGGACGTGTTTCCGCGATGCGAACGATATCGCCCACTTTAGCGACGTTGTTCTCATCGTGTGCTTTATATTTTTTCGTGTAGTTTACACGTTTGCCATAAAGTTTATGACGAACCTTTGTTTCTACTGCGACGACGATCGTTTTGTCCATTTTGTCAGACACGACGCGACCAGTGAACACTTTACGGTTGTTGCGTTCCATGAGTGTTACCTCCTCTCAAGAATCCGATGTAATTAGGCGTTGTTGATGCCGAGTTCGCGTTCACGAAGAATCGTTTTAGCACGCGCAATCGACTTGCGTACTTCACGGATACGAGCAGGATTCTCAAGCTGACCTGTAGCAAGTTGGAAGCGCAGGTTAAAGAGTTCTTCTTTCCACTCGCCCACTTTACCGTTGAGCTCTTCAGTTGTTGATTGACGGAGATCAGTTGCTTTCATTCGTATCACCACCATTTTCTTCACGTTTCACGAACTTACATTTCACTGGAAGTTTGTGCGATGCAAGACGAAGTGCCTCACGTGCCACTTCCTCAGATACACCTGCGATTTCGAACATTACTTTGCCAGGCTTAACTACAGCTACCCAGCCTTCTGGAGCACCTTTACCCGAACCCATTCGGACTTCGAGAGGCTTTTTAGTGTAAGGTTTGTGTGGGAAGATCTTGATCCACACTTTACCACCACGTTTCATATAACGTGTCATTGCAATACGTGCTGATTCGATTTGACGGTTTGTAATCCAGCTCGCTTCGAGAGCTTGGAGACCGAACTCACCGAAGTGTACAGTTGTGCCGCGTTTAGCGTTCCCGCGCATTTTACCACGGTGTACACGGCGATATTTCACGCGTTTAGGTAACAACATAGTGTGTTGCCTCCTTCCTGAAAGAGTGTTTATTATTCAGCGTTTTTCGCTGTGTTGTTTTTTGTTGGAAGAACTTCACCGTGGTATAACCAAACTTTTACGCCGATTTTACCGTAAGTTGTGTCAGCTTCAGCTGTTCCGTAGTCGATGTCGGCACGGAGTGTGTGAAGTGGAACTGTTCCTTCCGAGTATTTCTCTGAACGAGCGATATCAGCGCCACCAAGACGACCAGAAACTTCTGTTTTGATCCCTTTGATGCCTGTGCGCATCGAACGTTGAATTGATTGTTTCATTGCACGACGGAATGATACACGACCTTCCAATTGACGAGCAATGTTTTCTGCTACAAGCTTCGCTACAGCGTCAGCATTTTTCACTTCAACAACGTTGATGTGAACGCGTTTTCCGTCAGCGAGTTTTGTGATGTGTTTACGGAGTGATTCGATTTCAGAACCACCTTTACCGATTACCATACCTGGCTTCGCAGTGTGAAGCGAAATGTTCACGCGGTTTGCAGCGCGTTCGATTTCAACTTTAGAAACACTAGCATCCTTCATTTTGTTTTCGATGTATTCACGAATAACGAAGTCTTCATGAAGGAGATCAGCGTAGTCTTTCTCAGCGTACCAACGCGAATCCCAGTCTTTGATAACACCAACGCGAAGACCGTGCGGATTTACCTTTTGACCCACTACATATCCCTCCTTATTTCTCAGTTACCACGATGTGGATGTGGCTTGTGCGTTTGTTAATGCGGCTTGCGCGACCCATCGCACGTGGGCGGAAGCGTTTGAGTGTTGGACCTTCGTTGACAAAAGCTTCTGTTACAACAAGGTTCTCAATGTTCATATCGTAGTTGTGCTCTGCGTTAGCAATCGCTGATTTTAATACTTTCTCAACGACTGGCGATGCTGCCTTGTTTGTGTGAGCAAGGACAGAGAGCGCTTCGCCGACTTGTTTCCCGCGAATTAAGTCTACAACGAGACGTGCTTTGCGAGGAGCAAGACGGACCATATTAGCTGATGCTTTAGCTTGCATGGATTTGACCTCCCCTCAAATTACCGTTTCGTTTTCTTGTCTGATCCGTGACCTTTGTACGTGCGTGTTGGAGCGAATTCACCAAGTTTGTGACCAACCATGTCTTCTGTCACGAATACTGGTACGTGTTTACGACCATCGTGTACACCGAACGTGTGACCCATGAATTCTGGGAAGATCGTCGAGCGACGTGACCAAGTTTTGATGACTTGCTTCTCACCAGATTCGTTGATTTTATCAACTTTAGCGAGCAAGTGGTGATCTGCGAATGGACCTTTTTTCAAGCTGCGACCCATGTTAGAACCTCCCTTTGGAATGATTCGGGAACGGTCCTTTCGAACCGCCCGAGAATCATGTAGTAATTATTTCTTACGGCGACGAAGGATGTACATGTCGCTCGATTTGTTTTTCTTACGAGTTTTAAGACCAAGAGCTGGTTTACCCCAAGGAGTAAGTGGGCCCGTACGACCGATTGGCGCACGACCTTCACCACCACCGTGTGGGTGATCAACCGGGTTCATTACAGAACCACGTACTGTTGGGCGTTTGCCTAACCAACGTGAACGTCCTGCTTTACCGATGTTTACGAGTTCGTGTTCTTCGTTACCAACTGAACCGATTGTCGCGCGGCAAGTGCCGAGGAACAAACGTGATTCACCTGATTGAAGACGAACGATGACGTACTTGCCGTCACGTCCTTGGATTTGTGCCGATGCACCAGCCGCACGAACTAGCTGACCGCCTTTACCAGGCTTAAGCTCGATGTTGTGGATTGTTGTACCGACAGGGATGTTTACGAGTGGAAGAGCGTTCCCCACTTTGATATCCGCTTCAGGACCAGACATGATTTCCATGCCCACTTTGATGCCCTTAGGAGCGAGGATGTAACGTTTCTCACCATCTACATAGTTGATGAGTGCGATGTTAGCTGAACGGTTTGGATCGTATTCGATCGTTGACACACGTCCTGCAACGCCATCTTTGTTACGTTTGAAATCGATGATACGGTATTTACGCTTGTGACCGCCACCTTGGTGACGAACAGTCAAGCGACCTTGGTTGTTACGTCCGCCTTTTTTCGAAAGCTTTTCAGTTAACGATTTTTCAGGGCGATTCGTTGTAATCTCTGCAAAATCAAGAGATGTCATGTTACGACGACCGTTAGTGGTCGGCTTAAACTTTTTGATTGCCATCGAGGATTCCCTCCTTTTCTTCTAAGGTAGTTAATTAACCGAGGAAGTCGATTGTGTTGCCTTCAGCAAGAGTTACGATCGCTTTTTTACGGCGAGCTGTGTAACCAGCGTGACGACCGACACGTTTCGCTTTCGGTTTGTAGTTCATTGTGTTTACCGAAGCAACTTTCACGTTGAAGATTGTTTCGATAGCGTGTTTTACTTGCGATTTAGTCGCTTTTACGTCGATTTCGAAAACGTATTTGTTAGCTTCCATGAGGCTAACTGAACGTTCAGTAATGATCGGACGTTTGATGATATCGTATGCTTGTGCCATTATGCAAGCACCTCCTCTACCTTCGCAACCGCATCTTTAGTGAAGATGACTTTGTCGTTAGCAACGAGGTCAAGAACGTTTACGCCTGCTGCGTCGATCACAGTCACTCCTGGGATGTTACGAGCTGCGAGAGCGATAGTCTCATTGTAGTCCGCTGTGACTACAAGAGCCTTACGTTCTACTGATAGGCTGTTGAGTACAGCAGCCATATCTTTTGTTTTTGGTGCATCGAAAGCAAGGCCTTCGAGGACGATGAATTCGTTGTTTTGTACTTTCGACGAAAGTGCCGAGAGAAGTGCTAAACGACGAACTTTCTTAGGAAGTTTGTAAGAGTATGAACGTGGTGTTGGACCGAAGACTGTACCACCACCAACCCATTGTGGTGAGCGGATAGAACCTTGGCGCGCACGACCAGTTCCCTTTTGTTTCCATGGTTTACGGCCGCCACCGCGTACTTCCGAGCGACCTTTCGTATCGTGAGTACCTTGACGGCGTGATGCTTGTTGCATGACGATTGCGTCGTAAAGTACTGATTCGTTTGGCTCGATTCCGAAGATGGCTTCTGCCAATTCGATTTCGCCAACTTGTGAACCTGTTTGGTTAAGCAAAGCTACTTTAGGCATTCGTAATTCCTCCTTTCCGTGCAGTTAATTAGTTACCTTTGACCGCTGTTTTGATGATGACGTTCGATTTACGAGCGCCTGGAATAGCACCTTTCACGAGGAGAAGGCCGCGTTCCACATCAACTTTAACGATTTCAAGGTTTTGAATTGTTTTACGCTCTCCACCCATTTGACCAGGAAGAAGTTTCCCTTTGAATACGCGGTTAGGAGCGACAGGACCCATCGAACCAGGACGACGGTGGTAGCGCGAACCGTGAGCCATTGGTCCACGTGATTGTCCGTGACGCTTGATCGCACCTTGGAATCCTTTACCTTTCGATGTACCTGTAACGTCTACTAATTCACCTGCAGCGAAAATGTCTGCCTTAATCTCTTGACCGATTTCGTATCCTTCTACTGAAGTACGAACTTCTTTGATGAAGCGCTTAGGTGTCGCGTTTGCTTTCGCAGCGTGACCTTTTGATGGTTTGTTTTGACGTGATTCTTTGATGTCTCCGAAACCAAGTTGAACTGCTTCGTAACCGTCTGTATCAACTGTTTTAAGTTGAAGAACGACGTTACCTTCGACAGCAACTACTGTTACCGGTACAACTTCGCCTGCTTCGTTGAAGATTTGAGTCATACCAAGTTTTGTTCCTAAGATTCCTTTAGCCATGAGATACACCTCCTGTTAATAATTAATTGTCTCTTCTGGCTAGTATCTACTATATGAAGAATTAAAGTTTGATTTCGATGTCTACACCTGATGGTAACTCGAGACGCATAAGCGAATCGACTGTTTTCGGTGTTGGGTTTACGATGTCGATCAAGCGTTTGTGTGTACGCATTTCGAACTGCTCACGAGCATCTTTGTACTTGTGGACCGCACGAAGGATCGTGTAAATCGATTTTTCAGTTGGGAGCGGGATTGGACCCGATACCTTTGCACCTGAACGCTTCGCAGTTTCAACGATTTTCTCAGCTGATTGATCGAGAACGCGATGGTCATATGCTTTTAAACGAATACGAATTTTTTCATTTGCCATGTTTATTTCCCTCCTTTGTCGCCTACTTTAAAAATAGACAATTCTCCGCGGAAATTTCCACACCGGCCATGGCAATGCTGCCTGGCGTGTCATAACCTCCCGCTTCAACGCAGCGTGCTTGTGTCAGCAGAGGCATCCGATCATTGCAAATCAACGATTGGACCCATGTTCTGCTGTAAAGTCTCTCACCACTCGCACAAACACTTAATCATTATATCTAATCTGGTCATGGAATGCAAGATTAGATTTTTGAAGTCGCCGGTTGTCTGATGAGTTGCTCAACGTTCCCTAATGTAACAAGATTTACGAGCTTTTGCAAGTAAAAATTCATTCTTTTATTGAACTATTTTTTAAACGAACTCCCATGTCAACTCTACCTAGCGTTTCATTAACCCGCCAAACCGCTCTGTTACCTCTTCTATGACCGATTGCGGGGCTCGTTTCAAACAGTCTTTGACAATTCCTTCATTAATAGAGTTTATCTTGAAATAGCTGACCAATGACGCTAGTTTATCCTCACGCCCGATGACCGTGTAAAGGACGACCCACTCCTCTAGGTGCATCCATTGCCCATCTGGTTCAATGAAAGGATGCGTATAGATTCCGTCTGTGCACTTCATCCGGAAACTAGACATGACGTCCACATCCGTTCTCTCGAATACGTACTCTCCAAAGTAGGTGGTTACGTATGCCTCGTGTGGGTCAGAGGCTTTCTTTTCCCCGGCGCGACTTAGTATGCAATCGATCTTTTCAAACTGATCCGGTTCAACAAAGACATCGATGTCATTCGTTACCTCGACGATGCCATGATGCTTTAACAGTTGTGAGCCACCGATGCGATACTCAATCCCATTCAGGCGACAAATTGTCTCCAATTGCTTCAGCATGACGTCACTCCTTTCTCGTATGCCTCATCTTACCATGTCATCATGAAAACACAAAAAAGCAGCCCGCATATTGCGGACTGCTTGAAGTTGTTCAGATGAGTCAATCGATTACTCGATGATTTCTGTTACTGAACCAGCACCTACAGTACGGCCACCCTCACGGATAGAGAAACGTGTACCGTCTTCGATCGCGATTGTAGAAATCAATTCGACCGTCAACTCGATGTTGTCTCCTGGCATTACCATTTCAGTACCTTCTGGAAGGTGAACGATACCTGTTACGTCAGTTGTACGGAAGTAGAACTGCGGGCGGTAGTTCGCGAAGAATGGCGTGTGACGGCCACCCTCTTCTTTAGAAAGAACATAGATTGATGCTTTGAATTTAGAGTGTGGTGTGATTGAACCTGGCTTAGCAAGTACTTGTCCACGCTCGATGTCCTCACGTGATACACCACGGAGAAGTGCACCGATGTTGTCGCCAGCTTCAGCGTAGTCGAGAAGCTTACGGAACATCTCTACACCAGTACATACAGTTTTCTTAGTTTCTTCTGTAAGACCAACGATTTCAACTTCGTCGTTGACGCGGAGAACACCACGCTCAACACGACCAGTCGCTACAGTACCACGACCAGTGATTGAGAATACGTCCTCAACAGGCATCATGAAGTCTTTATCAGTGTCACGAACTGGTTCTGGGATGTACTCATCAACAGCGTTCATGAGTTCCATAACTTTTTCTTCCCACTGAGCTTCACCGTTAAGTGCGCCAAGTGCAGAACCTTTGATTACAGGGAGGTCGTCGCCTGGGAAGTCATATTCAGAAAGAAGTTCACGGATTTCCATTTCAACGAGTTCGAGGAGCTCTTCATCGTCTACCATGTCAACTTTGTTCATGAAGACTACGATGTAAGGAACACCTACTTGACGTGAAAGAAGGATGTGCTCACGTGTTTGTGGCATTGGGCCATCTGTTGCAGATACAACGAGGATTGCTCCGTCCATTTGAGCAGCACCAGTGATCATGTTTTTAACATAGTCAGCGTGTCCTGGGCAGTCAACGTGTGCGTAGTGACGCTTTTCAGTTTCGTACTCGATGTGAGCTGTTGCGATTGTGATACCGCGTTCGCGCTCTTCTGGAGCACCATCGATTTGGTCAAACTTAGTAGCTGTTTTACCTTGTGCACGTGAAAGTACAGCAGAGATTGCTGCAGTCAAAGTTGTTTTACCGTGGTCAACGTGGCCAATTGTACCAATGTTAACGTGCGGCTTAGAACGGTCGAATTTTTCTTTACCCATTCTAGATTCCTCCTCTATTAAACGATTAGTTTTATTTAACTAGGAAGACGTAGGTTACTTTTAACATACGTCCTCCTTAGCTTACAACAATCAATCTAGCGATACAACCGTTATTAGCCGTTCGCTTTTTTGACGATTTCTTCAGCAATTGATTTCGGTACTTCTTCGTAATGATCGAAGTGCATCGAGTACGTTCCACGTCCTTGCGTACGTGAACGAAGTGATGTTGCGTAACCGAACATTTCAGAAAGTGGAATCATCGCTTTAACAACTTGAGCGTTACCGCGAGCTTCCATACCTTCTACGCGTCCACGGCGTGACGTAACGTCACCCATGATGTCACCCATGTATTCTTCTGGGATAACAACTTCAACACGCATCATTGGCTCAAGGATAACAGCTTTCGCTTGGTCCTTAAGTTGTTTAACCGCCATCGAAGCAGCAACTTTAAACGCCATCTCATTCGAGTCGACATCGTGGTACGATCCGAATACGAGACGAGCTTTAACGTCTACTACTGGGTAACCAGCGAGGATACCGTTTTCGAGAGCTTCTTCAATCCCGTTTTGAACAGCTGGGACGTATTCACGTGGTACAACACCACCGACGATCTTGTTCACGAACTCGAATCCAGCGCCTTCTTCGTTCGGCTCGAATTCTACGACAACGTGACCGTACTGACCGCGTCCACCAGACTGACGAACGAATTTCGAATCGATCTTCGCAGCGCCACGGATTGTTTCACGGTAAGCAACTTGTGGTGCACCAACGTTAGCTTCTACTTTGAATTCGCGACGCATACGGTCAACGAGGATGTCAAGGTGAAGCTCACCCATACCAGAGATGATCGTTTGACCAGTCTCAGGGTTTGTTTCAGTGCGGAATGTTGGATCTTCTTCTGCGAGTTTCGCAAGAGCTTGACCCATTTTATCTTGGTCTGCTTTCGATTTAGGCTCGATTGCAACCGAGATAACTGGTTCTGGGAACGTCATTGACTCGAGAACGATGTTATCTTTCTCAGTACAAAGCGTGTCACCAGTAGTCGTGTCTTTGAAACCAACAGCAGCGGCGATGTCACCAGCGAATACCATTGGAATCTCTTCACGGCTGTTTGCGTGCATTTGAAGGATACGACCGAGACGCTCACGCTTCCCTTTAGTCGAGTTCTTCACGTATGATCCTGCTTCAGCTGTACCAGAGTACACGCGGAAGAACGTCAATTTACCAACGTAAGGGTCAGTCATAACTTTGAACGCAAGTGCTGAGAATGGAGCTTCATCAGAAGGCTCACGTGTGATCTCTTCTTCTGTATCGAGGTTGATCCCTTTGATTGACTCGACATCAACTGGTGATGGGAGGTAATCAACAACGGCGTTAAGCATAAGCTGAACACCTTTGTTCTTGAAGGCAGAACCAACGAGTACAGGGTAGAATTCAACGCTAAGTGTCGCTTGACGGATCGCAGCTTTCAATTCTTCAATTGAAATTTCTTCACCTTCAAGGTACTTCATCAT
This sequence comes from Exiguobacterium sp. s57, assembly GCF_018617685.1. Lineage (NCBI taxonomy): Bacteria > Bacillati > Bacillota > Bacilli > Caryophanales > Exiguobacterium > Exiguobacterium sp. s57. The sequence goes on from NZ_JACSKR010000008.1 coordinate 24,939, forward strand.
CAACTCTTCGTTGAAGTCAGCAACACCTTCGATCAATTGACCGCGAAGTTCTTCAGCTTGGTCAGCCATGTCAGCTGGGAAGCCATCAATCACTTCGATGTCAGTACCGAGGTCGTTGTTGTACATGTAAGTCTTCATTTCAACGAGATCGATGATCCCTTTGAAGTTGTCCTCTGCTCCGATTGGGAGTTGAATCGCGTATGCGTTCGCATGAAGGCGCTCATGAAGCGTCTTCACAGAGTACAAGAAGTCTGCGCCGATTTTATCCATCTTGTTGACGAATACGACACGTGGTACACCATATGTCGTCGCTTGACGCCATACAGTTTCTGTTTGTGGTTCTACACCTGACTGAGCGTCAAGTACAGCAACAGCACCATCAAGTACGCGAAGTGAACGTTCAACTTCTACTGTGAAGTCTACGTGTCCAGGTGTATCGATGATGTTTACACGGTGACCATTCCACTGTGCAGTTGTCGCAGCCGAAGTGATCGTGATACCACGCTCTTGCTCCTGCTCCATCCAGTCCATTTGTGAAGCACCTTCGTGCGTTTCACCAATTTTATGGATACGACCTGTGTAATAAAGAATACGTTCAGTTGTTGTCGTTTTACCGGCATCGATGTGAGCCATGATCCCGATGTTACGAGTATTCTTTAGGGAGAATTCTCTTGCCATACTGGGTATTCTCCTTCCGCATATTTGATTTTCGTGTGTTGGCACACGATATGATTATACCCGAAAGCCACTCCGTTAAGCCACGCTTGGCGGAGTGGGCTTTACGATTAAATTACCAACGATAGTGAGCAAACGCTTTGTTTGCCTCTGCCATCTTATGCATGTCTTCGCGTCTCTTAACAGATGCACCAGTGTTGTTGGCTGCATCCATGATTTCGTTCGCGATACGTTGCTCCATCGTCTTTTCGTTGCGGAGACGAGCGTAGTTCACGAGGTAACGAAGACCAAGTGTTGTACGGCGCTCTGGACGAACTTCAACAGGAACCTGGTAGTTAGCTCCACCTACGCGGCGTGCCTTAACTTCAAGTACAGGCATGATGTTGTTCATTGCTTCTTCGAACACTTCCATAGGCTCTTTGCCTGAGCGTTCAGCGATGAGGCCAAATGCGTTGTAAATGATAGTTTGAGCTGTACCTTTTTTACCGTCTAACATGACACGGTTAATGAGGCGAGTTACCAATTTCGAGTTGTAGATCGGATCTGCGATAACGTCACGACGTTCTGCACGGTTTTTACGCATCCGAGTACCCTCCTTTCAAGATTTCAATTGTATTTTTAGTTGGCGAGAATTACTTCTTCGCAGCTTTCGGACGTTTCGTACCGTATTTAGAACGGCCTTGCATACGTCCGTCCACACCTGCAGTGTCAAGCGCACCACGAACGATGTGGTAACGTACCCCTGGTAAGTCTTTTACACGTCCTCCACGGATAAGAACAACGCTGTGCTCTTGAAGGTTGTGGCCAATACCTGGGATGTACGCAGTCACTTCGATTTGGTTAGTCAAACGAACACGAGCATACTTACGAAGCGCCGAGTTCGGTTTCTTCGGAGTCATTGTACCAACACGTGTACAAACACCACGCTTTTGTGGTGAGCTCACGTTTGTTTGTGACTTGATGAAACTGTTGTAACCTTTGTTAAGTGCTGGAGAGTCAGATTTAACGACTTTCGATTTACGTCCTTTACGGACTAACTGGTTAATAGTAGGCATCTTTGAAGATCCTCCCTTCCTGAATGTTGCTATTTTCTAGTCCCACCGACCCGGGTGGTTCATTTAAGGTCATAACGAAACGTTTTTACGAGGCGTAGGCATTCCATGACCTCGCAAAAACGTGAGTTATACCTTGAAAGTGGCAATTGTAGCAGCCAAACCTTCCCGTAGAAAGTTCGGATGGACGTCCAAGTAGCTTGCCGACTGCTGGACACCGTTGTCATCGACAACAACCGATTGGCGGCACTAAATCATAGTAGCACCGCCAACCTGCGCTGTCAAGACGTATTTTATTCGACCGTTGTATCTTCGAGAGCAACTGGTGCCTCATCTTCTTCAAGTTTCACATCACGGTAGACAGCCATTCCAGTACCAGCCGGAACGAGTTTACCGATAATGACGTTCTCTTTGAGTCCAAGGAGGTAGTCGCGCTTCCCTTTGATTGCCGCATCAGTCAAGACACGAGTCGTTTCTTGGAACGAAGCTGCTGAGAGGAACGAATCTGTCTCAAGCGAGGCTTTCGTGATTCCAAGTAGGACCGGTTTTGCAGTCGCCGGGTGTTTCCCGTCACGAATCGCACCTTTACACGCTTCTTTGAAGACGCTGATGTCGACAAGTGATCCAGGGAGAAGTGGCGTGTCACCAGACTCGATGACTTTAACACGACGAAGCATTTGGCGAACCATAACCTCAACGTGCTTATCACCAATTTCTACCCCTTGCATCCGATAAACTTTTTGAACTTCTTGGAGAAGATAGTTTTGAACACCAGATACACCACGGACGTTCAGCAATTCTTTCGGATCGATCGAACCTTCCGTGAAGACTTCACCGGCTTCAACTGTATCACCAATTTGGACGCGGAGACGAGCTCCGAATGGAATCGTGTATGAACGTGTCTCACTGAATCCTTCGACCGTGAGCTCACGCTTGTCACGTGATTCAGTGAAGTCGATGACCGTACCAGAGATTTCCGAGATGACCGCTTGACCTTTCGGGTTACGGGCTTCGAATACCTCTTGGATACGTGGAAGACCTTGTGTGATATCGTCTCCGGCAACCCCACCAGTGTGGAAGGTACGCATTGTAAGCTGCGTTCCTGGCTCACCGATCGATTGCGCGGCGATGATACCGACGGCTTCTCCGACTTCAACGTTTGATCCAGTCGCCAAGTTGCGTCCGTAACATTTCTTACATACGCCGTGTGACGTGTTACATGTGAAGGCTGTACGAATTTCAACTTGTTCAACACCCGCATCAACGATGATGCGTGCGATATCTTCTGTAATCAATTCGTTCTTATCGATTAACACTTCGCCCGTTTCAGGGTGTGTGACCGTTTCGAACGATGTACGTCCGACGAGTCGGTCGTACAAGCTTTCGATTTCTTCCGTACCCTCGCGGAGTGCAGACACACGGATTCCGCGGTCTGTTCCACAGTCTTCTTCACGGATGATGACATCTTGCGCCACGTCAACAAGACGGCGCGTCAAGTAACCTGAATCGGCTGTCTTCAAGGCTGTATCGGCAAGACCTTTACGAGCCCCGTGAGTCGAGATGAAGTACTCTTGAACCGTCAGACCTTCACGGAACGACGATTTGATTGGAAGTTCGATGATGCGACCAGATGGAGCGGCCATCAAACCACGCATACCCGCAAGCTGCGTAAAGTTAGATGCGTTACCACGGGCACCAGAGTCAGACATCATGAAGATCGGGTTCAAGCGGTTGAGGGATTTCATCAATCGAGATTGAATTTCATCCTTCGCTTCGTTCCAAGCACGTACTACGCGCTCGTAACGCTCATCTTCTGTGATGAGACCGCGACGGAACGACTTCATGATTTGGTCGACTTGAGTTTGTGCCTCATCCAAGATTTCCTGTTTGTCAGGAAGTACGATGATATCAGCAATCCCAACCGTTACACCCGCTTTTGTCGAGTGCTTAAAGCCAAGATCTTTCATCCGGTCAAGCATGCGGCTTGTTTCAGTCGTTTCAAACTTCTGGAACACTTCCGCGATGACTTTCCCGAGGAATCCTTTTTTGAACGGATCGATGATTGGACGTGATGCGATTTCTTCCGCAACGTTCGTCCCTTTGTCGATGAAGTACTTGTCAGGCGTTGCTTCCTGCAAGTTTTCCATCGTTGGCTCGTTCAAGTAAGGGAACGTATTTGGCAAGATTTCGTTAAAGACCATCTTCCCAACTGTCGTAATGAGCAATTTCTCGTTCTGTTCGTCTGTGAACGTCGGATTGTTGAGCGTACGTGCCGGAAGAGCCACACGCGAGTGCAAGTGGACATATCCGTTTTGGTAAGCAATCAACGCTTCGTTGACGTTCGAGAACACTTTTCCTTCACCGACGGCATCTTCACGTTCAAGTGAGATGTAGTAGTTACCGAGGACCATATCCTGCGATGGTGTAACAACTGGTTTACCGTCTTTCGGGTTCAAAATGTTCTGTGCAGCGAGCATGAGAAGGCGTGCTTCCGCTTGTGCTTCTGCAGAAAGTGGAACGTGGACAGCCATTTGGTCACCATCGAAGTCGGCGTTATAAGCCGTACATACGAGTGGGTGAAGGCGAATCGCACGACCTTCAACAAGAATCGGTTCGAATGCTTGAATACCAAGGCGGTGAAGTGTCGGGGCACGGTTCAAGAGAACCGGATGCTCACGGATGACTTCTTCAAGGACGCCCCAGATTTCAGGTTGCATCTTCTCGATTTTACGTTTTGCGTTCTTAATGTTTGAAGCGATGCCGCGACCGACAAGTTCTTTCATTACGAACGGTTTGAAGAGCTCAAGTGCCATCTCTTTTGGAAGACCACACTGATACATCTTCAAGTTTGGTCCTACGACGATAACCGAACGTCCTGAGTAGTCGACCCGTTTACCGAGAAGGTTTTGACGGAAACGACCTTGTTTCCCTTTCAACATATGTGAAAGCGATTTGAGCGGACGGTTACCAGGACCTGTTACCGGACGACCACGACGACCGTTGTCGATGAGAGCATCAACCGCTTCTTGAAGCATACGCTTCTCGTTTTGCACGATGATATTCGGCGCGCCGAGGTCGAGCAAACGTTTGAGACGGTTGTTCCGGTTGATGACTCGACGATACAAATCGTTCAAGTCAGATGTTGCAAAGCGTCCTCCGTCGAGCTGTACCATTGGGCGAAGCTCTGGCGGGATGACAGGAAGTACTTCAAGGATCATCCAGTCTGGATTGTTTCCTGAAGTGAAGAACGCGTCAAGAACTTCCAAGCGCTTGATCGCACGAGTACGACGCTGACCTTGGACAGTTTTCAACTCTTCACGAAGCTCACCCACTTCTTTTTCAAGATTGACGTCTTGAAGAAGTGTACGGATTGCTTCAGCACCCATGTCTGCTTTGAAGTCGCTACCGTATTTTTCACGATAGAGACGGAATTCTTTTTCCGAGAGAAGTTGTTTCTTCTCAAGCGGTGTGTCACCTGGTTCTGTTACCACGTAAGATGCGAAGTAAATGACTTCTTCAAGTGCACGTGGTGACATATCGAGAACAAGCCCCATGCGGCTTGGAATCCCTTTAAAGTACCAGATGTGCGAAACTGGTGCCGCGAGCTCGATATGGCCCATTCGCTCGCGACGCACTTTCGCTTTCGTCACTTCAACGCCACAGCGGTCACAAATGACTCCTTTATAACGGATTCGTTTGTATTTCCCGCAGTAACATTCCCAGTCTTTCGTAGGACCGAAGATTCGTTCACAGAACAATCCGTCCTTCTCTGGTTTAAGTGTACGATAGTTGATCGTTTCCGGCTTTTTGACTTCACCGTAAGACCACGAACGGATCTTCTCTGATGAAGCCAAGCCGATTTTCATATATTCAAATCGATTAACATCTACCAAGGGGCCGACCTCCCTTTTCGCCTTATTCCTCTTCCGTAACAGTCGGTTGAACGACTTGTTCTAACGCCGATGTTGCGTTCGGGATGTTGTCGTCATCTTCATCTTTCATTTCGACTTCTTCATCATCCGCTGACATCATCTTGACTTCCATACCGAGCGCTTGAAGCTCTTTGATCAAGACGCGGAATGATTCAGGAACGCCCGCTTTTGGAACGCTCTCGCCTTTCACGATGGCCTCATATGCTTTCACACGACCGACCGTGTCATCCGACTTGATTGTCAAGATTTCTTGGAGCGTGTAGGCTGCACCGTACGCTTCAAGAGCCCAAACTTCCATCTCTCCGAAGCGCTGACCACCGAACTGTGCTTTACCACCGAGCGGTTGTTGCGTAACGAGTGAGTATGGTCCTGTCGAACGAGCGTGAAGTTTATCATCAACCATGTGCGCGAGTTTGATCATGTACATGACACCGACAGAGACGCGGTTATCGAACGGTTCACCCGTACGACCATCATAGAGACGCGTTTTCGCATCTTTATCCATACCAGCCTCTTCAATCGTTGCCCATACGTCTTCCTCACGCGCTCCATCGAATACAGGTGTTGCCACTTTGATGCCGAGCTTCTTCGCTGCCATTCCAAGGTGGAGTTCAAGTACCTGACCGATGTTCATACGCGATGGTACCCCAAGCGGGTTGAGCATGATGTCAACCGGTGTACCGTCTGGCATGTATGGCATATCTTCTTCAGGGAGGATCCGCGAGATAACACCTTTGTTACCGTGACGTCCCGCCATCTTATCCCCTTCGTGAATCTTACGTTTTTGAACGATATAGACACGTACCATTTGGTTGACGCCTGGAGACAACTCGTCGCCGTTTTCACGGTCGAACACTTTGACATCCAAGATGATTCCGTCTCCACCGTTTGGTACACGAAGTGACGTATCACGTACTTCACGTGCCTTCTCACCGAAGATTGCGTGCAAGAGACGTTCTTCCGCCGTCAATTCCGTAACGCCCTTAGGTGTTACTTTACCGACGAGGATATCGCCATCCTTGACTTCAGCTCCGATACGGATAATTCCGCGATCGTCCAAGTTACGAAGTGCGTCATCTCCGACGTTTGGAATATCACGTGTGATTTCCTCTGGTCCAAGTTTCGTGTCGCGTGACTCTGACTCGTACTCTTCGATATGAATCGACGTGTACACGTCATCTTTCACGAGACGCTCACTCATGATGATCGCATCCTCATAGTTGTAACCATCCCATGTCATGAAGGCAACGACAACGTTACGGCCAAGCGCGAGCTCACCCATATCCATCGACGGACCGTCCGCAAGGATTTCTCCTTTTTCGACACGATCGCCAGCTGCGATGATTGGTTTTTGGTTATAGCATGTTCCTTGGTTAGAACGGACATATTTTTGAAGTTTGTAACGGTCCAAATCACCTGAAACCTCAGAACCGTTTACGTCAGACATACGACGGATCAAGATTTCACGCGCTGTGACGCGTTCAACGACACCTGGGTATTTCGCAACAATTGCTGCACCAGAGTCTTTCGCAGACACATACTCCATTCCAGTACCGACAATCGGCGAATCTGGTTGAAGAAGTGGTACTGCTTGACGTTGCATGTTCGCTCCCATGAGGGCACGGTTCGAGTCATCGTTCTCAAGGAACGGGATACATGCTGTCGCAGCAGAAACAACCTGTTTCGGCGATACGTCCATGTAGTCCACTCGGCTTGGCTCGACTGACAAGTTTTGTCCGCGGAAACGGCAAAGAACTTGTTCGTCTGCAAAGTGACCATCCTCTGTGAGCGGCATGTTTGCCTGTGCGACGACGTAGAGATCTTCCTCATCGGCCGTCATATATTGAATTTCACTTGTGACAAGACCTGTTTCCGGGTCGACACGGCGATATGGCGCTTCGATGAAACCGTACTCGTTCACTTTCGCATAAGACGAAAGTGAGTTGATGAGTCCGATGTTCGGGCCCTCTGGCGTTTCGATTGGACACATCCGACCGTAGTGGGAATAGTGAACGTCTCGAACTTCGAAACCAGCACGCTCACGTGTCAAACCACCCGGTCCAAGTGCAGAGAGACGACGTTTGTGCGTAAGCTCTGCGAGCGGGTTCGTTTGGTCCATGAACTGTGACAATTGCGAGCTACCGAAGAACTCTTTAAGCGATGCGATAACCGGGCGGATGTTAATGAGCGCCTGAGGTGTAATCGCATTTTGATCTTGAATCGACATACGTTCTTTTACAACACGTTCCATACGAGAAAGCCCGATCCGGAATTGATTTTGGAGAAGTTCTCCGACTGAACGAAGACGACGGTTTCCTAAATGGTCGATGTCATCTGTTGTTCCGACTTCGTGAAGTAAGTTAAAGAAGTAGTTGATTGAAGCGATAATATCAGCCGGCGTAACATGTTTGATACTGCGGTCGATATTGCCATTTCCGATGATGTTCAAGATACGCTCTCCATCTGGGTCATCTGGTGAGATGACTTTGATTGATTGAAGACCGAACGGTTCGCCTTCAGCGACGCCGCCAGTCGGTTCCGCATCGACATAACCGAGGCCGCTCTCCAAATGTGGGAGGATACGATCTAAGTTGCGACGGTCGAGGACGGTTCCAGCTTCAGCGAGTACTTCGCCTGTTTCCGGGTCCACGAGCGTTTCCGCTAATTTTTGACCGAACAAACGGTTCTTAAGATGAAGTTTCTTGTTCATCTTATAGCGACCAACGTTCGCTAAGTCATAACGTTTCGGGTCGAAGAAACGTGATACGAGAAGTGATTTCGCGTTTTCTACAGTTGGTGGTTCACCAGGGCGTAGACGCTCGTAAATCTCGATCAACGCTTTCTCTGTAGACTCTGTATTATCTTTTTCAAGGGTGTTACGAAGATATTCGTCATCACCGAGAAGGTCGATAATTTCTTGGTCCGTACCGAATCCGAGGGCACGCAACAACACCGTTACCGGAATTTTGCGGGTACGGTCGATACGAACATAAACGATATCTTTGGCATCTGTTTCAAGTTCGAGCCAAGCACCACGGTTCGGGATGACGGTTGCGCCAAATCCACGTTTACCATTTTTATCGAGTTTAGCGTTGTAATACACGCTCGGTGAACGGACAAGCTGGGAAACGATGACGCGTTCTGCACCATTAATAATAAATGTTCCCGATTCTGTCATGAGCGGAAAATCTCCCATGAACACTTCTTGTTCTTTGAGCTCACCTGTCTCTTTGTTTTGGAGACGTACTTTTACGCGAAGTGGCGCAGAATAAGTAACGTCGCGCTCCTTCGATTCATCGATCGAATACTTCGGCTCGCTGAGCGAGTAATCGATGAACTCCAACACGAGGTTTCCTGTGAAGTCGGAAATCGGTGAAATGTCTGTGAACATTTCCTTCAATCCTTCACGCAAGAACCACTCGTAAGAAGCAGTTTGAATTTCAATCAAATTCGGAAGCTCTAAAACCTCACTGATACGGGCAAAGCTTCTTCTCTGACGGTGACGACCGTACTGAACAAGTTGACCAGTCAACTGATTCACCTCTCAGACCCCCAATTCTTTAGCGAATTTTTCGGGCGTAATAATCGAACATTGTCATTGAATGTCGCTCGTTTTCCGTCTCTAAAAAGCAGCAGACACGGCAGTTTCAAGCGAATTCCATTCCAATGGCATTTTATAATGTTAGCATATACGTTATAGCGAGTCAACAAGACTTCACCGTTTGTCAAGACCGAATTGCTCGGAAAATAAAGTAACCCTTCTCTTTCGCGACCGTTTCGACTTGACTAAACACCTCTTCTAATAACTTTTTAGCAGAAGGCGCTCCTTGTTTCTTTTGAATGACGACATAAATTGCTCCTCCATCGACCAAATGCGCATGTGCTTCACGCAAGATCGTATGGACGACTTGTTTTCCCGCACGAATCGGCGGATTGGTGACAATGGCGGCAAACCGTTCTCCCCCCACCGCGTCATACGCGTGAGAAAGCCGTGTTTCGACCGTCACTCCATTACGGGCGGCGTTTTGCTCAGAGAGCGCCAGCGCACGCTCATTTACATCAATGAGCAATGCTTCACGCCCAGAGGCATCGGCAAGCGAGATCCCCATCGGACCATAGCCGCAGCCTACGTCTAAAATGCGTCCTGACACCTCAGGTACTTCAAACGATTCAATTAAAAGACGTGACCCAAAATCGACCGATCCTTTCGAGAACACACCGCGGTCCGAAGTGAAATGATACTGTTTCCCTCGTAACTCATACGTCCATGTCTCCGGGGCACTTTCCGAACGTGGATCGTTCGTATAGTAATGATCTCCCATGCGTCGAACCTCCTAACCCATTCTTCAAGGAAATAAAAGAAGCTCGCCATGGCGAGCTTCTATAGGTTGTGAAGTTGAATTACTTAACTTCAACAGATGCGCCAGCTTCTTCAAGCTTAGCTTTGATTGAATCAGCGTCTTCTTTAGAAACGCCTTCTTTGACTGGAGCCGGAGTTCCGTCAACGAGTCCTTTTGCTTCTTTAAGACCGAGGCCTGTGATTTCACGAACAGCTTTGATGACGTTGATTTTACCAGCGCCAGCGTTTGTGAGGATTACGTCGAATTCAGTTTGCTCTTCAGCTGCTGCGCCTGCGCCAGCACCTGCAACTGCTACTGGAGCTGCTGCTGATACGCCGAATTCTTCTTCGATTGTTTTTACGAGTTCGTTAAGTTCGAGAACCGTCATTGATTTGAGGTCTTCGATGAATTGCTCTTTGTTGAAAGCCATTATGGTTTTCCTCCTTTGATGTTGTAAAAAGTTTTTAAGTTACGCTACGCGACAAAAATTAAGCTGATTGCTCTTCTTTTTGTTCTGCGATTGCATTTGTTGCGACTGCGAGCCCACGGATTGGAGCTTGAAGTACGCTGAGAAGCATCGAGAGAAGACCATCGCGTGATGGAAGTTCTGCAAGGGCTTTGATTTCTTCGAGTGAAGTCACTTTGCCTTCGATGATTCCGCCTTTAAGTTCGAGCGCTTTGTGATCTTTCGAGAAGTCATTCAAGATCTTCGCTGGAGCAATAACGTCTTCGTTTGAGAAGGCGATTGCTGTAGGACCAGTGAAGACTTCGTCAAGACCTTCGAAGTTCGACTGAATAGCTGCGCGGCGAAGAAGACCGTTCTTGTAAACTTTGAACTCAATTCCAGCGTCACGGAGTGATTTACGGAGTGTAGTCACTTCTTCAACTGTAAGTCCGCGGTAGTCAACAACAACTGTTCCCACGCTCGCTTGCATTTTTTCAGCGATTTCATCGACGAGTGCCGATTTCTGAGCTACGATTTTTTCGTTTGCCATGTGTTTGCACCTCCTAGTCAATTCTTATACCGGACGAGAGGCTGCTCTCCAAAAGAAATCCCTCGTATGAAGACATACGAGGGCGTAATTGTTTGAAAGTAAACCTGTGACAACAGGCTCAAGTTCGAGCAAAGACACCTCGGAAGGGTTTACGGACCGATGTCCACCTTCTGTCTACGGTAATCCAACATATTCGGTTGAACGTGTATTACTTTATCAGCGGTGTCACACGTTGTCAACAATTTATTTCAACAAAATTACTTAAGGAAATCCGCAGTCGCTACACGGATCCCAGGACCCATTGTAGATGAAAGCGCGATGTTTTTAAGGTAAGTTCCTTTTGCAGTAGCAGGCTTCACTTTCATGAGTGTTTCGAGAATTGTCTCGATGTTCTCAGAGAGTTTAGATGCTTCAAATGATTTCTTACCAACTGGAACGTGGATGTTACCAGCTTTATCAACACGGTATTCAACTTTACCAGCTTTGATGTCCGCGATTGCTTTTTCTACATCGAAAGTAACTGTTCCTGTTTTCGGGTTAGGCATGAGGCCTTTAGGTCCGAGAACACGACCGAGTTTACCAACTTCACCCATCATGTCAGGTGTCGCAACGATGACATCGAAGTCGAACCATCCTTGTTGGATTTTGTTGATGTACTCAGCGTCACCAACGTAGTCTGCTCCAGCAGCTTCCGCTTCTTTCACTTTCTCACCTTTAGCGAAGACGAGAACTTTTTGTGTTTTACCAGTACCGTGTGGAAGTACAACGGCACCACGGATTTGTTGGTCTGCTTTCTTCGGATCTACGCCGAGACGGACAGCAACTTCGATTGTTTCATCGAATTTAGCAGTAGCTGTTTTTTGAACGAGCTCGACAGCTTCGGCGAGGTCGTATGACTTCGTGCGGTCAACAAGCTTAGCTGCTTCTTGGTGTTTTTTACCCATGATCTTTTCCTCCTTGTGGTTAGCGGAATTTCCTCCCACATAATGAAGGGATTGAAGGTGAGCAGTATTCACCGACAACCCCAGAGACTATCAATTAGTCTTCGATTACAATACCCATACTACGTGCAGTACCTTCAACCATAAGCATCGCTGTTTCTACAGATGATGCGTTAAGGTCAGGCATTTTAAGTTCAGCGATTTCGCGAACTTTGTCACGCTTAACCGTTGCTACTTTCTTACGGTTTGGTTCACCAGAACCACTCTCGATACCAGCAGCTTTCTTCAAGAGAACTGCAGCTGGTGGAGTTTTCGTAATGAATGTAAACGAACGATCTTCGTATACCGTGATGACTACAGGAATAATCAATCCGGCTTGGTCTTGTGTACGAGCGTTGAACTCTTTACAGAATCCCATGATGTTAACACCTGCTTGTCCAAGTGCTGGACCTACCGGTGGAGCTGGGTTAGCTTTACCAGCTGGGATTTGAAGTTTAACGAGTTTAGAAACTTTTTTCGCCACGAGACACACCTCCTTAAGTCTAAAATGTGGTTTCTTGGACGTTGTGCGCCCTCCCACTCAATCTATTAGGTCGAGTTTGTACCGAAATAAAGCACAACATCAAACATTTCCGATTGTACCATCCGTTTTACGGATTAGCAAGTGGGTTTAGTTAATTTTCTGAACTTGTTCGAAATCAAGCTCAATTTTTGTTTCGCGACCGAACATATCGACCACGACTTTGAGCTTCTCTTTGTCAGCTTCGATTTCGTCAATCGTACCTTCAAAGTTCTCGAACGCGCCTTCTTTCACACGGACAAGGTCACCGAGTTCGTAATTGTAACGATCTTTCTTCTCGATGAGTCCCATTTGCGACAAGACATTTGTCACTTCATCCGGTTGAAGCGGGATCGGCTTGGCCCCACCGCCGGTTGAACCGAGGAAGCCGGTGACGTTAGGCGTGTTGCGGACAACATACCATGAATCGTCAGTCATGACCATCTCTACGAACACATAGCCCGGGAAGTTTTTGACTTCACGCTCTTTGATTTTCTTCTCGCCACTCTTTAATGTGACTTCTTCTTGTGTCGTTTCAGTCGGGACGAGGACGCGGAAAATTTTATCTTCCATGTTCATCGAACCGATTCGACGTTCTAGGTTTTCTTTGACGTTATTCTCAAAACCTGAGTACGTCTGGACAACAAACCATTGTTTCTCCACGGCTTTCACCTCTTCCTTAGTTAATCAATAAATTGACGAGATAGCTGACTCCAGTATCTACGCCGAACACGAACAGGCCAATCACGACAACGGTCGCGATGACGGTAATGGTATATTTCGTGAGTTCTTTACGAGTAGGCCAACTCGTTTTCTTCAACTCTTTCCATACGTCGCGCAAAAAGTTCATGGTAGCTTCCTCCTACATTGAATGCCAATCTACGTTACTTTGATTCCCGATGCATCGTATGCGCATTACAGCGGCGACAAAACTTTTTCATTTCAAGTCGTGTCGACACACCATCTTTCTTTGTCGTCGAATACTCTCGAGACCCGCATTCTGAACAAGCGAGACTTACTTTCTTTGCCATTCATAAGCGCCCCTTTCGACTACTCTCTCTTAAAAAAGAGCGAAAAAAAAAACGCCTCCTGTAAATGGCGTCTACGGACAAGGCGCTACTTTTAAAGTATCACATAGGAGGCACGCGGTCAATAATCGGTTAGCTTGTAAGCGTCCGAACATCGACATGGCGTTCAAATTTCTTCTTCACACGCTGTAACGCATTATCAATTGATTTGACATGACGATCCAAGTCGTCTGAAATCTCTTGATAAGAACGTCCGTCTAAATAAAGACGCAATACTTTCCGCTCCAAGTCACTTAAAATTTCTTCCATCTTCTCTTCCATGAACGTTTGCTCTTCCTGTGTCACAATCAATTCCTGAGGGTCGGTAGGATGTGGAGGCAAGATAACATCAAGCAATGTTCGATCGGATTCTTCATCAAAAATCGGTTTATCGAGCGAAACGTATGAATTGAGCGGAATGTGCTTTTGACGTGTCGCCGTCTTGATTGCAGTAATCATCTGACGTGTGATGCACATTTCAGCAAAGCTTTTGAATGACGCGAGCCGTTCGTCTTTGTAGTCACGCACCCCTTTGTAAAGACCGATCATGCCTTCTTGGACGATGTCCTCATGATCTGCCCCAATCAAAAAGTATGAGCGCGCCTTCGCCCGCACAAAATACCGGTATCGTTCAATCAAAAACTCAAGCGCATCGCTATCCCCTTCGTTTCGCGCCAATAAGACCAACTCTTCGTCTGACATTTTTTCAAACTGTTCGTACGGCCATCCGTTCATGCTCGTTCCCCCCCGGCGATTGATCCTGAACTATGTAAGGTTTTGTCCCATTATAGGACTCCCTACTCCTATGCGTCAAACAAATTTCTAAAAATTCCGTCAATTGAATAATGTGTAACTCATATATGTAATAGTATACAACATTCCTTTGCAAAAAAATGTCAAAATCGAAACAAAGACGAGTCCATTCCATGAACTCGCCCGTGATTTCAGTCACCTTTTGATTTACGTCGTCGCATTTCTTCAAAGCGCGCTTGAATGTGCGGAGGAATATCGATTGTCTTTCGATTGGATTGTTCCTTTTCTAACGACATCCGTTGTTGCTCAATCAGTGTTTTCGCATGCATCCAATCTTTTAACAGCTCGGTCGCAGGAACGCGTAATGCACCTTGACCAAAAATAACCCATTGCTCGGTGAAATCGTTTGTCGCAACGAATAATGTCACGAGTCGGTCATCGACCAATTCATGCGCTCGTCGCTCAATCCATTCGTCAGCTGTCTCATTTTCTTTCGTATAAATGACATCGACACGACTGCGCTTCTCTTTTGCTTCACGACCATACCGCATATGAGCATCAAACACGATTGTGACCTCTTTGCCGGATACAGCTTGATATTCTGCCATCGCTTCAATCAAGAGGTTGCGCGCCTGATCAAAATCTACATCGCGCAAACTTCTTAAATGTGGCCACGCTCCGATAATGTTATATCCATCTACAAGAAGGAGCTCGCGTTTTAGAATACTCATGCTAACGGGTGGCGTGAGCGATGCACTTCGTACAGAAGGAGCGCTGCTGCAACAGATGCGTTGAGTGACGTGACATGACCGACCATCGGTAAATGGACGAGGAAGTCACACGATTCACGCACGAGTCGGCTCATCCCCTTGCCTTCACTTCCGATGACCACGACAAGCGGCATATTTCCATCTAATCGACGATAGTCCTGACTCTCTTTCGCATCGGTCCCGACGACCCATAGTCCTTTTTCCTTCAATTCTTCAAGCGTTCGCGTCAAATTCGTCACGCGCGCAACTGGAATATACTCAATCGCCCCAGTCGACGCTTTGGCGACCGTTTGGGTCAAACCAACCGAACGGCGTTTTGGAATAATGATTCCGTGTGCCCCGATTGCATCTGCCGTCCGTAAAATCGAACCTAGATTATGCGGGTCCTCTAGCTCATCCAACAGGATGATGAGCGGTGTTTCCTCTTTTGAAGCAGCGAGTGCAAACATATCCTCAATCGTTTTGTATTCATAAGCCGCTACGGCTGCAACGACACCTTGGTGATGCTCACTGCCTGCCATCTTCTCGAGTTTCGTTTTGGGTACGAAAGAAACTTGAACTGATGCTTCATTCGCCATCGCAATGATTTGGGCGAGCGGGCCTTTTTGTTGCCCTTCCATAATAAACACTTTGTTCATGTCACGGCCGCTTCGAAGTGCTTCGAGTACGGGATTTCGGCCATAAAGGAAGTCAATCCCTTCCTCCATCACGTCCACTTCTTTATAATCCGGACGCTCGGCTTTCTGGCGACGTGCACGTTCTGGTCGTTCACCACGAGGGCGGTCAAATGTTCGTTTCTCCGCTCCCCGCTTTCCGTCATGTCGATTCGAACGATTCGGCTTCGAGTCGTTCGAACGCTTGTTTGATGAGTTCTTCAAGACGATCCCTTCTTTCTGTCAAATAGATATATCCAATCAACGCCTCGAACGCTGTGGAGTAACGATAAGTGTGAACATCAACCCGCTTCGGGATTGATCCTGACTTCGCATTCTTACCACGTCTGACGATGGCTTGCTCTTCTTCCGTCAATAAGTCCATTTCTAGCCAATGGGTCACGACGCTCGCCTGTGCCCGTGCATTGACGTAGCGGACCGCGCCCCGGTGTAAATCGTTCGGGCGCGTCAATCCTTTCTCGAGCAACCGTTTCCGTACGGCCAATTCATATACCACGTCCCCCATGTAGGCTAGGGCGAGGGCATTCATTTGTTTCGGTTGCATCATAACCGCTTCCACCGAACCCCTTGGGCCGTGTCTTCGAGTTGGATGTTTTGTTCTTTTAGTAAATCACGAATCTCGTCGGCTCGGGCAAAATTACGTGCCGCACGTGCATCATTTCGTTCTTGAATCAATCGGTCAATCTCGGCATCCAGTAGTTCTTTTTCTTCTGCCAACGTCAAACCGAGCACACCCGTCAATTCATCGAATAGTGAAAGAACCTGCTCGAGTGTCGCTTTTGCCACATGGTCCGCTTTCGCATAAATGTTTGCTTCTCGTGCTAAGTCAAATAAGACCGTCACAGCGTTTGCTGTATTGATGTCATCATCCATCGACTCAATGAAAGCCGTCTTGATCGATTCAAGTTTCCGTTCCATCGACTCGCTCGGTTCCCCGAGTCCGGCTGTTACCGATAAGCGGTATTCAATATTTTGATACGCTTCTTTAATTCGGTCCCACCCGTTCGCCGCTTGTTCGATCAATTCACGGCTATAGTTGATGGGATGACGGTAATGAACAGACAACATGAAGAAACGTAGTACCATCGGATCGACTTCCTTCAGTGCTTCATGGACGAGGAGGAAGTTTCCGAGTGACTTAGACATCTTCTCGTTTTCAATATTGATGAACCCGTTATGCAACCAATAGTTGGCGAACTTCGCATGGTTGCACGCTTCCGATTGGGCAATCTCGTTCTCGTGGTGTGGGAATTTTAAATCATGCCCACCCGCGTGAATGTCGATCGTTGCCCCGAGATGTTTTTTCGCCATCGCCGAGCATTCGATATGCCAGCCCGGACGACCTTTGCCCCATGGACTATTCCATGATGGTTCATCCGGCTTAGCCGCTTTCCACAAGACAAAGTCGAGCGGGTCTTCTTTCTTTTCCCCGACATCGACGCGTGAGCCTGCCCGCAAATCTTCAATCGATTGCTGACTTAGTTTCCCGTATGTTTCAAACTTCTTCGTCCGGAAATAGACATCGCCTTCGGATTCATAAGCGAACCCTTCCGTCTCTAACTGACGAATGAACTCGATAATCTCTTCCATTGTATCGGTAACACGTGGATGCACGTCCGCAGGTTGCACGTTAAGAGCACCCGTATCCGCTAAATATGCGTCAATGTAACGATTCGTCAACGTTTCGGTGTCTTCACCTAATTCGTTGGCGGTACGAATGATTTTGTCGTCCACGTCCGTGAAGTTCAAGACGTATTTCACCTCATACCCACGATACGTCAAATAGCGACGAACTGTATCGAAGGCAATCGCCGGACGGGCATTGCCGACATGGATATAGTTATAGACGGTTGGTCCACAAACATACATCGATACTTTACCCGGGACAATCGGGACAAACGGTTCTTTTTTATTCGTGAGACTGTTGTACAGCTGAATCATGTGTCTTCTCCTCCATTCGCTTTTCAAGCGTCTCTAATTTATGTTGAAGTTCTGCCACAGCATTTTCAAGACGTTCTTGGCATTCGCGGTCCGGATCAGGCAGGCGGTGATCTAAGTCGTGTTGTTTCACACGTTTGCCGTTTCGAATAACGACCCGACCCGGAATCCCGACCACAGTCGAATCAGACGGTACATCATTCAAGACGACGGAACTTGCCCCGATTTTGACGCAATCGCCAATCGTGATGTTTCCAAGCACTTTTGCCCCGGCTGAAATGAGGACGTCACTTCCAATCGTCGGGTGTCGCTTCCCTTTTTCTTTCCCGGTTCCACCGAGTGTGACGCCTTGATAAATCGTCACGTCATTTCCGATAATGGCTGTCTCTCCGATGACGACGCCGAAACCGTGATCGATAAATACCCGGTTACCGACAACTGCGCCAGGATGAATTTCAATCCCGGTCACCCAGCGACTGAACTGGGCTAATAACTTAGCCACTAGCTTCACGTTTCGTTTCCATAATCCGTGTGCGATGCGATGTGCCCAAATAGCGTGCAATCCTGGATACGTCATTGCGACCTCCACTTTTGATCGAGCGGCAGGGTCTAGTTCCAGGACAGTCCGCAAGTCTTCGCGTACACTGCTCCAAAATCCCATAATCGATATCTCCTTTTCTTATACAAAAACAAAGACGCCCCTGTGCCAAGGCACAGAGACGCCGTAAGCGCGGTTCCACTCTGTTTGGGAAAAGTGTTCCCCTCTCAAATCCCGTTAACGCCGAGTCACGGCCTCGACTACATATCGCCGAGACGGCTCCGAGGTGCACTTCTTCGGTGGACACATCTAGAACTCCCAGCCTAGGTCCTAGTCTCTGCAACGTGTCGTACCGCTTACTTTCCTCATCGATGCCTTTATTACGCTAATAAAGTTGTCAGACGCTTCAATACACGCTCTTTTCCAATTAATGAAATGGCGTTCGGGAGTTCTGGCCCATGTGTTTGTCCTGTCGTGGCGACACGGATCGGCATGAACAAGTTCTTTCCTTTTTGACCGGTAGCTTTTTGAGTCGCTTTCGTCGCCGCTTTAATCGCTTCCGGTGTGAAGTCTTCGATTCCTTCGAGTTGCTGTTTGAACTCTGCAAGAACAGCAGGTACCGTTTCACCTGAAAGGACAACATTCGCTTCCTCGTCATACTCGATTTCATCTTTGAAGAACAAGTCTGTCAACGCGACAATCTCTGCCCCGTGCGTCATTTGTTCTTTATACAATGCGATCAAGTTTGTCGCCCAATCCGCTTCCTCGACAGATACCGCCTCGGGTAATCGTCCTGCTTCTTGTAAGAATGGTAAACTGAGTGCCACCACTTCGTCAAGCGTGGCCTTCTTCATGTATACACTGTTGATCCAAGAAAGTTTTTGTTGGTCAAACACAGCCGGACTCTTCGACAATCGGTTCGCATCAAACATTTGAATGAACTCTTCTTTTGAGAAGATTTCTTCTTCCCCGACTGGTGACCAGCCAAGAAGAGAAATGAAGTTGAAGAGCGCCTCAGGCAAGTAACCGAGATCGGCATACTGTTCGATGAACTGGATAATCGATTCGTCACGTTTTGACAACTTCTTGTGTTGGTCGTTATAGATGAGGGTCATGTGACCAAACTCCGGATACTCCCAACCGAGCGCATCATATACCATCATCTGTTTTGGTGTGTTTGCGATGTGGTCATCCCCACGCAATACGTGACTGATGTTCATCAAATGATCATCTACGACAACAGCGAAGTTGTATGTTGGAATCCCATCTTGTTTCACGATGACCCAATCTCCAAAGTCTTTCGATTCAAAGGAGACGTCTCCTTTAACGACATCCGTCCACTTATACGTCACGCCTTCTGGCACCCGAATACGAATCGATGGCTTGCGGCCTTCCGCTTCAAATGCTTCACGTTCTTCGGCAGTGAGGTTACGGTGCGCACCCGAGTAACGCGGTGCCTCTCCACGAGCGATTTGAGCTTCACGCTCCGCTTCGAGCTCTTCAGATGTCATGTAACATTTATAAGCAAGACCTTTGCTCATCAACTCATTGACATATTTCTCATAAATCGCAAGACGCTCCATTTGGTAATATGGACCGTAGTCGCCGTCACGGCCTGGACCCTCATCCCAGTCGATGCCAAGCCATTCTAAGTACTTCATTTGACTTTCGACACCGTTCAACACGTTCCGTTTTTGGTCAGTATCTTCAATTCGAAGAATCAACTTCCCGCCTGCATGGCGAGCAAATAAGTAGTTAAACAACGCAGTCCGCGCATTTCCGATATGGAGATGCCCCGTCGGACTAGGCGCATAGCGTACACGCACTTCACTCATAATAGTTCCACCTTTCTTCTCTTCTGCCCAAATAGTATACCATTTCTGTCAAGCTCGGTTGAGTAAGATGACCGCCTGTGCTGCGATTCCTTCTTCTCGTCCAGTGAAGCCGAGCTTCTCCGTCGTCGTCGCTTTCACGTTTACCTGTTCAATATCCGCTTCAAGAAGATCTGCGATGACCGCGCGCATCTCATCAATGTAGGGGCGCAATTTCGGACGTTGTGCCATGACCGTCGCATCCACATTTCCGAGGACATACCCCTCGTCTTTCACAAGTTGCCATACGTGGCGAAGTAACACTTTCGAATCCGCATCTTTGAATTCGGAATCTGTATCAGGAAAATGCTTCCCGATATCGCCTGCCGCAATCGCTCCGAGCGCCGCATCGGCAATCGTATGGAGCAACACATCCGCATCAGAATGACCGAGAAGTCCACGCTCATGTGGGATGTCGATTCCACCTAATATTAACGGACGTCCTTCCGCAAATGCATGTACATCAAACCCTTGACCAATTCTCATTGTAAATCCCCCTTCGCTAAAATCGCATCGCCAAACAGTAAATCCTCTGGTGTCGTCATCTTAATATTATGGTAATCTCCAGGGACCACTTGCACCGTTTCACCGAGCCATTCGAATAAACTGGCATCATCCGTTCCTAGCACCTGTCGTTCTACTGCTTTTTCATGCGCTGATAAAATCGCCTTGGCCTGAAAAGCTTGCGGTGTTTGTGCCAACCACAAGTTTTCACGGGGCACGGTTTGTTCGATTTGGTGACGCTCCACTTGTTTGACCGTATCCTTGACCGGTACCGCTAAAATAGCTCCACCTTGTAACGCAGCTTCCGCCACTTGATGTAGCTGTTCGCGTTTCACAAACGGACGAGCGCCATCATGAATCATCACAATCGTGTCCGTTTCAACAACAAGCAGTCCTGCGTAGACACTCTGTTGTCGTTCTTCTCCGCCAATTACATATGTAATCGGCGTATCGATATGTGCCATCATCGCTTCAAACCAGTCACGTTCCTCTGGACGAATCGCTAAAACGATATGTTCACACCATGGATCGGTATCGAACACTTGTAACGTCCATGCGATAATCGGCTTGCCTCGTAACGACAACATGAGTTTGTTCGCATCTGCTCCCATCCGCTTCCCTCTTCCCGCAGCCGGGATGACGACTGTATAAGCTACCATGTAAACACCTCTCTTCGTGAAAAAAGAGAGCGCTCCCGCGTCTCTTTTTTGTTCATTATTCCGGACGTGCAAAAATCATTCGACCTGCAGACGTCTGTAAGACACTCGTCACGACGACAGGAAGCGTCTTCGAAATCAACTTCCGTCCACCTTCCACGACAACCATCGTCCCATCTTCAAGATAGGCGACGCCTTGATTTTGCTCTTTTCCTTCTTTAATGACTGTCACGACCATCTCTTCGCCAGGAATGACGATTTGTTTGACGGCATTCGCTAAGTCATTGATATTCAATACCGGGACATTCCGTACTTCACACACTTTGTTTAAGTTATAGTCATTCGTGACAACAATACCATTTTTAAGTTCAGCCAATTTGATTAATTTGATATCGACTTCCGGTACATCTTCAAAGTCGCCATCATAAATTTCAACTTGGATGCGCTTGTTCTCCTGCAGTTCTTTTAAAATGTCGAGACCCCGACGACCACGATTTCGTTTTAATGTATCCGAAGAGTCGGCGATGTATTGGAGCTCTCCGATCACAAATTGCGGAACAATCAATGTCCCTTCCACGAATCCAGTCGTCGCAATATCCGCGATCCGACCGTCGATGATGACGCTCGTATCCAAGATTTTATCGTTAGAACGTTGAACCGGTTCAGCCGCCGGCTTCTCCCGTTCGCTCTTCACAAATAGTTTAATCCATTCGTTACGCTTCCGATAGCCGACCGCGAAACCAAAGTAACCAAACAGTGCCGTGACAAAAATCGGGACGATTTTACTCAGTAAGAAAATATTCGTGACTTCAAGCGATACACTGATCAAAAAGGCGATCAAGAGCCCGATGATAAGACCGATCGAACCGAATAAGATATCTCCCACCGGTAAACGGACGAGCCGTTCTTCGACAAAACGAATAAATGCAACAACACCATCTGTTAAGAATAAACTAAGAATGAAGAAGATAAGTCCACCAATCAAACTTGCTACGTATGGAATCGTTAACCACTCCGGCACATTCATGCCAAGGTCTGCTAATAAAAGCGTCGCTTCGATGATTCCGAACCAACCCACGACGAGTCCAATCAAAATAAATCCGATTCGTACAGCAATCTTCACTCATTCCACCTCCTTTTATATGAAATAAAATTTCAAAAAATAACACTTTCATTGTAACACGATTTTTTAATCACGTTCGTTACAAAGCGTTACAAACTGCCAGTGGCGACCCATCAAAATGGAATCGCCAACTGGAGTGCTTCATCCACTGTTCCGACACCGACCACCTCAATCCCTGCCGGAGCGGTCCATCCACCCATATTATTTTTCGGGATGATGGCCCTTGTAAACCCTAACTTTGCCGCCTCGGCAACACGTTGTTCTATTCGTGATACGCGCCGCACTTCTCCCGTCAATCCGACTTCTCCGATGCAGACATCCGTCGGCCGAGTCGGGCGATCGCGAAAACTAGAGGCGATTGAAATACAAATCGCAAGGTCAATCGCCGGTTCATCCAATTTGACACCACCGGCCGCTTTCAAATAAGCATCCTGTGTTTGAAGCAGAAGACCGGATCGTTTCTCGAGCACGGCCATGAGAAGCGCGACCCGATTTTGATCGATTCCCGTCGCCATTCGTCTCGGGTTCCCGAATGAGGTAGGGGAGATAAGTGCCTGCAGTTCGACGAGCACCGTCCGTGTCCCTTCCATCGAAGCAACGACCGTAGAGCCGGATACCCCTGCGGTTCGCTCTTCTAAAAAGATTTCGGACGGGTTGAGGACTTCTTCTAACCCACTCTCTTTCATCTCGAAAATCCCAATTTCATTCGTTGAACCAAACCGATTCTTCACCGCCCGCAAAATACGGAATGTATGATGACGTTCGCCTTCAAAGTAAAGCACCGCATCTACCATGTGTTCGAGTAAGCGCGGTCCTGCAATCGACCCTTGTTTCGTCACGTGTCCGACAATGAAGACAGCAATCCCTCGCGTTTTCGCAATCTTCATGAGCGCCGCCGTACATTCTCGTACTTGTGACACACTGCCCGGAGCAGATTGAATCTCATCCATATACACCGTCTGAATCGAGTCGATGATGACAAACCCCGGCTGTTCTTCATCGATGACCCGTTCAATCATCAGCATGTCTGTCTCCGCGAGCACGAACAAGTCTTCGGTCGGTAAGCCGAGTCGTTCCGCGCGCAGTTTCGTTTGTTTGAGCGACTCTTCACCCGAAATATATAACACTTTTTTGCCGCTATGGGCTAAATGGGCACTGACTTGTAGCAAAATCGTCGACTTTCCGATTCCTGGGTCACCCCCGACTAAGACAAGGGAACCCGGGACGATTCCTCCACCGAGCACACGGTCAAATTCACGACTATTCGTGTGCACACGCGTCTCTTCTTGTGAGACGACGTTTGATAGACGTTCCGGTTTCAATTGTCGAGACGAACTATGGACAAATGCTGCACCGCGTTTGGCTTTCTTTTCTTCCACAAATTCTTCCACAAGCGTATTCCATTCATTACAACCTGGACAGCGCCCCATCCACTTCGCTGATTCATATCCACACGATTGGCAGACGTATTTCGTTTTAATTTTGGCCATAAGCTTCCTTCCTGTCTAAAAAAGGCTCCCTCATGAACAGTGAGGGAGCTGAATGATTTACTGAACGACACCTTCGTTACGAACGACAAACTCTCCATCTTGTACGTCGAGCGCAACTTTACTACCTTTGGTAATCGTACCACCGAGCATTGCTTCTGAGAGACGGTCTTCCACTTCTCGCTGAAGAGCACGACGGAGGGGACGGGCCCCGTATTCCGGATCGTAGCCGACTTCGGCAATCTTCTCGAGCGCCGCATCTGTCATGCTGAAATCAACACCCTGTTCGGCGAGACGTTTCTTAAGTGTCTCAGCCATAAGTTTGATGATTTCTTGGATGTGCTCTTTTTGAAGTGAATGGAAGACTGTGATTTCGTCAATTCGGTTCAAGAACTCAGGTCGGAACGCTTTTTTCAATTCCTCGAGCACTTTGTCTTTCATTTCCGTATACTCACGTTTCACATCATCTTCGACTGTGAATCCGACATATTTATTTCGTTGAAGCGCTGCTGCCCCGACGTTTGACGTCATGATGATGACGGTATTTCGGAAGTCGACCGTGCGACCTTTTGAGTCCGTCAAGCGACCGTCGTCTAGCACTTGAAGTAAGATGTTAAATACTTCAGGGTGTGCTTTCTCAATCTCGTCAAGAAGAATGACCGAATATGGTTTCCGGCGTACTTTCTCGGTTAATTGACCACCTTCTTCGTAACCAACATAGCCCGGAGGCGAACCGACGAGACGACTTGTCGCATGTTTCTCCATGTACTCTGACATATCGATTCGAATAATCGCATCTTCATCGCCAAACATCGCTTCGGCAACTGCGCGGGCGAGCTCGGTTTTCCCGACTCCGGTCGGTCCGAGGAAGATGAACGAACCGATTGGACGTTTCGGATCTTTCAATCCGGCACGGGCACGACGGATAGCACGAGAAATCGATTTCACTGCATCGTCTTGACCGATGACACGATTGTGAAGAATCGATTCGAGTTTGAGGAGACGGTCCGTCTCTTCTTCGGCAATCTTTGTGACCGGTACTCCTGTCCAGTTTGCGACAACTTGAGCGATATCTTCTTTCGTCACTTCAAGTTTTTCGTTCCCTTGCTTATTCTGCCACTCTGCTTTCAATTCTTCTAATTCATCACGTAATTTTTGCTCCGTATCGCGAAGGGACGCTGCTTTTTCAAACTCTTGGCTTTGAACAGCAGAGTCTTTTTCTTTACGAATCGACTCGAGGCGCGATTCCAACTCTTTCAAGTTCGGCGGCGCTGTGAAAGAACGAAGTCGTACTTTTGATGCGGCTTCATCGACGAGGTCAATCGCCTTGTCCGGTAAGAAGCGATCCGAAATATAACGGTCAGAAAGGACGACCGCCTCATGAATGGCTGTGTCTGTAATCGTTACACGGTGGTGTGCCTCATAGCGGTCGCGTAAACCGAGAAGGATTTGCTCAGCCTCTTCTGCCGTCGGCTCGTTCACTTGAATTGGTTGGAAACGTCGTTCAAGTGCTGCATCTTTCTCGATATACTTCCGGTACTCGTCGAGTGTTGTCGCCCCGATACATTGAAGTTCACCACGGGCCAGTGACGGTTTGAGGATGTTCGACGCATCAATCGCGCCTTCAGCGCCTCCTGCACCAATCAATGTATGCAATTCATCGATGAAGAGAATGACGTTTCCAGCCTGGCGAATCTCATCCATGACCTTTTTCAAACGATCTTCGAACTCACCACGATATTTTGTACCGGCCACGAGCGTACCCATGTCGAGTACCATGACTCGTTTGTTACGAAGTGTCTCAGGGACTTCGTTGTTGATGATTTGTTGAGCAAGGCCTTCGACTACCGCGGTCTTCCCGACACCCGGCTCACCAATAAGAACCGGGTTGTTCTTTGTCCGACGAGACAAGACTTCGATAACACGTTGAATCTCACCTGCGCGTCCAATCACCGGATCTAAACGTGATTCTCTGGCTTGTTGCGTCAAGTCGCGTGCCAACCCATCAAGCGTTGGTGTTGCAGCGCTTGCGCCTGGTTGCGAAGCATTTGAAGAAGACTCAGTATTCCCGAGGAGCTGCAGTACTTGTTGACGTGCTTTCGTCAAACTGATTCCTAGGTTATTGAGGACGCGCGCTGCGACACCTTCCCCCTCACGAATCAATCCGAGAAGGATGTGTTCCGTTCCGACGTATGAATGTCCTAATTTTCTTGCTTCATCCATCGAGAGTTCAATGACTTTTTTCGCACGTGGTGTGTAGTGAATCGTCGATCCGTTCTCAGAACCACGTCCAATCAATGACTCGACTTCTTGTTGAATCTTTTCAGATGTCAGTCCTAGTGCGAAGAGTGCTTTCGCCGCAATCCCTTCTCCTTCCCGAACCAATCCTAATAAAATATGTTCTGTACCAATATTATGATGGCCAAGACGTACGGCTTCCTCTTGTGCTAAAGCTAATACGCGCTGTGCTCGCTCTGTAAATCGTCCAAACATCATTGACAAAACCTCCTTATAGTTGGATCAAACTAAGCCTTGATCTAACGTTCGACGAACGAGTGTCGCTCGTTCTCGATCCCGCTCTTGCGTAGATAATGTTTTCCCGAAATGTTTTTGTAGAAAACCTGATTGTAACCGAACAATCAACTCGTGAAACTTCGGCGGGCTCCAATCAGACAAAATTCCAAGGTCACTTGCTAAATGTAAATCAGATAGTCGTTCAACTGCTTCAGTGGAAGAGAGTAATTTAGCATATCGTAATATACCATATGACCGATAAAATCGATCTTCTAACTCTTCCTGTCGATTCGCAATGAGTTCTTCACGCGCATGGCGTTCTGCCTGAATCACTTGTTCTGTCACTTCCATAAAGTCAGCCAACAGTTGTGATTCATGACTACCTAGTGTCCGTTGATTCGACAGCTGGAACAAGCGTCCGGCTGCATCGCTTCCTTCACCATAACGACCGCGAATCGTATAACCGAGTTTTCGAAGTTCCCGTAAAATCGGACCAATCCGACCCGTTAGCGTGAGTCCCGGTAAGTGTAACATGACCGAAGCTCGGAGTCCTGTTCCGATATTGCTTGGACATGTCGTCAAATAGCCTAACTGTTCATCAAAAGCATAAGAAAGTGACTCCGCGCATAATGCGTCTGCTTGTTTCGCTAATTCGAACGCCGCTTTCACTTGATAGCCGGGAAGCAACGTTTGAATTCGCAGATGGTCTTCCTCGTTGATTAGTACACTGATGGTTTCATCTTCACTTAAGAAGACCGCACTTTCTTCATTAGTAGCAACAGCCGGGCTAATCAAATGTTTCTCCATTAACGCTTGTCGTGTCACTTCATCATAATCACGCATATGAAGATATTCAAATCCCTTCAACCCGCGTAGACGTCCCTCTAAACGATCGCAAAGTTGACGTTCTCCTTCTTTAGAAAGGGCCGGTGAAAACACGGTGTCTTTGACGTTACGTGCCAGTCGGATTCTTGTGGAGACGACCAAATCATCAAGTTTGGCACGTTCTTTCATTTTTGGACCGAGTGGATGTGTTAGGAAAGGTTCCATTAGCCATCTCCCTGCCCTTCTAATTGCTTCATTTCTTTTTGAATACGTGCTGCCCGTTCATAATCTTCTTGTTCGACAGCACGGGTCAACTCCCCTGCTAACTTTTCAAGCCGCTCCTCAATCCGTTCATACGGTGTTCGTAGATGGTCAGGAATCGAACCGATATGACGATCGTGTCCTTGTTGATATTGACGGGTGATTTTTATCAGTTCATCCCGGAATACGGTATAACACGTAGCGCACCCTGCTTTTCTTACACGCAATAAGTCTTGGCGGGTCATCTGACAAGTCGGACAACGCTTCACGACCGGGACATAACCCGTCATGAGTTCTACCGTACATTGTCGACATAAGTGTCTTTTCACAGGTACATCTTGTTCCATGACAACGACTTCATTGACAGCCGGTCGCTGTTTACAACGTTCGCATAACATACGACTTATCCTCCATTACGGTAACGAAGTACTTTCATTAG
This sequence comes from Exiguobacterium sp. s57, assembly GCF_018617685.1. Classification (NCBI taxonomy): domain Bacteria; kingdom Bacillati; phylum Bacillota; class Bacilli; order Caryophanales; genus Exiguobacterium; species Exiguobacterium sp. s57. The sequence continues at coordinate 52,853 of NZ_JACSKR010000008.1, forward strand.
TGCCAGTAACTGTTGACGTCGGATAAAGAAGCGATCGTCAACCTGTAAGTTTAACGCTTCATCTGATAAGAGATGATAAATCAACTGAGCTTCTTGCTCGTGCAACATTTGTTCTTCCACTAATCGAACAAGAACATTTTCGACGAGCTGTTCATTCAGACGTGGATGCTCAAGAATGACATCCATCAAACTAGAGAGGAGATCTTGCTTTTCATGCAAAGTGACGCGTCGAATGCGAATATATCCGCCACCGCCACGTTTACTTTCTACTAAATATCCTTTTTCGACGGTAAAACGTGTGTTGATGACATAATTGATTTGGGATGGGACACATTCGAATCGTTGCGCGATATCTTGACGTTTAATTTCAATCGCATTCGCCTGACTTTCTTTCAACACTTGCTTCAAATACTGTTCAATGACATCCGAAATATTTCTCATCTCCACCACCCTCTGACCATCTTTGACTTTTGACTATATTTTATCATTGATTTAAAAAAAGGCAAATGAAAAGCGATGTTCTCCATAGAGAACATCGCTAATATACAAAAGGACGATCGAGCGTTATGCTCGGTCGTCCTCTGCGTTGTTGCCTGGCAACGTCCTATCCTCACAGGGGGAGATCCCCCAACTACTTTCGGCGCTGA
>NZ_JACSKR010000009.1:0-43862 GCF_018617685.1 Exiguobacterium sp. s57
CCCATGCCGAACACGGAAGTTAAGCGTCTCAGCGCCGAAAGTAGTTGGGGGATCTCCCCCTGTGAGGATAGGACGTTGCCAGGCAAACGTAGAAGACGATCAAGCATACGCTTGATCGTCTTTTTTTAATATTCAACAATTTAGGAGGAATAACAAATGGCTCCTTCTCGGAAAAACCCTTTTACGTTTCTAGAGACTTTAGAACAGCATGTACGTGAACGTCGCGTGTCTTTTCATGTACCGGGTCATCACAACGGTACGGTGGGCAATGATGGATTACCGAGTGCATTCGCAAGAGTCATGCCTTATGATCTGACTGAATTACCACATTTAGATGATTTGCACGATGCTTCCGGGATTATCGAGCAAGCTGAAACAGCACTAGGTAACCTGTATGCGAGTAAAAGTAAATGGCTTGTCAACGGATCGACCGTTGGAAATTGGAGTATGCTTGCGGCAACGGTAAAACGTGGGGAACGCGTATATGTGCAACGGAACTCACATAAGTCTGTTTGGAACGCGATTGAATGGTTAGGATTAAAACCGGTTTTATTAATGCCTATGATTGAGCGTGGTACAGGTATTCCAACAGTCGTAACGCTAGAAACGATTGAACAAGCCGTTCAAGAATTCCCTGGAGGGCGGGCCGTCATGTTGACGTCTCCTACGTATTATGGAGATATGGCTGACATTCGTGCAATTTCGGATTATTTGTCTCATTTAAACATTCCGTTGCTTGTCGATGAAGCACATGGCGCTCATTTGATTCACCCACAGTTGCCCCAGCGTTCTGCAATCTTTGAAGGAGCGAGCGCGGTGGTACAGTCCGCACATAAAACGTTACCTGCCTTAACGATGGGAGCTTGGATTCATTATAAAGAAGATATCGATGAAGTTCAGTTGAACCATGCGTTATCATCCTTTCAAACATCGAGTCCATCTTATCTTATTATGGCTTCATTGGATTATGCACGTTCCTATTTAGAAAGTTTAACGGATGAAGCATGGTCTTCTATTCAGAAAAGTCATGTATCTTTCGTACTTGAATTGAAACGTGCAGGCTTTTCGGTAAAAGTCGGGGACGATTTCACAAAAGTGACCATCATGACATACCCGAAAAATGGATTAGTCTTTTGTGAGCACCTTGCATCAATTGGAATAGACATCGAATTGGCTGCAGTTGACCACGTGTTATTGTGTCTACCATTAAGGGAAATAAACAAACAGGAAATTGAGCATTGGGTCACATTGATGAAAAAGGCTGCGACTCATGTGCCAATAATCGATGAGGATGAAACCATCTTCCCGTTCCCTTCAACACACCGGGTATCTGAACTGTATACGATGGCAGGGGATGAGCCAATACACCGTGTATCCTTTAAAGAGGCTGTCGGATCGATTTCAGCAGAGACGGTGATTCCTTACCCGCCGGGCATCCCATGGATTTTGAAAGGAGAGCGAATTACAGAAGAGAAAATCCGTGTACTCCTGGAATGGATTTCTTTAGGGAGGAAGCTTCAAGCCGGTAAGCATGTTATGATAGAGCAAATTGACGTTATTGTAGAGGAGTTTTAAAAAGTGAGCGGAATGTTTATTACAGTTGAAGGACCCGATGGATCAGGAAAATCCACACAACTTCAATTATTAGTCGAGAGCCTGAAGCAAAAAGGGTACGATATCGTTGTTACCCGTGAACCTGGAGGAACAACTGTCGGAAACCAGATTCGGGAAGTATTATTATCTCCGGACCATCATGAGATGACACCACGAGTTGAGATGATGCTCTACGCCGCTTCGAGAGCGCAAAACGTGGAACAAGTAATCCGTCCTGCATTAGAGAGAGGTGCGATTGTGCTTTGTGATCGATTCATCGATGCATCTATCGCCTATCAAGGATATGGCTTACAGTATGACCTCGATCAGATTCGGTCACTGAATGAGTGGGCAACAAACGGTTTAACACCCGATTTGACATTTTTGTTTGATTTGAGGCCGGAAAGAGCGAATGAACGAATGAAAGATCGTGGACAACTTGACCGGATTGAAAGTCGCGATCAGACCTTCCATGAGCGTGTCTACAAAGGATTCCAAACTTTACTCAAACAGTACCCCGAACGTATCATTCGAATTGACGCTGATCAATCGATTGAATGCATTCAAGATGAGGTACTTGACTATATAATCGAACGACTACAACAAGGAGGCGTAAAAAGATGATGAAAATGGTGATTGCAATCGTACACGATAAGGACAGCGCACGTTTGTCCGACGCATTAGTTGAACGAGATTTCCGCGCAACGAAATTAGCCACGACAGGTGGATTTTTAAAAGAAGGAAATACAACATTTATGATGGGGATTCCGCAAGAACGTCTCGATGATTTGATGGATGTGATTCAATCAAATTGCTCGAGTCGTGATCAAATGATCACGCCAATCTCACCGATGGGGGGACATGCCGATTCGTATATTCCTTACCCTGTCGAAGTACAAGTCGGAGGTGCGACTGTTTTCGTCTTGCCGATTGAAGGATTCCATCAGTTTTAATGGGAGTTGGGCATATGCGTTTTCAGGAATTACATGAGTCCCAAACAGTGGTGGCTCAAATCATAAAAAATTCAATCGTTTCAAATAAAGTGGGCCACGCGTACATCTTTTCGGGGGACTATGAGCCATTTTTAATTGACACGGCTACGTTGTTTGCGAAAGCGTTATTTTGTGAAACCCCGCAAGGAGCTGAACCGTGTGGGCTGTGTCGAAACTGTCGACGTATGGATTCAAAAAACATCGTGGACTACATCGAAGTAGAGCCGGATGGAGCCAGCATTAAAAAAGAGCAAATTCAGCAATTGCTCAGTGACTTGTCGTTACGAGGAGCTGAAGGAGATCGTCAAGTTTACGTTATTCATCAAGCGCATAAGATGACGACTCAAGCCGCGAATAGTCTATTGAAGTTCTTTGAAGAACCGGGTGTCGGAAAGCTTGCTATTTTAGTAACGACACAACCTCATCTACTCCTTCCGACGATTCGTTCGCGCGCTCAACAACTCGCTTTTCGCCCAATCGACCGTGCGCAATTGGCACAAACCATGTCGGAAGAACTGTCTTGCACATATGATTTGGCATACCTTGCCTTAACCGTTTACCCAAAATGGGATGATGCGAAAGAAGCACTTGGACAGGAGTGGTTTGTACAGGCGTACGGGCTAGTGGTACAATTAATTGAAGTATTGACGAAACGACCTCAAGAGTTGCTCTTGTTTGCACAAGAAAAATGGTTAGGACATTTCAAAGGACGAAATGAGTTACGGGTTGGCCTTGAGTTATTCGAACACTGGCTAGAGGAGGCACTCCATTTAAAAGTGCGAGATACGTATGCTCCGAAGCTATTTAAGAATGAGGTTGCTTTATACAACGCATTTATCCAAAATCGATCTGTCTCTAAACTCACACATGCGATTGAAAGTGTGCATGCGGCCATTCGACGACTCGAGGCAAACGTCAATCCTCAATTAACGTTCGAACGACTTTCGTTCGATTTGCAGAAAGGATAGAAGCGTGTGCTTGAAGTAGTTGGAGTCCGTTTTAAAGAAGCGGGAAAAATCTATTACTTTTCACCAGGCGATGCAACGCTTAAACGCGGGAACCATGTCATCGTTGAAACGGTACGTGGAATTGAGTACGGTGAAGTTGTCCAAGTCGATAAACAGCTCGGCGAAGACGAGGTTGTTATGCCGTTGAAGACAATCCTTCGTGTCGCTGACCAAAAGGATGCAGATATCGTACGCGATAATCGACTGGCAGCCGTTGATGCTCACGCCGTCTGTGAAGAAAAAATTCGAGAGCATCAACTAGATATGAAACTAGTCGATGTTGAGTATACATTTGATCGTAATAAAGTAATCTTTTATTTTACTGCCGAGGGTCGCGTCGATTTTCGAGAGTTGGTAAAAGACTTGGCTAGTGTGTTTCGAACACGGATCGAACTCCGACAAATCGGTGTTCGTGACGAAGCGAAGTTACTAAGCGGGATAGGACCATGTGGTCGAGTTCTTTGTTGTTCGTCATTTCTTGGGGAGTTTGAACCTGTCTCCATCAAAATGGCTAAAGATCAGAATCTCTCGTTAAATCCGAACAAGATTTCTGGGGTATGTGGTCGTCTGATGTGCTGCTTAAAATATGAGAATGACACATACGAAGAATTGAAACGTGATTTACCAGACGTCGGCAAGCGAATCAAAATTCCAGAAGGTGATGGTCGGGTAATCGGTCTCAATATTTTGGACCAACTCATTCAAGTTGAGCTCCACGATCGGACGCGAGTCGTCACATATACAATTGATGAACTCGTTGAGGTGGGTGCGATTAAACGAAAACCGTCAAAACAGTGATGGGGTGCTGAGCAGTGGAAAGAATGGACAAAAAAGAAGTGATGATGCGTGTAGATGCGATTGAGCAACAGATGCAACTCTTAACGGAGCACTTAGGCGTGCTAAAAGAACAGCTCGCTTATTTGCTTGAAGAGAATCAGCATATGTATCTAGAGAATCATCACTTGCGCGAAAAAGTCGAACAATTGGCAGAAGTTGATACGACAAATGGTGATTCACAAATCGCATTGTCGGGGAAAGGGCAGAACAACTTGGCTGCGCTTTATCAAGAAGGCTTCCATATTTGTAACCTCCATTACGGACAGGTACGAAAAGATGGGGACTGTCTCTTCTGTTTGTCGATGCTCAATAAACATTAATACGGGGCGATAGATAGGGGTTCCCTATCCATCGCCTTTCTTTTGTAGAAGGAGGAAATGATGGTAACGGTAAAAGATGGAGAACGCCTCGATGATTTACTCGGACGTCCAGGTAAAATCATTCAGAGTGACGATGTGTTCTCGTTTTCATTAGACGCGGTGTTGCTTGCAGAATTTGTGTGGGTACCTATTCAAAAAGGGCAGTTGGTTGATTTGTGTGCTGGTACCGGGGCAATTCCCCTCTTTTTGTCATATCGTACAAAAGGGACGATTACAGGCGTAGAGATTCAATCCAAGTTAGTCGATATGGCAAACCGAAGTATGGCGATTAATCGTCTTGAAGAGCGGATTCAGGTTGTCGAAGACGATGTCAAAACAGCTGCTAGCCAGCTCGGTCATGCGCGGTATGATGTTGTCACATGTAATCCACCATATTTCTTAGCGAATGATACGTCGCTACGGAATCAAAATGAGCATCATACGATTGCACGCCATGAAGTGTTGTGCACGTTAGAAGATTGTATTAAAACAGCAAGTCAACTCGTCAAGCCGGGAGGAAAAGTGGCGTTCGTGCATCGGCCAGAACGTTTACTCGATATCCTGACATTGATGCGTGCCTATCGAATTGAACCGAAGCGAATGCAGCTCGTTTATCCAAAAGCGGGACGCGAGGCGAATACCTTATTAATCGAGGGATCGAAAGATGGAAAAGCAGGTCTTAAAATTTTACCACCACTTGTTGTATATGAAGAAGACGATACGTATACGGAAACGATGCGAGCTATTCTCGATGCCTAAACACTATGCGTATATCGTGGAATGTCATGATGGAACGTACTATACGGGTTATACAACGAATGTGGATAAACGAATCCTTGCCCATAACGCAGGAAAAGGCGCTAAATATACGAAAGCTCGACTTCCGGTACGACTTCGGTACGTGCAATCGTTCGATACGAAACGGGAGGCCATGCAATACGAATGGTCCATTAAGCAATTGACCCGCGCACAAAAAGAGCAACTGATGGAGGGAACGACCAATGAATTCACAGAAGAGTTATCAAACTGAACAACCGACGTTGTATATCGTACCGACACCGATTGGGAACTTGGAGGACATGACGTATCGAGCGGTACGGATACTTCAGGAAGTCGATTTAATCGCAGCAGAAGACACACGTCAAACAATGAAACTTTGTCGCCATTTTGAAATTATGACAAAACTGGTTAGCTACCATGAGCACAACAAAGATGTGAGTGGGACAAGGCTTATCGAGGACCTAGTTGCTGGGAAGTCGATTGCCGTCGTCTCAGATGCTGGAATGCCTGGTATTTCAGATCCTGGGAGTGATCTCGTACGATTAGCCATTGAGGCAAGCATTCCAGTTGTCGTCTTACCAGGTGCCAATGCAGCGCTCACTGCACTCGTCGCATCCGGTCTTGCGACCGAGCGATTTCTCTATTATGGCTTTTTACCGCGAAAAAAGAAAGATCGGATTGATGTATTAGAATCGGTTCAATATGAGCCGGGAACCATCATTTTTTATGAGGCCCCTCATCGATTGAAAGAGATGTTAACGGCGATTCGACAAGTGTTCGGGAACCGACAAATCGTATTAGGTCGAGAACTAACAAAAACGTTCGAAGAGTTTTTGAGAGGGACGATAGATGAAGCGTTGCAATGGTGTGAAGGCGAAGTTCGTGGGGAGTTTGTCGTCCTTGTGAGCGGCGCGACAGAAGCGGCCCCTACAACTACGTGGTGGGAATCACTTTCTGTGTATGAACACGTAGTTCATTATGTGGAAGAAGGATTAAACCCAAATGCAGCAATCAAACAGACGGCGAAAGACCGTGGGGAGTCCCGCAACGATGTATATGATGCATACCATCAACTGCATAAAAAAGAGTAAGCAAGGAAATCCTTGCTTACTCTTCGCTGTAGTAGTTTTCGAGCATGTTCTTCAATTCAACGAGAACACGTTGTGCACCTTCTGGTGACAAGATGAGTTTGCCGTCTGCCAATTTGAAGTTATCGTCCGATACTTCGCCTGTAACTTGGCAAGTCATGTTCGGCTTATATTTTTTCAAAACGATTTGATCGTTGTCGACGTAAATCTCGAGAGCATCTTTCTCTGCAATTCCGAGTGTACGGCGCAATTCGATTGGAATAACGACACGACCAAGTTCATCAACCTTACGTACAATACCTGTAGATTTCATTTGTGTTTCCTCCTCCAATGGTGTCGAAATCTCGTGGTGACATGAATCGTCAAAATTCGACAATGTGACTACAGCAAAAAGCATACTAAACTTTCCAATTGCAGTAAACTGCTTACTATCTGGAAAAGTAAATTTTCGAATTTTGTCGAATTGAGAACGGTATATACCTAAATTTCCCCGATAGTTTGAACTTGAAACAAAGAAAGGGTATTTTTGGAACATTTATGACGAAGAAAACGCAAAAAAATTCCAAACAATTAGGTTTGGAAATTCTTTTGTCGAACCGTGTATAATGGAAATTGCATATGTCGAAAGGATGGAGAATAAATCATGGCGAAGCCAACTTTTTATATTACAACCCCAATTTATTATCCGAGTGCGAAATTGCACATCGGTCACGCATATACCACGGTAGCAGGTGATGCGGTTGCGCGCTACAAACGCTTAAAAGGATTTGACGTCCGTTATTTGACAGGAACGGATGAGCATGGGCAAAAAATTCAAGAAAAAGCGAAAGAAGCAGGCGTGACGCCACAGGCTTTCGTTGATGAAGTCGTTGAAGAGATTAAAGTTTTATGGGATCGTCTTGAAATTTCGTACGATGACTACATTCGTACGACAGAAGACCGCCATAAGAAAGTGGTCGAACATATTTTTGAGACGTTACTTAAAAATGGGGACATCTATCTTGGTGAGTATGAAGGATGGTATTCAGTTCCGGATGAGACGTACTACACAGAGTCACAACTCGTTGATGGAAAAAGCCCTGACAGCGGGCATCCAGTCGAGCTTGTGCGCGAAGAGTGCTACTTTTTCCGTCTTAGCAAATACGCGGATCGCTTGATTGAATATTTTGAGTCACATCCTGAGTTTATTTTGCCGGAATCTCGTAAAACCGAGATGATCAATAACTTCTTGAAACCGGGACTCCAAGATTTGGCAGTTTCGCGTACTACATTTGATTGGGGCGTACAAGTCCCATCGAACCCGAAACACGTCGTTTACGTATGGGTCGATGCGCTCACGAACTATATTTCGTCACTCGGGTATGGGACAGACAATGACGAGCTCTTCAACCGCTATTGGCCAGCAGATGTCCATTTAGTCGGAAAAGAAATCGTCCGTTTCCATACGATTATTTGGCCAGCTCTCTTAATGGCGCTTGACCTCCCGTTACCGAAGCAAGTGTTTGCGCACGGGTGGCTGCTTATGAAAGATGGAAAGATGTCGAAATCAAAAGGAAACGTGGTCGATCCGATTCCATTGATTGACCGCTATGGGCTCGACTCTGTCCGTTACTATCTTCTTCGCGAAGTGCCGTTCGGAGCGGATGGCACGTTCACTCCGGAAGCGTTTGTTGACCGTTTGAACTTCGATTTGGCAAATGACCTCGGGAACTTATTGAATCGCACCGTTGCGATGATTAAGAAGTACTTCGACGGAAACATTCCGGCCTATAACGGTAATGTCACAGCGTTCGATGCGGAACTGTTAAATATGGTGAAGGAAACGACACGCAAAACGGAAGAAGCCATGGAGCACATGGAATTTTCGGTCGCACTCACAAATATTTGGCAGCTCGTCAGCCGTGCGAACAAATACATTGATGAGACACAACCGTGGGTTCTCGTGAAAGATGAGTCGAAGCGTGAAGAACTCGCTTCTGTCATGACACACCTTGCGGGCGTTCTACGTCACGTGGCTGTTATGATCCAACCATTCATGACACGTGCCCCGAAAGAAATGTTCCGTCAACTCGGGCTCGAGGGAGAGGATATGTCTTGGGAGGCACTCGATACATTCGCGGACTTTAACAATGCGGTTGTGACGGACGGGACGCCAATTTTCCCACGTCGTGATGTGAAGGAAGAAGTGGATGCAATCCAAGAAATGATGCGTCAAGCATCAAAAGCACGGATTGAAGAAACGGAAACGGCGTCAGTGGAAGAAGTCGATGAAGACGTTCGTCCTGAAATCACGATTGATGTCTTTGATCAGGTCGAATTCCGTGTAGGTCAAATCGTGGAAGCCGATAAGATTAAAAAAGCGAAGAAACTGTTGAAACTTCAAGTCGACCTCGGGAAAGAGACGCGTCAAATCGTGTCTGGTATTGCTGAATGGTATGCCCCTGAAGATTTGGTTGGCAAGAAAGTCATCGTTGTCGCAAACTTGAAACCGGTCAAACTTCGGGGAGAACTGTCTCAAGGGATGATTTTAGCGGCAGATCGTGATGGAAAGCTAGAACTCGCAACGGTGTCAGACCAGATGCCGAACGGTGCCATCGTCAAATAATGGAATGGGGGAGACCGCGGTCTCCCTCTCTTTTTCTAAGGAGGAAACAAGATGTTGATTGATACACACACGCACATCAATGCAGAACAGTTCAACGAGGATGTGGGAGAGACAATCGAGCGGGCGAGAGAAGCAGGAGTATCTCCGCTACTTGTCGTCGGATTTGATACGCCGACCATCGATCGGGCAATCGAGTTGGCAGAAGCGCATGAAGACATCTATGCCATTGTGGGGTGGCATCCGGTCGATGCGATTGATTGTAAAAATGCGGATTTGGCACGGATTGAAGCACTTATGAGTCATCCGAAAGTGATGGCACTCGGTGAAATCGGTCTCGACTATCACTGGGACAAGTCGCCGAGAGACGTGCAACAGCGTCTCTTCCGCCAACAAATTGCCATCGCAAAGCGCACGAATATGCCAATTGTCATTCATAATCGAGAAGCGACGGCTGATGTGCTCGATATTTTGGAAGAAGAGCATGCCGAGGAAGTCGGTGGTGTGTTCCATAGTTATAGCATGTCCGTTGAACTCTTGCCGCGTTGCTTAGATTTGAACTTTTATATTTCATTGGGAGGACCGGTCACGTTTAAAAATGCGAAGGTTCCAAAAGCAGTCGCACAAGAAGTGCCACTGAACCGTCTTCTCGTCGAAACGGATTGTCCTTACTTGACCCCGACCCCTTTCCGTGGAAAACGGAACGAACCGGCATACGTTAAATATGTAGCGGAAGAGATTGCGTCACTTCGAGACATGGCATTCGATGAACTGGCAGAAGCGACGACAGCTAACGCGAAGAAGTTGTTTCGACTTCCATGATTAAACGTGTGCTAGCTAGTATAGGTGTTATCGTGACCGCTTCTGTGGCGTATGTCATGCTACAGCCTGAAGTAATCAAGGTCGTCGATGACGGTGTCGTGATTGAGCATGAGACAAGGGCAGATTCCGTTCTCGAGGTGCTTGAAGAATTAAACATCACGTTAGATGAGACGGATTACGTCACACCAGCACTGAGTGGGGATGTACCGGAAGACCGTCTGATCCGGATTGAGCGTTCACATGAGGTGTCACTTCAAATTGGGTATGGACAAATCGAGTCGATTCAAACGCGCGAAAGGACCGTGGAGGACGTGTTGTTGCGTTACGGAGTGACCGTGCGGGATGGAGACACCGTATATCCGTCCGTGCGTACACCGGTGGCGAATGGGATGACGATTCGTTATCAACCGGTTGTTGCGGTGAATTTGATTGTCGGGCAAGATGCGTTGACGATCTACACGATGGCAACAGACGTTAAACAACTGTTAACAGAAGAGAACATCGATGTGACGGAAAGTGACACGGTCATACCAGCCCTGTCGACATCCATTCGTGAAGGATTGACGATTACGGTCAACACGAATCGTGACGTTGTTCAATATGAGAGCCAGTTGATTCCGTTTGAGGTGGTTGAGGAAGAGGATGAGACGCTCGACGAAGGTGTGAAGCAAACGGTACAAGTCGGGGTTCCTGGACTTGAACGGACAAGGTATGCACTTACTGTGGAAAATGGTACAATTACAAATCGTACGAAAACGGAAGTGGAAACGTTGCGTAAAACGACGCCGCAGATCATCAAAGTGGGAACGAAGGAAGTCGTGGAATCGACTACCGAGCCGACGACTGCGGATGAATCGAGCCCGTTTATACCGGAAGCCGAAGTGGAGATTGTCGAGGCGCCCAAAACGGATGACGTGTTAGATTTCTCATCTGCGAAACAATTGCTTGTAGAAGCGACCGCTTATACGAACAATCCGGAAGATACGGTGACATATAACGGGCGCGTGCTGACAAGAAGTGGATATGATGTGACGGACACGATACTGTTTGAAGGAATGCGGATTATAGCGGTTGACCCTGCTATCATTCCACTCGGGACCCGCGTATACGTTGAAGGGGTTGGTATGGCGATTGCTCTTGATACAGGAAGTGCGATCAAAGGCCAAAAAATCGACATCATGATGGATGAAAAGGAAGAGGCCGTGACGTTTGGTCGTAAGCCGCTCACCATCTGGGTGATTCCGAAACAAGAAGAAGAGAAAGAAGGATCAGACAATGCGTGAGAAAATACAAGAAATCATCGTCGTAGAGGGGCGTGACGATACGGCGCGACTTCAAGAGGTATTCGATGTCGATACGATTGAGACGAACGGCTCTGCCGTGTCTGATCAGACGATTGAACGAATTCGTCGTGCACAAGAAAAACGGGGGGTCATCATTTTGACGGACCCCGATTACCCGGGGGACCGGATTCGAGCAATCGTCGAGGAGCGGGTCAAAGGGTGTAAGCATGCTCACCTTCCCCGGGCGGAGGCAAAGGACAAACGTGGGAAAATTGGTGTAGAACACGCGAGTCCTGAGTCGATTCGTCGCGTCTTGCGTTCGGTATTTGAACCGCGTGTCGAAACAGATCAACCGATCGTTACACGTAAGATGGTATTAGAGGCTGATTTAATCGGAAGTACAGCGGCTGCGACGCGTCGGAAACGGCTCGGCGTACTGCTTCGCATCGGTGAGCCGAACGCCAAACAATTTGTCAAACGGGTCGAGGCGCTTGGCGTCACGATTGAAGAGTGGGAGCAGGCACTTGCTCAATTAGAGGAGGAACAGGGTTGAAAGACATTGCAACAATCCAACGAACGAAATCAATTTTAGAGCGCCACGGTTTTTCATTCAAAAAATCGCTAGGTCAAAACTTTTTAATCGATTTAAATATTTTAAGTAAGATTGTCGGTGCAGCAGAACTGAGTGAATCAAGCGGAGTACTCGAGATTGGTCCCGGGATCGGTTCGCTAACGGAGCAGTCGGCCAAGCGCGCCAAAAAAGTCGTGGCGCTTGAGATTGACCAACGTCTTTTACCGATTCTCGAAGATACGATGTCACCGTATCCGCACGTGAAAGTGATTCATGGGGATGCTTTAGAATTAAATTTACGTGAAATCGTCGAGCAGGAATTTTTAAATGAAGGTATTGAAGATATATCCGTTGTCGCAAACTTGCCCTACTACGTTACAACACCGATCATCATGCGATTGCTCGAGAGTGGTGTGAAATTCCGTTCACTCGTCATGATGATTCAAAAAGAGGTGGCAGAACGGATTGGTGCAAAACCTGGAACGAAGGCATACGGTTCACTATCGATTGCGATTCAGTACTACGCGGAGACAGAAGTCAGTTTTATCGTTCCGAAAAACGTATTCATTCCAGCGCCGAACGTCGATTCGGCCGTCATCACGCTTCGAATGCGCAAGGAGCCGGCTGTACAGGTGAAGGACGAGGCTTTTTTCTTTGATGTCGCGCGCGCAAGCTTCGCACAACGTCGTAAAACCATTCTGAACAACTTGACAAACTATATTGGAAAAGAACATAAAGTCGAACTCGAACGCTCACTTCATGAGGCGGGAATCGATCCAAAGCGTCGAGGAGAAACGTTGAGCCTAGAAGAATTCGCACGATTATCTGACACAATTTTACCACTTAAAAATAGTTGACGACCTTAATACTAGTCGTTATAATATAAATCTTTATTTTCATATTTAAATATGCTATACTTGTAACAGTGAGGTGAAGCGTATGCCAAAAACGTTACAAGAAATCAGACAGAAACTCGAATCGCATGTTGGTGAACGATTGACGTTGAAAGCAAACGGCGGTCGTAAGAAAGTCGTTACTCGGTTTGGAACGCTCGTTGAGACATATCCTGCGGTCTTCGTTGTGAAATTAGACGAAGAGTTGCACAATGTTGAGCGTGTCTCGTATAGCTACGCTGATGTCCTAACGGATACAGTTAAAATTGAATTCGGCAATTGATTTATAAATGAGGGGCGGATGCATTGGCAGCTGCTTCTTTTTTTGTGCGCCTGTTTACGGTACAATGTCGAACAGGAGACAAATGGGAAGGGTGAACGTGATGCGCACGATTAGTGTGAAAGCGCCGGCAAAAATTAATTTGACGCTCGATGTCCTCGGAAAGCGTTCGGACGGCTATCATGAAGTAGAAATGATAATGACGACAGTCGACTTAGCAGACCGTTTGGAGTTGACAGTTTTAGAATCGGATGAGATTCGGATTCAATCGGAACATGCCTATGTGCCGAATGATCATCGAAATTTAGCATATCGAGCAGCGGAGTTGTTGCGTGAGCGTTTTAATATTCAACAAGGTATCGAGATTGTGCTCGATAAACAAATTCCTGTAGCTGCTGGTCTTGCCGGTGGATCGAGTGATGCAGCGGCAACGCTTCGCGGGATGAACGAACTGTTCTCATTGAACTTGTCATTAGAGGAACTAGCGGAGCTCGGTGCGGAAATCGGGTCTGACGTGTCATTTTGTGTCATCGGGGGGACGGCGATTGCCCGAGGGCGTGGAGAACGGTTAGAAATGATTCCGGCGCCGCCACCGTGTTACGTTGTGCTCGGCAAACCAAAAATCGGGGTCTCAACCGCAGATGTGTATCGGGCTGTGCGTATGGATGAGGTCCATCATCCAAACACTGAGGCTATGGTGGGAGCGATTCATCAGAAAGATTTTCATGGAATTTGTGAAAACCTCGGGAATTCGCTCGAAAGTGTGACGCTCAAACTTCACCCGGAAGTAAAACAAATCAAAGAGACGATGCGTCATTGCGGGGCGGAAGGTGTTCTCATGAGCGGAAGTGGACCGACTGTCTTTGCGTTGATTGAACACGAGCAAAAAGCGCACCGAATCTATAACGGTTTAAAAGGATTTTGCCCAGAAGTGTTCGTCGTTCGGATTCTCGGCAAAAGACATTGAACAAAAACGAATGAAAGTGATATATTTTTATTAGAACATTCGTTTATTAATGAAGAAGTGAAGGAGAATCCGTATGAAAATTCGTAGAAGTGGTCGTCTCGTCGATATGACCCGTTATTTGCTTGACCATCCGCATCAGCTTGTCTCGTTGTCGATGTTTTCAAGCCGTTATAAAGCTGCAAAGTCCTCGATTAGCGAAGATCTTGTCATTGTTAGTGAAATGCTGTCTCATGATGGAATTGGTAAGCTTGTTACCGTTCCTGGTGCGGCCGGTGGTGTTATGTTTATTCCAGGATGGAGTAAAGACAAATCACTTGAGATGATTGATACGCTCTGTGATCAGTTATCAAAACCTGAGCGTCTGTTACCGGGTGGATACCTCTACTTAACCGACGTGTTAGGTAATCCAAGCCAGGTGAAGCCGATGGGTCAAGTTTTTGCGTCTGTGTTCGCAGACCGGAAAGTTGATGTCGTCATGACCATTGCGACGAAGGGAATCCCGATTGCTTATGCCGTTGCCGAACAATTAGGTGTCCCATTTGTCATCGTCCGTTCGGATAGTCGTGTCACAGAAGGATCGACTGTCAGTATCAACTACGTATCTGGTTCATCGAAAGCAATTCGTACGATGGCACTTGCACGCCGAAGTCTACCACGCGGTGCGAATGTGCTTTTGATTGATGATTTCATGAAGGCCGGCGGGACGATTCGTGGGATGATGAGCCTCTTGAATGAATTTGAAGCCAATCTTGCGGGTGTCGGTGTCTTGATGGAGGCTGAAGGGGCCGAGAAAAAGATGGTGAGTGAATACGTCAGCTTGATGAAATTGACGAATGTCGATCCTGATGAAGGGCTTGTCACCATTTCGCGGGGGAATGTGGAACAATTCTTAAAGTGATTGGCAAAATTTTGATTTCGTTTTATGATTAGAGGGTATAGAGTTATCAATATGAAGTCATGACGTTCGTTTGAAACCAACTGAACCTTACAGAAGATCACACCATGGCGTAGACAACGATGAAAAAGGGGATGCGAAACATGCAGATCACAGACGTAAAAATTCGCAAAGTCGCGACAGAAGGCAGAATGAAAGCGTTGGCCTCAATCACACTTGACCATGAATTCGTTGTACATGACCTTCGAATCATCGAAGGAAGTAGCGGTCTATTTGTCGCCATGCCGAGCAAACGGACACCAGAAGGCATTTTTCGCGATATTGCGCATCCGATTAACGGGGAGATGCGACAAAAGGTCGAAGCGGCTGTATTGGAAACCTATTCCAATATGGATGTGGAAATCCTTGACCCACAACATGTGTCATACGGTACACATGAATAACAGAAAACAGCGGTTAGGTTGCCTACCGCTGTTTTTTTGCGTTTCAATGGTTAAGGAACGGTACAACTATTGAAACGAAGGCATGGTTTCGATATAGTAGAAACGGTGTAAATAGGATTTAGTTGCAGAAAAGCCGAACTATACAGACCAATCACAGCTGTTGTGAGATAGGAGCGAATCAAGCATGGAGCGTTTTGCAGTCATTTTGGCAGCAGGAAAAGGGACGCGAATGAAGTCGAAGTTATATAAAGTACTTCATCCGGTTCTAGGGAAACCAATGGTCGAGCATGTTGTCGATCAGTTAGACCAAATCGGTGTCAGTCGTCAAATCGTAATCGTTGGCCATGGGGCGGAAGCGGTACAAGACACGCTCGGCACACGGGTAGAGTATGCGGTCCAGGAAGAACAGCTTGGAACAGGGCACGCTGTTCAGATGGCTGAAGCAGAGCTTGCGGGTAAATCAGGGGCGACGCTTGTCGTCTGTGGAGATACACCGTTACTCACGGCCGAAACGTTAGAAGCCCTTCTCGCGCATCACGAAGCGCAACAAGCAAAAGTCACGGTGTTGACTGCGATTGCTGACGATGCGACCGGATATGGTCGAGTCGTTCGTGGTGAAGATGGGAACGTGACGAAAGTCGTGGAACATAAAGATGCTTCAGAGGCAGAACTCGCCATCAATGAAATCAACACTGGGACGTACGTATTTGATAATGAATTGTTGTTTGATGCACTCAAACAAGTCGGGAACAACAATGCACAGGGTGAATATTACTTACCTGACGTCATTTCAATCGCAAAAGAAGCGGGCGAAGTGGTTGCGGCGCATATAGCACCGACGTTTGATGAGACAATTGGGGTCAATGACCGCGTCGCCTTGTCGCAAGCAGAGGCCATCATGCGTAAACGGACAAATGAACGTCTCATGCGTGAAGGGGTTACCTTCATGGACCCGGCATCGACATATATTTCACCAGACGTGGTCATCGGCTCGGATACGGTCATTTATCCGGGAACGGTCATTCTTGGCAAGACGACGATTGGCTCAGAATGTGTCATCGGACCAAACTCGGACATCCGCAACAGTGTGATTGAAGATCATGCTGTCGTACGCCAGTCTGTCGTGACAGACAGCCGAATCGGTGAGGCGGCTCAAGTCGGACCGTTCGCTCACTTACGTCAACAAGCTGTCCTCGGTGCGAACACGCGCGTCGGTAACTTTGTTGAGATTAAAAAATCGACGTTCGGCGACGGTGCGAAAGCGTCACACTTGAGCTATATCGGGGATGCGTCAATCGGTGAGCGCGTCAACTTAGGTTGTGGCTCGATCACAGTGAACTATGACGGCAAAAATAAGTTTGAGACAGTCGTGGAAGACGATGCGTTCGTCGGCTGTAACGTCAACTTGATTGCCCCTGTAAAAGTCGGGAAAGGCGCGATTGTCGCTGCTGGATCGACGATTACGAGTGATGTACCAGAAGAGGCGCTAGCGATTGCACGCGAACGCCAAACGAATAAAGAAGGCTACACAAAACGATAACTTGCTGCCAATCATTATGGAAAACGATGGAGGAGAATCCTAAACATGTCTACTGTATACGAACGAGAAATTCGTCTATTTAGCTTAAACTCGAACCGCCCGCTTGCTGAAGAAATCGCGAAAGAAATTGGTGTCCCGCTCAGTGATTGCCAAGTCAAACGTTTCAGCGACGGTGAACTCTATATTAACATCGAGGAAAGTGTTCGTGGAGATGATGTGTATGTCATCCAATCAACAAGCTCGCCTGTAAACGAAACGCTCATGGAATTGCTCGTCATGATCGATGCACTCAAACGTGCTTCTGTCCGTACGATTAACATCGTGATGCCGTATTACGGGTACGCACGTCAAGACCGTAAAGCACGCTCGCGTGAACCGATCACAGCGAAACTTGTCGCTGACCTTCTTACGGTAGCGGGTGCGACACGCGTCATCACGATGGATTTGCATGCAGCGCAAATTCAAGGATTCTTCAATATTCCGGTTGACCAATTACTCGGTGTACCGCTCATCTCGACTTACTTTGAAACAGAAGAGTTTCAAGCGAAAGATATCGTGGTCGTTTCTCCAGATCACGGTGGCGTGACACGCGCACGAAAATTGGCAGAACGTTTGAAAGCGCCGATCGCCATCATTGACAAGCGTCGTCCGAAAGCGAATGTCGCTGAAGTCATGAACATCGTTGGAAGCGTTGAAGGGAAAACAGCGATTTTGATCGACGACATCATCGATACAGCGGGTACAATCACTCTTGCTGCAGATGCCATCGTCGAAGCGGGCGCGAAGGAAGTATATGCGTCTTGTACGCATCCGGTTCTTTCTGGTCCAGCGATGGAGCGCATCGACAACTCATCGATCAAAGAGTTGGTTGTCCTAAATACCATCGATTTGACGGGTCGCCCTTGCTCGAGCAAGATCAAGCAAATGTCGGTTGCCCATTTACTTGGGGAAGCGATTATGCGCGTACACGAGCATAAATCGGTCAGTACCCTATTCGATTAAAAAAACGAGGCCCGGAGGCATTCGCCTTTGGGCTTTTTTGTTCAGGAGGAATTGATATGAAATGCATCGTCGGTCTTGGAAATCCTGGGAAAAAGTTTGAGATGACGCGACACAATGTCGGTTTTTTAGCGATTGATCGTCTCGCAGAAAAGCATGGCATCTCGCTGAATGAGGCGAAGTTTAATGCCCTTATGGGAACGGGAAGAATCAATGGTGAACGCGTTGTACTCGTGAAGCCGCTTACGTATATGAACTTGTCGGGTGAAGCGGTCCGTCCCATTTTAGATTATTATAAGATTGAGATTGACGACTTATTGGTGATTTATGATGATTTGGATATGGTTCCCGGCAAGCTTCGCTTCCGTCCGAAAGGAAGCGCGGGTGGTCATAACGGAATCAAATCACTTATTCAACATTTAGGAACCGCTGAATTCAAGCGATTGAAGCTTGGTGTCGGTCGTCCCCCGCATCCGATTAAAGTTGTCGACTGGGTGTTGATGAACTATCGGAAAGATGAGTTATCGGAGTTAAACGAGACAATCGACAATGCCGTAACTGCAGCAACTGATTTTGTAGATACAGATTGGCTAGCACTGATGAATCGATACAACTAAAGGGTCATCGCACCCTTTTTTGTCGTATGAGTTGGAGGAAAACAAATGAATGCTTTAGAAAGATTTATGGTGGCGCTCCCTGAGACGAATATCATTCGCGAGCGGCTACAAAAAGTGGACCGTCAATTGGTAACGGGTCTGACGACGAGCGCGAAAGCTCTTGTCTTAGCAGGACTCGTGAAATCGTCAGCGAGACGCCTCGTCGTTGTGACACACAATATGTATCAAGCACAAAAAATGTTTGATCAACTTGAATCACTCATCGGCCCTGATCAAACACTGCTTTATCCAATTGATGAGACGCTAGCAGGTGAACTATCACTGACATCTAGTCCGGAACTGTTGGCCGCCCGAATCGATGCCCGTACCCGTCTCCTTGACCAAACAGGAGGCGTTGTTATCGTGCCACTCGGTGGATTACGACGTTACATGCCGAGTCCAAAAGCATGGCAAGACAGCCGCGTCATGTTGAAGCCTGGAAGTGATCTCGATTTAGCGGATTTTGCGAAACAATTGTCGGGGATGGGGTATGAACGGACGGCAACTGTAACGACGCCAGGCGAGTTTTCCGTACGAGGTAGCATATTAGACGTTTACCCGCTCACAGAAGCGCGTCCATATCGAATTGACTTGTTTGACACTGAAATTGACTCGATTTTTACGTTTGATGCCGAAACCCAACGTTCGCTCGGGGTGGTAGGGGAAGTGTGTATTACGCCTGCAACGGAGTTTGTTGCGACTGAGGAACAGCTGAAACAAGCAGGTAGCGCTCTTCGCAAGCAATACGACAGAACGGTGGAATTGATTACAAACGATGTGATTCGTCAGGCGCTCGATGAAGGAGTCGTAACGGATATCGAACGTTTAGAGCGTGGTGATTTCCCAGATAAAGTAGGAAAGTATTCGCCACTTCTTTATACATCAACGCTTCTTGATTACGTAGGAAAAGACGCCGTACTCATTTTGGATGAAGTGGCACGAATTGATGACGCCGCGGATGTGCAGGACCGGGAAGACGCCGAGTGGTTCTCTTCGCTCATCGAAAAAGGGGAAGCGGTCAGTAACTATACGCTCGCCGTCCCAATGCATAAAGTGTTCCTTGACTTGAAGCAAGTGGCCTTCTCATTATTGCCGTCTCGTCGTTCAGGGATACCTGAGACCGACACGGTTCATTTGAGCTGTCGTCCGCTACCGGCATTTCACGGACAGATGCACTTATTGAAACAAGAAGTGGAACGTTGGCAACAAGGTGATCAACGAATTGTCGTGCTCGCGGGAGATCGGTCGCGTGCAGATAAAATAACAGCACTTCTTTCAGACTATGGGATTTCCTCGACGTTTACGAATGTCGATGGAGAGTTAGAGCCGCGACGTGTGTCCGTCATTATCGGTCAAATTGAAGGTGGGTTTGAATTATCTACGAGTCGTCTTGTCGTTGTATCAGAAGAAGAACTGTTCAAACGTGTGACGAAACGGAAACGTCAGACGAAGAACTTGACGAACGCGGAACGAATCAAGAGTTACCAAGAGTTGAAGCCGAACGATTATGTCGTCCACGTGCACCATGGAATCGGAAAGTACTTAGGCATCAAAACGATTGAGGTCGGGGGGATTCATCAGGATTACCTTCATCTCGTCTATGCTGGTGACGATGCCCTTTACGTACCAGTCGACCAAATTGATCTCGTGCAAAAATATGTCGGGGCAGAAGGAAAAGAACCGAAGATTTATAAACTGGGTGGCACGGAATGGAAGAAGGTCAAATCGAAGGTCGCTAAATCGGTTGAAGACATTGCCGATGAGTTGATTAAACTGTATGCGGCACGAGAGGCCTCGGTTGGTTTTGCGTTTCCGTCGGACGATGAAGAGATGAGTCAGTTTGAATCTTCATTCCCGTACGCTGAAACAGAAGATCAAGTTCGCTCGATTGCTGAAATCAAAGCAGATATGGAACGCTCGCGTCCGATGGATCGTCTCTTATGCGGAGATGTCGGATATGGGAAAACGGAAGTGGCGATTCGGGCGGCATTTAAAGCGGTACTCGCCGGAAAGCAAGTCGCATTTCTTGTCCCGACGACCGTCCTCGCCCAACAGCATTATGAGACGATGCTCGAACGATTCAGCGAATTTCCAATCAATGTGTCGGTCATGAGCCGTTTCCGCTCGAAAAGTGAGATGACCGCGACGAAGAAGGGCTTGAAAGAAGGGACGATTGATATTGTCGTCGGTACACACCGCGTGTTGTCTAAAGACGTAACGTTTGCCAATCTCGGTCTCGTCATCATCGATGAAGAACAACGGTTCGGCGTTAAACATAAAGAACGTTTGAAACAACTGAAGACGAATATCGACGTGCTCACGTTGACTGCCACACCGATTCCGCGGACGCTCCATATGTCGATGATTGGAATCCGTGACTTGTCCGTATTGGAAACACCACCTGAAAATCGATATCCGGTCCAAACATATGTCATGGAGTATGACGGGATCGTCTTGCGTGAAGCTTTAGAGCGTGAACTCGCTCGTGGTGGGCAGGCGTTCTTCCTCTATAACCGTGTCGAAGGTATCGAACGAAAAGCGGAAGAAATTCGTGCCCTATTACCGGACGCGCGTATCGCGACGGCACATGGACGCATGACGGAAAGTGAGCTCGAGAGTCAGTTGATCAGCTTCCTAGAGGGCGAGGCGGATATTTTAGTCTCGACGACAATCATCGAGACAGGAATCGACATTCCAAACGTCAACACCCTCATCGTCCACGATGCGGACAAGATGGGGCTGTCCCAGCTCTACCAACTCCGAGGTCGTGTCGGACGTTCGAATCGAATCGCCTATGCGTACTTCACGTATCGGAAAGATAAGCGCTTGACGGAAGTGGCAGAAAGTCGTCTTCAAGCCATCAAAGAGTTCACGGAGCTCGGTAGTGGATTTAAGATTGCGATGCGTGACTTATCGATTCGCGGAGCCGGGAACTTACTCGGTGCTCAACAGTCTGGATTCATCGATTCGGTCGGTTTTGACCTGTACTCACAAATGCTTTCTGAAGCCATTGAGGAACGGAAAGACCGTATGCGTGGACAAGCGAAACAAGTCGTCTTCAAACCGGAGATCACGTTCCAGGCCGATGCGTATATTCCTGATGACTACTTGTCAGATAGCGAATTGAAGATTGAGATGTACAAACGCTTCAAATATGTAGATACGCCGAGCGCGTTGTTCGCCCTTCAAGATGAACTGATTGAACGGTTTGGTGAATTCCCAGAACCGGTCGCGCTGCTCATTCAATTGACACGTCTACGTATTTATGGAGAACTGGCAAAAGTGAGTCGAATCAAGCAGACGCCAGGACGCATCGAGATTGTCTTATCGAAAGAATCGACGACGGCTCTCGATGTCCCGTCCTTCATGGAATGGTCGATGCCTCTTGGTCGCAAGCTTGGGGTAGGGCAAGAAGACGGCGCCTTGAAACTGTCACTCAGCGGTCGGATGCCACTAACAGAGCTCTTGAATGATGCCGATACTGTATTAGAAGAACTGATGAAGCGGTTGGTAGGCGATGCGGTCGCCAAGTAAGTTTGCGCAAGGCGTCGTTCTGTTCGCCCTTGCCGGCTACGTATCGAAACTGATCAGCTTCGCCTATCGTGTCCCCTATCAAAACTTGGCGGGGGACTTCGGGCTTTATGCCTATCAAACCGTCTATCCGTTCGCGGCCATCGTGGCGTCACTCGGCATTTATGCGATGCCGGTCGTCATTGCGAAAATCGGCGTCGGTGCGAAAGGGACGAATCGTAAGTTAGAAGTCTTATGGGGAAGCTTTTACGCCTTACTCCTACTCTCGTCCATGCTTGTCGTCACGGTATGGCTGTTTGCCCCGACCCTGGCAAGGTGGCTCGGAGATGAGCAGTTAGCTCCTGCGCTACGTGTGATCAGTTTAAGTTATTTACTCATGCCGGCGTCAGCCGTGTTGCGCGGCGCATTTCAATCGAGAGATGACTTACGACCGAGCGCATGGTCACAAGTGCTCGAGAACTTTGTCCGCGTGACGGTCATGCTGTCCCTCTTATGGGTTGGGGTCCGTCTCGGAAAAGATGCCTATACGCTCAGTCAATATGCGTATGGTGCGACGCTCATCGGTGGGCTTGTGGCGATTGTCTTTTTAGTTTATCGCGCACGAGGAGTGCAGATTGTGAAGGTGCGACGCGTCACGTTTCGAAGAGGGATGCGTCTCTTATTGACGACGGGTTTCGCGGTTGGATTCGCTTCGCTCGGGATTCTATGGATGCAACTTGTCGACTCTTTCACCATCGTCAATTTGATGGGGGGGACGTATGACGCGAAGGTGAGCAAAGGAGTGTTTGATCGGGGATACCCGCTCGTCCAATTCGCCATCTTGTTCACAACGACCATCGGGATGGCCAATGTGCCGATGCTCGTCCGTCATTATCGGGCGGGACATCTACAAAAGACGACACAAGGACTCCGTTCGATGATTCGGGTGACGACTGCGATTGCTGGTGCAGCGACTATCGGATTGATGGGTGTCATGTTTTTCTTAAATGTGGCCCTGTTTGAAGATGAATCTGGGACACGAGCCCTTGTCTTCTTAGCGACGAGCACGTTCGCTGCCTCCTTGGCGATTGCGAGCATGACATGTTTGCAGGCGATTGACCGAGAGTGGGTCGCGGCACGCAGCATGGTTGTCGCAATGTTAGTGAAAAGTGCGGTAAACGCATGGCTCGTCCCGAGTTACGGAATTGAAGGCGCGGCAATCGGAACATCCATTGGATTTTTAGCGATGGCGTTCTATAATTTCCGGGCGCTTGACCGCTCGATTCCGCTCGGGTCATTTCGATCGAAACACTATAAGTCGTTATGGAAAGCCCTCGTACCCATGCTGATCCTCATTGCCGTGTTAAACTGGCTAGGTCAGATGTGGGTCGACTCGCGAATCACTGCGTTCGGTTGGTTAATCGGAATGGTGTGTAGCGGTGCCGTCCTCTATATATGGAGATTATGGAGTACGCGAATGCTGTCACTTGCGGAATGGGAACTGATCCCGTTCGGAAGTCGTCTGCTCGACGTGCTCGAGAAAAAGGAGAACTAATATGGGTTATACAATCACGGTGGTCGGACTCGGGTCTGGTGAGTTGAATCAATTGCCGCTCGGTGTGTACCGCCATTTAAAGCAGCAACCGCTCGTCTGGTTGCGCACAAAAGAACACCCTGTCGTTCAAGAGTTAGAAGCGGAAGGACTCGTGTTCGAATCATTTGATTCGGTCTATGAATCGAGTGATACGTTTGAAGAAGTATACGACCAGATTGTCGAGACGTTATTGAGTAAAAGTGAAGAAATGGCGATCACATACGCCGTACCGGGCCATCCGTTCGTAGCGGAACGGACCGTCGAACTATTGGTGGAACGGGGAGCCGATCTTCATGTGCTCGGTGGACAGAGCTTCCTCGATGCCATGTTCCAGGCGCTCCGGATCGATCCAATCAATGGATTTCAACTGCTTGATGCGACTGCGCTCGACCTTGAACGTTTGCAGGTGACTCAACATGTCCTCATCGGGCAAGTGTACGATGGATTCGTGGCGGGTGACGTCAAAGTGCAATTGATGGAACGGTATCCGGATGACCATCCCGTCACCCTTGTGACGGCTGCTGGTACGACAGAAGAGCGGATTGCGCACATCCCGTTATTCGAAATGGACCGGATGGCGGAAGTGAACAATTTGACGACGCTCTATGTGCCACCGCTCGTCGACGAATCGTATTTGGCGAAAGATTTTGCGACACTCAAACAGATTATTGCAACACTTCGGGGTCCGAACGGCTGCCCATGGGACCGCAAACAGACACATGAGTCGCTTCGGAAGTATTTACTGGAAGAAGCGTACGAACTGATTGAAGCCATCAATGCAGAAGATGATAATGCGATTATTGAAGAACTGGGCGACGTCTTGCTCCAAGTCATGTTACATGCTCAAATCGGTGCAGATGAGGGGTACTTTGATATTCGTGATGTGATTGGTTCGATTAGTGAAAAAATGGTACGTCGTCATCCACACGTCTTTGGGGACATCACAGTTGAAAACGCCTCCGAGGTCGTGAAAAATTGGAACACGATTAAACAAGCCGAAAAAGGGGAAAAGAAACAATCGCATCTCGATGGTGTGCTCATCGACCAACCTTCATTGATGAGGGCGGAACAACTTCAAAAGAAAGCCGCCCAAGTAGGGTTTGAATGGGATGACGTATCCGGGGCCTTCACGAAGCTCGAAGAAGAATTGAACGAATGGCGTGAGGAACTTGGTGACGAATCAGAATTGGGAGATGTATTGTTTTCCATCGTCAATATCGCGAGATACGTTGGGCTGAATGCCGAGCAAGCTCTAGAACAGACGAACCGAAAGTTTAAACGTCGATTCGAATACATTGAAGTAAATGGGGACCTTCAGCGGATGACACTCGAACAAATGGATGAACTTTGGAACGAGGCAAAGGAGAAAGGTTTATGAGACTAGATAAATTTTTAAAGGTATCACGTTTGATCAAGCGTCGTACGTTAGCGAAAGAAGTAGCAGATCAGGGACGGATTCAATTGAATGGACAAGTCGCAAAGGCGAGCACAGACGTCAAAGTCGGAGATGAACTACAAATCCGGTTCGGAAATAAGCTCGTTACGGTCGTTATTGATTCAATCGCGGAACATGCACGTAAAGAAGATGCGAAAGAAATGTATCGTTTACTTAAAGAAGAGAAGATGGATGGTAGTATCAACTCGTAAAAAAAAGTATACTTAGTGTATTAAGAGGAGGGGGATGAGGCGATGAATGGACGTAATCCGATGGATCGACAACGGCGCATTCGTGCGCTAGACGAGCGTAGAGAACAGCTGGAAAAAGACACACATCGGCGACGAATTCATCTTCGCCGTCGTTTGGCGGCGGCCTCACTCCTATTTTTATTTGTTATGGTCTTGATTGGGCAGAGTTACTTTTCAAAAGTCGGCTATGTGTCGGACCAACAACAAGCATACGCTCAAGCAAAAGTAGAGTTGCGTGAACAACAAGACGAGCAAGATGAATTGAAAGAGCAAGCGGAGCGATTACAAGATGAGGATTATATCGCAAACTTAGCGCGAAATGAGCTGCTTTTCTCTAAAGATGGAGAGATTATTTTCTACTTCTCACCAGAAGAATAAGTTGGTTCGTTGACCGTTGAGGAAACGACTCGTATAATTGTAAAGAATCAATCAAAAAAAGGAGTACATTATTTTATGTCAATTGAAGTAGGAAGCAAGGTACAAGGTAAGGTCACAGGGATTACGCATTTCGGAGCGTTCGTCGAGCTCCCGAACGGCAAAACAGGTTTAGTGCACATCAGTGAGGTGGCAGACTCTTACGTCAAAGATATCAATGAAGTGTTGACAGTCGGTCAAGAAGTCACGGTGAAAGTATTGAACGTCGAAAGCGATGGGAAAATTGGATTATCCATCAAAAAAGCAGTAGACCGCCCTGTAAGCGAACGTCCAGAGCGTCCGGCCGGTGAGCGTTTCTCTCGTGGTCCACGCCCGGGTGGCCCTAGTCAAGGCGGTCCACGTCCTGGTGGACGCAGCGGTGGTGGCCCACGTGGTGGTGGTCGTCGCGAACCGCAGCGCCGCGAGCCAGAAACATTTGATACATTGATGAGTAAATTTTTGAAAGATAGCGACGAGCGTCTTACGACTTTGAAACGTCAAACAGATTCGAAACGCGGTGGACGTGGAGCCAAACGCGGGTAATCCTTCGAATACCAATTAGCTTCTACTCGTAACTATATAGGTCTTAATACAAGACGAGTCGTGAACATTTTTGTTCACGACTTTTTTTGTTTTGAAAAAAATTATGAAAAATAACTAAAATAGTTGCTTTTTTTCGAGGAAGGGAGCAAAATAGGGAACATGAAAAAATAGTTATGTTTTATAAGTGAAGGTGGAGAGAAAAATGAATGGATGGAAACTGTGGACGGCGGAGTGGCGGAGTATCTTTAAGAACCCACGTGTGTTGGTTCCGATTCTCGCAGTCGCACTCGTACCGCTAATGTATGCCGGTATGTTTTTATGGGCTTTCTGGGATCCTTACGGACAGATGAAAGATTTGCCGGTCGCCATCGTCAATGAAGACAAAGGGGCAACGTTTGAAGGGGAGTCGCTTGAGATTGGGGACGATCTCATTGACAAGTTATTGAAGTCGGAAGCGTTCGAGTTTGTCGAGACGACCGAAAAAGAAGCGGAATCTGGATTGGAAGACCATGATTACTATATGGCGATTGAGATTCCGGAAGACTTTTCGGAAAAAGCAACGACAGCTTTGGATGAGGATCCAGAGCAACTTGAATTGAAGTATATTGCGAATGAATCGTATAATTTCTTAGCTGCGCAAATCGGTGGTTCCGCGATGGAGCAAGTAAAAGCGGAGCTTTCGACCGAGGTATCGAAACAGTACGTCAGTGCGTTGAAAGATGGGCTGAATGACGTAGCTGACGGACTTGATGAAGCGGCAGACGGTGCAACAAAACTTGCAGAAGGCTCAAAAACAGCTAAAGACGGTGCCGTCAAATTGGCGGATGGGACGGAGTTACTTGCTTCGAAACAACGTGAGCTCGCAGATGGAGCAAGTCAGTTAAATGATGGGATCGCCCAGTTGGCCGATGGTTCCTCTGAGCTAGCAGATGGAACAAAATTACTCGCTTCGAAACAGCGTGAACTCGCAGATGGAGCAAGTCAATTAAAGGATGGCGTGACTCAACTGGTTGATGGTTCCTCTGAACTTGCAGATGGGAGTCAACAAGTTCATGAAGGCTCAGCCTCTCTTTCAGATGGTGTACATCGTGTCAGCGATGGTGCCTCCGCGTTACAAGACGGAACGAGTCAACTCGTTGAAGGCACAGGAACTTTTGCATCAAAACTAGATGAACTGCATACAGGTGCAAAAACGTTGAACCAAGGCGTTCAAGAACTTTCTGCAGGAATTGAACGCTCGAAAGAGGGTGCGTCCGCATTAAATGACGGCGCAAATCAACTTGCGGGTGCATTGACCACCGCGAAAGACGGTAACGCGGCACTTGTCGTGGGTCAAACGGAATTGGTCAATGGAATCGGACAAATGAAATCTGAGTTGACCGCGAAGCAAGATGAGTTGATTGAACAACTGACGGCACTCGCCGAATCGGGTCAATCCGTGTCACCTGAAATGCTTCAAGCCATCGCTGCGCAACTAAGCGATGGAAAACAAGAAACGGCGGCAGGTTTTGATCAATTAGCTGCTGGTGCGACGAAAGTGAAGGATGGACAAACCTCATTAGCTGCTGGTCTAGAGCAAGCAGAGGCAGGTGCTGGAGAACTTTCGTCAGGACTTTCTGAATTAAGCACAGGTCAAACAAAATTGGTCGAAGGCGCTAAAGCATTAGCCAGTGGCTCTAGTCAAATCGAGCAAGGCACGCAAACAGCGGCCGGTCGCTCACAAGAGCTTGTGGCAGCCAGTTCGAAACTCAATCAAGGTGCGACGCAACTTCAAGATGGGACGAATGAACTCGTAACAGGCAGTGATAAGCTCGTAGCCGCGACTGGACAACTCTCTGAGGGAAGTGTGAAGCTTGCGGATGGTGCGAAGAGCGCTAGTGCCGGAACAAGTGAGTTAGCCAACGGCGCGAATCAGTTAGCTGATGGCGGTCAAAAACTTCAATCCGGTAGTCGTGAGCTTGCAGACGGCGCGCAGGATGCTGGTGCCGGAACAAGTGAGCTAGCGAATGGCGCGAGTCAGTTAGCAGACGGTGGACAAGAACTTCAATCCGGTAGCGGTGAACTCGCCGATGGGATGACAGACCTTGCATCCGGTAGCGATGAACTTCGTGACGCCTTACTAAAAGGCGCGGAAGATGCAGATATCGGGTTAACTGACAATAATGTGGAGATGATGGCAGGTCCGGTTGCGCTCGTCGACAACTCGATTCACGAAGTGCCGAACTACGGTACAGGATTCGCTCCGTACTTCATGTCACTTGGACTCTTTGTCGGGGCACTCCTTCTCTCGATCGTCTATCCATTGTACGATCCAGTGGGGCGTCCAAAACGGAGTCTGTCATGGGTGATGTCGAAGTCTGGCGTTCTCGTTGTCGTCGGATTCCTTCAGGCCTTGATTCTCGATGTGGCAATGGTGCAACTACTCGGTCTTGAAGTGAGCGAGCCGTTGAAATTCTTCGGTTTCAGCTGGTTGACAAGCATCACGTTCCTCTTTATCGTGCAGTTGCTCGTGACAACGCTCGGAAATCCGGGGCGTTTTGTGGCAATCGTCTTGTTGATTTTGCAATTGACGACGTCTGCGGGAACGTTCCCGCTCGAATTGATTCCAAGAGCGTTACAACCGTTCAATGCACTGCTTCCAATGACATATACGGTTGCTGGGTATAAAGAAATTCTATCGGCAGACGGTGCACAGTACTTGCAGACAGCTACCATCTATTTAACGTTTGTGGCTGCCGGATGCTTTGCATTGCTGTGGGCGTACTTCCGAATCGCATGGAAGAAAAAATATCGCCCAATCGCATCAGAAGCATGATGTAAAAACGTTATAAAATCGTGTATAGTGGGGAAGACGACGCTATACACGATTTTTTTATTAAAAAAATATAAAAAAGAATTGACACTCGAATGATGACTGGTTATTATAGAAAATGTGCTTAGGACACAACAATAACATGGCGGTGTAGCTCAGCTGGCTAGAGCGTACGGTTCATACCCGTGAGGTCGTGGGTTCGACTCCCTCCGCCGCTACCATTTTATTTAGGCCCGTTGGTCAAGCGGTTAAGACACCGCCCTTTCACGGCGGTAACACGGGTTCGAATCCCGTACGGGTCACTTAGCCTAAGCGAAAAGAAGCCATCTCAAACGAGATGGCTTCTTTTGTTATACCTAAGGAGGGAATTCATGAAAAAGGTGCTCGTCGCTGTGTCTGGCGGTGTGGATTCGATTGTCCTTTTAGACCGCCTTGTCAAACGAGGATGGAACGTAGCGGTGGCTCATGTCCATCATGGTCTACGAGAAGCATCAGATGAAGAGTATACGTTCGTCGCAAATATAGCGGCATCCTATCAAATCCCGTTTCATGGGAAGCGTCTTGATTTTCAAAAAGGAAAATCACAAGAGAGATATCGAGAGGGCCGATATCAATTCTTTGAAGACGTCATGAGTGAATATGGATATGACACATTGGCAACGGCACATCATGCGGACGATGAGTTAGAAACTGTGCTCATTCAACTTCATCGAAACGTGATTGAAGTGAAAGGGATTCCCGAAATCCGGAAATTTGGTAACGGGAGACTCATCCGTCCGTTGTTATATGAGTCGAAAGCTCAACTGATTGAGTATGCCCGACAGAACGAATTAGAGTGGCGCGAAGACGCAACAAACCAAGAACGCACCTACTTAAGGAATCTCATTCGCCATGAGATCGTGCCGAAACTGAAACAGACGTGGCCATCGGTTGTGAAAGAAGTCAGCGAAGCGGCAAAATTGGCCCGTGCCGACTGGGATAGACGGTACCAATCGTGCGAACGGTGGGTGGAGGCATATGTAGAACTCGAAATGAAAGCGTTTCATGTGAAACTTGATCACGTTGAACGTTTGTCATCGCTCGAACGGTACACGGTCGGTCGGTTGTTGTCCGCTCGTTACGAGGTAAATGTGACTGAGGCGATCGAGAAACTATTGATGAGTCAAAAGGATACAGGCATTTATCATCTCCAGGGGGAATGGTTCATGACCAAGCGGAATAGGGTACTTAATCTTGTACAACGTTTAAACATCTATCCGCTCCATCCGATTCAAGTTGAAACGCTACCGACTGTGGTTCAATTCGGAGAGCGGACAATCTCCCTGTCTATCGAGGAGGGGGAAGAGGGCATCCCATTACATGAAATCACATATCCGCTCACAATTCGTACAATTAAACCGGGTGATCGGATGCGTTTAACCGTAGGGACAAAAAAAGTGGCTCGAATTTTAATTGATGAAAAAATTGATCGATCCATTCGTCCGATGCTGCCACTGCTTGAAGACGCTTCTGGACGGATTCTCGCGATTATTGGTGTAAGAGTTTCAGATTTTCTAGACAAGTCGGATGCGAATTGTCTACGATTAATGGTAAAATGATGATTGTGTCGAAACAGAAAGAGGAGGATTTCAAGATGTCATTAATCAACGATATGGAAAAAATTTTAATCTCGCGTGAAGAGATTCAAGAAAAGGTACAAGAACTTGCCGGAACACTTAGCGAAGATTATAAAGAAGAGTTCCCGCTTCTCGTATGTGTATTGAAAGGCGCGATGCCGTTCATGTCGGACCTCGTTAAAGAAATGGACATCCACTTAGAGATGGATTTCATGGACGTATCGACGTATCATGGTGGCACATCGTCAACAGGTGAGGTTAAAATCGACAAAGATTTAAATACATCTGTAGAAGGACGCGACATCTTGATTGTAGAAGATATTATTGATAGTGGATTGACGCTTGGTTATCTCGTCGATCTTCTTAAATACCGTAAAGCGAAATCTGTGAAGATTGTCACGCTTCTCGACAAACCGACAGGGCGTAAAAATGGTTTATCAGCAGACTATAGCGGCTTCGTTATCCCACACGAGTTTGTCGTTGGCTACGGTTTGGATTATGAAGAGAAATATCGTAATCTTCCTTACGTCGGTGTGCTCAAACCGAGCGTTTACGGGGGCTAACATTTTTCTTTTGAAAATGTGACGTGGTAAGATAAAAGAAATCCCCAAAGTATAGGCATATACTGAATGGGCGAGAACATCGTTTCTCGGAATAGGAGGCAGAGAATGAATCGTGCAGTGAAAAACACATTGGTTTTTGGTGTGATTTTCCTAGCCTTGATCTTGTTCCTTCAATATTTGCAGAATCCGAATAGTCAGAGTGAAACACTCTCGTATTCGAAATTCCTAGAATATGTGGAAGATGATCGGATTGAGACGGCAACCGTACAAGAAATCCCGGGGGCTATCTCGATTACAGGCGATCTTACAGGAGATGAAGACCAGCGTTATGAAACAAATATTCCAGCGAACGAAGCTGAGTATGCGGATGTATTAACACAGCTTCGAGCGAATACGGATATTCAAATCGAGGAAGCTGAATCGAACAGTAGTTGGTTCAGTATCATCTTTGCGATTTTACCGTTTATCATCATCTTCATCTTGTTCTTCTTCTTGTTGAACCAAGCGCAAGGTGGTGGCGGTGGTGGTCGTGTGATGAACTTCGGGAAATCGAAGGCCAAATTATACGACCAAGAGAAGCGTAGTGTCACATTTGAAGATGTGGCCGGAGCAGACGAAGAGAAGCAAGAACTCATCGAAGTCGTTGAATTCTTGAAAGATCCTCGTAAATTCTCAAAACTCGGTGCACGTATTCCAAAAGGTGTGTTACTCGTTGGTCCTCCGGGGACAGGTAAAACACTATTGGCCCGTGCAGTAGCCGGTGAAGCAGGTGTACCATTCTTCTCGATCTCAGGTTCGGACTTCGTTGAGATGTTCGTCGGGGTCGGTGCGTCACGTGTTCGTGACTTGTTCGAAAACGCCAAGAAGAATGCTCCGTGTATCATCTTTATCGATGAAATCGATGCGGTCGGACGCCAACGTGGTGCCGGACTAGGTGGTGGACACGATGAGCGTGAACAAACATTGAACCAATTGCTCGTTGAGATGGATGGATTCAGCGACAACGAAGGGATTATCATGGTTGCGGCGACAAACCGTCCGGATATTCTTGACCCTGCCCTCCTTCGTCCAGGTCGTTTTGACCGTCAAATCACGGTCGATCGTCCTGATGTAAAGGGACGTGAAGAAGTATTGAAAGTTCATGCGCGTAACAAGCCACTTGATTCGACAGTGGACTTAAAATCAATCGCACAGCGTACACCAGGATTCTCTGGAGCGGACTTAGAGAACCTCTTGAACGAAGCGGCACTCGTTGCGGCACGTTCGAACCGCGCAGCGGTATCTGTTGTCGACGTGGAAGAAGCGATTGACCGCGTCATCGCCGGTCCTTCGAAGAAGAGCCGAATCATTTCGGATAAAGAACGCAAGATTGTCGCTTATCACGAAGCGGGTCACACAATCATCGGTCTCGAACTTGAGAATGCGGATGAAGTACACAAAGTGACGATTGTCCCACGTGGAAACGCGGGAGGATATGTCGTCATGCTCCCGAAAGAGGACCGTTACTTCATGACAAAACCTGAGCTCGAAGATAAGATTGTTGGTCTCCTTGGTGGACGTGTCGCCGAAGATGTCATCTTTGGTGAAGTGTCGACTGGAGCGAGCAACGACTTCCAGCGTGCTACTGGTATTGCACGTAAGATGGTCATGGATTATGGGATGAGCGATAAGCTCGGACCACTCCAACTCGGTTCGAACCACGGTGGACAAGTCTTCCTTGGTCGCGATTTCCAGACGGAACAGAATTATTCAGATGCAATCGCACAAGAAATCGACTTAGAGATTCGTGACATCATCAACCACTGCTATGCGAAAGCGAAGCAGATTTTGACAGAACGTCGTGAAGATCTCGAACTCGTTGCGAAGACGTTGCTTGATGTGGAAACGCTCGATTCGAAACAGATTCGTCATTTGATTAAAACAGGCGAATATCTCCCGCATGAACCGGAAGAAGACGTGGATGCATCAACGGACTCAGATGAAGCAGCGAAGAAAGATGAGGCAGCCGTTCAGCACGGTCAAGTCATCGATCAACCCGAAGCTGTTCAAGAAAGCCAACCGGATGTTGTGCCTGAAGGTGATAAGCCCGAGGCGACACCGACGGAGCGTCCGAATAACGAATCACGTTAATCAGTAGACGAATGCCCTTGACGAGGCATTCGTCTTTTTTCATGTTATAATTCGAGCGAACTGCAATTGACAACAAAGTGAGGAACTATATCATGATTTTAGTGATTGATGTTGGAAATACAAATATTGTTCTCGGGATGTACGATGAAGATAATCTCGTACACCACTGGCGCATCTCGACCGATCGTACGAAAACAACTGATGAGTACGGCATGCTTGTGAAGTCGCTATTCGACCAATCGAACGTCTCGTTTGAGCAGGTTGAAGGTGTCATCTTATCCTCTGTCGTGCCCCCGGTCATTTTTCCACTTGAACAAATGTCACAGCGATACTTCAATGTACGACCGATCGTTGTCGGTCCAGGTGTGAAGACGGGATTAGACATTCACGTTGAGAATCCACGCGAAGTTGGAGCCGATCGAATTGTCAACGCTGTGGCTGGAATCGCCAAGTATGACGGTCCGCTCATAATTGTTGATTTTGGAACGGCAACCACGTATTGTTACATCGATGAGAAACGTCGCTACCACGGCGGCATCATCTCACCAGGTATCATGATTTCAGTAGAGGCACTCTATCAGCGTGCTGCGAAACTACCACGAATTGAACTGGCAACCCCGCCATCGGTCGTTGGGAAAAATACGATTCAAGCGATGCAATCGGGAACGTATTATGGTTACGTGGCTCAAGTGGACGGTATCGTGAATCGAATGAAGCGTGAAGTTGGTGAAGCGACTGTCATTGCGACTGGAGGATTGGCACGATTGATCAGTGAACATGCAGAAACGATTGATCATGTGGATTCGTTCCTGACACTCGAAGGCCTCCGCCTCATTTACGAGCGCAATCAAAAGTAAACTAAAGGAGTTAAAGTATATGATTCATACAGAACAACAAGCATTACTCGATCAAATGAAAGACGATTATCTCGTTCGAGCTCTCGGGTTCAACGGAGAAGTACGAGCGTTTGCAGCACGTACGACAAAGACAGTGTACGAAACACAACTTCGTCATCAGACGACACCAGTTGCTTCAGCAGCCCTCGGACGGACGATGACAATTGGCTCGATGATTGGTGCGATGCAAAAAGGTGCGGCACGCGTCACGCTTAAAGTCGAAGGTGATGGTCCAATCGGGAAAATTATCGTGGATGCAGATACAGCGGGGGATGTCCGTGGATATGTATCGTATCCGCGTGTCGATGGTGGAACGTTCGTCAACGAACAAGGATTGACGAAGTTAAAGGTAGGCGAAGTCGTCGGAAAAGGAACCATCTCAGTCATTAAAGATTTAGGGTTGAAAGATTATGTTGGTGGTTCTTCAGAGATTCAAACAGGTGAAATCAGTGAAGACTTCACGTACTACTTCGCAACATCAGAACAAGTGCCATCGGTCGTTGGAGCCGGTGTTCTCGTCTTACCGGAAGATGAATCGATTCTTGCGGCAGGCGGTGTGATCGTACAATTGCTTCCGAACGCTTCTGAAGAAACGGTGCAGGCGCTCGAAAAAGCACTTCAGACGTTCCCGCCCGTATCTGTCTTGATTGGTGAAGAAAAGACACCTGAAGAGATGCTTCAATTACTACTTGGCGATAGTCTTGATGTCCTCGACCGTAATCCGATTCAATTCAACTGCACATGTAGTCGCGAACGAATGGAAAACGCCATTATCGGTCTCGGAAAAGAAGAGATTCGTCAGATGATTGAAGAAGATGGTGGAGCCGAAGCGGTTTGCCATTTCTGTGGGGAAAAGTATCATTTCTCAGCGGAACAATTAGAGACGATGAAAGAGCAAGCACAAGCGTAAGCAACGTTTCAAATTGCATATTTTCAATTCGATAGGGTATGATAACAATATCGGAATAGTCGGAATTATGAAGGAGGAAATGTAATGCGAATCGTAAACTCAGTGACAGACTTGATTGGAAAGACCCCGATTGTAAAATTGAACGGAATGACTGGACCAGAGGATGCCGATGTGTATCTGAAGCTTGAATATATGAACCCGGGATCAAGCGTCAAAGACCGGATCGCACTCGCGATGATTGAAGCGGCTGAAAAAGACGGCATCTTGAATCCTGGTGATACAATCATCGAGCCAACGAGCGGAAACACGGGAATCGGTCTCGCGATGGTCAGTGCCGCGAAAGGATACAAAGCCGTTCTCGTCATGCCTGAGACGATGAGCATGGAGCGTCGTAATCTTCTTCGTGGATATGGAGCCGAACTCATCTTGACACCAGGTTCTGAAGGGATGGGCGGGGCGATTCGTCGTGCCACTGAAGAAGCTGAGAAGCACGGCTACTTCCTCCCGCAACAATTCAATAACGCGGCCAACCCGAACGTTCATGAAATGACGACGGGACCTGAGATTGTGGAAGCGTTCGAAGAAACG
This sequence comes from Exiguobacterium sp. s57, assembly GCF_018617685.1. NCBI lineage: Bacteria > Bacillati > Bacillota > Bacilli > Caryophanales > Exiguobacterium > Exiguobacterium sp. s57. Next base: position 35,870 of record NZ_JACSKR010000009.1, read on the forward strand.
GGACTTACGGTGGATGCACTTATCGCAGGAGTCGGTACTGGTGGTACGATTACCGGAGCAGGAAAAGTCGTGAAGGCGAAATATCCAGATGTGAAGATTTTGGCAGTTGAACCGATTGATTCACCAGTCTTGTCTGGTGGGAAGCCGGGTCCTCACAAAATTCAAGGAATTGGTGCCGGGTTCGTCCCATCCATTCTCGATACAGAAATTTACGAGGGTGTTCTTCAAATCACGACAGAACAAGCGTTTGAATATGCTCGCCAAGCAGCGCGCACAAATGGTGTTCTCGGAGGTATTTCTTCAGGGGCCGCGATTGCGGCGGCGCTTGATACAGCGAAGCGTCTCGGTAAAGGGAAGAACGTGTTGGCAATCATTCCGTCAAACGGAGAACGTTACTTGAGTACACCACTCTATCAATTTGACGAAGAGTCAAACGAGAGTCGGGTATAACATTTTAGGCAGTAATCGAGAGACATTCTCTTTCGGTTGCTGTCTTTTCTTGTGTACAATAAAAAGCATGAATGAATAGACGGAGGAATGACATGTGAGATCGACAGCGTTCAGAACGAAGCGGATGACGAAAGAAAAAATGTATGAAACATACATGACATTGACAGCGAATCAACCGTACCATGCATGGCTAGAAAGCGGGAGGGCAGGGCGGTATACGATTGCAGGAATTGAACCGTTCGGTCGCTTCTATGTAAAAGACGGCGTCGGTCTCCTTCAAATCGGAAATATGACTGAAACGATGTACGGGGAACCGCTCGAATTGGCCAGTGAAGTTCGGAAGCGGTTTGAGGCTGAACGTCCAGAAGGGACCCCTCCATTTTTCGGTGGTATGATCGGTTATGTCAGTTATGATGTGGCTCGGACCATTGAACGTCTCCCTAACCAAGCGGCAGATGATTTATCGACGCCAGACGTCTCGTTTCTTCTATTTGACGAAGTGGCTGTGTTCGACGAAGAGTCGTCGACCCTTTACTTAATGGTCACAGCAGAACGTGATGTGGAGCGCAAAGTGGATCGGTGGGCAGCCATGTGGAACGTCGAGTCGCATTATGCGTTCAAACCGACGGAACATCTCCCTGTAGAGCGATCGCGCTCCATGTCTCAGGAGGAGTTCGTCGAAGCTGTCAAACAGATTCAGTCATATATCGTGGAAGGTGATGTGTTTCAAGTGAACTTGAGTGTTCGTCAATCAGAACCGCTTCTCGCTGACCCACGTCGGGTGTACGATACTCTCCGTCGAATGAATCCCTCTCCATACATGGGGTATTTTGTGGACGACGCATTGACAATGGTCTCCGCGTCACCAGAGTTGTTGCTTGAGAAACACCAATCTGACATTTCGACGCGTCCGATCGCGGGTACGCGTCCGCGTGGGAAAGATGATGCGGAAGATTTGGAATTGGCGAACACGCTACTTGAAAATGAAAAGGAGCGAGCAGAACATGTCATGCTCGTTGACTTGGAGCGGAACGACCTCGGGAAAGTTGCAGCGTACGGTAGCATTCATGTGGATGAATTGATGGTGATTGAAAAATATTCACACGTGCAACATATCGTTTCGAACGTACGTGGCACTATTCGTGATGAGATTTCTGGAGCCGAAGCGTTGGCAGCGATGTTCCCAGGTGGCACGATTACAGGAGCGCCTAAAATTCGAACGATGGAAATCATTGAAGAACTCGAACCGGTTCGCCGGGGACTCTACACCGGCTCGTATGGTTGGTTAAGTTGGAATGACAACCTCGTCTTCAATATCACGATTCGGACGATGGTCGTGAAAGATGGAATCGCATACGTTCAAGCAGGAGCGGGGATCGTCATCGATTCGGACCCGGTCTCAGAATATGAAGAGTCACTGTCCAAAGCGAAGGCGCTATGGACGGCGAAGCAAATGGCGGAGGAAACGACATGATTGTACTGATCGATAACTATGACTCATTTACGTATAACTTGGTGCAGTATTTCGGTGAACTTGGTCAGGAACTAATCGTGTATCGAAACGATGAAGTATCGATTCAAGAAATCGAGGCGCTTTCCCCAAGCTATCTTGTCATTTCTCCAGGACCTTGTACTCCGAATGAGGCAGGGATCAGCGTAGAGGCAATCCAAGCGTTCGCGGGCCGTATTCCGATTTTAGGTGTCTGTCTCGGTCATCAAGCGATTGCGCAAGCGTTCGGCGGAGAAGTCGTTCATGCGGAGCGACTCATGCACGGGAAAACGTCGAAGATTCAACATGACGGAAAATCGATTTTCAAAGACATTCCTCAACAGACAATCGTGACCCGTTATCACTCATTGGCCGTGGAGCATTCGACTCTACCGGAATGTCTAGCGGTCACTGCGGAGACGGAGACTGGAGAAATCATGGCGCTCCGTCACCGAACGCTTCCGATTGAAGGGGTGCAATATCATCCTGAAGCGATTTTGACTGAGCATGGGAAAGAGATGATTCGAAACTTTATCGAGGAGTATCGTCATGTTGTATTGGCATAACGGCGATGTAGTCGAGCAAGAGAAGGTGTTGATTCCGGTTGAAGATCATGGTTTCTTGTATGGAATGGGCTTATTTGAAACGTTACGGACCTATAATTTTGTGCCGTTTTTGTTCGATGCACATTGGGAGCGTCTGAATAAGAGCATGGAAGCGTTATGGATTGATTTTCCGTATACGAAAGCAGAAATTGAGACAGCGATTCAACGACTGTGTCGGCAAAATGATGCGCCTAATTTATATATTCGGTTAAATGTTTCGGCAGGTGTCGCGCCCCTCGGTCTGTATGCCGGGCGCTATGAAACACCGAACGTCACAATGATCGTAAAACCGTTACCTACAGAAGTTGTTCCACAGGAGAAACAAGTGGAACCAATCCCTTTCCCGAGAAGTCGTCCTGAAGTGGCGTTTCGATTAAAGTCGCATCATTATATGAACAATATCCTCGGAAAACGGGCTCTCCAAAATCCGGATGCGGAAGGTCTATTTGCTGACGAAAATGGACACGTGGTGGAAGGACTCGTGTCGAACATCTTTTGGGTTGGACCGGATGATGTGTTATACACGACACCACTCTCGAGCGGACCGCTCGCAGGTGTGACGCGGAAATGGGTGATGGAACATTTCTCTGTAGTCGAACAATCCGTGACGTTTGAAGAATTATCTGTAGCGAAAGAAATCTGGATGACGAACTCGATTCAACAAATTGCCCCGGTGACTCAGTACGGAGATCACTCCTTCCCCGGTAAAGACGGGGTGCGATTTAAAGAAGCGTGGACGGAACTTATTCGTTCACTTGGATAGGAGGCGGAAGTATGACGAAAATCATGGGAATTTTAAACGTGACCCCGGACTCCTTTTCGGATGGAGGGCGATATACGGCAATCGAGGAAGCCGTACGTCACGCGAATCAGCTCGTACAAGAAGGTGCCGATGCGATTGACGTCGGTGGTGAGTCGACGAGACCGGGCGCTGAACTCGTATCCGAAGAAGAAGAGATTGAACGTGTCGTCCCAATCATCAAGAGGTTAACAGAAGAGATTGATGTGCCCATCTCGATTGATTCGTATAAGCCAACGGTGGCGAGAGCGGCATTAGAGGCGGGAGCAACAATCATCAATGATGTGTGGGGTTCTAAATGGGGAGACCAATCGATGGCGCGTGTCGCCGTTGAATATGGTGTGCCCATCATTCTTATGCATAATCGGAAAAAGCGGGAATATAACCGTTTCATTGAGGATGTGGTCAGTGATTTACAGGAATCGATTAGGATTGCTCACGAATCAGGTGTAAGGAATGAACACATTTGGTTAGACCCGGGCATCGGATTCGCGAAAGACGTGGCACAAAATCTAGAACTCATGAATCATCTCGATGCAATCACTCGTCTTGGTTATCCAGTGCTACTCGGTACGTCCCGTAAATCATTTATCGGGCACACGCTCGATTTACCGACAGAAGAGCGAGTAGAAGGGACGATTGCGACAACCTGTCTCGGGATTATGAAGGGATGCTCATGGGTACGAGTACATGATGTGAAAGAGAATGCCCGCGCAGCGAAAATGATGGATGCGATGATTGGGGGGGATGGACATGGATAAAATTTTTGTGAACGGAATGCGTTTTTACGGTTATCATGGTGTGTTTGAAGAAGAAAATCGTCTCGGTCAAAGGTTTCACGTGGATTTAATGTGTGAGTTGGACCTTGCACCTGCGGGGCGTTCCGATGATTTGAATGAAGGGGTCAGTTATGCCGGCTTATATCAACTGACAGAAGAGATTGTGACGGGTGACCCGGTCAATTTACTTGAAGCACTTGGAGAACGGATTACTTCAGCTGTTTTGGCTCATCACGAGTTGATTCAAAGTGTGACGGTGAAAGTCATCAAGCCGGACCCGCCGATTCCAGGACATTACGACTCGGTGGCAATTGAGATGACAAGGAGACGGACACCATGATTTATATCGCATTAGGAGCGAACATTGGGGAGCGGGCTGCGCAATTGTCTGCTGCAATCGATGAGATGGAAAGAGCGAGTCTCAAAGTCACAAAGCAGTCATCGGTCTATGAGACGGCTCCTGTCGGTTACACGGAGCAACCGTCGTTTTATAATATGGTGGTCGAGGTAGAGAGTTCGCAGTCAGCGGCCGGACTGCTAGAAACCCTTCAACAAATTGAGCGAGAGCTAGGTCGAAAGCGCCTGTTTAAGAACGGACCACGTACAATCGACCTTGACATCCTCTTTTATAATGGGGAAGATATTCAATCAGAACACTTGACGGTTCCGCACCCACGTATGCATGAGCGTGCGTTTGTGCTCGCCCCGTTAACGGAAATTGCGCCGGAACTGGTTGTAAAAGGAAGAACGGTGACTTCTTGGCTTGACGCGTTACCGGAAGTAGACCGTCAAGATGTCGTTCGATTGCAGTTATTAATGAATTTGGTGAAATGAAGGATGTGTTGTCTTGACTGGCTTTAAGATTGGAAACATAGATATTAAAAACCGCGCAGTTCTTGCACCGATGGCAGGCGTGACCAACCCGGCTTTTCGCTTGATTGCGAAAGAGTTCGGAGCGGGACTCGTATGTGCGGAGATGGTCAGCGATAAAGGGATTTTGCTTGAAAACACCCGAACAATGCGTATGCTATATGTCGATGAACGGGAGAAACCACTCAGTTTACAAATCTTTGGAGGCTCTAAAGATACACTCGTCAAAGCCGCACAATACGTCGATCAAAACACAAATGCGGATATCATTGATATCAACATGGGTTGTCCCGTACCGAAAGTAACCAAGTGTGACGCCGGAGCAAAATGGTTACTCGACCCGGATAAAGTGTATGAGATGGTCAATGCCGTCACCAAGGTAGTCGAAAAACCAGTCACGGTGAAAATGCGCCTTGGTTGGGATGACGATCATATCTTTATTTTGGATAACGTCAAAGCGGCTCAGACGGGTGGGGCGGCGGCCATCGCCATTCACGGACGCACGCGGGCCCAACAATATGAAGGAACCGCAAATTGGGACTGGATTGGCGAGGCGAAGAAAGTGGCGACCGTACCAATTATCGGGAACGGAGATATCGCGACCCCGCAGGACGCGAAACGTGTGATTGACCAGTACGGTGTGGATGCCGTCATGATTGGACGCGCAGCACTTGGGAATCCATGGATGCTTTATCAAACAATCCAGTACCTTGAAACGGGAGAACTTCCGCCGGAACCGCAAGCTCGTGAGAAAATCGATATCTGTATGCTCCATCTCGATCGATTGAGTGCGATTAAAGGTGAACTGACAGCTGTACGCGAAATGCGTCAACACGCGGCCTGGTATTTGAAAGGACTCAAGGGCAGTGGTCCGATCCGTAAACGAATTAATGAAACAGAATCACGTGAGGCGTTCGCGGCGGTCCTTTACGGATTTGTCGATCAACTCGAACGACAACTGTCAGAAGTGTGAACTAGTGAAAAGAACTAATTTATGGTAAGCTTGTTTGGCGAAAAAGTGCACCACAACGAATGAACGGCTTCGGCTGTGCTGTTGGCCAACGGGTCGACAGTTTTTTGTTAGAGAGAAACCCAATATGGATAGAGGAGTGAATGGAATAGTGAGCCACGAGTTAGAAATGAATGATCAAATGCAGGTTCGTTTTGAGAAGATGACCGATATGCGTGAGCGCGGTCTTGACCCGTTCGGTCACCGCTTTGATCGTTCTGCGCACGCAGGTGAATTACACGAGCAGTATGAATCGATTGAAAAAGAGGCTTTGGCTGAACAGGACGTAGAAGTCACATTGGCTGGACGCATCATGACGAAGCGTGGGAAAGGAAAAGTATTCTTTGCCCACATTCAAGATGTGACAGGTCAAATTCAAATTTACGTCCGGAAAAACGATGTCGGGGATGAGCCGTTTGACTTGTTCAAGTCTTCAGACCTTGGTGACATCGTCGGTGTGAAAGGGAAGCTCTTTAAAACCAATGTGGGTGAGCTCTCAATTCACGTAGAAGAGTTTGAATTATTAACGAAGGCGCTTCGTCCGCTTCCGGACAAATATCATGGGTTAAAAGATGTGGAACAACGCTATCGCCAACGCTATCTCGATTTGATCACAAATCAAGATTCGCGTCAGACCTTCATTTTGCGTAGCCGCATCATTTCAGAGATTCGTAACTTTTTAAACCAAAAAGGATATCTAGAAGTGGAAACACCGATGCTACACACGATTGCCGGCGGAGCAGCAGCACGTCCGTTCTTAACGCATCATAATGCATTAGATATGGAACTTTACATGCGTATCGCAATCGAACTCCATTTGAAACGTTTGATTGTCGGTGGATTAGAGCGTGTGTATGAAATCGGGCGTGTCTTCCGTAACGAAGGAATCTCTACGCGACACAACCCTGAATTCACGATGATCGAATTGTATGAGGCGTATGCGGATTACAACGATATCATGGATTTGACAGAAGAATTAGTCGCACACGTGGCGAAAGAAGTACTCGGTACAACGGATGTACAATACGGTGAAGATACGATCCATCTTGGTATCGGTTGGAAACGTGCACACATGGTCGACCTCGTTAAAGAAGAAACAGGTGTCGACTTCTGGCAACAAATGTCCGATGATGAAGCACGTGCACTTGCAAAAGAACACGGTGTAGAAGTACAAGATCATATGACGTTTGGTCATATCGTGAATGAATTCTTCGAGCAAAAAGTTGAAGATACGTTGCTTCAACCGACATTTGTCACAGGACACCCTGTTGAAGTGTCGCCATTGGCGAAGAAGAATGAAACGGATTCACGTTTCACAGATCGTTTTGAGTTATTCATCGTTCGTCGTGAACATGCGAACGCTTTTACAGAGTTGAACGATCCAATCGACCAACGTGAACGTTTTGAAGCGCAGTTGCTTGAAAAAGAAGCGGGTAACGATGAGGCACATGAACTCGATAATGATTTCCTTGAGGCACTTGAATATGGTATGCCACCAACAGGTGGACTTGGAATCGGGATTGACCGCCTCGTCATGTTATTGACGGACGCGCCTTCAATCCGCGATGTTCTTCTTTTCCCAACGATGCGTCACCAACAATAATCAATTGAAGGGCCAGATCATACGTGGGTATGAGCTGGCTTTTTTATGTTTGTCAGTCTAGAAACGCATAAGGAAGCCGTTAAACAGGATAGAACATATAAATAAAAAACTTTTTTGGAAAAACTTTAATAAAAACCCTTGCGTTAATGAGAAGTGTACGGTAAAGTAATAAACGTTGCCGCTGATGGCAGCGGAAAAGAAATAAAAAAGTGGTTGACAACTGTGTCGATGACTTGTATTATTTTAAGAGTCGCTAAGAGCGGCAGACGAACTTTGAAAACTGAACGATGAGGCAAAAATAAGTTTTACAATTTTTGAATGAAGCGCAAGCTTCGTCAATTTAAGAGCTATATCAAATTCTTTGGAGAGTTTGATCCTGGCTCAGGACG
>NZ_JACSKR010000010.1:0-12386 GCF_018617685.1 Exiguobacterium sp. s57
GTTGGGGGATCTCCCCCTGTGAGGATAGGACGTTGCCAGGCAACAACGCAGAGGACGACCGAGCATAACGCTCGGTCGTCTTTTTTATGCCTATTTTGAAATCGAACTCCATCAAATAGAGCCTTTTCTCATGAAATTCCGAACAATTTTTATGATTCATATCGTAATGAACACAATTCTGAACTTTCTGAACATCGGGAATTGAATTGCACTTTCGCATTATACCTGTTACCATTACAGAAATATTTCGAAATGAAGATTTGGATAGGACGAGAAAGGGGCCATCAATTTTTATGTGGGAAAACAAGTTTGCAAAAGAAGGTTTAACGTTTGATGATGTATTACTCGTACCGAGGTTTTCAAGTGTTTTACCGCGTGACGTAGATTTAAGCACGAAGCTCTGTGAAGGACTGGAATTGAATATTCCGCTCATCAGTGCCGGCATGGATACAGTCACCGAAGCTCCGATGGCAATCGCTATGGCCCGTCAAGGCGGTTTAGGTGTCATTCACAAGAACATGTCGATGGAAATGCAAGCTGAGCACGTCGATCGTGTCAAACGCTCAGAAAATGGTGTCATCACGAACCCGTTCTATTTAACTCCAGACCATCAAGTATACGATGCGGAATACTTGATGAGTAAGTATCGTATCTCTGGTGTACCGATTGTGAACTCAGAAGAGGAGCGTAAACTGATTGGTATCTTGACGAATCGTGATCTTCGCTTTATCAAAGATTATTCGACAGTCATCAAAGATGTCATGACGACGGAAAATCTCATCACAGCAAAAGTTGGTACGTCACTTGAAGAGGCAGAACGCATTCTTCATCAACATCGCATCGAGAAGCTTCCACTCGTCGATGAGAACGGTGTATTGAAAGGTCTCATTACGACAAAAGACATCGAGAAAGTCGAACAGTTCCCGAACGCAGCAAAAGATAAGCAAGGTCGTCTTCTCGTCGCAGCAGCAATCGGTGTCACAAAAGATGCAGTGTCACGCGCTCAAGTATTGGTTGAAGCGGGTGTGGATGCATTGGTCATCGATACAGCACACGGACATTCCGCTGGTGTTCTTGAAAAAGTTCGAGAGATCCGCGACATGTTCCCATCACTTCCGATCATCGCAGGAAACGTGGCTACTGCTGAAGCAACGCGTGCATTGATTGAAGCAGGGGCATCCGTCATTAAAGTTGGGATTGGACCAGGTTCAATCTGTACGACACGTGTCGTCGCAGGTGTCGGCGTTCCACAAATCACAGCTGTATACGATTGTGTCATGGAAGCGAAAGAGCACGGTGTCTCAGTCATCGCTGATGGTGGAATCAAGTACTCAGGTGATATCGTGAAAGCGATCGCCGCAGGAGCAAACGCAGTCATGCTCGGAAGCTTGCTTGCGGGTGTGAAAGAGAGCCCAGGAGAGATGGAAATCTACCAAGGTCGTCAGTTCAAGACTTACCGTGGTATGGGGTCGGAAGCATCGATGAAACGTGGAAGCCAAGATCGTTATTTCCAAGAAGCCGATAAAAAGTTCGTGCCAGAAGGAATCGAAGGTCGCGTGGCGTATCGCGGTGAACTTGCCGACACGGTCTATCAATTGATTGGTGGTCTTCGTTCAGGTATGGGGTATTGCGGCGCTGCCGACATTCGTGCCCTTCGTGAAGACACACAATTCATTCGTATGACAGGTGCTGGACTCCAGGAGAGCCATCCGCATGATGTCAACATCACAAAAGAAGCACCAAACTACTCACGCTAATATAAAAGCCGCCATCCTGTACACTCAGGATGGCGGTATTTTATTTATGTTTCGCGACTAAAATCACGGTACCTCCCTGATCTTGAGCAGGAAGAGAGATGGTCACCTTCCCATCCTTTTGAACGGTATATGATTTGCCGCTATAACGGTCAATCAATACAGTCTTCGCCTTATACGACGTCTTAAATGAAACGGTTTGCGCTTTCTCTTTCGTGTTCAATCCGACAAGAACGGATTGTTTACCATAGCTCCGTTCAAACACTGAATAACCAGAAGCAGCACTCACAGCGACAGATGAACGTGTTCCTTTACTGAATACGTGTGAATAGTCTGCACGGATATTCAATAGTTTTTGGTAATGCGTATGCATCGTTTTACCTTCACCTTTGACACGGGACCAATCGAAATCATAACGATTCTCGTTAAATTCACCTTTGTCCATATCGCCCGCATGTGTCCCGGATTGGCCAACCTCTTCTCCGTAATAGATGACGGGCTGACCTTTGGCCGTGATTTGAAGCGCTGCAGCGACCATTTGTTTTCCTGTATCCCCACCTGCGCGTGAGACGAGGAATCCATCTTCATCATGGCTGCTTAAGAATTGTCCAAGAGTCGCTTCATTCGATAGTTGTTTATTTCGGTATTGAAGTGCACTTTCTACATCCTCAATGTTACCGTTCACGAATTGCTCGGCCTGATATTTAAAGTCAAAATCGAGCAAGGAGTCCATTTGACCACTTCTCAAATAACCACCCGTATTGTTGATACTTGCTCCATAATGCTCTCCGATGAGTTTGAAATCCGGTTTGACTGTCGTTAGTTCATTTTTGAATGACTTCCACGTCGTTGAATCCACATGTTTGACTGTATCGACACGGAAGTAATCGATCGTGTTTCCTCTTTTCGTTTTCGAACGTTTAATCCAATCGGTCTGCCATTTAACCAACTGCTCTCGGACGGCGGCTTCTTCTGTCTTGAAATCAGGAAGGCCGGACAAGGACATCTTGAGGTCATCCCCGTCGACGGGATTCTCACGAATCATGCCATCGAACACTTGACGTTCCGTATCCGTCGGGAAATTCGTGACGGATGAATTTGCACCGGGTTCCATGCCGTAACCCGGATGGTTCAAGACGACATCAACCATGATTTTAATGCCGCGTTTATGTGCCTCGTCAATCAATTTGTGGAATGCGGCCATATCTCCGAGATGTTCATCGAGTTTTTCAAAGTTTTTCGCCCAGTAACCGTGATAGCCATATTGAGACCCGTCTTTTCCATAGCGTAAATCCCAATCGATGTTATCCACAATCGGTGTAATCCAGATTGTATTGATACCTAGGTCATCCAAATAATCGAGTTTTTTCGTGACACCTGCGAAATCACCTCCGTGATAAGACTCGAGGTGGTCCTGATCGTAGAATTCACGGTTCGGGTTGTCATTGGACAAATCGCCGTTGTGGAAACGGTCGGTCAGCATGAAGTAGATACGGGCCTCATCCCAATCAAATGCTTGCTTCTCTTTCATCGATTTCGGAACGACACGGATGGTGGTCTTCGAGCGATGGACATTTCCGTATTGATCGATCGCTGTGACAGAAAGTGTTTTGTTGCCTGGTTTGACGGTATCCTTTACCGCAATTGTTTGGGCATTGAGCGCACGGTCAATATGTAACTTTTCAGGACCTCCGAGTGGGCGTGCATCGATGTATAGCTCTCGAAGTGCTACACCTTTCGGCAAGGTTGGTTTTACCTGTAAGACGGCATTTTCACGGGAACTGATTGCTTTCGGGCTAACCGAAGAAGTGAGCTTAACGGTCGGTTGACGATATTCGATTTGAGATGCCTCGAAATACGGATCTTTCACTTCGGTCGTCACCCCATCTTTTGTGACGAGATACGTGTAGTCATGAACGCCTTCAGGCAAACGTACTGTGTGACGGAACCATTCGTTGTCAGACTCATACGTCATCGGATAGGTTTCACCATTGATTTTTAGTGCGACCTTCTCGATTTCACTCATTTTTCCGGATTCATAGAGTGCTACGTCACGATAGAAGAAACTGATTCCGTCTGTACCGTACATTGGACCGTTGATTGTCGGAACTTGATGGAAGACACCTTTGCCACTTTCGACATTCACTTTCGTGACACGGTCTTCTCCAAGCGTGACGTATCTGTCCTCTCCGTAAGTGTCCTTCACAGCCCAATCCGTTCCTTTTCGGATCACAAACCCGACTTTAGTGGCGTCCTGACCGACCGGGATTCGGAAGATTGCTCCGTCCTCCGTGATGCGATACGGATCCACTTGTCCATCTTTCTTGCCAGTGCTCCACGTCCACAAGTTCCAATTTGTATAGTCTCCATCCGCACGGACATACTTCATCTCGATATAGCGAGTCGTTTCCCACGGGTCTGCGAGTTTTGATGCCGTCTTGAACGTAGTCGTCAATGCAGGGAGCGTCGTGTTCGAAATCGTACCGGTCAAATCCCCCGCTGAAATGGTAGCCGTATATGAAGTGTTGAGAGCGAGTGACTCTTTCGGTTGAAGTGTCACAGTCGTACCGTTGATTGTCACGTCAACCGGGACATGCGTCTCACCTTGCCGTAGGGAAACTGCTTCAGCATCAAGACGGACCGGTTCATTGAAGGTCCATGTGATTGGAGTAGATACATCGATATCAGTTGCTGAAGAAGCAGGGGTCACGGAAGCGACTTCAAGCTGGTCGATTGTCTCCACCCCGCTTAACGTGAACGGAGCACTATAAACTGATTGTGTCGATGGGCTAGCGGCGACGTTCCAACTGTCGGATAGTTGATTGGCCGCGTTGCTTGGAATCGTATCAAACGCTCCATGTTCACCTGCGTTGTTCCCGCTCAATATAGTCAGGGCACGGACTCGGTCTCCATTGTTTAGCCCAAGTAGTGAGAGAGGGACCTTTCCTTCAAACCCTTTCGTCCGATCGACTGCGAAGGCGGCTCCGTTCAATTGATTCAATTGTAAGAGTGGCGTCTCCTGTCCGACTTCATAGAGGGCGGCTTCTTTTACGTTCTCGTCCCCATCAATACGAACGAGAATATGATACTGAGGTGCCTTGTCGACTCCTTTAAAATCGAAAGGATATCCAAGTGGATTCGAAGAAACCCCAGAGTCTTCATCGTTCACTTGAAGGGCGATATTAATATATTGTCCGTTATCTCCCCAGTTTGGGACATTGTTCGCATCCACATAAAAATAAAGGTGTTGAGCGTCGTTTTGTATGTATAGGTCGCCGATATCAAAACCTTCCCAACCCGTGGCCGGGGAAGTTGCAAGGGGTGTAACGGAGGCCCAGTCTGCCTTCGTTCCATCGATTGTCATAGTCGTCGGTTCGGCCAAAGCGTTCATCGGAACGCCGGCTTGGACGAGCAATGCACCGGATAGTATGAGTGTTGAAGCCTGACGAGCAGTTTTTTTCTTCATGAGGCACCTCTTCCTGTCAAATAGATTTGCACTATTTTGTGCAAACGTTTTCAAAAATAGTTTAGCGGAATTTGAAAGCGCTAACAATATGTTTTTGGAAAAACAATAAACCGCTTCTCCTATTTATTGAGGAGAAACGGTCATGAGGAAGTGGTGACGAGCTCTCCCTTTACAATGAGGCGCTCTGTCGTATCAAACGTACACGTGATTAACGTGATGGTTGGGGTTGAGGTGTCATCTAATACATCGACTCGTTCAGGAGAGACGGTTTCAAGGGAAGTGACCACGTATTCGTACGTTCGCATATCATCTTGAAGATAAATCGTCGCCCCGATTTCGATTTCATGGAGGGGACCGAATAGAGCGGTCGAATGCTGTAAATAGTGACCGGCGAGCGCATAGTTCCCTTTGCCCATCTGCTGGTCAGGATGCATCGTACCGGCGCCTACAGCCAGACTCTCGTCATCCAATCCTTTAATGATTGGAAGTTTCAAAGAAACATCCGGAATTGAAATGACACCGATTGTTGGTAAATGATGAAATCGATTGCGCGCCTGTAAGACGTCTTTCAATGAAAGCGGCGTGACGGATTTGAAATCATAACTTGGGTTAAATTCATCCTCGTCTTGTAGTTCCATATGTTCTATCACATATTCACTCGTTGAATCGGCGATGACATCTTTCCAAACGGAACTTGTCAAAAAGAAAATTCCGCTACCGATCAAGCATATTCCGATGACCCATCGAAGCCAGCGCTTCATGACGTCCCTCCTTTCGAAACTTTCCATGCATACATTAATTGATCGATCACATCCGGTAAGCTTGATTCGGACAAATGCGCAAAGCCGAATAGAAGCTGTTTTTGTTCGTCCGGATGTATGATGCGGTAATCGCTCATCGATTTGATTGCGATTCCGGAAGATTCTGCAGACTGCTTCAGCTCTTGTTCTGTCCGGTCGGTAGCCACAGTCAGTACGACGTGCAATCCGGCACTCGCTCCGGTCACGGTGACAATCGGTTCGAATGGGCGGAAGGAGGCGAGGACAATCTCTAGTTTGCGGCGGTATATTTTTCGCATCCGATTCAAATGTTTCTCAAAATCACCGCTCGACATGAAGAGGGACAACGTATGTTGTTCGAACCTAGGGACGCTACAGGTGAAATAATGATGCCTCTCTCGGTAACGGTTCAAAAGGGTTGTTGGTAATACCATGTAGCCGATTCGAAGGGAGGGCATGAGCGATTTCGAAAACGTACTGATGTAAATAACCCGTTCGTTCGGGTCCATACTTTGAAGAGACGGTATAGGCTTACCACTGTAGCGGAATTCACTATCGTAATCGTCTTCAATGATATACGTTTGATGAACGAGCGCCCAGTTTAACAAGCGCTGCCTTCGACTGACAGACAGGACGGTCCCTGTCGGAAATTGATGGGCTGGGGTCACGTATAACGCATCGATTGCCTGACGCTCGAGCTCGTGCACGCAAACCCCGCTCTCATCTATCGGAATCGGGATTGAAGTACGTCCTTGTTGTTCGAATAAGAGACGAGTGAGCGGATAACCGGGATCTTCAATCCCGAAAATTGACGACTCAGGTAATAGATCCAACAGTTGTGGCAACAGTTGCTCCGTTCCGGAACCGACGATAATTTGTTCAGGTGAGCACTGGACCCCTCGTGAATGATAGAGATAGGTCGCAATCTCTTGTCTTAATTCGAGATCTCCTTGAACTGGTCCTAAGGCGAGTAACTCATGATGTATTTCATCGACGACGTGCTTGACATGTCGTTTCCAACGCTCGAATGGAAAGGCGGTCGTATCGATTTGACTTGGTGAGACATCGTACGTATACATCTTCTGAGGTGGGATCGGGGTGATCGTGCTACTCGACCGCCGGACATACAGTTCCTCTTGCGGTAATACGTAAAATCCTTTTCGAGGAATGGATTCGATGTATCCTTCGGCGAGTAACTGGGCATATGCAAACTCAACCGTTGTCTGCGACACATCTAAAAATTGCGAGAGCTTACGTTTCGAAGGTAATTTGGTACCTGTCTTTAACGTATCGTCCACGATAGCGTCCCGAATGTGTTTATACAATTGTTCGTAAAGAGGGATGGACGATTCTTGATCAAGCGAAAAGGTGAGCATATCCATAGTGTGACGTTCCTTTCTTTATGAACCGAACAAGAAGTAAAGCATAAAGCCAAGGGTGATTAAGAACGAGACGATCCCAGATGTACCAAATAATGCACGATGACCTCCATCGAACGGATCCCGGTTTGACATACATATCCCTCCTCCATACTTCAACAGGTTCGTGATAAATAAAATAGAGTCCTTTATTTGAACTGACCACTTTAAAAAATAAGAAACTGACACTTTCAATATAGTCAATTCAACTTATACTAGCAAGTAGAACACGAATCAATGGAGGGATTTCAATGGAAAAGAGACAAGTAGGGACAAATAAAGTAAAACGCGGGATGGCAGAAATGCAAAAAGGTGGCGTCATCATGGACGTCATCAACGCCGAACAGGCGAAGATCGCTGAAGCTGCAGGTGCTGTGGCTGTCATGGCACTAGAACGCGTACCATCGGACATCCGTAAAATGCGTGGCGTTGCCCGTATGGCCGATCCAACAATCATTGAAGACGTCATGGGCGCAGTGTCAGTTCCGGTTATGGCGAAATGCCGGATCGGGCACATCGCTGAAGCACGTGTCCTCGAATCGATGGGAGTCGACTTCATTGACGAGAGCGAAGTGTTGACACCAGCCGACGAAGAGTTCCACTTGTACAAGCGCGACTATACGGCACCGTTCGTATGTGGAGCACGCGACCTCGGTGAAGCAGCCCGTCGCATCGGCGAAGGTGCGGCGATGATTCGTACAAAAGGGGAGCCCGGAACAGGAAACATCGTCGAAGCGGTTCGTCACATGCGTACAGTACAAGCGCAAGTGAAGCGTCTCTTGTCGATGAGCGTGGATGAAGTCATGACAGAGGCACGCGACCTCGGTGCACCGTTTGAAGTATTGATGCAAATCCGTGAAGCGGGTCGTCTCCCAGTCGTTAACTTTGCGGCGGGTGGAATCGCGACACCAGCGGATGCGGCATTGATGATGCATCTCGGAGCAGACGGGGTCTTCGTCGGATCAGGTATCTTCAAAGCGGAGAACCCAGAAAAATTCGCACGCGCCATCGTAGAAGCGACGACATACCATGACGACTATGAGCGAATCGCACACTTGTCAAAAGGACTAGGTGAAGCGATGAAAGGACTCGACGTCCGCACGCTCAAAGAAGAAGAACTTATGGCACCAAGAGGCTGGTAAGATGGTGACGATTGGCGTATTAGGGATGCAAGGCGCGATTCGTGAGCATGTTCGCATGCTCGAAACGCTCGGCGCCCAAACCGTAGTAGTCCGCTCGGTAGAAGATTTGCAAGCGATTGATGGACTCGTATTACCAGGGGGAGAGAGTACGGCGATGCGACGATTGCTCGACCGTTACGGGCTGCTCGAACCACTTCGAGAGATGGAGACGTTACCGATGTTCGGCACGTGTGCCGGCATGATTCTTCTCGCAAACGAAGTCGAAGGATATGATGCGCACTTAAAGAAAATTCCGATGACGGTGAAACGCAATGCGTTTGGACGTCAGGTCGACAGTTTCGAAGTCGATCTTCCTGTGAAAGGAATCGAAGATCCGGTTGAAGCGGTCTTTATCCGTGCCCCTCAAGTGGAACGGGTCGAACCGGAAGTGGATGTGCTCGCTGAAGTCGAGGAAGCGATTGTAGCGGTTCGTTACAAACAGTATCTTGCCTGTTCTTTTCATCCAGAATTAACGGATGACTTATCGTTACATCGCTATTTTATCGAGATGGTCAAAGCGAATCAGACCCAACACGTATAAGTTTGAGAGACCTCACAAAAAAGAGGTCCTTCAAACTTATTTTTTGTTACACTGAAAAAAGAAGCGTACAGAAAGGGGAAACGATGTGAAAGCCCGTTATTTCATGATATTGTTCACGGTCATATTCGTCGTGCAGACCATCTTGCCCTCGGCTGCCTCTGCGACCGCACCGAAAGTGGATGCGGCAAGCGCGATGCTTGTTGACGTGACAACAGGACAAGTTCTATTTGCTAAACAAGAAGATTCGATGCTTCAGCCGGCCTCAATCACGAAGCTGATGACAGCATTTTTGACGCGTGAGGCGATTGAAGCAGGGGAGCTCAGTTGGAAACAAGAAATCATACCGAGCGATGCTGCTTTGGCTTTGACGAGAAAGCCGGGGTTGGCACGAATCCCACTATTAAATAAACCATATACCGTCAAAGAGTTATACGATGCCGCGTTGATTCGTTCAGCGAACGAAGCAGCCGTAACGCTCGGGGAAGCCGTATCTGGTTCTGAGGAGGCGTTCGTCAAAGAGATGAATCGCCGGGCTGATGAATTGGGTATGACTCAAACGACGTTCGCGAATGCCTCAGGACTTGATTCAGAATCCGCAGGTCTACCAGGAGACAATTTGACGTCCGCCAAGGATTTGATGAAGCTCGCGATTGCGTATTTGACGACGTATCCGGAAGTACTCGACGTGACGAAGCGGGCATACGTGGATGTCGACGGCATTCGGTTTGACGCGACAAACCGAATGCTCGCTGACCGTGACCTGGCTTATCCGGGGATGCTCGGCTTTAAGACGGGGACGACGAACGAGGCAGGGTACTGTTTTGTTGGCGTCTCCACACGTGATGGGCGTACCGTTCTTTCGATTGTTCTTGGTGCGACATCTGATGATGGACGGTACGCCGCGACGAAAGCGTTACATGACTATGCGTATACGGATTTTGTCATGACCCCGATTTTAAGGACGGGTGAAGTCATCCCCAAAACAGCAACGGTCTCTCAAGGCGAGACGGAACAAGTAGCAATCCGGACGACGAATGACTTTGAAGTGCTGGTCGAAAAAGGCAAGCCAGTTCCGGAGCCGAAATACGATCTGTTGGATTTAAAGGCTCCGATCAAGCCCGATACACAAGCAGGAATGGTCACCATTGATTCTTCGGAGCATGTACGTTATTTGGAAGGGGAGACCCCTCCAAAGATGACGCTTGTTACGGCGGAGTCGATTGATACCGCTTCGTTCTTGACGCGAATGACGCGAGCCTTTTTAGATTTCCTCGACCAAATCCGGCTCGCACTTGGAAAAATCAGTCTTGTCGAACAAGTGGAGATGTTGTAAAGTAAGATTAATTCAATGACAGATGCGATGATGAGAATAAGTACGTTACGTACGTCTACTGACAGAGAGCTAGTGGTTGGTGCAAACTAGTGGGATGGCGTAACCGAATCGACCTCGGAGCATTGACTTGGAAACAAGTCACGTTTGCACACGTTACGTGCATCGAGTGGCTCAGGTATTTGGGCAACGAGGGTGGCAACGCGGATCCAAGGTGGTTCGTCCCTTTCCTACGGGAAAGGGGCGTGCCACCTTTTTTATATGAAAAAGGAGGAACAATAATGTTAGACATTAAACGTTTGCGACAGGATTTTGAAGGAATTAAAGAAAAATTAGCTCATCGAGGTGAAGACTTGAGTGCCCTTGACCGCTTCCCACAGTTAGAGGAGAAGCGCCGTGATTTGATCAACGAAGTCGAAGTGAAGAAAGCGAAGCGCAATGAAGCGACAAAACAAATTGCTGAATTGAAGCGAAACAAACAAGATGCTGAAGGTCCAATCTTAGAGACACGTCGCCTCGGGGATGAAATCAAACTGTTAGACGAAGAGTTACGAGAAGTTGAGGCAGAACTTAACTTGATTTTACTCAGCATTCCGAACATCCCGCACGAATCAACCCCAATCGGCGAGACCGAGGACGATAACGTGACGATTCGTGAAATCGGAACGAAGCCTGATTTTGATTTCGAGCCAAAGCAACATTGGGATGTGATGGAAGACCTTCAAATCGTCGATGTCGAACGGGCCGGAAAAGTAACGGGAAGCCGTTTCGTTTTCTATAAAGGATTAGGCGCTCGTTTAGAACGTGCTCTCATCAACTTTATGATGGATCTTCATTCAGATGAGCATGGATACGCTGAAATATTGCCACCATACATGGTCAATCGGGATGCGATGACGGGGACCGGTCAACTTCCTAAATTTGAAGAAGATGCGTTCAAAGTAGCGGATACGAACTACTTCCTCGTTCCAACAGCTGAAGTACCGGTCACGAACATGCACCGTGAAGAAATTCTCCCGGAAACGCAACTTCCAATCGCGTATACAGCATATAGCGCTAACTTTCGTTCTGAAGCCGGTTCAGCGGGACGTGACACACGCGGGTTGATTCGTCAGCATCAATTCAACAAAGTCGAGCTCGTCCGTTTCGTAAAACCGGAAGAATCTTATGAGCAATTGGAGTTGTTGACAGGGCATGCCGAAGAAGTATTGAAGCGTCTCGAACTTCCGTATCAAGTGCTCAGCATGTGTACAGCGGACCTCGGATTTACTGCCGCGAAGAAATACGATATTGAAGTATGGATGCCGGCGCAAGGAGTCTATCGTGAAATCTCTTCTTGTTCAAACTTTGAAGATTTCCAAGCACGTCGGGCAGGCATTCGTTTCCGTCGTGATATCAACGCGAAACCTGAGTTCGTGCATACATTGAACGGTTCAGGATTGGCGGTCGGTCGGACGGTCGCAGCGATTCTAGAAAACTATCAACAAGCGGATGGTTCGGTCGTGATTCCGAAAGTCCTTCGTCCTTACATGGGTGGGAAAGAAAAGATCGAAATGCCGAACTAAATAGCAGAGCAGCCTCGATTTTGAGGCTGCTTATTTTTTTTAATGTTTTTTCACAAAAGGGTTTGACATCTGTCTCTTCAGTTGGTACTATAAATCATGTCGAGCGACACTGTTGCTTGCGAATTGTATATGAGCTTTGGAGGTGTACCCAAGTGGTTTAAGGGAACGGTCTTGAAAACCGTCAGGGGTGTAATAGCCTGCGTGGGTTCGAATCCCACCACCTCCTCCATTTTCTTTTTGGAGGCTCAGACAATTTCATATCTTTTGGAGGTGTACCCAAGTGGTTTAAGGGAACGGTCTTGAAAACCGTCAGGGGTGTAATAGCCTGCGTGGGTTCGAATCCCACCACCTC
>NZ_JACSKR010000010.1:12486-18380 GCF_018617685.1 Exiguobacterium sp. s57
CTCCACTTTCTTTTTTTTACACTTTTTTAGGCCTGGAGTTGTACCCAAGTCCGGCTGAAGGGGACGGACTCGAAATCCGTTAGGAGTCGCAAGGCTCGCGTGGGTTCGAATCCCACCAACTCCGCTTTCAATCGGGCATCTGCAGAGGCAGATGCATTTTTTGTATCCACAGACATAGGAGCTGTGGATTTTTTTATGCACAAAAAAAGAAGGATTACGCTTTGGCTAGCGCAATCCTTCGATCGATTATCTAACTTTTGCTTCGCGAGCAACCGTTAATTGCTTTTCAATTTTTTCAAGGATGAGTTCAACTGAGTCTGGGTCGTTGATGAGGTCATACTCTTCGATTGAGAGGCGTAATACCGGACACAGGTTGAAGTTATTGATCCATTCTGTGTAGCGTGCGTACATTTCTTCCCAATAAGCGATTGGTGTTTGTTGCTCCATCTCGCGACCGCGCATTTGGATGCGTTCGAGTACTTGTTCGAACGAACCTTCAAGGTAGATCAATAGGTCCGGGTGTGGGAAGAAGGGTGTTAATACCATAGCCTCGAACAAACTTGAATACGTTTCATAGTCTGTTGGCGACATCGTTCCTTTTTCATAATGCATTTTTGCGAAGATGCCTGTGTCTTCATAGATTGAACGGTCTTGAATGAAGCCCCCGCCGTATTGGAAGATTTTCTTCTGTTCTTTGAAGCGTTCAGCTAGGAAGTAAATTTGAAGATGGAAGCTCCACCGCTCGAAATCATGATAGAATTTATCGAGGTAAGGGTTTGTATCTACTTTTTCGAGGGACGTTCGGAAGTTTAATGCACCGGCTAACGAATTGGTGATCGTTGATTTCCCGATCCCAACCATTCCACCGATTGTAATGATTGTATCGTTCGGGATGTTGTATTTATCAATCAGCTTCATTTTGTATGGGCTCCTTTAGTTAATTCTAGTTCACGCTCAATCGTTTTCAGGACATGAGTCAAATCGTCCGGATTGTGTACAAAGTCGAGTTCATCCCCACTGAACGAGAGGATTTTCACTTCTGGATGGGCCGCGCGATACGATTCAACGAACGTCTCATAGTCGTGAGCAAGTTGTTCAAGATAGTCGCGAGACATATTTTCTTCCACTTCACGTCCGCGCAAGGCGACTCGTTTCATGAGTGTCTCAATGCTGGCGTGTAGGTAAATGACGACATCAGGTTTCGGCATATCATGTGTCAAAATCTTATAAATCTGCTCGTATTTATTCAAATGCGCTGGTTTCAGCGAACGATGAGCAAAAATCAAGTTTTTGAAAATATGATAGTCCGAAACGACGGATTGCTGCTGACTCAAGTGGTGTTTGTGAATATCATCCAACTGCTTGAATCGATTGCATAAGAAGAACATTTCCGTTTGGAAACTCCATTCTTCGATATCTTCATAAAACTTGCCGAGAAATGGGTTTTCTTCTACAATTTCATTCAGCATCTGCATCGAGAAATGCTGACTGATGATATGGGCCAGTGATGTTTTCCCGACACCAATCGGTCCTTCTACCGTTATAAACATATGATGTCATCCTCCATTATCCAAAGTGCAAGTTCCATTCTAGCACACAATACGAGTGATATGGCGAGGGATTTGATTTTCATTTTTTTTCATAATGCTTAATAAGAAATGAGGTGAATCGATGGAGCGTGATAAGCGATTTATGCAGTTGGCCATCGAAGAAGCAAAGAAAGCAGAAGCCATTGGTGAAGTACCAATCGGTTGTGTGATTGTAAAAGGAGATGAGGTGATTGCGATCGGGCACAACCGTCGTGAGACAGATCGATTGGCTTCGGCACACGCCGAGATGATTGCAATCGAAACGGCAAACGAAACGTTAAGGAATTGGCGATTAGAAGATTGCGAGTTATATGTTACCCTTGAACCATGTCCGATGTGTTCGGGAGCCATCGTATTATCCCGAATCAAGCGTGTCATCTTCGGGGCCTATGACCCAAAAGGCGGATGCTGTGGAACGTTAATGAATTTAGTACAGGATGACCGATTTAATCATCAAGCTGAAGTAACGGGAAATGTTTTAGCAGAAGAATGTGGCCAACTCCTCACAGATTTCTTCCGAGCGCTTCGAGAGAGGAAGAAACAAGAACGACTCGATCAGAGAGGTTGCAACCCAATCGATTAAACAGTATAATGTAATAGCACTCGAGATAGTGCATAACTTCATTTACCCATTTGCCGTGCTAGGTGGGGAGGTAGCGGTGCCCTGTCACTCGCAATCCGCTATAGCGAGACTGAATCCCGATTCGAGGGAGCGCGTTGGTGTGGTCTGCCTTATGTAAGTGGCGTTGACGTCTGAGTCCTGCGCAACGGTCACCCATGAACCAGGTCAGGTCCGGAAGGAAGCAGCCTTAAGTGGTGACGTACCGTGTGCCGCAGGGGTGCTTGGGCTGAGCAAACTGCATGAGTAACGCATGTTGATGCGCTTTCAGAAATCGGTGCGCGGCAGATTTATTTTATAACTTCAATCTATGGCCCCAGGGCTGTAGATTTTTTTGTATGATGAGATAGAGAAGAACAGTTAGGGAAGGAGGCGAACTCATGGCGTATCAAGCGTTATATCGGGTATACAGACCTCAGTCGTTTCAGGAGGTCGTCGGTCAAGTCCATATCACACGCACGATTCAAAATGCTTTATTAGAGGAACGCATGTCACATGCATATCTGTTTTCCGGTCCGCGTGGAACGGGGAAGACGAGTTTGGCGAAAATCATTGCTAAGGCCATCAACTGTGAAAGTGCGCCGACACGTGAACCATGTAATACCTGTCCGACGTGTATCGCCATCACGGAAGGTACGAGTCCGGACGTATTCGAAATCGATGCCGCATCGAATAACGGGGTTGATGAGATTCGGGAGATTCGAGATAAAGTCAAATACCCGCCGTCGCAAGGTCGTTATAAAGTATACATCATTGATGAAGTGCATATGCTATCGACCGGTGCGTTCAATGCGCTGTTAAAAACGCTCGAAGAACCGCCGGCACATGCGATTTTCATTTTGGCAACGACAGAACCTCATAAAATTCCGGCAACGATTATTTCTCGCTGTCAGCGATTTGATGTCAAACGACATGAAGTGAGTCAACTTCAAACACGAATGGCATATATCTTGAATGATCAGAATCATGACTATGATCCGGAAGCATTGAAGTTGATTGCACGTGCTGCCGACGGAGGCATGCGAGATGCTCTTAGCTTGCTCGATCAAGCGCTCGCATTTAGTGATGGTCGGTTGACGGAAGAAGCGGTGTTGGAAGTGACGGGTGCTGTGACGGACGAAATGCTACTTGAAATGGCATATGGTCTACAGCGGAAAGAATTGAATTCGATTTTGAGTACCCTTGAAATGATGTTGCGTGAAGGGAAAGACTTAAAACGCTTTATCGAAGACTTGGTGTTCGTTCATCGGGATGCATTACTTTTGAAAGCATCTCCGCAAGCTGCTGATTTATTAGAACGGGCGCGTCCGACGGATGAGTTTCGTCAATTTGTCGAAGCGACGTCAACGGACGAATTGTTCCAAGTGATTGAAGAGCTCAATGATTGCCAACAACAGATGAGGTTATCGAACCATCCAAAAGTATTGGTGGAATTAACGTTCATTCGTATCGCGGAACAAGGTCGGACAATCAGTGAACAAATGACACAATTACAAGATCAAGTGCGTGAGTTAAGTCGCGAGTTGAATGAAGTGAAGAAAAATGGTGTAACTACCGTAGCAAGCGAAGAAGTGAAGAAACCGACCCCGAAACGAACTCAAATCCGAGTGCCGAAAGAACGGATTCGCCAACTCTTGCAACGGGCCGAACGTCAACACTTGAATGCGATTCGCGACAGCTGGGGAGACATCATGACGAATATTCGGATACAGGATGGTCCGATTTTCGCACTCTTCTATGAAAGTGAGGCTGTCCTTTGTGCAAGTGACACCTTACTGGTACAATTTAAAGATGGAATGACATGGCATTATGAACAAGTGAGTTCAAATGGTCGTACACGTGATGTGATTGAACAGGCACTATTCGAAGTCACGGGGATTCGTCGTGAAATCATGGCGGTGCTTGAAACGGATTGGAATGAATTGAAGAATGAGTTCATCCTTCAAAAACAAGCAGAACGAACAGAACAAGTCGAAGAACCGGAAACTGAAGATCCGTTAGTTGCACAAGCGATGGAACGATTTGGCGATGTCGTTGAAATTGAAGAGACATAAGGGAGGCGCTCTGAATGCGTGGAATGGGAAATATGAATAACATGATGAAACAAATGCAAAAAATGCAAAAAGATATGGCGAAAGCTCAAGAAGAATTGAAAGATATGTCCGTTGAGGGAACTGCAGGAGGCGGCATGGTGAAAGTTGTCGTAAGCGGTCATAAAGAAGTCTTAGATGTCATCATTGCAGAAGACGTCGTCGATCCGGACGACGTTGATATGCTACAAGACCTTGTCTTAGCAGCGATTAATGATGCGATGAAGCAAGCGGATCAACTTGTGAATGACAAGATGGGACGTTTCACACAAGGGATGAATCTCCCAGGCTTTTAAGTGAAGAAAGGATCGATGCGAGTTGCAATACCCTGAAGCCATTGGGCGATTGATTGAGAGTTTTACGAAGTTACCTGGGATTGGTCCGAAAACCGCGGTGCGTTTAGCGTTTCATATTTTAGATATGGAAGAAGACGATGTGTTAACATTTGCAAAGGCTCTCGTCAGTGCGAAACGGGATATTAAATATTGCACCGTATGTGGTCATATTACAGATGTGGATCCATGCGCAATTTGTAAAGACTCACATCGGGATGAGACAGTAGTTTGTGTGGTCCAAGACTCAAGAGACGTAATTGCGATGGAGAAGATGAGAGAGTACAGAGGGAAGTATCATGTTCTCCATGGAGCTATTAGTCCAATGGAAGGAATTGGCCCAGAGGATATTAACGTTTCAAGCTTGCTGACACGCTTGCAAGAGAATGAAGCGATTCAAGAAGTGATTTTAGCAACCAATCCAAACATTGAAGGGGAAGCGACCTCGATGTATTTATCGCGACTACTTAAACCGACGGGGATTCGCGTGACGCGTCTTGCACATGGTTTGCCGGTTGGTGGAGATTTAGAGTATGCGGATGAAGTAACGTTGTCTCGGGCGATGGAAGGTAGAAGAGAACTATGAATTGGTTTCGTAAGTCGTTAAGAGATGACTACGATCAGCGACTACTGACTGAGTTACTAGAAGCAAAGGCTAAGTTTGAATCGAAACGTCGAATGCTTGAAGTCAGCATTGAAGACACGGGAGAGTTAGCTGCCCAGGTAAAACAAGCTGAAACTCTTTACTTCTTTTATTTGAAAGAAGCGAAAAAGCGAAACGTGTCTTTATCATCCCTCCGTTCATAAGGCGAAGCCAGTGGCTCGCCTTTTTTGTATCTTTACAGTGAGAGAATGCTCACACTCCCAAGCGGAGAGCAAACGGGAAGTGGCTCGCGCTTCGGACGAAAGAGGATGAATTCGGAATTTTGAACTTCAAAGTAAAACGTAGATAGGAATAGTTGAATTTTAGCCTTATATAATGAAGAAAAAAATAAGCGCAAAATAACTTGAATGCATGTTTATAAAAAAAATAATCTTTTTTATAAAAAAGGTTGCGCACTTAATGTTTTATTGATATATTAATAGACGTCGCCGAGATAAGCGATAAGAAATAAAAAATATTTTAAAAAATGGTTGACGTTTTGTCACTCGCTTGATAAGATGTTTAAGTCGCCAAGAGCGGCAGACGAACTTTGAAAACTGAACGATGAGGCAAAAATAAGTTTTACAATTTTTGAATGAAGCGCAAGCTTCGTCAATTTAA